>JADJFA010000003.1 GCA_016708875.1 Lewinellaceae bacterium
CGCGCATTTTTAAAATAACTGGCCTTGGCGAGAAGAAAGTGCATTCCTTTCCCTAGCAGGGTTGGACTTGTTAACCTGCTTTTCCTGCATTTAAGCTGGTATTTTAATTGACCGTTTTGGCCGTACCTTGATGTAGATCGGTTCGGTGGGCTATATTGTATCATTGGCACTCATCGCTATGTCTTTACAACGAATCATACACCAATGTGCCGATTTACATTTTGCTTTTATCGCCAGTCATGCTATTGGTCAGGTGCTGCGGTGATCTGGGTTTTCATCTCTGAGATTTTCCCAAATTCAAGTAAGGGCATCAGGCATGGCCTGGGGCGATCCTGACACACTGGGTTTTGCAGCCCTGATTGCTGGTATATTTCCGAAGTTGATAAATGATTTGGGGCGGCCCAATTTTGCATTTTCAGCGTCATGATGATCTTCAGTTGATCTATGTTTGGCGCATGATGCCCGAGACTGAGGGCGTTTCACTAGAGGATTTGCAAAAGGTTGATAAAATGACCGTTTTTCGGCAGTCTTGAGTCGAATTTTTAAAACACTAAGGGAACTTAGCGCCCCATAGTTTCCTAGTGTTTCAAAAAATTAATTCGGTGTTCCATACCTTCACGCCGTGTTTGACCTTGACCTAGCCAAAATACTGGAAGAACTGACAAAAGCCCGCTCATCAGGAACAAAGTCGGGCAGTTTCGAAACTATCGCCCTTGCTTTTTAGCAGTAGGCTTTTATTTTGTTTCTGGGTATGTATGGTGTACCGGGCACTGTTGCGGCACAACCGTCTCAGAATCGCATGGAGTCCTTTTTCACTGTTTTTTATTTTAAGTGCGCGGGAATCTTCTGGCTGCTACATGTGCTCATTGTGGTGGTTTGATTTTTCAGCCTCGCACGTTGGATATACCGACTAAAAAACCCGAAATGGGAAAACCATCACACTTGTTATAAGTCTGATAGTCAACCTGGGAATGCTGGTGTATTTCAAATACAACCTCTATTCCGAGATTGTTTTAATGAAATACTCGACAAACCTTCGATCCGCGATACCTGTTCCTCCTGCAGGTATTTCGTTCTTTACATTTCAGTCCTTGAGTTATACCATTGACGTGTACGAGGGGGGCAACTGAAGGCGCAAGACAGCATGCTCGACTACGCCTTTTATGTAACCTTTTTTCCTATAAATGGTTGCGGGGCCGATTGTCCGGGCAGCGGATTTTTGCCCCAAATCAGAGGGTTTATAATAATTTAAATATATTGCGATTTTAGGCGCAGTTTTCCTAATTTGCACAGGTTATTTCAAAAAAGCAGTCATTTCAGACTATATAAGTGTAAATTATGTAGATCGTGTATTTGAATCCCCTTTGCAATACACAGGGCTGGAGAATCTCTTTGGAGTGTATGGATATGCGATGCAGATCTACTGCGATTTTCGGGATATTCGAGAGGGCCATCGGCCTTGCGCTTCTGATGGGCTTTAAATTCCTGGACAATTTCAACTCACCGACCCAATCAATCAGCATCACCAAGTTCTGGCAGCGATGGCATATTTCACATTGTCAACCTGGCTTCGAGATTACCTGTACATTCCTATGGGTGGCAACCGGGACAGCAGTATCGGCACCTGGGTCGTTACCGGTGGTTTAGCGCTCACCTTGGCATTTCACTCTTTTGGGCTATTAGAAGGGGAATGGTGGTGGCTAGCCATTTGGGCATTTGGTGACGGGCATTGTGGCCAGTACCCGCAATGTGGCGAAATGAAGCCGTCAATCTTTGTCCACCAATTTCAACCTGTTGCCACTATGTTTGCTGGGAGGATTGTGGCATGTGGTGCAGCCACTCAAGATTCATCATCTGGGGGCATTGCACGGTCTTGCACTGGCTGTTAGAAAATGGATAAAGCAATATATTCCCAGCTCCTCAGGGCCAATGCGCCGGATTTTGGGCGGAGTCTTGACCTTCCATTTTCGTTTGTTTTGTTGGATATTTTTCCGAGCGGATGGCATGGAAAAGTGGGGCAAAATGCTGCGCCAGATTGCCCTACGAATTCGGGCCGGAGTTCTTTGTTTGATTTTCTGACGGGATATGGAGCAGTTCTGTTGGATGTTGATCGGGTTTGGCCTGCATTTTATGCAATCCGCAAATTAGCCGCCCAACGCTTAGCAACCGCCCTACCACTTTTGGGCGCTTTATTGCTCACAGCCCTTGTTTACTGGTGATGCAGGTAAGTCGTTTCGGAGGTGCAAGCGGTTTATTTATTTCAGTTTTGAATGTAGCATATTTTTATCAATCCATTTCCGAGCCCACAACTGTTCTAGCATCAATCCTTTGCCTAATTTTGCAAGCCCCGGTTTGAGGTCTGCACGCCGATCCTGATTCCGTAAAATTTTGAGTTTGAAGGTCTTGCCGCGGAAAAAACCGCAACCGCTCCGCCCGTCGGTGAGGTGGCAAAGAATCGTCGCGGCGAAGACGGGTTGCTGTGGCATGGAGCATATGTTCTGCATAGTCATCATCCAGATCATCGAGTTCATAGCGGATACGCGTATCAAGCGTTGCAGCGATTGCATACATATATATGTCATCCAAAGCGCCATAGCTCAAATAATGGGGCAAAGTTTTGGCAGCCTTCACAAAATCTCTTTTAGCAAAAAGTATGGCCGCAAGGGCAATGTCCAGCAGAAGTGTTTTCTCGTCGTCGTTCAATCCACTAATCCTGTTTTTTGGTGCTTTTGAAAAAGTCCTCCGCCCATTCGTTTTTTCTTCAATTTTAAGGCGGTGAAAAGCATGTTTTGAAAATGGGTACTGGGAAGGGTTTCTCCCGATTTAAGTTGTTGTAATTGCTGCAGTTGCACAGAAAAAATCTTTTCCAAAAAACGCGGATCCTTCGTCTCCCGATAGCGTGCAGGCCAAAAACCACGCACCATTACGCGCATTGCTTGTATCCTTTGAGCAGGCAAGGCGTGCGGGTTTTCTGCCAATAAGTTTTCAAATACCTCCGACAATTTTTCTGCTTCAGCTGGGTCGCTTTGCGTCAGGAAATCAAGTAGGGTGCAGTAGAGCGCCACGGCTGGCTGCTGCAAAAAGCCATTGGCTCGAAGTGTCCGCGCAATTTGCACCGTTGTATCCCGGTTCACCAAAAATCGGGTATGCTCCGGCGAGTCATCTTCGAACAAACGCCACATGCGCTGATAATGAACCAGCCGGCACATCTGATCAAGTTTGCTCATTAAATAGAAGGTGTCAAGTTGTTCAGTGGCTGCCAACAGGTTTTTATCACCGTAACGCTCGCTGTTGTGTTCTTCAAAAAAGGCTTTTTCTGTTCCACCTTAAATCGGAACTGATGGTAATCAGCAAACTCATGCTCATCAAAATCGCTAAAATCCGCGCAATTATCCAATTCCTTCCGAGCCTGGTTGTTTAGGTTTTCAAAAAAATTTTCTGCTTTTCGGCTTTTACGCCCTTTTTCTTCGACTTGAACTGAAGGAGCTGGGGGAACATTGGCCTGCTGCAAACGCTCACTGTAAAACCGCATGAGCGAGAGTTTTTGCTGAACCTCATGGAGGAGTGCAGAGCCGTTTGGTTCCTCAGCATCGCGCAGCACGGCATAGCGGAAGGTGACAAAATTCCGCACGATGCTCATCAATTGGGCCATGGTACGTTGTAATGCGCCTACTGGATTGGAGGCCTTGGGGAAAAAACGCTTGCCTGCAACATCGCGGTGAAGCTCCGGGCTATCAAATTGCGGGTAAAATTTCTTTAAAAATTCAAATAAAGCCAAGGTATCATCAGGCCTTGTATCGTTGAAAATCGGAGATGCCGCAAAAGATGCAAGGCTTCAGAAGTTCTTCTTGAGTAAGAAGTTGGAGGGTGCGGAGGAGTGGGCTGGCGTACATCGTAGGCTGATTAAAACCATAAAAGTGCTGATAATCAACACCTTAAATCCATTCTTGTCAAATAGGGTCTCACAAAAATCTCAAAAAATTCCCAGTAATGGAAGTGATGTCAATTTCTGTGTTTGGCCTCTGCACCATATCACCCCCACCTTTGACCTATCAGAAGCGAACAAGGAAAGCCGAAACGTTTTTGAGAAGACTGTCAGAATTGAGGAGACCGGGAAAGACCACATGAAAGCAGCCTGGCAAGGTTTGCCCAATCAACCCCGAGCAGCGCTCCACCCCCCAGAAAACTGAGCAGGAAAAAGGTGAAATCAAAGGAGCGCTGCCGGGGGCCAGGTTTACCCCTCGAAGCTTTAGTGTAGGAGGGGAAACAAACACACTTTATGAACCTCAACGATTTTTTAACCCGCTTCAAAACACGGCCTATGGAACCGCTCCTGATCGAAGTCAGTTGCAACCTCAGCCAAAACGACCCAAAATGGGAGGAGATTTCAATCCTTTCCCTTCAAGTCGGATACCGAGGACTAAACGGCAAAACCATCTGGAAGCACATCGGCTGGTTGCGCGAACAACTGCTACCTGCCGGCAGAACATTCGCCCACGCCCTTTGGAAACCTGCCATGACTGACCATGTACTTGTGTTCGACTTTTTACCAGTACCCCACCCCGGAAGCCCAAAAACGGAGCAAACCTACAGACTACGAAAACGAATAATTAGCCCTGATGGACAAAGCCGAACTGCTCGGACAGGACTTTTGAAAGGAGATTACGCCGACGAACATTTCACACTACACCCTGTGTACCCTGCCAGCTAAAGACAAACACCTAAAACCTTCGACCCGCGGGCATCCAATTGAGAAAAACCACACAAACAAACACTATGCCCCCAACCCTTGAAACCACCCTAACCACATGAAAGCGGCCACTGAAAAACCATTTGAAAACGCTTGAATCTTAAAAAGCCAGATGAACCAATTCCATCCAAGAAAACCATTTGAAACTGTTGAGCCTCAAAAGCCAGATGAAGCATTTTAACCAAGAAAACCAAGAAAAGGCGACCATGAGAGCGGCCCTTAAGTCATCCATTCACACTCATTTTGCCCTAACCCTATCAAACCAAGCCCCAAATCACCTTTTGAGAACGCCTACCTCGTAAGGCCATCCTTCAACTGACTAACTGCCGTAGTAATTACGGCCCCTGTGTAACGGATTAGAATCGAAGAAAACAATTTTTTAGCCCATTCCCTCCCCCAGAGCGAACGGGCTTTTTTGTTAGTAACGGCAGCTTTAGCCGCTGGACACTTAGCTCTGAGGGTTAAATCCGCCGGTACAAAAAAGTGCCGTCCCCACATTTGGGAGCGGCACTTGTCTCATGGTTGCACTTCATTGGGCGTCATACAGGGCTTAGGGCAGTTGAACTGTCCTTGCCTTTGCGGTAGGCCGTTCTTTTGCGACGTTCACCTTTGTGGGTTGTGCGTCTGGGCGGGGTGACGGATTCGCTTGTCATTTTGAAATACAACATGGCCACCAATGCAAGGTGGAGGGCAATTGCGAGCACCAGCGTGCCTTTTGCTTGGCGTTCATTTCGTTCGGTAGTGTGGTACATAGGGAGGGTATTTATTGGTTAATCTCATCAAATGACCAAACGTGAACGCAGAGAAGCAGAAAAAAAGTTTCTTTACACAAATATTTTATTTGTTAAATATTTCATTAGTCCAAAAGTCCGTCAGGCAAATCCACCAGAACACGACGGTTCTGCTCGTCAATTGAACGTATAAACTGTTCATTTAGAGGGACTAACACTTCCCTGCCCTTATATTTCAAGAAAGCCATTTCTTGCTGTGGCATTCCAGCACCTCGTCAATCAGCCCAATTTCTCCCAGGTTTCATCCACCAAAAGAAACCCCGTGAGATGGTCATACTCAAGACCATCCTCCTCTTCTACCTCAAATTCGCGGGCATGGTCAGGCAAAATGTCTTGTTGGCGCAATAGCACATCTCGCGATTGGAGCAGTATAGCAGTATCCCGGTTGTCCACCTCTTCGAGTTTCATGATCATTTCCCTCCTCCGCGCACATTGGCGATGAAATAAGGATTTTCAATCCTTTAATTTCCAAGAATATCCGCTCGTTTTTCATAAAATCTTCCAAATACCGCTCCTCAATGAAAACTTTCAAGCTCGCCCGTAAGGCTATGCGCTTTACGGGTCCGGCCAATAGTAACGTATTGTGTTTCTGCCATGATTTGATTGTTCTGATTGATTCGATTGCCTGATTGATTCGATTGTTATGATTAGAAGATGAGCATGCCTTTTCCTGGTGAAGAAAGGACCACAACTGATATTGTCAATCGAATCAATCGGGCAATCAAATAATCCTCCAATTTCAATTAAAAGATAAAATAGTTTGTCGAAGAATATAGCCTTTTTCTGCTTTTTGTGGCCAAGGGCGGGTTTCACAATCGGTAGGTGGGGGCACTTGGTTGCAATATTGAGAATCAAGAATCCACTGTTCCCGCCAAACGACGCCGATATGCTTGGCATAACGAACCCTCAAAGCCGACGTTCGATTACATTAGTATCATCTGCTTCTGTGACCAGCAATGTTGAATCAAAAGAAAATTGGCCTACAATTGCCTGAACGTCAATAGAATCCACCTTATAAGCCCAGTTGGTAAATGGACGCATACGTTCTCCGGCAATCTCTATTTCCCGGCTTTCGTCTATCCAAATATTCCATCCCATTCGCTGCGACGGTCCATTGGAAACACCAACTTTAAAACCGCCAATTGTCTTCAGTGCGGATAGATTGAGTCGCTGTCTGGCTTGATGTAATTGCATTTTGAAGACCCAGGGTTGGCTCAGGTCTGTTTGTTCATAACGTTCGATGATATACTGCAACTCACCGGAACTGTCGTAGTGTGTCAGCCACAATTTCTTTGAGAAAGTCCGGGAGGAATCTTGGACAGTATTGCCCCCAGCATCAAAATCGTACACGATGCTATCCACCTGACACACCACAAATTTGCCAATTTTCAAGGGGAAATATGCATATTGACTACTATCTATTGGCGCTATATCCGAAATTTGTCGTTCTCCACAGGCAAGAAAGATCATTGTAAAAACAACCCAATAACTGCTGCTGGTTAATTGCTTAAAACCAACATTCAAAAAGGCGGGAGTGTTTAAACAAGCCTTTATTCTCATGTAAATCATTTAGGGCAAAGGTATATATTTTACTGCCGAAGCAATTTTACGATAAAAGCAAGAAACCCGATGCAGATATACTGCATCGGGTTTCTTGCTTATCAATTTCTTGTGATACTCAGTTTGCCTTATCCAAAAACCGCTGTGCGATTTCCCAAACCCTACCTAAAACAGAAACATCTGGGACAGGAAGTTTATCTGATTCGTCTACATCATCCCTTTCAACCTGATTTTGCGCCATCTCCATTTTTGAAAATGACTGCGCAGACATAGCATTGGTACGGAGATTTACAAAAGCAAATGCAAAAAGACTTAGTAAAGAAGCTGTTAGCAGAAGTGTTTTGAAAGTATTTTCTCGTTTCATGCTTAATGAATTTTGCGAAGGAGGGACGAAATTAATGGCTTTTTTGATTTTAAATACTTTTTAGAGACATTATTTTCATTTCCATAGACAACCATTCTATCGAAAAGGTTGCTGTTCAGCGGCGCCTTTTTTTCAAAAAGCAAAAAACCCTACCGGTGTTACACCGGCAGGGTCGTATCGTCAAACCAAAAATCAATCAGTTCTTATTGCTTGATGCCGCCGTTGCTGGCTGGCACTGCTTCTTTGCGTTGGTGGCACCAACACCTCGCCTTTGATGGTGAGGTGTGCGTATCTGGTGTTTCGTTGGTAGTAAGCGTCACGGTTTTCGTGAATGCGCCAGGACAGTTGGTGTCGTGGCTCACGTCAATGGTTTTAGTTTCGCCAGGCATAATTGGCTCCTGTGGGTAGGTTGGTATAGTACAACCACAAGATCCTTTGGCGGATTTGATGACGAGTGGCTCGTTGCCAGTATTGGTAAACGAGAACTTACGAATTTTGTCGCTTCCTTTTCGATCTTGCCGTAGTCAACAGTTGTTGTCAGGAAAGTCATCACTGGACCCGTTGCATTTTGAGCATTGATTGCAAAGGAGCCGAGGAGAAAGAAAGCGAGGAGGGAAAATGCTTGTTTCATTAGAAAGGAAACCGTTTAAGATGAGATGAATGTAAGGTGAGTTAATTGTTTGTTGTCAGAATGATGGCACAAAAGTATGGGGGGGAGGCGCCTAAAGAATACCCCCGCTGTTAACGATAGTTAAAATAAAGCAAACCCTTTTTGAAGTTCCCTAATGAATTGAAAAACAAGGGCTTTTGAACGTTTTTGAAATCAAAAATCCATGTTCGGATTCCACATATTGATCCGAAGCCCCGCACCGAAAACTTGAGTTGAAATCTCCCTTGCAGCATCGTCGCTGGCTTTCTTTCGATGGAGGAATTTGATATCTACAAACACATTATGCCATAACGACCAGGATGCATCCAGACCGAATAGATCAATCCTGGCCGCCACGCCTTGGCCAATCTCATTGTCGTAGTCCTGCACACGTGTGTTATAATCAATGAGTGGAGTGCCGCCCCAATTCTCAGTGGGTGTATTGTCCCCAATTTGGGCATGGATAAAACGTGCTTGAAGCGAAAGGCGAGAAAGTGGCTGCCAACGAAGCAACACAAGCGATTCTCTGAAATTGGCACCTAAAAGGGTGCGCCAAGGGTTGGTTGTAGTGCGTGTAGCTATTCGCAGGATCGTAATGGGAGTAAGTAAATGGCCTCGCAAGGTTGTGTTCCACTTGCAAATCCAAATGATCGAGACCAAATACATTCACATATTTGACGCCGGCCTGGATTCCCCACTTGTTTGCCCACCAGCCACTCCCACTAAATATTTCAGAAGACACCAGTTCATCGAGCAGCACTTGTCCATAGAGTTGAACACGCCGCAGCACGTTCCAACGCCCATCAAATCCCAACAGTACATTGTCAGGACTGCCGATCATACCTTCCACGCTGCGGTAAAAATGACAGGATTCAAGTATTGGAACTCAAACTGGCGACTGCGATTGAAAACCGTGGCCTCAAAAAAGCCAAATGCCAGGCTAGGTGTAACCTTGAAATTCAAATAGTGGATGGCCACATACTTTTTGGGCAAGATCGTGCCATCGGGGATATTTACCTGAGAAACAGGACTAAGCTCGAGGAACAGGTTTTGGAAATGAAACTTCCACACACGGGTATCCAAGCTCAAGAAAAGGTCGGTGCAGAAAAATCTGAGAGGAACATAGAACGGTAGCCATTCCCAATAAAATGCTTGCCGTGTCCAATTTGGATGCCAAAATGCCTTGATGCTTGAAAGCCAAGATAGGCGGTGGCCACATTGAAATCGTAACCATTCTGAATATTAAAAAGATTGCTGTTGTAGCCCTTGAAAAAACCGGCACCTGGAATTGCCAGGAATTCACCTACCCGCTGGGAAACATATCGCGGAAAGCGAGCCTGCGTTTCCACCAAATTGGTATAAAAAACACTTTTCGGTCCACCTCACCGCGCAGTTCAAATCCGCGCTGGTTTTGAAAACCATTTCCGCATCATCCCGTTCGCGACCCAAATGAAAATTCAGCATTGGGTTGGCCCGAAGTTTAAAATAGCGGGTGTTCACTTCATAGAAGTTGGCGGGCGTTTGGTAAAAGTATTTTAAAATTCCTCTTCTGGCATTACGACGTAATAAACGGCTGGTGTCGGCAAGCCATTCATTGTTATCATTCAATAAATAGCGAATATCTCTTTGATCTCGCCAAGAAAGCTGCTTTGAACCCAAGGAATCAAGCCTGAGCGCGTATACTGCTGCATCTCGCCTATTAAAGAATTTGAGTTCGGGGTGAATCGGGCTTTCGATACCGCTCAGAATTTCCAAGCGGTCGAGCATTGGGTAGGAAGGGGATTGCAGCGGAATGCCGGATGTTTGGGAAAGCAGTGGTAGTGGCAGTAGCAGTGGCAGTAGCCCCCGCAAACGGCGTAACATATTGATCATAAAGAAATTAGCTTGCTATAAAACCTAGAAATACCGCTTTCCAATCTTCCCAGAAGGGAGCATTCCAGGAGGAGTTATGCCAAAGCAGGGTAAAGTCCCCCCCATATTTTTCCACCGTGCGGCGAAGTTGGAGCAGGTGTTCAGCAGATTGTTCAGGGGTATATCGGCGGTATAACGCCAGGGTCACGTCCATAGCAATGAGCGGTTTCTCTCGTAAGTTCAGCATTTTGCGCTGTTTTGTATCAAAAACTGGGAAATCATGACAAATTCCACATCGAAAACCCTCCCCCTCGGGGTATCCAAGCGTACTGTCTTCCTGCAAACCTGCGGCCTCCCACATTTGCCAGGTTTTTGGGGCTGAAAACCGCAGGTAATGCTGGCGACCAGAGGTAATTTCAATGGGTGAAACCTGACGGAGCGACTCCAGCTCAAGATTAAAAACTTCATGACTTTCAAAAGCCTCGTAACTGGGGTGAAATCCGATCCCATGGCCGCGTACTGCAATTTTTGTCATCAATTTATTGACAAACGGATGCCGAATCGGGTACCAGCAATCGCTTGAACGATGTCTTTCTCCCATGAAGTTGAACTGTGCGTGAAGATTGTTTCTTTCAAAGAGGTCAAGCCATTCGTCAAACACATCGTAAGGGTCCTTTTGCTTGAAAGCGTGATTTTTGAGCCAATAGGTGGCTTCATTTATGTCGCCACGTTTAAAATTGCCCCGGCAATGGTCTTTGCCCAGTCTGCATTAGACCACCAGAGCCTCGGATGGTCTACATCACAACTTATTGAAATTTGGAACGGACGCTGTTTGCGCTCGCCACGCCAACCAAGCCGGACCAGGGCTTCCCAAAGCCAATCGGCCCATTCGTTCACAACCGGGCGGTGGAGAAAACCCTGTTTCCAAGCCAAGGATTGTACTGCGGGGAAACGCCCATGTGCGTCGCGTTCTGAACTCCAGGTTTCTTCCAAGCGCGTAAGCAGGAAGAAAGCAATGAAAAAAAAATCGGAAGTAGGCTCATTGGTGAAGTGGAAGGCTGGTGGTGGGCAGCAGTTTTCCGATCCCGAAAATCGGGATAAACTTTCGGGAAGTTCCATCGCAGCAAACCAATCCTCGATTTTCAATTCCGCACCGTTCGGGAGTCGGAATATGCAAGCCTCTCCCCAGCAAATTCCACAACGTATTCAATGCCCAGCATCTCGCGGAACAAGACGTGGAAAATGTATTCCTTTTCAGGCTGAAAATGTTCAGAAGTCAGAACAGTTAGCATATTTATCCTTAATCAATCGGTTATCACGCTATACAATCCTTATCCTATCCTTTTCACCACCATCTCCGCCACCGTCTCCCCAATAGCCAGCGAAGCCGTGGCAGCAGGACTGGGCGCATTGCAGACATTCAGGATACGTGGGCGCTCAAGGAATAGAAAATCGTCAAGCAGATTGCCATCGCGGTCACAAGCCATTGCACGGACTCCTGCACGGCCAGGCACAACATCATCGGGCTTTATAGCGGGCACGAGCCGCTGGAGCGCCCGTATAAAATGGGCTTTTGAATAACTGCGCTGCATTTCAGCCCAGCCTTCCCGCCAGTATTTTCGGGCAATTTTCCGGAATCCAGAAAAAGCGAGCGTTTCGCCTAATTCCTTGAAATTCAAATCCCAACGCGAATATCCTTCCCGTTGAAATGCCAGCACTGCATTGGGGCCAGCTTCGATACCTCCATGAATCATACGTGTAAAATGAACCCCAAGAAATGGAAAATCCGGGTTTGGAACCGGGTAAATTAAATTGCGCACAAGGTGTTCTGAGGCAGGTTTCAGTTCGTAATATTCGCCACGGAAAGGAATGATTTGAACCTTGAGTTTTTCGCCCGTCAGTCTGGCAATATGATCGGAGTAGAGGCCGGAGCAATTGACGAAAAAGGAGGCCTCCCAAGATTTTCCTTGTATTACAGATTGGCTTTCTTCTGTTTCCAGCACAATCCCGGCATTTGTGTCTTTTATCGCTACAACTTTTTGATTTACAAAGACTTCCCCGCCTTTGCTTTGAAAAATTTCAGCGTATTTACGTGCCACAATACCATAGTCCACAATACCAGCTTGGGGCACCCATAGTGCTTCTACAGCGCGAACATTCGGCTCAATTTCAATGGCTTCGGCAGCCGTGATTTTCCGAATTCCAAGGAGGCCGTTTTCTATTCCGCGCTGGAAAATTTTGTCCAATTGGCTTCGCTCATTTTCTTCAGAAGCGACGATTATTTTGCCGCAAACGTCGTGTTGAATTTCATGTTCCCGACAAAACTCGAGCATCAAATCATAGCCGCGCTTGCAATTGACGGCCCGAAGGCTGCCAGGGCGATAGTAAATGCCTGAATGGATTACACCACTGTTTCGACTGCTCTGATGCGCTGCTACCTGGGCTTATTTTTCAAGCACCGCAATTCGAAATTTGGGGCGTTGCCGCTGTAATTGCAAGGCCGTAGCAAGCCCGACAATTCCTCCTCCAGCAATAATTACATCGTAGTGCATGGGGCGAAGATAGTTTGAAGGCCACCGCACAATCCACGGTATTACATTTTCCTGTTTTGAATTTTCCGGTTTTGCAGTTTTAACAATAGTATGTTAACCACTACCCTATTGCCGGGAGGCTGGGTACTTTTGCAGGACTTTTATTGAATAATTTTCTCTAATCCATTCAAAGTCAACATTTTAAATGAAACGCATACTCGTTCCTTTTTTGTTTTTTTGCTTTATCTGCCTGGATATGATGGCACAAACGGCCGGAAAAAACTACGAATTCCGCAACGGTCAATGGTACAATGGCAAGGGCTTTGTCACCGCTACCTGGTACACCACAAATGGTGTCCTAAGCAAAAAAGCCCCTGCAAAAATTGACTCCATGATTGACCTCGAAGGCCGCTGGGTGGTGCCTCCAATGGGCGATGCACACTGCTCAAGTGTCACGGAAAACCCTTCCGCTACCAATACCCTAAGCCAGTATATGGGTGAGGGGGTGTTTTACCTACAAATGCTAGGAAACACCCAAGAAGGCCGTGCAGCCACTGCCCCCCCTTCTAAATAAGGCTGGTGCACCCGACGCTGTTTTTTCCAATGGTGTAATTACCTGCACACTAGGACACCCGTTTTTGGAATATGAAGGCCCGGCCAACAAAATCAAAAACCCAAGCCTTTGGGGTGAAAAATACGCCGAACTGAAAACCAGCCAAAAAATGCTCGGCAATGGTTACTGGTTTATAGACAACAAAGTGGCGCTCGAAGCCAACTGGGACAAAATAAAAATGCAAAACCCAGGTGTGATTTCGATTTATTTGATGGACATGCAAAACAACGGCGGCAAGGAAGGGAAGGGCCTTTCTGCCGAAGTTGCTAAGCTAGTGGTGAAAAAAGCGCACAAATCTGGCCTCCGCGTCTTTGCAAATGTTGAAACAGCAGACGATCTAAGACTTGGCTTAAAACTCGGTGTTGATGGCTTTGCCAACCTGCCCGGCCACAATTGGGATGGCTTAGGTGATACCAAGAAATTCGAACTTACCGCTGCCGACATAAAGACACTTGTAAAGAAAAAGACTCCGCTGGTGTTGCTGCTTTCCCACGGACAGGCCGCCGCCAATCGTGCCGCAGTTCAAGAATTTCATAAAAAACGCTGAAACGCCTACTCGACGCCAACGTTGCAGTGGCAATAGGTTCCGATGACGCACAACGTACTTTGCGGATGGAATTAAACTATTGGTTTGGACTCGGAGAATTGGACGATGCGAATACGCTTAAAGTGCTGTGCGAGAACACCCCACGTGCCATTTTCCCCAACCGAAAAATAGGCAAAATTGAAAATGGCTACGAGGCTAGTTTCCTTGTGCTTGGCGACAACCCGCTCACCAACGTGTTGAAAGCAAGGGTTCAGGCATTTAAAGTAAAAAACGGAGTGCTGTTGAAGTAATTTAGAAGCGCGCTTATTTGATAAATATGAGAAAAAGCCTAGCAAAACGCTGGGCTTCTTCGTTTTTGGCCGAACCTAGCCAAACTTTCATCGAATCATACATGGGACGCAAACTCTTTTTGGGATTTTTGCGCCTTGTAGGGCGAAATTTATTTCGCCAAAAAAAATTATAAGTCGGCGAAATGTGTTTCGCCCCACAATTCATCACACCATAACATAAACATGAAAAAGACAATTCTGCTCTTTTCCCTCATCGCGCTTCTGCACAGTATGGCTGTTGCCCAAAACATCCAGTTCGTGGAGTACGACATGGCCAACGGTCTAAAAGTGCTGCTCCACGAAGACCACTCTACACCCATTGTGGCCGTTTCTGTCATGTACCATGTGGGTTCCAAGAATGAAAAACCCAAACGTTCGGGCTTTGCCCACTTTTTCGAGCACTTGCTGTTTGAAGGCTCGGAAAACATCAAACGCGGCGAGTTCGATGACTACATCAACAACGCAGGGGGCATGAACAATGCCAACACCTGGTACGACCGCACGTATTATTACGAGGTGCTGCCAAGCAATCAACTCGGACTAGGCCTTTGGTTAGAGAGTGAACGGATGCTGCACGCCAAGGTCGAACAGGTAGGCGTGGAGACCCAACGCCAGGTTGTGAAGGAAGAACGCCGCCAACGCGTTGACAATCAGCCTTACGGGCGACTTCTGGAGGAGACCCTCAAACGACTGTATAAAGTCCACCCCTACAAAAGTTCTGTTATCGGTTCAATGGAAGACTTGGATGCAGCGCAAGAGATTGATTACAAAACCTTTTACAAGGATTTTTATCGCCCCGACAATGCCATTTTGAGCATTGCAGGGGATATTGACATAGAGCAGACTAAGAAACTGGTTGACTCATTTTTCAAAGACATTCCAAGGGGCAAGGGAGAGATTCAGCGTAAATTCCCGCAAGAGCCTGCCATAACACAAATGCAGCGCGACACTGTTTATGACAATGTGCAATTGCCTGCCGTCATTCTTGCCTATCATATCCCTGCGCAGGGCACCAAAGATTTTTATGCCGTTAAAATGCTCGGAATGGTGCTGAGCCAGGGAGAAAGCAGCAGAATGCAAAAGAACATTGTAGATGAGCAGCAGAAAGCAGTGTTTGCTGGCTCATTTCCGCTCGAACTGGAAGACCCAGGCGCCAATATTTGCTTTGGCATTGCCAACCTAGGGGTGGAAATTGCCGATCTGGAAAAAAGCATGGATGCAGTCATTGCTGACGTACAAACCAATCTGATCTCAGATTTGGAGTTCCAAAAACTTCAAAATCAAGTGGAGAATGACTTCGTGAGCGAAAACAACAGCATGGCCGGAATTGCGGAGAATCTTGCTAAATATGAAATGTATTACGGCGACGCAACCCTTATCAATACCGAACTCGAGCGCTACCGCAAAGTGACCCGTGAAGACATTCGAGCGGCAGCCAACAAGTACTTTAACAAAAATGCCCGAGTGGTGCTACACTGGATGCCACAGCCGGCGAAACCATGATAATTGATTGGTTATTCGAGTATTTGGTGATTTGGTTATTTGAGTGCCCAAGCCGGAAACCTCGAATAACCAAATCACCAAATACTCGAATAACCAAATAACCTTTTTCAATATTGATTTTCAATGAAAAAAATACTCTTTTCCATTATAAGCATATCCCTGCTCTTGGCCGCATGTTCTCCAAAAGCAGCCGACAAAACGAGCAGCACAAAACCTGCCCCGTCCCCTACCCCAACAGTTTCCGCAAGCAAGGCGCCAAAGATACCGTTACCCACTGGCGATGTGCGCAAAAACGCTCCAGCTCCTGGCAATGCGCCAATGGTACAAATTGGCAAAGCCGAAACCTTTAAACTTGAAAACGGACTAACGGTTATCCTCGTGGAAAACCACAAATTGCCCAAAGTTTCCTATCGGATATTCGTTGACAAAGACCCTGTGTTGGAAAAAGACGCGGCTGGTTACCTGGACATGGTGGGTGAACTCCTCTCGAAAGGCACAACTACCCGCACTAAACCTCAAATAGACGAACAGGTTGATTTCCTGGGTGCATCGCTGTTTTCAGATGCCAATGGCGTCAATGGCGGATGCCTCAGCAAACACAGCGATAGATTGCTGGAAATCATGTCCGATGTGCTGCTCAATCCTGTTTTTCCGCAGGAGGAACTAGACAAATCCAAAAAACGGGCAGAAAGTGGGCTTGCTTCACAAAGGACGATGCCAACGCCATTGCGGGAAATGTGGCTGCGGTATTACGCTATGGGAAAGACCATCCTTACGGCGAAAACATGACCGATGCCACGCTGGCCAAGATAAATTTGGAGCAAATCAAAAACCATTACAATACCTATTTCAAACCCAATATCTCCTACCTCGTGGTGACGGGAGACGTGACAAAAGCCCAGGCGGAAAAGCAAGCAAAACAGTATTTTGGGAAATGGGCCAAGGGTGTGGTTCCCACACACAATTACGGAGTTCCGCGTGCTCCAGAGAAAACACAGGTTGATTTTGTTCACAAAGCTGGCGCGGTGCAATCTGTTATCAATATCACCTATCCCGTTGATCTTCAACCTGGTACCCCAGATGTAATTCCTTCCCGAGTGACGAATACCATTCTTGGGGGTTATTTCAACAGCCGCCTCAACAACAACCTGCGCGAAGGCCACGGTTGGACTTATGGCTCAGGAAGCTCGCTTAATCCGGATAAATTGGTAGGCTCTTTTAACGCTTCTGCAAGTGTTCGCAATGCTGTGACAGACAGTAGCATCATTGAAGCCCTGAAAGAAATGCGCCGGCTGAGCAACGAAAAGGTGGATCAGGCAGAATTGCAAGTGGTCAAAAATGTTATGGCAGGCAATTTCTCCAGAAGCCTGGAAGAGCCTGGCACGGTAGCCACCTTTGCCTTGAATACTGCCCGCTACAACCTTCCAGCCGATTACTATGAAAAGTACCTTGAAGTGCTTCAAAACGTAAGCGCAGAACAGGTACAAGCCATGGCACAAAAGTATATCCGCCCCAACCAGGCGCATATTTTGGTAGTGGGCAACAAGAAAGATGTGGCCGATCGGTTGAAACAGTTTTCTGCGGATGGAAAAATCAATTTTTATGATGCTTATGGCAACCCAGTAAAAGAAGTCAATCCGTCCCTACCCGCTGGGCTTACGGCGGAACAAGTGGTGGAAGACTATTTGAATGCGATTGGTGGGCGTGCAAAAATTAACGGAGTAAAGGATATGCAATCTACGTCAACGATGCAATTGCAGGGCATGTCTTTCGGAATGAAGACCTTCCAAAAAGGCCGGGACAAATACGCGGTTGAGATGACCATGAACGGCCAACCGATGAATAAGCAACTGTATGATGGCGTGGAAGGAAAGCAATCTTCCACAGGGGCCCCAATAGCATATTTAGAAGGGGAACAATTAAATGACCTTAAAGAGCAAGCGTTGTTTTGTAAAGAGGCTGCCTATAAAACAGGTGGTTACAAATACGTGCTGAAAGGCTTGGAAACCGTAGAAGGCAACAATGCCTATGTGATTGAAGTGGAACGGCCTGATGGAAAAAATCACAGAATATTACGATACTAAAACCAGTCTAAAGGTTCGCGAAGTTAGTACCGCTAAAGGTCCAGATGGCGCCCCAACCGTTCAAACGGTGGATTTAATGGATTACAAAGAGGTAAACGGCGTGAAATTACCCCATGGGATGAAGGTCTCTGGTGCCTTGCCAGTGCCCTTTAAAGTCAGCGTCACAGATATAAAATTGAATAATGGTGTGGATGATGCCGTGTTTAAAATGTGAACTTCCAATAACTTTTTGAAAGTTTGCCCTGATATTTCGAGAACGTAAAGTTCAAAACTACCTTTGCGCATCCTGTCGCTTGTCGGCAGGGTGCGTTTTTATCAACCAGTTCCCAAATTGCCAATTCCACCATTCAACAATTCAACCATGCACCACATTCTATTGCAAGCAGCAGGCAACCCACTCCTTGGGATGTTGTTCCCACTTCTCATCGTTGTTGTTTTTTACTTCTTCCTAATCCGCCCACAAATCAAGAAACAAAAAGAGCAACAAAAATTTATCGAAAGCCTACGGGAGGGTATGGAGGTCGTTACCAATTCAGGAATAATCGGGCGCATCACTAAAATGGACGGCCCTATCGTTCGATTGATGGTGGACGAAAAAACGTTTATCCGTGTAGTGAAATCGTCCATCCAGGGCGAGTTTAAAGGATAGTGGACTTTTGATTGTTGGACGTTGGACATATTCAACGTCCAATGTCCAATGTCAAAAAATCTAAAACCAACCGATTATGATCCGAAAACATCTTCCGAAAGTAGCCCTGTTGCTTTTCATCGGGCTGGCTTCCTGCACCCGCAACACCACCCTTCGCGTATTGCAACCTGCGCAGATGACGCTGCCAGAACACATCACCACAGTAGCTATTGTGGATCGAAGTAAACCTTCCAACGGCTGGTCTAATTTCTTAGAGGGACTTTTTACTGGCGAAGAAATCGGCCAGGACCGCCGGAGTCGCCAAACAGCCGTGGACGGTCTCACCAACGCGCTTACGCGCACTCCGCGTTTTCAGGTGAAAAGCACTGGAATCGAAATGACTGGCAGCAAAGCCGGTGCCCGGATGCCGCCCGCACTTGACTGGGCCGAAGTGGACAAAATATGCCGGGATTACAATTCCAATGCGCTGGTAACCATCGAGTCTTTTGATTCTGACAATGCGCGCAGTGCCCGGCCTTATACCGAGACCAAAAAAGACAAAGAAGGCAAAAAATATACCGTCACCAGATACCAATCTCAGCAACGCACAAGCGTTCGGATCGGCTGGCGGCTTTACGATCCGAAGACTAAAATCATTCTGGACGAATACGTTACGGATGATTACCTCGAACGGAGCGGCAACGGTACTACCGAACGTGCCGCGCTCAGCAACCTGCCTTCGCAATTGGATGTAACCCGCGACGTGGCCTACAATGTGGGCATTGAATACGGCGCTCGCATTGCTCCCATCTACGTGAATGTCAGCCGGGCATACTATCACAAGGCAAAGGGGTTTAAGGACCACATGAAAAAAGCCGCTGGGCATTTGGCTGATCGTGACATCGAAAAAGCCACAGCTCTTTGGAAAAAAGTGATTGCCCTTTCAGGCGATAATCGCAAAGCCGCCAGGCGTGCCGCCTTTAACATGGCTGTGGCTTCAGTAAGTGGCAACCTGGACCTTGCGCTCGAGTGGGCAACAAAATCCTGGAACGACTACGGTAACAAAAAGGCCCGTAATTATATCAACATAATCAAGGCCCGACAAAACGACGCTCGCAAAGTGGATTCACAGATGCCGGGAAAAAAAGTTTGGTGTTTGGTTTGTTTGAAATTGCACACTCCTCAGACCCTTGTGGTCGGACTTAAAGATTACCTGAGAATAGGCGACATAAAGATTAGGGAAGTTCCTTGACATTAGGATAAAGAACGAATATGGATTTCGGTCAAATTGGTGGCTGGGAGTGATTTGATAATTTTGCCTCGTTTATCTTTAAAAACCCAATGGGTGTTTTCGGGGTCAAAATATACCGTAATGTCGAGGCCTCTAAAAGGGTATCCGACTTGGTATTTTTGCCCGAACATATTAGTTGCTCCCTGCGAACTGATAGTGCGCTGCCAAGTGCCGCCCGCCAAGTGCTTCAAGACTCTGTTGAGGTCAAAGTCGGCAAGGTGGAAGCGTTTTGGGTTGGACAAAAGTTGAGGGAAAGCCTCCAAACGTGTTTTGCCTTTGCAGGTTCGGGTAGGGTACAACTCTCGTTGAATAAGAACAGCCTGGTCAAGTTTTTGCTGAAGATCAAGATAGTCTGCACACTGATGGGGCTGAGCCCATCGAGCAGTAGTACCTTGATTTCGCTCAACTTTGGCATTTTTAGTCGGTGTGCGTGGCGGATTCAATTTCACTCCAATCCCCAAGGCACACAAAAGCAGATAGAGCGCAGAAAAAGCCTGACGAGTTGGTTCGCCGAAAGGCGCGCCATTGTCGGCTCGAAAAAACGAGATGAACCCCCAGCGGAACATCACATATCGCACAGCGTCAAAGACTTCCTTGACCGGAACCTGAACGATGCGGCCGTAGGGGAAAAACCACCGCCTCTAATACAGCGCCTGTGTGTTCATCCGTGAAGTTCAAATAGCAACACTCTTGGCCATCTTGAGTTTTTAACCGCTCTTTAGCATCCACTTGTACCCGCTCAAAGGGCTTTTGCACCCACTCCGTCTTTGTACGTGGAAGTACGGTCCGTTCCACCTGTAACCCTGCCTGGCCTAGCCAACGTTGAATCTGTCGTACCGTGGGAAGAAGTTCCAAAGGGTGCTCGATTCGCAATTGAACACAAATATACCCTGCTCCCCATTGGCTGTTGGCCTGCCGAAGAGCGATGGCACGTTCCCGAATAACTTCAGGAAATTTGATAGGCCTGCCACAATGTGAATAATCCGTGAGAAGGCCATCAAAACCCTTTGATCTGTAACGTTTGACCCAGCCCAATAAGGTATCGTAGTCAATACCCATTTGCCGGGATATGACACTGCAGTTTACGCCCGATTCCCAAAGGCTAATCGCCTTGCGGCGAATATCATTTGAATGACTGCGCATAGATTTATTCTTTATCCACAAATGTCAATGAACTTCCGGTAATTTTTATGTCGCTAACTTTCAGGTAATCTTTAAGTCCGACCACAACCCTTCAAACAAATCAAACCCTTTAAACTACATTTGGCCGTGCAATCTGCTTACCACAATTTCCGACTATTTTACAACCAGAGCATCTATCCAGAGTTGCTGAACCTGGAGCAGCGTCGGCGTCGGCTGATGCGCTTGCTTGTGGTTTCAGGACTAATGCTGATGGGTGTGGTGATGTTGCAGGTCTACCTTTCCATTTTCGCGGTTACGTTGGCACTATTTATACCTGTCGGGCTTTGGATCACCTATTTAGGGTTCCAGGTACAGGTCTTTTTCAAAGAGTTCAAACCGCGCATAGTGTCGCTCTTGCTTGATTTTATTGACAACGATGTGAATTTTTCTTTCGACGGTTACGAACCAAAGGGTTTTATTCCACCTGAAAATTTCCTGGAAAGCCGAATTTTTACGGCATGCGACGACTATTTTGGAGAGGATTTGATTCGTGGGAAAGTGCGTGAAACGCCTTTTGAAGCTTGTGAACTGCGCGTCCGCGAGTTCTCCGAAGTCAGGAGCAGACTCGACCTCGTTTTTTCGGGTATTTTCCTGATAGCCGATTACCAGCGATGGGATATGCATGGAGGCGTGTTGGGACTGCCCGATGCCTACCGAAAATATATGAGTCGCAGCGAACGGGCATTTCACATTGAAGGCGGACGTAGGGTTCGAGAGGGCATTTTGCCCGATTTTGAGGTATTTTTCGATACTTATGCCACGCCGGAAGTCAGGATTAAGGACGTTATATCGGAGGAATTTCAAAAGGCAATCCTCCGGTTTTAGACAGTCTTTTCAGGAAGTGGGGCGTGAGAAGGAAATTTACTTTTTCCATCATTGGCGACAAAATCTATATCGCGTTAAGGCAAGATCGCGATTTGCTGGAACCATCGCTTTTTGCAAATAACACAAGTTATGAAGTGGTAAATGAGTTTTATGAAGACTTGAAACTCCTCCTTGAATTGGTCATGGAAGTGGACGCAATGAACTAACCATCTGGGAGTAAGCCGTTAAACAAATCAAAAACTGCCCTTCGGCTACTGCGTAGCCGAACTTTGTGGAGTTTCCTCGCAAATTTTATGACTGACATGCACACCGCTCGATTTTCCCTTTTACTGCTAATTGTATTATTGGCTTTTAATTGTAGCCCTGCCAAAAAGCCCTCAAAACCAACATCTAAATCAACTACAAAGTCAACTTCTAAACCAGGAGGATATACAGAGGCTGTCGCCACCCCTTTCCGCAAAAAAGTGGTGGACTACGGGAAAAAATTTGTCGGCACGAACTACAAATACGCGGGCCAAAGCCCCAAAACGGGTTTCGACTGTTCAGGCTTCACGAGTTATGTATTGAAAGAGTTTGGGGTAATTGCCTCGCCTGCTTCCTCTATTCAGGCCAGCGAGGGTCGCTATGTTGCGATTGATAAAGTAATGCCAGGCGATTTGATCTTTTTTGGCGAAAGCAAGAAGAAAATCTCCCACGTGGCAATGGTGGTGAAGCGTGGGTCGGATGGGATTACCTGCGTTCACAGTACCACCAGCAGGGGCGTAATTGTCGAAAATATCACTCAATCTACTTACTGGAAACCTAAGATTTTATTTGCACGCGATGTGATCTCAGAGGATTGAGTTAGGATAATGGAATATTGGGATAATATCCCAATATCACCAATATCTACTAAAATCGTTCGTGGATTTGCTCCAACAAACGCTGCATTTCCAGCTTCCAGTCTCGACTACCGCCTACAAAATTGTTGTGCATAAAACTGAAAATCAGCACTTTGCCGCTGTTGCAAACCACATAGCCGCTCAGGCATTGCACCCCGCCCATGCCCCCGGTTTTAGCAAAAACGTAGGGCTTGCCATCTTTACCCGCATACAAATCCGAAATGGTACCGTCCTTTCCTCCTGCGGGAAAAAGGGATAGAATCCTTTCATGCGGTTGTTCCTCCAAAGTTTCAACAACACTTGCCCAATGCTCTGTGGGGTCATCAGGTTGTAGCGTGAAAGACCGGAGCCATCCACCCATTTGGGCCGTTGCGTAAGGTTTGTAAGCGAGCTATCCAACATCCACTTTATCATGGTGTCTTGCTTGAGCAAGTCAAATTTCATTCCTGCGCATACCAGTAGCATTTGTTCTGCTATGAAATTATCGCTTTGGTGCATCATGCGGCGGAGAACGGTGTCGATGGGGTGGAATAGAGGGTGTGCCAATAAGGTTTAGAGCCATACATAGTTTCATTTCCTCCTCTTTTATCAATGTCCAAGTCGTAGTTATGTTTGAGTTTTTTGTCGTATCCCTAATAAGGCCATAAAAAACCATGGGATCAGTTTTTAAAGGAATTGATTGCATGTAACCATCGGGAAGTTTTTCATTCAATGGTATGCAAATGGATAGGTTGCCTTCCACACGAAGGGGTTTTCCTGATTGGAAGTCTTTTTTGGACATACGATTTTCTCCCAATTAAGGGCTAAAGGAAAGTCCGTGGTATCTACTTTTTTTATTGTTATTACATTCCCATAAATTGGCATCGCTGAACGTTCGGGCGAATATTCCTCATTATAATCATCCCAAGCCCAACCTGGCCCAAATCGGGTGTCTTGAAAAACATCAGGCTCAAAAATTGTCAGATGTTCGCGTAGTTTCAAATATCGGAACATAGGCTGCCAATTCTTAAAATATGGATGTAAAAAAGTTGGATCACCAGTAGGTAGCAAATGAACAATAGTATCATCCTCTTTTTCAAAGGTTGTTATTTTCACCCCCGGCACCGAATCCCCCAAAACCTCCAGACAAGTCGCCAGCGTCAAAATCTTGTATTCGAGGCAGGCGTAAAATAATGGTCTCCATTAAGTCAGCCGAGTGTTTTCCCAGTGGCAGGATCAAGCAGAGTGAAGCCAGTAAAAGCCTTTGAAAAAACTGGGAATGGGCTACTTCACGCTTGATTTTTAAGGCGGAGCGGGTGTCCCGGCTTTTGAAAACTGTGCAGGAGGGAAGCAAGAGGGCAAGCAACAAGAGCGAAAAAACCACGCGGGCATACGGGGTTATTTCACACAACGCCACAACGCCACAACGTGGGTACAAAAACGTTGTGGCGTTGTGGCGTTGTGTGAAACTAAAACCGGCATGTTCAAACCTGTTTTTGCCAATTTGCTATTAGAATACCCATACCCAAAATAAATCACCAAGCCTGCCGCCAGCCAAATGAAAAAGCCCAGCCAACTCTTCGCGGGTATCTGAGCCATCATATACAAACAGGAGACAAGACCTAAAATCGGAATCAAGGAAAGGTTGTGCTTGAAGCGAGCCAAGCCATTATGAGACAAGTGAATATGAACAGCCACATGGGGATTTTGTGCTTGAACAAATGCCAGCCTGATTCATATTTCGCTTCTTCGGTCATTGGCAATGCGGCCACAGTTTGGTTGTAAGCATCCCTTTCCAGGCCATCCAAATAATCGGCCACTACCCCATTTGCCGCAGCAAAACCTGCACTATCTCGAACGGTGAGAAATCTTTGAACTGCGGGCATTTCGGACTCTGGGATGTTATGCAGCAAGTTTTCTACCCCAAACATCTGCTTTTCATTGCTGAGCCATGCTTTTGTATCCGCCTCATAACGCGTAAAAAGGAACGCAACACAATGGCTACCAATCCAAGCGGGTAGATCCATTTGGCATTCATGTATGGTGTGCGGAATTTTCCGCGTGGCGCATTGGGCTGCACCTGCAATTTAAAACCCCACCACACCAACACGAAGGCAAATAAAGTGCCCATACTGCACAGATCAAGCACCGTGTCGCTGGGAATGAACAACATAGGCACCACCACGAAGAAGCCCGTAACCACGGTTGCAAATGTTGGGGTGCGGAATTTTGGGTGGATGTAAGAAAAACGTTTGGGCAACAGACCATCGCGGCTCATGGTCATCCAGATACGTGGTTGACCAAGTTGGAATACCAGGAACACGCCCGCCATCGCTACTACAGCACTTACCGCTATAATCCCTGAAAACCATTTTAGGTTGATTTTTTTGAAAGACGTATGCCAATGGATCATTGACATCCAGTTCTTTATAACTCACCATTCCCGTCCAAACAGGTGCTATAATGATGTACAGGATCGTACAAATGACGATGGAATAGAGCATTGCCCGCGGTAGATCACGCTGCGGATTTTTACATTCCTCTGCTGTAGTAGAAAGCGCGTCAAAGCCGATGTAAGCAAAAAATACTGACGAAACCCCCGCCATCACTCCGCCAAAACCATTTGGCACAAAGGGATGCCAATTGTCCACGTTCACATAACCCGCTCCAACGATGATGACGAGCAGCACAACAATCAATTTCAGCACCACCATCAGGTTGCCCGCTGTTTTTGATTCTTTCATGCCGATATACACAAGCGCAGTTAATAAAATGGACATCACGATGGCTGGAATATCCAGAATGGTACGCAAACCGCCTATCCGTGGCGCCGACTGCCAGGCCTCATAAGATTCTTGTTGTGATTGAGAAAAATCAGCCGCTGTTTTACCGCCTTTGAGCATTGCGGTGGCTTCATCAAACCCGCGTGTGCCGTGACATAATCTGTTGTGGCCCAGGCAGGTATATGCCAACCTGCGCTCTCGCAAAGGCCCGTGAAATAGCCCGACCACGACACTGCCACAGTGATTTTACCACCGCATATTCCATTACCAACGCCCAGCCAATTATCCAGGCCATCAATTCGCCAAAGGCCACATAGGAATAGGTGTAAGCGCTGCCCGAAACAGGCACCATGGAGGCAAATTCTGCGTATGCAAATGCCGCAAAGCCGCAGGCCAGTGCCGTGAAAATAAAGAGAAAAACCACCGCAGGTCCGCCATTAAAACTAGCAGAACCAATGGTGCTAAAAATACCTGCACCTATAATGGCCGCGATGCCAAATGCTGTCAGGTCTCGTACGCTCAGGTTTTTATCCAGGCCACCTGCGCCATGAATTTCTTCGTTTTGCGCCGTAGTAATGGCGTCGTCAATGGATTTTTACGGAAAAGATTGTCAAGAAAAGCCATAAGGATTGGTTTAGGTTTTGCCGTTTTGCGCGGCAAAGTAGGGCTTTGTTCAAAAATCCTTATAGTTTCAAAAGTCGTCTTTTCCATGATCGAGATTTCTGAACCTTCCGCCACAAAAACGGAAACTGGCTGATCTGCCAAAATCTCCTCAAATTCCTTCCCGTACAAGCTTCCAAAGTCGCCGGAAATCTCATGAGAACGTACTTGATACACATCCCAGCTCGGGTGTTGCACTTGGTATTCATTGGTGCGGGCATTGCCAGCCCGGGCATAGCCCCAGTAATGCTCCGTAATAAATTCTTCCTCGCTTCCAACATCTATTGGTTGGGCCAAAGGGTCTGTTACCGCCGTCATTTTATACCAGTCACCCTGAAAAACGGCTTCCTCTCGTATGAAATATATGCTGCGCATCGCTTAAATCCCAGGTATGGCGCATTCGATGCGTCGAATAACTTTCCCGATATACCACATTGGCAACCAGAGAGATAGCGGGTTTGGGAACAATTTCTTTGATAAAGACGGCGCCACGTCGCCATGAATCGCCCACTTTTCGGCGGACATAAAAGCGAAGGTTGGCTTCTTCAAAATCGCGGTGAAAAGGAATGGGAGCTCCCAACAACTTAGTCTTCAAAAACATGAATCCGACCAGACTGACGTAGCATCGGCCCTGCCATAAATCCAATTCCGTGCCCCAAGGGACAAAGGGTTTAAGCAGCTCTGGCGGCACGATGTAATTGGCCATGAGGAGTTTGCGCCACTCTGCTGTTAGGAAGGTCATGTATTGGTTGGTGATTTACCCGTCCTACGGCTTGGAGTATGGACAGGTTCATTTGATTACGCTTCAGCGTACGCCTCCATAGGCGGACATGTACACACCAAATTCCGGTCTCCAAATGCCTGGTCAATACGACCCACTGTTGGCCAGAATTTGAATCCATGACGTAGGTATGGAAGCGGGTATGCTGCTTTTTGACGGGAATAAGGATGGTTCCAGGTGTCGGCAGTAGCCTCTTCGCAAGTATGCGGTGCGTTGTGCAACGGGTTGTCGTCGTGGTCGTAATCTCCACGGGCAATTGCATCAGTTCTTCGCGGATTGCCAGGAGCGCGTCGCAAAACGGTCGAGTTCGGCCTTGCTTTCGCTTTCCGTTGGCTCGATCATGATGGTGCCTGCCACCGGGAACGATAATGTAGGCGCATGGAAACCATAGTCCATCAAGCGTTTAGCAATATCCTCCGCACCGGCAAGCGCTTTGAAGGGGCGCATATCCACAATCATTTCGTGGGCGCAACGGCCGTTTTCCCCGGTGTAAAGAATTTCATACGCGCCTTGGAGGCGGGCCTTGATATAGTTCGCGTTGAGAATTGCGTATTTCGTGGCATTCGTTACCCTTCTGCTCCCAGCATTCGGATGTAAGCATAAGAAATCAGCAAAATGCTGGCACTTCCCCATGGTGCGGCGGAAATAGCGTTGGTTCCCTGTGCGCCACCTACTTCTGCAAAAACGTGGTTGGACAAATAAGGTGCGAGACTGTCATTGCAGCAAATGGGCCCCATGCCAGGACCGCCGCCGCCGTGCGGAATGGCGAAGGTTTTGTGCAAATTCAGGTGGCAAACATCTGCGCCAATGGTGGCCGGACTGGTGAGGCCAACCTGAGCGTTCATGTTCGCGCCGTCCATGCACCTTACCGCCGTGCTTGTGAATGATGTCGCAAACTTCCTTGATGCTGGTCTCAAACACCCCGTGGGTGGATGGGTAGGTAACCATCAGACAAGAGAGATTGGCAGAATGCTGTTCAGCTTTGGCGCGAAGGTCGGAGACATCAATGTTGCCGCGTTCGTCGCAAGCCACCACCACGACTTCCATGCCCGCCATCACCGCCGAGGCCGGGTTGGTACCATGCGCGGAAGAAGGAATGAGCGATACGTTTCGGTGTGCGCCCCCTGTTGCCTGGTGGTAAGCACGAATGACCATGAGGCCGGCATATTCGCCTTGTGCACCGCTGTTGGGCTGCAAAGAACAAGCAGAGAAGCCTGTTATTTCACAAAGATATTTTTCTAATTCACTGATAATGTGCGCATAACCCTGGGCTTGGCCCCGCAGGCATGAACGGGTGCATATTCGACCAGTTGTCCCAACTTACCGGGATCATCTGGGCCGCAGCATTCAATTTCATGGTGCAGGAGCCAAGCGAAATCATGGAATGTACCAGTGAGAGATCGCGATTTTCGAGTCGTTTGAGGTAGCGCATCATGTCACTCTCCGTGTGGTAAGAATTGAAGACTGGGTGCGTCAAGAATTCGCTTGAGCGCGACAATGCAGACTTTTGAGTACTGACTTTAGACAGTTGCGTTTTGACTCCAAATACATTCAAATATCATTCAAATCCTGCTCCGTGACGGTTTCGTCGAGGGCGATTTGCAGGGCATTTTTTCGTAGAAAAAATTGATGCCTGCTGCTGCTTTTGATTTGATGTCGGCAAGTTTGCTTTCCGCAAATTCAAAGCGGAGCGTATCAAAAAAGTGAGCGTTTGTTTGTTTGAACCCCGCCCCGCTGAGTGCACTCGAAAGCGCAGCAGCCATATCGTGGGCACGTTGCGCAATGCCCCGAATACCATCTGGCCCATGATACACGGCGTACATGGCGGCCATGTTGGCCAGCAGGGCCTGTGCGGTGCAAATATTGGAAGTCGCTTTTTCGCGGCGAATATGTTGCTCGCGGGTTTGCAGGGCCATGCGCAGGGCGCGATTGCCGTGTTTGTCCACCGAAACACCGATGATACGTCCCGGAATTTGGCGTTTGAAATCTTCTGCACAAGCGAAAAACGCAGCGTGTGGTCCACCATAACCCAGCGGCACTCCAAAACGTTGTGAATTGCCCACGGCCACATCGGCGCCCCATTCACCGGGAGGTGTCAACAAGGCCAGGGAAAGGAGGTCAGCGCCAACACAAACAAAGGCTCCCTTGGCTTTGGCTTTTTCTACAAATGCACGGTAATCACTTACATTCCCCTGACTATCAGGGTATTGAGCAACGCCAAAAGTTTTTCAGAAAATTCAGGATTTCCAATTCCCAATTTTCAGTTCAATGCCATGCGGCAAGGCGCGGGTTTTCAACATGTCAATGGTTTGGGAAACACCGTGTCTGACACCAAAAACTCCTTGGCCTCTTCACCAGCTTTGGCCCGTTTGTTTTTTCATTGTAAAACATGTTCATCGCCTCGGCAGCAGCCGTGCCTTCGTCCAGCAAACTTGCGTTGGCAATGGGCAAGCCTGTAAGATCGCAGACCATGGTTTGGAAATTGAGCAGGCTTTCCAGACGTCCCTGCGCAATTTCTGCCTGATAAGGCGTGTACTGGGTGTACCAGCCTGGATTGCTAAACAAATTGCGCAGGATGACCGGTGGCGTGATCGTGCCAGAATAACCCATTCCGATATAGTTCCGCAAGACCCGATTCTTCAAGGCAGCCTTTTTCAGGTCCTGCAGATATTCAAATTCAGACTGGGCAGGCGGGAGATTGAGTGGCTTTTTCAGGCGGATGGCGGCGGGAACGGTTTGCTCAATCAGTTCGTCCAAAGATTTGACTTTCAGGACTTTGAGCATTTCTTGGGTTTCAGTTTCACTGGGGCCGATATGCCGACGCTCGAAGCGATCGGGGTGAGGAAACAGACTCATTATTGTGTGTGGTGTGTAAGTGTTGAGTGTGCTAAAAATCGCCGCGAAGGTAGAAATGTTCAGGAAGAAATTTGTGGTGGTTTTCGAACAATTATCCTCCGTAATTCCCAAAAAAAATCCCCAGAGCAGTGCGTATTCCAAAACAATCAATCCGTAATTCTCTTGCATCCGCCCTCATAATGGCTGTCAGAAAGTGCAGCCAAGCCTGACCAAACTACCACAAAACGCCAGTGCGTAAGGAGGGAAAGTGCCAAAGGAACACAACTGTACCATGGCTGTACGGTGGCTGAGAATGAGAGATAGAAAAGGGCAAATAGCAAGTAAGGTGCTTAAACTTCCGAAAGTTTTGAACTTTCGGGGAAAGTTCAACCTTCGACAAACGCTTTGTCCGCCAAGCAATTATCAACACTCCCAGCACAGTCAATCCAGCCAAAGCCGGACCAGAATACGCCCCAATATCCCAGCCGATTTTTGAAAAACCGACCCCGAACGAGGTAATAAATGCTGGCGTTGAACTGGAATTTCGAAAATACAAGTCAAGGCTATCCAACATATTTGGCAACATTACTAGAATGGGCACAAACAGTACCAGACACACCACCGCGAATATTGCGTTGAAAATCAATCCTTTCCGCCAGCCAAGCCAACGCCACACGATGGGCAAAAACATGATTGGGAGCATCTTGCTGGCGTGGCGAGCGCCCACCAAAGGCGCCTTTGCAATTTTACCTTGTTGAATTGCGGCCATTCCTGCCAGTAGGAAAAAATCATAGCACCTTCAAAGTGGCCGTTGCCGCAGATTTCCAGGATTATGAGTGGATTGAGGGCTGTAAAGAAGAGAAGGCACCGACACCGCCCATACCACCGAAAAATGATGTGTTATTTGAAAAATTCGGTGGTATAGGCGGTGTCGGTGCCCTTCGGTGTTCCAAAGCTATAATCGTACCAATCTCACAAGCCAGCAAAAACAATTTCATTACAAACACGCCGCCCAATTCACTTGTGGGAAAAAGCCAGGCTGCCAGCGCAAACACGGCTTGGCACACCGGCGGGTAAATCGTGAAGTATCCGGGAGATTGAGTTTTTCAAACAATTCAGAGTAATTCCCGGTGGAAATATTTGATTATCAAAGAAATAAGCAGGCGTATGTGAAAAGGATGGATGCCCGCAACGGTCAAGTGTCCATCCCAGAGAAATCTGACGTAATCGTCTGAAAGATTGGGAATGCTGAAAAGCAAGAGACCCGAAGCCCAATGCCAAGCCAAAGCAGATACCGTGTTTGGCTAGTTGAAAAATGACTTTGGAGGTAAAAAACGACCCAAACATACAGCCCAAAAAAAGCAGCGTAAGCGGTTATGAATAGCTGAAAATCACTGCGTTGCACAAAATATCCAAAAAAATCGTCAGTCCGGCAAATGCAAGACTAAGGATTGGGAATAGAAATTTTTTGGCGCATGGTGCGAAGGTACGAAGGGCTTTATGCCAGTATTTTGCGAAAAATCCGCAAGTTTCCCCTTTGCCCTCGCTTTTCGCAGCAATCCTCTCCCATGAAAAAACTCCGCGCATTCTGGCGCTTACTCTATTCGCCTTACACTACATTCAAAATCAGCCAAATCATTCTCAGCAGCCTCTTGATGGGCAATGATATCCGCAGATCCATGCAGATCCGTCAACGTTGGGCGCAGCACCTTCTGCCCGCTATTGGGGTTCGTATCAATAAAGGCACACCTCCTGATTTTCCATGTATCCTGATGGGCAATCACCGCTCCTACCTCGATCCTGTTTTACTGGTTCACGACGCCAATGTTTACAGAGTCTCTAAGGCAGAGGTGGCGAAATGGCCCATCATTGGATTTTCGGCGCAAAGTTTCAGGGTGCTCTTTTGAAACGCGAGAGCGTGGCCGGTCGCAAGAAAACACTGGAAGAATTGGGGAAAAATTGCACGAAGGGTTCCTGTCATGTTATTCGAAGGCCCCACCCATTCAGAACCCAAGCACTTTCTCGTTCAAACCAGGTGGCTTTAAACTGGCTGCCAGCGAAGGGTTTCCAATTGTCCTATAGCCGCAGATTATGCATCTCCAAGACCACTGGATTGGGAAAGAGCACATTTCTGCCGCATTTTATCCGTCGTTTTGGTGAACGAAATTCAAGGCGGTTGAAGTGCTACGGAGAAGCCATTTGGAGCGATGATCCTCGGGTTTGCTGGAAAATGCTAAAATTTGGATTGACCCTGAACTTGTTGAGATCAGGGATAGTTTCAAGTTTGAAAGTTATAAGTAGCAAGTTTGAAACGTAGCAAGTGCAAATCACAAAGAGTTTTGAATCTTGATTTTTGAAAAACCTGCTTATATACCTTTGCAGCCCGATTTACCGCTTTACCCGCCGAAGCCCGTTTAGGGCGAAAGGAGGGAAGCAATATGAAATAATTACAAAACCGCCTTGCCTAAACGGGTTTGGCTAGAACAATAAACCCGCCTTCGCCTAAACGGGCTTCGGCGGTAAAGGCTCCATAGTTCAACGGATAGAATGGGAGTTTCCGGAACTTCTGATAGTGGTTCGATTCCTTGGGCTGTTACTTAACCATCCCCATCAGCGTCGTGCTGGCGGGGATTTTTCTAATATCATGAAAGTCAACAATATACTTGGAATTATCGTTATCGCGGTCAGGATCTGACCTGCAAACTTGCAAAAAAACAGCGCCGGAAACCGTCGTCGCGGCCCCTCCCGAAGAAAATACAATATGGCATCAAGGCCTCCCATGTGATTGAGGGGGAACGAGCCGATACGGTCAGGGCACTTTACAGATACAAAGCGCCAAGAATGGTGCAGGTTCCTGTTGATGCATTCCCCCGCCCAGTGCCAGCAAAAAAGCCTATCTCAGCACGGGCTGGTGGCACCTAAATATGGCCTACCAACAGCGATACTACAGTCACCATCAATACCAATCCAAATGGTTTGAAATTCCGTGAAGATCAAACCTTTGATCTTTTGGTCAAGGGTAAAATTGTGGATACTGGCCGCTGTAATTTTGACGCTGCGAAAAATGAAATCCTGCTCTCCTGCAAAGATCCTTATATCAACAACTCTTGGGGGGTGCAGGAGAAAGGCTTTGTAATGATTTGGGGCAATACCTCGATTAACGTTACAGGAATTCAAGTGCGGGTGGTTGGCCAACGGGGGATACTCCAAATTAGTAAGCCCTACCCCTCTCACTTCATTCGTGTATTATAGTTGTCAATAGTTTTACAGATGTCATTGCGCGGAAACAGCAGATTATTGCCTGGGCCAAAACAAACGAATCCCCTTGGGCTGTTTTGCGGCATTGTACTATAAAATGACCATTGCAGTCCGGGATGCAAGTGATTCGGGCGATTTTCAGAACGGCTCACCCGAATGGAACAGGTGGATGCGGCTTCGCAAAACGTTATTTCGACGCTTTTGACACCTGGGCTGGTGAACGCCTACCGAATCCCTGGAGAATTTCTTTTGAAGTGGCTCAGGACCAACAAATTACTGTGATGCAACACCTTTGTTGGGCATGAATGCTTAATAGCAATCTGGACCTTTGCATTGCTGCTGCTTCGGTTCGTCAGCGCGACGCGATTTTGGACTTCGCCACGATTTCATGCGTCAACAAGATAATTAGATCGCTCACGGACCAAACTCAAGTCCAATTGGCCAAAATACTGGTTGCCTTTTGATTGGCTCGACCGACTTTCCGGACGGAAGATGAAGGTTACGGGTCAGGTTGGTATATTAGTGCCGCCCGTGGCGCTTCCAGAAAGCAGCACGTTAATTGCATTGCGCCAGACCGGGCTGCTGAGCAAACTATCATCGCCGAATTGGACAAAAAACGTTGCGTTTTTTGCAAAAAAAATCCATACGCCTGGCTTGTGGCTTCGATGGTTGTTGCGCTTCATGCGGCGCTGGGAGGCAGGTTCGGTGAAGGAAAAAATTGAGGTGCTGGAGAATTAGAAGTGGCAGATTAAACACATAGAATATTAACCACAAAGGCACATAAGGACACAAGGTTGTCTATTAATCTTTTGTGTCCTTATGCCTTTAGTAGTTAATATTCTATGTTCAATTTATATCTAAACCCTACCCCAATTCCCAACCCCACATAATCTCTGCCACGCGCTGCGTACTGCCGAAAGATAGCATATATAGGTACTGGAGCGACATATTCAGAAAATCAGCGGTTTTCTGGCTACCCACCGGATTCACGAAGAGCGAAACGATACCCGGTGGTGATTTACCGTCCATCGGAGATTCATCGATTTCTTTGACAACCGCAAGTATTTTCTCTTAAAAATGCCCACTCGCTCCACATCCGGGGCCATTTGCCCTGCGGAGGATACTACCAACCTTAACAACCAATGGGTTCTGAATCAATTAGTTGTTGTTGGTGAAAAATGCCGCAAATCTCACCACGCTATCGGTGAATTCCATGCCGCTCAGCACGACCACCTGCAGCTCTGCGGCGCCTCGTTCTCAAAATCAGCAAGCGACCCTGTTTCACGTTTTCCAAGCAAAGTCGGGCCAGGCAGAAGTGGAGGCCGTGCGCATAATCGTGCATAAAAACCATACGGTGTTCCATTCGCAATAAAATCCAAATCAGGTGGCAGGAAAGGTCGCCGTGGAGCATCACCAGGCTTCAAAATTCAGCATCCACTTCGAGAAACACACGGCCGATCGGAGTGAAGTAGTACTGCACAATTGAAAGGAAGATGCTGCTGGAGTAACCGACACCTGCTGGTGGGTGTCTTTGGCCATCCACATTCGGAAAATGGCGGTTTTGTTCGCCATGTCGTAGGTGGAGGTTTTTCGTTTGATAATCAGCGACTTTTTGCATCCTCCATCTGCCAAATTCTTTCGTTACTCAATTCATGGCCATTGATTTTCAGCACAAAAGCATTGGCTTCTTTGCACCCGTCGCCACACCCAGATTTGAGCAAGCGGGGTGTTCGGCCCGAAAATCAAAAACCTGCAGGCTTTCTTCTCCTTCTAAATACAAACGATATCGCGCAATACCGGCAAGTCGTTCTGGTTTGCCACATCCATCAAAAACTTCCAGTCTCCTGCCATGCTAAAAAAGGTTTGATGGCCGGGATAGTGCATTTTAGGAAAATAAGGTCGAACAGCACTTTTAACGTTGTTCGCCGCTCGCCTTACTCTTAGTTTTTCGGTGGTAATAATGGCGACTTCAGGCGCGAAGTTCAGCGTTCCAATCAGTGTCGCCATTTCAAATCGGCACAAAGCGCTTCGCGAGCATTACTCGTGCGGGTAAATGCCTTCACGGCCAATACTGATAAACGAAAGTCCACACACATCCAACTAAAGAAGTTCGCTGGCATCTTCCACCCATCACCTCGGCAAAAGTGATTCAGTAAGTAAGTTGACGATGCCGCATACCTCCAAAGCGGCCCGGTGCGTAGGGCTGGGCACTTGACGGACAAAGATTGCGGCAAAGGTTCGCACCACATCAGGCGATTCGTCCGGGGTGAAATTTTTGTCAGGATATGCTCGTAAATATCGCCACCAGAAAGTGCAAGCGGGCGACCGTGCGTAAAATCAAAAATTGGCTTTATTTTTCCTCAAGCATATTCCTCCGGCGAGAAGTATTCTTCGCTTTCAGCATCGGAGAAACTGCGCAACTGACAGTACGCATCAAGACCATACCGTAGAAATCGCTGGGCCAGGCAACCGAAGGACATTACGCCCGCACAATTACCGTGAGCATATTTGAGGAGATTGGGCAAAAAATCCGTGCAGACAATCGTCTGCCGGGCTGTTGTTTTTTCGTAGGTATCAATAAAAGCACCGCGCGGCAGTCCAGCTGGCCCAGGGCTTCAAGCCATCTGTCCGGCGTGGATGGATTTTTCCAAGGCTATTACGAGCGGCCACAAGAAGGCGGATGGATGTGCATCAACCTCACGGGCATCAGCGTAAGGTGGCGAACAACATAGTTCGCCACAAATCCTCAGTTAAATGTTTCAGAAGGTTGTTTTGCCCTCGCCGCCTGCCCCGCTAAAATGTAAGAGCCAGGATGAATTCAAACTCTGAGGCAGTCAGTTGATTTTCAAACAGTTGAATCTCTTTTTCGCACACAAAGGCGGCGGCGGGCGGCTTAGCAAGTAAGTCGGCGATGGAAGGCATATTCGAGCAAGATTGTTCGACCTGAAAGTTTGTTGGGCGAAAGAAAGGAAGTGATGGGGGGATTTTGGGTTTTGTTCGAAGTGGCACTTTACTTTGACAGCATTTCTCGGAACATATCCCACCCACTTT
>JADJFA010000004.1 GCA_016708875.1 Lewinellaceae bacterium
AACAACCTTCTGGGCAGCAGTGGTATAAAACATAACTTTGACAGACCCCATTCAAGCCTGAATTACAAAACGCCAGTAGCCTTTGAAAACCTAAACCAGAATCTCTACTTTAAAATGGTACCGGAGAACGAGGGGTAGGATAATTCTGATGGCGCTATTCTTCCCAATTTGTTGAATATCAAAAGTAAAAGTGTGCATTCCTAAGTCAAAAAGACCTAGGGGGCGGTGAAGTTAGACCACGAGGCAGAACAGTTATTCCATATTGGCAAGTACCTTATTCAAATTTTTTTCATATACAAGATTCCTATCTTGGTACAATAAAGAATTTTTTCGCAATTCATCTTTTATTATAGATTTCAAAGATTCTTTTGACGTTGCTTTCAACATTATACTTAATAGGAATTTAATTGAAACTTCGTCTTGATCTAATGTTCGCAGAATATAAATGCAATGTGAAAAAGTCGCCATCTAAATTCGTAATCACCTGTAATATTCATTAGAGCCGACCAACTGCTTAAATAGTTTGCTTGATCAACATCTGACATGCCATCTCCATAGTTAAATGCATAAGTAAGGTGAGATAATAAAAATATTATACCTGTGTCAGATTTAAGACTAGCTAAAACATGGACAGCAGAAACTCTAAGGCTATCATTATTTGACTTGTTTTGAATAATATCAATAAGGAATTCATTTAAAGAATCTGAAGAAATTTTTTGGCCTTTTAGTTCCTTTTTGATAATCGGGAAGTAATCAAACCCTTGTCCCTTAGAGTCCTCATTTAGAAACAAAAAAAATGCAAGAATTATTAAACAACGCATAGTGAATAAAAAATTAGAAATTATTCCTCGTTAACTAAATGACGGCAGCCAATTTTCGGCCATGCTTGCCCTCAACAGCCGTCACCAACCTCTCACAGCTGATCTCTGACAAACCCCACCATCGAAGCCTTTGAATCGCGAATAAACTTTCGCTGATATGCACGCGCAATCGGATATCCCAATCTCGCCAGCCAAACCCGTGGCCGGGAGAAGGCTTTAAGTACATAGCGTACCGTCCCATCAGGCGTTTTTTCTACCATGAACAATTCCTCGCCACACTCTGCATGGCCGGGCAAGGTGCCGTACGCAAAGCCAAATTTGTCTTGATTGTCAATCACATATACAATCCGACAGGAGTTCAGCCACCACAAACCCATCACTTTTGCGAGCATTGCAACCACCTCGCCTTCGCGCAGTGGCGTCCGTTCCGGCCAGATGCAGGCCCAGCCGCCTGGGAACATTTTCCACTGACGAATGGCCTCTTTTGCAGCCTCCCAAACAGCCTCACCCTGACCTAATGCTATAAAATTGAAATCGTTGTCGAAGCCTAATACAGGGGTTTCATTTTGGGTACTGCCAACTGCTACATAACTGTAAGGCAAAACTCGTTCCCGTTCTGTAAAGGCACGGGTTTGTGAATCGTTTGGCTTGAATAGGTAAGCCATTTATTATTGCGGTAGTTGAATTACTGAGAAGTCAAGATTGTTTTGGGGAGAAACATGCATAATTTATATGAAACACATAGTCACAGTAGGACACATAGCCGTGATTTTCAACACTATGTGTCCTACTGTGACTATGTGTTTCATATAGGCGCTTTATGTTGATTCGCTAATAGCCTTCTAAGCTTTCTTAAACGCTGCAATCGCATTTTTGCTAAATTCCGAAAGCGCAAGTCGGCCACTGATGGCAGCGCGCTCGGTCAGCAGGGTGTCCCAATGCTCGGTGCCTTGCCAAAACACTTTTTTCAACTCCTGCAAGGCATCCGGGCTGTATTTGCAAAGGGAATTGCTGAAATGGGTGAGGTAAGCATCAAGTTGCTCGACTGTTTCAAAGGATTCCTGAAAAGGCCCTGTGTTTTGCCCAATCGGCGGTGCGCCATTCATCAGGTGTAAGCGACATTTGAGCAAAAGTTGCCGCACCAATTTTACGTTCCACAGCCGGACCAATGACGAATGGACTAAATCCAACGGCCAACTCGCTCAGCCGAACAGAGGCCCACTTGGAGGCGAAACAAATATCCGTAGCCGCAGCAAGGCCTACCCCTCCGCCCACGGCCTTTCCGTGCACGCGCCCAACGATGATTTTAGAGCAACGCCGCATCGCATTGATGACATTTCCAAAGCCGGAAAAAAAGGCCTTTCCTGTTTCAAAGTCTTGAATACCACCGAGTTCGTCGAAACTCGCACCCGCACAGAACGTATTGTGTTCCACACTTCGGAGCACCACGACCCTGGCATCCGGGTTTTCTCCTGCAGCAGTAAACGCGGCAGCGAGTTCGGCCAAAAGTCGGCTCGGGAGAGAGTTGTGGTTGGGGTGGTAAAACAGAATGTGCGCTACTCCATCGGGGGTGAGGTCGGTGCGGACGTAGCCTTGTTGAGTGATATCCATTTTTCGATTGAGCGATTGATTCGATTGGGTTTGAACTTTCCGAAAGTTTAAAACTTTCGGAAAGTTGGATTCAAAATATCGTCACGCAAAAATATCACGAAGTGCGGCATTCAACTTCGGCCATTGAAATTCAAATCCAGCCTGGGTCAATTTTTCTGAAGAGACGCGGTTGCTATTCAAGATTACTGCGGACATTTCCCCAAAAATAAGGCGCAGCACAAAGGCTGGAGCGGGCAAGAAAACAGCCGGTTGTTTCATGGCTTTGGCCGTTGCTTTTACCAGATCTTTCCCGCGTGCCGGATCGGGCGTACAAAGGTTGAATACGCCTTCAACTGCCTGATTTTCAATAGCCCAAATAAATGCGCCGCACACATCATCGCGATGAATCCAGGGCCACCATGCTTGTCCGTTGCCAAAATAGGCCCCTAATCCAAAACGCAGTGGCTTCACAATTTCGGCCAAAGCGCCGCCTTCTTTTGCCAATACCACGCCGATGCGGAATTTCACGGTGCGGATTCCCAGGCGTAGCATTTCATCTGCGGAAGATTCCCAGTTTTGACAACATTCCACCATAAAACTTTGATCAAATGGCGCGGTATCTTCCCGAATCCAAGTCTCGCCTGAATTGCCATAAATGCCTACCGCCGCGGCAGAGAGATATGCTTTAGGTCGCATGGCCATGCGCTCCATTGCTCGATAAAGCGTTGCTGCACTCTTCACCCGGCTTTCTATCAATTCCTTTTTTCGCGCCGCTGTCCAACGCTTATCTGCAATGCCTGCGCCTGCCAGATTGACCACATAATCAACATCTTGCAAGGCTTCAGCATCCATTTCATCTGTTGCGGGGTTCCAAAAAAACTGGCCTATGCCTTTTGGAGAACGGCTGAGGAGTCGTACCGTATGGCCCTGAGAATGAAGCATTTCCGTTAAACGCGAACCAATGAGGCCAGAACCGCCGGCTATGAGAATGGTGCTTTTTTGCATGATTATTTTAGATAACCACATAGCGCACATAGCACACATAGATACAAATTCTGAACCTAAAACTATGTGTACTATGTGCGCTATGTGGTTATAAACACAAACAGCGGTTACCTCAAACAGTTCACACCAGCCGTTGGCGCATTGAACTCAGCAATTCCAACGCCGAATCTCCTTCCAGGCCGAGCCATTTTCCAATCAACTGAAATACCGATTCAGGCCCCAAGCCTGCATCTCGCAAAGATTTCAAGGAACTCGAACCTGCAGATTTTGAAAGTTTTTCACCTGCCTCATCCAGCAGAAGCGGATGGTGTAAAAATTTGATTTTCAAAAGTTATTCTCTGAAAGTACTTTGGCCAAAAACATTGAGCCGTCGTTGAATCTTCCAGATCAGCCCCGCGAATGATATGTGTAATGCCCAAATGAAGGTCGTCGGCAAAACTCGCGACCTGGTAAGCCGGAATTCCATCGCGGCGGCGCACGACGAAATCGGGCAATGGGAAATTAGCTGGTGTTTTGATGCGCCATGCAACATTTGTTTCATCAAGATCCAGCCCTTGTTCACGAAATTCAGGCGGATACACATTATTGTATTGTTCCAAATCTCGACGCGATTTACGGCAGGCAAAAAGCAGGTTTCGCTCGCGCAGGCGGTTTAGAATAATGAGATATCTTGGGAGATTGGCTGATTGGTAGATTGTTTTACCCTCCTTCGCGCTGCGCGCTATGGCGGCACCCTCCTTCGCGCTGCGCGCTATGGCGGGTAAAGAATCCCAGTCCAATTTGAGCCATTCAAGGGAATCAAAGATGTCTTGGGTGTATTCCGGCCTGTTTCGATCCGAATCGAGATCATCAATGCGGAGAAAAATCTTCGCGGGAGCTGTATTTGATGCATGGAAATTGCTGGATTTCGCTGCCAACCAATTGAGCACGAAATTGAGCGCATTTCCCTGGTGGATAAAGCCGGAGGGCGTTGGAGCAAGCCGCAAACGGCTTTCAGAGGTGACAGTACGCGAAAACTCAAAAAATTGCTGCGAGAATGAATCCATCAGGCAATAAAGTGGTCAATCAAGTCAGGCTTGTTTTCATCTTCGCCATCCAAAATGTGCGTGGAATCTGCGAAGGCGAAAAAATGAGCGCAGGTCACAGCCGGAGCGGTGTAGAGCACCCCAATTCCACAAAGTAAAGCACCACTCATGGCGATTAGACCAGAAATGATAAGAAAACCAAGCATACTGGTCCAATTACGAGCGATAAGCTTGCGGCTTGCATCAAGCGCTTCCACTGGGCCTACCTCAAAAAACCAGGCAATTTGCAAGGCCCAAGCGGAAAACAGGCCAATAGCGAGGCCTCCAATAAGTATTAAGGCCATACCAATTCCAAATAGCGACATATCTACCATATCGCCTAAGCTGGGGATTTCCTCGAAAAACGGATAAGCATCCATCAATTCGACCAACCACTCGACCATGCCTGCTTGATACCAGATAATAAGGCCCGGCAATATGGCTATCAAACTAACTAACATAACCAATAAATAGGTAAGCAGCAAAGGCCCGATCTTGGAAAAACCTTTGAAAAATTCCCCAAAATCAGGCTTGTGGCCACGCGATACCATGTAAGCAAATTGGGAATAGCCGACACTCAAAACTGGAGTGATAGCCATACTCAGGAAAAAGCCCACATAAGGCATTGATTGGCACAAAAAACTGATTACAGTGGAAACAAGCACGAAACCGATCAGCATACCAAAGTTGTCATTCATCAACTTGAAACCTTGGCTAATGTAGTCGCCCATACGGAACTGTACAGGGGCTTCGGCAAGAATGCGCTGAAGGCGCGAAGAAGGGAAATTCATTGGGAAGTATGGTTTTGAAATGTTGAGTTTGGCTTGATTGCCACGGGCAAAGGTGATAAATCAACCCTTAATTTTTTTCGTCTTTATTAGAAATTTCTAAAAGACATTATACTTTGGCGGCATATTTTAAATTAACCAAACCATTTTTTACCATGGAAAACTTTGAAGAACCCCTCGACGCCCGACAAAACATCGAATCTCCCGTTGAACTCGAACTCACTGAAAGCCTGGCTAGGCATTGGCTCAGCATCTCCAGTTGGGCCATGTTTTTCTCCATCCTTCTTTTTCTGGGTGCTGCGGCAATGCTCCTTTTTGGATATCTCACGTTGCGCGTGGCATCGGACGACCATTTTGGGGTGGTGCTTTTCTATCTGCCTTTCGCAGCCGCACTTTTTGTCCCCGGGCTGTTGCTTTGGCTTTTTCAGTCAAAATTAAAAAGGGCATTTTATGACGAATCGCCGGAGCTGCTTGAAAATTCGTTCCGCGCATTTCGTCATTTTTACCTGCTGGCTGCTATCCTGAGTATAACCAGTTTGGTAATTTATGTAGGTTTGATCGTAGCATCCCTGGGTGCGGCATCCACACCTGAAGCAAATCCTTTGCAGACTTCCTATTAATGATGAACATCTCTGGAAACGAATTTCGCACCCTCCTCCTCAAACTCAAAACTTTGATCCACAATGGAATACGTTCAAAACCCTAGCCCTCAGAAATTCTCCTACACCCCAGCCACCAAACAGGAATGGCTTTCCACCAGTACATGGGCGGTATATTTTGCCGTGCTTGGATTTGTATTGTCTGGGCTTTATGTCTTAGCATTATTGGCCACCTTGTTTTTTGTGCTTAAATCTTCTGCCATGGTGGGCATGTATCTGAATTTTTTGCCTTCAGGTGTGATCCTTGGAATAGTGTTGCTGCTGCTGATGTATGTGGCTGCCATCTTTGTCATGTTTATTGGAAGTCGGCATCATCTGCACTTTTCCCAGCGCATCAAGCTGGCATTGCAGCACAACAATCAAAGTGTATTGGAAGAAGCCTGGCGCAGTATGCGCAAGGCATGGAAAGTCTATGGCATTTATACGGTGATTATGCTTGGCGTCTATTTTGTGCTATTGACGACTATAGGTTATATGATGCAGAGCAATCCTTTTTTGCGGGGGTATTAAGTAACAAGTTTCTAGTAGCAAGTTTAAAGTAGCCTTCGCGATGATGCTTCTTGGAAACTTGTTACTTTAAACTTGCTACTTTAAACTCATTACCCAATAATGTGCTTAACCCGTGGCCGGTGTGGCGTGATATCCCCAAGTTTAGCCTTTTTCATTTCCTCATAAGCGGTAAAGTCGCCCTCGAAGAACACAACTTCGGCGTCGTCTTCAAACGACAGGATGTGCGTTGCCAAGCGGTCGAGAAACCAGCGATCGTGGCTGATTAGCAACACACAACCCGCAAAATTTTCGAGGGCATCTTCCAGCGCACGGAGTGTGTTCACGTCGATATCGTTCGTCGGTTCGTCAAGAAGTAGCACGTTGCCACCTTCTTTCAAAGTCATGGCAAGGTGAACTCGGTTGCGTTCTCCACCCGAACAAACAGCAAGTTTTTTCTGCTGATCACTGCCTGCAAAATTGAAGCGAGAGAGGTAGGCTCGCGCATTAACCGTTGCATTTCCGACGGTAATGATATCGTTGCCCTCGCTCACAATTTCATAAATCGTTTTATCAGGAAGCAGATTTTCGTGGCTTTGATCTACATAACTCATCTGCACCGTGTCGCCGATAGTCACGGTTCCGGAGTCCGGTTTTTCTCTTCCGGTCAGTATTTTGAACAGGGTAGATTTGCCCACACCGTTTGGCCCGATGATTCCCACAATGCCGTTCGGAGGAATCTTAAAAGAAAGGTTTTCAAATAGAACCCGTCCATCGAAAGCCTTGCTAATATTCTGAACCTCAATCACATTGTCGCCCAAACGCGGGCCATTTGGAATCCAGATTTCGAGTTTTGCTTCTTTCTCTTTGCCTTCTTCTCCCGCCATTTTTTCATAGGCACTCAATCGAGCCTTGCCTTTTGCCTGACGACCCTTGGCGCCCATACGCACCCATTCAAGTTCATGTTCGAGTTGTTTGCGGCGCTTGTCGTCGGCGCGTTCTTCCTGGGCAAGACGCTTGGTTTTTTGCTCAAGCCAGGTCGTGTAATTGCCCTGCCATGGGATGCCTTCACCACGGTCGAGTTCAAGGATCCAACCCGCCACATTGTCCAGGAAGTACCTGTCGTGGGTCACGGCAATGACTGTACCGGGGAAACTTTGTAGGTATTGCTCCAGCCATTGTACGGACTCGGCATCGAGGTGGTTGGTAGGCTCATCGAGCAAAAGAATGTCGGGCTGGCTGAGCAGGAGTCGGGCCAAAGCGACGCGACGGCGTTCGCCACCGGAGCATATTTTGATGGGACGGTTGTCTTCCGGGCAACGCAGGGCATCCATAAAAACACCGAGGCGATAATCGAGTTCCCAGCCGCCCAGATGCTCGATTTGTTCGAGCACTTCGCCTTGACGTTCAATGAGTTTCATCATTTCGTCATCGTCAGTCACGACCCCGAGTTTTTCACCGATGTCCTCGTTTTCTTTTAATAAATCAACAATTGGCTGCACGCCTTCTTCCACGATCTGGCGGACTGTTTTGGTCTCGTCGAGTTTAGGTTCTTGTTCGAGGAAGCCAATTTTGAACTGCTTTTCAAATTCGATTTTGCCTTCGTAGTTCTGATCAAGACCAGCGATGATTTTCAGCAGGGTGGATTTGCCGGAACCATTGAGACCGAGCACTCCGATTTTGGCGCCGTAGAAAAATGACAGCCAGATGTTCTTGAGCACCTGTTTTTGCGGAGGGAAGGTTTTGCTGACCCCCGACATAGAGAAGATTATTTTTTCAGACATTTTTATGAAGTGATGCCCGCCTTCGCCTTTGGCTATGGCGGGTAAAAGTGATAAAGCGGTGGTCGCCTTCGCCTTTGGCTATGGCGGGTAAAAGCGATGAAGTGATGGGTTGAGTGGACGCGGCTAAAATCACTTCATCACTCTATCACTTCATCACTTCATTAAGCGGGCGCAAAGGTCGCTCGAAGGCAGGAGAATATACAAATTGAGTTTGCTTCTGTGCCTAAATTTTATTTTTGGTTGATAAACCCTTGTTTCTGAAGGTATTCGGCCAGGCGTTTGTAATTGTCTTTTAGCTCTTTCTCACGAGCCATTGCAGAGCTGGTCATATTAAACATGAGCATTTTTTGCAGGCGTCCAGTGTTTGAAATTTCATTCGTTGCAGGCGAGTACAAAGCTTCGTCTATCTGACGAAAGTGATTTTGAATTTCGATGTGCAATACATCCAGCGCAGATAAAAGTGACAGCAGTTCAAAATTGTATTTTACCACCTCATTGCTTAAAAACCGGCTTAATGAAGTCGTTTTTAAGATTGGTTTGGGGATATAGGGTGGTTGAGAGGCAATTTCCATAAGTGTAGACGTAGAATCGTAGCGATGGCGCATCAAAATTTTAAGCAAAATATCCTGTTGGGCCAAGGTATTGTCAATTTCCGTGATATTTTCCAAATGCTCCTGGCTAAGGCTTTGTAAGATCTCGGACAACTGCTTATGCGCCTTGTGCTCCTCATACATACGATCCACGGAAAAAGCCAGCATAATACTCAATGTGGTAGTCAGGACACTTCTTACAAACCAGTGTTCGGCCCAAACTACTAATCGATTTTTGATCTTTCTCCAGTCAAATTTTGTTTCTTTTGCATAAAATAACCTCAAGAGTTTAAAACAAACGGGCGCAAAGGTGACTTTGGAGTAGGTGAAATACAAGAATCAAGTAATGATATCTCTAAAATCTGCAAACGCTCACCCTATTTTACCGCCGAAATTGACCAACGATATCTAGAAATGAAAAACCGTGCCTTTCGAGTCCTGCTTTTGTTGTCCACCCTTTGGCTCCCTATTTCCGGGTTTGCCCAGGCCGACACAGTGTCCGTAGGCGTATTCGTCAAAGACATTTATGACATTAATCTGAGTGAAAAGAGTTTTTCTGCCCAGTTTTGGGTATGGTTCAATTTTTCCAACGGAGGATTGAATCCTTTAGAGAGCCTTGAAATCCCGAATGCCAAGGAATTCAGCAATCCGAACGACTTTACAGATACCATCCCTGAAAAAGACCTCTATTGGTATGGTAAAAGTTACACTGCTGTGCTCAAAAAAGAGTGGGACATCCGGCGTTTCCCCTTCGACAAACAGAAAATGACCATCGAATTGGAAGAAAGCGATCACGACATTGAGTCGCTGGTGTATGTGGCCGACAAAGTCAATACCCAACTGGATGCAGCATTGAGCCTTAGTAATTGGGAAATTACAGGATTTGAAATCCTGGCTGGCTCCAAACAATACAATTCAAGCTTTGGTGACCCCGAATTAGCAGAAGCAAGCACCTACGCCCACGCGGAACTGAACATCTACATCAAGCGACATTCATTTGGGTTGTTTTTTTCCCTGTTCACAGGGATGTATGTCGCTTTTTTCATCTCCTGGTTGGTCTTTTTTATTGAGCCTCAGTATGTTGACCCCCGTTTCGGATTGTCAGTGGGTGGCCTTTTTGCCTCTGTCGGAAACAAATATATCGTGGACTCTGTGCTTCCTCAATCTACCACTTTCACTTTGGTGGACAAACTTCATATCCTAACTTTTCCTTCCTGCTATTGTGCATCGTGATGTCGGTGATATCGCTCCGCCTTTGGAAAAATGGCAAACAGCAAGAATCGGCGCGGTTTGATCGCCGAGCATGGAAGGTCATTCTTTTTCTTTACTTATTAGCTAATATTGGGCTGATTTGGGGAGCTAGCAGGGGTGGGTGATATTGGGATATTAGGATATTGCGTAGTACTCAGGTGTTGAAAAGGAATTTCTTCACGTTCCACCAGCCTTTTTCAATGATGGCATCGTTCTTCTTGTAAAAATTGAGGGCAGGTTCGTTCCAGTCCAATACCTGCCATTTTACCAGGCGACAGCCTCTGCGGCGACCTTCTTCGATAAAATCATCGTATAATTTTTGACCCACTCCGAAGCGGCGGTACTGCTCGTTTACCACAAAATCGTCGAGGTAAAGCATCTTGCCTTTCCAGGAGGAATACATCATAAAGAAGAGCGTCATACCCACCACTTTGCCGTCCATTTCGGCAACATGGCTTTCAAAAAGGCCATTTCTGAAATCTTCGAGGTATTCTTCAGGTGTGGTGAACACAGCCTCGGGTTCTTTTTCATACACGGCCAGTTCATATACCAGTGCGTGAATGGTTGGTTGTGGGTGTTGGTCAAATGTTGTTACTGTCATAATCGTTAGTATTAATCCCGTTGTCAAGAATCACCGCCTCGTGTAAAATTTCCAAAAAAAGGGCTTCCTGAACATCTTTTTCTGCCAAAACTGCAATGTACGCCACTTCTTTTCGGTCACCTAAATACAGTAATCCATGTTCGTTGGAGAGCAAATTTCCACGATTGAATCCAAAATTCACCCCTTCTTTTACACCGCTGTACGGCAGGCTGGAGGGGTAGAGAAAACAAACCCTTTTTCGGCCTTTGTAAAAAGGAGCACCGTAAGCCCAGGTTTCTTTCAATGTAGGAAAATTTTGCAGGATTAAATTCCTGATTCGCAAACATATTGCCTGTTCGCTTGGCAAGAGCGCATCCAGGAAGCTGTCAAAATCTCTGTGTTTGGCAAATTTCACGCTCAAAGATTCGATAAGTTTTTAAAAAATTGCGCCGGCGACAACTGTTAATCGAAGGCGGGTGTTCATCGTTCATACTTTATGGTTTATAGTTCCTACTTCATCGTTCATCGTTCAGGCAACGCCTATCTTTGCCCCTAGATTTATGAATTCGATTATCAACCTGGCAGTAAAACAATACCTTTCTCGACGCATGAAGCGTATTGAGCGGTATATGATGCATCCTGAAGAGGCTCAGGAGCGTTGGCTGCTCCGTTTGCTGGATCGTGCCCGCGACACCGAACAGGGACGCCAATGGGAGTTTGCGAGTATCCGCACCCCTGAACAGTTTGCGAAAATAGTGCCAGCAAAGGATTACGATGCGGTTAAAGACGATATCTCCCGAATGATGCGCGGTGAACGCAATGTCCTGTGGCCCAATGAAATAAACTGGTATTCCAAAAGCAGCGGTACTACCAGCGACAAAAGTAAATTCATCCCGGCACCTTATGGCAACCTTTTCAATTGTCATCTCGCGGGTGCATGGGACTGCCTTGCCTTGCTTTATGCCAACAAGCCAGATATGCAGGCATTCCGCTACAAGCACCTGATTGTCCCGGGCAGTTTTCAAACCTTGCCAGAGTATCCCAAAACCCGTTTTGGTGATGTCAGCTCAATTCTGGTGCAACACATGCCTACCATCGGACGACTGTTTTATACGCCTGATGCTCAAACCAACTTGCTCCCCAACTTCGAAGAAAAGCTCCATCGAATTGCTGAAATAACCAGCAAACAGCAGGATATCTGCCTATTCGGAGGCGTGCCGACCTGGCTGATCGTGCTTTTCAGACTTATCCTTGAAAAATCCGGGAAACAAAACATGCTCGAAGTATGGCCCAAACTTCAGGCGTATATGCATGGCGGAGTAGGCTTTGATCCGTATCGGGAGACCTTCCGGGAATTGATTCCAAGCGATGATTTTGTCTATCAGGAAGCCTATAATGCATCAGAAGGGTTTTTCGGCGCACAATGTGATCTGAATCAAAATGATCTGCTCCTGCTGGTTGACAATGGCGTTTTTTACGAGTTTATCCCATCAAACGAATGGGATGCGGAACACCCTAAAACGGTGCTTTTACCGGATGTGAAGTTGGGCGAAAACTACGCCGTAATGATTTCGGCGAATAATGGCCTGTTCCGTTATAAACTTGGCGACACCATCATGTTCACGCGTCGCTACCCATTCTGTTTTCAAATCACTGGCCGCACCAAACAGTTTATCAATGCATTCGGCGAAGAAGTGATGGTGGGTGATGCCGACAAAGCCCTCACCGAGGCGTGTCGCCAAATGAATGCCGCTGTGACCGAATATACCGCTGCACCCGTTTATTTTTCAGCAGAGAAAGAACGCGGGGGGCATGAATGGGTAGTAGAGTTTGAAAAAGAGCCCTCTGATATGGAACGCTTCAACCAAGTGCTGGATGAGTCGCTACAACGCATCAATTCCGATTACGAAGCCAAACGGTACAAAGGCATGGCGCTTGATCGCCTGCTACTCAACTCAGTGCCAAAGGGCACTTTTATACGCTGGATGCGGGCAAGGGGTAAATTTGGCAACCAAAACAAGGTGCCGCGCCTCGCCAATCACCGGCAATATGTGGAAGAGTTGATTCGGTTTGCTTCGGAAGGCGAACGCGCCGCTTTTTGATTTTACCAAAATGACACCGCTACGCGGTTTTAGTTGAAAACTAAAGGCCGGCTTCAATTAGATATTTCCTATGAATAAATTACTCCTACTGGCATTTTTGCTCTCCCCGCTTTACCTCCTCGCCCAACCAAAAATACAGCTTGTCAATTTTGCCACTGGATTCGACCTCCCGGTGGACATCGCGCATTGTGGCGACAGCCGACTTTTTGTGGTAGAAAGGGAGGGTGTTATTTGGGTGCTCGATAGTCTCGGCAACCGCCTCGATACTTTACTGAACATTGACCCAAGGGTAAATTCAGGGCAGAACGAACAGGGGCTGCTAGGCTTGGCCTTTGATCCTAACTATGCCCAAAACGGCTATTTTTATGTAAATTATACAAAAAATGGAGCCGGAGATACCCGTGTCGCACGGTTTTCAGTAAAGCCGAATAACCCTAATGAGGCCAACCCGAACTCAGAATTGACCATTATAGAGCAAAGCCAGCCATATTGGAATCACAACGGCGGATGCCTTCGATTTGGTCCGGCCGGGTTTCTCTACATCGGCCTTGGCGATGGCGGCAGCGGTGGTGACCCGGAGAATAACGGACAAAACAAATTGACTTTTCTTGGCAAAATGCTCCGTATTGATGTAAAAAACAGCAATGCTTCGCAACCCTACGTAGTGCCTCCAACCAATCCTTTTGTTGGAAACGCTCAATACAAACCTGAAATATGGTCCTTGGGCTGGCGCAACCCATGGCGTTTTTCCTTCGACCGGCTCACGGGCGATATGTGGATTGGTGACGTAGGTCAGAATTTGTGGGAAGAAGTTGACTTTGAACCCGCCAATACACCTGGACTGAACTATGGCTGGCGATGCTACGAAGGGTTGCATCCGTATAATACAACTGGATGTCAGCCAGCCAGTGCGTACGTCAGTCCATTTTTCGAATATTCACATTCGGGCGGCAATGGATGTTCCGTCACGGGTGGCTTTATCTATCGCGGAAGCAAATACCCGGATCTCTATGGATGTTACCTTTTTGCGGATTATTGCAGCGGTAGGTGGTGGTACACCCGGCGGAATAGCGACGGAACCTTCTCAACCGCTTTATTGGCCAATTTAACGGGTTATGAGTATAGCAGCTTAGGCGAAAATAAAGATGGCGAATTGTTTGTAACCCTGCTTTCCTCCGGCAGAGTGCAACGTGTGACGGAGCTTTGTTCTCCTTTTCAAGTTTCGGGTATGGCCAGTCCTGGAATTTGCCCTGGCTCCATGACTGGCGAGATTAACCTGACTTCGACAGGCGCCACTGGTGCGGTAAGCTACACTTGGTCGAATGGCGCAACAAGCCAGAACCTGGTCGGACTTGGAGCGGGAATCTTCTCCGTTGAAGTAAAAGATGCAAACAATTGCCTCCGGCGCGACACTTTTGAAATCGTAGAGATTGGGCCAGGCACCCCAAGCCTGAATGCGAGCGACTCGACCATTTGCACCGATGGTTTGGTACAACTTACTGCTGGTAACCTAACAGATTCCAGTACAGTGATTTGGTACAATGGGGCCAATATTTTGGCGATGTCAATCGCTTCTAACTCAACCGCCACCTTTGATATAACAGAGCCGGGAGAATATTCCGTTTTTGTAAGCGATACGCTTTGCCCGGCCTCCTCCCCCATCGCTAGTATTGTAAAAATCGGGCCGGACACGCCAATTTTGACCACGAGCGACTCCGTAATCTGTGCCAATGGCTCAGCAATACTGACCGCCAGCAACCTGCCCGTGCCCAGCACATTGACCTGGTATAATGGGGCAAATATTGTGGCGACCACAAATGAAACGGCCTCCACCGCCACACTTGATATAACGCAGCCCGGAGACTATTCAGTAATCATAAACGATCCGATTTGTATAGTTTCCTCCTCCAATGTCGGTATTGTAAAGATTGGGCCTGACAATCCAGGCCTCAGTGCCAGTGCCACCGTTATTTGCCCCAATGGCACGGTACAATTGACCGCCAGTAACCTTCCTGTACCCAGTTCTTTGACCTGGTATAATGGGGCAAACATTGTGGCAACCACTAATGAATCGACTTCGACCGCAACGCTTGATGTAACGCAGCCGGGAGACTATTCTGTAGTTGTAAACGATCCGCTTTGCCCTGCCACCTCTTCCATCGTTAGTGTTGTTTTGATCGGTCCTGACAATCCAATTCTGACTGCCAGCGACTCGGTAATTTGCGCCAATGGCTCGGCCCAACTAATCGCCAGCAATGTACCGGTTCCGAGCACTCTGATTTGGTATAATGGGCCAAATATTGTCGCAACCACCATTGCTTCGGCTTCGACTGACACGCTTAACATAACAGAGCCAGGTAACTATTCGGTAGTCATAAACGATGCGCTTTGCCTGGCCCCCTCCTCAATTGTAAATATTGCACGCATAGGCCCAGACAGTCCAATCCTGGGTGCGAGCGATTTGGTAATTTGTGCCAATGGATCGGTACAACTGACAGCCAGTAACCTACCGGTAACCAGCACATTAACATGGTATAATGGAGCAAATATTGTGGCGAATACAAATGCTTCAGATTCAACCGTCACACTTGATATAACCCAGCCGGGAGACTATTATGTAGTCATTAATGATGCACTTTGTCCGACTCCCTCTTCTATTGTTACTGTCACAAGAATTGGGCCGGACAATCCAATCCTGAGCGCGAGCGACTCCATAATTTGTCTCATTGGATCGGTAGATTTAATCGCGAGCGGCTTGCCCGTGCCCAGTACATTGACTTGGTTTAATGGGGCAAATATTGTTGCTACAACAAATGCTACTGATTCAATCGCCACTCTTGAAATTACGGAACCCGGAAACTATTCCGTCATCATAAACGATGCAACGTGCCTCGCTCAATCCGGAGTTGTTCATATCATCAGAGTCGGACCTGACGATGCAATCTTGACTGCAAGTGACTCCGTGATTTGTGCCAATGGAACGGTTCAGTTGGTTGCCAGCAACCTCCCTGTGCCCGCCACATTGACGTGGTACAATGGGTTTAATATTGTTGCAACCACCAATAGTTCGGACTCTACCGCCACCATTGAAATCACAATGCCAGGCAACTATACCGTCATTATTAATGATCCGGTATGCCTGAATTCCTCTCAAGTAGTCAGCATACTGGCAGATACCCCAATTGAACCTTTGATTGAATCCAATTACGACAGCCTGTACGCTTTGTCGCCCTGTTCTTCCTGCCAATGGCTTTACTATGGTCAACCCGTACCCGGCGCTACAGGAATGTATCATATCGCGACGCAAGAAGGGATTTACAGCCTTCAAGTTACCTCCCCTAATGGTTGCCAATATATCTCTGAGGAGGTTTTTTTCTTGGAGGGCAATAGCAAACTTCCGGGTACTGTGCGCCATTTTTCGCTTTCGCCCAACCCTTCGGAACACACAGTTTTGTTGGAAATGGAATTGGAGAAAAACCAACCAATCAAACTGTATCTGACCGATAGCGGTCAACGACAAGTGTATGCAAATGCCGTTGAGGGTCAAAAAATTGCGCTTCCGATAGACCTGAGCAACTTTCCCAGTGGCACGTACTTTTTAACGGTCAACATGGGAAACGGGAGTTTTGTGCGGAAACTAGTGAAGAAGTAACCTTACATGAGTCACCCCAAATTTTATAACATTAAGAATCCGTTCTGTTGCAACATCTAACTTGACATAATTTGAACCACAAAAGGCACAAAAGGACACAAAAGACCGTATCGTGCTCATTTTGTGCTCTTTTGTGCCTTTTGTGGTTCAAAGTACGCTACATGAGAAAAGTTGTACTTATTTGATGTTTTTACTTGAACAATTTTATATTGTTACAAAGTTCGGGGTGACTCATGTCCATCGGCATTCGCCATTCGCAGACATCTGAGTGAATGTGCCTATTTACATGAAAGGCTTGGCTTTACCTTTAAGGCTGCTTTTCAATCAAATTTTTCCCATGAATAAATTACTCTTTTTTTTACCCGCCAAAGCCTTTTAGCGCCGTCGCGACGGCTTTACCCGCCATAGTCTTGACGACGGCGGGGCTTTTGCTCTCCCCACTTTACCTCATCGCCCAACCGAAAATCCAACTAACCAATTTTGCCACTGGGTTCGATCTCCCTGTAGACATCGCACATTGTGACGACAGTCGCCTTTTTGTGGTAGAAAGAGATGGCGTTATTTGGGTGCTCGACAGCCTCGGAAATCGCCTCGATACCTTCCTGAACATTGACCCGCGCGTAAATTCCGGGCAAAACGAACAAGGCTTGCTTGGCCTGGCTTTTCACCCGAATTATGCCGAAAACGGCTACTTTTTTGTCAATTATACCAAAAACAATGGTGGTGATACCCGGGTTGCCCGTTTTTCTGTAAAGTCAAACAACCCTAACGAGGCCGACCCAAACTCTGAACTTACCATCTTGGAGCAAGATCAGCCCAATTGGAACCACAACGGTGGCTGTGTAAAATTCGGCCCTGATGGATACCTCTACATTGGTTTGGGTGATGGCGGCGGCGCCAATGATCCTCAGAATTATTCCCAAAATAAAAAGAATTTTCTCGGCAAAATCCTGCGCATTGATGTGAACAACAGCAATGCTTCGCAACCGTATGTAGTGCCTTCCGACAACCCTTTTGTGGGCAATGCGGATTACTTCCCGGAAATCTGGTCGCTCGGCTGGCGGAATCCCTGGCGGTTTTCCTTCGATCGGCTAACAGGCGATATGTGGATTGGAGATGTTGGTCAGAACTTGTGGGAAGAAGTTGATTTTGAACCCGCCAACACGCCTGGCCTCAACTATGGCTGGCGATGCTACGAGGGTACACATAACTTCAATACCACTGGTTGTCAGCCATATAACTCCTATGCCGCCCCATTTTTCGATTATTCGCATTCGGGCGGCAACGGATGTTCTGTTACAGGTGGCTTTATTTACCGTGGAAGCAAATTCCCCGATCTCTACGGATGCTACCTTTTTTCAGACTATTGCAGCGGTCGGTGGTGGTATACGAGACGGAATAATGACGGTACTTTCTCAACGGCCATATTGGCGAATTTAACAGGCTACGAGTATAGCTCCTATGGGGAAAATAAAGATGGCGAATTATTTGTAGCGCTTCTTTCATCTGGCAGGGTGCAGCGCGTGGGGGAGCTGTGTTCTCCCTTTCAAGTTTCCGGTATGGCCAGTCCTGGGGTTTGTGCTAACGCTATGGCTGGCGAGATTACTCTGGCTGCGACGGGTGCGACAGGCACGGTAACATACAGCTGGTCAAATGGCGCGACGAGCCAGAACCTCATCGGACTTGATCCGGGTATCTTTTCCGTCGAAGTGAAAGACGGAAACAACTGTATACGACGCGATACCTTCGAAATATTGGAACTGCCATCACCCGTAATAGATTTGACAATCAATATCGACACACTTACCGCTTCTTTCAACCCACCCAATGCTACGTTGCAGTGGTATTTCGAGGGCAACCCAATTCCCAACGTACTGGGCAATGTACTGGTCGCTGGGCAAACTGGAAATTATAGTGTGGTGGCTACCAGCGAGTTTGGATGTCAAGCCCAAGCAAGTGCTTTTGTACTGGTTTCATCCACCAAACTTCCAGATGCCGTACAGCGTTTTTCGCTTTCGCCCAACCCGGCCGAAGACAGTATTTTGATGGAATTGGAATTGAAGAAATCGGGCGCCGCGAGCATCTCCCTGGAAGACAGCAGCCAGCGGCAAGTGTATGCAAAAAAGGTTGAAGGTCAAAAGATTACCCTTCCAATTGACCTGAGCAATTTGCCCATTGGCGCCTACTTTCTAACTGTAAAAATGGAGGGCGGGAGCTTTGTGCGGAAACTGGTGAAGAAATGATTTTTTGAATTTAGAAATGACGCACAAAGTTGTCTGGCTGTTCACTGCCGCTGTTTTAGTCGGCCTTTTGGTGCCTTCTTTGGTGCAAGAAGGGATGTTTTTGGATGGTGTATCTTACGCTTGCATTGCCAAAAACATGGCGAAAGGCATGGGGGGCTTTGCCCAGCCCTACTATACTGCAACTTTATATCCCGTTTGTTATGAACAGCCTCCATTCGCATTGTGGCTGCAATCGCTGTTTTTAGAGGCTTTGGCGATCATTTCTGGGTGGAGCGTCTGCACACCTTTTGTATGGCGATACTAACGGCGGTAGGGATCTCTTTAAATTGGCGTTTGTTCTTAAAGGTGACACCTCTTGAGGAAGTGTCACCTTTTTCTAACATGGCATGGCTTCCTGTACTGTTTTGGGTGACTTCGCCGATTGTTTTTTGGTCCTACCAGAACAATATGCTTGAGTGCACCATGACTGTTTTTGTGCTGTTCTCGGTTTATTTTGCTGTTAAATCAGTTTGGAAAAGCAATCATTGGCTGCTTGTCATGGCTGCGTTTTTGACTGCTGTTGCCGTGCTGTGTAAAGGTTCCGTGGGGCTTTTCCCCGTGATTGTGCCGTTTTTATATGGAATTACGTATAACCCAAAAGGAATCGTTGGTGCAGCATTTCGTTCTATATTAATGTTGGTGCTCGCGCTCACGTTTCTTTGCACTGTAATCTTACTCGTGCCAGGAATGCGGGAATATTTGGACTATTATCTTCACAAACAACTCTTGCCCACCTTATCCGGCATAAGAGAGAAGCAGGTAGAGAATCCATTTGCATTCCTATTGGATCTGGTTTCGCAATTTGCGCTACCAGCCGTTTTGCTTCTAGTCATTTCTGCGAAACGCGGCTTTCGCGCCTTTTCCCTAACAAAACCTGCAGTATTTTTTTTCGCGGTGGGCTTGGCTGGCACATTGCCCCTGGTATTTACCCCCAAACAGTCAGCACATTATTTAGTGCCTGCATTGCCTTTCTTTGCTCTGGGTTTTGCCGTAGTTAGTAGCAAGGCACTCACATGGAGTGAGACCTTTTCCAACCGTAAGGCAATTTTCGAAAAAGTTGCCTGGTTTGTTTTGACAGTCACAATTTTCCTATCGCTATCCTTTTGGGGCAAATACAGCCGCGATGCGCAAAAAATTCAAGATGTAAAAGCCATTTGTGCGCGCATTGGCCCAAATTCGATCATTAGCGTTTCAAAGCATTTTTCAAATGATTGGCTGCTTATCGCTTACTTTGGCCGGATTGGAAATGTGAGCCTCGATAGTAATCAGCCGCACGATTTGTGGTTGACTGATAAAGCTGGCGTTAAACTTGAGGGGTATGAACCCTTGGATTTAGCAACAACCGAATATCGGCTTTGGAAGAGGAAATAAACCCAACAAGCCAAGCATTTTTCAATCTCAATCATTGATCATGAAAAAACTCAAATTTCTTCGATACGCGCTCTTCCTGCTCCTTATCACAGCCAATATCGGTTGCGACCAAATCTCCAAATCGATTGTGCGCGAACGACTGGAATATCATGAGCAAATTCACATTGCGGGAGATCATGTGATGCTCACCAAAGTCGAGAACTCCGGCGCTTTCCTGAGCATTGGCGAGAATTTCAGCCCTTTGGCCAAAGCGCTGTTGCTCAACCTTTTGCCCGCACTTTCCATGTTGGGCCTTATTTTCTGGCTTTTCCTGGGCCGCACGGGTTTGGGCATAGCCCTTAGCGTCTGTTGTATCATCGGCGGGGGAATTGGCAACATCATTGACCGCGTGGCTTATGGCTCCGTGACGGATTTTTTGTACATCCACGTCGGTTTTTTCCGGACGGGGATTTTCAATTTTGCGGATGTGTCCATCACTTTCGGAGCTTTGTTTATCATTGCGCTGGGAATTTGGAAGGGGCGAAGAAATCAAGGCTAGTCAAAGCTATGAGCAAACAAGAGTACATCGAATACTGGAAACAAGCCGCAGACAAAGACTGGGTAGTGGTGACGAACCTATTTGAAAAAGCAAATTATCCGCATTCGCTATTTTTTGCTCATTTAGTGCTTGAAAAACTCTTAAAAGCACACTTTGTCAAAGATAATGAAAATGATCACCCCCCGAGAACGCACAACTTGGTTCGATTGGCAAGTCTAACACAACTGACATTTTCTGCCGATGACTTACTTTTGCTGGACAAGATGAACGACTACCAAATGGAAGGCCGCTACCCTGATTATCAGTTCATGATATTTAAAATCTGCGACCAATCACACACCGAGACACTATTACAAGAGGTCGAAAAAATAAGATTATGGTTACTCAATCAACTGCCTTAAAAATTGTCCAGGACTACTTGCGGGAAGTTCGTGCCTTGGGCGTGGGGGTGCAAAGAGCCATCATGTTTGGCTCATTCGCCCACAACCAGCAGCACGAATGGTCGGACATTGACCTGGCGCTTTTTGCGGATGATTTTATCGGTCTGGCGGCGTTGGACAAAGAGCGGTTTCGCAGCCTTCATGTGCTGCCAAAGTTTATGTCCATTGAGACACATACGTTTCCTGCCCAGCGATTGGAAGAGGGTGACCCGTTTGTGGAAGAGATTAAGAGGACGGGGGTGGAGGTGAATTGAGCCATTGCCTAAAATAACAGAGAGAAAACAATGAAACTGGAGTAGAAATGATTATTCGAAAAGGGTACTTCAATTTTAACAATATTCCTAGGTTCTCTTGCCCTAATTGTGGAACAGGCCAGTTGCGATTTGAAAAAGATTCATTGATGAGCAGGCTTCCTGCATGGATTAGAAAATTTCCTGTTAGTTCTAACAATTATGATGAACATCACCAGAAAAACATAGACCAAATTGATATTTTTGAAAATAACAGAGGAGAATCTATTGCTTCCTTCTTTTTGCAATGTGACCATCATTATTGCAAAGAAGCAGTAATCGCTTCTGGATTATTAAAAAATGAAACAGAAACGGAATATGATAATAGTGAAGGTGAGATTTGGGAAAATGATGTTGCAAACTTTTATCCAACATCTTTTTATCCGACCGTTCACCTGTTTGAACTCCCCAAAAAGATACCTGAAAAGGTACGAGTCGAGCTAATAAATTCTTTTTCGCTTTTTTGGATAAGCCCACCTGCTTGTGGAAATGCAATTCGGGTTGCCGTTGAAAGGTTGATGGACGAAAGAAATATTCCTATTAGTTCAAAAGGGAAGGAGACAGCGCTAACCTTACACCAGAGAATCGAAAAATTTGGAGAGGAATACAAGGAATTATCAGAATTGCTTCTAGCTATTAAATGGATTGGAAATGATGCAAGTCATACTAGTGATTTATATCATTCCGATGTTGTTCTTGCTTATGAATTCTTTGAAAGATGCCTTATAGAATTATTTGAAGAATCGAAAATTGAAAGATTGAAAAATTCAGCCAGTGAAATAAATCTCCAAAGAAAGCCTATTTCAAAGATTCAAAAAGCCAAAGTTCAGAATCAGTAAATCATGCCACACACCACCGTCAACAACTTCGTCATCCGCTTTGCCAACGTAAACGGCACCGGCTCCGCCAGCGCAAACGATATGTTTGCCAAGGCCATTTTCAGAATGGGCATCCCTGTGTCGCCCAAAAACATTTTTCCCTCGAATATTCAGGGCTTGCCGACCTGGTACGAGGTGCGCGTGAGCGAGAAAGGCTATCTGGGCCGACGCGAGGGCATAGACATTATGCTGAGCGTGAACCCTCAGAGTATGCCTAAGGACATCGCCAACGTAAAGCCCGGAGGCTACTTCCTCTACGACAGCACCAAAGAACTGTACAAGGATTTTATCCGCGATGACATCCACTACCTCGGCATCCCGATGATGCAGATGTGCATGGACAAATTCGCTGACCCACGGCAACGCCAACTGCTCAAAAACATGGTGTACGTAGGGGCACTTTCGGCCTTGCTGGATATCGAACTGGAAGTGCTTCACGGCATTATCCAGCAAAAATTCAAGGGCAAGGAAAAATTAATTACTGCTAACTACGAGGCTATGGACATGGGCATTCAGTACGTCCATGCTAATTTCAAATACCCGCTCGAACACCGCGTCGAGCGCCGCGACAAGGTGAAAGACTGGATCATGATGGATGGCAATTCCGCTTGCGGTTTGGGCGCAGTGTACGCCGGAGCCACCGTGTTGGCCTGGTATCCCATCACTCCTTCTACTTCACTTGCCGATGCTTTTGGCAAATACGCCAAAAAACTCCGCGTTGACCCTGAAACAGGCAAAAACAACTTTGCCATCGTGCAGGCCGAGGACGAACTCGCGGCCATTGGCGTAGTTATCGGCGCAAACTGGAACGGAGCGCGTTCCTTCACCGCCACCAGCGGCCCGGGGGTATCCCTGATGAGCGAGTTTTTGGGCCTGGCATACTTCGCAGAAATCCCTACCGTGCTCGTAGATGTACAGCGCGGCGGCCCAAAGTACGGGATGCCCACGCGCAGACAACAGTCTGCTATTCTGATTGCTCCATCCTCATCGCACGGGGATACCAAACCATTGTTGTTGTTCCCAAGCACACCCGCCGAATGCTTTTCGATGATGGCCGAAGCCTTCGATCTGGCGGAGCGTTTGCAAACCCCTGTCCTCGTAATGACCGACCTGGATCTTGGCATGAACGAGAACATGTCGCCTCCGCTGCAATGGGACGATAGTAAAGTGTACGACCGTGGCAAGGTGCTGACGGCAGAAGAATTGGAGGCTTCCGCAGAGCGTTTTGGGCGGTATCTGGATGTGGATGGAGACGGGATTACTTACCGCACCATCCCAGGCACACACCCTACAAAAGGTTCGTTTTTCACCCGGGGTACCTCGCGCGATGAATACGCTGTATACACCGAAGAAGGCCCAGCCTACGTCCGCAATATGGACCGTTTGGTGAAAAATGGGACACTGCGAAGCAATACGTCCCTGGTCCGGAGTTTTACCAAAAGAGCAAACAAAGTGCGTTCGGAATGCTGTTCTTCGGAACCACCACTTATGCAGCCATTGAGGCCCAGGATTTGCTCAATGAGCAAGGCATTACTATGGATGCCATGCGGGTAAAAGCATTCCCTTTCAATGCAGAAGTGCAGCAATTTATTGACGAACACCAAAGGGTTTTTGTAGTTGAACAAAATCGTGACGCACAATTCAAATCATTGTTGGTCAACGAGATGGGCGTAAATCCGGCCAAATTGACCTCTATATTAAACTACGATGGATTCCCCATTACGGCCGATGTGATCCGGCAGAAAATCTTCCAAAGTCTTGTGGGGAAATTGAACCCGGCGTTTGCAGAGCATGAATTGGGGGAACCGAATTTGTCGGAGGTGAGTGAGTAAATAGCGGGGTCGTAAGACCCGCGCAAGGCGAAATTTGAGTTGCAATAAATATGAAAGCGATACTCCTCTTTTTTCAAAATTTCAACCCAAATACGTGGGATTATGCAACACCTTATGATAGCACACAAGGGATGTCGCTCAAAATGCAACTTACCCTATGTGCGCTTATCCTTATTTTTGGATTGTATACAGTTTACAAAGTACGGAAAAAGATAAAGGAGGATCAAAAGAAAATGGAATGAATAGGAAGGCGTGCATTACGGCTTTTAACTTCAATTTTTTATCATGACAAAAGCGTCCAAATCAGTCTATTACTTTGGTTTTACCTCTTGGCTACAGGATTAACCTTGGTTTTTGTACCGAATATGCTGCTCTCGATGTTCGGCATTGAGCCAACTTCTGAAGTCTGGATAAAAGTGGTCGGTGCTCTGGCATTTGCCATCGGACTTTATTACATACTTGTTGCCCCTGCCAACAACGAGACATTTTTAAAAGCCACAGTGTACAACCGAGTATTGATTGCTGTGTGGTTTGCGTTCTTTGTGGCGATGGGCTGGGTGCAGTGGCAACTGGTGCTTTTTGGTGGGGTGGACTTGCTGGGGGCAGCCTGGACTTGGGGTGCGTTGCGGAAAAGCAATCAAGCATAACACTATGAAATTCGATCTCCAAAACCATGTCAGAAAGACACTTAGAAAACGGCTCACTGAGTACCGGAATTACAAACTTGAATCAGGTACAGAAGCCAGTATTCATATAAATGCCATCGAGATTGCGCTTGCTTTGGTTGAATATGCCCTTGAAAAAGACAGACCAATCCAAAAAGAAGAAGAAATCTGGTTCGAGGCCGGTATTCATATTTATCGAGTGCTGGAATCAAGTGACTGGGAAGATATTTCTGGGCTTTACAACCAATTGGTTGAACACGCAAAAGCGCAGGATTTTTATAGAAAACAATAGTTTTCGAAGGCTAAACAAGCCTTGAACAGTGCAACCTCAAATTCAACGAATCAACAAGAGATATGACATTCGTCCGTCCAACTTTCCGCCACCCCGACTCGCCCAAAAACGCGCTCGGCTATACCAAAAAATTCTACGAAGGCGCACTCTCAACGCTTTGCGCTGGATGTGGCCACGATTCTGTGAGCGGCGCCATCATCCAGTCTTGCTTTGAAATGGCCGTGGAGCCACACCGGGTGGCAAAGCTTTCCGGTATCGGTTGTTCTTCAAAAACGCCAACCTACTTTCTGGCTAACTCGCACGGTTTCAACTCGGTACATGGACGTATGCCCTCCGTGGCTACAGGAGCCTACCTCGCCAACCGCGACTTGATGTATATCGGTGTTTCTGGCGATGGAGACTCAGCCTCGATCGGTATGGGGCAGTTCGTACATGCTATTCGCCGTAACCTGAACATCACGTATATCATCATGAACAACGGCTGCTACGGCCTTACCAAAGGCCAGGATTCTGCGACCGCCGACGTGGGTTCGATCAACAAAAGCGGCGCGGCCAATATGTACAACGCCATTGACATGGTTGGGCTGGCGTTGGAACTGGGTGCTTCGTTCATTGCCCGGAGTTTTTCGGGTGATAAGGAGCAGTTGATTCCCCTTATAAAAGCCGCTATGTCGCACCCAGGTTTTGCGCTGATTGATGTGGTGTCGCCCTGCGTGACTTTCAACAATAATGTCGGTTCCACCAAATCCTACGACTACACCCGCGAACACATTGAAGCCACCGCAGCAGTTGATTTTGTGCCGATTATGGAAGAAATCACCACGGAATACAACGAAGGAGATTCTGTTGCTGTGCAACTACATGACGGCTCGACGATTTATCTGAACAAACTCTCCAAAGACTTCAATCCTACCGACCGCCATTCCGCCGTAAACAAACTGTACGAGTCCAAAGCCAGCGGTGAAATCCTTACTGGTCTCATTTATATTGACCCGGATGGGCGCGATTTGCACAGCATTTTGAATACATCCGAAACTCCACTCAACGCCCTCGGCAAGGATATGCTCTGCCCCGGCTCTAAGGTTTTGGAGGGTATTAATGCGGGACTGAGATAATTAATTCGATTGGAATGATTGGGAGGATTGTTTCGATTGGGGCCATTGGCCGATTGACTCTATTGCTGCTATATTATCAGCCTACATTCAATTCCTAAAGTCTCAAATAAATCGAATCTATTGTCCCAATCTCAACAATCGAATCATTCGCTAAAATCGCATCAATCGTCCCAATGAAAATCGCTCTTCTCGGTGCTGGCCACCTCGGCAAAATTCACCTGAAATGTATCCTCGCAACCGAGTGCTGGGAATTGGCTGGCTTTTACGATCTCGATGATAAAAATGCCGAGTCTGCCATAGCGCAATACGATGCAAAACGATACAAATCCTTAGCAGAGCTATTCGCTGAATGCGATGCTGTTGACATCGTAACGCCTACCCCTTCGCACTATGATCTGGCGGCAAAAGCAATTCGAGCAGGTAAGCACTGCTTCATCGAAAAGCCTGTTACTCAGACGATTCCAGAGGGAAGGAAACTCCTGCAACTTGCTGAAAAACACGGTGTAAAAGTCCAGGTCGGCCATGTAGAGCGCTTCAATCCGGCATTCACCGCTTTGGGCGGAATGACGCTGAACCCTATGTTTATTGAAAGTCACCGATTGGCGGCTTTTCAACCCAGAGGCACCGAGGTATCGGTCATTTTGGACCTCATGATTCACGACCTCGATCTGGTTTTGCATCTGGTCAAATCGCCTGTAACAAAAGTAAGCGCGAGCGGAGTGGAAGTATTGAGCAATACGCCCGACATTGCCAATGCCCGCATAGAATTTGCCAATGGCTGCGTGGCCAACCTCACTGCCAGCCGCATTTCAATGAAGCAAATGCGGAAAATGCGGCTTTTCCAGCCCGACCATTATTTGAGTCTCGACTTTTTGGAGAAAAATGCACAAATTGTGCGGCTTTTCGCACAAGACGCTTCGAACCTTCCTCCCACCGAGCAGCTCATGGAATTCGACACGCCTTTGGGGAAAAAGTGGTTGCAACTTTCCATGCCCGATGTTGCACCTGTGAACGCAATCCAGCGAGAACTGGAAACTTTTCACGATTCAATTGCCACCAATTCTGAGTCCATTGTCACGCTCCAGGATGGTTTTGAGGCACTGAAATTGGCGCACCGTATTTTGAAGGAGATAGAGATAAGAAAGGGAATGGCGGGGAGTGGCAGTTTGCGGTAGCAGTGGGCAGTTTGCATTAGCAGTTGGCAGTTTTACCCGCCGAAGTTTTAACGAAGGTGGGAGCAGTTGGCAGTGAGATGATTCATTATTTTTGTATCCGCTATGAAAAAACTCCTCCCATTCTTCTTGCTCCCAATTTCACTGTTCAGCCAAAACTTCTTTGCTGTAGACAAACTCGCCCTGAACACCCCACCAGGTAAAACCATTTCCATTAAAACCCTTTCCGATTATCTCTGCGCAGAACAGCCCAACGAGATACACAAGGCCCGCGCACTCTATGCCTGGGTGACGCTTAATATCGCTTACGTGGACAGTACAGGAGGTCGCGAACTGTGGGCAACACCCGAATATACCAAAAGACAAGCCCCCACAAAGGTGCTTCAAAACCGTACCGCCGTTTGCCAGGGATATGCCAACCTTTTTTGCGCATTGATGGGAGAAGCTGGTCTGCCTTGTGAGGTGGTAACCGGCCTGGTAAAAAATCCTGACGGTGATGTGGAGCAAATTGGCCATGCCTGGGCAGTAGCGCGCATCAGTGGAGAGTGGTACCTTTTTGACCCGACCTGGGGTGTTCCGCCGCCCGGGTTGTCGCGCTGGAAAGTCATTGACAAGTACTTCATGGCCAATCCTGTGGAATTTGTACTGACACATTTGCCAGATGATCCGGTGTGGCAACTTTTGGAAAATCCCGTGACAGAACGCCGTTTTGTTCAATATTCGGAAGAAGAAAACCTAGCCTTTCTTCGAGAAGAAAATGAAGGCGAATTCAAATTCCGCGATACATTGGAGCAATGGGCTTCGATGGATTCTTTGACCCGAAAGTTTACAACAGAAAGCCGGGTCTTGCGGTTTAACGGCAGCAACGAACGGGTGATCTTTGGCCTGGGACAAAGTTACTGGGGTTTGTTTTTCGAATTGGTCAACAGATTGGATTCCATTACAACTGAAGCGATTATGACGGAAACCTTGGAAATTGATACGACGTGGTTTGATGCACAAATTGATTTGATGGAGCGCTATCACAATAGATCCAGGGCATTATTTGAACAATTGGAAACTCCTGAGCGAATCGAAAAAGCGCAACGGTTTTACACTCCAAAAGACGTGGCCGCCTTGCTTGAAAAAATTCGTGGTGACATGCGCACCGGCTATTTTGAATACCTGCACCACGGCATGCCAGAAGGCGTTTTGGAGGCGCGACAAATCGCTCAGCTCCGCTACCAGGCCCAGCTTGCCAGGCTAGCCTACCAGCAGGCTGCACGAATAATTAACTGCTCCAAAATGGCTGGGCATTGTTTCGATATCACCCACAACCGAAGCCTTGTGGCCATTCAGTTGGCTCGACGACAATTGCGCTTTGCGCAGGATTTGGCCAATGAGAACACGGCGGTTAAAAGCTTGAAAACCATTGGGTTGATTTTGGGCGAAGCCCGGGCGCTCTTTTTACAAGCCATCGAAGATTGCGAATATATGCGCCGCCGACCGCCGCATTTTGCCTTTCTGGAAGAACGAATCGCCTCCGCCAAACAAGGTCTTTTGACCTTGCGGGCTTGCGAAATCCGTACCCAACGGGCTATATTATCATCGGACTTGGAGGAGGTGTTGACCTCACAAAAACTTTCTTCCAGGAAAGCGGAGCACTTAATGGAAAAAATGACGGCAATTGGGCGCTCTATGTCAGGTTTGAAAGACACCATTAAAAATGCGGCGCCTGCCTTGGGGACCGAATTTGCGAAAATTGCCTTGTTCAATCTCCAACTTGAAAACTTCTCGCTTCAATTCAACCTCGCTAATCTCCGTTACCGCATTGTACAGCACGATTTAAATATGGCCATATCTAAAAGCAATCTTCAAGCCCAAAGAGCTGAGATTCGGTATGATGCCAACCTTGCCATCCAAACGCTTAAAGAGGCGACAGCTGCACTAGATTATCTGGAAGACACCGGGCGTTTGCCTGCGTCGTCTATCAATCAAAAACAACAGCAGGTCAACAAATTATTTAAGGCATTGCGGGAATTTTTGGAAGGGTTTTAGACTGTTGAACATTGGACTACAAAAGTCTAAAGCCCAATTTCCAACAGTATAAAACCCAACTTTGAGTTATTCCCGCACAAATTCCAACTCCTGATAGCGGTCTAACTTGGCAATGGACGACGGCTCGGCTGGTTCTTTGTCGTCCTGTCTGTACTTCACTACATAATCTACAGCGGCAAGAATTTCGCTGCTGATGCCACCAAAAGTGGGTGGAAATGGCTCTCCACTCTTGTTGGCAGAGGTGCTGATAATGGGGTTTCCAAATGCTTCTATCAGTTCGCGGCAGAATTCGTCGGTAGCTACGCGGATAGCTGCTGAGCCATCGGGGGCTTTTACCCAGTGAGGCAACCCTACCGTCTCTGCGTATATCATTGTGAGCGGGCGCTGGTGGTGAGACAGCAGCGTTTCCAGGCGAGGGGGCATCTTGGGGACAAAGCGTTTGAGCATCTCGATACTGGAAACCAGCAGGACGTAACCTTTATCGGGCTTACGGCCTTTGAGGATGCTGATTCGATCCACGGCAGCTTCGTGCAGCGCGTCGCAGCCTATGCCCCAAACGGTATCGGTAGGGTAACAAATGATGTTGCCTTTTTGAAGGAGCGAAGCAATTTCAGAAATGTCGTCACGTAGCAGGAACATGGGATACAAATTGATTTTGAAATGAATGTAGGCTGTACTTTTGGCGGGGACAAAGGTAGCAAGCGGATTTGCGATTTTGGATTTTGGATTTACGATTGCCACAATTCCAATTCCAAGACTAACGCAGGATCGTAGCAATCGTAAATCCAAAATCCAAAATCGCAAATTGCTTTACTGTTTTCCTAATCAGTTAATATGAAACGAAACGCCACCTATCTAACCCTCGTATTTTTCGCAGCATTTCTTTTTCCTACCATGGCCGAAGCCAAACACATCATTGGAGGTGGTATAACTTATGAATGCTTGGGGGAAGTCAGCCCAGGAATAAAGCGCTGGAGGTTCACCATGCATGTTTACCGCGATTGTATTGGCGGTGGACCTAGTTTTGACCAGCCCATCGATTTTGGCATTTACCAAGGCACGGAGAGCAACAACTTCCTTTATTCCACAAAAGAGGTTTATTTCAACTATCTGGCAGAGCTCATTCCAGATACTCCGCAATGTGTGACCCAAATCCCATTTGTGTGTGTGGAAGAGGCCATATACACCTTTGAGGAGGACCTTCCGGTGCTGACAAACGAAAGTTATTTTATCGTGTATCAGCGTTGCTGTCGGAACGAGACCATCACCAATATTCTGGCTCCCGGCGACGTGGGGGCTACCTATTCAATCGAACTGACCGCCGCTGCAATGGCGGTCTGTAACAACAGTCCTGTATACTCGGAATTCCCACCCATTATTATTTGCAACAACCTGCCCTTCCAGTTTGACCATTCGGCAACCGACGCTGAAGGGGATATTTTGGTGTACAGTTTTTGTCAGGCATTGGCGGGCGGTGGCAACCCGATGAATGGTACTGACCCCTTTGGATGCGATGGCGTAATCCCTACCCCACCCTGCGGCCCGCCATTTGACATGGTGCCTTACACCGTTCCAACGTACAATTTTAACAACCCGATGGGCGGAAACCCACAAGTCAGCATCAATCCTGTAACTGGAGAAATTTCAGGAACTCCGGAGTTAATCGGGCAATTTGTGGTGGCCGTTTGCATGCAGGAATATCGCAACGGACAACTGCTCTCCAACGTAAGGCGTGAATTCCAGTTCAATGTGGCCGATTGTACCCCCAATATTGATGCTAAACTCAGCGCAGATTCCCTGACGGTACTAGTAGAGGATTACACGATAAAATCATGTGGTGACAAGACTATATTTTTTCAAAACAAGACCACGATTGCGTCCAATGTAAAGGACGTGGAATGGCGTTTTGACATCAATGGCACGACCGTCAGCGACAATGTGAACAAGTGGTTTACCGCGTTTACCTTTCCTGACACAGGGCTGTATCACGGGATGCTTTTGATAAACCAAAGCGATGGCGCCTGTAGCGACACTGCCTTTATCCATGTCCAGATATTCCCGGAGGTACACGCGCGTTTTGCATACGATTACGACACCTGTGTGGCTGATCCGGTAATATTCACAGACCATTCCACAGGCGATGGCGGCTTGAACCAATGGAAATGGAATTTTGGCATTCCCGGCTCGGCTTCCAGCTTGCAAAACCCTAATTATCAATACCCAATACCTGGCAACCACCCGGTGTATTTGAAAGTAACTGACAAGAATCAATGTTCAGACGACACTACCGCAATCATTCAATGGTTCCCTGTGCCGCCTGTTATAATCATTCAGCCCAGCAGTTATTTCGGTTGTGCTCCCGCAAATATTTACTTCGACAATCTTTCTACACCCATTGATGAAAGTTACAAAATAGTATGGTATTTTGGAGACGGTGATTCGGTTCAGAATGTCATCAGCCCAGCCCACGTGTACGATGAACCGGGCGTATATGACGTGCGTGTAGAAATCACCTCTCCAATTGGCTGTTATATTTACGATGACTTTTTCAAACTTATAACTGTTGAACCGCCGCCGGTTGCTGATTTCAGCTGCGACCCGGATTCAGCATTAAGCAACTTCAACAATACGGTTCATTTTATTGACAACTCAACGGGTGCTGTGCATTGGAACTGGCAGATTGGACCGGATTTTACCACTACTGAACAAAATCCTTCGCACAGCTTTCTCGATACAGGCAAAGTCATCATTCGGCTCCTTGTGACGCATCCAGCGGGCTGCAAAGATTCCATGACGAAAGAACTGGACATCCGCCCAGAAGTCACCTGGTTTATGCCCAATGCGTTCACACCCAACGGCGACGGGATAAACGACGACTTCTTTGGGAAAGGTTTTCTCAACGGAGTTACAAATTTTAGGATGAGTATCTGGAACCGTTGGGGCGAAATGGTGTTCGACACCAATAACCCTAATGACAAATGGAACGGAGAACGGCAAAACTCCGGTAGCATGTCGCCAGAAGGAGTGTACATTTATACCGTCAGCTTCACCGGACCGCGAGGCGAGGCAAAAGAGTATAAAGGATTTGCTACCGTGGTGCGTTAGTATAAGAAGTGACACTTTTTAAAAAAGTGACACTTCTGAATCTTCAACCTGAATACAAAAACATGAACCGAACCAATATATTTTCGCTTTGCGCGCTCCTGGCGCTTCTCCTTCTCCCTTCGCTGGTCGAAGCACGTCACATCATTGGCGGCGATATCACATACGAATGTTTGGGCGAAACAAGCCCAGGGATGAAGCGCTGGCGGTTCACGATGCACATATACCGCGATTGTTATGGCAATGGAGCTAATTTCGATGACCCAGCGACCTTCGCTATTTATCGGGGCACTGAGACGGTCAACATCCTGCATTCTACCTATAGTGTAGATAACTATGATTATACCAAACTAATTCCGGACACCCCACAATGCGTGACGAATATTCCATTCGTGTGTGTAGAAGAAGCCGTTTATTCCTTTGAAGCAACGCTGCCGGTGCTTACCAATGAGAGTTATTTCATTGTCTATCAACGCTGTTGCAGAAACAATACCATTACCAATATCATAAGCCCTGGTGATGTCGGCGCCACCTATACGATCGAACTGACCCCTGCAGCAATGGCCGTTTGCAACAACAGTCCAAGCTTTACAAACTTTCCCCCAATCATTATTTGCAACAACCTGCCCCTGACTTTTGACCACTCGGCGACGGACCCTGATGGGGATATTTTGGTATATAGTTTTTGTCAGGCACTGGCTGGTGGTGGCAACATCACCTTTGAGCCTGAACTGTATTCTTGCATTGGGGCTTTGCCTACGCCACCTTGCGCGCCTCCTTTTGATAATGTACCATACGCGGTACCGAATTATAATTTCAATAATCCGGTTGGCGGTGACCCGCAGGTTACCATCAACTCGGCTTCGGGGGTGATCACCGGAACCCCGGAGATTATCGGGCAATTTGTCGTAGCGGTTTGCGTACAAGAATACCGCAACGGCCAACTGCTTTCTACGGTTCAGCGTGAATTCCAGTTCAATGTAACAGATTGTACGCCAGACATTGATGCAAAACTGGGAGCCGACTCCCTGACCATTAACAGTGAAGACTACACCATTAAGTCTTGTGGCGATAAGACCATTTTCTTTCAAAATAAAACCACGGAAGCAAGCAATGTGGAAGACGTGGAGTGGAGGTTTGACATCAATGGGACAACTGTTACGGACAACGTGAACAAGTGGTTCACTGCATTCACTTTCCCTGATACCGGGCTTTACCACGGTATGCTCCTGATCAACCAGACCAGCGGCAGCTGTGGCGATACAGCTTACATCCATGTTCGGATTTACCCCGAGGTAAACGCCAGTTTTACCTATGATTACGATACCTGTGTGGCTGGCCCCGTAATCTTCACAGACCATTCTACAAGCGAGGGTATCATTGACCAATGGAAATGGAACTTTGGCATACCAGGTTCCGCATCCACTCAGCAAAATCCGACTTATCAATACCCAATCCCCGGAAATCACCCGGTGAAACTCAAGGTGGTAGACATGAACCAATGCTCGGACGATACCACAGTGGTCATTCAGTGGTTCCCGGTGCCGCCCGTTATTATTATTCAACCCAGCAGTTATCTGGGTTGCGTTCCGGCAGATATTTTCTTTGATAACCTATCCACGCCTATTGACGATAGTTACAACATCGTCTGGTATTTTGGCGATGGTGATTCTACCAATAATGTGATCAGTCCCAGCCATTTGTACGATGTTGAAGGAGTGTACGATGTGCGGGTAGAAATCACATCGCCGCTGGGATGCTATATTGATGCGGATTTCCCGAACTTGATTCGGGTAGAGCCATCTCCCACGGCAGATTTTATCATGAGTCCTGAAACTGATCTGACCAACTTCAATAATACCATTCAATTTACCGACCAATCTATCGGTGCGGCCTATTGGAACTGGCAGCTGGGTCCAAACTACACCACCATTCAACAAAATCCCACACACACCTTCCTTGATACGGGTCGTGTGACCGTTCGACTTATCGTGACCCACCCTGCCGGTTGCAAAGATTCAATTTCAAGAGAACTGGATTTCCGCCCTGTAGTTACCTGGTTCATGCCGAACGCCTTCACACCCAACGGCGATGGCATAAACGACGATTTTTTTGGAAAGGGTTACCTGGAAGGAGCCACCAACTTCAGAATGGCCATTTGGAACCGTTGGGGCGAACTAGTGTTTGAAACCACCAATCCAAACGACAAATGGAATGGAGAAAAGCGCAATTCCGGAGGAATGTCGCCCGAAGGTGTATACACTTATGTGGTCAGTTTTACGGGGCCAAGGGGCGAGATCAATGAGTTCAAAGGATTTGCCACCGTGGTGCGCTGATCTTGTTAAGGTCGTGTACTAAAGTTGGAAAGGCAGAAAGGTATCTTCACCTTTGTGCCTTTCCGACTTTTTAGTCCATTTCTTATAGAAAAACAAACAAACGATGCTAAAAACAACCCTTATCAGCTTTTTAGGCTTTGTACTTGTATGCTCTTCCTCTTGTGTAAAATCACGGATCTACCGCGCCGAACTCGCTGCCCGCTCCGCCGCTGAAGCGCGAGAAAAGGTGCTGGTTCAGGAACTTCTTGACCGAAAACGTGAAACCGCCCAACTCACCAAAACCACTGAAAACCTTGCCCGCGACCTCGGAAAACAGGACAACCAGATTGCCGATCTGAATGAAAAACTAGCGGCTACCGCCCAATCCATGGGAGAATCAGCCAGCAAACTCGCATCAGAAAAAGCTGCACTGGAAAAAAATCTCGCATCCACCAACTCCAATCTCGAACAACGCAATGCCTTGATAAACAGGGTAAAATCCGTTCAAGACAAACGAAAGAAAATAATATCCGAACTCGAATCCGAATTGATTAAAGCATATTTCCCGCATAGCAGCACGGGTGTGACTGCTGTTTCAGAAGGAGAATCCATCATGCTTACCCTGCCCGATGCCTCGCTTTTTGAGCCAACCGGAATGAACATCAGCGCTAAAGGCAAGGATTTGCTTAAGCCGCTCGCCGAATTCCTCGCGGCTCGGCCTGCGCTTTCGGTGGAACTGGTTGCATACACAGATAACGTACTGCCGCCAAAGGAAAAAACACTGAAAGATACCTGGGACTGGAGCCTTGCCCGCGCCACCAATGTTGTCCGAATGCTCATCCGCGATTTTAACGTGAATGCCAATCAACTTACCCCAATCGGGAAAGGTGAATTTTATCCGATCACTTCCAACGAAACACCCGATGGTCGCCAGAAGAATAGGCGGACGGTGGTGGTGCTGCGGCCTGTGTTGCCGGCGGTGCCGATAGCGGAGTGAATTTTACTCACCTAAAATCCCAGCCGCCCACTGCAAGCCAGCCTCCGCTTTGCGCAATTCACTGAGCAATTTGAGGTATTTTAACTGCGCATCCAGCCAGCGTTGCTCCCGCGTGTTCACTAAAAATATGGAACTCTCTCCCAGGGAAATTTTTCATTTTCCCCATCCAGGAGCTGGCGGTAATTGGCTGTTATGTCGCGAAAAAGCTTGGCCTGATTTCGCAGATTTTCAAGGTCATTGGCATACTGTCGGACTTTGATGTCCACGGTTTGCCTTTTTTGCTGCAATTCGAGTTCTGTCTGAACGATTTTGATCTGTGTCATTTGCCAATCGCCGCGCGCCTTTCGGTTTAACAAAGGGTAACTAAAATCCAATCCCCATTTCACATCGTTGGCCAACATGGCAGGACCCTCGACCGATGCAGTAGGAAAGAATTGCCAGTTGTTGCCCAAAAGGTTATAACTCAGGTCAAGTATCGGTTTCCGTTTTTCATTTTTGAGACGGCGCTCGGTTTCGAGTTGGCGAAGTTTGACCTGATACAAACGCAATTCAGGATGACGGACAAGAGCCGTTTGGCGTAAATTTTCTGCATCAAAGGCCGTTCCTGCCCCAAGATCAGCTGCTAAAAGTGTTGGTGCAGATACCACATTTTCAAGTGCAAACACTTGATTTTCAGCATTCCACAAAAACCCTGTAAGCGCCAATGCCGCATTTTGAGCATCCACCGGCAAACTGCAATTCTACTTGGCGGTTCTGTACCTGAATGTAGGTTTCCAGCGTATCGAAAGCCGATCGTTCGCCTTGTTGGAAACTTTGTCGGAGGCCTTCGTGCCGGATTTCAGCCTGACGCAGCGCATTGTCAATGATACCCACCGCATTGTCAGCAAAATTCCAGCTCCAGTAAGTTTTGGCTGCTTCTAACATCAGGTCATTGCGGGCAGCCAACCGTTCGGCATCGCCCATTTCGAGGCCTGCCCGGGCGAATTGGAGTCCGGCACGACGCTCATCAAGAAAAAGTCCCTGACCTAGGGTCCAAACAAAGCCAAAACTAGCCTGTCCGTTTTCTGGCAACTGGTTCTCGCTGTTCAAATAATTGCCCGAAGCAAGGTTGTATGCGCCTTTGAATTCCAAACCTGCCCAGGTAGGAATTTTTAGCCCTGCCTCTGTGTACTGAAATAGGTTTTCCCATTGAAATTTTTCCAAAAATGCTCTGCATAGGCCTTTGGATCAAAACCGCCTTTCGCCCGAAGTAACTGAGCACTTGCCTGGTCCCGATACAAGTCGGCCTGTCGTGCAAGCGGATGATTTTCAAGGACTTGCTGGCGAAAGGCAGGGTATTCCAGCGTTTGGGTAGAGGCCAAAAATGGAAAAAGACAAAGAGCAACTCACTCGGGAGAAAAAGGCTTTTTTCATTTCTTTTCCTCCTTTTGCTTGTTGCCTGCTCCCGGCATGTTTTGATACAAGTCTGGCGGAAATCCGTTGAGCACCCGCCAGAGTTCATACCAGACCGGCACATTGTTGAGGAGTGCGATGCCTTTGGCCCCACCACCGGGCAAAATTGCCGTTGGCCACGGATGATCTCCAACATCCGGCGCGACCAGTACCCGGAACTTGCCGTTTCCACTAATATTGCGGTCAATGCACAACATGCCCACCAAAAGTTCCCAAAGAAACGCCTGGCCAACCACTGAAAAAGAATGCAGGCCAACCATCAAAAATGAAGCGAATGTGGCTTCCCACGGACAACAAGGGCAGATCAAGCGGTTTTACAAACATCTCTACCGCCAATTGATAATCAGCAGGTTGGATACTGAGCAAGGGTTCACCTTCTTTAAGAATTTCCCCAATGCCCGGTTTGATTGCTTGCACCACAAATCCGTCCTGAGGGGCAAGAATGTAGTAGAATGACTGTCGTCGTGCATAATTCTCGCGCTCAATTTGCAGTTTGCTGACGTTGGCTTGTGCATCGAATTGGTCGCTGATCGTACTGAATCGTTCGCTTTGGGCTTTAGCGATTTTGTTGGCGGTTTCATTCTGGATGAGTCGCAATTCCGTAGTATAAATGGCGAGGTCGTTGCGGCTGTTGCCAAGTTGATTTTCGGCGCCCACGAGTTTGGTTTCTGCATCCTGGAGTTTCAGACGACGCTCCTCGAGTTTTGTGAGCGGCTCAAGACCTTTATCGTACAAACTTTTTGCTCCATTTAATTGGCGTTGAGCCACTTGCAGGTCTATCCGGGCTTGCACCACCTTGAGGGTATCACTTTGGATTTTTAGCCGCGCCTGCTCGATCTTATTGCGGGTCTGCAGGATTTTGCTTTCGAGTTCCCGACGCATGGCCTCGATTTGATCATCCAGCGCTTCCGCTTTTTGGCCATAAGCATTGATGGAGCCTTTCTTGGCAGAGACTTGATCGCCTACCCGGTTCACGAGTTCTGGATCGAAATAATCGGATTTTACCTCGGAAAGGAACACGAGCGTATCCCCGCGTTTGATGGCCTGACCTTCCGCTACATACCAGCGTTCGATGCGACCGGAAATGGTAGCATGTACTGTTTGCGGGCGTTGTTCCGGTCGCAAAGTGGTCACCCTGCCATCAGCGCGCACGTTTTGCGTCCAGGGCAGGAACATAAAAATCAGGAAAACCACCATCAAAACAGCCATTAGTCGCCGAAATGTCCAGTGCCATTTGGGCAGCCGGATTTTATCCATGGACATGCTGGATTTCGGGTAGGCAGAAGCAGGTGGAGTGTTGTCTGATATGTTGAGCATGTGGTAGATTGAAAATTAGACCAGATTTGAACGGAAAACTTTGTCAAAATCCTTGGTTTGTTGCGCTGCTTCGAAGGGTCCGTCAAAAATAATTTCGCCTTCCTTCATGATTAGAACCCGGTCACAAAGCGCCGCCAAAACGGGGTCTTCAGTAACACAAACCAGGGTCCAGGGCTTGGTTTTATCTGTCAAAAAATGCGCGATGTTCAGACGATCCTTAAAATTCAGGGCCGCTAGTGGTTCTTCCATGACGAGCAGGTTCGGTTTGCCCACCACTGCACGCGCTACCAATATCTTAGTGACTGTGCTTCTAGGGATATTGATGCCGCTAGGCAGCAACGCAGTGTCCAGTCCCGAAGCACTTTCCCGAACGAACTCGTTCAAGCCCACTTTTTCTACAATTTCAAGTACATGAGGGAGGGCAATTCGCGAATTACCGAGGGTAATATTTTCCAGAATAGAAGCTTTGAAAATATCTTCCTGCGACGATAAATCGCCAATGTGTTCGCGAAGGCTTCGAAGATCCAGATTTTGTTTGGGCAGGCCGTTGTAAAGAAGTCCACCTGCAAAATCGCGGCGCACCACAGAAATGATTTGCATCAAAGTGCTTTTTCCGGAGGCATTGTACCCTACCACTGCCACCCGTTCTCCCCCATTGATATTCAAGGAGATGTTTTTTATAACTTTGGAGTTGCCATCCGGAAATTGATAACTCAGGTTGCGAAGTTCCACAGCCAGGGGTTGGGTCGTCGCACAAAATTCCTCCACCCGGATTCCACCTTCGCGTTCTAGGGGCAGATCGGCGACTTGTCCCAGTTTTTCCGTTGCGGTGATCACATCATAACCGGTTTCGTGTAAAACGATGAGTTTATCAACCGATTCGATGACGTACAAAATCAAAATTTCTGCGGCTACAAATTGCCCAATGTTCAATTCATTTCGCACGACCAAAAGGCTGCCCAGCACAAAAACTGCCCAGTGCCAGCACTCCTGAAAGCGGCGCTGCTGACAAATTTCACCATCAAAACCCGCCAGTGTTTAGCGCGTGCCTCTAAATAGTCCGTTGTGATCGCGTCGGTTCTACGGAGCGGGAAATCGTTTTCACCCGCCAATTTGAAAGTGGCCGCAACACGCCCCAGTTCTTCCAGCCAAAAAACCAGTTGATATTTATATTTAGATTCTTGCAGGCTGGATTTTATGCCTGCTGGAGCAATTAAGTAGAACAAAATGCCCAGTACCCCCAATAACACCAGTGAAAACAAAAAAAGGACGCGTGGTACAGATAGGAGAAGCAAGGCTGAAAAATATTTGCAAAACAGCCGTACTACCGTCAATCAGCAATTTTGGCAAACCTTTTTGAATTGTAACTGTATCAAAAAAACGGTTCACCAACTCAGGCAGGTATTCCTTTCGGAGCAATTCGAGGTTCAATCTTGGGATTCTAACCGCAAACTCCACCGCTGATTCCGTAAAAATGCGGCGCTGCATGTATTCCATCACCGAAAGTTGCATGATGCGCAAGATGCCCATCAGCGCGGCGCCTACCAGGACAAAAAGCACCAGTACGCCCCAGGAGGCATTGATGCCACCGCCGGCAATTTGGCCGATAATTGCCTGAATACCAAGCGGTAACGAAAGATTAATGGCGCCCGCCACCACTGCATACAGAATGATGTAGCGTATTTCCCGGCGAAATTGTCCGAGCAGGCGCAGGAGGCGCCGTTGAGGTGTAAGCGAGTTTGTAGTTGATTCGGGCATGAAGATTTAACACGGTTTCATGCCCCAAAACGCAGCATGTGGGTTTGTTTAAAGCAATCTTTACTTGATTAAGTGGATATTTACACAAAACAATTCCTGGCGCATTCTTCTCCCTCGAATCAATTACCCTTTAACCACTACCTGGCAAACGCTACCCAATCTGCCGTTTGTTCATCAAGTATTACATTGGGTGTAATGCCCACATTATCAATCCCACGCCCATCTGCCACACGATTGGAGCGGGCGGTTGGATAGGCAAAAAGCCAGTTATGGCAAGGCACGGAAAGTGTGTTTATCGAGCCATAATCAGCTATACCCGCAGTCTGACTGCCCATTAGGGTCACTTTTTTGCTTTGCATTGCCCAAAGTAAAAAAGATTCGCAGCTGCTGGCGCAGCGGTCGTTTACGAGTATAACTACTTTTTGGGGATTTGGCAGAACGGTTTTTAACTGCTCCCTCCGGGCATTCATGGTGCCTACAAAAGTGCCCGGGGATTTTTTCATGGCTTTAGCAGTTTTTTGTTGGTACTTTTTGAGTGCTTTTGGCATGTTCGGCTTAATGCCCGACAACAAATATTTTGCATTGTCATCGGAAGCCCAATAAAGCATCCCGTCTGTAAGCACTGGCCCTGTGTACAGCAAAGGTTTAAGCGAGCTCCAGGTGCTAAATGCTCCACCACCATTGCCCCGGCAATCAATAATCAGGTAGGGTAGTTTTCGAGCATGTTCTTACTGCGGCTCAGCACGGAGTCCACCAAAGATTTGTATCGAAGCCCCATCGAAGGCAGGCGAAACAAGATGGTTTGGCTGTCCAATGCAGTAAGCGCAAAATCAGAATCAGGTCTTCGTGCATACCCCATTAGGTCTGGCCCTACTTGCAAGTGTCTGTCATTGAACCATTTAAGCCAATCAATACAAAGATTAGCACAGCTTTCATCTCCTGTACCGTATCCGCTCTCTGCTGAAATACACGGGTGTGTTCTTCATACTCAGGCCGGGAAGCAGGAGTTACTTTCTCCGAAAATCCGGCATAATTCAATTCCGTTTTTTCTCGAATGAACGCGAAGGATCCTGGGCAAGGGCATGTTTGGGCGGACACCTGGGCCAATGAGAAGAAGCCAAGTAATATACTCACCCTTATTTTAATAACAATGGAAATGGTACTTTTTAGCCGTAGCATATCAATCTAAATTTTGGGAGGCAAGTTAGAGTTGAATGATTCGATTTTTGAAGATTAAGTCCATAGATTCGATTGACAACCAAAAGTTTACACGAAACCAATGCTTGGCACGTTCTTGCCCCTTAAATCAACTCAATTATGCAAATACCTTCCTTTCTTCAAAAATTTGGACGCGATATCGTTTACCTCTGTGTTATTAGCGGGTTGGTTGGTTGGATTTGGGTGGGTGGGAGGCGACAGGAGTTATACAACCAATTGCTTTTCAGGGATCTTAAAAATAATGCTCAAATTATCGAACGTTACACTTACATCCTGATGGATGAGATAAGAGAAAACACAACAGATTACGAAAGCGAAAAGGAAAACTTTGCAGAAAACATGCTGCTCAGGCAAGAAAACAGAAGCGTTCCTTGGAGGATAAGGTGCTGAAGCAATTGAATGAAATGTGGGTTGACAACCCAGGCAAATGGATTCAAGAGCCTAAAAATTCGGATAATTTTAAACGCCCTGCTTCAGAAAAGGAACTTGAAAATTTCAAATTAGTCGCTCAAAACTTATGTGATTCCTTGATGCACTATGGCGAATACGATGAAATCGTCACCAAAAGTATTAAGTACCTTCTCGCACCAGTTTCGAACACTGATTTTGGGAAATGGCTAGTACCTCCAATGCAAATCAGTCTGGTGTGCTTCTTAAAGACCTAATGCTAAGAGCTGATTTAGCCTGTGTAGTAACCTTAGACTATCTTTTAAGTAAGATATCACCTGGCATCATCGAGACTTATTGGTATCCAATCGTTTCAGCAGAGAAAAGCGCCATTCTCCCTGGACAGACTTATAATGCAGAGATTTTTTTGAGCGAATACTCAAAGTACAATCGAAACACCACAATAAAAGTCAACGGCAAGCCTTATCCCATTAAAGACGGGCTTGTCCATTTTTCCCAACGATATACCAAACCTGGTGAAAAAAAATATAAAGTAGAAATTGAAATCAAAAACCCTGTTACAAAGAGGTGAAATCCTTTAATAAGGAATTTGCGCTTTTGGTCGTTGACAGTTGCCGCTAACCCCAACTTCCCGAAAGTTTAAAACTTTCGGGAAGTTTCATTCGTAGTCAGCCAAATCATTAAATCACCACTCCCATGCAAATACCTTCCTTTCTTCAAAAATTTGGGCGCGATATTGTTTACCTCAGCATCATTATTGGAATGGCTGGCTGGATTTGGGTGGATGAGAGAAGAGAGCAGGCGTGGAATGATCTTCTATCTAACGACATGAAAACCTTTGAAGAATTGGTTAGCCGGAGTAATCAAAATAAGCAAAGAGAAATCGAAAAAACCTTTTATGCTTACCCAGATAAGGATAACAAACGCTATTGTAATCGTATAGGCTTAGCCTATAACGAAACCCAAGCATTTAAAAAAAACCTCCGTCAAATTCTTGACGAATCAGGCAATTCTAACCCTGTCAATCAGACAGGTTCAATATCGAACCTTGATACCTTAAATCTCTCCGCTCGAAAATTGTGCGATTCATTGATTCTATATGTTGGTAATGATGCGGACGCTGTTACAAAAATTAGAAGCCTTTTGGTACAAGATTCCACCACAACATTTTGGGAAATTGCAGAAAAATCTAAGGCACACCAGTCCGGAATTCTGTTAAGACTTATGAATTTAAGAACCGATGCCGCTTATTTTGAAATCTTGAATTTCTTGGGAAGGAAAGTGCAATCTGCCTGTGGAATCGGAAATGCTACATTACCCGTAGTAATTTCAGAAAGGCCAGCAATCTCAATAGGGGAAGTTTTCAATGCGGAGGTTTTTCTCGCACAGTTTCAGACCAACGCATCTAATCTTAAAATAAAAGTAAACGGAAATCTTCTCCCAGTGATTGAAGGAATAGCACACCATTCTCAACGCTACACCACGCCGGGAGAGAAAAGATACACCGTGCTAATCTAAATCAAAAACCCAATAACTGAAACAGTTGAAACGGTTTCAAAAGAATTCAGTTTAATGGTAATTGACAGTTGTCGCTAATCCCAACTTTCCGAAAGTTTTAAACTTTCGGAAAGTTACTATCAATCACCACTCAACCAATCACCATTCAACCAATCACCAATAAACCAATCACCAATAAACCAATCACCAACCTACCTTTGCCCCTCAAATCCAACCCACCCGTGACGCTCCAACAACGCATAGACCTACTCGCCGAACTCGGCCATTTTATCCGCTCCGGCGATGACGAAGAACTTGACCAGGCTATTCACCAATCCTATCTGGAGAACAAATGGTTCACCGAAGAAAACACACGTAAAGCATTGAATGCCATCGCCAATGAGTTTTTGGAAAAAGCTAAGTTGGAAGCCTGGGCGGCTCAATATCCTATCTCGAAATCGGATTTCCCTGAAAAAACTGTTGGCCTTATCATGGCAGGAAATATCCCACTGGTAGGTTTCCACGACTGGCTTTGTGTCTTTGTAGCCGGTCACCGCGCGAAGGTCAAACTCAGCGACAAAGACAAACGACTGCTCCCCTTACTCGTAAAAAAAATGGGCGGATGGGTACACGAATCCTGGGCGTACACCGAGTTTTTGGGCGAAGGGGATCGGCTAGCCAATTTTGATGCGGTCATCGCGACCGGGAGCAACAACACGGCTCGGTATTTTGAGCAGTATTTTGGCAAATACCCACACATCATCCGCCGCAACCGCAACTCCGTGGCCGTGCTCAGCGGCATGGAAACGGCGGAAGAACTTCAGGCGCTTGGGCAGGATATTTTCTCCTACTTTGGGCTCGGCTGTCGCAATGTGAGTAAAATTTATGTGCCCCACGGTTATCATTTCGACACCCTGTTAGAAGCCCTGCATGAGTACCGTGAAATGATAAATCACGACAAGTACAAAAACAACTTTGACTACAATTTCACGCTCTATATCATGAACGCGGTGCCGCACAAAAACAACGGCTGCCTGCTCCTGAAAGAAGACGCTTCCCTGCAAGCCCGCATCGCTTCCGTACATTATGAATACTATGACGAATTGCAAGATCTGGACGCCCTGCTCGCCGCAAAACGTGATGAAATTCAATGTGTTGTGGGAAAAATAAAGGTCAACGGATTCACCGTTTTGCCTTTCGGGGAAAGCCAGAATCCGACTTTATACGACTACCCGGATGGGGTGGATGTGATGCGGTTTTTGATGTAGCTCGAAATTCATTTCGACGCCGCAATATCCAGTGGGGGATAAGTACTCTCTGATTCAAAAACCAGTCGCTCACGAATTCGTTCCTCGGCATTCATTTTCAAAATCAGAAGTGTCACTTCTGCAATCTCGGTTTTAGGCAAAATTATCCCTCCGATAGTTCAAAATGGTCAGTCCAAAATCAATTCTTGGGTTATAAATTCTTACCGGCCTGCCATTATGTACTATAGCCTCATCATAGCCTTTATTCCGATTGCAATGAACACAAGAATATGCAAGATTTCCGACCTCGTTCTTCCCTCCGTGTTTAATTGGTTTAATATGGTCTACCTCGCCTGAAAGATAAAAATCCTCCTCATGCACAAGACAATATTCGCACCTGAAGTTAGCACGAACAATGACTTCTCGACGACATAGATACAGAAATTTGATGCCTCATTGAGGGGAAAGGTAATGCCGGGCACGGGCTTTGATAAGCCGCATAATATGGTCAAAGAAGAGGATTTGATCCAGCTCAATCTTTTCTTCGATGGATATGTCCCCTTCCTTTTCTTTGAAAACAAGTTCTCTCGCACGTTCTTGCAATTTCTCAGAAGGTTTGAAAGAGACTATTTGCTCCGGTCTAGGACCAGTGGCCATGAGTTCTACGGCATCTTGATAATATTCGAGTGAGACCATTTTGAGATAAATTTCAACACAAAGAAAGTCGTTTTTCTTGAAATCTGTGGATATCTACCGACAAAATCCCTCCTTCACAGCTACAAGCAGCCATCCGTTGATAGCTTATACAGAATTTAGGAGCCACAAATTTCCAGCCACGCCCTCCCCAAAAAATCCACCAGATCGCCCGCCGTCAATGCCTCCTGGCTCAAAGTGGAAGCCGCCAAATCGCCCGCCAATCCATGTAAATAAACGCCCAATAATGCCGCCGATTTCGGCGAATATCCCTGTGCCAACAGGCCCGTGAGTATGCCAGTCAAAACATCCCCAGTGCCACCAGTAGCCATACCCGGATTGCCCGTTGAGTTGAACCAACATTCCCCATCCGGGCAAGCAATGGCTGTGTGAGCGCCTTTCAAAACGATAACGACACCGTGTTCTTGCGCTTTAACTCGCTGTAAATCATTGCGTTCAAAGTCATTTTCAGATTTCCCAAAAAGTCGTTCAAACTCTTTTGGATGCGGACTGAGGATGGAATTTTTTGGAATTAAATCCCACCAGCCAGGATTTTCAGAAAGCAAATTCAGCGCATCTGCATCCAGCACAATAGGCTTTTCACATACTTGCAACAGTCCTTGTAAAGCCTCGGTCGTTTCCGGGGCTTTACCGATTCCAGGCCCGACTCCAATGCTATCATATCCTTGAATATCAGGCACATCTGCCCAAAACCGTGCGCGATGATCCGGACTGGACATGGCTTCTGGTACGGAGGTTTGCAACACCAAATTGCCACATCTTGGCGCATGCACCGTCAGCAAACCCACCCCGGAACGAAGACAGGATTTTGCCGCCAACACAGCCGCGCCCATTTTTCCAAAACTTCCAGCTATCAGGAGGGCATGGCCAAAAGTGCCCTTGTGCGAGAATTTTAGGCGCGGACGATAAAGCGCAATTGTCTCCTTTTTGGTCAAATAATGGAACGAAGATTCCATTTTGCGTTCAAAATCGAGATGAAGCCCAATACTTTCAAATGCCCAACCCCCTACCCTTTCGGCATTTTCAGGAAAGAAATAAGCCAGTTTTGGTCGCTCAAAACTGAAAGTTCTGTCTGCTTGCACGACGGCTTCGCCTACGGTATGAACATCGGCTAAAAGCCCGCTCGGCAAATCAATTGAAACCACTTCATTGGGCAAATCATTCAGATAATCAACCACTTGTGCCCATTCTCCCTTTAATGGGCCGTTCAAGCCGGAGCCAAAAAGTGCGTCAATTACCAGTGCATTGGGGGATACTGCGGGCATGTCTTTCGCGATGTTGAACCATTCGATACTTATGTTGTCGTGTTGAGGCAGTAAAGCGATTTGTGCCTCAAAATCCGCACTTCGCTTCGCTGCAAAATCGCACACCACTACCTTCGCGTCGAATCCAAGCCAATGCAGCAGCCGGGCAACTGCCACCCCATCGCCACCATTATTCCCTGTTCCACAAAAAACAACGACAGGGCGTGTGTTGTCCGGGTAAATTTGAACCAGCCAGTCCGTGAACACTTGCGCGGCACGGTTCATCAAATTTACCGAAGCAATCGGTTCATTTTCAATAGTATATGCGTCCCAGGCGCGGGTTTGAGCGGTAGAATATATTTTCATAGTCTGTACCCCGGAACGCTGTTCCGGTAATTTTTTCCCGGAACAGCGTTCCGGGGTACAACAATATGCAAAATCAATTTTTCAAGGGCCTAAAAGTAGTTGAATTTGCCAGTGTTTTGGCAGGGCCAGCAGTTGGGATGTTCTTCGCCGAACTCGGTGCGGAAGTCATCAAAATCGAAAACAAAACTACCGGCGGAGATGTGACGCGCGGCTGGAAACAACCTTCAGAAGATCCTGCATCGCCCATTTCATCTTATTGGTGCAGCGTGAATTGGGGCAAAAAACACTTGTTTCTGGATCTTAACGATGCCGCTGACCGGGCACAAGCGATCACAATCGCGCTTTCGGCAGATGTTGTAATTTCAAATTTCAAACCCTCTTCCGCCCGTCGAATGGGCTTTGATTCAGACTCGCTGCGCGCTGAAAACCAAAGACTTATCTATGCTCAACTCAATTCCTATGCCGACCCGGAAGACGAAAGCCCAGCCTTGATGCAGTGCTGCAAGCCGAAGCCGGTTTTCTTTATATGAATGGGGAAGCAGACCGACCGCCTGTAAAATTGCCTGTCGCACTCATAGACATTCTGGCTGCGCACCAACTCAAAGAAGCCATCCTCCTGGCCTTGCTCCATCGCGAGCGCACGGGCGAAGGCAGCGTCGTGACAGCCTCGCTGTTGGAATCTGCGCTTGCCTCGCTCGCCAACCAAGCAAGCAATTATCTGATGAACGGGCATATTCCGCAGCGCATGGGAACCAAACACCCGAACATCGCCCCTTACGGTGACACCTATTTGTGTGCCGACGGACAAACACTGCTTCTTGCTGTGGGAACAGAGCGGCAATTTTCCCACCTTTGCAGGGTATTAGAGTTGGAACATTTGTTGCAAAACCCTGATTTTCAAACCAATACGGCTCGGGTCAACAATCGAGGCAGCCTGAATGCATTACTAGAAGAACGAATCGAAAAAATGACCTTAAATGATGCAATGACCAAATTTCGAACCAACGGCATCCCTGCTGGTCGAATCCGGGACATGAAATCGGTTTTTGATTTGCCCACTGCACAAGACATGATTTTAGAAGAAAAAATGGCGGATGGAACAATGACAAAACGCATGAAAACAATAGCGTTCAATATCGGTTAATGGCAATCTCGGTGAGCTAATCGTAGAGAACACGGATGACACAGATTAGACACGGATTTGTCCTCTTTTAAAAAAATATCCGTGTCTAATCTGTGTCATCCGTGTTCTCTACGATAAGCTCACGATCAAAAAAATGGAAAAAGAACAAATTCTCAACGCACTCCGCAATGTCCGCGACCCACAAACCGGGCGTGACATCATAACGGCAGGCATGGTGCAAGACCTTGAAATAGAGGGCAATGCCGTCAATTTTAAACTCGCGGTGCCCTCCTTGCAAATGCAGGGAAAAGCAGAACTCAACTTTGCCTGCATCGGGGCGATCGCAGAGGCTTTCCCGCAGGCGCAGGTAAATGCCCACTTCGTGGCAAAGGCAACGGATGGCATTGCACCACCGAGTTCTGTGCCTCAAATCAAACACATTATTGCCGTGGCCAGCGGCAAAGGCGGCGTGGGCAAAAGCACCGTGGCGGTCAATCTCGCTGTCGGACTCAAACAATTGGGCGCCAGAGTCGGCTTGCTCGACGCAGACGTGTACGGCCCAAGCATCCCAACCATGCTCGGCCTTGTGGGCGAGCGGCCCAAGGTGCGCGACGTGACGGGCGTGCCCAGAATGATCCCACTCGAAGCGCATGGCATCCCATGTATCAGCATTGGGTTTATCATTGAGCCGGAGCAGGCTGTGGTTTTGCGCGGGCCTCGTTTGGCGGCAATCATCAAGCAGTTTGTAAGTGAGGTGCTTTGGCCCGAACTTGACTTTCTCATCGTTGACCTACCTCCAGGCACTGGCGATGTTCAACTTACCCTTGTACAAACGGTACCCGTAACTGGCGTGGTAATCGTCACTACGCCTCAAGACGTAGCACTGGCGGATGCTATAAAGGCCGTGAATATGTTTTTGCTTCCATCTATTGATGTCCCAATTTTGGGGGTGGTAGAAAATATGTCCTGGTTCACACCCGCAGAACTGCCTGATAACAAGTACTTTATCTTCGGACAAGGCGGCGGTAAGAAACTGGCGCGGGAAAGCAATTCTGTCCTGCTTGGTCAAATCCCATTGGTGCAAAGTGTGCGCGAGGGGGGAGACGCTGGTATGCCTGCGATTCTTCAAAACGGCAATCCGGTAGTGGCGGAAGCGTTTCTGGGAGTAGCAAAAAATGTGCTGCGGCAGGTGGGGGCTTTGGTGGGTTAAATTTTACAATTATGTCAACCCTTTTCCTTGACCGCGACGGTGTCATCAATCTCCGTACCCCTGGCGAATATGTAAAAACGCCAAACGAATTCCAGCCTACTGAGGGTTTAGGAGAAGCCATGCGCCTGCTCACCGAAAAATTCGGACGCATCATGGTCGTCACGAATCAAGCGGGTGTGGGCAAGGGCCTGATGACAGCACTTGATCTCCATGCTGTGCACCAAAAAATGTACTCGGTAGTGGAGGAAGCGGGTGGTCGTATTGACCGCGTCTATTTTTGCCCGCACCGCACTGAGGCACGATGTAGCTGTAGAAAACCCGCCACAGGCATGGCTTGGCTTGCTTTGGATGATTTCCCCGACATAGATTTTGAAGATGCCTGGATGGTAGGAGATTCAGTTTCAGACATGCAATTTGCCCAAACGCTTGGCATTCGCTCGGTGCTGATTCGGGGGAAAATCGAAGAGGTAGATGTGCTTTCGCGGATGAAAATAGACTATCAATTCGACTCGCTCCTCGAGTTTGCCCGCTGGATTTCTTGTTAAAATTTTTAACAATGGAAATACTGATTCCCTTAAGCCCGTTTCGGTTTTAGAAAGATATTGGGATATTATGATAATGGGAAATTTAGCCAAGCCGGCATCAAATTAATATCCCAATATCTTAATATCCCAATTTCAACTCGCGCCCGCCGATTACAATTTATCAAGCATTCATTTTGCTGAAAACCAACGCATTGTAAGTAGGTTTCGTGTACGACGAAGCCCTGTTTTTCTATTATCATTTTTTCATTACTAAACATTCCCCGACATGACAAACCTGTTGTCAAATCGGGCAACCCGGCTATTGGGTTGCCTCGGCGGAGCCATGCTCCTTTCTGTCCATTTTGCGTTTGCGCAAGACCCCGAACCAATTGAATCATCCTCACCACTCGACGACATCACGGTACGTGAAGTGGTTACTGACCGTTCGGTTTTGGCCTATCAACCTATCCGCGAAGCCGACATTCTGTGGGAAAAACGCATCTGGCGCGTAGTGGATGTGCGCGAGAAAATGAACCTCCCGTTCGCTGCTCCCGAATCACCACTTTTCAAAATCCTGGCCGATGCCGCCATGGCAGGCGATCTTTCCGTTTACAGCACGGAGGACGATAAATTTAGCAAACGGCTAACACCAGCGGAAGTCCGCGGTTTGCTTTTCAAACTGGACACCATCCTTGCCTACGAGGATATGGATGGGTATGAAGAAAAATTAAAAGTCGTCGAAAATGAAACGAATTGGGAGGATGTTAAACGCTTCAGAATCAAGGAATCATGGTTTTTCGACACCAAAACCAGTACGCTTCGCAGTCGCATCCTTGGCATCGCGCCAGTGATTGATGTGCGGGACAATGAAGGGAATTTTCGTTTTGAAAAGCCATTGTTTTGGGTGTACTACCCTGCCGCCCGCCCTGTATTGGCGCGTCACAAGGCCATCACGCACGGCGAAAACTGGACGGCTAATACAACCTGGGAAGACCTTTTAGAAAAGCGGTATTTCGCTTCGTACATCACGAAAGAAAATAACGTGCAGGACCTGCGTTTGCAGGACATGTATAGCGGACTTGATTTGCTGATGGAATCTGACAAGATCAAGAATGAGTTGTTTGCGAGGGAGCACGATATGTGGTCTTATTAGCAGGGCTGTAGCGCGAAATTTATTTCGCGATAGTTAATCGCGAAATAAATTTCGCGCTACGACACCCTAACCCTCGGATCCAACCACGCATAAAGCAGGTCAGAAAGAAGATTCACCACTACAAAAACAGCCGAGGTAAACAGCACACATCCCAACACAACCGGGATGTCAAAGTTAAGCAGTGCATTCACAGTTGCATCGCCCAAACCCTTGAAATTGAACACGTTCTCCACAAAAAACGCCCCGGTAAGCAAAGCGGCAAACCAGCCCGATATTGCCGAAACAATCGGATTGAGGGCATTGCGGAGCGCGTGTTTTACTACTACTATTTTTTGCGAAAGTCCTTTGGCTGTGGCGGTGCGCACAAAATCCTGGGAGAGCACATCGAGCATTGCGCTCCGCGTGAGTTGCGTAATAAGCGCCACCGGCCGAAGCCCTAGGGCCAGCGCTGGCAATACGAGATTCCGCCATCGAACCTGCCACTCCCCAAAATCAGAGAGCACAAAAAGGCTGCCCTGGATTTCCAGCCCTGTCCATTCTCCCAGCGCATACCCAAACACAAGCGCAAATAACATGGCTGCTACGTATGAAGGCAAAGAATAGCCAAACACAGAAATGACAGACACCAAATGATCGAGCCAGCTGTGCTGCTTAAGGGCTGCGACAATTCCAAAAAGCAGTCCTAAAATAGTCGCCAGAAGCATGGCCGTTCCAGCAAGCAAGGCTGTGGCCGGAATCGCATCGGCGAGGATTTCAGTGACCGGACGACCAGATTGATACGATTCGCGGAGGTAGGGGAATTTGAGTACGAGCGCATTTCCATCACTCCATGACCAAAGTGTTTGAGCCTGATATTTTCGTTGATTTTCAGGGGTTTGTGCTATAATAGAAATGGGAGAAAGATCGGACAGATACATTCCCAGTTGAACGTAAAGCGGTTGATCGAGACCCAATTCGGCCGTTTTTGCTTTAACAGTGCTTACATCGCTGCGCTGGCCAAAAGTGAGCTGTGCAGGATCTACGGGAGCAAGAAAAATAATGCCTGTGATAGTGGTCACCACCAATATCATGACCAAAATACCATAAGCCAAACGACGAAGGGTGTACATGGTAAGTGGTTGATTGGTTAATGGTGATTAGGTAAATGGTGATTGGTGACTGGTTGATTTGAGGATGGAGGGTTATACAGAACATCGGCAATCGAAATTCAAACCTCTACCTCAGCAATCATCATTCATGTATTCGTCAATCGTCAATCAAAAAAAATCTACAATCCTTAAATATCACTTCTTAAAATTCATACATCTCCAAGTCCTTGTTCCACCGTAGGGCAAATACATTGCTGCTGCTCGCCATACCAATCCGCTGAGCAGCAACCCAAGAAAGCTCCGGCCAACACATCAATCAAAAAATGTTGCACCAAAAATACTCGGGAAATGCCTACCAAAATGGCAAGCAATGCAAATAACAAGCTCCAGTGTTTGCGTTCTTTTTCAAGCATTAAAGAAAGCAAGCTGTACAACGCGAATGCTGCTGTCGTGTGACCGGAAGGAAAGCTGGTTTGTCCACGGTTCAGTGGCAGACTCGGCACCAGTATCAATTGTTCTGCTATACCCCCTTTTTCAAAATATGTAATGGGCCGGTCAATACCAATGGCGTCTTTGAGCATATATCCTACGGTCAACACCAGAAAGCCTACCAATGCAATAATCATCGCATATCGGGGCCGCCAGATCAAGAGCGCCAGACCAAAAACCAGATAGGCCCAGACTTCTCCGCACTGCGTCAAAAACCGAAAGATTGAATTAAATGGTTCGTGACGCAAGTCGTTGAAAAACAACAATTCATGACTGTAAGGGACCATCATGGCAAGCACTCCGCAAAATCCAAAAAACATGGCTACAGGCACAAAAAACCAGTTGTTTTCCCAAATATATTTCATGGAGAATCTAGCGCGATTTTTTGCTTTCGGGCAAGCCGTAGCCGGAAAAGGAACCTTTCAAGACTATCAGTGCTGAACAATTGGGAATCGTTCATCGCCTTACGCGTGACGTAGACTCCAATAAGTGCAAGTATGGCACAAGGTGTCATAGCAGCCCAAAACGGCGTCATCAAATAGGATTCGGACAATTTGCGGCAGAGGATCGCAAGGAAAACGAACGTCACAAAAAAGGTGATGGAAACAAGGATGGGGTATCCAAAACCGCCTTTGCGGATAATAGCGCCCATGGGTGCCCCGATAAAAAGGAAAATGAAGCAGATAAGCGCGAAACTGTACTTGTTATAAAGTTCATAACCAGTTTTCGCCCATTCGAGTCGCCGGGAATTTACCTGGTTTTTGCGGGTTTCGACAACGTTTTTGCTGAGGCCGTTGCGGGTTTTTGCTTCTTTTAGTAGGGAACTTTGGTCTCGTTCGCGGAAAGTCTCAATTATGGAACTGTATTGATTGAGCGGCTTTCGAAGTTCTTGCACGGGGAGATTGGGGCCGGAATTGGATCCTCGGTTAGGGTCTTGATTTCCCGATGCAACTTGAGCTTTTGGGCCTATGGTGCTTAATTTATTTCCCAATTTTTTGGAAGGCTTGACTGCTGGTTTGGGCGAACTGGTAATAGGTTGTGATTCAGCGGGTGGTTTGGGGGGCGGGATGGGTTGTCGTTTGATGCTGATGAGCATGTCGCTTACCGCCAATTGACCGGTCTCATCAATTTTAGCATGGAGCGAATCAACATTTTGGCGCAATTGATTCATGCTCAACATTGTGCGTTGTGTACTAAACCGGTCCTCATCGGTGCGCACCATTTCAAATTCGCGCATGTCCCACACTTTCGACCATGATCTGAAATTGGTCCGTATAAATGGATATCGCCTTTGTGTGGAGCTAGGTCCTTGATTCCCAGGCTCTTGGTACTGGGTGCCATGGAAGAGGTTCATCACAAAAAAACGCTTGTCAGATGTGGTGTACATCTGACCACTGTCGGCAAGTATTTGGCTGAATTTTACCTGCCCAAGGTTGCTCTGGTCCTCAATCATCACTTCCCCAATGGTTTCTCCATCCGGGTCTTTATCCCCAATTCGAATGACGAATTGCCGAAAATCTCCATTAAAAATGCCCTCTTCAATGGTCAGGGCAGGCTTTTGTTTGCGGATATCAAAAAGTCGGCTTTTGAACTTGAGGTTGGCAATGGGAATTAAAAAATCTGAACAGACATAGGAAAAAACCGAGATCGCGGCAGCTAATACGATCATCGCCCGCATCACCCGAATGAGTGGAATACCGGCACTTTTCATGCTTGAAAGCTCGTATCGCTCTGCCAAGCCACCCATCACCATCACCGAAGCGATAAGCACCGCAATAGGCAATGCCATCGGGAACACCGAAAAAGACATATAGCCCACCAGTTCTAACATGATGAAAATGCTCACCCCTTTGCCCGCAATCTCATCAATGTAAAGCCACATGATCTGAATCACCAGCACGAACACGGCAATAAAAAACGCCACCGCGAAAGGACCGAGGGAACTGGTGAGGAGGAGCTTGTCTATTTTCTTCATTAAAAATCAAATTTAGCCTCAAACGCTTTCAAGTCCCGAATCGCGGCCAACGGATCCTTCGCGCCAAAAACGCTGTTTCCTGCCACCAGCACATCGGCTCCGGCTTGCAGGAGGCTTTCTGCGTTGTGCAGCCCCACGCCACCGTCAATTTCGATGAGCGCCTGTGAGTTGGCGGCAAAGATCATTTCTTTGAGTTTGCGGGTTTTGGGCAGGCTGTTGTAAATGAATTTTTGTCCACCAAAACCTGGGTTCACCGACATAAGACACACTAAATCAATGTCTTCGATGATATCCTCCAATACTGAAACGGGCGTATGCGGATTGAGTGCCACCCCGGCTTTTGCGCCTGTTTCCTTGATCTGGTGAATGGTGCGGTGCAAATGCGGACAAGCCTCGACATGCACCGTGATTACATCCGCCCCTGCTTTGCGGAATTGTTCAATAAACTTTTCAGGTTCCACAATCATCAGGTGAACATCGAGCGGCTTTTTTGCCAAACGGCCAATGGCTTCCACGATGAACATCCCGAAAGTAATGTTCGGAACAAAACGTCCATCCATTACATCGAGGTGAAACCAATCGGCCTCCGAGCTATTTACCATGTCTATTTCTTCCGAGAGCCGCCCGAAATTGGCTGCGAGCACCGAGGGTGCTATGAGATGTTTTTTCATATTTTTGGATGTTGGACCGTCTAAGAAGATGATTGATGGGTTTAACTTGAAATATGGAACACGGATGACACGGATGAGACACGGATTTATTATTTCATGTGCTAATAAATCCGTGTCTCATCCGTGTCATCCGTGTTCCATATTTTAAGTTAACCAGTATTTAAAATTCAAAGTCCAAAGTCTACCTTACCGTCACCACCTGATCGGCGCGGAGCAAAGGTAGCCGTTTGAGTCGCAAGAAGAGTTGTACCGTGGCGAGTACGTCTTTTTCGCAATAGGCCGCAATCCGGTCAAGGTCACGCTCCTCCCAATACACCTGGCCCACGTCGGCGCCGCTGATATCGTCCTTTGGGGAAGGAATGTCGAACACAGCACAAAGCAACCGCAAGGAAGTGTAGTTTTTGATGTCGCCGAATTTCCACATTTCAAGTGTGTCGAGCAGGTGTTTGGTTTCCCAGGGCTTCCGCCCCGCGATGTCGAGCATTTTGGGCAACGGCAACTGATTGATTAGCGAGCGACGACAGATGTACGGTACGTCGAACTCCTTAATATTATGGCCACAAACGGCAAACTTGTCCGGGCTGTTGAAATGCCGGTTGAGCAAATCGGCAAAATCCTCAATCACGGTGGCTTCCAGATGGTTGGAAAATGATTTGAGGCGCAATATTGGTTCCTTGCTGTCTTGTTGGCGGGTAAGAAAACCTACGGAGATGCAGATGATCTTGCCATATTCGGAGTAAATGCCTGCCCGCGTTTTGAATAGTTCCTCTAATTCATCCTGCTCAATATCATCGTCGGGTCTTTTGAGCATCGTTCGGCATTTTGAGCGCCAGAGCTCTTGCATTTCATCGCTCAAATCATCGAACTCCTGGACGCACGGAGCTGTTTCAATGTCGAGAAAGAGGATGTTGTAAATATCGTAGACGTCAAAAGCGGACATAGAGCGAAAAATTTTGACCCGGAAAAACCCGGTGCTACAAAGGTAGGGTATCCCCCGAATTTTGAGATAAGCCTATTGAAAGGGAAAATTATTTTTTTAACACTTTTACAAAATGATACTACTGAAAATCAATGAGTTAGAATATTTTTCAAAAAATATTCTTAAAAAACCGACCTTTGCAGGGGCAATAAAGAAATAGACCAGCGGTTTATACTGCATCTTTTTCAATCACAAGCCGTTTCATCTTCGGCATTACAACTTACCAACTTTTTTCACTTCGGAAGGTAGCCTATGACTCGATAACAACATCATTCATTGATTCGTAAACCTTTCACTTTTTTCAAAATTTATGAGCACTCCCACCAATTTCAATCAACCCGCAACGCCAAACTACGGCGCCCCTGAAGGCGGCAACAGCCAAAAACGCGTAACGACCATCATGGGCGTGGCCATCGCAGCACTGCTCGGATTATGCGTTTTCCTCCTGGTTAGCAAACTCAACACCGGCAAACAGCTGGATGCAACCACGATGGAACTCACCCAACAAAAAGAAGCGTTTACTGAACTGGACGCCAAATACAACGAGGCGGTTACTCAACTTGAGCAGCAAAAAGGCATCAATGCCGAACTGGATGCGAAAATCAACCAGCAATTGGCAGACCTCGAGACCAGCAAAAACCAAATCGCTGGTCTTATCCGCAGCAATAAAGACTACAAAGGCGGAATGGCCAGCCTTCAGCGCCAAAAAGAGCAGTTTCTCGTTGAAATCGAAGACCTGAAAAAACAAGTCGGCATCCTGACCGAAACCAACACACAGTTGACTGGTCAGAATGAGCAACTTACTACTTCGTTGAACGAAACGCAGACCCGATTGCAAGAAGAAGGCAGTGCAAAAGCAGCCCTTATTTCTGAAAAAACTGCCATCGAAACGGAGCGCAACCAGCTCAGCAAAAAAGTAGACGTTGCTTCTGCCATCCGCGTGAAAAACGTGGAAGTGAAAGCCAAAGACGTGCGCAGCAACGGCAAAGAGCGCACCAAATCTAAAGCCAAAAAAGTGGACAAACTGAGCATTTGCTTCATGACTGAAGCCAATGAAGTGACTCCTGCTGGCGAAGAAACGTTCTACATCCGCGTAGTAGACCCAACTGGTGCTCCGCTCGCCATTGAAAGCCTTGGATCAGGCGTTGGTCAGAACAAGCGTGACGAAAGCGAATTCCGCTACACCACGACCGCTACTACCAACTACACCAATGGCGAAACGCAGGTTTGCGGCGCATGGCAGCCTGGCCAGAACTTCGTAAAAGGCAAGTACCAGGTTGAAATTTTCAACAAAGGTTACTTGGTTGGCACTGGCAACTTCAACTTGAAGTAATTTCAGGGCTTCCAATAGATAAAAAACTGCCAGCGGCGGTGCGAATATTTCGCACCGCCGCTTTTTTTATACTTTGCCACGAATTGCACTAATTTACACGAATTACGACACAGAACATATCTGTTTAGTGTAAATTAGTGCAATTCGTGGCTACCCTTGTTAACCGAAAAAACTACTTTTGCCCCCAAAGTGTATTTTTTACAAAAAGCCTTTCTTATGGTCATTATTGCCGATTGCGGTTCTACAAAATGCGACTGGTTGCTATTGCACGGTGGGCGCGACCAACAACTGGAGAACACCGTTGGATTTAGCCCGTTTTTCCACACAACAGCGGAAATTCGGGATATACTGGAGGATCAATTGCTTCCCAAGATTCAAGAAGAAGATGTGACAGCAGTCTTTTTTTATGGCACTGGGGTACATGATGCCCGTCGTGCCGAGATCGTTGCGGCAGCACTCAAGGCGGTGTTCCCGAATGCTACAGCCGAGGTAGAGCACGACCTTTTGGGCGCTGCACGGGCAGTATGTTGCCGAAACCCTGGCATTGCTTGTATTCTTGGGACGGTATCAAACAGTTGTTATTTCGATGGTGTCAAAATCCTGGACAATGTCCCTTCCCTTGGCTGGCTGATCGGCGACGAAGGAAGTGGAACGCACTTGGGCAAAGCACTGCTCCGCGCCTGGTTTTACCGCGAATTACCGGCCGACCTCGATGCCGCATTCAGAAAGGCGCACCCCGAAGGAGCGAACGCCATCAAAGATCGCGCTTACGAGAAAGGGGCAAACGCCTACCTTGCTACCTTCACACGGTTTTTGGGCGATCACCTTCAACATCCTTTCATTCAAAAATTGGTTTCGGATTGTTTCGGCGAATTCCTCGACCGCCATGTATCAAAATACCAGGGTTATCAGCATGTCCCTGTCCATTTCGTCGGCTCCATCGCCCATCATTTTCAGGAAATTCTGTCAAAATGTTTAGAGGATCGCCGCTTACAAATTGGACGAATTGTACGAAAACCAATTTATTCTTTGGCAGAATTTCACCAGTGAACCAAAAAAATGGCAAAAGCAATAAAAGATATTAAACGCATCGCAGTATTTACGTCAGGTGGTGATGCCCCCGGCATGAATGCTGCTGTTCGCGCCATCGTCCGCAACGCGTTCAACAACGACCTCCATATTTATGGCATTATGCGGGGATACGAAGGGATGATTGACGGCAATATCAAACGATTGGAAACCACCGATGTGGGCAACATCATCCACCGGGGCGGCACTATCCTGAAAACGGCGCGCAGTCAAAAGTTTATGAGCAAAGAAGGCCGTCAGCAAGCTTACGAGAATTTGATTGACAACGACATAGATGCGTTGATCGCCATCGGTGGAAACGGCACGTTTACAGGGGCAATGAAGTTTATGGAAGAATTTCCCGACATGCCGATTGTGGGAATCCCAGGCACCATTGACAATGACCTTTTCGGCACAGACTTCACCATTGGCTTTGATACCGCTGTAAACACGGCAGTTGAGGCAGTGGACAAAATTAGAGACACTGCCGACTCACACAACCGACTCTTTTTTGTGGAAGTAATGGGCCGTAATTCGGGCTTTATTGCGCTCCACACTGCTATTGCAGGCGGTGCGGGAGGAGTGCTCATCCCAGAGGAAGAAACTTCGATTGACGATTTGGTGAAACTCCTGAAACGAGGCGCAAAACGAGCCAAATTGTTCAGCATCGTCATCGTGGCAGAAGGCAACCAAATGGGCACTGTTTATGACATTGCCCATAAGGTGGAAGAAAAAATTGATCTCTACGACGACATTAAAGTGACCGTTATCGGCCACTTGCAACGAGGCGGTTCACCCAGCGCTTTTGACCGGGTACTGTCTTCCATACTGGGATTCACTTCAGTAGAGGCGCTATTGGCCGGAAAATCTGGCGTGATGGTTGGCATCCGAAACAACAACATTGACTATACAACCTTTGCAGAGGCCATCGAAAAGCCCAAACCCATGAACAAAGATTTATTGAGGATGGCGCATATTTTGGCGCAGTAGTTATTGGTTTGATGGTTTTAAGTGTTTGAGGAGTTTGAATTGTCGGCGCACTTCAAACTCCTCAAACACCTCAAACACCTCAAACCCCTCAAACTATTCCTTTGGTTGTTCCCAAAGCTCAATCTTGTTCCCCTCAGGGTCCATTACCCAGGCAAATTTGCCGAATTCCTCCGAAACAGGTTCGCCCACAAGCGGCACGCCTTCTGCTCTAAGTGCCGTCACCAAAGCATCCAGGTCATTTACCCGAAAGTTTATCATGAACGCTGATTCCGATGGCGCAAAATATTCCGTGGTCTGTTTGAAAAAACTCAGGTTGGAGCAGGCTTCCGGGTTAGGGTCGTCCTTGTAAAAAAATTGCGTTCCCCAACTTTCTAAGTCTATTCCCAAATGCTTGGTATACCAGGCGCGGGTTTCTTCGAGGTGTTGGCATTTGATAAAAATACCGCCTAAGCCAATGACTCTTTTCATGTGTGTTGTGTGTTAAAGAAAATCTCTTCAGGAGGCCAAAAGTAGTCTGTTGAGCAAACAAAATTCAAAAAAGAGACTTGTGCTTGCAAGGGCGCAGTGCATCGTTCTACATTTGCCCGGTTGTAAGGGATATTGGGATATTAAGATATTTGGATATCCCAATATCTTAATATTCAATATCTTAAATTCCTGCATCAGCAAATCCACAATTAAACGAATCCACTCTAATAATGACATCGCTCCCTACACTGCTTATTTCCTTTGCCATCGTTGGCATGATCTTGACCATTTGGACGGTTTGGAAGAAAAAATCAAACTCCACTTTTTGGACTTTCTTGCAGTATTTCTGCGGCGTATGGTTCGTTTTCTCCGGCCTGGTAAAAGCGGTGGACCCCATCGGTACGGCCTATAAAATGCTCGATTATTTTGCGGCGTTCGAGACAACCTTTGAAGGCCTTGACAATGTTTTCAAGGGAATTGCGCCACTTTTCCCATGGCTGGCAAAGTACAGTTTGGGCTTTTCAATCACCATGATTGTGCTGGAAATTGCCATCGGCGCCATGCTGATGGTGGGATATACGCGCAAGTGGACGGCCTGGCTGTTTTTCCTGATCGTGTTCTTTTTTACCATTCTGACGGGCTTCACCTTCCTGACGGGCTATGTGCCTTCGGATGCCAATTTCTTTGATTTTGCCAAATGGGGCCCCTATGTAAAAGAATATATGCGCGTAACCGACTGCGGTTGTTTCGGTGATTTTATCAAACTCGACCCTAAGATTTCCTTCTTCAAAGACCTTGGCCTAATGGTCCCTGCCCTGCTGTTCATGTGGCGCTCGCGCAACAAACACCAATTGTGGACCGCCCGGACCCGCAACATCGTTGTCGGCTTAGTCACGGTGGGCTCTTTGTTGCTCTGTGTGCGCAACACCTACTGGGATTTGCCGATGGTTGATTTCCGTCCGTTCAAAATCGGCAGTGACGTACGCGCACAAAAGGAATTGGAAGCCAGCGCCAAAATTGACATCCTCGGTTGGGTCCTGGAGGACACCATCAATCACGTGAAAATCAAGTACATGGAGCCAGAACCAGGCAAAATCACGTACTATAAAGAGTACACCGCCGCCAAAGGCTGGAAAGTGCGCGAGCAGATCAAGACTGATTTTTACATCCTGAAAGACAGCGTGAAAGTGCCCATTACGAAAACAAAAGTCAGCGATTTTGCCGTGGAAGATGGCGACAACGGGGAGGTTACGGATGATCTTTTGAACGAGAAAAACTACAGCCTGATGATCGTAGCCTATCACCTTGAAGGCGAAAAACAGACCGAAACCTACACCGTTCAGGACACCACCTGGGTAAATGACACCATTGTGGTTTCTGTTGATTCGATACGATTGCAGCCACGTGTACAATCCGTTCAGGCGCGCAAATTGGAGCGCTTGGTATTCGTGCCGACACCTGAATACGCCGCCCTTTTCCAAAACGGCGTGAACCCGCTGGCCGAAGCCGCCCAAAAAGCAGGTTGGAAAGTCTATTGCATTACCACTTTTGGTGATTCAGAAGTGTCTGCGGATTTTGCAAAAAAAGTCGGCGCGAAGTATCCATTCTACCGTGCAGACGACAAGTTGCTCAAAACCATCATCCGCGCCAGTCCCGGCGTGGTGGTCTGGAAAGATGGCGTAGTGCTCGATATGTACCATCACAAGCACCTGCCTACTTTTGAGGCTTTGGGAGCGAAGTGGAAGTGATTTTTTCTTAGGCAACAAAAAACGCTCCGAGACCTCGTAGGTAATAAAACCTGCGAGGTCTTTTTTTTCGTAAATTTCCCGCATATTTGACCGTCCAAACACAAAAACTGAGGCTATGGCAAAGACGGCTCTTCCATTTTATATTTTCCTGTTTTCCTGTTTTACATTTTGCGGTTTAACCCTCAACGCGCAAACCACCTCCCAAACCTCCTTTGGGAAAAATCGCATTCAGTATCACCACCAGTTTGATGACTGGAGTTTGTACGAAACGCCCAATTTCACCACTTACTGGTATGGTGATGCTCGGACTGTAGCGCAATCGGCACTGCAAATGGCCGAATTCGATTTTCCCGAAGTACAGAAATTGCTGGAACACCAGGTTACCGAAAAGATTGAAATACTGGTTTTTAGCGACCTCACCGACCTGAAACAAAGCAATATTGGCGAAGACGATGTATTCCTACTGAGCACCGGAGAAACCAAAGTGGTTGGAAACAAAGTCTTTGTCTTTTTTGATGGCAACCACCGCCACCTGCGGGCACAGATACGCGAGGGCGTGGCAGGTGTGTTGATCAACTCGATGCTCTATGGCGCGAACTTGCAAGAAATAGTGTCCAACGCTGTATTGCTCAACCTCCCGGCCTGGTACACCAGCGGCCTCACCGCGTATTGCGGTGAAGAATGGACGACCGAACAGGACGACCGCCTTCGAGACCTGCTTCAAACGGGTCGGTACAAGACCTTCGACAAACTTGCCCGGGAACACCCCCGTTTTGCAGGCCACGCTTTTTGGCACTATATCAGCACCCATTTTGGGCCAGGAACGGTCAGCAACCTGCTTTATCTGACACGCATCAACCGCAGTGTAGACAATGGCTTTTTCTACATACTCGGCAGCGGCTACCGTCGCACCACCGATGCAATGCTTGAATATTACCAAAAAGTCTACCGCGAAGAGGCACGAGGCCAAAAAGCACCTGATGAGGCAGGAAAAATCTCCATAAAGAACAGAAAGAAACTGCCCCTCTCCCAATTGAGAATCAGCCCGGATGGCAAAAGGATCGCTTGGGCAAGCAATGATATTGGGAAATGGAAAGTGTATGTGCAAGATCTGGAAACTGGCAAACGCAGACGCGTCCTCAAAGGTGGCTCACGCAACGCCCTGCAAGCCACCGATTACAATTATCCACAAATTGCCTGGAACCCCGACAACCAACACCTGGCCGTCCTTTATGAACGCCGCGACGTGCCTAAATTGGCAGTTATTGATCTTGAAAAAAGGAAAAAGGAAGTCAGCGATCTCTCGCCGGAATTCCAGCGCGTGTACAGTATGGACTACGTATCTCCGAACGAAATCGCACTTTCGGCGGCAGTGAAGGGTCAGTCAGATATTTTTGTGTACCGAACCATCACTCGCCAGACTGAGCGCATAACAAATGATTTTTGGGACGATCTCGATGTTTCTGTTGCCACCGTGGATGGAAGAAAAAGCCTGCTTTTCGCAAGCAACCGAATTACCGATACCCTTTCCTTTCAAAGACTCGACTCCATCCTGCCCATCACCAACTTCGATATTTTCCTCTTTGACCTCGAAAGTCGCAGCCCCGAACTGGTACGGATCACCAACACGGGCCTCTTCAGCGAGCGAAACCCTATTGGGCAGGACTCCTCACATTTTTCTTTTCTGAGTGATGAGAGCGGTATTATCAACCAGCAGGCAGGCAAGCTGGAGCCCTTTGTGGCCTATCATCAGGCAGTTATCTATTTGAAAGATGGCGCAGAAGTGAAGACCCTGGACATGACGCAGCCAATTGAATGGCCACTTGGGCGCATCTTGACATTTCTTGCACCTTTAGATACGGTGTTGACAAACATTGATTCCACCCAGATTGACAGCATTCGCAGCGGCCCGGTTTTCAAGAAAAAACCGATCGTTTGGAATTTGACAAATTACGACCGCAACATACAGGAGCAACACGCTGCCCCTCGTGCAGGACTGATGGTAGAGCGGTTGAAAAGGGGTAAAAAAGTGTTTTTCTACAAAAAAAACATAGCGCCCGAAACTCCGGTCCTTGCAAAAACAACCCACCGGCGCACGCAAACCCTTCGCACTGCCGGGCTGCCTATTCCACCGCAACCGCCTTTAGAGGCTATCCCCCAAGCGCCCGATAAACAATCTGATGGCCGCGAGGATAAAACGCTCCTGTCTCCAGCCGACAAAGATTCCTTGCCGTACATTGAACCGGGTTGGCTTATTCAGATCCCCGACTATTTGGCGGTGCCCGGTCCACGCAGTGAACCTGCCGAGAGCCGCCCCGCTGAGGAAAAACCGGAGGATAAAATAGAACCTGGACTTGAGCCAAGCGCCGATTCGATGGTGCTCACCCCACCCCGTCGCCCATTGAAAAGGCCCACCGCGCAGTATGGCAAAAACGGCGAAATCGTGCGTTTTTACTCCTTCAAGATCATTCCTTACCGGCTGCGTTTCCGCACGGATTATGTGTCCACAACGATGGACAACAACCAGATGTTCGATGGCTTGCAACTTTATGAAGGCCCTCAAAGTCGGCTTCTTCAGCCCCCGCCGGGCGTCTTGCTTCGTGCTAATTTCAAGGATTTGCTGGAAAATTATGTGGTGGAAGCAGGTTTCCGCTTGCCTACCACGTTCAACGGAGCAGAGTACTATCTTTGGATGGACGATAAGAAAAAGCGCCTGGACAAACGTTATGTGATTTATCGTCGCACATTGGTCACCAACAGATTGCGTGACCCCGCAGTAAGCCCCCCTAATCTTCCGCCCGATTATCAGGAGCGTACCAACACCCTCATGGGGCAGTACGAACTGCGCTATCCTTTTGATGTGTTTACAAGCCTCCGTGCCACTTTTGCTATACGCGAAGATAAGGTGCGTGCCCTTAGTTCAGATGCCATTACCCTTGCCACGCCCGACCGTGCAGAACAACGCGCTTCCGTCCGACTTGCTGCTGTATTCGACAATTCAGTTGATGTAGATTTGAATCTAAAAACGGGCACCAGGGCCAAAATCTACACCGATTTGGTAAAAGGGTTCGCCTTCAACACCGAACCTGATTGGAGCTTGAAATTGAACAATGGATTTATGACCATTGTAGGCTTTGATGCACGGCATTACCAAATGCTTGACCGCCGCTCTCAGTTGGCACTGCGGTTTGCGGGTGCGACTTCTTTTGGCTCGGAAAAATGCTTTATATCTTAGGTGGCGTAGACAATTGGGTATTCCCAAAATTCAACGACAACATTACTTTGCCCGCCGACGAAGGTTTTGCCTATCAGGCTCCCGCCGTAAATCTGCGTGGGTTCAAGCAAAATATCCGCAACGGCAACACCTTCGCGCTGATGAATGCCGAGCTTCGGATTCCTGTGTTCAAGTATTTTTTCAAAAAGCCAGTAATCGGCAACTTCTGGCGCAATTTCCAGATTGTCGGATTCTTCGATGCCGGCACTGCCTGGCAGGGAACCAGCCCATACTCTTTTGACAATCCAATCAATACGCAAACGCTGTACAGACCCAAAAAAGACCCTGTCACCTCTATAATTAAGGTCAACTATTTCCGAGACCCCATTGTGATGGGCTACGGTGTTGGGTTGCGCTCTGTGATTTTCGGGTTGTACCTCCGCGCTGATTATGCATGGGGCATTGAATCAAGGCAGGTTCAAAAGCCCTTGTTGCACATTGCATTAGGGACGGATTTTTAAGAACTTTGCTATGCTAAATAAAGAATTCCTGCAATTCCTATACGAACTCAGTCAGAACAACAACCGCGACTGGTTTGAGAAAAACAAAAAACGTTACGAAGCTTCGGTCAAAAAACCTTTTGAGGCACTGGTTGAGGAAGTCATCAATGGGTTAAAAAAATTCGAACCCAGTTTTCAAATCCAGCCCAAAGACTGCATTCACCGTATTTACCGAGACACGCGGTTTTCGGCGGACAAAACGCCGTACAAGACGCATGTATCCGCCGTTTTTACGCCCAAGGGCAGGCAGACAATGGAACATCCTGGGTATTATCTACAGATCGAATTCGGGAGTTTGACACTGGGCGGAGGCGCGTATTTCCTTGATAAAGAGCCCTTGACAAAAGTCCGCACAGCCATTGCCCAAGACCCGGAGACTTTCCGCGCATTGGTTTTTGAGAAAAATTTTTCTGAGAAATACGGGGAAATAAAAGGCGAGAAGAACAAGGTTTTGCCCGCCGAATTTAAGGATGCCGTAAAAAAAGAGCCGTTTCTGGCCAACAAACAGTTCTATTATATGGCCGAAATAGATGCTGATAATTGCCTCCGGCCTGATTTTTCAGATTTTGTGATAGACTATTTCCAGGCGGGAAAGGAGCTGAACGAGTTTTTAAGAAGGGCGATTGGACTAGGCTGACAACTTACTTTCCATCCAATGCAAGGTGAACGCAAACACCTCCTCTTTTTCCTTTTCATTGTGAATTTCATGGTATAGAGCTGGCCATTCACGGTGGGTTACATCGCCTTTTACCCGCTTGGCAAACCTGCGCGTCGCATCCGCTGAGGTCAGTTTGTCATCCCCCCCATGTTGTAACAGCACTGGTATGTTGAATGCGCCCGCCCAGGTATCCAACCATTTTGCGCCTTCCAAAAGGGCCATGCCAGCTGCTGCGCTGAGTTTGTTGTGCACGAGTGGGTCATTCCTATAAGCCTTCACTACCGCATCATCGTGCGATATGAAATGGGCGGCCAAGCCCGTGGGTAAACTCAAAGTTGGCATAACCACACGCAAAATTTTCCCGGCAATCACTTTAAGCGCGGGCGCTTCAAACGCTAAACGTATCCAGGGGCCTGTAACAATTACCCCTGTTATATCAGGATTTCGGCGGGTGATATAATTCAACACCAATCCACCGCCCATACTGTGCCCGTACAGGAAAAGCGGAGTATCAGGGTACAATGCGCTGGTCTTTTTCAGCAAAAGGCCGATATCGTTGAGCAATACCTCAAGGTTTTTGGCATGGCCGCGCTTGCCTTCACTTTTCCCATAGCCTTGATGGTCGAAACCTAACACTGCTATGCCATTGCGATTGTACCATTCAGCCACATGTTTATAGCGGCCTATGTGCTCCCCTTGACCGTGTACTAGGGCAATGATCGCACGTGGTTTTTCTACGGACCAATGCGCAGCGTAAAGACTTAGACCTTCGGCGTTTTTCCAGTATAATTCGTTCATTTTTAATCGTATAGGATATGAAAATCACAATTCCCTATTCAGGCAAATATTCCTTCCCCTGCTCGGTGTACAGCACCAACTTAGCCGTTTTGTTGCTTGGTTTTACCTTCTTTTTAAAAAATGCCGTGGCAGCATCTTTTGGACCGAGATTGGCAATGAGGTAGGTAAATTTTCCATCGTTCTCCAACAGGCGGAAAATCTCTTTTTGTCCCCGGAAGGCTGCGTGGTTTGCAGGTAGTTCCACTTCACTTCGAGCGAGTTCCACTGCGCAGCCTTTGAAGCTGGGCGGCAGTTGGAGGATACGCACCTCACTTTCACCATCATCCTTTCCATCTGGTTTTGCCTCTAAAGGTTTGCGAGGGGAAGGGGCCGGAGCTGCTGCTTCCACGCGCTCGGACAAATCGTCGGCAGAGAGTTGTATTTCGGGCAAAGGCACAGAGGTATTGGCTTCCTGAAAACGATTTTGGCGAGGAGATTTTGCCTTGTTAGCCCGCTCAAGTGCTTCTTCTTCAATGATTTGCGGCAAAGATTTCCAACTGGTTCTCTCTGAAATTCCTGTGATGCGCAGTTCCGTACGGCGATTTTGCTGGTGCTCTCCTTCGCTGCATTCAACGCTGTTTCGGCATCGGTTTACAAGTTGGAATTCTCCGTAACCACGAGCGGTAATGCGGGTACTGTCCACGCCTTCACTCACGATATAGGCTACCGCTGCAGCGGCACGTCGTTGGGAAAGCACCTGATTATATTCATCGTTGCCGCGGCTATCTGTGTGCGAACCCAATTCGACCGAAATACCTGGATTGTCCTTCATCAGCGTCACCACATTATCGAGGCGCTCGGCGGCATCAGCCCGTATATCCCACTTGTCGTAGTCATAGTAGATGTTCTGGATTTGAATGCGCTTGTCAATGCGGGCGCGGTCCAGTTCGATGTTGGCAAGCAGGGTGCCTTCATTGTTTCCAGCCGCAAGATTGTCTGTCACACCAGGACTCAGCTCACGAACCCCGTCCACGCAGACGATGCAGCCATTCACGTTGACGTACACCTCAATTCGTTTGGTCAAAAAGCCCTCCTTGCGGATAAGCATGGTATAATGGTTGCCGCGTTCAAAGGTGAAATTGAAAAATGCATCCGGGTCGTCTTTGATGGTCAGTTCGGATTGGCGGGTGGTTCGGTTATAAATTTCTATGGTAGCGCCTTGTATGGCATCCACGATTTGATCCGGGCTTTCCCGCACCTCTGCTATGGTGGCGTCGAAAAGGTACCCGGGACGACGACGCAGCTCCAATTTAAGGAAAACCTTTTCTTTGCCGAGTTTTATGGTGTCGTTCTTTTCAAAAAAAATGTCCTTGTACGCCAACACGCGATATGTTCCTGCCGGGAGATCGAATACAAAGTGTCCATCGAGACCTGTTTCTGTTTCTCCGCGCACTATGTTGTCGGGCAATTCAAAAATGGTGACCTTTACCTGATTCAGGTATCCACGATTGTTGGCTTCAAAAATATAACCATCCACGAGGGACTGCGCTGGTGTTTTTGCAGAAAAAAGCGCGCTAATAAGCAGGAGTAAAAGGATGGTAGTGGGCTTGCTTCTCATTGAAAATCAATTTGTAGTGCAAAAATAGTAGTTATTTGGTGATTGGTTTATTGGTGATTGGTGGAATGGTGATTGGTCCACCAGATTAACCAATCACCATTCCACCAATCACCAATCACCAATCACCAATTGAACCAATTAACACCCACCATGCGCATACTATTCATGGGCACCCCTGCATTTGCCGTGCCCTCGCTCGAAATATTATTGGAAAATGGCTACGACGTAGTGGCCGTCGTCACAGCGCCTGACAAACCGGGCGGTCGGCAGGGAATTCAGCAATCGGCAGTCAAGCAATTTGCCGAGGCCAAAGGCTTGAAAATATTGCAACCGGAAAAACTTAAAAATCCTCTTTTCCTGGAAGAACTCCACGCGTTAAAACCTGATTTGCAAATTGTAGTCGCCTTCAGGATGCTCCCGGAAGCCGTTTGGTCGCTGCCGCCGCTGGGCACTATGAACCTGCATGGATCTCTGCTTCCAAAGTACCGGGGGGCAGCACCGATCAATTGGGCGATCATAAATGGGGAGACAGAAACTGGCCTGACGACTTTTCTCTTGAAGCACGAAATTGACACAGGCGACCTTCTTTTTCAGCAAAAAGTCCCCATCGGACCAGACGAAACTGCTGGCGAACTGCACGACCGTATGATGCAGATAGGTGCTGAACTTGTGCTGAAATCAGTGAAAATCATCGAAGCAGGAAAGGCCAAACCAATGCCACAAGCCGATACCGAAGCCACCCATGCGCCCAAAATATTTGCCGAAACCTGCAAGATAAACTTTGACCAGTCCGGAATGCAAGTCCATAATTTTATTCGGGGACTAAGCCCCTATCCCGGCGCCTGGACGTATTTGGAGGGGAAAACGCTTAAAATTCTGCGCTCGAGCTTGGATATTGGAAATTTTACCCGCCGTAGTCTTGACGAAGGAGGGAGGATATTGGATATTGCTCCTTCGCCTGCTCCTGGTCAGTTTTTTTCTGATGGCAAAAATTACCTGCTTTTCAGTACATCAGATGGCTACATTTCTGTGCTGGAATTACAATTGGAAGGAAAAAAACGAATGTCGGTAAAGGATTTTTTGAATGGCTACAAAATTGGGAATTAAGTGGCCATATAAACGAGGTGGAACACGGATGACACGGATTAGACACGGATTTTCACCCTCCCCTCCCTGGGTGGACGGTTAAGGGTTTGACCCAACCCAGAGATGAGGGATCCAAAAAAAATTGTCAAAGAACTATTTGAAGGCAACAAGGGGGGCACGGATTTTCATAAAGGGAAAATCCGTGTCTAATCCGTGTCATCCGTGTTCCACCCCCATTTGACTTGATCAAATCTTGTAGAGTTCCACTTCGCTTAACAGCGGCATATCTCTGGCTTTCAGGATAGTAACCCGCAATCTTCGCGCCTTAATGGTGGGGAACGTGATAATTTTTCGTGACCCAATAGTGGTAGAACTTGCAATTTCATGCCACTTTTTCCCTTTTTTTATCTCAATTTTAAAAGATTGTACTCGCTGACCTTCGGCGATCTGCTCGCGCAGTATTATCGTGTTGAAACGCTTTTTTATACGCAAGTCAAAGTTAACAACCGGGCCAAATACCCTATCAAGAGAAACGGCTTCAGCTGTGTTTCGATCCCCATCGTTTACCTCCCCTACTATTCTTCGCGGCGTATAAAGGCAAATTCTATGTACCAACTCTCTCTTCCTTCCGCGAAGTAAATTATTGTCAAAACCTTCTTTCAATTTCATTCCAAACTCCACCAGCGAAGCAGAATCACGCTCATGAATTCGGCCACGACGGTCGGGCGGAACATTTAGGATAAGGTTTGCCCCGCGACCTACTGAATGGAGGTAAATGTCAAAAAGTTGATCGGCGCTTTTCACTTTCTCGTCTTCTTCGGCATGGTAAAACCAGCCTGGCCGAATACTCACATCGCACTCTGCCGGAATCCAATGAGCTCCGTTGAAATTGCCTTGATTCAGAGTGTCTGTTGGTGGCCCCCCTGCGCCCCGCTGAAAACCTGCTGTATCCAAAGTACACCAGTTCGTCTCGGTCAGGATAAGCCCCTGCTCATTTCCTGCCCATCGGCATCCTGGACCGATGTCGCTGAAAATCACAGCATTGGGCTGAAGTTGAGCGGCGATTTTTTCAAAGCGGTGAAAGTCGTACACCTGCCTTTTGCCGTTCGGACCTTCGCCGTTTGCCCCATCCCACCATATTTCAAAAAGTTCGCCGTAGCTGCTTAGTAGTTCGGTCAAAGTATTGGCGTACACGTCATTGTACTCGGGTGTACCGTACTGAGGGTGATTTCGATCCCAGGGACTTAGATAAAAACCGAGTTTAAGGTTGTGGCGCCGACAAGCATCCGCCAGTTCGCGCAACACATCACCTTTGCCGTCGCGCCATTTGCTCTCACGGACAGTATGTTTGGAATACTTCGAAGGCCAAAGGCAAAAGCCATCATGGTGTTTGGCAGTGATTATCACCCCTTTTGCGCCGGCCTGTTTGGCAATGCGGCACCATTGCTCGCAGTCCAGATCAGTGGGGTTGAAAAGGTCTTCGGTCTCCGTACCATGGCCCCATTCAAGGTTACTGAACGTATTGGGGCCAAAATGAAAAAAGAGGTAAAACTCGGTTTCGTGCCAAGCGAGTACCCTGCGAGGCACTATTACCAATCAAGTATTTGGCAGAAGTCCCATGATGTCCATTGAGTACTGGAACACTGATCATTGGCAACAAGCAGGTAAGGCTAATATCAACCCTGACCAATCTTTTGAGGTGGCCTTGCCAATAGCCACTCCGGGACAATATAGGTTTCGGATGTTTGGTGAAAACCAGGTATGGGCCGACTTTATCATTCCCGATTCAGCGATGGCCCAGACTGCGCTGGTTTTTGCACTCGACTATACCCAAATGGATGGTGGCCCAGCCCGCACCCTGGGTTCAAAAGCCAACGAGATTTACTACGAGCTCATAAGCCAGCAACGAACCCTAACCCAATCTGATTCTTCGACAGCTGATTATACTGCATTCAACCGCCGTTGTCTGGACATTGCATCCCAATACCGTAAAACACTCTTGGGAGACATTGCACTGCTGCTTTACCAACCACAAAAGGAAGATTATGCCAAAAACACTGTCATTGAAAAAATGACAGCCAATGCGTTTGTCAAAGCCCATGCCTTGGAAAAAATCCCTTTTGAACACGAGCACATCCTGTATCACAACGCTTTTATTAAGCATCTCAACAGATATTTCAACTATTTTGATCGAGATGAAGCATCTGGAAATGCCTACATTGACGGTGTAATGGCGCGCCGAAATGGCAATGAGGCGGTAGATGGATTCCTCTTCCGTTTCCTGCTAGACAAAATGATGGACAACAAAAACGACGCTTCGTTGAGTTATCTATTGAAATGGTACGCGCCTGACTGCGCTGACGACGACCCTCAGCCCAGCTATATCCAAAATCTCCTTGAAGCACTGAAAGTATGTGCCCCGGGCAATCTGGCTCCCGACCTCAACTTTTTGAATCTTGATGGACAGATGGTCAATCTTGGGGCTTCTTGCGCGCAATACAAACTGACATTCTTGCTTTTTTGGCGCAGCAACTGCTCACATTGCAAGGAGTTTGAACCCGTTTTGGAGGAAATTTACAAAAAATACCACCCCCTCGGAGTAGAGGTTTATGCCCTTTCGTCTGACAAAACGGAAGAAGGTTGGCGCGAACACCTCCATAGACACCCAACACCTTGGATAAATGTATTTATCCCAAAGGATCAACGGGGGGAAATCGGTCGGAAATTCCCTGCTCCCAGTACCCCAACATTGATTGCCCTGGATCGAAACCGGCGCGTAGTGACCCGTGTATTGTCAAGAGGGAATTTAGAAGCGTACTTAGACGGAGAATTGTCAAACGGGTCAATTTCGCCCCACGGATTATTTTCGATCTCAAAATAGTAAACAAATTCAAAAAATGGGTATTGACCGTCCATAAGCCAAGTGCCATCATTTTGTTTCTGAATATTGTATTCGCCCGATTCTAAGGAACTACTGTCGCCCAATAAGGCATCTACAATACCCTGGCAGGCTCGACATGGACAATAAGCGTGTGGTCCGTTTTTGGAACCTCAGTTCCAAGCCGTTTGAGGCAGAAATTCTGCTGAACATGCGCTGCAGATCAAAATCTTTGTGATGCAGATTTCAACACAATCCCGACCACAATGGGGAATAAGCGTGGCGACCGTTTCGGGAAAGGTCATTCCAATCCGTTTGGGCAGCAATTCTCCGAGCACGATGGAGACAAAAGTGATGCAGATCAACACAATCCCGACCGCAAGTGGATTGGCGTAAGGCTGCAAAATTTTTATTTGTTCAAGAAACGCTTGCAAGTCCTTAGTCAAATTTTCTCCACTTTAGATACCAAGCAAAATACCGATCAATGTGATGCCAATTTGTACAGTGGACAACAGTCTGCTAGGTGAAGCATAAGTTCGAGGGCCTTTGCGGCTCCTGAATGACCCTTTTTGGCTTTGTTTTCCAGTTTGAATTTTCGCGAAGAAACAAGCGCGATTTCTGTCATGGCAAAGATGCCATTCAGAAGGGTCAGCAAGAGATTAATAAAATATTCCATGAGTGCGTAGTTATAGTTGCAAACATACCGCCGCAGTTGTTTGTTTTGAATTGGAAGTCTCCAGTTTGTCGAAAGATGGGTTTTGCTAAAAGCGAACCGTGATTTGGCAAGACATTCATTGTACTTTCGCACAAAATTTTTCAACCATGCAGTTTCGATTTAATTTACCCGCCATACCACGAAGTGCTAAGACAGGAGCCACTTTGGTCATTTTAACCTTCTGGGCCTCCATTTCACTCTTCGCCCAAAACATCAACACCACTTTTCGCGCAAAACTCACTTACCCTGGACAAACCCTTGCCAACGTATGGGGTTATGAGTCCAGAGGCAGAGAATACGCCCTCGTTGGTGGTGCTCAAGGGCTTATCATTGTAGATATCACAAACCCTGACGTGCCGCAGCAGATCGTACAAATACCCGGCCCTAACAATCTGTGGAAAGAGATAAAAACATACAAGCATTACGCTTACATCACTTCTGAAGGAGGCCAAGGTATCCAGGTTGTAGACCTTACGGCGCTTCCTTCTCCAACGCTTCAGAGCCACTTTTACAAAGGAGATGGCGTGATTTTAAATCAACTCAACACCATCCATGCCTTGCACATTGATGAGACAAAAGGCTTTTTATACGCTTGGGGAGGAGGGCTTTTTAACGGTGGCGCAAAGATTTTCGACCTTAAAGCCGATCCTTACAACCCAAAATATGTCGGCAAATACGATCAACTGGGCTACATCCACGATGGATATGTAGACAATGACACCATGTACAGCTGCCACATTTACGCCGGACAATTTGCCATCGTGAACATGGCCAACAAAGCAGCTCCGGAGCTCATCAATACACAGACCACGCCTGGGGCTTTCGTCCACAACACATGGATTACCGATGATCGCCGAACCATTCTGGCAACCGACGAGGTGAACAACTCGTTTCTATCCGCCTGGGATGTAAGTGATCCGACCGACATTAAATTTCTGGATAAAATTCAAAGCAATCCAGGGTCCGGCAGCATGGTACACAACACCTATGTACGTGGCAATTGGGCTGTTACCTCATGGTACAAAGACGGCTTTACCATTGTAGACATCACCCGTCCCGACAACCTCATTCAGGTGGGAAATTACGATACCTATCCCAGCGGACAGGGCGGTGGAAGTAGTGGTTGTTGGGGCGTTTACCACAATTTTACAAGTGGCAACATTATCGCTTCCAACATTGATGTGGGCGGAGCAGGCGAGCTTTGGATCCTTACGCCCAACTATGTCCGCGCTTGCTATTTAGAAGGGACAATAACACATGGCATCACAGGAGCATTGCTCTCCAATGCGCAGATCCAAGTCATTGGTAGCAACCCTCTCCTTCAAGAACTGAGTGCGACAAACGGCACTTATAAGACTGGCCAACAGGCCGAAGGCTATTACAAAGTGCGGGTAAGCAAAAGCGGATATCAAGATTTTGAGACCTTCATTTATTTCCAGCGCGGGGAGGTAATTGAGCTCAACGTGCCGCTATTTCCCAATGGAATGGTAAATGTTAGTGGCTCGGTTATCAAACACAATGATGGTCAACCCGTTGAAAATGCCAGTGTTTGGCTTTATGGCGCCCAGAATTTCGGTCCGGTAACTACGGACATTGCGGGTGTGTTCAACTTCAACAATATCCCACCGGGCATGTACAATATTGCTGCAAGCGCACCCGGTTTGGGACTTGGCATGCTTTCGGGACAAACCATTGTGGCCAACACCAACGTGACCATTGAACTTTTCACCACGCACCGTCGTGAATCTGCGGAAGAACGGGAAGCAGGCGTTTTTGAAAACCAGTTTATAACCAGTCTTCAAAATCCCTTTGAAACGGAAACGGTTTTGAGTTACCAAATTCCGGAAGGGGACGCTTCGATTACACTATTCAACAGCCTTGGGCAGACTGTGCAAACACAGGATCTGAGCGATAAAATCGGTCAATTGAGTATTGGCACAGGATTCCCGGCGGGGGTATATTTTGCTGTTTTAAAGCAGTTTGGAAAGGTGTTGGAAGTAAAAAAACTGGTGAAAAACGGCAACAAATAACCAAATCACCAAATAATCACATCCCCAAACAAACGAATCTACACCAGAATGACACCGCTTGCCGAACGGATGCGCCCACAAACCCTCGCTGAATTCGTTGGGCAGGAGCATCTTGTGGGCGAAGGAGCGGTATTGCGCCAAGCCATCGAGCGCGGCAAAATACCCTCGTTCATTCTCTGGGGACCGCCAGGTGTGGGAAAAACGACCCTTGCACAACTCATCGCCAAGCTCCTGAACAAACCGTTTTTCCAACTTTCAGCCATCAATGCTGGCGTGAAGGACATTCGGGAGGCCATTGAAAGCGCCGACAAGCAGAACCTTTTTCAACAAAAAGGGGCGATCTTGTTCATTGACGAGATCCACCGCTTTAGCAAAAGCCAGCAAGATGCCTTGCTCGGTGCAGTGGAAAAAGGGATTGTTACTTTGATTGGCGCGACTACGGAAAACCCATCTTTTGAGGTTATCCCCGCATTGCTTTCGCGCTGCCAGGTGTATGTGCTTCAACATCTTACAAAAGATGAACTCATTGGCCTCGTCAATCGCGCACTTGCAGAAGACGCGTTTTTGAAAAGCCAAAATATTGAGATTGAGGAGTACGATGCACTGTTGCTCTACTCAGGCGGCGATGCGCGGCGGCTGCTCAATGCGCTGGAACTCATTGCAAATTACCGCCAACCCGAAGTGGAATTTCGGGTCACCAATGATCTGGTTCGTGAGCTCATCCAGCAAAACGCTGCGCTGTACGACAAGGGCGGCGAAGCACATTATGATGTCATTTCCGCCTTTATAAAAAGTATGCGCGGCAGCGACCCTAACGCTGCTGTTTACTGGCTTGCCCGGATGTTAGACGGAGGCGAAGACATTGAATTTATCGCCCGCCGCATGGTAATCCTGGCTTCTGAAGACGTGGGGCTTGCCAACCCCAACGCCCTACTGTTGGCTACCACCACTATGGATGCTATCCGCATGATCGGGATGCCCGAAGCGCGTATAATTCTCTCACAATGTGCCATTTACCTCGCTACCTCTCCTAAAAGCAATGCCTCCTATGTGGCCATCGGGAACGCGCTCGAACTGGTAAAACAGACTGGTTCACTACCCGTGCCGCTTCATCTGCGCAACGCCCCCACGAAGTTGATGAAGGAACTCAACTACGGCTCAGGGTATCAGTACGCGCATGATTTTGAGGGGAATTTTGTGCAGCAAAACAATCTGCCGGATGCAATTGACGGGAAAGTGCTGTATGAGCCTGGCGCGAACCCCGCTGAGGAAAAAGTTCGGCAAAAGTTGAGGGAGGATTGGAAAGGGAAATATAAGTATTGAGTATTTGAGCGAGTTTCTATATTTACACTTTCCAACCACAAACTTTTATGAAATACCTCTCCACATATATTTTAATACTCTTTGGGAGCATTGCTCTATCTGCTCAAAACCACGCAGATTGTGACTCCGCCCTCTTGATTTGCAACAAAAACACCCTGGTATTGCCGATTAACGATGGCGCTGGCAATGATGTTCTTGAAATGGACGATGCCAACTGCTTTTTCAACAGCGTTCCGGCAAATATTGAGTCTAATTCGTTTTGGATTCGCTGGCAAGTGGCGCAGAGCGGTACGTTGTGGTTTATTATTCGCCCATTTGATGCCCTTCATGATATTGACTTCGTAGTCTATCAGTTGCCATCAGGCAATTGCACAGAAAAATCCTGGGTAAGATGTATGGCGGCTGGTGACATCGGCCCTACAAGTCCGTGTATGGGTCCAACAGGTTTATTGCCGGGTGAGATAGATACCTTCGGGGAACCAGGCTGCTTTATGTCTCTCAACAATTTTCTTGCACCACTCGAATTGCTGGCTGGTGAACAATATGTGCTGGCTATCAACAATTTTTCCTCGAACACCGATACGGTGAGCGTTGAATTTTGCGGCACAGCCCTACTCGGTTGTGAGACAGAAATCTGCACGGTCTTGGGAGAAAAATCCCCAAATACGCTGTCTGAATTAAGTATTGGAAATATCTTCCCCAACCCAGTTTCATCCATGCAAGGTGCAAGCATCCCAATCTACGCAAATCGTTCAGAGTCAACGATTGTCCGAGTTGCCGATGTACGTGGGCAGTCCATTTGGGAGCAGCAATATTTGCTGGACTTCGGCCCAAACACCCTGGAAATCCCGACACAAAAACTCAGGGCCGGCGTATATTTTGTAAGTGTATTTACAGAAAAAATGGTGCGCACCAATCGTTTGGTCGTGCGGGGTTGACTCAAATATGGTTAAGCCCGTGCTAAAACCCAGCGCAGTACTTGCGCCCAAGTACTTTTCGCCCCTACGTTTGCAGCAAAATTGACAACCATGAAAAATAAATCTTTCCTTTTGCTGGCAATTGCCGCATTTCTCAGCCTCCCTTCTTGCAAAGACGATCCTTACCCACTGGACCTCCACACCTTTGATGTTCGTTGGTACGACGACGACGGTTCCCACTCCCAAACCGTGGGCGACGTGCTCACTTTTGGGGTGCTGATCAACACCACTGCTCCCAGTTCCGATGACCAGTACATTACCGAATGGGATTTCTCTTATTTTGTAAACGACAATTTCGGCGGCATCCTGAATGGCGACGATTTTATCGAAACCAACTCAGTTTCATTTGATGCAGAGATATTAATTGGCAATCTCGCTTTGCCAGGTCCCGGTGGGTTGGTCCAGGGGGATGTAGTAGAATTCCGACTTTGGGCGCGCGACAACCGAGGAACGGAGTTGGAGCATATTCACCGGTATGTGATCGAGGAATAGGGAGTTAAATCATGCAATCTGGTGATTTTAAAATTCCAATCTATGAAAATTACAACTCTTTTTATCCTCACCCTGATTTTTGGCTGTAGTCCTTCGCGAGAGCCACTTTCTAAAATCAATCCGGTAAACAACAAATCCTACACCGTAGAATACCTTTTGAGCATGATGGTTGCAAAGTCTACCGTTTCGAGGACAGGGGCAACAATGTATATTTCACCAATTGTAAAGGGGAAACTATAAGTTACCCTGACAGCACAGCGAATATTCGAAACAAGACCATTATAAAGAATTAAATTTTATAATAATCCCGGTCAGTGGTTGCTGTGCCGGGATTATTTTTTATCTCTTACATTTGGGGCAAACAATTCTTAATTCCAATTTATGAAAAAGCAATACTTCCCAGCCTTCCTGTTTGTCCTGACCATAGCCACACCTGTTTTTGCACAGCAAATCCTTTCTGTCACTTCAACCGTTCAAGCACCTTACGATAACATGTCGGACCTCATCCGAGACCATCTCACTGGTTCGGGTGTGGAAATATTGAGTGTCGAATCAAATAATGATTTTAGGTCGGTTGGTTTTTTTCATAGATGGCGACTCGTCCATTGGCCTTCAGCGCGGATTGATTTTGACTACTGGTTTTGCAGAGGAAGCTACCGAACCCGGCAGTGTGTGGGCTTCAAACGCTAACATCAGTGGTAGCATTCAACCTGAATTAACTGCGATTGCAACAGAATCTTTAGACGATGTAGCTTACTTCCGCATTACATTTCGCCCTTTGAGTGATTCAATTAGGTTTCGTTATGTCTTTGCTTCAGATGAATATCCTGAGTTTGCCTGTAGCCCATTCAACGACATTTTTGGGTTTTTTCTAAGTGGCCCCAACCCTTCAGGCGGTGATTATAACGACCTGAATATTGCGCTTATCCCTGGCACCAACCTACCAGTTGCCATCAACAACTTGCACCCAAACAACCCAAATTATGCCCCCTGTCCTCCGCTGAACGAGCAATATTATCACGATAACGAAGATTCTAGCGTTCAACCCGTTTACGATGGCTTTACCGATATATTCATTGCCGAGGCGAGTGTTGTTCCCTGTGCAACCTATGAAATGGTAATCGCGATTGCTGATGTGCAAGACAGTGCTTATGATTCTGGGGTTTTTTTGGAAGCAAAAAGTTTGGAAAGTAATGTAGAAGTCTTCACTTCGCTCGAAGTCGGAGAAGCCATCATTCCTGAAGTCGCCATCGCTGATACTATTTCATTCAGCTTCTCCGATGTTCCTGCTAGCGTGTTGCCATTACAAATCAATATCATTGGTACAGCTTTAAATGGCATTGATTATCAGTCCATTGATTCGATCACATTTATAAACTCCCCTGGAGAGATCGTCCATTTTGTCATCCAGCCAATTCCTGATTCTTTGAATGAACAAATTGAGACGGTGGAATTCATTATCTCCAGCACTGCCGGCAATGGCTGTATCATGAAAACTTTTACCCTGTATATTGCCGACCCCGATTCGCTCTATTCCCCGACCGATACTGTTTTGCTCTCCTTCAATGGCACAGCAGTCCTCTCGGTTTCGCCCACAGTGGTATCGAACAATACCTGGAGCTTTTCGAACACGACGCCCCAGCAAATCGCTCCAATAGTTACCTTGATTCAATCCGACATAGAGGTAGAAATCCCGTTCGATGTCTTGCATGATATTTCAACGCTGGAATCTGTTTGTTTTAATATCCAACACGGCTGGGACGACGACCTTGATATCTATCTGATGGCTCCCAATGGCCATTTCGTTGAACTTAGCACCGATAATGGCTCCAACGGAGACAACTATACCAACACTTGCTTTAGTCCATCTGCAAGCCTTGACATCCGGGGTGGATTCCCATTCGCTCCTGCGACTGCCGCTCCATTTTCCGGCTCTTTCCAGCCGGAAGGTCTATGGAGCGAAATCCTCGGTACGCCTATCTCTGGAACCTGGAAACTAGGGGTCGTGGACGATTTCAATAATTTTACTGGAACGCTCTTAGATTGGACTATTACCTTTTCCACCTACCAGCTTGGCAATTTCGAATATCGATGGAGCACAGGCGATTCGAGTGCGAGTTTACTGGTAAATGCACCAGGTAATTACAGCGTTACGGTCAGTAATCAGGTAGGATCGTTTTCAAAATTGTTTGTCGTCAAAGAGGGCAGTGTCGGCACCCAAACTCCGTTAATGCAGGAGCAGGCTTTTCGACTTTTGCCCAATCCCTCTACCGGGGAAACATCTTTGTTATTGGATAAAAACTTGAAAGTCAATGCGCTTAAGGTTTACGATTTGAATGGCATCCTCTTACTCGAGCAAAATTCAGTTGGCCCTATTTTAGGCGCGGGTAGTTTGCCCAATGGTGTTTATATCGTCACACTCGAATGCGCTGAAGGCATATTCGTACAGAAAATGTTGCGCTGGTAGCCTTGAATATCAGTTAGCATAAATTCAGACACATGACGCGGTAAACTTGGAAGAGTATTTGGAACCTTGCAGGATGGTTTTTACAAATAGAATCAAGGTTGAAACTTTCCGAAAGTTTTTAACTTTCGGAAAGTTGGTGCTTATTGGCTTCTGCCTGCTCACACTTCCGACTAAAGCACAAAGCACTGACAATCAAGGCATCATCGTCGGGGCAGAACGGCTTGAAGTACTCTTGCGTTTGGTTGAAGGAAAAGAAGTAGCCCTGGTGGTGAACCATTCTTCAATGGTAGGAAACACCCATCTGGTGGATACGCTGCATAGTCTTGGAGTATGTATCTCCGTCATTTTTGCACCCGAACACGGCTTTCGGGGTGATGCCGACGCGGGAGAACATGTTTACGATGGATTTGACCTTCGCACCGGAGCGGCTATTGTGTCGCTTTATGGCAAGCATCGTAAGCCTACTCCGGAAGATTTAATTGGAACCGAGGTAGTAGTCTTTGATATTCAGGATGTTGGAGCGCGGTTTTACACCTACATCAGTACCTTGTTTTATGTTCTGGAGGCTTGTGCTGAAAATGGAAAAGATGCCATTGTGCTCGACCGACCCAATCCGAATGGACATTATGTAGACGGCCCGGTACTCGACCCAAGGCTGACCTCGTTCGTAGGCATTGCACCGCTCCCAATCGTTCACGGCTGCACAGTGGGCGAATTGGCAAAACTTTTCGTGGGCGAGTTCTGGATATACAAACCTGAAAGCCTGCGGCTGTTTGTGATACCTTGTTTAAACTACACGCATTCAACCCCTTACGAGCTTCCTGTCCCACCCTCCCTAACCTCCCCACCACAAGGTCCGTGTTGTTGTATCCCTCGCTGTGTCTTTTTGAAGGCAGCACTTGCAGTGTTGGGCGGGGCACAGATTGGCCTTTTGAAGTAGTTGGGCATCCTGATTTCCCCTGCGATTCTTTCAATTTCCTGCCCCGCCCGAATGCGAGCAACAAATACCCCGTTCACTCAGGCTGGCTATGTGGGGGCTGGGATTTCAGGAAAATCTCGGTGGACTCGCTTCAGGCTTCCAAACAATTGAGCCTGAATTGGTTGCTAGAGTTTTACCAGCAATTCCCGAACAAGGCAATTTTCTTTCGGGAGGACAATTTTATAGACCTCCTGAGTGGCACGAGAAGTTTGAAACAACAAATGTTGGAAGGAAAAACGGAGGCTGAAATCCGCGCGACTTGGGCGGATGACTTGGCGGCATATCGGGTAATCAGACAGCGATATTTGATTTACCCGGAATAAAAAATTACATGGTCAACCGACACTCTCCGTCGCTCCAGGCTACATCCACTTTTCCCCCTTTTTTCATCCAATTGACCAATTCAGCGCCCATAAGCTCGGCACGCCAGCCCTTGAGCAGGTCGTGGTCAAAGTCGTCGCTTCCAGACTTAAGCCGGTTGAAATCGCCTTTGGGGAAAAGCAATGCTGCACTGATTTCATGCTCCAGGCACTGTTTTTTCATAAAATGATAAAGCAGTTCCATGGTCCATTCGCGCTCCGGGTCTTCAGGCAATGGCCTAGGAATAGAGTCGAGCACCTGCCGTTCTGCCTCTGTGGCCGGGGCTTTCCAGAGTTCTTGCCAAGTCTCGAGGTATTTTTTCCAAACGCCTTCGGGCATGGTACGGTTGGACTTGAAAGCATTTGGGCCGCCTTTGGTAGAGCGCAACACAGTACTGATATGACGGCTTTGCAACACCGTCTCGCGGGGAATATTGCTGGACTGGGCACGCTCTATACGCCAACGATATAATCTGAGCAGGAATACCTTTTCACGAAAATCAATTTGATGCACCAAATCGTTGGCAAACAATTCCTTGTGCGGGTCAACCACATAGAAATCAAGGCTTTCCCACTTGCGGTTTTCCTCACGTGCCCAGGCTTCGCGATGGTGTTTGCGAAGTTTATTGGTCAGTTTTTCGTGGAGCGCCGGGAGGTGTTTTACATCCTCAATCGCGTATTCAAGTGCTTTGGGATCAATCGGACGAGCCTCCCAGTTGGCCACGGTATGGCTTTTGGCAAGCGTGACGCGAAGTTCCTTTTCGACTATTTTGCCAAACCCCGCAGGGTAGTTGTAACCTACAAAACCTGCGGCGATCTGCGTATCAAAGGTGTTGCTGGGAACCGTTCCAAAAAGGGTGTAAAGCAGCCGGTAATCGTTGTCGCCTGCGTGGGTGATTTTCAAAATGGCTGGGTCAGCGATAATGTCGAGCAACTTGCTTAAATCCCTGATCCGCAGTGTATCAATGAGATAGATGTCCGTTTCAGAGACGACTTGAATAAGCCCAAGCACCGGAATGTAGTATTTTTCGCCCACAAACTCGGTGTCGAAGCCAATCCAGTGGGCAGTGGCGAGCGCGTCCATCACGCGGTCGAAGTCGGTTTGGCTTTCCAGGAAGTGTATTTGATGACTCATAAGAGGGCAAAGGTAGAAAAGAGTTGTGCCTCTAACAGCACAATGGCGTTTCAATCCGTATTACTGTCTACAAAGTGAAATTCATTTTGTGATTTGTGGAAAAGAACCTTCTTAAATCATCGTTTTCTTTTCTTTGCTGTTAAATAACTCAAACATCCATCCAATCGCAAAAATCGCTTCAACATCTGACACCAGCGATTCATAATTATACCATGAAAAAAGTCCTTTTTGGCATCGCCATCTTCATTTTCCTCCTCCTTGCTGCGCTCGTCGCTATCCCCTATCTCTTTAAAGACGAGATTGTAGCGCAAGTCAAAACCGCCGCAAACGAAAGCCTGACAGCCAAGTTGGAATTTTCTGACGTGGATATCTCGGTTTTCCGAAATTTTCCAAAACTTTCTATCGGGCTTCAAGACCTGGAAATCACCAACGGCCCCGGCCCATTCGAGGGAGTAAAACTCGTGCAATGCGAGCGGCTCGACGTTGCCGTGGACCTTTGGTCGGCCATTTTCGGCGATCAAGTCGTGATCAAAGGGCTGTTTTTTAAAAAACCCGACATTAAGGTGTACGCCCTAAGCAACGGACAAGCGAATTACGACATTACAAAGCCGGATGATACGGCGGCTAAAACAGCCACGACAGAGGAGGCTGCCCCCGTCAAACTCGAAAGATACGGCATCGAGGAGGGTAAAATCCTCTACGACGACCGGGGTCTCGACATGAAGGCCGAAATGGAAGGACTAAACCATTCAGGCTCAGGTGAATTCACTTCCACCTTGTATGATTTGGTGATGAAAACGGCCATCGAAAAACTCTCCATCAACTACGGTGGAGTTCAATATTTGAGCAATGCACAGGCCGATTGGAATTCTACCTTGGGCGCCGATATGGCGAACATGAAGTTCACATTCAAAGAGAATGACTTGAAAGTCAATGATTTGAAACTCTTGCTCAATGGCTGGGTGCAGATGCCCGAAAATTCGGAGGACATCCGCATGGACCTGACTTTCGGCACGCCCGAAAATACCTTCAAAAGCCTATTGAGTATTATTCCCGGGGCCTACACCAAGGATTACAGCGACGTAAAAGCCAATGGTACGGTCCAATTCGCAGGGTTTGTGAAAGGCACTTACAATGAAAAAATATACCCAGCTTTTAAACTGGATTTCAAAGTCGGGAACGCCGATTTCAAATACCCTAGTCTGCCGCTTGGAGTGAGCAATATCAATGTGGATGCTTCTGTTGCGCTCCCGTCTGCGCGTATGAATGATCTTACGGTGAAAATCCCGAAATTCAGTTTGAAAATCGGCTCCAACCCGCTTGAAGGTTATTTCAACCTAAAAACCCCTGAAAGCGATCCGACGGTTGACATGAAACTTAACGGTACGCTCAACCTCGGCGAATTGTCCAAGGCATTCCCAATGGAAGGCGTGCAAGAACTCGCGGGCATCATCAATGCCAACATGACCCTGAAGGCCGCGATGAGCCAAATTGATCAAGCGAAGTACGACGAAGTGAACATGGCTGGCACTTTTGGCATGAGCGGCATTACCTACAAATCAGCTGGAACGCCGACAGTAAAAATCAACTCCCTTGCGACAACAATAACGCCACAACGCGTTGATATTCAAAATTTTGACGCAAAACTTGGCAACAGCGACCTTCGCGCATCCGGTAGCATTGACAATTTGCTGGCTTATTTCAGCACGACCAAAACCATGCGTGGCAACCTCAATTTCTCCTCCGCATATTTCGATGCAAACGAATGGATGGAGCCTGCCCCTGCAGACGGAAGCGTGGTGCCAAACGATGTAGCGGAACCTGCCACCACTGCTCCTTTTGACCGCTGGGACTTCACGGTAGATGGCAAAATCGGAAAATTGAAGTACGACACTTACGATATTTCAAACCTGACAGCAGCAGGTCATTTCACCCCAAACAAAATGGACATTTCAAGTTTTGGACTGAAACTCGGTGGCACAAGCGACCTGAGCGGCAGTGGCCAAATCCTGAATGCCTGGAATTATCTTTTTGACAATCAAACAGTTGCGGGAGTAATCAATTTGAACTCGTCTTATTTCGACATCAATCAGTTCATGACTGAACCTGTAGCCGCTACAACCACCAAGGGGGCTACACCCGCTCCGCCTCCAGCCGAAGCAGTGATTCCTGTCCCCGAAAACATGGACATGACGATCAATGCAGATTTTGCCAAAATCAAATACACTACTTACGACCTAAACAACCTCTCGGGGCAAATAATCGTAAAAGACCGGGTTGCCAAGCTGAAAGACTGCACCGCAGATGTGTTGGGTGGACAAATCGGTCTCACAGGCGACTACAACACGCAAAACCTTGCCAAACCAACGTTCAACATGGATATGGCGCTGCAAAACATGGGCTTCCGCGAATCCTATCAAAACTTTGCAACCATAAAAGCCTTAGCCCCTGTGGCTCAATTGATTGACGGAAAATTCAATACCAAACTTTCGATGTCTGGAGGATTGGGCAAAGACATGATGCCCGATTTTAACACGCTTTCAGCGGCGGGGTTTTTAGAAACGATATCTGCCATTTTCAACAATTTCAAACCAATGAACGCCATCGGCGAAAAGTTGAATGTTGGCGCGCTGAAGCAATTTCAATTGAAAAACACCAAAAACTGGTTTGAAATCAAAGACGGTAAAGTAACGGTTAAGCCATTTAATACGACGGTTGGAGATGTCGCCATGCAAATCGGTGGCTCGCACGGTCTCTCCAGCGATATGGAATACCAGGTAATGACGAAAGTGCCTCGTAAATCCTTGGGAAGCGCAGCCAATACAGGGATTGATTACCTTTCCAAAGAAGCCTCGAAAGTCGGCGTTAACTTAGGACAAGGCGAGTTCATCAACGTTCGCTTCGACCTGACTGGTACTCTTTTCAACCCAAAAGTGGCCATGAAAGTCCTTGGTTCCGATGGCCAAAGTACCATCAAAGAAGAAGCAACGGGAGCAGTAACAGCGGTGGTGGGCAAGGCAAAAGATTCGCTCACCAATATGGCGAACCGTGAGATTGACAATGCCAAACAAAAAGCCCAGGATGCTGCTGACAAGGCTACTGACAGCCTCAAACGCTTGGCTGACAAGAAGTTGCAAGAGGCCACCGACAAGGCTGCAAAAGAGGCCAAAGACAAAATTGGCGATAAAGCGGGTGAGGTACTCGGAACAGAAGGCCAGAAAAAGGTGGACGAAGTGAAAGACAAACTGAACAATTTCGACCCCTTCAAAAAGAAGAAAAAGAACAACTAAAAAAGTTTCAAGTATCAAGTTTCAAGTTGGGGAACGCCAACTTGAAACTTGATACTTGAAACTTAATACTGATATGCACATCCCACTTTGGAAAAAATGGCTGTCTCACTTCACGCCGCTTACTTTGGAAGAAAGCGCCTCGGAGCAGAACCCCGAACTGAGCGTACTGCTCTCTCGGGGTCGCGTTCAATTGTTGAGTGGGGACGCTATTTACTCTTGGGACGATCTCTACAAAAATTTTCTGGTTGCCTTCGACCAGCTGAAAATTGACGAAAGGAAGATTGAGGATGTGTTGTTGCTCGGCCTTGGCCTCGGTTCCATACCGTTTATGCTCGAAAAGGTGTTCCACCGCCGTTACCACTACACTGCTATAGAATGGGATGAAACGGTGGCTCACCTTGCAGCCAAATACACCCTCTCGCGCCTCGAAAGTCCTGTTGAAATTATCACTGCCGATGCTGAAATTTTTGTTCAAGTGACTGAGGAACAATTTGATATGCTCATCGTGGATATCTTTGAGGACGAAATAACACCGCCACAATTTTGTACCGAAGAATTTCTGAAAACTTGTGCGGTACTTCTGCGCCCCGGAGGGCTTCTGCTTTTTAATCGCCTCCACGGCGAAGATGTAAGTGTACGTCAGGTGACGGAGCGTTTTTTTGAGCGCAGTTTCAAAAATGTGTTTCCCGAGGCTTGGGCTATTGATACTAAAGGGAATTGGATACTTTGTGCCGAAAAAAACTTCACACAGACTTAACCACACGATGCAAACGCCTGACTCTGAGTCGAATCTACCTTTGCCGGAAATGCAAAATGGTATGAAGCAAGGAGCGCCTGTAAAGAAAATACTCATCGTAGACGACGAGCCTGACATCCTCGAATTCCTACATTACAACCTTCGGAAGGAAGGCTATCAGGTTGTTACGGCTCCTGATGGCCTCCAGGCAATACAAGTCGCCGAACGTGAGAAACCCAATCTCATCTTGCTCGACATCATGATGCCGGAAATGGATGGTGTGGAAACATGTCGTCAGCTCCGTTCCCGAAAAGAGTTTGACGATACGCCTATCGCCTTCCTGACGGCCCGCGACGAGGATTTTTCCCAGATTGCAGCACTCGATGTAGGCGGCGATGACTACATCACCAAACCGATCAAACCCCGTGTGCTCGTCAGCCGCATCAATGCGCTCCTACGCAGGTCGGGGCGTGCTACAGAAGAAGAGACAAGGACCATCAGCCTGCACGATTTGGTTATTGATAAAGACAAAGTGTTGGTTTTCAAAGGCGAAAAGATTATTGAACTCCCTCGTAAAGAATTTGAAATCCTCTGGTTGTTGGCATCAAAACCGGGGCGGGTGTTCACGCGAGAGGAGATATTCGACAAAATTTGGGGCGCAGATGTCATTGTTGGCAACCGCACCATTGACGTACACATTCGCAAACTTCGCGAGCATATCGGCGAGACCTACATAAAGACCATGAAGGGCATCGGGTATAAATTTGATTTTTAATGTTTAAGAACCAAACACCCCAACAACTTTCCTTTTTTATTGCCGGAATTTCCGCAGGAGCCATAGCTTTTTTGCTGCTTTTATTGAAAGCAACTTCCCTGCTAATGGTAACCTGGCCCGAGGTTTTAGGGTTGTTTGTATTGGCTTTTGGCGTTGCATTCATAGCGAATTATTACCTCGTACGCTATTTTATTTTTCGGCGTATCAAGTTGATTTACAAGATAATACACCGTCAAAAACTCCCCGCTGAGTTCAAGGCTGGCAACCTGGACATGACCAAGAATGTGCTGGAAGATGTGGAAAAAGAGGTGGGCGAATGGGCCGATAAACAAGACGATGAACTCGAAGAACTCGAACGCCTTGCCACCTATCGCCGACGCTTCATCGGCGATGTATCGCACGAACTCAAGACCCCGATTTTCAATATCCAGGGCTTTATTCATACCCTGCTCGATGGTGCGCTCCACGACCCCAAAGTAAACCTGTTGTACCTCCAGCGAGCCGCCAAAAACATCGAGCGCCTGCAAATCATCGTGGAAGACCTTGAGACCATCAATAAACTGGAGGCTGGCCAGATGATTCTTGACTTACAAGAATTTGACATCCACAATCTTTCAGACGAGGTGTTTGCAGACCTTGAAATACGCGCTAGTGATCGCAAAATTCGGCTTACCTATAAGGAAGGGGCAAACCAAAACTTTCGCGTCCGGGCCGACAAAGAAAGCATCCGCCAGGTACTGATGAATCTCGTCCACAATTCTATCAAGTACGGAAAAGAAGGAGGACTGACCAAAATCAGTTTCTATGATATGGAGACATATGTGCTGGTAGAAGTGAGTGACAATGGCATCGGGATTACACCGGAGCATCTAAGCCATGTGTTTGATCGGTTCTATCGGGTTGACAAGCACCGCTCCCGGGATGCGGGCGGGACTGGACTTGGTCTTTCCATCGTAAAGCATATTGTGGAAGCGCACAAACAGACCATCAATGTGCGCAGCAGCGAAGGACAGGGCAGTACATTTGGATTTACGCTGGAAAAGGCATAAAAATAGCCCTCCTACGGCTTGAAGCCGTAGGAGGGCTATAATTTCAAGGAAACAAGGGCATCAATTCTTAAAATAAGAGCTTGCATTCTTCCCGCCACCTTTCACCACATCCAAGCGTTTTTTGAATACCAGGTAAAGTTCATCTTCTTCCTTCCGGCCATACGCTTGAATTAATGCAGCGAGTATGCTGGTATCATTAGGATCAATGCTTTCAGCCTTTTGAAAATACTTAAGCGCTTCATCAACATCCTTCAACATTTCTATTTTCAATTCCTGGTACCGCTTTTGTCCGGCAGCAGTGGAGAAACTGGTGGCGTTCATTTCTTGCGCAATGAGGTTGGTTTCATTATAGAGCAAGGCACCGAGAGAGTAGTTGAAGTCGACATTATTGGGTTCTTTCTCAATGGCAATTTTAAAGTTTGTCTTTGCCAAATCCGCGTACTCTTTCATCTTCGGTCCTTTTTTCTCCTTGGTTTGAGTCGAGTCTTCCAACAACGCCGTGAAGAGGTTGTTATAGACATCGCCCAGCGCACGATAGAGGCTCGCATTGCCTGGTTCTTTTTTGATGGCTTGTTCGAGCGAGCCAGTCAATTCATTGAGGCGGCCTTTGCTGATATAGTAATTGATTTCAGCAAAAAGCAGTGAGCCTTCTTCCGGAAATTTTTTGCGCCCTTCTTGTAAAATCTTCAAAGCGCCCGCTTCATCCTTCAATTCTACTTTACAATTGTAAAGCCCTTCATACACAGCTACGCTGTCCGTGCCTTTGTTGTAAAGCATTTCGTAAAAAGTCACCGCATCGTTGCAGCGTTTGGCCAAACTGGCTAAAAGTCCTGTGAAAAATACTTGGTCGGTGTATTCTTTAGGATCATCCAGCACACTTTTTTTCTTGCTGGCTTTCAAGATTTCATGTGCTTCCAAGGAAGCTTTAAAAGCAAAAAACGCCTTTTCATATTCCTTGGCGGTGTATTTACCTACACCGACATTGATGACCAGCGGCTGAACTGCCACAATGCCATCAATTGCCTGTTCTTTTTCGTACTTTTTAGCTTCTGGCTTTTCGTAGGCTGTTTTGTAGGCATTAAACGCCTCCAGGGCATCGTTATCGTCAGTCAGTTTGGCATTTGGGTTCACTTGCTGCATTGCCATCTCGTTCTGAATGCGTGTGCTGTACACATCGCCTTTGATGAGCCAGGCCGACGCAAGTGCTTGAGCCTCCGGGGTTTGCAATGCCTGGTCAATTTTGGTTTTGGCTTCGACAAGTTTTGAACCATTGCCCGCAGGGTCTTGGTTGTAGGCCGCGAGGGCCTTGCCCGCCGATTTAGAGAGCTTGACGGCATCGTCTTGTGCTTGGGCCGTTCCAATAAAGAATAGAATGCCCAAAAGGGAAAAAAGGACTTTTTTCATGGTCTTCGACAAAATTTTGAAAGTTTGAAAAACACGATACAGACGCAGTATTCCCAAAAAGGGTTTACAATGCCATGTTAAAGCTTGTGATTGTGTTTTTCTATTGGGAAAAGATTGTGAGAATCAATAAGTTAGTTTCCAGAAATTGATTGAGACATTAGCGCTCATTCTTCGCTCGTCCCTTCCGCTACTGCAGTTCCAGCCACTTCGTCAAGGTCTTCTGGCATCTTTATTTCTTCTGCTTTCGCCACAACGGTGACATCGGCGATGTGGTCATCATCGTCAAGGCGAATCAACTTAACGCCTTGGGTAGCACGGCCCATCACACGCAGATCGTCAGCACCAGTTCGGATGGTAACGCCAGAGGTGGTTGTAATCATCAAATCGTCGTTGTCTGTGACAGATTTAATTGCGACCAAATGGCCTGTTTTTGCGGTGACATTGATGGTTTTCACGCCCTTTCCACCACGACTTTGGATGCGGTAGTCCTCGAGCGCTGAGCGTTTGCCCATACCCTTTGCCGAAACTACCAGAATGGAAGTCGTCGTATCCTCCGGGTCAATGCAAACCATTCCTACCACGGCATCACCGCCTTCGTCATCCACCCGGATACCGCGTACTCCGGCAGCACCACGGCCCATGGAGCGTACATCCTGTTCATTGAATCGGATGGCCTTACCACTTTCGATGGCGAGAATGATTTCGTTTTTGCCGTTGGTGAGCTTTGCCTCGATAAGCGCATCGCCTTCTCTAATATCAATGGCATTGATGCCGCCTTGACGCGGACGCGAATAGGCTTCGAGGGGTGTTTTCTTGATCTGACCTCGACGCGTGCAGAAAGTGATAAAGTGGTTGTTGAGGAATTCCTCGTCATCGAGTCTGCGCACAATGATGAAAGCCCGGACCTTATCTTCCTTCGGAATGTTGAGCAGGTTCTGTATCACGCGACCCGCTGTGGCTTTTGCCCCTTCGGGAATTTCATACACTTTCAACCAGAAACAACGCCCGCTTTCTGTGAAAAGAAGCAGGGTTTGGTGAGTAGTGGCTGTGAACATGTGCTCCACAAAATCTTCTCCCCTGGTTCGCACGCCTTGAGCGCCACGGCCGCCACGGCCTTGCGCCCTATATTCAGAAATCGCGGTGCGCTTGATGTAACCTGTATGACTGATGGTAATGACAACCTCTTCATCTTCAATCAAATCTTCCATGCTGATGTCCGCCTCGTTCATTTCAATCGAGGTACGACGGGCATCGCCAAAACGGTCTTTGATATCGGTGGTTTCAGCTTTAACAATATCGCGGCGCAGGCCTTCGTCCGCCAAAATAGCCTTCAACTCTGCAATTTTCTTTTGCAATTCCTCGTACTCGTTTTTCACTTTGTCGCGCTCCAGACCAGTAAGTTGCTGCAAACGCATGGCGAGAATGGCCTTCGCCTGGAGTTCTGAAAGACCGAATGTTGACATCAAGCCTTCGCGGGCTTCATCAGCGTCTTTAGAGGCGCGGATAAGTTTAATAACCTCATCCAGATGGTCGAGTGCGATGAGCAAGCCTTCCAGAATATGCGCCCGTTCTTCGGCTTTTTTAAGCTCGAATTTGGTACGACGCACGATGACATCAAGACGGAACTTGATGAATTCGTCCACCATATCCTTCAAATTAAGGAGTCGGGGGCGTCCGTTCACCAAGGCAATGTTATTGATGCCGTAGGAGGTTTGGAGCGGAGTAAGTTTGAACAGTTGGCTCAAAATCACGTTCGCCGCAGCGTCACGCTTGATTTCAATCACGATACGCACGCCTTCTCGGTTCGACTGGTCGCCCACGTCCGAGATGCCCAGAATCCTCTTCTCATTAACCAGATCGGCGATTTTTGAAATCAGCATCGCCTTGTTGACCTGATACGGCACTTCGGTGACGATGATGCTTTCGCGGCCTTTCGAGTCGGTTTCGATTTCCGTTTTTGCGCGAACCACTACGCGTCCACGCCCCGTGCGGAAGCCTTCTCTTACCCCCGACATGCCATAAATGATGCCGCCAGTAGGGAAATCGGGTGCTTTCACAAATTCCATCAATTCCTCCACATCAATCTCTGGCTTGTCCACAGCGGCCATGATGGCGTTGCAAATTTCGGTGAGGTTGTGGGGCATCATGTTGGTGGCCATACCCACGGCGATGCCACTTGCGCCATTGACCAGCAGATTGGGGAATTTGGTGGGCATGACGCTCGGTTCCTCGAGCGAGTCGTCGAAATTGAGCTGAAAATCAACTGTGTCTTTGTCTAAATCGCCGACAATCTCGTCGGTTACGCGGCGAAATCTGGCCTCGGTGTAACGCATGGCCGCAGGGCTGTCGCCGTCCATGGATCCGAAGTTGCCTTGACCGTCTACCAAAGGGTAGCGCAGGCTCCATTCCTGGGCCATACGCACCATGGTGTCGTACACAGAGGAGTCGCCGTGCGGGTGATACTTACCCAGCACTTCACCGACGATACGGGCGGATTTTTTGTAGGGTTTGTTGTAGCCGAGTCCCAAATCGAGCATCCCGTAAAGGACGCGGCGGTGAACGGGTTTCAGGCCGTCGCGCACATCTGGCAGTGCGCGACTGACGATAACGGACATTGAATAGTCAATGTACGCGATTTTGAGTTCGTCTTCAATGTTGATGGAAATGATTCTCGAATCTGGCATGTGCGAATCTTATGCGGAATGATGTTTTTGTGTATGGTTTTTCACCTCAAAATGGTGCGCGAAGGTACGAAACCCCGCTCTTTTGAAGGCATGATTTGCGGGTTTCTTTTGGGAAAAAGAAGCGTTTTAGAGGGCCACAAGTTTTATCTTTGTGGAAAATTACGCTGAACATGATCACCTCACTTTCTCAACTCGATTTGAACAAATCTTACACCTATGCAGACTACCTGCTGTGGCAGTTTGAGGAACGTGTAGAACTCATAAAAGGCAAAATCTTACAAATGGCCGCTCCATCGCGAGCGCACCAGCAAGTGAGCATAAATTTAGCAACCATACTTCAAAACGCTGTTTGGAAAAGCACATGCAAGGTTTATACCGCACCCTTTGATGTTAGATTGCCGCATTTCAGCCAAAAAAAGAACAAGGATGTTGTTACAGTTGTACAGCCTGATATATGCGTAATTTGTGACCCATCAAAATTGGATGACAAGGGATGCATTGGCGCACCAGATATTGTTGTTGAAATTCTCTCTCCAGGCAATAGCCGGCGGGAAATGAAAGACAAATTTTCTATTTATGAAGAAAGTGGTGTCCTTGAATATTGGATTATCTCGCTCTCTCAGAAGGCTGTACAAGTATTTCGGCTCAATGAGCAGGGCAAATACTATGGTACCCAACCCTTTGTAGAGGGCGACAACCTGACTACACCAGTCCTGCCAGGTATCCATATACCTCTTAGCGATGTCTTTTTAGACTAGAGGGCATTCCACCCCCGCTTCTTGATTGTCAACTCTTTAAACGTCGTCGCCGGGTCAGTCTCGCGGCTAAATTGCAGATGCTCCGCCTCGCCAATTACGATCTCCGCCGTCGTATAAACCTCATTCCCTTCCAGCAGATGCCCGCCGATGGTAGCTCCCGAGCTATCGGAGAGCGCAATGTGCAAATGTGAGCCATCTGGGGAAAGCGTGCCGACGAGCGACACGATTTCAAATTTCTGTTCGCGCAGGAGTGGCACCTGTTGATCGGCCGGGCGTAAGGCGACTTTGCGCAGACTACCAACACAGGTAACAATGAAACCCGCTTGCAGGTGCTGGGCTTTTGCGAAAGCATCCAATTCGCGTTTCAAATCTTGGCCTGGATGTAGGCGGATGGCGTGGACAGTCATAGTTGGTGTTGTTTTTGAATTCGAAGCACAGCCTGAAAGAAGCGAGCAGGCGAGCAGGCAGTAAAGGATTTGTTTCATCAGAGAAAAATTTTTGAGGTGGCAAATTTCTCTATTTTTACGGCAGAATAAGGCGTTTTTAAACTTATGAGGTTTTTAAAAACCTCATAGGTTTGCAGCGCAAACATTTCTTACCCAGTTTCAATTTTTACCGAAAACACACCATGAGAATTAACCTTTTCAATCTGTCTCCATTCCTTTTTCTCTTCTTCCTTTTCATTTCCCAAAATATTGTCGCACAAAATGCCACGCTGAACGGCAAAGTCACTGATGCGGTCAACGGCGAGGTACTACTCGGCGCCACCGTTAGGGCAGGGGTTAGTGGCGCCATTACTGATGCAGCGGGAAGTTTTTCCCTTTCACTTGCTCCTGGCAGCTATGAAATCAGCATTTCCTACACCGGTTATACCACAAAAACCATTACCGTACGACTCGCTACTGGCGAAACCCGTGATTTGGAAATCAAGATTGACAATGCTGACAACCTCCTGCAAACGACCACTGTAACCGCCGGAAAATTTGAAAAACCGCTTGGTGAACTCACCGTTTCAATGGACGTCATAAAATCCAAACTCATTGAAAACACCAACTCGACTTCTGTGGACGAAGTGCTGATTAAAGTGCCAGGTGTCACCATCCTGGATGGGCAAGCTAGCATACGGGGTGGCGCGGGCTTTTCTTATGGCGCCGGCACTCGGGTGCTTATTTTGGTGGACGATGTTCCCGCTTTACAGCCCGATGCGGGTTTACCTAACTGGGACGATTTTCCGGTTGAAAACATATCGCAGCTGGAAGTACTCAAAGGCGCTGCATCTGCCCTGTACGGCTCGTCAGCCATGAACGGTATCATAAACATCCGAACTGGTTATGCTAAAGAAGCGCCTGAAACAGAAGTGGCCGTGTTTGGAAAAACCTGGGGAAATCCGAGCAATATTGACTCAAAATGGTGGGGCACCGATTCCTCCGTGATTTCCCAGCCCTTAGAAACCGGGTTCAGTTTTGCCCACCGTAGAAAATACAAACGTTTGGATTTTGTGCTGGGCACCTACGCCCTATATCGCGATAGTTACAATCGGGATACCTACAGCCGTTACACGCGCATCACTCCTAACCTGCGCTTCCGGGTAAACGACCGGCTTACCCTAGGGTTGAATACCAATTTCAATGTTGGGCGCAGCGGCAGTTTCTTCATTTGGGGAGGAAAAGACACTTTGGCGTTCCAATCAGGCGTCGGTTCTGCATCCTTTACCAAAGGCCGATTGCGCTTCAATATTGACCCCTCCCTACAGTATTATGACAAAAGCGGCAACCGCCACAAGATTCTGAGCCGGTATTTTTACATTCACAACAACAACTCCGGCAATCAAAGCAACGACAGTCGCTTGTATTATGGTGAGTATCAGTTCCAACGCAACATGGAGCGCATCGGATTGGTAACCACCATGGGCGTGGTGGGAATGTACAATACCGTAGACGCTGAAATATACAGCAATGCCTCTTACAAGGCCCGCAACCTGGCAGGCTATGTCCAGTTAGATTATAAATTGTTCAATCGCCTCAACCTCTCTGCCGGCTTGCGTTATGAGCAAAATGTGCAACACAGCCCCGACAGTATCTTTTTGGGCAACGAGTTGCTGGGAGTAATTGCAGATGGGGTTACCAAAGAAGCCAAACCAGTGTACCGCTTTGGAGCAAACTATCAGGTGGCGCAAGCGACCTATCTCCGGGCTTCCTGGGGACAGGGTTATCGCTACCCCACCATTGCAGAAAAATTTGTCAGCACGGATTTTGGGGTTGGGAATTCCGTTGCCCCCAATCCAAGCCTGGTTTCTGAAACCGGTTGGACCGCTGAATTGGGTGTAAAACAAGGTTTCCGTTTGGGCACCTGGCAGGGTTACGCGGACGTCACAGGTTTTGTTTCTGAGTATCAGAAAATGATGGAATTTGTATTGGACAGGGTCTTTGTTTTCCCGGAACTCTCCGCTCGGTTTCAATCGCAGAACACTGGAGACACCCGCATAACGGGTTGGGAAGTTTCTTTGGTTGGTCAAGGAAAATTAGGCCCGGGCACCTTGTCTCTACTTACCGGGTTTACCAGCACAAATCCCAAGTATAAAGTCTTCAACGATTCCTTGCGGGTCAATGTTTACAAGGCCTCCGACTCGACCAATGTGCTGAAATACCGCATCCGAAACACTTTCAAATTTGACGCAGAGTATGCGCTCGACCGATTTTCACTGGGAGTTTCGACCCAGTACAATAGCCACATGCAGTCCATTGATGCTGTGTTCGAATTCTTCTTGCCGGGTGTAAAAGATTTCCGGGAAGCAAACAACAATGGCTTTACTGTAGTGGACCTTCGCGCTTCTTACAAACTGACCAAAGCCTTAAAAGTCAGCGCTTTGTGTGGAAATCTTCTCAATGAGGAATACACCATGCGCCCAGCACTCATGGAAGCGCCACGTAATTATACATTGCGTTTGGACTGGAAAATATAATAGTTTCAAGTTGGCAAGTGTTCAAGTTGGCAAACACGCGCCTTTGCTAACTTGAAACACTTTCCACTCGATTTGTGAACTTGAAACTTCCACTTGAAACTTGAAAATTAAAACTTGAATGTACGCCATAATAGACGTCGAAACGACCGGAGGTGTCGCCCGCTACGAGCGCATCACAGAAATCGCCATTGTACTGCACGATGGGGAACAGGTCGTAAATACGTTTTCGACGCTGCTGAACCCTGAGCGGAGTATTCCCAGACAGATAACTCAGATCACGGGGATCACAGATCAAATGGTGGCCAACGCGCCAAAATTTTTCGAGGTGGCCAAGCAAATTGTGCAATTGACCGAAGGAAAAATCTTCGTGGCACACAATGTCAACTTCGACTACTCCTTTGTGCGCGAGGAGTTTGCAAGACTGGGTTATGATTTTCAACGCCGACAACTTTGTACGGTCCGACTGGCGCGCAAAGTTTTTCCCGGACTGCCTAGTTACAGCCTCAGCAATCTAAAAAGCCACTTCCATATCCATGCCGATAAAAGCCACCGTGCACTTGATGACACCCTAGCTACGACCCGGCTTTTCGAAATGATCCTTGGGGAGCAAACGGGAAAGCAGAACATCCGCTCGCTTGTTAATCTTGGGGTAAAGGAGACCAAACTCCCAGCCGCCATTACGCTTGAGCGTCTGCATGCGGTGCCCGAAGCCTGTGGGATCTATTATTTCCACGACGCGAGCGGCCATGTCATTTACGTGGGCAAGAGTTTGAACATCCGCAAACGGCTTTTCGAGCATTTCGCGGACTTGAGTGCAAAAGGCGAAAAAATTCGCGTTGGAGTAGCGGACGTGAGTTGGGAAGTAACTGGGAGTGAACTTGTTGCATTGTTGCACGAAAGTGCTGAAATCAAGCGCCTTCAGCCTGCCGTGAACCGAGCCCAGCGCACCCGACAATACGCCGGGGCAATCTTTGCCTACACTGATTTGCAAGGATACCGCTGCCTTGCTTTTGGAAAAAACACCGTTAAAAACGCCAAAAATCTCGAACTCATAGCGGAGTATCCAAAACCCGACAATGCCCGCAATTATTTGCAAAGCCTTGTATATCAGCATGAACTGTGCCATCGCTTAACGCATTTGGACAGTTCCGCAGAAGCTTGTTTTCATTACAAGATAAAAAAATGCTTCGGTGCCTGTGTGGGGGAAGAATTGCCTGAAGACTATAATCTACGTGTTGAAGCGGCCGTTGCAAAACTCTCGCGGCGGCTTTCGGGCAGTTTCTTCTTTGTGGAAAAAGGCCGCACAGAGGGCGAAGTGGCTGTGGTAGGGGTGCAAGATGGACGCTATCTCGGCTTCGGTTATGTCAGCTCAGAAGATGGAGATCAGCGGGTAGAAGACCTGCTCGAATGTCTAAGCACCTCTTTCCCAGACCCTGACGCCGGGCGAATTATTTTGGGGTATGTGGAACGACATCCTAAGGGGTTAGAAATTTTTTAAGATTATCATCCAATACGAAAGCCGATTCGACGCTACATGAGTCGCCCCGAACTTTGTAACAATATAAAATCGCACAAGTAAAAACATCAAAAAAGCACTACTTTTCCCCGTGTAGCGTAATTTGAACCACAAAAGGCACAAAAGGACACAAAAGACCGTATCGTGCTACTTTTGTGCTCTTTTGTGCCTTTTGTGGTTCAAATTATGCTACCATGTGAAACCCACACCCAACTTCCACGAACTTCCCGGCATAGGGCGATAGCGGATTATTTCATACTGCGTATTCCAAAGATTCTCAAGGCGAAAATCAATCGTGAGGCGGCGATCGAACAATGCGCAAGAAGCCAACAAGTTCCCGAGGCCAAAAGCTTCAATCTCCTTCCTGCCATTGTCCAGTCGCTCGCCTGTGAACTGCTGTAGGTAAGCCGCCGAAAATACACCCCTTGATGCACGCAGCGACAACCCGCCTGATACCCTGGGCGTAAAAGGCAATTGTTCCCCCAACACACTTTCCGAGTCGCCGTACACTGCCACATTGGTGGTTTTGGAAAATTGAAGCCGCCCTGAGAGGTCAACTTTAAATCTACTCCGACTTAAATTTTGCCTGGAAACGGTGCCCCCTGCCCCCCCCCTCCTTCGCTCTGGCTTCGGCGGGTAAACCTGCCAACTGCCACTAATCTCTACTCCCCGACTCCACACCTTGCGCAAATTACCAGGCATGAAAAGTCCGGTTGAATCCGGTTGCCAAAGAATCCAGTCATCCAAAATCAATTGAAAACCAGTCAATTCCACAGAATAATCGGGGCGGCGAAACACCCAGCTGATGTCTGTGGAATATCCTTTTTCAGGCCGCAAATCGGGTCTGCCGAGGTTTTTCCAAAAACGGTCGTTGAGCGTTGGAAGGTTGAAATTGCGCGAAATATGAAACTTCGCCTCCCCCCCCCTGCCCAGACCAATTTGTCCAGCTACTGACCATGTGAGTGGGGCGGCTTGTGCCTCCGCCCACTCCTGACGAATTAAGGCAGAAAACCGGGTATCCTCTTGTTTCCACTCGGTCATTGCATAGCCCGCCACACGCGACTGTCCAAACCAACGGGTGCTGTCTGTGTAACCATCTACTTGGGCCCATTGTCGGAGCGCAGTGCCGCCTGTCCGCAAAGACCATTTTTTACCGAGGGAAGCGGCGCGTTCCGTACTGAACAATACTTGCCTGGAACGGCTTGTGTCGGTATCTCCCGCAAGATAAAATGACAGAAAATCATTAAGCCAGGCAGCACGTGTAATCCAAAGGCTGTGGGCGTTGGGAGCGTGTTCCCAAGTGGCAACGGCACGGTGGGAGCGGTCGCGCTGCCAGGTGTCGCGAGGGGCTTCTGTGGTGGAAGGCGGGATTTCCCGAAAAGCATTTTGAAACCAAAAGGCTGTTTTAAGAATGTTTTTTTCGTTGATTTTCAGTTGGTTAAACTGTTGCAAGTCGGTTCTTTCCAAAAAATTGTTGACCTGCCTGGTATTGTAGAATTTTCCGTCAAGACCTTGTTTCTGAAATTTAAATGTATTGTCGGCCTGCTGCCACGTGGCCCTAACTTTAGAGGCGAATTTTTTGTTAGAAAAACCTGCACCTGCGCTGCCTTCCCATCGCCCAAAACTTCCGATTGCGGCACTGCCATAGCCTGAAAAACCAGTATCAAACTGCTGATGACCTGGTACAATGACCACGCTGCCACCCATAGCACCACTGCTTTGTGCCGCGCTTTGTCCGCCATATTGGATTTCCAACTTATCGTCCGGCCAAAGTGGCAGCAGCGAAACATCCACTACTCCGTTCATAGGGCTTTGGAGGTTCAGTCCATTCCAAAAAACCGGGGTACGATTTGGCCCCGCTCCGCGCACAGAAATGGTGGCCAAAGTGCCCGGAGCGTTGGCACGCAAATCAATTGTGTTTTCCCATAAAAGCCTGTCGGACAATGAAATAGTACCGTTCAAAGGGAGTGAATCGGCTTTCCAAAAAGTGTAGCCAGTTCTTTCGAATCGGGCATCACGAATGGTAAGTGCAGGAAGGTGATATTGGGAGGAGTCGGGCGTTTGGGCATTTGCTGCCGCCACGAAAAGCGATAAAATCAGGAAGAAAAAATGTCCTAAACTTTTAGAGATGAAAGTTTTAGAAAACAAGTTCTCTCTCGAGCCAAAATCATCGAGAAGCATATATGAGATATGCAATGATAAATACTAACATGGCTAAGACTACGAGGCAGGCGCGCCAATTTCGCTGCATACCCTCGTCCTCCTCGCTTCGCATTTTCGCCAACTCTGGGTCTTCAAAGTCTGCGTATTCCAAAGTCTTTTGAAGTTCCTCCCAAATCAAGGCAGCCAATGGTTCGTTTTCTGCTGGAACACGCACTTGAATACCTCCAGAGGCCCAATTGTGTAAAGGGGCTAAGCCTCCCATGTTTTGGTTAAATACTACAGATTGAATGCCTGCATCTTCCAACTTGATCTGCAACATCTCCAAACCTGGATCGTGAACAAACTGAAACCGGGCGATGGTGACAAAATCATTTTCCATGGTATTTCAATTTTTGAGTGAACCTCAAATCTGACAAATTTCTTCATAATCCGGACGGTCGTGTGCATATCGGTGGATGTAAGAGCGGAGTATTTCGCCTTTGTGCAGGACAAACACGCCGGGCATTTGAAAGCCATCGCCCAGGTCCTGGTTTTCAAAGTCCGGGTCGGCGCCATGACCTTCGAGAACTGTAGCTTGAAATCCACGAATCCAGTTCATCAGTCCAAATAGTTGCTGGGGAGTGCCCCGCCCTAGCCCGAAGGTTTGATAGAAGCGTTTTTCCGGATCGGCTATGTGATCTACGGGATGCAGTTTGTATTTTTTGAAAAACTTCTCCGCCATCTCAATGTCGGGCGCCATGTGTACAAAAATGACCCTAAAACCACTGGACTCAAATTTTATACGCCGCTTCGCAATGTCACTAATGGCCTCCCTACAAAAGGAACAGCCAAAATAACGGAGAAACACTAGCATAACCGGCTGTTGTTCAGCCATTTCTGTCAGCGTTTCTCCGTTTTTGACGGAGACCATCTCATTCCAAATTGCAGGTGCTGGCATTAAGTTCTAAGTTACAAGTGAGTAAGTTACAAGTAGGCAAGTGAGCAAGTTACAAGTAGGCAAGTTACAAGTGAGCAAGTTGCAACTTGCCTACTTGTAACTTACTCACTTGTAACTGCTCACTTGCAACTTTTAACTTAAACGAGTTTCATCGCATCAAGCGCATCTGCCACCTCTTTGACGGCTTCGGCAGATTTATGCAAAAGTGCGAGTTCGTCTTTTTTCAACCGGAGTTTGATGATTTCCTGAATGCCTTTTTTGCCCAATTTCACAGGAGCGCCCACGAAAATATCTTTGAGTTTGTACTGCCCGTTGAGCCGGACACAGCATGGGAAAATCCGCTTTTCGTCCTTCAGAATAGAAAGCGCCATTTGGGCTGCAGCTGCACCCGGAGCATACCATGCCGAGGTGCCCATCAGGTTCACCAATTCCCCGCCACCAACTTTGGTGCGCTCAAGAATAGCGTCGAGTTTGTCTTTTCGGATCAATTCTGTTACCGGAATACCGCTCACGGTTGTGTAGCGTGGCAGCGGCACCATCGTGTCGCCATGTCCGCCCATCAGTACGGCTTGAATGTCTTTAGGCGATATGTCCAATGCCTCGGCCAGGAACGCGCGATAACGAGCCGTATCCAGTACGCCAGCCATGCCCAATACACGCTTGTCAGAAAGACCAGAGGCTTTCCAGCAGGCGTAGGTCATTACATCAAGCGGGTTGGATACCACTATGATAATGGGATTTTTGGTGTGCTTGAGGATGTTTTCCGTGACAGAAACTACGATTTTTGCATTGGTGGCAATAAGGTCGTCGCGGCTCATCCCTGGTTTGCGGGGAATGCCCGCTGTGATGATTACGATATCGGAACCCGCCGTAAGTGCATAATCGTCACCGCCAGAAACGCGGGTCGAGTAGCCGTCTATCGGGGCTTGCTGCCACATATCGAGGGCTTTGCCCTTGGCCATATTCCCTTGAATGTCAATGAGTACGACCTCGTTCACAGTGTCCGCATGGGCCAGGACATTGGCACAGGTTGCGCCTACATTTCCAGCGCCTACAACAGTTATTTTGCTCATTCGTAAAAGCTTTTCATCCCGATAAATGCGGGAAGTGTTTTATTTGAAAAAATTTTCCTTAAAAAATGCGCCGCAAAAGTAGGAAGCTCAAATGGCAAAGCACAAGCCATCTTTAAAAATTTGGGATCACAACCGTGTCCCGTGAAACGGCGTATCCAGAAAAATTGCCATATCCGCCTTCGATGTTGTTGAATACGGCATCTGGATCGCTGAATGGCAAATTGCTTCCTTGCCTGGATAAAGAAAGGTGGTAGCGGTAAAATTGTTCAGAAAGCGTTCGCCATTCTATAAAAATGCGGCGTGGACGCTCGGTTTCCGGGTCAAATGGAATTCGAGCCACGAGATAAAGCGTGCGGCGGTCATCGGCCCAATAGTTTTCATTGATCAAGACCACGGGTTCCGGGATGTCGTGAAGCAAAGAGAACGTGCGCCCATCTGCCAGAAAGTTGGTGCGCCCTTCTATCGTGAAATTACCAGGATCGAATACGTCCGTTTCATGCGTGAGGTTGAATGCAAAATAATGCTCCTCAGATGGCAGTGCCTTTAGCCGGAGTTCGAGCGGGATACGCAGTTCACTCAAGCCCTCGCCTAAGGAGCTTATTGTAATATCACCCGCGCCTATTACAATTGGTTCCAATTCGACTTTAGCAGGTATTTTACTGGATGATTCAATTACAGGATAGCCCGGTACACGTACGGAAAAGGCATAGTCTACACCATATTCCGCCTTTTGATCTCTGTTACTTTCCCAATAGGTGATTTCGGCTGTAACAGTAGTGTCTGGTATAAGCCGATCCCAAAACTGTCCGTCCGCAGAAAGCGTAGCAACAAGGTCCAATGACTGTAAAAATTCCGTTGCACTGCCATCGTTCACCGATTTGCTGAGCGAGATTTTGGCCCGAAAATTTTCTCCCTCTGTAAAGTGGCACACCGCTACCAATCTGGTCGGCTCTTCTGGCAAGTCAATGATTACCTCTCGTGCGCAACGGACGAGAAGCAAACAGAGGAATGTGAGAAAGAGAAGAGAACTACGCATTGCGGCGAGGTGATTGGATTCTATAGCCAATTAATTGGCTGTAAAGATAAGCAAAGCAGAAGCACAAAATCATAGGAGCCAAGTCGTCAATTAGGCCTAAATTAACAGGCACTTCAGATCCTTCGCTACGCTCAGGATGACACCCGCTCCAGGGTACTCGAAATGCGATTGTGGCACTAGATCATTTATAGTTTAGAAAGACTCTCCTCCAATATCTGCACCCTTGCCAAACCATCTGCCATTTTTTTGCGCTCGTTTTCAACCACAGCGGCGGGCGCGCCACTGACAAAACGCTCGTTGGAAAGTTTGCCTTCAATGGAGCGAATAAAGCCGCGTTGATATTCAAGTTCGTCTTCCAATTTCTTGCGTTCCGCTTCAATATCAATGGTTTGGTTGAGCGTTACGTAGAATTTATCCGTTCCCGAGATAAAGGATTTGGCGTTGGCTGGTTCCTCGCTGGAAAGTTCGAGTGATTCAAGTACCGCCATTTTCATCAACATTTCGCGGAAGCCTTCCTGAGCAAAAAGCGCCCGGGCTGTATCACTGTCTTGCACAGTAATGGTCAATGGATCGCGCGGTTTTACCTGGTTTTGATTGCGCACATCACGGATGCCCGTGATGATTGTTTTGGCTGATTCCACCTTGGTAATCAAGGCGTTGTCAAAAGCCACCGATTTGGGATAACGCTGCACACATACATCCTCGCCTTTTTTCCGCTCTCGGAGTTGGTGCCAGATTTCCTCTGTTACAAAAGGCATGAATGGGTGCAACACGACCATGATTCTGGAATAAATATCCAGGGTGGCCTCATAGGTTTCGCGGTCAATAGGCTGTTCATAGCCCGGTTTCACCATCTCCAGATACCAGGCACAGAAATCGTCCCAGATGAAAGTGTAAAGCCCCAGCAATGCTTCGCTCAAGCGGAATTGCTCAAAATCGGATTCAACCTGCACCAACACTTGCTGGAATTTCTCATTCAGCCAGCGAACCGCCAGGGCATTCTTCTTGACAATGTCCTCATTTTCAGCGGATTCAGCTACTTGCCAGCCTTTTACCAAACGCAGCGCGTTCCAGAGTTTGTTGCAAAAGTTGCGACCATTTTCGCAGAGTTTGTCGTCGAAAAGAATGTCGCCGCCTGCTGCCGCGCTTGACATAAGTCCGTAGCGAACCCCGTCCGCCCCAAAATCTTCCAGCAACTGGAGGGCATCCGGGGAGTTACCCAAGGATTTGGACATTTTGCGGCGTTGCTTATCACGCACCATGCCCGTAAAATAAACTGCCTGAAATGGCTTTTCACCCCGGAACTCATAGCCCGCCATGATCATACGCGCCACCCAGAAAAAGATAATATCCCAACCCGTCACCAACACATTGGTGGGGTAATAGTAGGACACTTCGCCATCGGGTTTGTTAAAACCGTCGAATACAGAGATCGGCCAAAGCCAGGAGGATGCCCAGGTATCGAGCACGTCTTCGTCCTGGCGCAGGTCGTTGAGGGTCAATTGTTTATTGCCCGTTTGTGATTGTGCTTGAGCAAGAGCTTCTTCCGCAGTGGCCGCCACGAACACGTGGGTTTCTTGACTCAATCCTTCACTTTTCAGGTACCAGGCCGGGATTTGTTGCCCCCACCAGAGTTGCCGCGAGATGCACCAGTCCCGGAGGTTTTCCATCCAGTTTCGGTAGAGATTCTGGAAATTGGGCGGGTAAAATTTCACTTCCTCGTCTATCACAGCCTTCAGCGCGGGAGCGCCGAGGTCTGTCATTTTTACAAACCATTGGAGCGAGAGTTTTGGCTCCACAACCGAATTGGTGCGTTCCGAGCGACCGATGTTTGTTTTGTAATCCTCAATTTTGATCAGGCTTTCACTGCCTTCCAAAAAGCCCTTCATCTGCTTGCGGGCCTCAAAACGGTCGAGTCCGACGATGGGCAAGAATTCGCATTTGTCATTGATCTTGCCATCATCAGCAATGGTATCTATTACTTCAAGTTTGTGCCGTTGCCCCACCTCGTAATCGTTCGGGTCGTGCGCCGGGGTAATTTTCAAAGCCCCTGTTCCAAACTCAATATCAACATAATCGTCTGCAATAACCGGGATAGGTCGGCCAATCAAAGGAATCAAAACCTGTTGTCCCACCAATTTTTTGTAACGTGGGTCTTTGGGATTTACAGCAATGGCTACGTCGGCAAAAATGGTTTCGGGTCGCTGCGTTGCAATGGTTACGCCTGGGCCGCCGTCGGCACTTTTGTATTGAATATGATACAGTTGTGCGTTTTCTTCATTGTGGATAACCTCCTCGTTGGAAAGCACCGTTTTGGCTTCGGTGTCCCAGTTTACCATGCGGAGTCCGCGATAGAGTTTGTCTTTTTTGTAGAGGTCTATAAACACCCGAATCACATCATTATAATAGCCTTTATCCATGGTAAAAGCCGTCCGATCCCAATCGCAGGATGCGCCTAGTTTGCGCAATTGGTGCAGGATGATGCCGCCGTATTTTTCCTTCCACTGGTAAGCATACTCCATAAACTGCTCCCGAGTGATGTCGGCCTTGCGCAGTTTTTTCTCCTCTCTAAGCCAATGCACGACCTTGGCTTCCGTGGCAATGCTGGCATGGTCAGTACCCGGCACCCAGCAGGCGTTTTTGCCATCAAGCCGGGCTTTGCGAATCAAAATGTCCTGAATCGTATTGTTGAGCATGTGCCCCATGTGTAGCACCCCCGTCACATTGGGCGGCGGAATGACAATGGTGAACGGCTCACGCTCATCGGGCACAGAGCGGAAATAGCCCTGGCTTTCCCAGTGGGCATACCAGCGTTCTTCAATTTCGGAGGGCGTGTAGCGGGCGGTGAGTTCCATGTTTCGATTGATTCGATTTTTCGATTGATTCGATTTTTCGATTGATTCGATTTTTCGATTGATTCGATTTTTCGATTGGCGTTCCAAGCATTGTTTGGAAAGCCGGGTTTTAGCAAAGGTGATTTTGGCAGAAATTTGGGAAAAGGAGGGCAAAGGTAATAAAAGACGCTGGACATGGGACGTTATCCATTGCACATTGGACATGCTACACCCCACTCTCAGGGTAGACACATGAATATTTAGAACGATGTTCAGCCCAATCATCCATCATAATTTCAAAAATCGCCCATCACTTCAAAAATCAATCCCGAAAACTCGGGATACTCGTCAATCGTCAATCAAAAAAATTCTGCAATGCTCAAATATCACTTCTTAAAATTCATGCGTCTGCCCTTACACCCCTCCATCCATCACCTCCCAGGTATGATCCCCCAATAAACGCACCGTGGCCAGGTGCTCATACGGTGCTTTACTTCCCCATTCCCATGGAGCAATCATGGAGAGCAGGTGCGTCCCATCGGATTTGCGCTGGTAGAGGTGATAAATATGGTGGATAACTGGTTGGAAAGGAATTTCCGATTGGTAAATAACCTCGGAGACTTCCATGCGCGAATTGAGCGACTTGGCCTGGTTCATCAGTGTCTCCATTTGTTTGCGGAGCTGCTCCATTTGCCGGTCGGTCTGGTCGTACATCGCCGTCATGGCGTTGCCACGGATGCGCCCTTTGTCTTCCGGGCGGATGACAGCCCCACCTGCTGTGTGGGCATAGGGTAACAAGCCGGGCGTTTCGGTCACTTTGTCTTTGTCAATCGGATTCACGAAAGCCTGTTCGTCTGTTTTTGGTTCTTTCTTTTTTGCCATGGGGCAAAGGTCGTGAATTGGATAGAATCAGTTCACAATCAAAATGGATATCCAAAAGAGAAATTCCAGTTCAAATTATCCTTACGCCAGCTGCGTTTGCCAAAATTCAGGTCGTTTTTTACCCAGCGTTGTCCCTCGGGCAAGTATGGTTTTGACAAGGGAATAGCCAGATCGAGTCGTAACACAAAGAACCCAAGATTCACCCGAAGGCCCACGCCCGTACCCACGGCCAACTCTTTGTAAAAACGATTCAGCCGGAACTGCGATTCCTCGGTAGCCCCCGGGCCAGAGGTGAGCCAAATATTGCCCGCATCTATAAAAAACGCCAATTCGGGATAGCGCCCGAGCGGCATTCGGTATTCTAAACTGCTCTCAATCAAAAGGTTACCCGTGTAATTGCCCACTTTCAAACCATCGGAATCAGTTTCACGGGCTACACTACCTGGCCCCACTGTGCGTGGTGCAAAGGCCCGGACACTGGATGCTCCGCCAATCACAAAACGGTCGAGCAGGGCTATGTTGCCGTCGGGGCGAAGCGGTATGCCTGCGCCCACGGCCATCCGAAAAGCGAGCACATTTCGTCCGTGTGTCTTTTGATATTGTCGGTAATCCGACTCAACAAACAAGTTGAACGGGCTTTCCAAAGGATAATCACTGGGCAGGTATCGGTTGCCGATATAGCCGCTGACCTGGCCTGCAAAACGCTGCCTGAAATAAACAGTGAGTCGCCGGGCCGGCTCCAGGCGCTGATCGAATGTAAAGGTGTAATTGGGCTTATATTCCAAAAAAGTCAACAGTGCCCGGGAGGTTCCGGTCGAATCATTAGGGATATCCTCGATCAATTGCTGGCGAATACTCCTATCACTGGCCGTGGAATATTGAAGCCCAAGGCTGAGCGGATTTGCGGCGTGGACTACAGAGCCTCGGCGGTTTTTTTTCCACAAATACCCCCCCTCCACTCCAATACGCTGGAAACTCAATCCAAATTCGCCCAATTCCGGCAAATCATATCGGAAACGATTGGTTTCGTGGCGAAGGCTGAACTGAGTGGTGCCAAATGCCAGATTTCGTTTTTCTGGCAGGAACAATAGTTGGGGCAAACTGATCCGCGCAGAAGCATCGCTGACAAGGAAATCTTCGAAATCAAAATTGTCCTTGTTGGTGCGCAGATACGCTCCGTTCAGGGCGATTGATAGTGCTTCGGCGCCCCGAAAGGCGTTGCGGTGGTGGTAGGCCGCGCCAAGTCGCAGCCCATAGTAAAAACTCGGCGAAAACACCGCAGACAGCGTGGCTTCCACTCTTTCCGGGCGATGCGGGGTTAGAAAAACCTTGGCATCCAATAGCGTATCGGCTTCCGGCGACACATCAAAGCGGATGTTTACAAACTTGTACAGGTTCAAGTTCAATAACCTGTAAATAGTCGTTTGATAGTCGTGAAACGAGTAAAACTCGCCACAACGAAGGAAAATCTGTTTGTTTATGACCTCTGGCTTGGTCCTCAATTGGTGATAGACATACTGCACGCAGCCAATCCGCAAAGTGTCGGTTTGGTGCTGCGTTGAATCGGTCTTTCGAGCCAAATCGTAGTCCGGATAAACGGTGATGGAAGCCACTCGATAGCGCTGCTTTTCTCGTTCGCCGACTTCCTTTTTTACCCGTAGTGTCAGGTTCATATCGCCCGGAGGATGCAGAGTATCGGCTTCAAACAACAAGTTGTCGGGAGAAAAATAGTACCATCCGTAGTTGCGGAGGGTATCGGTCAGCCTTTGACGTTCGGCAATCAGGTTTTCCAGATAGTAGGGCTGTGGTGGCTGCGCCAGCGAATTCGGTCTCAGATCGTAGATCGTGCGCATCAGAATACTGGAGTCGAATGGAAATACCACCTTGTCCAACAATTCGCGTGGACTTCGCACCTGCACCTCGTAGTGCAATTTCATTTTACGCCTGCTTGGTTTTTCAGAAGATGTGATTTTAACTTTAAAAAATCCATCGTTGGCGGCGCGCTCGATTAGTAATTCGCGATGGCGGTTTGCAGTTTTGGGCTCGTACAAAACAGGTGCTTCCCCCAAACGGCCAGCAATGAAACTGCCAAAACTATTGGGTCGGCTGTTTTTGAACATATTGTGCATCACAAGACGGGGTCGCATCCAAAGTATCTTTTTGTTTGGCCTTGGCAATATGACGGCTTTTTTCAGGTCAGTTTTGAGCAGTTTAGTCGAACCTATATGATCCTCTTTTTTGATTTTTATTTTAGCGCCGAGGTAGAGTCGCTCCCCTTTTTGCAGACGGCCAGTGCCCGTGCAAGCAGCGCACAATATTGCGGCGAAAGCCAGCAAACCAAAAATCTTCCATCGGTCATTAAACGGTTTCATCTTTTTCGTTTTTTGCCGCCAAATTCTTTGGTAATGATGAATCCGGCCCCTGAATTGCGGAGATTTGCCGAGGAAGCGTTGAGCAGTTCAAAACCTCGTTCAGAAAACACCGTGACTTTTAGATCCCCTTTGGGCGTTAATGCATATTCCACCGAAGCATTTTCCAGGGCACTGGTCGCCTCATCTCCGTTTCCACTCACAGTTGTCCCACCTGAAAGTTTAAAGGTCAGGCGATCTTCAAAAAATGATTTTTGCAAGCGAAGTTGGTAGTTGGTAGAGCCTTCGGCCTGGCTTGTACCGCTATTGGTCGAGCCATCCGTGGTCGCAAAATCCACGTCAACAAAGGTCAGGTACTGATCGGCCAAAGCGTTTATTTGTCCCGTCAGGAAGCTCGTCAGGCCTGTTTGCAAGGGATTTCCACCGCCGCTGAGACTCGTGCTGCCTACTGTTTCGCCAATGAAATTGCGCAGCAACAACACCCCAAACACCTGTCGTGATAGCAAATTCTTGTCGTTGTTGACATTGCTTAAAGCGTTCTCCACGAGGCCCGATTGTTGGTTGCCAAAAGTGGAACCGAAGGCATCCTGCTTTTCTGCCGAGGCATAAATGAATTCAAAATTGACGTCAGGCTGGGTTGCCGACCCTTTCACAGTTGTTTGCAAAAAAAATGTTTGAGGTCTTCTATAAAGCGCTGCTTCTTCCGTAGACGCTACAGACAATTGATTGACAACCAATGGATAAGGGGATGCTTTGAATTTGTATCGCGCCTTTAGATCCAACTCCGGGTAGCGCACATCGCCCGTCCAGGTTATGGTACTGCCAGTGCTTACCTCGAAGCTTCGTTTCACCACCGATTGGTAGGAATAATTGTACGTCCCGCGCACCAATTCCACCTGTCCGGCCAAAGTCATGTTGCCATTTGACAGCATATCCAATTGTAGTCTGCCAGTCGCCTTTCCCCGAAAATCGTCGCCTGTCACAGGGTTGATCACGCTGTTAATGGTCAAATTGGAGTCAATTTCGATGCTGGCGCTGAGGGTGAATGGCTGTTTACCAACAGGCGCATCGTAAATTGGTGGACGAAGGTATTGGCGCGGCGGAGGCAAAAAGTACACAATGCCCTCGTGTTGAAGGGCTTGTGTGGCTACATCATAAACGTAGGTAAAACTGGATTCCTTTGCCGTTTTAAGCGCCAATTGGATATCCGGATTACTCAAAGGTCCGCGAATGGTGCCATCGAGGGAGACGTAGAGTTCTCCAAAATACACCGGATTTTGTTGCCGGGTGGAGTTCAGCACCTGCCAGCGATCCGCGTGCAGGGTCAGATTGGTTTGGATGTCTGTCCAGTCTTTGGAGGTTATTTTACCATTGATTTCCAAAGTTTTATTGTACGGATCGCGCAGGGTTAAGCCATCCACCCGCACTCCGGTTTCAGTAAATTCCAGGGGTGTTTCGCTCAATTGGTACCGCACATTCGTAAGCGCAGGCCTGAAAAAAGTCTCGTGCAATTGCATCTTGCCGCGTACTTGCGGGGCATCTGCCGTGCCCTTGATTTTAAGGTGAGCCTCTGCCCAGCCTTCTAATTCCAGGAAAATGCTGGTTACAAAAATGTCGAAGTTGTTGTAGTTCAAACGATCAATATCCACTGCGAAATCCAGCCCTGTTTTGTTGCCTGCCAATTTTTTGGTCGCTCCTTCAATTTGGATAGATTGGCCGTTCCCCGTCATTTTCAATTGTTTGATTTCCATATTACCGGGTACTATACGGATCTCATTTTCAGCATTCACCGCCCATTCTTTGTAGTCAATAATCTGACGCGGCGATAAAGAGATCCGCGTTTCCTTGGTTTTATTGTTTAACAATCCTTGTAGTTCAAGCAGAAATCGTTCGCGGCCATCATCACTGGAGGCTTTGAATGACACATCGGCGACATTGTCCAAAAACCGTCCGTTCAAGACTGCATTTTCGATAAAATCTTGTTCGCCGCGTTTCACCAATGGAGTCGTCATCACAAACAAAGCCGCTGTGTCGCCCGCGTAGGAACGCAGGTTGAGCGAGTCAATATCCCATGTGGTGTACACAATTTTTGGCGCCTGAATACTGAGGTTGAAATAGTTGCGCTGTCCCACCAGAGAGCCTTCCAACTTTACTGGATCAAGTTTGGTCAATCCTGGGACTAGGCCCGTGGTCAATACCTCCGTCTTCAGTAAATGCAATTTTACCGAAAGGGAATCAGTACTCACGGGCGGCATGGAAGCCGTTCGATCTACTATAAAATATTGGTCTGCAATGTTGGCGATGGTAGTTGATAAATCAGTCAAAGAAAAATACCCTTTGATCTCGCCTTCCAGCCAGTCGGATGCAATGTTGATGTTGTTTTGGCGATTGTCCAGTTTAATATCCAATGTCAGATCGCCGGGTTGAATATGTACCGTATCGTACTGTAAATCAATCGTTTCGATCTTAACCAGAGCCGTCAGTGTGTCTACTGACAAGCCTTCGGAATGGGCAAGGATACGCATACAAACGGTGGTAGGACGGTTGACCCAGCCGAATTCCCGCATGTCTATACAATTCAGTGCGATATCCAGGTCTAAAACTGGAATGTTGGTACTGAAATCTCCCGCAGCCCGAATCCGCACGGCAACCCGTTCATCAGGCGATTGCAGCCCGCCGCTGAATTGTTTGCCCTTAACATCGCCGTCAAACGTGATGTCGCGCAAAATGAGGTTGTCCCAAATGAGGGAGTCAAATTTTCCTGTCAACTTCATACTGGCCGTTTTGCCCAATTGAAAGCCTTCTCCACTAAGATGCACCTTTAAACCCAGCGTTTTTAGCGGACGCAAAGTGGTATCCACGGCCAGTCGGTTGACAAGCAGGTTTTGAGCCACGAGATCCATTTGATAAGTACTGTCGAGCAGCGTGCCATCCAAAAGGATTTCACCCAATCCCCCCAAACCAAGTTTAATCTTTCCCGCGGCATCTTTCACCGTGCCTTTCGCCTGCCCATTTACCTGCGTAAAATCGGGCAGGTGGAGTACTTTATTGACAACGGAATCTGGCAAATAGCCCAGTATTTCCTGCCGAGCCAGCGACCCGTTGAAAGTTCACATCGAAACCCAATTGTTCAGGCGTTCTGACATTTTTTAGCAATCCTTTAAATGCGAATTGGCTATTAACTCCGCCGCGCTCCAGACGAAATTTCAAATCCGTGTTCAAAGCAGCAAGCGTTCCACGCATCGTACCACTAGCCTTCAACATATCGGGGAACCGCAGATCTTTTGAGGCTAAGAAAGCGAAGAAATTATGGGGCGCATCCAGTTGGCGAATTTGCAGATCCATCCCCAAATGGTCTGGATCAGTCACATCGGTCAGCGTGCCTGAAAGGTCGAATAAAAGCGGAGGGCCAACTACATCTGGAAATGTTGGGCCTGTTTGCAAATCTCCAATGTCACCTTGAAGGGCCATCTGAAGGCTGCTCATGTTGTCTTTCAAAGTGCCAGACGCATTCAAATAGGCTGGCAACGGTTGCAGCAAAATACTATCCATGGGCGTGTCCCCCACCGACATAAAGCGAACCAAATCCGCCCGATTCGTTTTTAATTGGCTGATATTCAGATTCATGCCCAACTTGGTAGGCTCGGTCAATTGCTGTACCGCGCCACTGAAGTTTGCGACCGTACCGCTTCCTGCTTTAAAACGGATGTTATTCGTTTGCAGGTTTTCCAACCAGCCACTAAGGTTGCCCGAGACCTCATAAGGCATGTCCGAAAGGCGGGACAAAGCCGGATTTTCCTGTGGTGGCAATAAAATGATGAGATCACCGACGACGCCTTTGACGCGGCGCAATTGCACCTGCATTCGGTCGAAAGTTGCCGCGCGGTTTTTGAGCAACAGCACATCACCGTCGAGGCTCGTTTGATTCATGTTTGCCAACGCATTTTTAATTTCAATGCTGCCTGGAGTGACGCGGATTGTGGCTTGCAGGCTGTGGAGATTTAATCCGCTTTTATCATTGCCCGACAGCGCATCAGCGCTTACAAACAAGGTATCTTTTTGGAAAGAAAAGTCCGGCAAATTGGCATTGAGATCGCTCAGATCGAGGTCGCCGGCATTTAGGTGTCCAGGGGTAGAAACGGCTTCCGGATCGCGGTAGGCAACGTCACTTTTTTCTATCTGAATGCCTTGTGCCTGAATGGCCAACAAGTCGTTGGCGGAGCTGAGTTGGAGTTGATTCAATTTGGTTTTTACCAGGTTGGCATCTAATGCCAATTCGGGCGTGGAAAAAATAAGCTGCGTACAGGTAATGTCCGCGTTTTTCAACAGTAGTCCAAAGGCTGGATCGGGCTTACCGCTGTCCACGGACTTTTTCTTTTGTATCAGTTTTATTTTGGAATCTGACAGTGTGAAGCCGTCCAGTTCAAAATACAATTTTTTCAGGTCAACCTTGGAAAGGGTGGTTTCTGCAGTTCCAATGTAAGCTTGTGTGGTGCTTTCAGCATCATCGTCCTGGAGAAGGAAATTTACACGTTTGAGTTGTAATTCTACTAAATCAAGCTGCAATTTCCAGGGAGAGGCAGAGGTGTCCTTCGTAACAGTATCAGAGGAATCAGCGGCGAATGCGCGCAGCACGAAATCCATATTGGAAATAGTGTCTTTGGTATGCAGATATACTCCGGCATCTTCGAGGCTAATATTCTGTAATTCAATGGTTTGATTCAGCAGTTTCCACATTCCAATGGATACTTCCAATTTACCAATACGCGCCAAGGTGTCGCCCTGTTGGTCTGGCAATACGAATCGTTCCAATGAAACTGTGGTTGGGAATTGTATTCTGACAGCGCCAATTTCCACTCGAGTGCCCAGTTTTTTTCTGTAAAAAAGTTTCAGCAGCCCGAGTTAGGCGTTGCTGTACGGCGGGCAAAGTGAGTGCATAGAAAACGATCGCTGTAAGCAAGAGCAGCCCACAACAGGTATAGAGCAAGAAGCGCAGCAGCTTCCGCCAACGAGGAGTTACTTTTTGATGGCCAGACATGTTCAATCAGCCCCGAAGGTTGGGTATTTCGAGCAATATGTAGTTACATAATTTTGGGAAAGAATTACACAATTCATATGTTATCCTAGGCGGGCATGTAAACAGTATGATTTTTAGCGACCTTTGAGGAAATAAGCAACTAGTATAATGATCAAAACATACTAAATCCATTTTACAATGAGAAGATTCTACTTACTCTCCATTTTTTTGATGAATGCATGGGGATTTACAGGTTTGTGTCAATCAAATAAACAAATCTTAAAATTAATTCCTCAAACATATGCAGATAGTATTTTTATTACGCAAGAAATGGAACGAGGGACGTTATTAAGTTATAAAAAATTTCGAAAAAATAAATTTATTCCCGCAAATTCACAGGAAATAAAATCCTTACATACAACCATGTTGTTGGGAACCGGAACTTATTTGTTTAATTACCTACAGGACAGTTGTTCTAGATTTACACCTATTGTTGTAAAACCAAATGGATATTTCAGTACTAGATTCATCGTGAAATTTATGTACAGCGAAGGTGAAATATTATTAATAAGAGATATGCCATTGGCAAAATTATCCAAGGATCCATTAGCAGCAGAACGTCCTGAAAATTATACCATGACAATAGCCTTTAACATACCAAATTTACAAGAAAGGCTAAGGATGCAAAATAAATTGGTCGCCTATTTTACCAAAGGGAATTTGGTCTGGAGAATGATCAATAAAAATGAATAAAATCATCCCAATCCCGCTACTACCCTTACTGCTTCCGCCATTCGTTCCTCAAATCCCCCTCGAATAATCACATATGGCAACCCACGACTTTCCAACTCCTGCCGCAGCCGCTCGAACATCCATTCACGTTGTCCCTCATATTCGCGCAGGCCGTCGTTCACCCAGGGAATATCCGGCGAGCAAAGCAGGAACAGGTCATAACGGCGTGCATGATCTGCCCAGAAAATCCAGGGCTGGCATTTTCCAGCGAAATAAATTTCGCTCCACACTTGGGTGACAATCAATTCCGTATCGCAAAAAAGCAGCCGGTTGGCTTGTAGGGCCATTTCGTCCTCCCTGTAGAGCTGGCCTCCTGCTACATGGGCAAAATCTAGTTCCGTAGAGTCCATGCCATATTTTTCGCAATACGTGCGGCCATATTCTTCAACAAAAACTGTCTGAAAATGCTCGGCGAGTTTTTCCGCCAGATAACTTTTACCACAACTTTCTGGCCCAACAAGTGCGACGCGCTGGATGTAGTGTGGACGTACAGCAAAGGGCAATAATTCCCAATTAGCCAGTGGATTTTTCCTGATTTCTGAAGTTGGCGTGGGGAAGTTGTGCCGTTCAGGGTCAATCAAAACGTGGTGAAAACCAAGGCCTAGGGCAAGTGATTTTTGTTTCTCTCCGCTTTCAAACCAAACACTATTGAACTTTCCGAAAGTTCTAAACTTTCGGAAAGTTGCAATGCTGACGAACCAATCAAATGCCGCACATCCAGTTCCGGAAACGTGCTTTTCACCCAATGATAACGCAACCAGCCGGGAATTTCATCTGATGGTTTAGAACAGACCAGAACTGTCAGTCTATCACATTTTTTGCACGCTTCTTGAATCAAAAACGCATGCCCTCGATGGAATGGGGCAAAATTGCCAAGGATAAAACCGTGTGTCATGATATTTCTTGACTTTGGAGATTGGAGCTTAGACTACTTTTGCAGGCTTTTGTACCCCGGAACGCTGTTCCGGGACGATCTAACTTTCCCGGAACAGCGTTCCGGGCTACAAAAACACTCGTCGTGCCAAGCAGAACATCCACCACAAAGAAAGTTCAAAAAACAGGCAAGCAATCTTCCATTCCAAAAGATATCCTTGAAAAAGCCTTCCGCTTTATGGCAACTGCTAAAGCCATGACGGATATATATGAGGCCAATTTCAAGTTCGTCAGCAAGTATGTTCACGCCACTTCGCGCGGACATGAGGCTATTCAGCTTGCGGTGGGTATGCAACTCCACCCGCAGGATTTCGCCTACCCTTACTATCGTGACGACAGTATGTTGCTTGGCATGGGTCTTCGGCCTTTCCATCTTATGCTGCAACTCATGGCAAAACGGGACGACCCGTTTTCGGGCGGGCGTTCTTATTACTGCCACCCATCCCTGCGCGACGAAAATTATCCAAAAATCCCACACCAAAGCAGCGCTACCGGGATGCAGACAATACCTGCAACCGGGGCAGCCATGGGTTTTTGGTATCATGAAAAAATGGCAACACTTCCGTTTGGCAGTCCCAAAAACGGGAAATTATACCAGACAGAGAAAGTGGTCAATTTGGACAACCCCTATCCATATCATCATACCAAACGTACGGAAATAAGTACCGCAGAGCCGGGTCTGGTGGTCTGCTCCCTCGGCGATGCTTCTGTTACTGAAGGTGAAATCGCAGAAGCGTTCCAAATGGCGGTCCTAAAAAAACTTCCCATTCTATATTTAGTGCAGGACAATGGCTGGGACATTTCTGCCAATGCCGCCGAAACCCGTGTGGCCAATGCTGCAGAGTATGCTAAAGGCTTTCCCGGACTGGAGGCTGTGAGCATCGAGGGCAATGATTTTGTAGAATGCTGGACGGTTGTTCAAGATATTTTTGAAAAAATCCGAAGGGAAAGAAGACCTTTTTTGCTCCATGCGCGGGTGCCGCTCCTCAATCACCACACCTCTGGTGTCCGCAAAGAATGGTATCGCGACGACTTGGCCGAACACGCTCAACGCGACCCCTACCCTATCCTGAAAAAACGACTTCTGGAAAACGGCTTCTCCGAAAAAGAAATTCAAGATATTGAAAATGAGGCCATTAAAACAGTGGCCGCTGATTTCAAACTTTCCAAAAACGCCGAAGACCCGAGGCCGGAAGACCTGTTCACCCACGACTATGCCCCAACACCAATCACCGAAGAACGCGGAGAGCGCAGCCCCGCCAAGGGTGAAACCAAAGTAATGGTGGATTGTGCCCTATTTGCAATTGAGGAACTAATGCGCAAGCACCCAGACTGTCTGCTTTATGGCCAGGATGTGGGTAGGCGACTCGGCGGTGTTTTTCGCGAGGCAGCTACGCTGGCCGAAAAATTTGGCGACCACCGCGTGTTCAACACCCCCATTCAGGAGGCATTTATTGTAGGCAGCACGGTTGGCATGAGCGCAGTTGGGCTTAAACCCATCGTGGAGGTGCAGTTTGCCGACTATATATGGCCTGGGCTTAATCAGCTTTTCACCGAAGTGGCAAGAAGTTGTTATTTGAGCAATGGCAAATGGCCCGTAAGCTGTGTCCTGCGCGTCCCTATTGGAGCATACGGAAGCGGTGGTCCATACCACAGCAGTAGTGTGGAAAGTGTGGTGGCACAAATAAGGGGCGTAAAAATCGCTTACCCAAGTAACGGCGCCGACCTAAAAGGCTTGCTAAAATCCGCCTGGTATGATCCGAATCCTGTGGTTATTTTTGAACACAAAGGATTGTATTGGAGCAAAGTACCGGGTACCGAGGCCGCTCGAACCATTGAACCGGACGAAGACTACATCATACCTTTTGGAAAAGCCCGGACGGCTTTATCTGCAGATCCCCAGAAAATGGAAAAAGGGGAAACATTGGCCATTATTACCTACGGGATGGGCGTACACTGGGCTTTGAATGCCGCAGCGCAATATCCCGGCCAAATAGAAATCGTGGACTTGCGTACACTTTGCCCACTCGATGAAGAAGCCATGTACGAAGCAGCCCGCCAACATGGGAAGGTGCTCGTAGTGACTGAAGAACAGGTAAATGGCTCCTTTGCGCAGACACTGGCCGCAAGAATTCAGGAGCATTGTTTTACCAGTCTCGATGCGCCTGTGCGGACGCTGGGTGCCGAAAATATGCCTGCAGTGCCCTTGAATACAATTTTGGAGCAAAGGATGATTCCTTCCATTGAGAAAGTGGCGAAGGCGATGGGAGAACTACTAAGATATTAAACCGCAAAATGTAAAACAGGAAAACCGCAAAATGTAAATCTAAATAAACCGCAAAATTTAAAACAGGAGAACCGCAAAATTTAAAATTAAGAGGCGACCAGCGCTCTAACAATTTAAAACCTTGGCCTGCTTCGAATTAAAAAGTCACGGTTTTACATTTTCCTGTTCTCCGGTTTTAAATTTTGCGGTTTAATTATTTCTTTAAAACCACTTCACCACCCCCTCCAGCAGCCATTGCCGCAATTTTCCTCCATAAGGTGGCAAAAAGAAATCCGTATTTGGCATCCACTTGGCCTGGTACAATACCCCGCGCTGGTTGCTGAATTCCAAAAAGCCAAATTCCCCGTGGCATTTTCCGATACCGCTGTTGTTGCTTCCGCCAAAGGGCAATTCTGAGTTATAAAAATGTGGCCCGCAATCATTCACGGTTACGCCACCGCAACGGGTTTCAGCTATGATTTTGCTTGTGCGCCGATCATCGTTAGAAAAAATGTACATGGCAAGCGCCCTGGGTTGGGCATTAATAATGGCGATGGCTTGTTCGGGTGTTTTGTATTTCCGAACGAGCACGATAGGGCCAAAAATTTCTTCTTCCCAAATTTTCGACTCCTCTGGAATATTGGTTAAAATGGTTGGGGCGATATATTTTTCATTTTCAAGGGTTTCACCGCCGAAAGCAAGGGTAGCGCCCCGTTGCGTGGCATCATCAAGCAAGTTTTTAATCCGGCCGAAATGCCCGTTGCTTATTATTCTGCACAGATCGGGACCTTGCTGGATTTCCGCTGGCGTTTTGCCATAAAACTGGATGATTTTGGATTTCATTTTTTCCACCAGCGCATCATGACAGCTTTCGTGTACAAGCACATAATCGGGCGCGATGCAAGTCTGGCCAGCATTCATGAGTTTGATCCAACTGATTTTGGCAGCTGCGGCATCAATATTGGCAGTTTCGTCTACCACTACCGGGCTTTTTCCACCAAGTTCAAGGGTAACAGAAGCGAGGTGTTCGGCGGCGGCGCGCATTACAATCTTGCCCACATGTGGACTTCCGGTAAAAAAGATGTGGTTGAAAGGCATCGATAGCAATTCTTGTGCTACGGTAGCATCCCCTTCAAAAAGGCTCACCTCACCTGGCGGGAAACACTCACTCACAATCTGACGCAGCACCACATTGCTGTTGGGCGAAAGTTCAGAAGGTTTGAGGATGACACAATTGCCTGCCGCAATAGCAGATACCAATGGGTCGAGGGTCAGGTTGACAGGAAAATTCCAAGGAGAAAGTACCAGGCAAACACCTTTAGGTTCATAAACGATTTCGGAATGCGTGCGAAAAAGGGTGAGCGAGCTGCCAACACGCTTGGGAGTCATCCAGGATTGAAGGTGGTGGATGGCATGACGGATTTCGTGGAGCACCACTCCAAGTTCAGTTATGCTGACCTCCGTTGGGCTTTTGCGCAAATCAGCCCATAACGCGGCTTCAATTTCTTTTCGGTTCATTCTTGAAAAGGTTTAGATTTTCTGTTGTATTTTTTGTAAATTTTTAATCGGCGCAAATGCGTATTTTTTTGTTTTAATTTTTGCAAAACATCTTTTACAAAGAATTTGTTCCGCCCAAAGAATTAAATAAAAAATTTAACCAAAAAAATTTGCGCAAGAATATAGATGCCGCTAACATTGAGCGTTGAAATTAAAGTTGGCTTAAAATAACGCGACCAATGCAACCAGAACCTATCGCTTGGCGTCTCCTTTTAAAGCCAGAAAACACAGTTCTTTCGCATTAATAACCATTAAAACATTCGCTACGCTATGATGAAAGTAAGTGTGCAATCGATACATTTTCATGCTGATGTCAAGTTAGTTGAATTCATCGAAAAAAAGATCCAGCGGCTCGACCGCTATTTTGACAAGAACCGAACCGTGGAAGCAGAAGTGTTCCTTAAATTGCAGGATACGGGAGGACAAGTCCACGAAAAAATAATAGAAGTCAAGTTACTGTTACCTGGTGGTTGGTTGATTGACAAAAAAACAGGCCGGTCTTTTGAATCAGCCGTCACTGCCTCCGCCGATACCCTTAAACGACAACTCTTGCGCCACAAAGAAAGAACTTCCACTATTCAACACGTTCGATTGACTGATTTGTAAAACGGTTTCAAAAAAGCAAATTTCCAGGGGTAACCCTGACACTCACAGCCACAATCAAGGCTGGAAGCCCGGTCACCCACGACCGGGCTTCGTTGTTTGGGAATTATGAGGGCAACACCGTATTTTAATTATCCCAGAAAAAATTAAGCGTCGTTATTTTGGGCGATCAAATCGGATAGGGAACAAATGAGTAAAGACAAACGAAAACAACCTAGCCGTGGTGATTGGAATATTATGCCCTATTCCATTCCTAACAACCCGCTGCTTTGGGCGTCCGTCACATGTATTCTTACAGCAATTGCATATTTCCCGATGCTTGCTAATGGGTTCACCAACTGGGATGACCCAAGCTACATTACCGAGAACCCGCTGCTCCTTGGCCCCGATTGGGGAGGGATTTTCTCGAAGCCTGTAATGTCGAATTACCATCCGCTAACGGTCGCCTCCCTGGCGCTGAACTATCAGGCATCCCAATTATCGCCATTTTTCTATCACTTTGTAGATTGGATATTGCACATCTTGAATACAGGCTTGGTTTTTTTCCTAGCCTTCAAACTTTCCAACGGCAAGCATTTGGTTGGTTTTATAACTGCGCTGTATTTTGGGATTCATCAAATGCACGTGGAATCGGTGGCGTGGGCAAGTGAGCGAAAAGATGTACTATTTACCTTTTTTTTTCTATTGTCACTCCTCTATTACCTGCGTTATTTGGAGCGGCCAGACTGGAAAATATATCTTGGCGTGCTTGCGCTGTTTGTGCTTTCCCTGCTGTCTAAACCAGCGGCGGTGACGCTCCCAATCGTACTGCTTTTGATAGACTGGTATCGAGGCCGCGAGCTAGGAGCTAAAAATCTTTGGTTAGAAAAAATCCCTTTCTTTGCCTTGGGGCTTGCTTTCGGCTTGTTTACCCTGCAAATTCAATCCGAAAATGCAATTGCCGAAGCGGGATTTTACCCATCGTCGCAGCGGGTTGTTTTTGCTTGTTTTGGTTTTGGCGAATATATAATACGTTTCTTCTGGCCGTTTCCTTTATCGGCTATTCACCCCTTTCCAAAACCTGGTGTCATTCCCATCTCTTTTTATCCTGCCCTGCTGACATCTGTAGCCACGGTGGCGACTGCATGGTATTTTCGCAAAAATAAAGATATCGTATTTGGGCTTGCATTCTATACAGTCAACCTGGTACTTGTACTCCAAATATTGACTTTTGGCAATTCAATTATTTCAGAACGTTACACTTACGTGCCTTACATCGGGCTAATGTTTGCGATTGCGACAAGCCTGGAAAAATGCACGTGGCCAAAGTCGGTAAAGAACGGGGTGCTGGGTCTGTTACTATTATTTGCGCTGGGATTAGCGATGGTATCAAACAAGCAGGTCCGTGTTTGGAAAGACAGTCTGACACTGTGGACAAAAGTTATTGAATCTTACCCCGACAACCATATTGCCCGGTCAAACAGAGGGAACTATCTGGCAAACAAATTGAACAGAATTGAAGAAGGGCTGGCCGACTATAATGCCGTTTTGAAAATCAAGCCCGATCATGTGCATTCGCTGGAAAATCGTGCAATCATTTATTTGCAACAACATAAATATAAGGCCGGGTATGCCGATGCGGAACAAATAGTTCGATTGCACCCAAATTTGCCTAAAGGCTATTTTTTGCGTGCATTTGCACTGATAAATTGCAAAATCCAGATCAAGCCATTGCCGATTACAGCAGCTGTATCGCACTTCAACCCAGCCATGAGGAAGCGAGCGTCAATCGCGGTGCGCTTTACTTTAATGTTAAAAAGGACTACCAAAGGGCGAAAGACGATTTTGACACCGCCATCCAGATCAACCCTAAAAACAGCAACTATTATATATTCCGAGCCAGATGTTGGGACGCTTTGCAAAATCAGGCCGAAGCACTACAGGATATAGCTACGGCAAAACAACTAGGCAATGATCTGAATTTATCTTCCGAGCCTAGGCGGTAGGTGGGTAGAATAGTCGTTTATTTAGTGTTTAAGTGCATGTTGCTGCTCTATTCATCATAAAAAAACCCGGCGACCCCAATTTATGGAACCGCCGGGAACAAGTCTGTTTTTACCAAACTTCTTTTAATGCTGAATCAAAATCTTGTGCACAATCTCAACAGATTCGCCTTGCACCCTTAGAAGATAAAGTCCGGAAGAAAGGTTTTCTACCGTGATCTGTTCTTCAAATTTACCTTCAACGCCTTGTATAGCAGTCCGATACACTTCCCGGCCAAGTGGATCAGTCAAACTCAAAGTCCCGTCCAGTGTTTCCGGCACTTCAAACTTTACTCGAAAGACTCCGCCATTTGGGTTGGGTGAAACGATCAGCGACTGCTCTATGATTTCTTCATCGGTTCCGACGAGCGTACCCGTAACATTGATGTTGTCGAGAAACATGCGATTGCCGTAGTGTCCAATATTTCTAAAGGCAAGCAACACATCATAATTACCCAAAAATTGGGCTAGGTTGACCGTCTTTTGTTGCCATTGGTTGGCTGTTGGTATGAAAGCGACTCCTGCTGGCGGCGCCGTTGACAGTCCTTCCCCACCATTCAGGAACACGCGGGTAAAGGTTTTGCCACAATCCGTTGACACAAGTACTTCCAAAGAATCGCGGCCATTCGGGTCGCCTGAAAACATAGTGTATGCCACGTCGAAACTTAGCGTAGCAGCGGTCGAATTGACCAGGTGCACTCCAAATGGTCGAATTTCGTCTTTTGAGCCTGCTTCGTCTAGATTGTAATTATCAAACACCAAACTATGCTGGCTGGTACCAAAACCACCTATGTTGCTGGCAATCTGCCAATTATTGCCATTGTTGTTGGCATCTGTAAGCAACCACTCTCCACTCAATACCCCGCCTTCAAACGTTTCACCAATCGGATAATTTCCCCTGGGTACTATGGTGATAAAACCAGCGATTCCCGTAAAACTAGAAAAGCCCGAGTTTTGGTCCACAATATCCAGATATACAGGCCAGGTGCCTGGCGTATCGTAGGTAACGACGGGGTTTTCGTCGGTAGAAGAATTTGGAGTGCCCCCAGTAAAAGTCCAGGAGTAATCTGAGTTGCCCGCATCGCTGGACCGGTTGTGAAAATGGACAGGACTGCCCACACACCAGTTTTTGTCATAGTCGCTGGCAAATTGAGCACTCAGGTAATCATCATTTCCATCTTCCCAAGGACGCACCCATACACCAAGTCCGTTTGTGCCCATAACCAGCGTTTGTTCTGAATATAAGTATAACAAACGCTCAGCCTCTATCACGGGGAACAAGCCATTGGAAATGTTTTCAATACCCGCGTTAGAAAACCGGAATACGCCACCTTTATCCGTCGCTACTACCAGATAATATTTGGAACCCGTTATGGAAAGGAGGGACAAAACCCTGAATCCGTTCAACTGCGGTTCAATCAACGGATTCCAGTTGGATCCCCCATCGCCGGAAACCAAAATCTTGGTGTTGTCATTACCGTTTTCATCCGAACGGTATATCAATTGATCCCCAGCAACAGTAAAAATATAGTTACTCGGCATACTTTGTATCACAGTAGTCCAGGTACGCCCTCTGTTGTCACTTCGGTGAAAGCCAAAATTTCCAGTTTGGGTATCTTCTGTTTTCAGGTACATATAATCGCCGTTTAAAGGCGATTGTTCGAACCATTCTATCCGTTTCGTGCCGCCAAAATCAAACAGCACTTTTGCCGTTTTGCCATCATCCTCGCTTCGGCAAAATTTTCCATCATGCCCCCAAAATATGATACGGGGATTGTTTTTGTCAAAAAGGATACGGCTTGCGCGATTTTGACGATAGTCAAGGCTTAGATTCGGCTTCCAAGCAGCCTGGTCCAGAATACTGGAATATGGAGTGATGGCGCCGCTTTCATCGTTCGGGAGCGCATTACCCAAATTTGGTTGATCCACAAACCACATTTTGGGTTCAGCACCATACTGTGCAAAACCGGTTGCCGACTCGCCGCCTCCTGCGTGTTTCCAGCCCCCTCCATTAAAGCCATATTGTCCATTCCAAACGTTGTTCCCGTTGTGATACGAGCCTCCTCCAAAGAGGAACTGGCGCTTATCCATATCGAAACCCCAAAGTTCATTGGCATAAATTCCCAGGTTACGGGCCTCATGCGAGGCAAGCGTGCCGTTGCTGGAGTAGTTGATACCTCCATCGCTGCTCCAAAACAATTCTTCGGTAGTAGCCGAAGTGGCCTTGCCAACAAATCGCCGAATATCCGGGTGAATATGTGGAACGTTCCCGTTGTACCCTCCCCTTACCTGCCAGGTACTGCCGCCATCAGTTGACTCCCACATAGACAAACCACCCACATAAAGGTGATCCGCATCAATATGAGAGGCATAAATGGCATTATTGAGTGACGATGCCTGATTGTATTTGTATTGATCGGGCAGCGGCTCATACCCGTTATGGCCCCAGCTAACAAGATTTGGCCGGTCTGTCAGGTTGTAAGGTCGGCCCAAGTAATTGGTCTTCCTGGTCCAATTTACGCCAGAATTATCGCTGCAGTAGATGCCCACAAAACCATCCAGTTTCAGGTTGGCACTGGCATGAGAATCCGCCTCATTGAGCATCACGTACACCCGATTCGGAGCAGCAGGTGTTACTACAATCCGGCCACCCCAAATATTGAGTTTGCCTTCGTCTGCTGTAGGAATATCAAACCAGCCATCGGTAAAAATGGCCCAGGAAGCCCCTTGGTCTTCTGAGCGGCAGAATACCGTTGATTTTGAAGATGGTAAATACACCAGGCAATACAGATAATTGGGGTTCGTAGGATGCTCGGCTATTGAAGTAACTCGCCCACCCCCAAATGCGCTAAGCCCAATATTCTCTTTCCAATTGGACCCGAAGTCATCCGAAACAAACGAGCCTGCACTGGTCGCAGCGTACAAGTAGTTTCCGTCATGTATTGAATGGATGATTTGGTAGGTTTGATAATTATCAGGAATATCATCTCCAGGTATCCCGGAAGGCTGGATGAAATGTTCATTCCAGGTTTCACCCGCATCGCCGGAACTCATTATCTTGCCTGGCACACCGATGAATACAATCCCGTTATTTAGGGTTTCGCCTACCGCAACGGCTTGTACCCATCTGAAATTCTGGTCGTCGCCTATGTGCTTCCAGGTTGCTCCAGTGTCCGTACTTCTAAACAAACCACCGCTTTCGGTGGCCGCATACATGACATTTGGATGGAGGCGCGAACGGGCAAGGTCATAAACATTCGCTTGCGAGGAAATGGGTTTGCCGCTTTTTTCGTCAAACACAACTGCGGGACCATAGGGAACCCATTTATCCACATTACGATCGGATACGACACCTTCGGGATGAATTCGTTCGATCAATTCCTTGCGATTTTCCTCGGCTTCTTTGGAAAAATCAACAAAACCATCTGGTGTTCTGTAATTGGCGGTTTGACTCCGCCAGGTTTTATAGAGGTGTTCGTACTCATTTTTGAACTTTTTGCCTGCGGTTAATGGATTGGCCTGATGGGCGGCTTTTTTCGGAGCGATCTCTGCATTGTAATACTGATTATACAATTCAGCAACGTGTTTCACATCGGCTTTGGGAGCGCAAATAGCCTTGACAAAAGCCGGAACGGAGGGGTCGTCGAGTTGATCTGACATGGTTTGCCACTGGGCTTTGCCAACCACAGGCAGAAGCAAGACAACAATCAGGGTGGCAAACTGCAAACGCAGCGCCTGGAGAAGCAGATTCTTTTTCATTGTAAAAAGTGTTTGGTAAAAGACTGCTTCAAAGATGGCCTAGCCCTTAGCCTCTATTTCAGGTTTTGGTCACGAATGGACGGAATGTGGTCACGGATGGTGGGGATTTTGGTCATGGGTGGGCATTGGACCATGCAGCGTAGTTTGAACCACAAAAGGCACAAAAGGACACAAAAGACCGTATCGTGCTACTTTTGTGCTCTTTTGTGCCTTTTGTGGTTCAAATTATGCTACTTTACAGACCAATTTGGCCGTTTAATACAAACCGATTCAGGATGAAAAAGATACTCTTTCTCCTAACTGTCCTGCCTTTCTGGGTTTTGGGACAAGCCAGCGACCCCATTGATAGTTTGCAAAAAATAGCGACCCAAAAAAGAGCCGTACAAGATCGGCTCGGAGAGGCTACGGCCTTGTTTGAGATCGGGAATATATACTACGAAAAACAGGAAGACAAAACCGCGCTGGAATACATTCAAAAGGCATTACAACGACTTCCGGACGGAAACCCAACTTTGAAAGGGCGGCTTTTGTACCGAAAAGCGATGCTTTTGTACTTTATCGGGCAGGATTTTTCGCAATCGCTGCCCATTTTGGATTCTGCTTACATTTTATTGAAACCTAACAACGACCCTCAAATTTTAGCACCCTTTTTGCAGTCTTATGGCACGTTCCTAAGTCAAAGTTTACAGTACCAAAAAGCGCTGAAAATATTGCTGGAAGCAGAACAGATTTGCCTGCAAAACAAAGAAGTAGGCAATACAGACCGAATGCTCAATCTGTATTCTAACCTGTTGTCGTCGGCGTATTCGATGGGCGACTACAAGGCCGCACTCACGTTTGCGCGGAAAGGGATAGAAACTGGGCGCGAAAGCAAAAACTATGAATTGACCGGGGATTTATACTACAACAACGCATTGACCTTGGCCGCTTTGGGCTATGAAAAGGATGCAGAACATAGTTATTTGAAATCCTTGGAGCTAAGCAAAAAAGGTAATGTTACGAGCGGTATTATTACAGCAAAAACTGCTTTGGGCGAATTTTACAACAGCCACAATCAATCAAAACTTGGGCTTCAATATCTCGAAGAAGCCAAATCGGCCGCTGCAAAAGCCCATGATTTATATGCCGTAGCGGTGGTGGACAAAATGGAAGCGGTGCATTACTTCGGTCAGAAAAACTACCAAAGTGCCCTTGCTTCGATAGACAGTTGCATTCAATATTTTGAAAAAAACAAGGACCCAAGGCTGATCCAGGGCGTTTTTTATGAAAAAGCAAGGATTTTAAAGGCGAGCAACCAGTTGGAAGAAGCGGTCGTTTGGGCCAAAAAAGAATTGGAAAAAGCGCAGCAATCCAACAGCTTTTCATTTAGCAGCATCAGCTATTTATTGCTTTCAGAAATAGAAAAATCACGGAACAATTTTGAACAAGCCCTTGACTACCATGAACAATATGCCGCTTACAAAGACAGCGTATATGGCCGCGATTTGGAATCCAAATTGGCCGAAGAACGCACCAAACAAAACATTGAAGCTGAACAAGATGCTCGTAGAAAAGCTGAATTGGAAGCGGATTTGCTCCATTCGCGCAACCAACTTTTCATCGCCATTGCAGCCGGTCTATTGATTATATTATTGGCAGGGGGTTACTTGTTCTGGCAATTGCGAAAATCAAGGCGACAACTTGAAAATCAAAACCTCCAATTGTCACAACTCAATGCTACGAAAGACAAATTCTTTGGCATAATCGCACACGATCTTCGCAACCCACTCACTGCATTTCAGGGCGTAGGCGAACAGCTAAATTTTTATCTGAAAAAAGGAGATACTGCTAAGTTGCAGAAAATCAGTGATCTAATCGCCAAAAGTGCCACGAACCTCAGCGGATTACTAGACAATTTACTTTCCTGGGCCTTGCTCAATCGGGGTATGATCCCTTACAGTCCAGAACCGCTTGCATTGGCTGATGAGGCTGCCGCCAATTTTAAAATCCACGAAAATGCCGCCGCCGCCAAAAACATCCAGCTCGAAAACAACATTCCCCAAAACCTAAAAGTCAGCGCCGACCGAAATGCGCTACAGGCCATTTTTCGCAACCTTGTCGGCAATGCGGTTAAGTTCACCCCGAATGAGGGGCGCGTAACACTCGGCTGCATAGAAAAGGATAGCCAGGTTTTCATCACCGTCAACGACACGGGTACCGGCATCGCGGCCGAGAAACTGGATAAATTATTCACACTCGAAAAACGAAGCGAACACGGAACCGCAGGTGAAAAGGGCGCAGGGCTTGGACTTTTGCTTTGCAAGGAATTGGTAGAGATGAATCAGGGTATCTTGCGCGTGTTCAGTGTCCAGGGGGAAGGCTCAAGGTTTGAGTTTTCGCTGCCAAAGGGACGCCAAGCCAAATCAACAGCAATCATGAAGATCCTCATCGTAGAAGACGAACCCATACATGCCGACCGATTCGAAATGCTGGCCGAGCAATTGGGCTATGAAGTTGCGGGCATCTGCGACAATGCCTTTGATTCGCTTGATTGTTTTCACCGCACAGAACCCGATCTGCTGCTGATGGACATTCATTTGCGTGGCGAAGTGGATGGCATTCAATTGGCCGAACGCATCAACCAGACACGCCCGATGCCCATCGTGTTCGTTACTTCGATGCAAGACGACGAAACTTTTGCGCGTGCCCAAAGCGTCCGCCCTATTGCGTTCATTCTCAAACCTTTTGACACGCTGCAACTCCAACGTGCCATCGAATTGGCCGTTAGTAGATTGGTTTCTTCCCCTACCCTCCCCAAAAATGATTTTGATGAAAATGACCTGGCCTTACCGGATTGTCTGTTTGTAAAAGTTCGGGAAAAACTGGAAAAAGTCGCGTTTGACGACGTCTTGTATTTAGAATCGGATGGACGCTACACCATGCTCCATACTACTGGAGGGCGCAAATTCGCCATCAGGATTCCCCTCAGCGATTTAGAGGAAAAACTGCCTGCAAGCCGTTTTGCGCGCACGCACCGCAGTTATCTTATCCACTTGAAATGGCTACAAAGCGTTGATTTACACGAGATGGCGGTGTTGGTAAAAGACAAAACCGTACCGCTGAGCAAAGGATTCCGCGAGCAAATATTAACCAGACTGGACCAAGTGTAAGAACAGGCTAAAAACGCGTTTTCAATTCAGGACTTTGATAGAAACCGCACAGCCTCCCCCGGCTGCCAGCTTAATGGCCAGAGTCTCCCCTTTACGCACCTTTACTGTACGGATGTTCACCGGATATGGATTGTCCAGGTAGTGCGCGCCTTGCCCATCTTCATAAATAGTGGCTTCGTATGTTTTGCCCGCATCGAGGAAATCGAGTTTGGCCTTAAAATTTCGCGGCGTTTCATCGGTCATGCTCCCGATGAACCAGTTAGGGGAATTTTTCTCCCGCCTTGCAATGGTCACGTAATCACCAACCTCCGCATTCAAAATTTCTGTTTCCGACCAATCGGTGGGCACATCCCGGATAAACTGGAACACATCGGGGCGTTTTTCGTAGTTCTCAGGCAAATCAGCGGCCATTTGGAGCGGGGAATACAAGGTGACGTACAGCGCAAGTTGTTTGGCAACCGTCGTACGGACGCGGTCTTTTTTTGCCTTGTCGAATTGATTGAGTTCCACCTGAAAAATACCCGGCGTATAATCCATCGGCCCACCCAGGAAGCGAGTGAAAATGAGCGTGAGTTCGTGGCTTGGATCGTTGCCTTTGCTCCATGCGTTGAATTCCATGCCGCGCGCAGCCTCTGAAGCCATGAAATTGGGCCAGGTACGATGCAAGCCACTTGGGCGCACCGGCTCGTGGGCGCAAACCATGATTTTCTTCTCGGCGGTGCGGCGCAGCACTTCGTTGTAATGGTTGATCATCCATTGTCCGTCGTGCCATTCGCCCTTGGGCTGGATGAACCCAACGTAGCCTGTTTTGATGGCATTAAACCCGTTTTTAAGGTAATAATCATACGCAGCATCCATTTGCCGTTCGTAACTGGCGATGGCAGAACCCGTCTCGTTGTGGACGATTATTTTCACATTCTTTTCTTTAGCATAGCGACTGATTTCGGCCATGTCAAAGTCCGGATAGGGTTTTGTGAATTCAAAAATCTCTGGTCGCATGACATTGAACCAATCCTCCCAACCCTCGAACCAACCTTCCACCAGCACACCGGGAAAACCGTTTTTGGCAGCAAAATCTATGTAACGCTTCACATTATCAGTATTCGCACCGTGTTTGCCGGTGGGCTTTCCATCTTTGCCGCGGTATTCCCAGCCGGATTTTCCGACGTGGAGTTCCCACCAAATGCCGACGTATTTCTGTGGTTTAATCCAGGACAAATCGCCTTTGATTTTACATGGTTCATTCAGATTGAGAATCAAACGATTCGTTAGCAAACCGCCCGCATCCGGGCTGAGCAGCACAGCGCGCCAAGGGGTATGGAACGGTAACTTATTGATTGACTTTACGGTAGAGTCTGCTGTTGGAATGATAAAGGTTTTAAAAGTGCGCGTTGTACGGTCGAGCGCCAAGTGCATTGCCCCATAATCCATCAAGGCTGCATCAGCGATGGACATACAAAAGCCCGACTGACCTTGCATTGTCACGGGCGTTTGCACGGCATGAACGTTGGTAATGTGCTGCACAAACGGCTCAATATCAGTAAGGTGCCTGGTGGCATCTATTTCGCTTATCTTCGAGTTTGTGTAGGTGTGTTCGTTGGAATCCCAGTCGCTGGGCGCCCACCAGGCGGTATAGTCTGCTGGCATTTGAAATTCCGTAATTTCATCCAGCACCACGATTTCGCTCGTTTTATCTTTTTTAGGGAATTCGTAGCGAAAGCCAACTCCCTCGTCGTAAACGCGAAAAACGAGATCAAAACGCAGTCCATCAGCACTTACCAGCTTGAGGGTGATGGCTTTGTACTCGTTTTTAATTTTGTCCACTTCACCCCAGACGGGTTTCCAGGTGTTTTTTTCCGAAGAGGTACCGTCACCGATCCTTTTCAAACCTGTAGTCAGATCGTGGCCACGCAAACGAAGTCCGAGTCGGGACTGGCCTACTACATCTTTGCCTTGAAACCTTATTTTGTAACTTGCTTCACCCTTTTCATTGAGCATCAGGGTGGCTTGAATGCGGTTATTGGGAGATACCACTGCTTTAGAGAATGGTTGCGCCAGGCTGGAAGCGATGCTTGTAGCAAGGAGCAGCAGTGCGAAGAGGATTCTTTTTGTCATGAACTTGTATGAAAGGAATGAGATTGGGTGCAAATCAACACAAATAGTGCAAAGACGCAGCCTAAAATGTAAACCAAATACTAAATCATCGAACGACCGTTACGTTTCCCGAAAGGCTCAATTCCAAACCATCTTTGAAAATCAATTTTGCCACCCAGACGAACACACCAGGATTAACCGGGCGACCCCGAAAACTCCCGTCCCAGCCATTTTCCTCATCATTGGGCAACAGGTTTTCTTTTCTAAATACCAGCTCCCCCCAACGGTCATAAACTTCAATCAGTTGAACCTTGTCCAGGGACTCGTCTGAATAGACGGTGAAAAAATTATTCAAACCTTCATTATTCGGCTGGAACACATTGGGCACATAAACATTTCGATCCAGCACGATAAGGTCAATGATGTGCAGACTGTCGCAACCTTCTACCGTTTCAAAATGAAAGGGATACTGCCCAGCTTTCCCAGTGCGACTTCCGTCGGGTAATTGATAATAGCTTCCTTCGTAAATGGTAACTGTCTCTTGTGTTTGAACCGAATCAGTCAGGTCTGTTACATTCAAATCCTCCAGACTTGTTTCACAACCCACTGAATCTGTGACAGTTACAGCATAGACATTGGCAGTCAAGGCCGGAAAATAACCCACTGTGTTTGGCCCCAGGCCATTATCCAGCACAAATGAATACCCCCCCGATCCGCCCGTCGCCGACACTGCTACAAATCCCAGTGGATGCTGACAATCCACAATGCCCAAACTGTCTAATACCAAAAGCAATGGATCTTCAATCCCAATGGAATAAATACTGGGTGGGTACATCCCGCCGAATCTCGCAGGGTGATTGAATAATTGGCTGCTGGCAAATCAGAAAAGTAACCAGATGGCTGCCAAGGTCCTGCATTGATTTGAAATTCAAAAGGCTCAATACCGGAAACGCCTGCCACTGAAATACTGCCCCCAAGCAGACAACTAGCATTGAAAATAGAAAGCAAGGAGTCAAGCACAGGTAAAGGAGCCGGGACAGAATAATTGCTCAAATGTGTACAAGCTGCTGAATCGCGCAGTTGGATCGTGTAGTTCGCCGGAGGTAAATCCATAAAGACCCCGCTGGTTTGCCAAGGCCCGCCATTGATTTGAAACTGGAAGGGCGCTGTGCCGGAAATGCCTGATACAGAAATGGAACCTCCATCCACACAAGTCGCGGTAATAATAGAAAGAAGAGAATCCATGGGCAAGGGAGGCGCTGCTACCGAATAGTCGCTTGCGTGTGTGCATCCTGTGGAATCCCTGATAACGATTGAATAATTACCTACAGTCAAATTGTCAAATAATCCGCTCGGCTGCCAAGGCCCGCCATTGAGTTGAAATTCATAAGGTCCAATGCCTGAAACAGCGGTCACATTAATTGCTCCTCCAGCAATACAGGTGGTATTCACAATTGTGAGGAGCGAATCCATCGGCGACGGCGATCCACCTACCGAAAAATCATTGAAACTTGTACAACCTGCGGAGTCGCGTACGGTAATGACATAAATACCTGAAGACAAATCAGAAAATATCCCAGTATCTTGCCAAGCCCCACCATTGATTTGAAATTCATAAGGACTGGTTCCGGAATTGCCGCTCACAGAAATCGTTCCACCGTCCAAACATGTCGCGTTGACAATTGATAGCAGCGATACCTGCGGTAAAGGCGGATCATTCACCACATAACTGCTTGAATCTGTACATCCTGCGGCATCACGAATAGCAATGGAATAATTGCCAGATGGCAAATCCGAAAATATCCCGGCAGGCTGCCAGGCACCTCCATTGATTTGAAATGCATAAGGGCTGGTCCCGGAATTACCACTTACAGAAATTGTTCCCCCATCCACACAGGTCGCGTTGACAATTGACAGCAGCGAAACCTGCGGCAATGGCGGATCATTTACCACATAACTGCTTGAATCTGTGCATCCTGCGGCATCACGTATTGTAATGGAATAGTTGCCTGAAGGCAAGTCCAAAAATATCCCGGCAGGCTGCCAACCACCGCCATTGAGTTGAAATTCATAAGGGCTGGTGCCGGAATTACCGTTTACCGAAATGACTCCTCCATCCACACAGGTCGCATTGATTATTGAAAGCAGCGAAACCTGCGGCAATGGCGGGTCATTTACCACGTAACTGCTTGAATCTGTGCATCCTGCGACGTCACGTATTGAAATCGAATAATTGCCCGATGGCAAGTCCGAAAATATCCCGGCAGGCTGCCATGCCCCACCATTGATTTGAAATTCATAAGGGCTGGTGCCGGAATTGCCGCTTACAGAAATTGCTCCCCCGTCCACACAAGTGGCGTTGACTATTGACAGCAGCGAAACCTGCGGCAATGGCGGGTCGTTTACCACATAATCGCTTGAATCTGCGCATCCTGCGGCATCGCGCATCGAAACGGAATAATTGCCCGATGGCAAGTCCGAAAATATCCCGGAATTCTGCCATGCTCCACCATTGATTTGAAAATCATAAGGGCTGGTGCCGGAATTGCCGTTCACAGAAATTGTTCCTCCATCCACACAAGTGGCATTAACTATTGAAAGCAGCGATACCTGCGGCAATGGCGGGTCATTCACCACATAACTGCTTGAATCTGTGCATCCTGCGGCATCTTGTATAACCAGGGAATAATTGCCCCATGGCAAGTCCGAAAATATCCCGGAATCTTGCCATACTCCGCCATTGATTTGAAACTCATAAGGACTGGTTCCCGAACTACCACTTACAGAAATAGCTCCCCCATCCACACAGGTGGCATTGGCAATTGACAGCAGCGAGACCTGCGGTAATGGTGGATCATTTACCACATAACTACTTGAATCTGTGCATCCTGCGGCATCGCGGAGGGTAATGGTGTAATTACCTGCATGCAAATCCGAAAATTGACCAAATGGCTGCCAAGCCCCACCATTGATTTGAAACGCATAAGGCGCAGTACCCGCGTTGGCGGAAACAAAAATTTCGCCTCCTGTCACGCAGGTTGCATCAACGAGCGAAACAAGCGAATCCAGCACGAGCGGCGGCGGAGGTACGGTATAATTACTGGAGTGCAAGCATCCCAAACCGTCTCGCAGGGTAATATTATAATTGCCTGCGGGCAAGTCCTGAAAAACCCCGCTTGCCTGCCACGGTCCACCATTAATCTGAAATTCAAAAGGTGCGGTACCGGAAAGTCCCACTACTGAAATGGTTCCTCCAGCCTCACACGTAGCAGCGTTGACCGAAAGCAAAGAATCCAAAACAGGTGCTGTCCCTGACACTGAATAATTACTGGTGTGCGTACACCCTCCTGCATCGCGAACCGTGATGAAATAATTCCCAACCAGCAAATTCGCAAATAGACCGTCAGACTGCCATGGCCCGCCATTGATTTGAAATTCAAAAGGGGCAGTACCTGAGATGGCCGTAACTTCAATAGATCCCGCTCCTGCGCAACTTGCATTCGAGATAACCAAAAGCGAATCGAGCACGGGAGGAGGAATGTTTAAAGTTGCTGAAGTGTCGAGGGTGCAGCCACCCGCAAATTGAAGTCCGATTTGGTAAACACCAGCAGATAAATTGACAAAAACGCTGTCCGATTGCCAAGGCCCGCCATTCAACCTAAAAGCCAATGCAGTGGATTGCAGGATGGAAATTTGGCCATTGGGAATACCAGAGCAATTGGGCGATTGCACAGAAAGCAGCATTTGGTTTGACACATGATGCGCTGGCTCTGTGCCTTCAGGCAAAACAAAACTAGTTAGCAATCTGCCTGCTTCACCCGGCATGGCGCCGTTGGTATAGTTTTGACTGGAGAGGCCGTTGGCGCCACCTTGCAAAGCGGGGATCACATTGGCAGAATTTTGGGTGAGTAACAGTTTCCCACCGCCGCCGCCGCCGCCTGGCCCATGCAATTGGAAATCCGGGTTATAAGGATTGGAGCCGCCATGACCGCCCCTCAGTTCACAATTCAAAATCCCATTAATTTGGCCAATTTGGAGGACCACGGTACCGCCACCTCCCCCGCCGCCCTGGCCGTCATTTTGATCCTGACCTCCAAAAACATTTACCCCATTTGCCAGAATGCGGAAGTTGTTGGTTTGCAAGGAATTGGCCAATACAAGGGCGATGCCCCCTCCTGTTCCACCAGAAGTTCCATAAGTATCATTGGCATGACCTGCGCCGCCGCCGCCCCCAAGCAGGATTTTAGTGGTTTGATTGTCAAAATGTTTTTGTCCGCCAATCCCATCCGTGTTTGGTGTAGGCGGCGCTGGGATATTAGTGATTTCCAGCCCCCCATTGCCGCCTGAGCCTGCATTGGCGCCACCTCCACCACCGCCGTTGTGGGCGTTTCCACCGCCACCGCCATTGCCCGCACGACCGCGGCCAAAAGAAAAATCTGCCGGGATGAAGACGATGCCTTTCCCCTTTTCTGCAGCCAGGGTAGATTGTTGTGAATAGAAATATTGTTGTTCCCCAAACACCCAGGGGATGTCGTTTGGCTCTACAATTCCGCCGCGGAATCCTCTGCCGCTCACGTCAATATTGCCATTCATAGTCAGTTGGTTTTTTACGTCCAAAGCCAACACACCGCCGATGCTGCCATTCCAGGGGAGACAGGTAATGTTGCAGACCGTAGCCGAATCGTATTCCGGCACGCGCACCAATTGCACTTTACCACTTAGGTCATAGGAGCGTGTTAGCGCAAATTGCAATTGAATCGTGCTACCGGAAATGCTTTGGATTCGATTGAATTCGTAATTCCCAATGCAAACGGTATTAAGTACTGTGCCGAAATTGGGCGTATTGGAAAGATCCACTTGTGGAACCTGCATTTGCAAAAGCAACACCTTGTCGCCTGCGGAAAAACCTGTCAGCATACCCACTTGCAATGTGCTGCTGTCACATCCAAAGCCAAGCACTGGGGTGTAATCGTTGATAATACCGTTCAGGCATGAAAGTGGAGACGGGGACAACTCTTTGGAAAAAGCCTTTGCTTTACCAAAGGGAAATGCGGCATCTTGATCGGCCTCAAACAAGGGCTTGACAGCACAAATCGAAGGCGCAGCAGGGGTGGGGCAAAAGGACCAAAATGCTGAATAGAGCCATAAGGATAGGTAGATAAACATTGATTAAAAACTTGGTGAATCGGATTGGGTGAATCTCGTCCGCAAGTTAAGGGGTTTTAGAAAATCAAAGCAGGTTTTGCCCGTTGAAGCCATTTGCCTGTTAACATATTTTAAAAACAAAACTCGCTTCCCCCGTTCGGGTGGGCTTTCCTACTTTTGCAAACTTTTTCACCCGCCATAGCGCCGCCGGAGGTGGTGCGAAGGAGGGTTTTCTTCCTGGTTTATCCGCTATATCTTAGGCTAAGGCGGGTAAACTTCCTAACTCAGGAAACTTTTCACAATAGAAACACCAATCTACACCGTTCCGTATGTTCAAAAACTTGCTTGCCGTAGCCGCCATGATACTTCTGGCCTGCTCGGCTTCTGCTCAAACCGATGCCACACTTTTTACGGTGAAGGGCAGCCCGGTCACCGCCGCTGAGTTCAAATACATCTATTCCAAAACCAATCAGGACAAAGCCGATTTCTCGGAAAAGAGCCTGCGCGAATACCTCGAACTCTACACCAACTTCAAACTAAAGGTCCAAAAGGCCCGCGACATGCGCTTGGACACCATCGCATCGTTGAGTAGTGAGCTGGATGGGTACAAAAAGCAGCTGGCTAAATCCTATCTGGAGGACAAGGAAGTGACCGAAAAACTAATCCGCGAAGCCTACGACCGAATGCTGACGGATGTGGATGTCAGTCACATTCTTGTCAACTGTGATCGCAACAGACCCGCCACTGACACCCTCCGAGCCTACAATCGCGCAAAGGATTGGTCGAAGATGATTACTAAGGGCGTAAGTTTCGACAAGATGGCCTACGACAGCTCAGAAGACAAATCGGCAAAAGAAAACCGTGGTAACCTTGGCTTCATCACTGCCATGCTGCCTGACGGCTATTATGACGTAGAAAAAGCCATTTACTCGGCCAAAGTCGGCGATGTGCTCGGCCCGGTCCGTTCAAACAATGGCTACCACCTCCTGCGTGTGAATGCTACCCGCCCTGCCCGCGGCGAGATAGAGGTTAATCAAATCCTTATCCGCAAAGGTGACAGCCCTGAAAAAAATACGCTGAAAAAAATGCGCGCGGACAGTGCCTACAACGAACTTGCTGCCGGTGGAAAATGGGATGCTGTTTGCCAAAAATATTCTGAAGACAAAACCACAGCAACTAAAGGTGGCTATATCGGCTTTTTTGGCATAAATCGTTACCAAAAGGTGTTTGAAGACGCCGCTTTCAGCCTGGAAAAAGATGGTGATTACACCAAGCTTGTTGAAACTACCCTCGGCTGGCACATTATTCAGCGCAAAAGCCGTCGCCCTATTGCCACTTTTGACCAAATAAAGCGGGGGCTTTCTGAGCGCATCAAGCGCGACAGCCGCAGCGAAACAGCGAAACAGTCCATCATTGGCCGAATTAAAAAAGACGGAGGCTTCTCTGAAGACCGAAAAGTATTGGCTGCCTGGACTGCCAAACAGGTCGACAGCGTTTTCCACACGTTCAAATGGAAACCCGACCCCAGCAAGCCACAAGATGTACTGTTCTACTACGGCCAGGACAAACGCTACACCGTGGCCGACTTTGAGGAATATTGCCAACGCGCAGGCCGCGACCGTATGCGCGGAGCAGGCTACCCTGTGGTAGAAACCATCAACAAACTCTACAAAACATGGACCGATGAAACGGCTATGTCGTTCGAAGAGACACAATTGGAGCGGAAATACCCTGAGTTTAAATCACTTATGCGCGAATACGAAGAAGGTATTCTCCTCTTTGAAGCATTGAAACAGAACGTGTGGGATCGCGCCAACAGCGACACCCTCGGCCTGCAAGCGTACTTTGACAAAGAGCTCAAGATGAAGTACAAATGGGATGAGCGCGCACGTGTAAGTATTTATACCTTGAAAACAGACGATCCCAAAGTACTTGAAAAAGTGCGCACGCTCGCCGCCAAAAAGCCTGCGGCTGATGTGATCAAAAAGTTCAACAAAAAAGGGAAGCCAGAGGTATTGACCGTGATGGAAAAACTTTACGAGAAGGGCAAAAACAAAGACTTGGGCGAGTTGTGGAAAAGCGGTGATATGACGGTTGCCAAAACGGATACCACTACCAAAACGGCTTCGTTTTACAAAATCGAACAAATAGTGCCGCCCACCCCTAAGGCTCTTGCCGAGGCGCGTGGCTACGCAGTGGCTGATTACCAAGACTTTTTGGAGAAAAAATGGATTATGGACCTCCGCAAAGAGTACCCTGTGGTGCTCGACGAGGCGGTGCTGAAGACATTGGTTAAGAAGTAGTTTGGTTAGGCTTTTGAAACACAAAGGCACAGTAGGACACATAGTGTTGAAAATCACAACTATGTGTCCTACTGTGCCTTTGTGTTTAATAATTATATTTTTACTCGGATACTTAGATTTCGAAAAGGGAAGATTTTGACCCTCTTCGGATCATATTGCATGGTTTTATATTTTCCTGTTCTCCGGTTTTTCTGTTTTGCATTTTAATTATTCTGCTTTCTCTACATTTGCCCCATGTCAGACCTAGTTTTTTCCTTAATAGAAAAAGAACTCGACCGCCAACGCCGCGGCGTGGAACTTATCGCCTCCGAGAATTTTACCAGCCAGGCAGTCCTTGATGCCATGGGCACCTGTCTCACCAACAAATATGCCGAGGGCTACCCCGGTCGGCGGTACTATGGTGGATGTGAGATCGTGGACCAGGTGGAAACACTTGCGATCGAACGCCTCAAGGAACTTTTCGGCGCAGCATGGGCCAATGTGCAGCCGCACTCCGGCGCACAGGCCAACGCGGCTGTTTTCCTGGCCTGCTTGCAGCCTGGCGACAAAATTCTCGGTTTCAACCTTGCTCATGGCGGCCACCTTTCACATGGTTTTGAATTGAACTTTTCCGGGAAGGTTTATAAGCCATCCTTTTATGGCGTCGAGCCTGAGACAGGGCAAATTGACATGGACAAAGTGGAGGCCATCGCAAAAGCCGAACAACCCAAACTCATTATCTGTGGCGCATCAGCCTATGCCCGCGACTGGGACTATGCCCGTTTTCGCGCCATTGCAGATTCTGTGGGTGCATTGCTTTTGGCCGACATAGCACACCCAGCTGGCCTCATTGCCGCTAAATTATTAAACGACCCACTCCCTCACTGTCATATCGTGACCAGCACGACGCATAAAACACTGCGCGGCCCACGCGGGGGTATTATTATGATGGGCAAGAACTTTGACAATCCATGGGGGCGTACCACGAAAAAAGGGGAGCCTATCCAAATGTCCAGCATCCTTGACAGCGGGGTTTTTCCCGGAATGCAGGGTGGTCCGCTGGAACACGTGATCGCTGCAAAAGCCGTTGCGTTTGGCGAAGCCTTGCAGCCTTCCTATAAAGACTACTGTCGCCAGGTGGTGAAAAATGCCCAGGCCATGGCCTCCGAATTTACAGCCCGTGGTTATGACATCATTTCAGGCGGAACGGACAACCACTTGATGCTCATTGATTTGCGCAGGAAAAATGTAACAGGGAAATTAGCCGACCATATCCTCGGAGAATCTGACATTACTGTAAATAAAAATTTGATTCCTTTCGACCCGCAGCCAGCATTGATCACCTCGGGCATTCGCGTAGGCACAGCAGCTATTACCTCTCGAGGTTTTAATGAAGAGGATTGCCGACAAGTGGTGCAGTGGGTAGATGAGGTGATTTCACGCCCCGATGATGCTGCGATGCAAGCAAAAGTGCGCAGCGCGGTAAATGCATTCATGAAAAAATTCCCACTCTACCAATAAACCAATCACCCCTCCTTCGCTTTTATTCGCCTTAGCCTTTGGCGGCGGCGAAAAGCTTCGGCGGGTAAACAATCCACCAATCACCAATTAACCAGTCCACCAATCACTACACTCATGGCCGATACAAAAGCAAACCTGCTCTACGTGGAAGATGACGAAAGCCTCAGCTTCATTACACGCGACAACCTTGAACTCAATGGCTACCATGTCACCTATTGTGCCGATGGGAAGCAAGCCATGGACATCATTCAGGCAGGTCAAAAGTTTGACCTGTGCATATTGGATGTGATGTTGCCAGAGGTAGATGGATTCACCATTGCCCAGGAAATTCGTTCTATTGACGACCATGTGCCGATTATTTTCCTGACGGCAAAAAGCATGAAGCAGGACAAGATCCACGGCCTTACCATTGGTGCGGACGACTACATGACCAAGCCCTTCAGCATTGAGGAACTGTTGCTGAAAATTGACATTTTCTTACGCCGCACCAAATATGCCGTCATTGTCAAGCCCGGCAAACCGGTCAGCATTGGCAATTATGCTTTTGACTATAAAAACCTGAGCCTCACCACAGAAGGTTATTCCGAAACGCTCACACAAAAGGAGGCTGATTTGCTTAAACTCCTAAATGAGCACCGAAATCAGGTCGTGAAACGCTCTTTTATCCTGGTCAACATTTGGGGTAAAGACGACTATTTTCTTGGCCGCAGCCTCGACGTATTCATCTCTCGCCTGCGCAAATACCTGAGCCTCGACGACCGTATAAAAGTCGAAAACATCCACTGGGTGGGCTTCAAGTTCCGGGTAGACGACTGATCTTGAGAAATTGGGATATTAGGATATTGGGATGTCGGGATGTTCCTAAATTTCCCAATATCCTAATATCCCAATTTCCCAATATTCATACATCGTGCAACCACAAACCGATCAAAACGGCGGCTGTCTTGAAGCCTTTGGGCGGGGAAGCCTCTTTGCCCTCTTGCTGATCGTCCTTCCTTTATTTTTGGTGTTGCGTTACCGGACAGAGATTGAAGCACGGCTTTCCGGTTTGAGCGAAATGCCGGTTTTCCAGCAACTTACTGATGAATTCAAAACAGGAGCAGACCTTGCTGGCTCGACTTTTGCAGCCGAATTGCGCAAGTTTTATGCTGACTCGACGCTGCGCGTCCCTTCTGAACTATATCGAAAAGGAAAAGCCACTTATTGGCAGCGGGAACAAGTAGAAGCCCAACTCAGAGCAAAACTTGGGCGACGGTTTCAGGCCAACGCCCTGAGATACCTCGACTATGTGGAGCGATACCGCGAATTTGCCGAACTCGAAATGCAGCGCAGCAAAATTCCTGCTTCCATTACGCTCGCTCAGGGAATTTTAGAGACCAATGCCGGGCAAAGCATATTGGCGACCCAAGGCAACAACCATTTTGGTATCAAGTGCCGCGCCAGACCCGGTTTTCGTCGCGATGGTGTGATTGATGACCGCGATTTTACGGCACATTCGCTCGCGGTGGACTGTATGCAAATGCACGACGACTACGCTTGGGACCGATTTGAGGTGTATCCTTCTGCCCGCGAGAGTTTTCGCCGCCACTCGCTTTTGCTCCAAGATCGCCGGTATGGCTGGATGCTCCGCGAATACGAAGTAGGCAACATTTACCAAATTAAAAAGACAATCTTTGGGCACGACCAAGTGCCATATTACGCCGCTTGGTGCGTAGGCCTCAAACAATCTGGCTATGCCACGGCACGGCTTTATGCCGAAAAACTAACTATGATTATCGAGACTTATCAACTCTGGAAGATTGATTATGAGGCAGTTTCCAGATAATCCTTTTAACAAAATCACACACTCACTAATATATCCCTTCACTTTTTAATTTTTTCAACATGAAAAATTTCTTCGAATTCTTCGGTTTCCTCTCCACCGCTTGCATCTCTGCTGCGCTGATTTTTATTTTTATCGGCAAAAAGGATGGCTTAAAAAGCGAATCCAAAGGTGGTTTCCTTACTGAAATGGGCTCGGATGTCGAAGTGGCCAACGCCCCACGTTCCATCTCCGACCGTCCGATGCGCTCAAATTCAGCCGGAAACAACAAACGCGACAAAGCCTCCGGCACCAACGAAGCCAATGCTCCTGAGCTTGCTCCCGCAGAACGCTTGAAGTCGCTTTATGACGACAATGACTTTGTAACTACTACGGCCAAAGAATGGAAAGGACTCGTGCGAGACGCGGCAGACGAATACAATGTGAAACCTCAAGTGTTGCTCGCCCATGTGTTGGTGCAATCTTACCTCGGTGACTATTCGCGCACACAACTTTACAACGATGCAGCACGCCATGCCGGTGAGCGTGTAAAGCCCACTGCTACAGCCATTAAAGGCTATCGTTATGGCTGGAGCATGCAAAAACTGATGAACGAGCATGATCTCCTGCGATTCTTCCCAGAAGAAAGACCGACTACAACCGCCCCCTCCTATGCCAAGGCTATGGTGGGTGAATCTGCGGGAATGAGCAAATCAGCGAAGTTCGTGGAGAAAAGCACCGCCTCCAAAGGCCTTGCAAAATCTTCTGCACCTGTCGCTAAAAACAATCCTGTAGAAGAGGGATTCAAAAACATGGTGGCCAAAGAATACGGCTTTGCCTCCTGGGCTGGATTGCAAAAACTGGCCGATCCTGATACAAAATCCGAGGCGGGTCGTCGCGTGAAGTCCTTGATGATGGCTTCGCGGGTGCGGTGACTGATTGCTTACCACATAGTTCACATAGCACACATAGTTTGATAATATACTGTTCAAACTATGTGCACTATGTGAACTATGTGGTAAAACCTACCCCCTGATTTTCAACCAAAAGGAACCTCCATGCCGCTCAACGCCCCGTGTGTTGGGATGCTCCCAAATGCTTGCAATTGAACCACTTAGCGCGGCATCTTCCGAGATGAAATACGCCGGAAAAATGGGTTGATATCGCTGCGGATTGGCCATAAGGGCAATGGCCAGACCGTACTGTTCGGAGTAAAAACGGTCGCACATGAACTGCGGATAGTCGTAGGGCAGGTAAATGTCGTGGATGTGCACAATGACCCCTGGCTTGAGCGCGGGCAGCGTTTCGAGGAAAAAAACCGTGGCATCCGAATTGGGCAACATCCGGTGCGAGTTGTCAATAAAAAGGATGTCGCCAGCCTCCAGTTCGGCAAGCCAACCTGTGTCCACGGCCTCGAATGGCTTTCGGACAATTTCGTGGGCAAGGCTGTCAATTTCCGCGCGAGGGTAAGGGTCAATGGAAATAATTCTGGTTGATAATCCATTATCCTTCACTGCTTTGTACGCTACTTTGGTGGAGTTTCCAGAGCCGACTTCCACATAACGGTTAGGCTTGGATTCAGCAATAATCGCGTACAACGCCGCAATGTCAAGCCCTGGCAAAAAGTCATTGTTCCAGCCCGGCTGGCTCGGGTCTTTTTCCTCTGCCAATTTTTTGATGGACTGAAGCTTCGGCGCGAAGTCCTTTATTTTTCCCAACCAGAATTGGTACGTATCACGTTGTTTATCAATGATTTCGAGCAATCGTTGGTGTGCCGGGAGTCCATGGCCGTATCGTGGTTTGAGGGCTACTTTGTATTCGAGGAAAAGGGTTTGGAAACGCGGGGACAGAAACCTGTAAAGGGATTTTAGCATTGCGGAGAGGACATTTTTTCGGGTCAAAGGTAACTTTACTGCCCAATCCTAGTTATGCCTTTCAAACGTTGCCGCGCAAAATCTCCTCTGCATACTGCTTCATTTCCTGAAAAACCTCTTCGCCAAATTCTGCGGAAAAATCCACCATCCCATCCGTCAATTGCCAAAGTGTAAAACCGTTGATTTGTTCTCCTGCAGCGGTTCGATGCCAATGGCGGCCTCCGGTAGCATTGATTTCCACAAAGTGGGTTTAAGAATTGCTTGATTTTGCTGTCCAGCTTCGTTTTTTTGGTGCTGATTGAGGCACTTGCTGCCGATGTTCAGCTGGACTGTCTTTGATTACAACCGTGCTGGTAATCATATCGTGCAAACATTGGTTTCGCGCATTGAAAAACATCAACAGGTAGCCAATAAACATGGTAAAAAGATTGAGCAAATTGCCAAAAAAACGTCCCGTGGCCGTGCCAAAGCCAATGGATTGGCCATCTTCGCTCACCACCCGGATTCCCATGGCGCGTTTGCCGATGGTGGCTCCACGTTCGCTGCCCTCCATGGCAGCGTAATAAAGCCACGGTAAAATAAATGGGATGAATATAGATGGAAGAATCAAAATAAGCGCGTCAATGAGCCTGGCCACCAGTCGGTCGCCAAAAGAAGCGTAGATAACGCGCTGGGAAGTTTGTGCTGGCTGGTCGAGAATTGTCATGTAGTTCAGATTTGTTTGAGCCGAAAGGTTTGGGTTTTATGGGTACAGCCCCCAACCTTTTTCGATGAACTTCCTGTCTTGCGGCAGTTACCGGGACAACAATTATATGAAACTCCAAAGGCACTTTTCACACAAAACCTTATTTTGACATGAAGCACAAAAATTTACTACTGTTCATTATTTTGGGAATTTCAGTTGTAAGCACCCTTGGTAGCTGCCTGCGCGACGATTGTAACTCCACGCGCACTTTCTTCCGTTATGACCCAATTTACAAAACCCTTGCCGAGTGCCGAGTCGGCATTAATCCCTTACCCGCCCGGGAAATGCGCCATCCGGGAAAAATTTATGCCTTGGGGAATTATCTTTTTATCAACGAAAAGCAAGAAGGCATCCATGTCGTGGATAATAGCGACCCTGCAAACCCACACAGCATTGCCTTTTGGAGTATTCCCGGCAACGTTGACATTGCCATTCAAGACCAAATGCTTTACGCAGACCAATACATTGATTTATTGACCATTGATATAGCAGACTTGCAAAACCCGCAATTGGTTTGCCGTTCCGAAAATGTGTTCCCACTTTTTGGTTTCGACCCTCAACGCGGTTTTCTTGTTGATTACCAGCAGACTGATGTAACCGAAGAAGTCTCCTGTGAAGAACGCAACGATTGGTTTCAACGGGAGGATATACTTTTCCTCGCCGCAGATGGCAACGTAAATATTGGCGGAATCACGGGAGCATCGGGACTCATTTCGGGAACTGGGATCGCTGGCTCGTATGCCAGGTTTGGGCTTTTTGGCGAATATCTCTATACCGTTGATCAATCCATGCTACGAACCTGGTCTGTGATTGGCGCATGTGCTGCCAAGCTTGATTCTGTATATGTTGGCTGGAACATTGAGACTATTTTCCCTTGGAAAGACCGGCTCTTCCTCGGTTCCCAAACCGGTGTTTTTATCTACAATAATTCCAATCCCGCCCACCCTGTTTTGGAAAGCTCGTTCTCGCACGCTTCTGGCTGCGACCCGGTAGTGTGCGATGACAAGTATGCATATGTTACCATACACGACGGCACCGCTTGCAATGGCACCTTCAATCAACTCGACATTATCGACATCGAGTCACTACCTTCAACCACCTTGCTCAAAACGTATCAAATGAAGCGGCCTTTTGGGCTTTCTGTTACCAACGAGCATCTGTTCCTTTGCGATGACGGATTGAAGATTTTTGACAAAACCGACCCCTTGAATTTAAAAGAATTGTCGCACCTCAGAGGCATCAGTACTTACGATGTAATTGCATTCAGCGACAGCCACTTGCTGCTCATTGGGGACGATGGTTTTTACCAATTCGACGTGAGCGACCCTGCTAATCCGAAGCAAATCAGTCATTTACCGGTGGTGAAATAATGAACGGATAAATAACAACTTGCGCAAATCATGAAAACACGTTTCCTTTTTCTCTTCTTTTTCCTGGCAGCCACTGCGGGTTTTGCACAGCAAAAAGAAAACTGCCGTGACATAGTTTACTTGACTGATGGTTCCGTTTTTCGTGGAAAAATCAGCTCCTACCAACAGGATGGGGAATTGGTCATGGTTTCCTGGAGCGGCGGGACAATGCGCTTGGCGTCCATTAACGTAAAAAAAATAGAACAAAAATGCGGCGATGAAAATCCTACGCTGCGTTCTCTTGCTCAGCGCCCCTATACGTTCCGAGAAACTGGTTGGTATCATGCCACACGGGGATCAATATTGTGGAGATCGAATGGAATGGGATTTGGCTTGCAGCATAGTTCTGGTATGAAATTCAATCGTTTAATCGGTGCAGGTATCGGTGTAGGAATTGAAAATCTCACGGTCTCTGAAGACGATGTAAGCACATACCCAATGTTTTTGGAGGCAAGGGGTTATCTTTCGCCAAAAAATATCGCCCCGTTTTATACCCTCGGAATCGGCTGGGCTTTTGCAGGAACCGAAAACTACAATATCGAAGGCGAAAAGGAAAGTTGGAAAGGCGGTTGGATGGGGCAAACTCAGATAGGTTACCGCATAGGCAATCACTTCACAGTTCATCTGGGACTTCGTCTTCAAAAAAAGACGAGAACCTGGACAAATTGGTGGGACACGCAAGGGGTAGACAGAATCCTCCAAAAGCGCTTTGAAATTGGGCTTGGTATTTTGCTTTGAACACAACGAGAAATGGCTTTTTTCGGCAAAAAAACTTTACAGAAGCGGAACTCATTGACGGCTGTGCTGCCAATGACCGTCGTGCCCAAGAGGCGCTCTACCGCCGTTTTTTTCCCGAAATGCTGCGTATGGTGCGGCGATACACCCGCGATGAAGACACTGCTATTGAGGTGGTAAACAACGGAATGTTGCGGGTTTTTAAGAAAATTCACACCTTTTCTTTCAAAGGAAGCCTCGAAGGCTGGATGCGCCGACTGGTTTACCACTGCATGGCCGATTATTACCGAGAAAATGCCCGCTACCTACACTTTCTGGTGCTGGAAGACCACGACCAAAGCGTGCCGGAACAGGGCCATGAGACCTTTTACGAAGAAGATATCCTGAAGGCCGTACGCACCTTACCTCCCACATCCCAGGAAGTATTTCGGCTCTATGCCATAGAAGGATATAGCCATGCCGAAATAGCCGAAAGCCTTCAAATGAGTGAGGGCACCTCCAAATGGCACCTCAGTACTGCACGACAAAAATTGAGAGAATTGCTTAGTACCGAATTCAAAATGGCCTTGGCAATTGGAAAAGGGTAATTGAAACAATGATTGACAACCGATGGACCACATTTTTTTTTAATAAACATGGATAAGAAAACTACAGACAAAGCATGGGCTTCAATGCGCGAGATGCTCGACCGCGAAATGCCCGAAAAAAGTGGCTACCGATTTGGATGGTGGTGGTTTGGCCTGCTGCTGCTCCTACCCATAGTGGGCTACGGCAGCTGGCAATGGCTAAAATCGCCTGATAGCACAAAATTACAACAGGAAACCCCTTCTATCCAGCCCTTTGCGAGCCTGGCGCCTACAACGGAACAGAACAACACGACTCCAACGGAGTACAATATGCCTGTTCTCTCCGTCAACGACCCCAACAGTTCTGGTGATAAAGCCTCCACTGCCGTCCAGAAAAACTCAAGAAGGGATTTAAATGCTGAAAACCATGCTGCCAAACCACGGCCCATTCTCACGGAGGGAAATTCAAATTTGACATCCATTGAAAAGTTGCCAAATCTTCCGGCGGCTGAAATTGTCGCAGCAAAAACGGATGAACCAATTCAGGAAAATCTATCCCTTGATCTGCTTCCCATAAGATCACAATCCATTGCATTACAAGAGAAAAGGTCATTTCAAACGCATTTGTTTGCCGCCGCCGACAGTCCTAAACCAATAAAAAAAGCCTCCGACAAACGCTGGACATTTGGCTCGACTTCAGCCATCTCGACCGAGCAGTTTAACAAGATTAACGGATTCTCAACAGGAGCATCCGTTGACTGGAAATTTGCTAGCAAATGGGGCCTACGCACTGGCGTATTGTATAACATCCACAATCCGCAGGAAAAATATCGGCCTGTGGCTTCGGTGGGGTCAGATGATTATCAGTCCTATGTTGATGGAGGTGTTATTTTAGTGGATGGCAATACTGGACAAGAAGTAATCAACCTACCTGGAAGCAATTTTTATGGCGACTCATTGGGTAGCAATGTGTTTATCCCCGTCAACCGCTTACAACGCCTGGAAGTCCCGGTCACGGTGTTTTGGCAGCCTGTTCGTCCTTTGAAAATCATCGCTGGCCTATCCTTGACACGCACGCTCTCGGCCAAGGCTGACAAACAAAATTATTCTGGCGACTATATCCTGAAACTCTCCGACCGAAGCGCCGAAGACGATGCAAGCAAATTGAGTTCCAGCGAGTTGGACAATTGGAGTGCGGATGCTACCATCGGCGCAGGAGTAAGACTTGGAAGGTCGTTCGAACTAGGATTTTCGGCTAAAATGCCGCTCAGCAAGTTTCCTGGAATTGTAAAAACAAATCAATCCGGCAACAATCCAGGTCTCGCCGACCAGTCTTTTGGCACTACGCGCAAGCAAAATGGGCAGGTATTTTCGCTTCACGGGATTCTGTTTTTCTGAGTATCCCGGAACGCTGTTCCGGGGATAATTTGTTAAAAAGTCCCGGAACGCTGTTTCAGGATACTTACGCTCAACATACCCATTCAGGTTCATATCGTATGAAGCAAGTGAACCGCAGCAGGTCGCCCCGATTTTTCGATGGCGGCCTGTGTTGTTTTGTTTCTACTTTTAACCCCGAAACAACACAGCATGAAAGCCAAGCCAGAACTACCACTAACGCCAGAATCTTTACCTCCCTCCCCCACCCCTCCCAGCGAGATTGACTTCGCCGAAGCCAGCGTGAGCTTGCGCTACGACGATGTTTTTCAATGGACGCGCCCCAACGAGGTGTCCGATGTTCGATGGCGCGATGGAGCGTATGAATTCGTGTGCTTTAATGGTGTGATGCTTCGTGTTTCCGTACTGGCAGCGGGCATTTTCCGCTTGCGCTATTCTCCTGACGGGGTTTTTCAACCCGATTTTTCCTACGCAATTGACCCCGCATTTGAACAGGAGAAAGTAGTTGTACGACTCGAAGAACGCGATGAGGAATATCTGCTCGATTCCGGGGCCTTACAAGTGGTGGTGTCGAAAGTGGATTTGAAAGTAAAATTTTATGACTCCGATGACCGCACGATCTGCGAAGATGAAGCCGGTTTTTCAGCCAGAAGATCCATTTTGAAAGGCTGGTGCGAACTGCGAATGGAAAAAAAATGCCACAAGAAAGAGGTGTTTTTTGGCCTTGGCGATAAGGCCTGCGGCACAAACCTGGCAGGCAAAAAATTTGAAAACTGGTGTTCAGATTCTTATGCATTTGGCCGGGAGACCGATCCGTTGTACCGCGCCGTCCCTTTCTATTACGCACTGAATCAAGGCATTGCTTATGGAATTTTTTTTGACAACAGTTTCAAAACGCATTTTGACTTTGATTCAGAAGAATCTGGTTCTACCAGCTTTTATGCCGAGGGTGGTGAACTGAATTACTACTTCCTTCACGGCCCCAGCCTAGATGATGTGGCTCGAAGCTACGCCCGGCTTACAGGCACACACGAACTCCCACCCTTGTGGGCTTTGGGTTATCACCAATGCCGCTGGAGTTACCACCCGGACAGCCACGTGCGGGAAATTGCCGCCGAATTCCGAGAGCGCCAAATCCCTTGTGATGCGATCTACCTCGACATTGATTACATGGACGGGTACCGGTGTTTTACCTGGGACTCCAAGGCATTCCCGGACCCAAAAACATTGGTGGACGAGCTGCGGGAAATGGGCTTCCAAACGGTGACGATGATAGACCCCGGGATTAAAGAAGACCCAAACTATGCGGTTTATCGGGAAGGCCTGGAGCAAAACAGGTTTCTACGCACCGCAGACGGCATGGTCGCTAAAGCCCCCGTTTGGCCAGGCTTTTGTGCCTTTTCTGATTATACAAACCCGGATGTGCGCAAATGGTGGGGCGAACTGTATGAAAGCCTGTATAAGGACATAGGCATCGCAGGATTTTGGAATGACATGAATGAGCCTGCGGTGTTTCATGTACATCATAAAACTTTGCCTGACAATGTAATGCACGATCACGATGGCCTGCCTTGCAGCCATCGAAAAGCGCACAATATCTACGGCCAACAAATGAACCGAGCCTCCTGGGAGGGCTTCCGAACCTTGAAGCCAGAAAAGCGCCCGTTCTTGTTGAGCCGCGCTTCTTTCAGTGGCGGCCAACGGTTTTCGGCCATTTGGACGGGCGATAATTGTTCGGATTGGGAACATTTGCAAATCGCAAACATCCAGTGCCAGCGGCTCGCCATTTCAGGTTTCTCCTTTTGTGGCACCGACATCGGAGGATTTGCCGGAAATGCCGAGGGCGAACTTTTCGTGCGTTGGTTACAGCTCGGCGTTTTCCACCCGCTCATGCGCGTGCATAGCATTGGCAAACACGCAACGGGGGATGCATTACCCGCCGAGGAGGCTGAATTGATTGACCCCGCTTTGCACATTTCAGACCAGGAACCCTGGTCTTTTGGTGATAAATGGACCGATTTGGCGAAAAAAGCCATTGAACTGCGTTACTGTCTGCTACCTTGCCTATACTCGGCTATGTGGCTGCATACTTTGGACGGTTCGCCCGTATTGCGGCATTTGGCATTTGCCGACGCGTTGGATCCAAAACTTTGGGAACAGGAGCGCGATTTTCTTTTTGGAGAGCACCTCCTTGTCAGCCCCGTTGTTCAGCCAAAAATCCAGCGGCAAGGCGTGTATTTGCCAAAGGGCAACTGGTACTATTTCTGGACGGGGCAGCCGGGTAATGGGGAGATATTTGTCAATGTGATGCCTGATCAGATTCCGTTTTTTGTGCGCGAAGGAGCGGTTCTGCCTGTGTACCCGACGCATCAGCATACTGGTGTGCCGATTGATGAACTGACCTTGTATGTTTATTACAAGAACGGCTTCGAAACCAGCCATTTATACGAAGATGCCGGAGAAGGGTATGCCCACCAGGAGGGCGTTTTTAGTTTGAAAATTTTTGAAACAGAAGGGAAAAATGGCACCTTTTCATTGCGACAACGAAAAGAAGGCGAGTACACGCCCAACTACGAAAAAGTAAAAATCTACCTTGTCGGCTTTCCAACATTCGTCAAAAAATGTGCGGCAGATGGGGCAGAAATCCCTATAAAAGAAATCAAACTACGGGAAAGGTCGCTGTACACCCTGACCTTGAATCCTGGGTTTGAAAAGGTGGAATGGGAGGGGTGAGGGGTTAATCGTGTAGAACACGGATGACACGGATTGGACACGGATTTTAGGCTTGATTTAATCTTTTATCCGTGCCTAATCCGTGTCCTCTGTGTTCCATTGTGTATAGGGTTGGATTTTGGGATATTGATAAAATTCTATCGCATTAAAAATTGGTTTTCTATGAAGTACTTTACCCTTCTAAGTTTGATTGCTTTGCTGTCCCATTGGGCAAATGGCCAGACACCGCAACTTCTGGGCGATATTCATAAGCCAGCAAATAGCCCATTTGAATACGTAAGCGGACCTTTCTACTCCATTCATGACAAAGTGCTTTTTTTCGGGCTTACGTTTGGGCAGGGCTATGGTTTATGGACCTACGATGGATCTGATCACGCTACCTACATAAGCGACTATGGCAGTTCAAGTGCAAATCCTGTGGAAACCGAAGACGGGTTTTATTTTATCTCTTCTTATGACGTTGGGCAATATTTGTTGTTAAAACACGGAGGCGACCCAGGTGTGACCATAAACTTAGACAATATTAAGACCCCTTCGTCCAACAATATCCCCAGTATTGCTTCCATAAATGGGAAGGTACTCTATCCAAACTGGGAAGACTCTTCCGGGTACGAACTCTGGATGGCGGAGGACAGTCCAGAAAGTGCCCAATTACTCAAGGATGTAAATCCAGGCACAGGCAGCGCATATCCCTTGGAACTGACTAAAGCGGAAAACCTGGTTTATTTTCGCGGAGGATCGTCAGGGCGAGAGTTGTGGCGAACAGACGGCACGGAAGCAGGCACTTTCATGGTTTTTCAAATCGTAGGTACTAATCAAATCATCCAGCCTCAGTCTCTAAAAACACTAGGCAACAAAGCCTATTTCCTGGTCCGAAAAAATTCAGGCGAAACCGAATTTTGGACCAGCGATGGCACTCTGGCTGGAACCTTAAAGGCAGCGGACGTGCCCACATCCACCAATCAACAAGACAGGTTCGAAGTGTTTTTTCTGGGATCGAAATATATCTACCTCGCGAATGATGCTCAAAACGTAGGTTTTGAATGGGTCGCAATAGACGCAAACACCGCTGGCACCGAGATTTTGTTCGACATTACAACCAATGAAAATTACTATCTTGTTAGTAATGGGAACACAAGAAAATCTATTCTAAACGGTGAATTTTTCTTTATTTATCTGAACAACAGTCCCAGGAATATGAACTCTGGAAAAGCGATGGCACTGCCTTCGGCACACATAAAATAGTGTCGCTGGAGGGGCCTGCAATTGCAGCAGCATCCACGAAACACCTGTTTTTCTTGTTTATTCAAAAGCAAGGGAATATAGAACTTTGGAAAAGCGATGGGAACATCGCTGGCACTATGTTGACCAAGGATTTAGGCCATAGTGATTTCACGTTTTATAACACAACCTGTGAAGCAACGGAGTCTACTGTCTTTTTTAGAAGCCCATTTTCAGGCCCTGATGCACCCGATTTCCCCTATCGCAGCGATGGCACGGAACAAGGCACTTATCCTGTAATGGGCGCTCCTGCGCCACATCTGGCAGGTTCAAACCCGGTTGGCTTTGTGTCTGGCCCGGAAGAGGCGGTTTTCTTTCATGCAGATAGCGAAAACTATTTTCGGGGCGTTTGGCGCACCGAGCCTTCCGCCCCATTTTCAATCACCCGGCTGGATACCACTTCCCAAGACCTTTATCTGGAAGTCGGTACACCAATGACGGTTGGCGATAAAGTGCTGTGGTTTTCAAACGATCATACCCTGCATGTTACCGACGAAAGCGGCATTATTGATGAAATCCAACTCCCTGTCAACTTTAGTTACTTTTGGGATTACGGGCCGGATGGATTGGTCTATTTTGTAGCCCGCAACAGCAAAAGCATATGGCGTACTGACGGGACTCCGGGGGGCACTTTTGAGGTTTTTTCCGCATCTGGAAATAGCCTACTGTACGACTTAAAGACCGCAGGAGACAGCCTGTACTTTATGGAGCGGTTTTCGGTACCCAATCAGCCTAACATTCACCTTTGGTCGAGCGATGGCACTGCCAGCGGCACACAGATCATAGAAACCGTTACAAATTCTCACCCTATTTTCTTGCAAAGTGTAGAAAATAGCTTGGTTTATGCTACCTATTCCGTCAATCCTAATGCAAGTACCTTGTATGCCAGAGGGTTTGAACCGGTTTATTTCCCTGATTTGTATCCTGATGACTTTATTGGCTTGTCAATTACAGACAGTCAATTGTTTGTGTTGGGGCGCCCTGAATATAGCCCCACAGATAGTTTTCACTATTCTCTTTGGACAGCAGAAAATGCACAACCAAATCTGTTGCGCGAATTCAAGGCCATAATGGGTCACGAATATTATGATTTGAAACCGCAAAACCATTTGCATCGGCTTGGGAATTCGGTGCTTATGGGTGCCGGATTGACCGAAAACAACACTGAACTCTGGATCAGCGATGGCACATCAGGCGGAACCAAAGAAGTCCTCGATCTCAATCCTTCGGGCAGTTCCAACCCTAACAATTTTGTGCGCTACAACGACCAACTTTGGCTTTTTACCGCCAACGACGGCACGGAAGTATCCTGGTGGACAACAAATGGCACAGGGTCGGGCACATTCAAAGTTGCGGCCCTTGCAACAGTGAAGGATTATTTTGTGCCAAACGTCAGGAATGCCTACTTAACCGGAAACCGCCTTTTCTTTTCCATGAACGATGGTATTGTAGGCCAGGAGCCTTGGGTGATGGTATTGGAAGATTCGCTGGTGGTGAGTACCCTTACCCCATTATCGCAAGCCAACGAGTTGAGCATCTGGCCCAATCCGGCAAAAGATGTTTTCAATTTGAGTCTGGAAAATCAAATGGGGAAGCCTGTTTGGGTGAAAATCACCAATAATGCAGGACAAGTGCTGTATCAACAAAGGCATACCCTTCCTGATTCTGGGCCACTTACCATACGCTTACCACAACAAAGCACTGGGATTCATTTCCTTCAGGCAAGGTCAGAAAACGGCAAAATTTGGACAAAAAAGCTGATCATTGCAGAATAACGAAACCATCACTTTATCACCTTCACCCGCCGTAGTTTTAACGAAGGCGGGGCATCACTCTATCACTTCATGATCAGCTGGCAAGATTTTGAAAAAGTAGAAATGCGGGTCGGCACCGTTCTGGAGGCCAAGGATTTTCCGGGCGCGCGTAACCCGGCTTATCAGTTGTTGATTGATTTTGGCGAACACGGCATTAAGAAAAGTTCGGCGCAGATCACTGATTTGTATCAAAAAGAAGCACTCGTGGGTCGGCAAGTGATTGCAGTGGTGAATTTTCCGCCCAAGCAGATCGCGACCTTTTTTTCAGAGTGCCTGGTACTTGGCCTTGTAGGCGAAAACAAAGAAATCACCCTGCTACAGCCTGAGCAGCCCGTACCAAACGGACTTCGGGTCGCATAATCGAGCCTCAAATATCCCAATATCTAAATATCTAAATACCATGAACTTCAACTGGCAACGCATCTCGCTACACTTCCTTTTTTGGATCGTCTATGTGCCGCTCAATGCGGTGCTCAACTGCATTTTGGGGCGACAAACCTTGGAAGAAGGCTTTCAAGACGCGTTAATCGGCGAGGTGTTTTCCCTGCCCGTCAAATTGATGCTCACTTATTTTGTTTTTTACTACGTCATTCCGTTGTATCTCGACCGTAGCAAGATTTGGAAACTCGTCGGCTTGTTGATTTTGGCTTTTGCAGTTGCAACTATCATTTACCGGCTTGAAATGGCCTTAATTTTTTATCCGATTTTTAGGCCCGGAGAATATTACAACTTACTCAATCCCAAAGGATTACTGCTCACTGAGTTCGACCTCTTCATTACCCTTGCCGCTGCGGTGACCATTAAAATGATTCGTGTACACTATAAAAGCCTCGAATTTGAGCAGGAGTTGATGCGCGAAAAATTACAGTCCGAACTCAGTTTCCTTCGCGCCCAAACCAATCCCCATTTTCTCTTTAACACCCTGAACAACCTTTATGTATTGGCTCGAAAAAAGAGCGACAAAACCCCTGATGCTATCATGATGCTTTCCAAAATCATGCGTTTTGTATTGTATGAATGCCGCGCGCCCCGCATAGCGGTATCTGACGAGGCAAAAGTGATTCAGGATTATATCGAACTGGAAAAACTGCGTTACAACAAACGTTTGACCATTGACTATCAGGAAGATATGGACAATCCGCTAACCCCCATTGCTCCACTGCTATTGTTGCCTTTTGTCGAAAACAGTTTCAAACACGGCGCAGGAAGCACCACCGGCGACGTTCAGATTTTGATTAAAATTACCCTTCGGGAAAATCAACTTTCTTATACCGTTCAAAACACACTTGACACTGAAACCGACTTCAATGTGAACAACAACAACAACAGCGGCATCGGCCTACGAAACGTACAACGGCAACTCGACCTGCTTTATCCCGACCAGCACCAATTAAAAACTGCCCGTGACAATGGCCTCTTCACTGTTGATTTAAGGATTGATTTGTCGGCATCTTAACCAAATTTACCAATCACCAATACACCAATCACCAAATCACCTTTACCCGCCGTAGCTTTAGCGAAGGAGGGCCACCAATCACCAACAACATGATCGTAGTTACAGGCGCGGCAGGCTTCATAGGTTCCTGCATGGTAAAACGGCTCAACGACGCAGGCTATCAAGATGTGCTGGCGGTAGATGACTTTAGCCGCCCGGATAAAAACCGCAATCTCGAAGGCAAGCAACTTTGGGGACAAATGCACCGCCTCAATTTTGTGCGCTGGCTGGAACGGAACCATACCGACGTAGAGGCCGTGATTCACCTTGGCGCCCGTACTGACACTACGGAACAAAACGTAGCCATTTTCAACGAATTAAACCTGGAATACTCCCGCGCCCTTTGGATGCTTTGCGCTGGCTTCGACATTCCGTTCCTATACGCCAGCAGCGCAGCCACTTACGGCCTTGGTGAAATCGGGTATGCCGACGACCATGGTACAATTCCACAACTCCGCCCCCTCAATCCTTATGGCCAAAGCAAGCAGGATTTTGATGTGTGGGTGCTGCAGCAGATCAACAATCGTCAATCGTCAATCGTCAATCGTCAATCCCCGACGAACTGGGCTGGCTTCAAATTTTTCAACGTGTACGGCCCCAACGAGTACCACAAGGGGCGTATGGCTTCCGTCATTTTCCACACGGCGCAGCAGATAAAAACCACCGGGGCAATGCGCTTGTTCCGCTCCCACCGGCCTGATTATCAAGACGGTGCGCAAAGCAGAGATTTTATTTACGTGAAAGATGTAGTGGATGTGCTGCTCTATTTTTTGGAAAATAAGCCCCTCAATGGCATTTACAATCTGGGGACAGGGCAAGCGCGAACGTTTCTGGATTTGGCCACTGGTACGTTCCGGGCAATGGATGTAGAGCCGAACATTTCATTTATCGACACCCCCGCCGACATTCGAGACACCTATCAATATTTTACCCAGGCTGAAATGGGCAAACTTCGGGCTGCTGGTTACACGGAGCCGTTCATAGGCCTGGAAGAAGGGATCGAAGATTATGTGCAGCGGTATTTGAAAGAGGAGCTTTTGTGGTGAGTAATCGTAAAATAAACCGCAGAGGCGCAAAGTTTATTCCACTCCGCGCCTCTGCGGTGTTATTCCTTCTTCTTAAACCTATACGAATACAAATCCGACTCCCCCTCATAATAGCCGTCCAGCGAAAGATTATTGTACGCGCTTTGCATGGCCTCAACCGCCTCACTCACATTGTTGACACGTTTGCCATTGACGCTCGTGATGATGAATCCCGGTTGCATATTGGTATCATAAACAACACTACCACGCAGTACACTGCTGACAACTACGCCTTGCAAACGCAATTTGCGCTGCTCGTCCCGGCTCAGGTTGCGCAAGGCAAAACCGAGTTCTTTTTCCAGTTCATCACCCTGAGCTCGGGCGATTTGGATAGAGTTGTTTACGTCTTTTAGTGTAATGCGGGAACGAAGTTTTTTTCCCCCTCTCCAATAGTCCACTTGTACCGCCTCCCCAGGACGGAATCGGCCAACATACTCCTGCAATTGCGAGGTGCTGCGAACGCGGGTGTCGTTTAATCCGATCACCACATCTCCCGCCAGGAGTCCTGCATCGGAGGCTGCACCTTCTAAAGCGACACGGTTGATGAGTACCCCTTCAGCATTTGGCAGGCCGAGGTCGCGGGCTGTTTCGCTGTCTAAATCCTGAATACCTACACCCAAGTAAGCACGTTGTGGGGTGCCATATTCCCGCAAATCACGCACTATTTTTTTTACCAAATTGGAAGGAATTGCAAAGGAATATCCCTCATAACTTCCTGATTCTGTAATAATTGCAGTATTCACTCCAATCAACTCACCCACTGTGTTTACCAGTGCGCCGCCAGAGTTTCCCGGATTCACAGCGGCATCGGTTTGGATAAATGATTCAATGCTCGCCGCGCCTGAAAGGATGTTGATATTTCGGCCTTTGGCGCTCACGATGCCTGCTGTGACCGTGCTTTCAAGGTTAAACGGATTGCCCACCGCCAGCACCCATTCGCCTACGCGCACCGAATCGCTGTTGCCAAAAACTACGAAGGGCAATTCCTGTTCTTCAATTTTCAAGACCGCAATATCTGTAGAAGGATCTGAACCAATTAGTTTGGCTTGGTAAGTGCGTTTGTCTGCAAGGGTAACTTTGATGTCGGTGCTTTTTTCCACCACATGATGGTTTGTGACAATGTAACCATCAGGCGAAACGACGACGCCTGAGCCAGATGACCCGGTGAGCGCGCCACTACCCCAAATATTTCCACCCGATTCAATCAACGCACGAATGTTTACCACAGCCGGGGTGGCCACCTCTGCGGCTTCGATAAAATCGGTTGGCGAAGAGGAGCGAAACCCATCGTTGGATCGGCTGTCGAAAAGTTTGTCCACCAGCCCAGTAAGGCGCTTTTCACCGGCTTCATCCGTCCACACCACTCTATTCGGTTTCGCAAGTTGACTGTAAATCAACACAGAGAGCAAAGAGCTCGCTATGCAGACCAGGGAAAGCAAAAGATATTTTCTCATAGCTGAAAGCAATTATGGTCGAAGAACGATGTGATTGGGGATTTGTTTGAAAAGACAAGGCTTTCGAGATTGGGTTGTGGCGTTTTTAAGTAGCAATGCCAAAAATCAGGCCATCGAATGTACAACGAAATTCATTTCGTTATTAAGAGGCGAAATGAATTTCGCCCTACTAATTTTGCCTCATGAAATTTTGGAAATATCAAGGTGCCGGCAACGATTTTATCATGGTGGATCAGCGTGAAAACCAGTGGATTAGCCGGGCCGACACCAAGCTTATTGAGCACTTATGCAATCGCCGCTTTGGCATCGGCGCCGATGGCCTCATTTTGTTGCAAAACCTCGAAGGTTTTGATTTTGAAATGGTGTACTTCAATGCCGATGGGCGAGAGAGCAGTATGTGTGGCAATGGTGGCAGATGTATCGCGGCATTTGCCTGGTATTTAGGCATAATAGACAATCATTGCCGTTTTATGGCCATTGATGGTGAACACGAGGCTAAGATCGGAGCTGTCAGCTATCCAAAAGGTACCAATGTACACTCTTCCAGGGATCAACTGGGGCAAAATTTATGGATCAACCTGAAAATGAGCGACGTTAAACACGTTGAAAAAGATGGTGAATCGTACATCTTGAATACAGGATCTCCGCATTACGTCCGCTTTGTGAATAATTTGGACAGTTTGGATATGGTCGCAGAGGGTCGGGCAGTACGCTATTCAGAGCGTTGGAAAAAAGACGGAATAAACGTCAATCTGGTGGCAGAGACTGGCCATAACAATCATTACCCAATTCGTACCTACGAGCGTGGTGTAGAGGACGAAACCTATGCATGCGGAACAGGCGCCACGGCTGCGGCGATTGCCACTTTTTTGAGCGAGGGTGGCAAAACGGGAGATTTTACCATCGGAATGCAAACCAAAGGCGGCAATTTGCTTGTTAATGCCCATGCAAACGGGGCTGGTAGTTTCTCTGAAGTCTGGCTTAGTGGTCCCGCTGTGCGCGTTTTTGAAGGGGAAATCAACAATATAATAGCATGAAAACAATAACTACTTTACTGATTATCAACTTTATATCGCTCTTATCTTACGCCCAAACGGACAGTTTACCGGCGCCTAAACAAGATTCAAGACCCGAAAAAATTGCAGCATCGCGCCGCGAACTGCTCGCTTCGTTTTTGATAGACGACCAAGTTGGGACAGGACTTTGGATGGACTCGCTCGCGAGGCTCGAAGACGAAAATTATGCAGGGCTAATCTGGGATGAGCGCTGGATGTTGTACTTCTGGACGGAAGCTTATGGAACATTACTAGCCGAAGTAAGCAGTTTTGATGCAAACCAGCGCGCCCTGCAAGCCTGGAAAACGCAACCGCCCAAAGACAGTCTTTTTGAGTGGGTAGATTTTAGCCTGAACGAAAGGCGTTTCGATATTTTCAGTAGTATCCGAAAGGCTTTTTTGAACGAAGAAGAAAAAGCATTCACTACGCTCCTGCTGGAGTATCTTTTAAGACTCAATACGAATGAAGAAGAATGGACTGAACGACTGCAATCCTTTGAAAATCATTACCCTTCGTCGCGATTCTTATGTTTTGTACGCAGCGTAAAACCTGTGATTTTAAAGCCCACCAACAAAGCCTTTGGGATTTCTGGAGGCCTTTTGGTCGGCAACTGGAGGGGCGATATTGAACGCTCACTCGCAACCCCTTACACCTTTAATTTTGATTTGTACTATTGGACAGAGCGCTGGAATTTTCTTTTCGACGCGTCCATTGGAGGCCCCAGCCTTAGACGTGATATTTTTGTTGGGAATGAAGTTTGGCCAGAAGATGACCCAACCAGCTTTTTAACCTTTGGCTTGAACATTGGCTATGACATTGTGAATGCCTCCAAACTGCGCATTTTCCCCAGCATCGGTGGAGGGGTGGGGCTTCTAAGACCTCCTACGCCCGACGAGGATGAGGACCCGCTCCCTGAGTATTACGATGATTTCAATTTCACTGAGTTCCACTTTACCGCCGCCGTGACTGCTGACATAAAGTTGTTTCAAAAAAACTACCGCGACTGGAATACGCCCAAAGGCTCGTATCACGGAATTAGATTGAAATTTGGCTGGAATGGCCTGAATTTTGGCAAAAAAAACGCCGATCTTCAGGGCGAGATGTTATACTTTGCTGTCCATTACAACCTCTTCGCGTTTTTGGCCAAATAAAATGACAACCTACGACTGGCTCTCCGACCTACATCCGCTCTTTGCTGCGCAAGATTCGTGGCTGGACGGCTCGTATAACAAACTGATCACGGCGCAGCTCGTATGCCCGAATGACACTGCATTTTCCATCGCTTGTGGTGCAGGGCTTCTGGCCGAACATATCCGAAGGTTCAAATTTGACGCACCCATCATCCAACGCTTAGGTCGGGTTACAGATGCGCGAGGGCGCTCCGTTTTTCAGGAAAGTTTTCTCAATCACCTTCAACGCCTGCGTTTACGCGCACATGTGAACGCAGCTCCAGAAGGCACCCTGCTCCTGCCTGGCGAACCCATGCTGACGATCCAGGCCCCAGAACTTCAGTTCAGACTTTTAGAGTCTGCTATTCGTCTACTTATTTGGAAACCAACGATTTGGGCGACTAAATCAGCCATTGAACAATGGCAAAATGGCGTTTTTTCAGAGGAGGAAACACCGCAACCTCTGCATTTTCCATTCAACCTGAACGGCTGGAAAATGCGGGCACAATATATTGGCGGCGGTAATTCGTTTGACGACTTTGAGTCGTCAGACGACTGGCCAGGCTTAACCAAAATTGAAAACTCAAATGGCCATCCCCTTGCTCAAATCCGGCGTCTATTCAAAGGTGAACACCCCTTGGGTGATGTGTGGCTAACCGATGATCAAGATGCACGTGCAAGCGTGAGCCATACGCACATTCAATTTATGGACGAAAAATCAGGAAAGCCCGCCGAGGTTCAAATGTCGCGTTTTCAAAACCTGATGCAGCCACTGTTGGTAAAAGGGCATCCGGCGCTTAGTTCGCCCAGCCTTGACTATCTGCGGCAGCGCACTTGGAAACAACTAGAGGCCTTTCATAAGATTGACCTGGAAGGGTATCAGCGAGGTTGGTTTTTGGAGTAACAAGTTAAAAGTTCCACGTTGAAAGTTCCAAGAGGCGTTTTGCTTGGCAATTGAGCTGTTCTAAAACTTGTCACTTTTAACTTGAAACTTTTAACTTGAAACTTTACTGAAGTGCCTCTTTGTACGTTCTCAAACATCTCTCCCGCGCAAAAGTGTGCTCTACCATGGGCTTTGGATAACGCGGCGTCCCAAATTCTGGCACCCATTTGCGGATGTATTTGTGTTCCGGGTCAAATTTTTTGGTTTGCTCTGAAGGGTTGAAAATCCGGAAATAGGGCGCGGCATCCGTGCCACAACCTGCCGCCCATTGCCATCCACCAGAATTGCTTGCAAGGTCAAAATCCAGTAGTTTTTGGGCAAAATAGGCCTCCCCCAGCCGCCAATCCAGCAATAAATGCTTGGACAGGAAACTGGCCACGATCATACGGACCCGATTGTGCATATAGCCCGTTGTGTTTAATTCCCGCATACCAGCATCTACGATGGGGTAACCTGTGAGGCCGTTTTTCCATTTTTCAAAATCATCGGGCGCTTCGCGCCATTCCACCCGGTCGTATTGCGGACGAAATGGATGGCCAACCACGTGCGGAAAATTGCCTAAAATCTGGCTGTAAAAATCTCGCCAAATAAGTTCATTCAGGTAGGTGGCGTTGAGCCCCTGCGCATGACGGGCTTTCTCGCGGATACTGATGGTTCCAAATCGGAAATGCACCCCGAGCCGTGATGTTCCGGAAAGACTGGGGATGTCCCGCGTTTTATCATAGTTGCGTATAAGGCTTCGAGCGACGCTGGTGGGCGGAAATTCAATGCCTGCTGGCTCAAAACCCATGTCAGAGAGTTGTGGGCTATTGGTTGAAGGACTGATTTTCAGGAGGTTGGAGAAATATTTCTCAGTGGGGTAGGAAGTCAGGTAAAACGAAACGCGCTTAGGTTCGCCATCTTCTTCTGGAATAGTGCGCCATTTGGTGTGGAGTTTTTCGAGCCAGCGTTTGCTGTACGGCGTGAATACCGTGTAGGGCGTACCATCGTTTTTCAGCACCTCATCTTTTTCAAAAATGACATGGTCTTTATAGGTATGAAAAGGGATATTTTGGTCTGAGAGCATTTGACGCACCGTATTGTCACGCTCCATAGCATACGGCTCGAAATCGCGATTGGTAAAGACAGCCGCGATATTGAATTCCTGCATCAATTGTAGCCAGATTTCCTGTGGCTTCCCGTAACGGATGAGCAGAGTGCTACCCATTTCTTCCAGGCGCTTTTTCAAATCATATACCGCATGATAAATGAACTCGACACGCGCATCTATTTTGTCCTCCAGTTCATCGAGGATTTCCCGGTCAAAAATGAATAAGGGAAGGACGGGGCACGAGGCGGAGCCTCGCGCCAGCCCTCGCACCAGCCCTTTTAAGGCGTGATAGAGGCCGGCATTATCGTCTAAACGCAAGTCGCGGCGAAACCAGAAAATGGAGATGGGTTGGGGCATAACTATCTGATCACCACGTCTTTAATATACTCCTCCCCTAATTCAGCATTCATCAAATCCCGAATCTTGTCTTTTGCGAAAGAGAGCTCGTGTTTGAGCGGCGCGGACAATATGCTCAGGTAAAGCACGCCCTTGCGCACGGTGATTTGGGAAGTATAGGTATTGATTGTTTTGCCCATCAGTTCGGCCCAAAGTGATTTAACCCGCATCTCATTGAGTTGCGATCCCAGGCGGTATTCCTTGATCATCAGTTGCATGGCCTCGGCCAGGGAAAAATCGTTTTTCTGTTTCATTCGACAGCAAACGTACTCAAAATTCTAAAATCCTCGCCCGTCACTTTCCCGTCACAAACAAGGTCGAATTTCCCAACCCCACCCTCCCCTTCCCTACTTTTGCAGTTCAATTTTTTGAAAAATGACAACCAACCAATCACCAGTCACCAATCCTCCGACCACCAATCCACCAATCACCAGTCTACCAGTCACTAACTACCTTTTCCTCCGCGCAGCCCTCGGCGAAACCACCGAACGCCCACCCGTATGGCTCATGCGTCAGGCCGGACGTATACTTCCTCAATACCGCGCGCTTCGTCAGCGATTTCCCGATTTTAAGGCCTTTGTAAAAACACCCGACGCTGCCGCAGAAGCCACGCTCCAGCCCATAGACGAACTTGGGGTAGACGCCGCCATCGTTTTTTCCGATATCCTGGTCATTCCGGAAGCCATGGGTTTAGACTATGAAATGATCGAAGCCAAAGGCCCACGTTTTCCAAAAACAATTGAAAATCAACAGGATGTAAGCATGCTTCGTTCGGGTGCGGAAGCCGCCTTGTCGCTGGAATACGTTTACGAGGCCATACGAATCAGCAAACGCGAACTTGCGGGAAGAGTGCCCCTTATTGGTTTTGCCGGAGCGCCCTGGACCATCCTTGCCTATATGGTCGAAGGGAGCGGAAGCAAGACTTTTTCCAAAGCACGGCGCCTGCTCTATACCCAACCCGTGCTTGCGCACGAATTGTTGCAAAAAATCACGGACACCACCATCGCCTACCTCCGCCACCAGGTGTTAGCAGGCGCCGATCTGTTGCAATTGTTCGATTCCTGGGCGGGTGAATTGCCGCCAGCGCACTACCGCGCATTTGCCCTGCCCTATCTGCGTCAGATTTGTGAAGCATTGCCAGAAGTACCGAAGACCGTTTTTGCCAAAGGCGCCTGGTTTGCTTTGGAGGATTTGGCAGCATTGCCTTGTCAAATTGTTGGTTTGGACTGGAATATTAGCCCTGAATTTGCAAAACAAAAAACTGGCGGGCACAAGGTTTTACAAGGAAACCTTGATCCTTGCACGCTTTACGCCGATACCAAAACCATTGAAAAAGAAACTCGTGCGATGATTCAGGCTTTTGGCGGCAAGCATATAGCAAACCTCGGGCACGGGGTGTACCCGGATACGCCACTTGATGGGGTGAAGGCGTTTGTGGGCGCCGTTAAGAACTATGATGTATGAACGATGAACTCCTATATTCGCGTCGTTCATTGTTCCTCGTTCATAGTTCATCGTTAAAATGAAAATCGTAATCATAGGCGCTGGCCGCATTGCATGGCATTTGAGCAAACGTCTGAAAAGCAAGGGTTTGCCCGTTGCGCAAATTATCAGCCGGACAGCCGAACATGCAGAAGCCCTGGCCGAAAGCCTTCATGTTCCCTGGTCAGATTTTCCTGCCGACCTTCTCCCAGATGCTGATTGGGTCATTATTGCCGTTCGCGACGACGCGATAGAAGCCGTGGCGGAAGCATTTGCCCCTTATGCCAACAACGCCTTGGTGACCCATACTTCTGGTGGCACAGCAGGGGCAGTGCTAGCGCCCCATTTTCAACGATATGGGGTTTTTTATCCACTGCAATCATTCTCATTGGAGCACACGCCGATCTGGTCAAAAATTCCTTTTTGCGTGGACGCACAATCGGAGGAGGATGTTTTGTTGTTGAAAAAAATTGCCAAAACCATTGGCAACCTGGTGTACCGGGTCAACGATGAGCAACGATCCCTGCTACATGTAGCCGCAGTGTTTGCAAACAACTTTGCCAACCGCTGTTTCGCCATTGCCGAGAAAATTTTGGAAGAAAAAGACCTGCCATTTGAACTCCTCCATCCGCTCATGGAGGAAACACTCGCTAAAGCACTGCAAGATTCACCCGCCAGAATGCAAACCGGCCCAGCCATGCGCGGCGATGCGGAAACGGTTCGCCGACACCTCAATCTGTTGGCCAACAACCCTGAATGGCGAGAAATTTACCGGGAATTGTCTGAAAACATCAATCCCGATTTGAAGGTATAATTGTTACCAATCCTTTTTAGGGGCCTTGGTATTGGATTGTTTTTGGGCAGCGCGGTATTTCTGAGCGTTTTTCTTGTCATCAGGACCGACGGCGGTTTCTAACAAGCGTTTGGCATCTTCCTTTTTTAGCCGTTGCTCTTCCTGTTTTTTTTGTTGCTCGCCTTGGGGTTGTTGTGGTTGCCCTTGTTGATTTTGTTGAGGTTGGCTCGGCTGATTTTGCTTCGGATCTTGCTGATTTTCAGGATTTTGTTGGTTTTGTTGCTCCTGATTTTGATTTTGCTGATCCTGCTTTTCTTGCTGGTTTTTCTGCTGTTGCTCCTTTTCCTTTTTTTCCTCTTCTTTTAGCTTCTTTTTTGCCATTTGGAGGTTTCGCTTGGTACCTGGGTCTGCAGGTCGAAGCCGAAGGCTTTCTTCGTAGGCCCGCACAGCGTCCTTGTATTTCCGCTGTTTCAAAAAGGCATCACCCAGATTATGCAGGGCGTCGGCCTGAGCTGCGGGTGTTTTAATGATGCTTGTTGCTTGTTTGAATCGCTGTTCTGCATCTTCAAACTTTCCCTGCTGATAAAGCGTATTGCCTAAATTGTACACCGCATGGGGGTTGCCTCTGTCAAGGTCTGCAGCAATGCGGTATTGCTTTTCAGCGTCTTTATAACGCTCACGCTGGTATGCACGGTCCCCTTTTAACAAAGGTGTGTGCGTAGATTGTGCGTGAGTAGTGTTCAGCACTATTACCATTAAACAGGAAAAGCAAAAATGCAAAAGGCTCATTTTTGTATTGATTTTTTCCGAACAGAAATTACCGATTCCGCACCCAAAAGTAGCAAGGCTGGCAACAAAAACCACTGGTACCAAGACACCATTTCGTCCAGCGAGCGTACTTCCAAGGCCCTTTTTTCAAGATTGCCCACTTCGCGTTCGATGGCTGCCACTGCACGATTGCTTTGACTGATATTAAGGGCTTGGCCGCCCCCAGCCAGGGCTATTTTTCGCAACAAATCTTCGTTTAGCCGGGTGCGCACCACGTCACCCTTTTCATCGCGTTTATACTGGCTGCCTTCCCAGTCGCTGGTTGGGATTGGGCCTCCATCGGAGGTTCCTGCCCCCACGGCAAGTATTACAGCGCCACTGTTGTAGGATTTTTTGGCAGCGTTGAGTGCCTCCTCGTCGTGGTTTTCCCCGTCGGTGATGAGCACTATGGCGCGGCCTCCGCCGGGTTCGGACTCAAAGGATTTATCGGCGAGCTCGAGGGCAGCAGCAATAGCAGTTCCTTGTTCGGTGAGCAAATCGGGACTGGCGCTCTGGATGCTTTGCAAGACGAAGGGATAATCCGTGGAAAGCGGCACGGCCAAAAAGGCGTTCCCGGCAAAAAAAATGAGACCAATACGTTCACCCTCAAGGGTTTGCACCAATTTTTGGGCAAATATTTTGGTCAGTTCGAGTCGGCTTGGCGCAACGTCCCGACAGAGCATACTTTGTGAAATATCAATCGCGAGGAACACATCTGCGACATTTTGGGTAGTGGTCAGTTTTTTGGCGCCCATCTGCGGGTTGGCCCAGGCCGCTGCCAATAATACGATTGCAAAAGCGAGCAAGGCGCCTTTAGCCCAAAATTTCAGTTCTGAGAAAACTGGCATCAGGCGCGTTGTGTCTCCCAGGCGCTCAAGCGCCCTGCGCCGCCAATGCCTATATGCGAGCAATAGCAGCAACAGAATCGGCGCCGATGCCATAAGCCACAAATATTCAGGGTGCTGGAACTTAAACATGGGGCGAAAGTACATCGTTCATAATGCGATCCTGTTGATTGATGCCTTCTTGGTGTATCGCTTCCAAAAACATGCTGATGAACTCGTGGCTCAAGTCGCCCTTCTCTGCCCGAATGCGGCAGGCTTCAGCCAGTGCTCGCCAACGTTCAGGTTGAAAAATCGCCACATTTTTGTCTTTTTTGACGTAGCCGATTTCCCGCACCAAGCGCATGCGCTGTGCTATGAGGTGTATAAGTTCCTCGTCCAATTCATCAATCTGCTGTCGAAAATTTTCGATTTGCTCCTGAAAATCAGGGTCGTCAGAAGTAGTATGGCGCTGAACAAGCGATCCAATCATCTCCGCAAAACGTGCAGGCGTAATTTGTTGGGAAGCATCACTCCATGCCTTGTCTGGCTCGGGGTGTACCTCCACCATAAGCCCGTCGAAATTGAGGTCGTAGGCTTTTTGGGCCGTTTCGGCCAGGATGTCGCGCCGCCCGCAGATATGGGAAATGTCACAAATCAACTCCAAATCGGGGAACTCCTGCATCAGGTCAATGGCCATTTGCCAGCGCGGCACATTGCGATATTTCGAATCGCCATAGGTAGAAAAGCCGCGGTGGATGGCTGCAATACGGCGAAGACCAGCTTTGTGGAGGCGTTCGATGGCGCCAACCCAGAGTTTATAATCTGGGTTCACCGGATTTTTCACGATGACGGGAATGTCGGTGCCCGCCATTGCGTCCGCGATTTCCTGAACTGAAAAAGGATTCACCGTGGTGCGCGCACCAATCCAAAAAACATCCACACCGTATTTCAAGCATTCATAAACATGTTGTCCCGTAGCGACCTCCGTAGTTACTTTTAGCCCGGTTTCTTCCTTTACGCGACGCAGCCAGGGCAATCCTGCCACACCAACACCTTCGAATGCCCCAGGCCTGGTGCGCGGCTTCCAAATACCTGCGCGGAACAGATCAACTTGTAACCCTCCGCGGTCTTGAAAACCCCGGAGGTTTCGCGCCGTTGAAAGCACCTGTTCCTCCGTCTCCGCTGAACATGGCCCGGCAATGAGAATAGGCCGTTTATTTTTGTTGAATATGGGTTTGAAATTCATAGTATGTAGGGCGAAATTCATTTCGCCATAGTATGTAGGGCGCAATTCATTTCGCCTTCAAGATGCGAGCGAAATTCATTTCGCCTGGTTTTTAAGGCGAAATGCATTTCGCCCTACAGCAATAAAACACACCATTCACATCTAGGTTTTTATTTGAAAAAACTATTTTAGGAATATCGAAGTACATGGTAAGGAATACTAGCAAAGGGAGTCTTCTTACCATCGCACATACCCGCTGGTATCTTTCAAATTAAAATATTCCTTCGGCAATTCCTCAAAAGGATAGTTCTTAAATGCCCCAAAAAACACACGTGGGCGAGTTAATAAGCTATCAAAACGTTCCGGGCTGTCGTGAATGATCAAACAGCGGGCGCTGTCAGGGTGTTTCATCGAGGATAGCATCAAGAATTCATACGAACTTCCCCAAGTCATTTGGAGTGTTTCCGTTGGGACTTGTTTTTCAGAAAGAACTATTTTCCGTTTCGACCGATTGGCAGTTTCTTTCAAAAAGTTTCGCTCCCATTGTAGTTTATCTGTCCAGGGATAATGGGTTATTCCAATTCGGAAAAGATTGATCACGAATAGAATAACCAACACGACTAACCCGCTTCCAGCGAGTTGATCTCGTTGATTTTGATCCCTCAGCACATCAAATATTAGTGGAATGGAGGCAAATACCGCCAATGGCAGGTATAGATTTTCCATATAAAACTGCTTGCCTACAGCTTCGTGGTATGGGACGTTTACCATGATTACAAACGCAAGTGACCAACCGCCCACCAACAGGGCTTTGACCCAAACCCGGTTCAAAACATAGTACACTACACAAGCGCTTATCACCATCCAGAGCAACCAATAATCCTTTATGCTCCATTCCAAAAACTTCCTATTGCTCTCAATATCAAACCAATGCGGCCATAATTTGCCAAATGCCTCTTGGCGTTGTATGGCTATAGCGTCGTACCAGTCCAGTTTCAGCACTTTATATTTAAGAATTGCCAATGCCCCAAAAACACCTAGGGCAGTTAAATGCATCCAAGCCCAAGCGCGGGGTTTATTCCAATCCAATAGGAAAAACAGGCATAGAAAAGCATGCGCATACAACACCAGCGGATGGAAATAAAAGGCTGTGACCAAGGCACCCAGCCAAAGCGGCCATTCCCACCAGCGAAAGGCCGATAATGAACCTTTTGCATGCATCCAGGCAAAAACAGCACAAAGAAAAACCAGACCCGCAGGCATTTCTGAAAGCCAATAAAATGTATGGGTCGTCATTAAGGTGGCAACCAGGCCTATGGCAAGCGACCAACGCCATTGCCCGATGCGCCAGCAGAAAAAAGCCAAAATTGCTGGCCAAATCACATGCCCGAAAGAATAAGCCATCAAAACGCCTTTCAAGGAAAGTCCTAGCGCCTGTGCAGCCCAAGGCCAAATCTGCGTGGCCGCAGCCCCAAAACGCCCACTTTGAACCTCAATGCTACCGCTCTTCAAGATCAAAAAAGTCTGGAAGGCCATGTCCAGGTTAATGATGCGCTCCTTATAAAACACGATTGCCAGCACGATCAACGCGCCAAAGAGTCCAAGACAAAGCACTAAAGCGTTGCGGTTTGCTTTCATACTCAATACATTTCAAATTTCTGATAGCTGCACTCCAGCGCGCCATTGATGAGGGGGATTTTTTGGGCAGTTTTAAGCCCAATGTGCTTCAGCGCGTCGCGGTTGGAAGAAATAATCCAGGCCGACCAGCCCGGCCAGCGTTTTTTCAGGATGTCCCCAATATTTTTGTAAAAAGCAACCGTGTCCTCAATCTTAAGTCGCTCATCATAGGGCGGATTCATAATCAGAGTTCCCGGAGGCTCCGGGGCTTCCAATTTTTCAAAAGGCGTTTTTTCCACCCGGACTACCGTTTCCAAACCGGCAGACATCAGATTGAGCGCAGTAGCATTGCGAGCCCGCGGGTCTTTATCGGCTGCAAGTATTTGAAATTCAAAGGGTTGAATCCTTGCATCGGCTTCGGCTTTCAGCGTTTTCCAAAGTTTCTGATCAAAATCAGGCCATTTGAAAAAACCAAACGACTCGCGTTTTATCTGAGGTGGCGTGTTCGTTGCAAGCATAGCTGCTTCAATGGGCAATGTGCCAGATCCACACATTGGATCCACAAAAGGCCCTTGTCCATTCCAGCCAGAAAGCAATACCATCCCGGCAGCCAAAACTTCGTTGAGCGGTGCTTCCACGGTATCGCGGCGGTAATTGCGGCGGTGCAGCGAGTCGCCGCTTGCATCCAGAGAAATATCGGCATGGGTGCCTTGCACGTGTACATTGATCCGCAGCGTAGGGCCAATGGTACTCACGTTGGGGCGGCGGTTATATCGGTCTCGGAATTGGTCCACAATGGCATCCTTGGTCAGCAGGCCCAGGTATTGTGAATGTCGAAATACTTCGCCTTGTGCAATCGCATCTACGGCGAGTGTGTCGCCAACACCCATATAAACGGCCCAATTGATTTCACGGATAGCCTCGTACATATCGCGTTCATTGTTGGCCGAAAATGAATGGATGGGAACAAGAATACGAAGCGCGCTCCTGAGCTCGTAGTTGGCACGATAAAGCAGGCTTTGATCGCCAGTAAACGCCACCGCACGTTTGAGTGGGCGGATTCCCGTTGCTCCCAGGGCAAGGAGTTCATTGGCAAGAACAGGTTCGAGACCCGCAAGGGTTTTGGCGAGGTATGGTTGCATTAATTTTTGTTGAGACGTTGAGGGGTTGGATGGTTCAGGGTTAAGTTGGCGGAGAATTTTAAGGCAGAATCAAAAGCGTTTCAACTCCTTTTAACCTTAAGACTATCAAGGAATTGCAATGTACCAGAAAGGCCATTGAGCAACATTACGTTGGCTGGAATTTTTAAGGGTCCAACGAAGAACTGATGCCCTGTAAGCAGCAGCCCACTGCCATTGATGGACTGTACCACATTGTCAACGTACGTTTGTATGGGGTGGCGTGGGAGCGGTTCTTGCAAATTGGTAAACACATAATCGGGCTTGAGTGCATGACAAGCATCCCGGAGATCGCCTATTGCAACGTTTGCCCCAAGATAAGATACGCGCATTCCTCGAGAACGTAGCAGGTACTGAATGAAAAGAAGGGTCAATTCCTGCGTTTCACCCTCTGGGGAATACAGCAAAAAAACGGGCGTATCTATACCTGGCAAGGCCTTGTCTACTGCCACCATCAATTTCCGCCGAATGATTTGACCTACAAACTTTTCGTGTGCCGGGCTGATACTGTTGGTGAGCCAAAGCAGCCGGAGTTTGTCCAAAAAAGGATAAACCAACTCCAACATGGCGCGCTCAAATCCGTTGAAACCCACATATTCCACAAATACCCGTTCAAAGGCGGCTTCATTGAGGTCAATCATCGCCAGTGTAAGGGAGTCAATTTGGGCGTTTGGATTGGGATTGTTTTGAGCGATAGCGGCGCCTTTAGATGCAATCTCCTCCGGTGTCATCTGGGCCAATTTACTGATTTTAAGGCCGTTCCGATTGAGTAGCGCTATATTAAACAGGTGCCGGAGGTTTTCATCCGTGTAATATCGAATATTGGTTTCTGTGCGCGCTGGGGTAATAAGGCCGTAGCGCTGCTCCCATATTCGAATGGTATGGGCCTTGATGCCCGTCAGTTTCTCCAAATCCCGTATGGAGTAGATCGCCATGGATGGTTGGTTATTTCGCCACAAAGGTGTTCAAACAGCCCGTCTTGTTAAATGTTTATTAAAAAAACTTCCACAATTTTTGCTAGCTTGTGCTTTTTGATGGCGTTAGGCACAAATTTTGATGCTATAAACAAATTACCGCTCTCAAGGTTATTGCGGCCTGAATTGCCTGATTCACGACCGTTCCCTTAAAATTTCCACCGTTCCCTTGGTGAATTGCAAAAACGCAATACCTTTGAGCAACTTTTCACCTTTCCTAGTAAGTAACAAATGCCTATTTTTTCCCCTTTTAAAAAGAAAGACGACCACCCTAACAATGGGCAGGACAAGAAAAACAGTTCTCTCGACGCATTAGAGTCCGAATTGAATGTTTTGAACAAGTCGGACTTAAGTAAAGTGGAAGGTGGGAAAGAGGCTAAAAAGCCTTTGTCAGATATTTCTGGATTACGTAATAGTATAGGCGGCACTATCCCGCTGTGAACAAACAACACACTCAGTACCAAATATGAGTCATCTCGATCTCCGAGTTGGCTCATATTTTTTTTGGCGAGATCCTTGAATATTGTTTGAAGCGGCCTTTTAGTTTCGCTTTCGCACTTCTTCGTGAAGGACCTTCCCTTTTTCATTTCTTCCTGATATTCCTTTTTGCGGCGTTCCCGAAATTCGGTGGCGAGCTCCTTTACCCCGATAGGTTTGGCGTTTTGGCGACGGTGGTAAGCCAGGATTAGAAAGTCTGCCATATCATCCGGAAAGGTCACGCCAGCACTGCGCAGGTAATGCGACAACCGCGAACCGCCATAGAATCCCCAATTGAGTATCATCCATTGGCCCAAGCGATTGTGCATTATGGTACAAACACTGTCTTCTGGCAAATCCTTAAATTTCAGCCGGGCTTCCACGCTAACCCGTTTGTCCAATTCCAACATGGCATCCTCTAAATTTTTGGGAATGTATACACCGTTAACGACTTCTTTACGGATGCGTTCCTGATATTGCTGCTCGAATTCGGCCTCTGTGCTGGGAGGCCCCTTTTCTTCTTTCTCCGTTTGAGAAAATGCATTTTGAAAACAGAAAAACAAAAGAGGAATGAGCGCGAAAATGCTTTTTTTCATAATGAACAGTCTGAACGATGAATATACGCTTGTCTTTGTTCGAAATTTTTTTGTTGCAAACCGTCATCTGGCTCGGCCTTTGGCTGCTCAGCGACTATGTAGCAGCACTTCTAACGCTAATAATTGGCGCTATTGTATTGGCGGTGCTGGCTTTTGCACTCATCGCCGAAGTGATCGAGCGTTCGAGGGTGCCCAAAAAATATTTTTAGGTAATGGCCCTCAGTATTTTGTCTATGGCAGCGGCAGCCGGGATTTACCTGACCCTTTTGGGCGGGCAGATGGATTTTTTAAACCAGTGATTTCAAATTGAAAACGAATCGTCCTGATCCGCATCGGGCAATTCCTCGAAAGTGCCCGTTTGGCGGTTTTTACGCACCCGATCCCAGTCAAAATATCGCCCATTCATCACAACATACACTCCTGGAGGCAGCACCTGCGCAAATGCCAACGCACTGCCAAGATTGAAAAAACCATCGGATGAAGTGCCAAATGCATAGGGGATCATCGCGCCTGTCAGCACTATGGTTTTTTCTTTGATGTCAGCCTCGGCAAGATGGCGAGCCGTTTCCACCATCCGGTCAGTCCCATGGGTAATGAGGATGCGGTTGGCAGGTGTGCGGGTGCAATTGTAAATAATAAGGGCGCGATCCTCATCGCGCATTTCGAGGGAATCCACCATCATGAGGGTTCTGATGTCAATTTCCACACCACAACGCCCAAGTTGGAACATTTCACTGAGGTGGGTATCCTTAAAAAATAGTTCACCCGTCAGATAATTGTACTCCTTATCAAAAGTACCGCCTGTAACAAAAACTTGAATCATGGCCGCAAAGGAACGGATTTGGAGACAATTAGATTCTATCAGAATGCGAGTCTTGAGATTTAAAAAATCCTTTTAAGTCTCCCCGAATTTGAAAATACTCCAAATAATGGGATAGGTGCAATCGGTTTTGCAAAACGTTTTTACTTTTGCCCCATCATAAAGAATTGCACTACATGAAAAAGAACGAAGAATACGTCAAGAACCCAGGTCGCGACTGGCTTATGTTCATTATCAGCACCATAGGCATGTTCGCCCTCCTCATTTGGCTGCCAGAATGGATTTGGGTCGCCTGGCCCTTCCAATTCACGGCTTTGGCCGGTGCATTGGGCCGCCTATAAATCCCGAGTTTACTCGGGACCACTACGTGGCTTTTCAGCTTGAATTACACCATTTCAGCCCCGAATTCTCATGAGTCATCCCAAATTTTGGGGTGACTCATGTCATGTATTGCGGTATTTAAGTGCGTAGCACCATTATTAGCCAATAACTATACAATTGAAAATCCTGGTCCTTCGCTTTTCCTCTATTGGCGACATCGTGCTGACCACACCCGTGGTTCGCTGTCTTAAAAAACAGCTGGGCGTTGAGATTCATTTTCTAACCAAAACAGCATTCGTGCCCATTCTGGAAGCGAATCCTTACATTGACAAGGTTTTTTCCTTTCAGAAAGAAATTCCTTCAGAAATGGTGAGAGGCTTGAAGTCTGAGCGTTACGACCATATTATTGACCTGCACCACAACCTGCGTAGCCTCCGGCTAAAACTTGCACTTGGCCGACCTTCACACGCTTTCGACAAATTGAACTGGGAAAAATGGCTGCTCGTCAATTTCAAAATTGACCGCTTGCCCGATACCCATATCGTGCATCGTTACATGAAGACAGTCAAGCATTTAGGCGTAATTTACGACGAAGCAGGCTTGGATTATTTTATCCCTGAAACGGAAAATCTGAATAACATCGAACTCCCCAACCAAGCCTTTGTGGCATTTGTGCTCGGGGCTACCCATGCCACGAAACGTCTGCCTGAAGAAAAAATCATCGAAATCTGCCAAAACATCACCCAGCCAATTGTACTTCTTGGCGGAAAATCTGAAATGGAAGCAGGTATGCGGATTGCACAGCAATGCGGCCCCCATGTTTTGAATCTTTGCTCTGTGCTTAGCCTGCATCAATCGGCGCTTGTAATCCGCACATCCACCCAAGTAATCACCCATGACACGGGCCTGATGCATATTGCTGCGGCACTGCGCAAACCAATTATCTCCGTGTGGGGAAGCACGGTGCCAAAATTTGGCATGTGGCCTTTTTACCCAACGGGAATGGATATGAACACGTCTGTTGAGGTATCGGATTTGAATTGCCGACCTTGTTCAAAAATCGGTTTCGACCGATGCCCAAAAGCCCATTTTAAGTGTATGCTGGAAATTGATTTGCAAAAGCTTAGCGGAGCTGTGCAATAGTTTGTTCAATTCCCTACACGGTCTACCTTCACCCCTCAAACACGGTCCCAAATACTTTGAGATTTGCCTTCAAACTGCCAAATTCCTTTTTTTCAGAAAAACCCTTACGAAGCTTTGTTGCTGAATCTGGATTTTGCGCTACTTTTCGCCGAGAAACATCTTGTCAATCCGTCCAATGTCAATTATTATGAACATTAGAAAACTACTTTTTCTACTTGCTGCTTCGCTGAGCCTCTCCTCCCTGAACGCACAAGACATCCACTTCTCACAATACAATATGTCACCTATGACGCTCAACCCCGCAAACATTGGGAATTTTGAGGGTACTGCACGCATTGGTGGCATCTATCGCGGCCAATGGGCGAGTGTCATCGGCAGCAAAGGTTCTTACAAAACGCCTTCTCTTTGGGCAGATGCTCCTATCATTCGGGGCTTTCGCAAACGCGACTGGGTTGGTATAGGGCTTGTGTTCTTTTCCGATAAAGCTGGCGCAGGCGGCCTCGTACACACTGCTGCCAAATTCGGCGCTTCCTACCACCTCTCTTTGGATAAAAAAGGCAATGCCTATCTTACTATTGGAGGACAATATGGCCAGGCAAGCCGCAGGCTCGACCCCTCAAAACTGCAATTTGAAGAAGGTTTCTTAAATCCAACTGGTACTGGGGGCTATAATTCCGGTGCACAAGTGGACTTCCTAAACGCAAAAGAAGCAAAATCCAACTGGAGCGATATTGACGGTGGCGTAGTGCTTCGTGCCAAATTGAACAAGCGTATGGACATGAGCATTGGTTACGCCATGTACCACATAGGCGAAGGGAAATATGGGCTTGTAACCAGCAGTGGCGGCGGTGGTACGGGTACTTCAACTGGTGGTTCTTCGAGTAGTGATGAAATTGCACGTCGGTCAGTTGTAACGGGTTTATTCAACATTAAATTGAACAATAAACTTACTGTTGGGCCGTCCTTTTTGTACCAAACCATGAGCGGTGCTGATGAAATCAGCCTTCAAGCACTTGCTTCTTATGTATTCAATGCCGAGAAAGATATTGACCTCAATTTTGGCTTAGGGTACCGTCTTTCTGGCGGCGATGCCATATACCCAATGGTTGGAGCACGCTACAAAAACCTTCGGGTTGGCCTCGCTTATGATGTCAATGTCAGCGACCTGAATCAAGTCAGTAACTATCGCGGTGGCTTTGAGGTGGCAGCCAACTACATCATCAAGATTTACAAGCCAGCTGTGGTAAAAACCAAGGTGCTTTGCCCCAGGTTCTGAGCCTAGAATCCTCCAATTTTTTAAAAAACTATCCCGGTTTGACCGGGAAAAACGATACGATGAAAAAAATCCTCTTTTTCCTCACGCTTGCTACATTCATGGCGATTAGCGCTACTGCTCAACCTATAAACCGAGCTACGCCTGAAGCAAACCTCAAATCAGCGCAAGAAGCCGAGGCCGATGGAAATCCCTACGCAGCCTTGGACTTGTATGAAAAATACCTTTCTGAAAACAAAACGGACAAACAGATTACCGCGAAAGTTGCGAAACTCAACTTCGAGCTTCGCGATTACGAAAAGGCAGAAAAAGGATTTGCCCGTCTTGTAAACCGCGACCGCAAGCTTGAATTCACAGAACTTAAATATTGGCTCGCGCTCAGCATGAAATACAACGGCAATTATGCCGAGGCGGTTGACATGTTCAACCAGTACATTGCCGATGGCTCCGATGAAGCACTCAAAACCGCCTCAAAGCGGGAAATAGCAGGTTGCGAGATCGCAAAAAAACTCAAGCAGCCAGAAAATCTGATCGTGGGCAACCTAGGCAAAACCGCTAATAACCCTCAAACCGACGGCTCACCTTCTTATAGCGCAGGAGAACTGTATTTCACCTCCATCCGCTCTAAAGAAGTGGTCGTTTTGAACGGGAAAGAAGGCGACTGGCACTCAAAAGTGTATACCACCACAAGGTCTGGAACTGAATACGGAGAGCCAGAACCGCTGGGTACACAAATCAACCGGGAGGGCTGGCATCAAGGGAACGTTAGTATTGCTGCCGATGGCAAAACGATGTATTTCACACGGGTAGAACTCACCGAAAAAGGCCAGGACATTGGTACCAGCAAAATTTTCGTCTCCCAGAAAGGTTCTGATGGCTGGGCTGGAGCAAATGAAGCTACAGGCGTCAATGGCGATTTTATTGCCAAGCACCCTTGCGAAGGCGAGCTTTTTGGCGAAAAAGTGCTCTTTTGTCGCCAACATGCCCGGTGGAAAAGGTGGTTTTGACCTTTACTACGCGACCAAAAAATCAGAAAACAGCTTTGGCCTGCCCGTTAACCTTGGCGATGTTGTGAATACGCCAGGCGACGAGGCCTCTCCTTTTTATCAGGACGGCAAGTTGTGGTTCAGCAGCAACGGACGACCCACTATTGGTGGTTATGATGTCTTTGAAACCCAGTGGAATGGTGCAGTGTGGAGCGACCCAAAAATGATGCCTATGGGCATCAATACCAGCCTTGACGATCTTCACTATTCCCGCTCTTCAGATGGATTCACTGGATTCCTTCAGAGCAATCGCCCTGGCCCGAACAATCTCAAAAGCAAGACTTGTTGCGACGATATTTATGCTTGGGAAATTGAGCGCATCAAAGTGGAACTACTCGCCAAGACTTTCCGCCTCAAGCGTAAAGGAGAAAAGGAGAACCAACCTTTGAAGGGAGCAGTTGTCACAATGCTTGATGTAACAGAAAAGAAAGCAAGCAATGTAGACGAGAAAAACAACCTTGCCTCCAATGAATTCCCATTCACCCTACAGCCCGAAAGATCTTACATGGTGATCGCCAATGCTGATGGCTTTAAACCGGATACGGTGTCCTTTAATACTTTGGGGGTCAAAAAAAGCACGAGTATCGAGGAAAAAACTCACTTTACGCCTTTTAAAGCGCGAACCCGAGTTTGATACACTTCGCATCAATGAACCTATCCGCCTTGATAATATTCTCTACGATTACGATAAGGACAATATCCGCCCTGATGCTGAGCCTGATTTGCAAAGTGTGGTAGATCTGATGAAAAAATACCCTGAAATGAAAATCGAGCTTTCCTCACACACAGATGCACGGGGCATTGATGCTTACAATGAAGACCTTTCTCAACGTCGCGCCAATAGTGCTGTGGCCTGGATTGTGGCAAAAGGTATTGCTGCTGATCGCATTGTGGCGAAAGGATATGGTGAAAAACAACTTCAGAACAAGTGTACAAATGGGGTTGAATGCACTGAGGAAGAGCACCAGATCAACCGCCGTACTGAATTCAAAATCACTGCCGGCCCAACCAGCATTGTGATCGAAAGAGTTGAGAAACGAGAGAAAAAACAATAGGGTACTAAACTCTGTTTAATTCAAATCTATTTAAAGCGCGGGTGTGCAAGGCGTTGATTTCAAACGCTCAGCACACCCGCGCTTTCTTTTTTTAAAAGGATACCCTAATTGAGTACATTTGCATCAAATTTAGCAAAAATGACAGCCATTTCCGACAAGAAGAACCTAAATGAAAGAGTTGAAGCAGCCCTCGAAACCATACGCCCGCACCTCCGGGTGGATGGCGGCGATGTAGAACTCGTAGAAGTCACGGACGATATGCACGTCAAGATCCGATGGATGGGTATGTGTGAAACATGTTCCATGTCTGGCATGACACTACGGGCAGGTATTCAGGAGGCCGTGCAAAGTAAAATTCCGGAAATAGTAGGCGTGGAAGCGGTTAATTGAATCGAAATTGGGATATTAGAATATTGAGATATTAAAAATATTTCCTCAATATCTCAATATCACCACTTAATCCGCGCCTGCACCTTCCACACCCTTTCCTTTCCTATCGTGCCCGAATCCGTCACTGCCTGGCTTGTGTTGGTTTCTTCCATGCGGGCGTCCAAGCGAAGCCAAGCGTTTACCCGCCAGTGAAGATTGAGATACCAGCGTGTGCCGCGTCCCGAAAATGCGGGAATAGAAACTGCTGAAAACAGGTCGTTCTCAAAGGTATAAACCCTTGAATCATAGTCTTCTGTATCAAAAACGGTATATCTGAGCGCCGCTGAAACCGGGCTTCCGAGCGGTTTCAGCACTGCCTCTTGGTATGCAACAAAACCCAGGGAGGATGCATTTTCACCAATTTGGTAGCTTGTCCACTCTAAACGGCTGCGGAGTTCTATCGGTTTACTGATTTTGTAAATGGAATGTAAGCGAAGCCGGTCACGTTTTGCGTTGACGAGGCCAAAGGGTTTTTCCAAATCATCATTTCGTTGTTTTGTTTCTGATTGCCAGAGGGCGTACACTGAAAAATTGCGGCTCTTTGTCCACAACACACGGGCCAGGTACTCCCGACCATTTGAGGGTGCATCTACACCAAAGCGAAGCCAGGGGTGCCGCCACACATCTGCATAAAGGTTTATCTGCCAACGTCTTATCCAACGGATATCTGCGCCTAGATAAAGCCCTTGCTCATTGCTTGAGCCGGAAACTTCTGCAAAAGGATTGCCATAAATAGATTGGTAATCCTTGCCCAAGGAACGATGTACAGCTGTGAGCGTTACATGGCGGTCCGCAGAAAAAAGCAGCCCGTTTACGGCTGCCACGCCACCATTGTCACTCTGAGCCGTTTCACCAAAAAGAAAGAGATTACGCCAGCGGTAATTGTAATCAATACTTGCTCCGGTCAAACTTTGGCCTTTAAACCCAAACTGACGGTAAGGCGCAGGAGATGGACTCCAAGGCTTATCATAAGCGATATGCAGAACATTTGCAGTAATCTGGCCCTTCTGTCCGCCCCAGGTGGCTGTGAGTCCGCCAACTTGTTCGTGCAGCTCTTTTTCATCTTCAATTTCTGTAGTAGTACGGTGGTAGCCAGAAGTGAGCAGGGATGAAAATTCGATCTCGGGCGAATCAAATTCAGTGGTATCCAATTGCACGTTTGCGTCACGGCGGCGATTGGAATACATTGCAGTGACTTCCAGGTGTTTGCCAAATGCGAGCGTAGCAGCAGCTCCCCGGAAAAAATAGGTCTCCCCAAATGCGCCATAGGCGTTTATTTTCCGCCCACCGCGTGCCACTGACACTGTTTCGGCGGATTTTCCTGGAGCAAAACCTGTTTGCAACAATAGTCCCTGTCCCATTCTGGCGGAATAATCGCCTAAAGCAACCGCTCGAACGGTCTGATTCAAATTCTGGGCAAAAATATGCGCACTGTAAAAATCAAAACCATGTTTGTTACTGCCTCTAAACAGCGCCTCTCCTGCGTCACTTTCGGCAGTAAATCCAAAGCGGAGGCGGTTGTCGAAGGAATGTCGGTAGCGAAGGGCATAAGCGTTGGGGCCGCCTTCAGATTTTTTTGTATCGTAATTGGGTGGATCAGGATGTGCCCAGCGCAGGAACAACTCGTTGTCGCCGTGTATGAATCCGTTGAGGATGTTGGTATTTCTTGTATCTAAGCCCGTTCTGATCCGTGCAAATTGTAAAACCCGTCGGATGTCGCCTAATTCCCAATTCGGAATCGCCTGAAGTTCGTACTCATTCAAAAAAGGTCCGAATTGGTCGCGGTAAACGATAAAGTTATCCACCTGGATTTGATTCAGCAAACGCAAGGAAAGCAGTTCTTCCCGAGCTGCGGAATTGAGGTTCATGGGCTTGTCGCGATAGCGTTCGAGATTTTCCAGAAATTGTTGAGCATCTGATTCGGATGCCGATTCATTGTCACGGAAAAATTTTCGAGCAGTTCATCATCCGTTTGAGCGTTCAGGCTCAATGTAAACAAGGCGAAAACCAAGGCCGCCAATAGGCGTTGTAAAAATATATTTTTCAAAAATTGTGTATAAATGGTAGTTGCGTGCGTCATAAGCCGGGTTGTTTCGGAAACAATGTTAGGGCGAAAGATTCGTTTGAGCCGCGTTTGGAAGTGACACTTTTTGAAAAAGGGCTACTTCTAAGCTTTTTTAAAAAGTGTCCCTTCTAAAAGTGCCGTAACGATTGCAACCACTACCTTTGCTTATCAATTTTTTAACCATTCAAAATCGTTTTCTCAAACATGAAAAAATCAATTTTAGGGATTCTCGCAGGCGCAGCCTTGATGTTCTCCATGGCTTCTTGCGGCGAAAAACTGCTCACGGATGAGCAGGTTCAGGCTGAAATCACAAAAGGCTATGAGGCTGGCAAAGCTGCCGTTGAGCAGGAAATGACCGCCAAATGCGAAGCTGACTTTGAGGCTCGCGTGTCGGCCATTGTTGATCAGGCCAGAGCCGATTACGAAGCCGAAATGGCTGCCGACAAAAAGTAAGCCGTTTGAAAACATTCCCAAATCCATTCATTCTCAAAACATTCACCGAAATTTTTTCCATTACAATGAATAAGAACTTGCTTTTAGCTGGCGCAGTAGCTGTGGCTGGCTTTTTTACCCTCACAGCATTCGACGGCAAAACCCTCGCCCAACAAAAAGAGGAAATCGCTGCTGCTGTGACCGCACAACTTGAAATGCTCCGTACGGAGAAGACTGCGGAATGCGATACACGCGTACAAGAAGAGGCCAACATGCGCCTCGAGGCCTGGAAAGCCGAAATGGCTGCCGCACCAGCACCAATTAAAGGTGGTGTGAAAAAAGGCGGATCGAAAGGCCCTAAAGTGGATCCGCTGCCTACTGGCGCAAAACCACCAACCGATCCGCAAAAAAGTCGCGGTGGTGCTGTAAAAGAAGGTGATATGGAAGATCAGAAAAAGCGGGGTGGTGCTATCAACTCTAATTCACCTACCGCTCCAGAAGAACAAAAAAAGCGGGGTGGTGCTGTTAAGCAAGGTGGCGGAAATTAATATATGCGTCAACTCATAAAAAAAGTGCCTGTCGATTGCTCGACAGGCACTTTTTTTATTTTGCTCTGCAGACGAATTACTTGTTGTAAGTAAAGTTAGCATCATCGTAAGATGCATCCGTATAAGTTACACGGTAACTGCCTGAAAGGGTGTTGCCGCTTAGTTGGCCTTCACCTGCAAAAACGCGACCAGCTGGATCAGTATAGCTAATGTGGAGGTGGTCTCCGTCTTCGATGGTTGCTTTCAAAATAGAATTGAACCCGCCGAAGTTTGCGATTTGAATTTCAGATTCATTGATGCGTGTAACAACTGCTGGAGAGGTGAGATTATACGTACCAACATTGCTAGGAACAGCAGTACTAACCGTCACAACGTCCTGACCAAGGTAAGAACCTATGAATTTCGCAGACCATTCGATTTCGCAGTTTTCGCCTTCGAAGCCAGTACCGCACTCGCAAGTGCCGTCAAGGCAAGTGCCTGTGTTGCATTCTACGTCTTTGCACTTGTCGCCGCAAGAAGTAGTGGTAACGGCGAGGAATGCGCCAAAAATAAATAGTGGGAGGATAAAGAGTTTTTTGCTCATGTTTTGGAAATGTTTGTGAAAGGTGATGGAATGGATGTTAATTGTTCGCGGCAAAGGTAAAAAAACGCCTGAATAGGAGGTAACAAACGAAACGTTATTACTAGCCAAAGCAGCCTAAACAAAGTCTCACCCGAATAGTTGTTAATCTTTTAGCAGGATTTTTCCTGTTGCCTGTGTGTTTTCTGACAAAATCTGGAGGAAGAAAATGCCCGGTGCTAAGGTTTCAGGCAACTTAAAACGAATAATAGATAGTGCGTTTTCAAAATTTTCGGTCTTGATCATTTTGCCATGATTGTCAACCAGATTCAAAATTGCTGCACCCGACAAAATTTCGGTCGGCTCGATTACCAGCCAATCTCCCGTGTAAGCAGGGTTGGGGAAGATGCGTAGCGGAGCAATAAGATTTTCCTCCAAGCCAACTGTGTAGCCTACCTCCTCACAGTCAGAGATGCCACAGCCATTTGCCCCAGTTACGGTGACGCAATAGGTTCCAGGCAGCAAATTAAGGATTTCCTGTCCTGTTTGACCGGTGCTCCAAATGATTTCAAATGGACCAGTTCCACTAATTTGTACAGAAGCAGAGCCATCCGGAATATTGGGGCCTGAGGCATTCGTGGTATTGACAGAAATGCTTGGCACATCTGCGTCTTGTGTGATGATAACCATATTGACCGCTTGTGTAGTGCAGCCAAAAACATCCGTTACTAGGAGCTCGGGGAAGGTAAAACCACCGCCGTTGGAAATCACAAACCAACACGAGTCATTTTCAGTTATAAATTGACCATTGCTGGTCCAATAAAACGATGGGCTTTCAGCATTTGTGACAGCCCAGAGAAGTGCGGGAGTATTCCCTAAACCATTGCAGGTCAAGGTATCGAATCCAACAAACTGGGCGGGTAAGGATATCAAATGTTCTTCGGAGAGAATGTTTTTTGAAGCAACGCAACCGTCTAAAAAGGCCATTACGCTGTAAATCCCTCCGGCAGAAGCGAGAAAGCATTGTGCCTCTGTTACCAGAATCCCGTCTTTCGACCATTGGAAAACGGCATCAGGCGAAGGCTCGGCACAAAGGTTTACCGAAGGTGTGTTGCAGGTGACCAGAATGTTGGTGGGCAGATTGGCCAGCAAGACACTTGGGGAAACCTCAGAGATGGTTAAAGTCACGAGGGTATCGCAGTCGCCATTCCCGGACACCATGAAAGTAAACACGCCCGGAGCATCAAATACCGTCCCATATAGAACAATGCTTTCTCCCGAACAGATTTTTTGTGAGAGACTATGCTGTACAGTTCCTCCTCCAGGCAAGTTGATTGACTGGACACTTATACAATTGTGCGCGTCAGTGACGGAGAGGGTATAATTGCCACTCATAGGAAAGGTAGCCATTGCAGTCGTTTGACCATTCACCCAAAGGTAGTGATAGGGCGCGGTGCCCCCTTCTGCTTGAACCGTGATGGACCCAAGCCCACCGCCGCAGTTAACAGGTTGAATATTAGTGGTTTGGATCGTCAATATGTCTGGCTGGCCAAGCACAATGGTGTCGGATTCCGTGTAGTTTGCACCGGTAACCGTAACAGTGTACGTTCCTGCGGGAAGGCTGTTTTGCTGATAGAAATTGAGGCTTATATTTGACCAATTGTAAAAAAGCCCCGAATGGTCGCCCCAGACACTTACTCCAACAATACCGTTGGATTCACTGTGACAATTTGGCTCTTTTACATTGGTCGGCACGACTACGAAAGGGGTTGCCGTTGGGCCGCCATAGGTGAACGTCAGGCGGTAATTTTGTCCGCCATTGTTTTTTGTCATGGTAGTTTCCGGGATAAAATCATCGCCAAGGGTATCAATTTCGGCCACAAAATATACTTCGAGCACATATGTTTTGCCGACTGTTAGCCCGGCAGCCAGATCAATATTACTGGCCTTGCTACGGTAACGTGTGGTGTAAAGTCCCACGAGGGTAAAATAATCTTGATCGAGGTTGAGATTCTGGAAATTGCCCGCTGCCCCACCCTGCTCAAACACGCGATACTGAAGCCCGATACCGCTTACATTATTGAAACAACTTTCCCAGGTGATAGCCCTGGCATTGGCCAGTGAAAGGTTTTGCAAGGTTCCAAGGTGCAGGCCGTTGAAACGAATACCCGAAGGACAATCGGCGATGATAAAACTGTCCAAAGTGCCATTGATACGGAGATGGACCGAGGAGGAACACTCCCCTACCCAATCGTAGCCACAAGCGGCGGCGTTTTGTACAGAAAACAGGAATATAACGTTGAAAACGAGGAGCTTGGAGTAAATGCTATGCATGTAAATCGGTTTGAGAACTTGGATAATTTACAAATTCGGAAAAACAAAGGCAAGTTTTACGAATTCACAAAAAAGCCCTCAAAGATACTCAGCACCTATTAGCTCTCTTGCTTAAAATGCATCTCTGTCAATATTTGGCGATTGCAATGCTCCAAAACTACCTTTGAGCACTATTCAGTACCACCTTAAATGTACTCCCTGCTCCAAAATCGCTTTCAACGCTGATGCTTCCACCCTTGGGCTTCAATAAATTCCTTGCTGATGGCCAGGCCAAGCCCTGTACCTTCACTTATGGATCCAGGGACGCGAAAATACCGGTCAAATACCTTTTGAACATATTGGGGCGGAATACCTTGCCCCGTATCCTTCACTGCAAACTCTATCAAGTCATCGAATGGCCGGATAAGAAGAAATACAATCGAATTGTCATAAGAATATCGAATAGCATTGGAAATCAGGTTGGTCAACACCCAGGTTGTTTTGTCACTATCTGCCAATACCAGTGGCATGTGCTCGGCGCAATTCAGCTCCAATCGAATCTTTTTCTGGTCGGCCGTAACCCGATTAGCCTCCATTGCTCGTGTAAATATTGCCTTTGCATCAGAGGGCATTACCGTGAGCTGGATATTGCCAGTTTCCACTTGAGATATATTCAACAATTCGCCTGTAATTTTCAGCAATCGGTCTGCATCCTCCCGGATACTATGTAGCAGGTTTTGTTGTTCTTCGTTCACTACCCCGATCTGACCGTTTTCCAGGAGCTGCAAGCTCATTTTGATAGAGGAGATGGGTGTTTTGAACTCGTGTGAAATGGTGCCGATGAAATTGGATTTGGCGAAGTCTAACTCTTTGTAAGCGGTTACGTTGCGCAACAGGATCACATGTCCAATGTGCCGTGGTTTTTTTTCTCCTGTTGGTGTTATGCTAATTTCCAGCACGTCTTTTTCAAAATAACTCTCTTTTCCATCCGCGTATATTTTCATGGATGGCTGGGATTTGGGTTTGCTTCCATCGGTGTCGGCGACCACATCTTGCATTAGGGAGCGAATAAGGTCATTGTTCAATGAAAGTTCTAAAGCCGATTTGCCAATAATCTCACCTGGTTTCAATCCCGTGATCTTCAAAGACTCTTCATTTGCAAACAGCACATTTTTGTCCTCATCCAACCCTATCACGGGGTCGTGCATGTTGTTGATGAGGGTATCTATGCGCCGTTTTTCTGTGATAAGTTTGGCCAAACTGCTCTTGTTGAATTCTTCCAGCTTTTTGGCCATCACGTTGAAAGAGTCTGCTAATTCGCCAAATTCACTGCCACTTTTGAATTGTACCCGTTGAGTATAATCTCCAGATGCAATTTGTTTGATGCTTTCGGTCAATTCTTTTATTGGGTCTGCAATATTTGCCGGCAGGTTGAACAAAAGTGTAAACGCAATGATAAAACAGAACGCACTAATTATTCCGATCCAAAACACCGCGTCATCTGCTGTATGTTCTGCCACAGCGCTCTTTCGTTGAATGGCCTCCAAATTCAATTTCATGATGCTGCTAATCCCATCTCTCATTTTTTTCACTACGACGCTGTCCATCGGATTAGCCTTGAAATGATTAAAATGCAGTCGCAGATTCTGGGTCAACTCGCCCTCCCCTACTTCGGTAATATTTCGCTCCTGTACACTTAGATTGGCTTCAAATAAAGCTATTGACTGGGCAACAGTATCCTCTTTTTGCTCCAGTGCATTCAACATGTTTCTTGAGTAATCCAAAGAGTTGTAATTGGCAGTCAGGATGTTTTTTGTGTCCTCTGCCAAACTATGTACCTGTTGGATGCTCACAAATGCAAGCAGAATAATCAGCGCGAAGAGCAAGCCTACGCCCAAGGTGAGTTTTGCCTTAATTTTCATGTTCAACTTAATATTACAAGGTCAATATTACTGGACGACAGTTTTTTTAGCAATTCATTGAAAACATTGGTCGCCAGGATAATTCGGAACAAGCTCAAGTGCGGTTTGCCTATACAAATCGTAGTGATCCCGCGTTGTTCGGCCTGTTCAATGATGGCCGCGCTGACGCTGTTGCTTTCTACTTTAATGATTTCTGCGCCCAATTCCGTGGCTAATTTGAAATTATTGATCAAATGCCGTTGTTTGTCCAAGGCGATTTTATCAGATCGTTCATCTGGTGTCTGAACATAAAGCGCATACCACTTTGAGTGATAATAATTCGCAAGCCGCGCTGTCTTTCGGATGACGTGTTTGGCGGTTGTATCATTGGTGCTTATACATGCTAAAAAGCGTTCATGCCGCATGGCGCCAGAGGGAGCGACTTCCTTTTCAACTTTGCGTTCTACCTGGGATGCTACTTCCTTGAGTGCCAGTTCTCGGAGTTGCAGTATATGGTCGCTTTTGAAAAAATTATGAAGCGCACTTTCAATCTTGTCGCCGTGGTATATCTTCCCTTCTTTCAACCTGCCGATGAGTTCATCGGAAGTCAGGTCAATGTTCACCACTTCATCTGCTTGAGCCAGTACGCTGTCCGGTACTCGCTCCTTTACCTCAATGCCCGTTATAGATTTGATCTCTTCATTTAGGCTTTCAATGTGTTGTATATTTACCGCACTAATCACATTTATACCCGCTGCGAGTATGTCCATTACATCTTGCCAGCGTTTTTCATTTTTGCTGCCGTCTATGTTGGTGTGCGCCAATTCGTCCACAATCACCACTTCCGGGCGCAAATTGATAATAGCCTGCACATCCATTTCCTCCAGTTCTTTGCCTTTGTAAAATAGTTTTCGGCGGGGAATTACCGGCAGGCCCTCCAAAAGCGCAGCGGTTTCTTTCCGGTTGTGCGTTTCTATGTACCCAATTTTTACATCAATACCATTTCGAAGCAGGGTATGCGCCTCTTGGAGCATACGATAGCTCTTACCTACTCCGGCGCTCATACCGATGTAGATTTTGAATTTCCCCCGCCTGGAATTTTTGATCAGATTGAGGAAATGTTGAACGGTTTGTTCTTTATCCACTTTTTAATTTATATGGCTATATCCATTAAAACCAAACCGCGAACGCTGTCGTCACAACTGCATTTGTGTTGCTTGCCGCACCATTTGCGTCGAAGAAAATCTCATCCTGACTATTGAAAATCTTTCCTTCCACTCGCCAAACAGCATTCTTATGTATCTGCACGTCGAGGTTTGCAGAGACGCCCAGGGTTTGGAAACCATTCTCCGTACCTGTAGCAATGATGACGCCGTTTTCATCGCTGTAATATTCTACACGACCTGCAAAAGTCAGACGGTCGTTGATGGCATAACGGGCGATTAAAACCGGGCTATACCAGAAATTTGAATCCTCCCCTTCCCGTGCGTTTTCTTCCCAACCAGTATCGAATCCAAGGGTCAAACCGAACTGATCATTGAATTGAAAAACGCCGTAGAAATTATGAAATACACGAGACAATCCGATGGTATCTGGTTTATCCGTTCCGAAAAAAGTACTGCTATTCAAGGTAACAATTGAGTTCGGCTTGTACTGGATTTGGGTACCACCTGAAATGAGCGAGTTGCCGGGCACACGTTGAATCCTTTGCCAGCCGTTGAGTGCAAGCGCACTAAAAAACCATTGGCCATTGGGCGTTGTATAGGACAATTTAGCCCCTGATTCGTAGTAAGGCGAATTGTCGGCCAGAATACTGCGCGTCAGTGTCCAGCAATCTTTGCCTATAGCGCTTTCAAAACCAATGTGCGAACCAAAAATCCCGCCGTCAATCCAAAGTTCGTGTTTTTTGGAAATTTTGACTCCGGCATTGGCCTCAAATACATTCTTAAAGGTGCCTGGCTCCGCAGCCAAATTGGCATTGGCATAAGTACCCGCCATGATGGCCAGGTTGCCGCGAAAACGTTGTGCATTCACAGACCCTTTCAAGTATGCGATGTTGAGATTGAATTCATTGTGCCGATTATGGGCGTAGACAAAGCCAGGGCGATTTCCTTCGGCTGGCTCACTGAAATCGTAGCCGTAATATGGTTCGGCATAACCGCTCACGGAGAAATTAATCGCGGAGGTATCTATCTGTGCTCCAAGTATCAAGGGCACAAAAAGAAGCAGGGAAAACAGTATTTTTTTCATTGAAAATTAAGCATTTAAGTTTGTTGTAATTGCAGTGTCAGTGAGAAATTCCCAAGGGAATTTTTAGGGCGAATTGAGGATTTGTCTGTTAAAATGGCGATGTTTTACTTCAAATTATCCAACGCCAGATTCAGTTCCAGTACGTTAACGCGAGCTGTGCCAAACAGTCCCAACAAGGGTTGTTCGGTCTTTTGCGTCACCAGCAATTCCAGATCCCTGGCATTAAGATTACGCAGTTTAGCGATACGAGCCACCTGTACCAAAGCACCCTGAGGGGAAAGGTGTGGATCCAAACCGGAGCCGGATGCCGTTACCAATTCACTGGGCACCTGGTTGGCGCGTACCCCTGGATTGTGCACGAGGAACGTATCAAGCCGGGCTTGAACCGTGGCCAGATAATCCGGATTGCTCGGGCCTTTGTTGGACCCGGCAGAACCGGCAGCATTGTAGCTCACCGCAGAGGGCCGCGACCAAAAGTACCGATCATCAGAAAAATTCTGGCCGACACGGGCGTAACCAACTACCCGGCCATTGGCCTCCATGACTTCACCTTGACCACCATTCGGGGCGACTGCTTTTCCGATGCCGAACATGGCCAAAGGATAGAGCACCGCCAGAAAAAGGAGGCAACAGAAGGTGAGTATGATAGCAGAAAGAATGTGCGATTTCATGTGTAGAGAAAGTTGAGAATGTTGAGGGTTTAAAAGAACAATGTCACCACTAAATCAATCAATTTGATCCCTATAAACGGCACGACGATACCGCCTAAACCATAAATAAACAGGTTGCGGCGCAACAGTGCCGAAGCTCCGATGGGTTTGTATTCCACGCCTTTCAGCGCCAGCGGAATCAGAGCAGGAATAATCAAAGCATTGAAAATCACCGCCGACAGAATGGCCGACTCTGGCGAATACAGATGCATAATGTTCAGGTGTTGCAACGCCGGAATACTTGCCATGAACAGTGCCGGTACAATGGCAAAATATTTGGCTACGTCATTCGCAATGCTGAAAGTCGTCAGCGTTCCCCGAGTCATCAGCAATTGTTTACCGATCTCTACAACCTCAATCAATTTGGTCGGATCATTGTCCAAATCTACCATGTTGCCGGCTTCTTTGGCTGCTTGGGTTCCGGAGTTCATCGCTACGCCTACGTCGGCTTGGGCAAGCGCTGGAGCATCGTTGGTACCGTCGCCCATCATGGCTACGAGGCGGCCTTCTTGCTGCTCTTTTTTGATGTACTCCATTTTATCCTCTGGCTTGGCCTCGGCGATAAAGTCGTCTACACCTGCCTTTTGGGCGATAAATTTGGCTGTCAACGGGTTATCCCCCGTTACCATCACCGTTTTGATGCCCATTTTACGGAGTCGGTCAAAACGTTCGCTGATACCGGGTTTTATAATGTCCTGCAATTCTATTGCGCCCACCACTTTTTCGTTTACTGACACAGCGAGAGGCGTACCTCCATTCGAAGAAATATGCTGGATTTTCTTTGGCGATGTCGTCCGGGAAAACATTTCCAGCCCGTTCTACCAATTGGCGAATCGTATCTTGTGCCCCTTTACGGATGCGGGTGCCATCAGCCAGATTCACGCCACTGGTGCGGGTCTCGGCCGTAAATTTTATCATTGTTGCACCCTCAACGCTCAGGCCCTTGACCAATTCCGGGCTGGCCAATTCCACGATACTTTTTCCTTCGGGTGTTTCATCGGCCAAGGAACTCATCACACTGCTGCGGATAAGTTCATCCCGGTGTATGCCTGCGGTAGGGTAAAAGTTGGTTGCCCTGCGGTTGCCAATGGTGATGGTACCCGTCTTGTCGAGCAGTAGAACATCAATGTCGCCTGCGGTTTCCACAGCTTTGCCGGACTTTGTGATCACGTTGGCCCTCAAGGCCCTGTCCATGCCCGCGATGCCAATAGCCGAGAGCAAACCTCCAATGGTAGTCGGGATCAGGCAAACAAACAGCGACACATACGCGGCAATCGAAATCGGCGTGTTGGCGTAATCTGCGAAGGGTTTGAGTGTGACACATACGATGACAAACACTAGCGTAAAACCTGCCAAAAGAATGGTCAGCGCAATCTCATTCGGTGTTTTTTGCCGACTGGCGCCTTCTACCAGAGCGATCATTTTATCCAGAAAACTTTCTCCCGGCTGGACAGTTACCGACACCACAATACGGTCGGAGAGTACTTTGGTGCCGCCCGTCACACTGGATTTGTCGCCACCTGATTCCCGGATCACCGGGGCTGATTCGCCTGTGATTGCACTCTCGTCAATCGTTGCCAGCCCTTCGATGATCTCGCCATCGGTGGGAATGATGTCTCCGGCTTCGCAGACGAAGCGGTCACCGCGACGAAGATCAGAAGAGGAAACAGTGGTTATTGAGTCGCCATCCAACAGAAGTTTAGCCGGCGTGTCTTTCCGCGTTTTACGCAGGCTTTCGGCCTGGGCTTTGCCCCGCGCTTCGGCAAAAGCTTCTGCGAAATTTGGCAAACACCACCGTGAGTAGCAACAGGACGAATATGGTGAAATTGTAGCCGGGATGACCCAGGGTCGCCACATCCGCGCCGGGCATCATGGATAGTATGGTGACAACCACCATGATGGCTGTGCCGATTTCTACGGTGAACATCACCGGGTTGCGAAACATAAGGCGTGGGTTGAGTTTCACCACCGACTGCCATAAAGCAGCACGTATCAGCTCGGGTTGAAACAGACCCTTTTTTTCTCTATCTTTCATTGTATTTATTTTGAACCAGTTCAGCACTAGTTTTATAATAATTTCGGTTCACGAATGTGGTGGATTTTTTAGTGGTTATTGCATCGAAAAATACTCTGCAATCGGGCCCAACGCCAACGCTGGGAAATACGACAAGGCAGTGATAATCGCAATCACACAGAAGATCATAACTCCGAAGGTGGACGTATCGGTTTTCAATGTGCCGGCGCCTTCCGGAATGTACTTTTTGGATGCCAGCAAGCCAGCAATCGCAACTGGCCCAATGATCGGAATAAACCGTCCGAGGATCAGGATAATGCCTGTGGAGATGTTCCAGAACGGATTGTTATCACCCAAGCCTTCAAAGCCGGAGCCGTTGTTGGCGTTGGCGGAGGTCATTTCATAAAGCATTTCAGAAAATCCATGAAAGCCGGGGTTGTTTAACCATGGCAGGCTTGGATCTTGCACAATCATCCAGGCTGATAGAGCCGTTCCGCCCATGATGAGCAAGGGGCTGAGCAGCGCTGTGATCATGGCAATCTTCACCTCTCGGGCCTCCACTTTTTTACCCAGGAATTCCGGGGTTCGCCCAACCATCAGTCCCGCTATAAATACGGCGATGATGAGGTAAATAAAGAAATTCAGGATACCCACGCCGCAACCGCCATAAAACGCGTTGACCATCATAGCCAGCAATTCATTCATGCCAGAAAGCGGCATGGTGCTGTCGTGCATGGCATTGACCGAGCCTGTCGAAATCACCGTGGTCAGGATGCTCCAGTAACCGGACATTGCCGCTCCGAATCGAATCTCCTTACCTTCTATAGCCCCTAAACTTTGATCCACGCCCATGGCTGAAATAGCCGGGTTGCCTTTCATTTCAGAAACGATATTGGGAATAACCAACATCAAAAAACCGATTGTCATAACGGCGAATATCATAATGGCCAGTTTACGGCGACGCAGGTAAAAGCCAAAAGCAAATACCATTGCCGCAGGGATAAGAAGTTGGGCAAACAACTGCACCAAAGCCGTCAGGTAATTCGGGTTTTCCAAAGAATGCGCCGAATTGGCGCCAAAAAAACCACCGCCGTTTGTTCCTATATGTTTGATGGCCACAAAAGCAGCTACTGGGCCTCTACTGACCTGCACCGTATCACCCTGCAAACCGACTATTGTGTCCTTTCCTTCGAAAGTCATCGGCGAGCCGTTGAGCATCAGGATGATGGTTACCAGAATGACAAGGGCAACAAAATGCGGGTGCTGGATTTCAGGAAATAGTCGTAAAAATTGCCGAGTCCCGACCCCGACCCCCCTGAAGGGGCGTTGTCGGGTTTTGAGCGCATTAAACAAAACCGCAGCCGCAGCCATCCCGGTTGCTGCACTGACAAATTGCAGAAACATCAGCCAAATCTGTCCTAAATAACTGAGGCCGGACTCCCCGCTGTAGTGCTGCAAATTGCAGTTGACCACAAACGAAATGCTGGTGTTGAAGGCCAGATCAGGACTCATGGATGGGTTGCCGTCCGGGTTGAGTGGTAGCCAGGCCATGTTCATCAGGACAAACATGGACATCAAAAACCAAACAAAGTTGATGGTCAGCAACGCTTTGAGGTGTTCCACCCACGTCATTCCACGGTTGGGGTCAATACCACTGACGCGGAAGAACAATCGCTCAATTGGACCAAATATGGGGTCTGTCCAAGTACGTTCTCCGCTATAGACCCGTGCGATGTAACGGCCCATAGGCCATGCCACAGCGAGGGTAAGCAGAAAAATGGCTAAAACGCCGAGTAATTCAGTATTCATGATGTGAGAAAGTGATTGAGTTGAGAGGCGTGAATGACGCTTTCATCTCTGTATGAGCAGGGTAGGTTCAGAATTTTTCAGGTTTGACTAACACATAAACGAGGTAGCCGAAAACCAGAAGTGAAATGACAAAGAGAAAAATCATGACAGGGGATTTTTAGATTTTTTCAAAGAAATCAATGGATTTGAAGAAGAGCGCGAAACACGCACATCCGAGTAGGAGCAAGAGGAGGGTTATCATGATGAAAGTATTTGCTGGCTTTTACCCAAAGCAAATGCCACAGGACGCGGGCGCATCATGCCAACCTTACAACTCCTTGAAAATGTATTATTTGAAAACAAAAAACACTTTCCAGGCAGGGTATGCCAATCATGGAAAGTGTTTCAAAATGAGAGAGATGGTAATCAAAAATGAGAGGGTTAAATCCCCCATTCCCCCAACTTCCGATATAAGGTAGCCGGAGCAATATTCAACAGCCGGGCCGTTTCAGATTTGTTCCCGCCCGTATGGTTCAGCACCTTGAGGATATGCAGTTTTTCGGCGCTCGCCAAATCAAAGGCGGAGAGGGTTCGAGGTTCGCCGATCGAGGAATTCAGCGCTAATTGTTGTAATTCATAGGGCAAGTTTTCTACACGCAAAATGCCTTCTTCCATGAGGATAACACTGCGTTCAATCACGTTTTTCAATTCCCGGATATTGCCAGGCCAAGCGTGTTGCTTTAAGGCTTCGATAAATTCAGTGTCTATAGCCTTGATCTTTTGATTGGTTTTGTGGGCAAAAAGTGCTGTAAAATGCTGTATAAGCGGCTCAATGTCCGTGACACGCTCCCGCAATGCGGGCAGTTTAATTTGAAATACCGCAATCCGATAGAAAAGATCCGCCCGAAAATGGCCTTGCTCTATTTCCTTTGATAAATCACGGTTGGTAGCAGCGATGATTCGAACATTGATTTTGGTGGAAGTGCTTTCTCCAACTTTGATAAACTCGCCCGTTTCCAAAACCCGTAGGAGTTTAACCTGCAAATCGGAAGGCATTTCACCGATTTCATCCAGGAAAAGCGTGCCATGGTTGGCTTCTTCAAACAAGCCTTTTTTGTCTTTCATGGCTCCGGTAAATGCTCCGGCTTTGTGGCCAAACATCTCGCTTTCAAGCAAGTCGTGACTAAAAGCGGCACAATTAATGGCCACAAAAGGGCGATTTTGCCGGGGGCTGGCCTGATGAATGGCCTGAGCAAAAACTTCTTTGCCAACACCCGTTTCGCCCGTGAGCAACACCGTAGTATCAGTGGGCGCAACCTTGCGGGCGAGCTCGATGGCCGCCTGAATACTTTTTGATTTGCCAATTATGCGGTCGAAGGAATGCCGCTCTCCCAACTGTTTTTCCAATTGTCGAACGCGCCGCGCCAGGGCGACTTTTTCTACAGCCCGATGGAGTAGTGGTAGGATTTTGTTGTTTTCGTCGCCCTTGGTAATGTAATCGAATGCGCCATTCTTGATGGCTTGAACTCCATCCGGAATATTACCGTATGCCGTCAAAAGGATGACCTCCGTGCTGGGATGAACCGTTTTTATTTTCTGGGTGAGATCTACGCCGTTGCCATCTGGAAGTTTTACGTCACAGAGCACCACTGCTATATCGCCCTGCTGTTCAAGTTTTTTCAGGCCCGTTTTGCAGTCGCCTGCCTGGAATACCTCAAAGCCCTCCAAGGCAACAATGCGGCCCAGGAGTGAACGAAGTTTTTCTTCGTCATCTATGATTAGGATTTTATCCATAGTTGGGGTAAAATGACCAATTGTCCGTTATTCTTGGCATACCATCGTTATGCATTCACTTGCAGCGACAAAGAAACTTAGAAATAGCCCAAATTTGGAGATTGGACATTGGATATTGGACATTCACTTTGTCGTACTTTGGCCGCCTCAAACCCAACCGATGCAGCATCATACTATTTCAGTACAGCGTACCGCTCATTATTATGTGCTGGGAAAGCCCGGACCACAAATAAAGCAATTTTGGATCGTTTGCCATGGTTATGCCCAGTTGGCGGATGAATTCCTGAAAAACTTCCAACTTTTGGAAAATGAGCATACCCTTGTGGTGGCCCCGGAAGGGCTTAATCACTTTTACAAAAAGGGCTTTGATGGCGAAGTAGGCGGAAATTGGATGACCCGCCACCAACGGCGCTCCGAAATCGAGGACTACGCCAACTACCTCCAAAAACTATACGAACACTACCTGCCTCAATTGCCCTCCGATGTGCGTATCGTGTTGCTTGGTTTCTCGCAAGGCACCGCTACGGTCTGCCGTTGGATGCTGGAGAAATTTCCCAAGTTCCACGACCTCCTGCTCTGGGCCGGACTTCCCCCAGAAGACCTTGATTACGCAGCCCACAAGGATTATTTGGCAGATAAAAAACTCTATTTGCTGTACGGAACCCACGATCCGTTTCTCACACCCGACCGGATGGGTACTGTCCAGGAAATCGAAAAGAAAAATGACATTGACTTTGGCGAACGCAGTTTCGAGGGAGGCCACGAGATTTTGCCGGATACCCTACGAGAATTGCTGTTGAATTTGAACTGATTTCTACCTTCGCGGCGATTGTCAATGGGATATTTGGATATTGAGATATTTTTTGGTCAGTGCGGTTTCTCAATATCCCCTGTATAGCAACAGACAGGCAATATCTCAATTTCCAAATATCACATTATCCTAACACATGGACTTTAAAAAATTCACTCCCCATCTCATCGCTGCCGCCGTGCTGTTTGCCGTGTCGGCTGTTTTTTTTGCACCTAACTTCTTCGGTGGCAAGGTGTTGCCCCAGCCTGACAACGACAGGGCGCGGGGAATGATGACGGAAATTCAGGATTATCTGAAAAAGGTGAACCCGCTCCGCTTTGGACCAACTCCACTTTTGGCGGAATGCCAGGGTACCAAATCTATTCGCCTATCCATGGTAATTTGACCAAACCATTGGTGAAAGCGGCCTTTTTTTGGACCGACACGACTGGTATTTGGGCACAAGTGCTGGCAGCCATGCTGTTTATGTACCTCCTGATAATAACATTGAGGGCAGATTGGCGAGTAGCTGTGTTTGGGGCATTGGCCTATGGGATCAGCACTTATAATATTGATCTCCTCGAAGCAGGACACTCTACCAAGATGGCAGCGATGGCCATTGCGCCAGGCTTATTGGCCGCCACCATTATGCTCCTCAATGGACGTTTGCTCGTTGGAGCAGGGCTATTGGCCCTTTTCACGGCTATGCAGATATACGTCAACCACGTTCAAATTACCTATTACACTTTATTGATTGCGGGGATTTATGTCTTGGTACAATTGGTGGAATCCGTGCGCCATAAAACCCTGTTGAATTGGGGCAAACAGGTGGTAATCATGGGTTTGGCCCTTGCCATCGGCTTTGCTTGCAACCTTTCCAAACTCTGGCCCACATACGAATACAGCCAGGAAACCATTCGTGGAAGGTCTGAACTTAAAGCAAGTGCTGACAAAGGTGACGGTCTTAGCAAAGACTACCTGTTTGGTTGGAGTTATGGCGTGTGTGAGAGCATGACGCTCCTTGTGCCGCATTTTGCAGGTGGTGGTGCAAGTGAAACTTTTGGAGACACCAAACTGCTGAAAGCTGTGTCCCGTCAAATGCCGCCCAACACTACCAAAGCACAAATGCAGTCGCAAATTGCCGCGCTGTTTTACAATGGGGATCAGCCTTTTGTAGGCACGGCCATTTACTTCGGTGCGATCGTTTGTTTTCTCTTTTTCCTTGGCGCATTTCTGGTGCCGGGCGCGGTAAAATGGTGGTTATTGCTGAGCGGCATCTTTATGGTGACTTTGGCCTGGGGAAGCATTTCTTTCTCAACGATATATTGTACGACTATATGCCAATGTTCAGCAAGTTCCGCGCCGTGTCCATGGCGCTTGGGCCCGCACAATTGTGTGTAGCTGCACTGGCTGCAATGGGCGTTCAAAAATTGGCAGACCCCGACATTTCCATTGACCGAAAAAAACTCGCTCTTTGGATAGGGATGGGTGTAACGGCGCTCCTTTGCATCATTGGAATGACCTGTGCAAGCGATACAGGCCCGAATGACAATGCCTTGGGTGACAATGCCCAACTCCTGGCCGCATTGAAAGAAGACCGCGCTGATTTGCTATGGGGAGATTTGATCCGCTCGCTCGGATTTGTGGCCGCCGCCGCCGCGCTTATTTACCTTTACCTGCGCGGGAGTCTGAAAGCGGCAATTATGGTCGGGCTTGTGGCAGCACTTTCTTTGACCGATACCTGGCTCGTATGCCTCCGCTCCATTCCTGCCAGCAAATACGAATCTAAAAAAGCAGCCACTTCGCCACCCCAGCCAGAAGATTTTGACCTCCAAATTAAAGCCGACAAAGACCCGCATTACCGGGTACTCGACCTTTCACGTGGTGCAATTGCCAGCAATGCAACCACCTCCTATTTCCACAAAAGCCTGAGCGGCTACCATGCAGCCAAACTTCAGCGTTTTCAGGAAGTAGTGGACAAATACCTCGGCAGGGATCTGAATAAAAACCTTCACATCATAGGCATGATGAATGGCAAATACATTATCGGAGACAAAGGGCAAGTGTTCCCCAATCCGGAAGTGTGCGGAAATGCCTGGTTCGTCAGCAGTTTCCAGACCGTCGCAAACGGTGATGATGAACTCAATGCGCTTGGTCCGCTCAATCCAAAAGACACGGCTGTGGTGCAGGAATCCTTTGCCGCTAACCTCCAGGGATTGAACATACAACGCGACAGCAACGACTATATCAAACTCGCCAGTTATCACCCCGACCGCATGGAGTATGAATACTCCGCCAAAACCGAGCAACTCGCGATTTTTTCTGAAATGTGGTACCCGCCTGCTAAGGGCTGGAAATGCTACCTGAACGGTCAGCCCGCACCGGATTTCATCAAAGCCGACTATTTGCTACGCGCCATGCGATTGCCCGCTGGAGAAAAGCAAAAACTGGAAATGCGCTTTGAACCGCGTTCTTACTATTTGGGGGAGACTGTTGCTTACGTGGCTTCAGGATTAACGCTGTTGCTTTGCCTTGTGGCCTTGTTTTTCTGGTATCGGAAAGGTTGGCCGATTGGAGAGGTAGCCAATTTGAGCGATGTGGAAGGGAAGGTGGAGAAACCGGTGAAGGCGGCGGCTAAGGCGGCTGGTAAGAAAAGGTAGGTGTATTTTGAACCACAAAAGGCACAAAAGGACACAAAAGGCGGTATTGTTACTTTTGTGCTCTTTTGTGCCTTTTGTGGTTCAAATTATGTCAAGTTTGATGTTGCAACAGAACGGATCATTAGTCACAGGCCGATTAAAAATTGGGTAATCCCTTCGGGATTTCTATCTCTTCCATCAAACTGAATTAACCAAGGGATACCGATCTATTTAATCAACTTAACATTCCGCGCAATTGGCTCTCCACGATCGTTTTTACTGAGCGTAAATTCCACCATATCACCTTCGCGCAAGTCGTTGAAATCAGTGTCAATCAGAAATGAAAAGTGGAAAAAGAGATTGTTGGTTTGCGGGAAATTGACAAAACCATAGCCGTCTTTTAAGCTGAAAATGGTGCTGCGCATGGTTTCTCCATCTTCCACGGGGGCAACCACAGTTTCCTCAACATCAGCAGAAGCGTTGGGCAGGTTGCGCTTCCGTTCTACAAAAAGACGGTTTACAGGAAACTGAGGATCGTTGTCATCCGTGATAACATCCTGCATTGCAAGGGGATACGTAACTTCTTCCCAAAGTGCCTGCGAGGTGACCGTGCTGCGGCGGCGGCCTTCTTAATAGTAAAAATCGTAGTCCCAGGCAAAGAGCATTACCCGGACTCCCAGGGTGTGGAGTTTGCGTACAAGCGGCACAAAATCGCTGTCAGAGGCGATGAGCACCAACACGTCGAACTGTTTGTGAAGCGCCAGCTCAAAGGCTTCAAGCGCCATCCAAACGTCAATGCCGCGTTCCTGGCGTTGGCCAAAAAAGGTAGTTCGGACAGGAAGGTAGTGGGTCGTAACCCCTTCCATCATAAGTATATCATCAAAAAGGCGGTCGTAAAAAAGCCGATTCCCTTCTGTACTGGCCTCTTGGGCGGAAAGCCTCCCCCGGAAATAGTGGGCATCCACAATCTGACAGAGGTGCATGTCTTTTTGTTCTTCCTCAGCTATTTTATGACGGATGAACTCGTGCAAACCAGCGATACTTAGTCGGCCTCGGCGTTCGTGATGGTAGGCGTAATAATTGGAAACATGGAGAAAATAATTGCCGTCGTAAAAGACCCCGATTCGGGTCAATTTCTTTTGATTATCAGACATTTGTGTTTGAAAATAATGAACTAAAATTAACTAAAACAATAAGATTGTCAACACTCGACTCAAGGCTCACGGTTTTCTTTTTCGTTCTCGGTGTAATCTTCAGCTGGTACTGGATAAATATAATTTTACGGACGGTCTTGATGCGTGTGCAAAGGACAGGCTTTTTAACCAAAAACTATACATGGGATGGAAAAAAAGAGCCGCTGATTTCGTTAGAAACCAACGGCTCCGTACGGTAGGAAACGATGAATCGTATTGGTGTGCTATTACATTATGGGAGCAAAACACTGTCAATGACGTGGATCACGCCATTTCGTGCCAATAAATCAGTGAGTACAATATTTGACCCCGTTGGATTGCCATTGCCTTTCACTTTTGGCCCTCCGGCCAGTGTAACGAGTGTGTTTCCGGCAGCTAGCATTGGCACAGAGATACCTTCCCGCAAATCAGCGGAGAATACACGGCCACTAACCAAGTGGTAAAGCAGCACGGTGCGAAGCGTATTGATTGTAGCCGGATCTGAAATGCCTTTGATATTGGAAGCATTGTTCAATGGTGCAGGCAATTGTGCAAAAGCCGCATCTGTGGGTGCAAAAACGGTTACATCGGTGGTGGGCGACATGAGTGTGTTGACCAAGCCCGTTTTCCGCAAAGCAGCTACCAGCGCCGTGAAGTTGCCATTTCCAATAGCTATTTGTGCGATGTCGTTGGTTGGGAAGAACAGCACTTTGTCAATCACATGGATTACTCCATTGTCCGCTTGAACATCTGCAGCCACCACTTTTGAGTTGCCATTGATAATCACTTCGTTGGCTACGTTACGACTTACATAAATCTGGTTGTCGTTGGGCGTTGTGGCTGTTTTATAGGTTCCGTAGCCACCGTTCGGGAGTTGCGCAGCATTGCGACGCCCCAAAACAACGTGGTAACGCAATACTTGTGACAGGAACTTGATGTCCTTTGGGTCAGTGATGCTATTGATGCCAGCTGCACTATTGAACGGTGCGGGCAGTTGGGCAAATGCCGCATTTGTTGGTGCAAAAACAGTTCCATTGAGGTTAGCGCTTCCAAAAAAGCCAACAGTATTGGTTTTTACAACCGCAGCAACAAGGATACTGAAATCTGGATTGGCAAGCGCGATGTCAACTACTGTGTTGGTTGAGCGATCACCAGCAAGGCCTTGGGTACCAACAGGTTGTACATCGTTTAATTGTTCTTTTTGGCAGGCCGAAAAACCAACCATGATAGAAAGGAAAAGAAGTAAAGATTTAGACAGACGAATCATGAGTGAAATTTTAGTTTAGTTAGACATTTTTGTTTAAGGTTTGCAAACCTAACGATAAACAAAAAGTGATTTGCAGGGTTCAAGAAACTCGAAGAAAAAATTGATAAAATTTTGGCGTAGCAAAAAAACAGGCCCCTGCAATGCAGCAGGAGCCTATTTAATCAGATGTATATCAACAGATTACAATGCTAAATCCTATCGAAGTCTTTAAAGACTGAAAACTTCACTGCCTCTACTTTTGCTCTGTACTCCTTCCATTGCGTGTCTAAAAGTGTGTTTACCTTTTCTATCAGACTTTCTGCTTCGCGCTTTGCAGTAGCGATGGCGGTTTGCGTAGCAGCGTTGGGCGCACCTTGCCCTCCGTCAATATAACCAAAGGCATTCCAGAATTTTGCATTCAGCACATCTGGATTTCGTTGAATTCCTTTCACTTCTTTGTGCTGGAAAAATTTCTCCTTCAACACAGAAATGGAGTCTTTGATGGCCGAGCCTAGCTTGTTCACGTCTTTTTTCAGGCTGTCAGGAACGTTCACAAATTGGCTTTCTACCAACCCGATTGTCTTCTCAGCCTCTTTCAAACGGTCGTAAGCCTTGGTGGAACGTTCCACTATTTTTGCCAAATCGCGGACAGCACCGTTTTTGGCTTCCCGCTCGGCCACTGAGATGTTTAGCCGCGGATCATCTATCACCTTTACCTGTATCGAATCGCGGTAGCCCATGTATTCTGCCTTTATCCAATAGTCACCAGGTAGTACCTGTGGGCCTCTGCCTGGCTCCAATTGGTCTGGCCCCGGTTCGTTTTTAGATGGGAAACGCACACCTTTGGTATCTTTGCCCCACCAGATTCTACTGGAAAAAGCGGAATCCAATTCAGTCTTGAACCGACGCAATGTGTCGCCATTCATAGCAAAGACCATGATGGTGGCTTTCTCTTTTTTACCCGGTTTACCCGCCGTAGCCTTGGCGGAGGCGGGTTTGTCCTTATCAGATCCTTCAGCGGAGGCGAGTTTTTTGTCTTCCTTCTTCTCCTCCTTTTTACCCGCCTTTGCTTCAGCGGAGGTGGGTTTTTCATTTTTTCCCACCGTAGCCTTATCAGAGGCAGGTTTGTCTTTATCCCCTCCTTCTTCAGAATCGGAATTACCCTTAGCCTTTTCTACTTTTTTAATCCCTGGTTTCACCCAAACAGGGATACTCACATCAGTGCCTTTGTTTTCCCCTTCATACGTTGCGTCTACTGCAAAACGGGGGCCATCAAAGGAGCGGAATTCAGCAAGCACTCCTGGCTGCGCTGGAAAAAGTTTGAAGGGCTGGTCTAACAGGTTCACACCAGAACGCGCCAGTTCGCGCAAGACAGAAAGGTTGTCCAGAATCCAAATGCCGCGCCCAAAGGTGCCAAGGACTAGGTCGGCATCACGCTGCTGGATTTTCATATCAAAAACAGGCACACTTGGGAAAGACTCGCCAGGAAACAACACCCAATTTTCGCCATAATTGATGGAAACGTACAAACCATGTTCGGTTCCAAGGAAAATCAGATTGGGCACTTCAGCGTCTTGTACCACGGAAAGGCAATAGTTACCGCCCTGTGCTCCATTGCCGACCGGGAGATTTTTGGGCGAAGCAAGGCGTTTCCACTTTTTTCCAAAATCAGTGGTGTGGTAGAGGTAAGGTTGCCAGTCGTTTTGGCGGTAATTATTCAACACCACGAATGCCTCGCCCGCATTTATTGGAGAAGCCTCAATCGCTGGAATCCAGGCGTTTTTGGGGGCATCAGGCAGGTCTTTAGCAAAATTTGTCCAGGTTTTGCCATGGTCGGTGGTCAATTGCACATTGCCATCGTCGGTGCCAACCCAGGCTACCCCTTTTTGTACCGGAGAGGGAGCAATTGCTATTATTGTGCAATGATTTTCTGCATTGGTGGCATCAAACGTAAGCCCCCCTGATATATCCTGATGGAGCTTGGAAGTATCATTTGTAGACAAATCCGGGGAGATTATCTGCCAGGTTTGTCCCAAATCGTAACTATGGTGTAAAAACTGACTTCCGAAAAAGATGCCTTTGTCTTGCCAGGGGTCCTGGGTAAGCGCGGCATTCCAGTTGAACCGTAATTTAGTCTCGCCGTCTGGGTGAAGGGGCTTGATATATTTTGTTTCGCCCGTTTCGCGGTCTACCAAGCCGAGTTCTCCACCTTGGGACTCGGCGAAAACATAGCGTGGATCATCCTTGCGCGGCATGGTTTCAAAGCCGTCGCCAAAGGCCACTTCCTGCCAGTCGGAATTGCGGATGCCTCCCGATTTCCAGACAGCGGACGGGCCAACCCAGGAGCCATTGTCCTGCAAACCGCCGTACACATTATAGGGCCACTCATTGTCCGTTTCTACATGATAGAACTGTCCAACAGGAATATTCTCTGCATATCGCCAGGTCTTGCCACCGTCGAGGGTGATGTTCAGGCCTCCATCGTTGCCGTTGATGATGTAATTTGGATTGTCGGGCTTATCCAAAAAGCGTGGTGATCGGGGTGGATATGCCATCCAGCCCAGGTAGAGAAGGTTTTGCCTCCGTCTTCACTTTTTGAAATAAAGGTGTAAATCGAGTAGACCCGGTTTTCGTTTTTCGGATCTACATAGATTTCAGAGTAATAAAACGGTCGGTCGCCCTGGCCTTTGTCGGCCATTTTTTGCCATTTTTTACCCCCATCGGTGCTTTTGTAAAGGGCGTTTTCTTTGGCTTCTACGAGTGCATACACGATATCGGGATTGCTTTTAGCAACGGCGAGGCCAATACGCCCCAAATCGCCTTCGGGCAAGCCGTCTTTATCTGTTCTTTTTTCCCAGGTCTCGCCAGCGTCATAACTGACGTAAAGCCCAGAACCTTTTCCACCACTCTTGAAAAACCAGGGCCAACGGCGGTATTCCCACATGGCTGCGTACAATTTATTCGGATTTTGTGGATCGACAACCAAATCCGCACAACCTGTTAAGTCATTGACATACAAGGATTTTTTCCAGGTTTTGCCGCCATACGTGCTCTTAAAAACGCCGCGTTCTTCTGTTGGGCCATACGTTGAACCGAGAGACGCAGCAAACACGATGTCAGGATTGTCCCGATGCAACACCACCCTGTGAATGGTGCGGGTGTTTTGCAAGCCCATACATACCCAGTCTTTGCCGCCGTTGATGGTTTTAAAAATTCCAATGCCAAAATTTTGCGAATTCCGGGGGTTTCCCTCGCCTGTCCCGACCCATATTTCGTCTGGATTGCGTGGGTTGATGGCAATGCTCCCGACACCCTGAGTAGGCGCTTTGTCAAATATCGGCTCCCAGGCCGTGCCGCCGCTTTTGCTTCGCCAAACGCCCCCAGAAGCAGCGCCCGCGTAAATGACTTCCGGATGATTGGGATCCACCGCGATGGAGGTGATTCGCCCGGACATGGCACCCGGGCCAATGTTGCGGACTTTCATGGTTTTTAGCGCCTCCGACGTGAAGGCTGGGCGGTTTTGCCCAATACAAGTACCCAGTATCAAGTTAAAAGTGAAAAGGATTAAGATGGCCTTTATGGCCCAAGGGAGGTGTGTGTTTTTTAACATCGATTAATATTTTGTTGCGCAAAACTGCGAAAAGCGGCGGTGGCAATTGCCTTTCTGCAGGATTTTCGATGAAATGATGACTTTTTAAAACCCTTTGTTCATAAAAAAACGCTGAGTAGCATGAGCCACCCAGCGTTCCTTTGTTCACAGTATCCGATTAGTACTAACGAATCACATTGAGTTTTGCCACGAAAGCACGGCCTGTCAGTTTGTTTTCCAAACGGACAAAATACATGGCCGGAGGCAAAGACGATACGTCGAGGTAGAATACATTGGCATCCTGTTCTACCCGAACATTGGTGGCCGACACGAGTGAACCACCCAGACTGTGCAGGGTAAGCCGAGCTTCAAAAGACGATCCCGTATTACTGAAGCCTATTTCCGCCTGAATGCTGGCAGGGTTAGGGAAGATTGTCAATGGTTTCTCTGTCAAATACTGGTCGTTAGTGCCTACGGTTATAGGCAAATAGCAATCAGGGCTGACAATAGCCGCCGAATCTACCAGCGCCATTTTGGAGTAACCTTCAAACATGGTCTCCGTAAGTACGTCCTCGCTTGCGCCGAGCCAGTCTTGCAAGAGCGTAGTAAACACCTGGCGGTAGTCAAACTGGGCGCCTTGCAACTGATTGTCATTCGTAAGGTTGGAGAGATTCACATTGGTGCCACGCACACCTGCTGCGATGTTTTTACCAATAATAAGCATGGGCGCGAGGGTTCCGTGGTCGGAGCCGTCTGAGCCATTTTCTCTTGCACAACGGCCAAATTCAGAAAAAGTGCAAGCGGTTACCTGTTCTGCTAAGCCCAGGCCTTCAAGGTCGTCCATGAAATTCTTAACGGATTCTGCGAGGTCAAGCAGCAGGTCGGCGTGATCGCCCACGGTGGGATTTCCACCATTTACTTGTGCATTGTGTGTATCAAAACCGCCCAATTGGCAGAGGTAAATTTTGGTTTTGCAACCACCCTTTATAAGCCGTGCAATCGTTTGTAATTGTGGGGCAAGACGGCTGCCATTCGTGGAGGGGTAGCTTGTCAAGTAATTTGAACCCGCATTGAACACTTGCGAAATGCGCTGCGCATATAGGCTGGTGCTTTGCTCTACACCCATGATAAATTCTAATTCCTCTCCATGGTCTGAATCAGGCACATTCGCAATGGGCGCTCCACCAATGGTCTGTACGAGTGAGTAAAAACCTGCCGCATCCTGACCACTCAGGTTGATTACGTTTTGGTGCTCTGTTTCTGTATGGAAACCGAGCGAGGTAGTTGGGTCCTCAATTTGGATTCCGAGCGGATCGGGCATGGAGGACGTTGGCACGCCTACTACATCAGGGTAGAACGCCTGCAGCGCGCGGCCGATCCAGCCTGATTTGATGTTGTTGTTGGCAATGGTACCATCTCCACCAGAAAGCCATAAGTCAGTGCCTTTGAAGTGGCTCTGGTTCATGCTTTCGTAACCCACGCCTTGCACGACGGTTGCCCAGCCTTTTTCATACAACTCTTTGACTTTCAATAAGGAAGGATGGATGCCGACTTGATCATCGTTTGACAAAGTACCGTCCAAATTGATGACGGAATCCTCCGGAATACCAATGGAAGGCCTCAAATTGGCGTAGGTGTCGTATTGATTGATGGGTATGATGGTATTGAGGCCGTCGTTGCCGCCTTTGAGCTGGATCAAAACGAGCACCCGATCTTCCACACCCTCGCAGCTGCTCAGTAGCCGAGCCATTTGGCTGTTGGCAAATGGCCGCAAAGCGTGGCCGTTCACCACGAACGGCGTTACCGTCGCGGCAGGGAATATTTTGAGAAAGTTTCTACGTTTCATAATTTTTGTTGATTTGTGGATATGGGGATTTGGGGATTTGTTCGACCCAAGCTTGGTATTCTATTGTCCCAAACAGAAGGCAATAATGCCAAGCTTGGGTCTCTCAAATAACCAAATCCCCAAATAACCGAATCCTCAGAATGTTTGATATTCAGGTGAATACAAAATGGCCTTGATGAGCCTTTCCAACGCAAGGGTAACTTCCGTTGCATCATTGGTATTCAGGTAGTTCTGCCATTCATAGGTCCAGTCGGCAGGCGGCAAATTGTCAAGGAAAACCTGAATATGGAAATAATTGAAACGGTCAGTATCCACTTCTTCTGGCAATAAGTACTTGAGCAGGTCCTCCACCAAAACTTGAGAATCCAGGGCATTTGAAATTGCGCCGCTGTTTTTAACCCAAGGCGCAATATCGAGCTTGGTGCCAAGTGGGTTATTTGCTTGATTCCCCCCACCAATGGTCAGTTTGCCGCTCAAAAACATTTCAGGCATTTTGTAGCGGGTAATTATGGTGGTAGAATTAAACCACTGGCGACTAAAATCTGGTTCTGTGTAATAGGCCGGATACCCTGCCACATCCGAAGCGAAAAAGAGCGGGAGGTTGGCTGTTCCAAAGGCACGTTGGAGCATCCCGAGTTCAAAAACTTGACGGTAGCCGGCTGTATTTGTAATCGGGTCAGGCAAGGGCATCCCGAAAAACGACATGGTTTGGTAATTGATCTCTAGTGGCGACTTAAGCATGCCACCTATAATTTCATCCACGTTGTCTGAATCGTCCGCATCGAAGAAATGTTGGCTTTGAAGCAATTGTTGCAGGACAGGCTTTACCTCAAAGTTGTTGGCAATGAGGGTATTAGCGAGCGGTACAATAATATCTGTCTCAATCTCTGTGGTAATATTCCGGCTCACAAAATAGCGGTACAAGCGCCGACAAAGGTTTTTGGCAGTTTCGGGTTGTGCAAAAATCATGTCCACAAAAGCCTGCAATTCCACCCACATGCCGGCGGCGTTGGTCGCACCTGTGATTACCGTGTTGTTGAATTTTGAGGAGAACGTTTTGTTCCCTTGAGAGTGTTGACCAAAAACAGCGTCCCCACGAGGGATTCCTGTTTCAGCGTCTACCACATCGCGGTTGAAACGCGTGCGGAAACCAGTGAGCACTTTGGCGGCTTCTACAATATCGTCTTCCGTATAGTTTGTGTAATCGCCTGGGCCTATTTGTGGGCCTTTCCCGATGGTAAAGAGTTCAAAAAACTCGCGGGCGAAATTTTCATTGGGGTTAAGCGCGGTGTTTTGCGTATTGTTCAAGTACAACAACATGCTGTTGTCTGTGACGATTTTGTAGGCCAGTTTCTTGAAATTGCCCAAGGCGCCCCAACGCAGGAGTTGCAGGTAATCAAAGAAACTGGAGTTCCTTCCGGTATTAGCAGTTGTTTGCATATACTGGTGAAAAAAGAACTGCATTTTGTGCCCAATGCCGGTATCACGCAAGGCTTCATTGCACCACCAAACCATGTTCCAACGTCGAAGCACAAAATCATCTATAGGCAAATCATCCTGTGGAGTGCCCGGCAAGGGCAGCAACCAAGTAACCACAGGCGAACCTTGCACAGCGAGGTCTTTGTAAATCGGTTGGCTTTGCTGGAGTGGGTTCAGCTGGAGAATCGAATTAAGCGATTGAGCAGCAGTTTGCGCCGCCATTTGATCCACTTTGGGCTTCGAGTAATTGAAACTCGTGCGCCGAAGCAGGTGTGCGGCCCGTCGGTGGCCCAGCGAACCTGTCAAAGGAGAGAGTGATGCCATAGTTCGGGAAGGATATTTAAATAAATGAAATAGCGTTTTTCGTAGAGGTCGGCTTTTGACCCAGGGGTTGCATATAGGTTTAACGAAGCGTTTGATTATTTTCAAGCTTGTTGTGTTTTTGCCCAAAATGACAATTGCGGCCTGCAGAGTTTCCTCCACAGGCCGCAATTGGTGCAAATGATCAATACAAAACCCAAGATAAAATAAACCGCAGAGGCACAGAGACGCAGCGTATTTATTTTCAAAAACGCTGCGTCTCTGTGCCTCTGCGGTTTAAAATATTATCTAATCACGGTCAAATCCCCCACCTTTTTCAATACCGAACCGTTCACCAATTCCAATTCGATTTGCCATAGGTATACGCCCGGGTTTACCAACTTTCCGCGATAGCGACCATCCCAAGCAAGTGAGGCATCCCCCGGCAAGGCATTTTGGTTTCGTGCAGCAATTCGCCCCATCGGTCGAACACCCGGAAAGGTTCACCTTAAGCACTGCAGGATTGAAACCCAATACAAGGTTGGCATTTTCTCCCGAACCGCCCATGGCATTTGGAATGTATACGCCTATGATTTGTTCGATCATCAACAGCATTTCATCCGTGGCTGTACAACCGTTTATGTCTTTGATAGTGAGCACATAACGAGTGGTTTCCAAGGGCGTTTGCACAATTGGGTTCGGACAAGTAAGACAGCTGAGATAAGAGGTGTCGCTCCATTCCCATTCCACAGGCGTCAGTCCTGCTAAATCTATTTCGAGCGGAAGCGAAATGCCGAGCTGAATGGTGGTATCGGCAGGCAGGTTCACTGAAATTTGTGGCGGCTCCAACACTGTAGAGGCAAGGGTATCCTGGCATTCAAACACGTCCTGACTCACAATGGTGTAGCTTCCAGCATGGAGATTAGGGTAATCGAGGATTTGTGTGAAAGGCCCATTTTCGAATTGGAATAAGAGGGAAGGGTCGTTTGTTGTAATTCGGATGGCTCCAGTGGATTCATCGTAACATTTGGCCGAGTCAATTTCCGTCGCGAAGAAAGTTTGGGGATGCTGATCAATGGTAATCGCTTCCGTTTCAGTGCAATCGTTCCCATCCGTCACGGTCAGGGAGTAGTTGCCCGCCGGTACATTGTTAATCTCCGGGCCTTGGTTGCCCGTAAAATCCCAGGCATACATGAGTGGTTCTACTCCATTTGTTATGTTAGCCGTAAGCGAGGCATTTGATTCTCCAAAACAAGCGATGGTCCCGTCAATTTCCAATTGTATTTGAGGGTAAACCAAAAGCCCCACAACATGGGTAGAATCACAACCATTGGCTGCTTTAAACTTCCCAATGTATTCTCCACTGGTCGTTTGTGGCGTTCCAAAGATATTCGACGATTCCCCAAAACAAATCACACGGGACTCTATCAAGTAAAAGGTGTCAAGGGGAGCCACCCGGACCAGCACGGTGGAATCGCAACCCGTAATTGCGCTCAGGTTGAACGTCATTTCCTCCTCAGGCGCGAGGTCTACATTATTGATAGTCAACGTCGAACCAAGACATACCGCGGTATCAACTGTAATATTGAAAGTTCCAACTCCCGTACCCTGTACCCGCACCAGCACCGTAGAATCGCAGCCGTGAATGGTTTGAAGCGAGAAAAGTCGAGCACTGTCAGGCTCAATGGACTGCCCATTCCACACAACTGCGCTGCCATAACAAATGATGGTGTCAACGGCATAATCGTAAGTCTGGTGTAGGAAAACCAATGCCGTATCACGGGCTGAACAGCCGTAGGAATAGCCCGCATGAATAGATACCAAAGTCGGCGTCAGCGGGCTCAGGGTAACTGTTGAACAAGTATCACAACTCAGCGGCGTACTTGCAACCCAGGTATAAAAATCAAACCCTGAGACGGCAAGTGTTGCAGAATCGCCTGGACAAACGCCGATGTCTTGCCCAAGATCAACGCTAGTACTTGTGTCCAGATCTACAATTATGCTATCTGTCTGAGTAATGGAGCAAACATCTGTGGCGGTTACGGCGTAGATTCCCGGGCCTTGCGCTGTAAATGTGGTGTCGGTAGAATTGTCAGACCAAACCCAAGCAATAAGGTCATTCCCGCTTGCATTGAATTGCATAATGCTCAGGTCGCATATTGCAGTATCCTGCCCAAGGGACACGGTTGCAGGCTGGTAGGAAAAGTAAAATCCTGCGATGTTGTTGTCAAAATCACATTCTACGATGCTTGTTACCGGAAAGTCGGTGCTCAAATTAAAGGGGGGAAGCGTAGAATGGTCGTCGTTCAGCACAATAAAAACTGAATCATTGGTTGTGCGCGGTATGCGAAAACTGAGCGTGTCACAGACGCCAATTGCAATATCTGACGAGGTAGCAACAATGCCGATCCACTGCGCAGCCGTGGTTTGCGGGTTTCCAATATAGGCCGAAATGGGGGTGTTTTGCGGAAAAAGGTTGTCGCCCTCGTTGCAAATTTCAATGGTCAGCAACATAGAATCCGGCTCACAAAGCGGCTGACCTACTACAGTGATACCCGCATCCGGCGTTGGGAAAGTTGGATAAGAATACTGATTCATGAACGTATTCAAATGCAGTTTGTCCGCAACTATATGCTGCATTTGCTGAAATTGGGGTACGCTCAAATCGTCGTTTATATTGGTATTGAAATAGGCGTGTTGGTTCCAGACTGGTCGGGAACTGATGTTAGGTGTTCCCAAAATTTCGTAAGCGAACACCGTGCCGTCGAAAGAGCTTCCATTTGTGCCACATTCAATCAAAATTTCGGTTCTCCCATCTCCATCCACATCAAGCACGAGCGGGTTTTCGACGTGTGTGAAACTACGACAGTCATCCTCCCAATTTACATTGCCCGTGGCGCCGTCAAGTATTTGTAATTTTTCCTCGCTGCGATATACAATATCAAAGGAGCCGTTTCCGCAAAAATCAAAAACACTCGTACCGGTAATAGAGGACGGGTCGTTGATGGGTATTGTCCATAAGGTTGTAAAATCGTTCCGAAGCGCGTACAACCATGGGTGACCCACAAAACTGAGGTCAGGAAGGCTGTCTCCATCCAAGTCGGCCACATTTATACGAGATGCTCCTCGCTCCAATTGTTGAGCAATTGAAATTCGCGTAAAATGCTATTGGTCTGAATATCCCAAACATAAACAGTGTTCAGTCCGTTTTTTTGACCTTGCACGATTGCATCCAGATTGCCGTCGCCATCAAAATCGGCTACACTGGTGAATCCGTCAGAGTATCCAAAAGGGGCAAATGCTACCGGCAAGACCAACCCGGTTACCAAATTCACGGAAAGTACCTGATTGCCTGCCACAATTTCGAGGCCCTGACAACCAAAACAAGCATTTGTTGGCAGCACATCTGCTGGCACCGTGGAGGCAAATGAATATCCCGCAGCTACACGAGCCGGATGTTCCCCGTCAGAAAGGAAGTTGGTGCCAGATGCCAAAAGCGCCCCGGTTTGTCCATTAAATACTTGATTGCCAACGTTTACTTCAGGCCAGCCATCCTGGTCAAAATCTGCAATGTTTGGAATGGAAAACTGGAACCGCTGACCATATCCCACCTGTCCGGGACTGATGTATTTGAGCGCACCGGTATGTTCATAGCAGTACAACCGTTGATTAAAACCCACAATTACGATTTCGCCAAAACCGTCATTGTCAAGGTCGCCGATGGCGGGGGCAGTCCCTCCCGGCCATAAGGTAGTCGGTTCAACCACGTGTATTTTGATTTGTCCCGTGACGCCATCAAGGATGTACAAATCAGATTGCTCAATCCGGGTAGTCACCACCTCTGGAATGCCGTCCCCGTCCATATCCCCAGCTACAATGGGCGAAAAAGTGCCCGTTTCTGCATTGGACATCCATTTTGTGGCCAAAGAAACCGGGCCACAGGGGGGCAAGTAAGCGCAATCCGGGATACAAGGCTTGTAGTAAAAACTGTCGCAACCGCCTGTGCAGGTACAGTCTGTATCAAAACAATCAATCAGACCGTCCCCATCGTCGTCGAGGCCGTTATTGCAATCCTCCAAAGTTTGGCTAAAAAGGATGGCTGGGAGCAAAAAGAAAAGACTTAGGAAACAGGTTTTGAGGTTTGTCGGAAAGTGCAAAGTGTATGTTTTCAATGTCATTAGAAACTTGGTTTTGTCGGACGCAAAACGGTGGTTTCCCAACTTTCTTCCGCCCGATAAAGCGTTTAACAGTGCGTTATGTAAACCTCAGAAATCTGGACGGGCTGGTTTTCCTGGACTTGGGATTAAAATCAGAAGGCAAAGATGGGGAAAGGGTTTGAATTGTTTGAGGAGTTTGACGGGTTTGACGGGTTTGAATCGTTTGAGTTGCCGCACGATTCAAACTATTCAAACTCCTCAAACAATTCAAACAACATCAAATAGCCTGAATCAAGTCATATTGCGTCACCACATGCATCACTCCAGTGCGATCCGTGACAATGACGGCAGGGATTTCCTTCGAGATGTAACGGTTGAGTTGACTGATGGGCAAATCGTATTTCACCACCGGAAATGCACTGCCCATCACCTGGCGCAGCGGTTTTTCAGAATTATTCAATGGGTTTTCCAGCAAGAAATGTAAAACTTGTGTCTCGGTGACGGACCCAACAATTTTCTCACCATCCAGCACTGGCAGCTGGCTTATGTCGTGCGATTTCATCAGGTCAAACGCCGAGCGCACAGAATCGCCTACTTGTGCCCCAAAGAAACGGCGGTCTTTTTTTCTTGAAATCAAGTCGCTGATTTTCAACTCGTCTTCCAGGAATCCACGCTCGCGCATCCAGTCATCGTTGTAAATTTTTCCAACGTAACGGCTGCCGTGATCATGGAAAATAATGACTACTACATCGTCTTTTGTGAGTTTGTCGCGCAATTGCCATAGTGCTCCCATAGCGCTCCCGGCAGAGTAGCCGAGCAAAATCCCTTCCTCTTTGGCCAGGCGCCGTGTCCAGAGCGCAGCGTCTTTATCGGTTACTTTTTCAAACAAATTGATGAGGCTAAAGTCCACATTCGCTGGCAAAATATCCTCTCCAATGCCTTCCGTGACGTAGGGATAAATTTCCTTTGGATCAAAAATGCCCGTTTCGTGATATTTTTTGAACACCGAACCATACACGTCCGCGCCCCAAATCTGAATATCCGGGTTTTGCTCTTTCAAATATTTTGCTACTCCACTCACAGTACCACCCGTGCCAACCCCGACCACAAGGTGTGTGATTTTACCGTCGGTTTGTTCCCATATTTCTGGGCCGGTGCTTTCGTAGTGCGCCTGGCGATTGGAGAGGTTGTCATATTGGTTGCACCAGAAAGAATTGGGGATTTCTGTACTGAGCCTTTTGGCTACGGCATAATAGGATCGTGGATCGTCCGGCTCGACATTGGTGGGGCACACAATCACCTCGGCCCCTAATGCTCTGAGCATATCTGCCTTTTCCTTGCTTTGCTTGTCGGTAGTTGCAAAAATGCAGCGATATCCACGGACGCAGCCCACGAGTGCAAGACCCATGCCTGTATTGCCTGATGTGCATTCGATGATCGTGCCTCCGGGTTTGATATCTCCACGCGCCTCTGCATCGTCAATCATCTTTACGGCCATGCGGTCCTTGATGCTGTGGCCAGGATTGAATGTTTCCACCTTTGCCAATATCAAACCAGGTATGTCGGCAGCTACGCTGTTGAGTTTCACTAGCGGTGTATTGCCGATGGTTTCGAGGATGTTTTTGCTGTAATTCATTGAAAATAGATAGTATTTGCCCGAACGCGTTCTGCTTTAATTTTTTATTCGGAACAGGTTTAATGGGACAACGCAATAGTCATTGATAATATCCCCATACTCCCATAAACCAACTCCGGACATTTTCTGAAGCAAGAAACTCATGTGGAAAACCCATTTGAATTTCACTGGCGACATCCAATTCGCGGATCATTTTTTCTGGAAGGACAAAATCGAGGCAGCCAAGTGAATTTTCAAGCTGCGCTGCCGTACGAGCACCCACAAGTGGTATGCAGTTGATCTCAGCATCGCGCTGCCGTGCCCAGTTCAGTGCAACTTGAGCGGGTGCAACGCCCAATTTTTCAGCTACTTTTACCACCTTGGCAGCAATCTTGTTGGCACGATCACTCCGCCGAATGCTGTGCGCTACCACCCTACCCTCCTCACCCCGTAAGTATTTCCCGGTCAATGCACCGCCCGCCATCGCTCCCCATGGCGTTACGGCCATTCCAAAGGCTTTTGCCATGGGTAACAATTCGCGCTCCGGGGTACGCTGTAAAAGGGAATACTCCACCTGAAGCCCTGCAAAAGCAGTCCAGCCACGCAATTCAGCCATCGTATTAGCCTGGCTAACTACCCAGGCAGGCGTATCAGAAACGCCTATATAATGCACTTTTCCACTCCGAATAAGATCGTCTAGTCCACGCAGCACCTCATCTGTTGGCGTGAGCTGATCCCAGGCATGGACCCAAAACAGGTCAATAAATTCCGTGTCAAGGCGGCGAAGGCTATCCTCTACAGAACGCATCATGTTTTTCCGATGACTGCCAGCAAAGTTTGGGTCGCCCGTTTGGTCGCGGAAGGTGTATTTAGTTGCAACGACAAAATGGTGGCGCTCACTTTTACAAATTCGCCAAGCCATCGCTCGCTGGTCCCTTCTGTATAACGATTGGCAGTGTCCACAAAATTGCCGCCGCGCTTTGCATAGGTGTCAAATATTTTTTGACTTTCGGCCTTATCAGCGCCCCAGCCCCACTCGGTGCCAAAGGTCATGGTACCGAGGCTGAGTTCAGAAACGCGGAGGCCGGAGCGGCCTAATAGTTTGAATTTCATGGATGTTGGATTTAGACATTGTACAACCTGATTGGACGCTGGATTGGTCCGAATGTTGATATGGTAAAGTCCAGCGTCAATTCCAACGTCTAAAAGCGTCGTTGGCGGACATAGGTTTGAAAACGCTCTGCATTTACTTTATGCGCGGCAAAGGTTTCGGCAAAAGCATGGGTGCCAGATTCGTCGGGCTTTGCGCAGAAATACAGGTAATTGTGTTTTTCCGGGTTCAAAACCGCGTCGAGACTCGGAATAGAGGCCATACTAATCGGGCCAGGAGGCAAGCCTTTGTACATGTACGTATTGTAAGGAGAATCGTAGGAGGTATGATACTCCGTCACTCTGCGCGTTCCAAAATCACGTGTAGCAAACACGCTGGTCGGGTCGGCCTGAAGTTTCATATCAATGCGGAGCCGATTAAGATAAACCCCTGCAATGGTGGCTTTTTCGATGTTTGCATTGGTTTCACGCTCCACGATAGAGGCCAGGGTATACACTTCTTTTTCTGTCAGACCTAGTGCCCGGGCTTTTGCGCGACGATCGTTTTTGTCCCAAAAAGCAGCGTGTTCCTTGATCATTTTGTTTACAAAGGCCTTTGGATCCGTGTTCCAATACATTTCATAAGTATTTGGAATAAAAGCAGTTAGGAGTGTTTCTTCAGAATAACCCTGTTCCCTGAGGAAATTTTTGTCCCGAAATGCTGCCAGGAGCGAGATCGAATCCGCCTCTATGAATCTGGAGGCCTTTCCGGCGACTTCTTCGGTCAACCGTTCGTTGTTGAGCACTACTTTAACGGGAGCTTGTTCACCGGTACGCAGGTGTTGGATAAGTTCCCGATTGGTCCAGCCTGGTTCAACTTTAAAGCGGCCCGAGCGCATCTTGTCTTTTCGGTATTTCATTTGTTCGGCAAGCCACCTGAAGTTTACTTCATCTCTGACAAAGCCATTCTTTTTAAGAATCAGAACCACATCGTCAAAAGAAGCACCTGTTGGGATGCAAACATAGGGGTCAGCAAGTTCGGAGGGTACTGCGGGAAACCAGAAACCTTTAATAGGTTGCCAAGCGAAATAAGCGCCACCCAGCAGCGCTACCAGCAAAAAAATCAGGATGCCTCTACGGGAAGCAGCGTTTTTTGAGTTCATGTTTGTGTGCCTAAATGTTTGGGTTTGAATGGGTTGGAAGGAAGATGATGTTGCCATATACGGGTTCAGACGTTTCAGGGGGCAAATGTAGCAACGAAGTCCATTCCCTCATTTCGCATGACTCAGAAAACTTTGCCTTTTCTGATCATTTGAACGCAAAACTGCGTCAATCCACTCCTGGGATTTCGAGCGCAGAGCTTCCGGGTCAACACTACGGAATTCCGGACCATAGCAAAGTTTTACACCAATCCTCCTTTCCCCAAAACGCTGTTTGGCGTGGCTAAAAAAAGTGGCATTGCCAACCCAAAAATCTCGCTCATCTGAAAAGACAATGGCCACAGGTACGATCGGAATGCTGGCTTGCGCCGCTAATTTGAAGACTCCCTGCTTAAAAGGCAAGGTCCCTATCAGGCCAGATGTGGTGCCTTCCGGGAAAATAATAACTGAAAATCCGGCTTCTATTTTTTCCAGTATTTGCCGCAATGTTCCAGAGCGGCTCCCAGCACTTTCGCGGCGCAAGTACAGAATACCAGCCATTTTAGCGCCTTTTCCAATGAGAGGCCAATTGGCCAGTTCTGCCTTCGCAACCGGGTATCCATATACTTCCCGCAATATCAGAATGGGGTCAATATAGGAACGATGGTTACTTACTATCACGCATGGAAAATCCGGCGCTGTACCCTCGGTTTCAATTTGTAAACCTACGCCATCAAGTAAATTCCTTGCCCAACGTTGACGAACACGCATAGAGCGGCGGATATCTTGCCCCCACAGGCGGTTTCGCAACCATATCTCTGCCACGATGAGCGTCGTGTAAACAACAAAAAAGAAGAGGCGGGTAAACAGTCGAAGGGTTTTCACGCGGCGAAGGTCGGAATTTGGGGCAATTGAAAGCAGCCACGAATTACACAAATTCTCACTAATCAGCCATCTATCTCACTAGAGAATTGGTGTGAATTAGTGCAATTAGTGGCAAACAAAAAAGGTGTCCACACAGCGCAGACACCTTTCAAAATCGGTTATAGAGACTTGATTATCAGATTCTTGTTGCGGTCAGACCTTCCCGGAGTTCTTCTAAGGTGATGTCTAATTGCGAAGCATCATAAATGCATTCGCCATCCACTATAAGTAAAACCTGGGGCGACTCGTGATACACTTGAAATGTCTCAGCTACTTGAAGCGACACAGGGCGATAAATAAGCACATCCAGATAGTAGGCCTCCATTTCATCCGGCTTAAAATCCCAGTCATCTTCGAGACGGTACTTGGCAATCGAGCAAATATTGCACCGAGTGCTGTGCTTGAAAATGAGGCAAGGAACCTCGTGCGAGCGTTTTTTAATACGCTCTATGTCTTCAAAAGATTCGAACGGCAGCCAATGAAGTTCCATATTTACAAGTCAGCGCCCGGACAGCCGTAGCCCCTGTGACAAGACTCAAGAAGGAAAAGTGCAGCCACGAAGGCAAGTGCGAGAAATTTTTGCCAATTTTTCATAGAAGAAAATGCTTGATTGCGAGGTGATTGACGATGGTTTTAAAAACTTTGCGCGTAGAACGGCAGAGCATTTGGGCTTATTGTTGCAAAGGCTGTGCCAGCCTGAAATTCGTGGCAAAATTAGACCAAAAACGGTACATTGCAGAATGATTGCCCACTAGAACGTTAAATTTAACATTTAAACAGGATAAAATTCTTCTGACGTCCTGAATAAATCGCTCACATTCTGTTGGTCAGACCCCTACTCCATCGTGGCTTTTACAAATGAAACAAATAGCGGGTGCGGATTTTCAACGGTACTTTTCAACTCAGGGTGGAATTGAACCCCTACGAACCACTTTAGTTCAGGAATCTCGATGATTTCCACCAGATTCGTGTCTGGATTGGTTCCAGTGGCGATCATTCCTGCTTTCTCAAAATCAGCCAAATACTTATTGTTGAATTCCCATCGGTGGCGGTGGCGCTCACTTATTTGGGAGGATTTATATGCATCATGTGCTTTTGATTTTTTCTTCAAGGCACAATCGTATGCCCCGAGACGCATGGTTCCGCCCTTTTGGGTGATGTTTTTTTGATCTGGCATCATGTCAATGACAGGGTGTGGCGTGTCAGGAGTCACCTCTGTACTGGCCGCTCCGTTGAGATGGAGCACATTGCGCGCAAACTCCACGCAGGCAACTTGCATACCTAAGCAAATGCCAAAAAATGGAACGTTGTTTTCCCGCGCAAAACGGATGGCTGACAATTTGCCATCAATGCCGCGCTCGCCAAAACCCGGTGCGACCAGGATGCCATTCAATGGGCACATCGTAAATCGTCTCCGCGTCAATCATTTCAATAACAGAGGAGGTCTCTACATTGCAGAATTGCGCCAATTTCCGGCGGATATCAAGACTAAGCGGGTGCTCTGTGCGGCAGGCCAGAATGTCTGGCTGAACTCCAAGGCTAAGCAGTTCTTTTACAGAGTGTTGCGTGGGTTTTGTCTTGAGTTCTTTGGCCGCATTGAGGTACGGAACAAGGGTCAGGTGAATGGCCAGGGAGTGCTCCTTTCCCAATTCCCAGCGAAGTTGGCGAACCGACTCGACATACGGCAAGGACTCAATGTCGCCCACAGTGCCACCCAATTCGGTTAAAACGATGTCGAACTTACCTGTTTGACCAAGTAGCAGCATCCGCCGTTTTATCTCGTCGGTGATATGTGGGATTACCTGAACGGTTTTGCCCAAAAAAGCCCCGGCTCGTTCCTGTTCGATAACGGTTTGATAAATCCGCCCGGTGGTCACGTTGTTGGCCTGCGAGGTAGGGGTGTTGAGGTAGCGTTCGTAGTGGCCGAGGTCAAGATCGGTCTCGGCGCCATCGTCCGTGACATAGCATTCGCCATGCTCATAGGGATTGAGCGTGCCGGGATCCACGTTGAGGTATGGGTCGAACTTTTGGATGGTGACTGAAAAGCCGCGCGCTTGAAGTAATTTAGCGAGGCTGGCACAAAGGATTCCTTTTCCGAGCGAGGAGGTGACGCCGCCCGTAACAAAGATGTATTTCGTCATAGAATGTTTTACTCGTTACGGGATGCAAAGGTAGGAAAGGGATTGAGAATGAACGTGAGACACAGGAAAAACTAAGCCGCAAAATGCAAATCAGAAGAACCACAAAATTTAAAATCAGGAATATGGGTCTAACCTATAATTTTGACAAACAAATCTTTACTCAAATCCGGTTACCATGAAAAAATTTTGGCCACCACTGCCGCTGCTACTGCCACTGCTACTGCCAACTTCCCTCTCCGCCCAAACCCTACAATTCCAGCCCCGCGGTGTAGGCGGTGGTGGCGCCTTGTTCTTCCCTAGCGTTAATCCCGCCAACGACAACGAATTCTATGTCTCTTGCGACATGAGCCAGATGTTTCACACCTCGGATTTTGGCGAGCACTACGATCAGATCCCTTTCCAGCAATTGCAAGCATTTGGCGCATACTCCACCTACGAATGGACCAATGACCCCAATGTGGCTTACAGCAATCATAATGATGGAAACAACGGATATCCCGTCCGCACAATGAACGGCGGAGCCTCCTGGCAAATCCTGCCCGGTCACAATGCCAACAATGGCCCCGTCACCCGAATGGCCGCTAACTATCAGAAGCCCAATCAGTTGCTGATAAATTATTATGGCGACATTTTCATTTCAAACAACTCCGGCACCACATTCCAATTGGTAAAACATGCCGCCAACAACGGCGTAGGTCTCATCATGGGCGGCACCTTTTTTGATGGAGAGCATATTTACATCGGAACCAATGAAGGCATTTTTCACAGTACAAACGGTGGAACTTCATTCAGTTTGATGCCCACGAGCGGATTGGGTGCTGGACAGGTAATCTGGAGTTTTGCAGCCGGAAAAAGCGGCGGCACCACGCGTTTCACTTGTATTACAGCCGACGTTTCGGATGTTTACAACGGTGTGATGCCCTGGGAATATTGGGGTTTTGCCAATGGGGTTTATACCATGGAAAATGCCTCGGGCTTGTGGCAATCCAAGACGGCTGGCATTGATTTCCTCAACGATTTTGTGATGTATGCAGCCATGGCCTGGAACGATGCAAATACAATTTATCTTGGCGGGAGTGATGGCACGCTTAATGCCCCGCTCGTAATGAAGACCGAAAATGGAGGTAATTCTTGGGAAAAAATTTTCAAAAGCGCCAATAACGTGCATATCAACACGGGTTGGAGCGGACATGGCGGAGACAAAGGATGGAGTTGGGGCGAATCCTGTTTCGGCATTAGCGTTGCGCCCTTAAATTCGGACAAGGTGTTGTTCAGCGATTTCGGTTTTGTCCACGTGAGTGCCAATGGAGGAGATAATTGGAAACAAGCCTACCTAAACAGCAGCTCAAAACCCTCCAGATGTTCCCACGCCCAAGCGCAAAGCCTATGAAAGCATAGGCCTTGAAAACACAACGAGCTGGCAACTCCATTGGCACAGCCTAAACGAAATGCTGGCCGCTTTCAGTGATATCGGCATGATTCGCAGCACAGATGGCGGCGACCTTTGGGGCTTCACGTACAGTGGAATGTCGGTCAATTCAGTTTATCGTATTGTGGAAGCGCCTGAAAACAATAGAATTTATGCTGCTACTTCTGCCATCCACGATATGTACCAGAGCACCAGGCTTCAGGACGGGATTTTGGATGCCAATGACAATGCCGGCAAAGTTTTTACTCCACAAATGGCGGCAGCGATTGGGTGCAGCACCACAATTTTGGACACCCGGTATTTTGGCTAGCTAAAGACCCGAACCAGCCCTTGCTTTATGCCAGCGTCGTCCATTATGGTGGCGGAGGGTCTGCGATGAAAGGAGGAATTTGGCGCAGCGATTTGAACGCAAATTGGACACAACTACCGGCTCCACCCCGCACGGAGGGACATCCAGCCAGTATTGTTGTTTTGAACGACGGGAAGGTCGCTTGTTCTTTCTCCGGACGAAGAAATGGTATCGGGCAATTCACGGCTAGTTCTGGTGTGTTTCTTTATGACCCCACGACCAATTCCTGGGCCGACCGCAGTCACTCAGCCATGCATTATTGGACCAAAGACCTTGTGATTGATCCTTCCGACTCAAGCCAAAATACCTGGTATGCCGGTGTTTTCAGCGGCTGGGGCGGTCCGCCCAATTTGACAGGCGGATTATTCAGAACCACGGACCGAGGACTTAGTTGGACAAAACTCACGGGGACTCAATTTGACCGGGTCACTTCATTGACTTTCAATCCACAAAACCCGCAACAAGCCTATCTGACGACCGAGACGCAGGGGCTTTGGGTGAGCAATAACATGAACGCAACGGTACCAAACTGGGACTTGGTAGAAACCTATCCATTCCGACAGCCGGAACGGGTGTTTTTTAATCCGTACAAACCTTCGGAAATGTGGGTGACGAGTTTCGGGAATGGGTTGAAAGTGACGCAGCTCAGCACTCCGACTCAAGAGCTAACAAATGTCTCCCCTACCCTGCGAATATGGCCAAATCCGATTGCAGATGGGATCCTGCAAGTCGAATTGCCAGAAGCGACATCTGGCAAAATTACCGTTTCAGATATGCTGGGTAGGGTTGTTTGGCAAGGAAAGCTGGAACAAGGCGCACAAATTTTGAAACTGGAAACCAACGGTTGGCCATCAGGGATATACGGGATAAAATGTGGGGGAGCAAGCGGGTGGTTTTTAAGGCTTTGAATTTTTTGCCACTAATTGCACGAATTAGCACTAATAGATTCGTGTTAATTCGTGCAATTAGTGGCAAAAAATTCAACCCCTAAACTCAAACACATCCGCATCCACCAAAAATGGCAACTGCACTCGGTAGGCGTTCAAGTCTTCCCGTGAAACTTCTACCGTAATGATGTCCTCCCTTCCATCAGGAATTTGCGCTAGGGGCTGCCCCGAATAGTCAATAATAGCCGAGTCGCCAGTATATTCAAAACCGTTTCCATCTGCTCCGGCGATGTTCACCCCTACGACAAAGGATTGATTTTCAATGGCTCTAGCCATCAGGAATGTACGCCAGTGATGTGCGCGGCGGTTCGGCCAATTGGCTACATAAATAAGCATATCATAAAAGGGTGTGAAGCCATTCACGAAAGTCCCTAAAGTATTACGGCTCCAGGCAGGAAAGCGCAGATCGTAACAAATCAATGGACAAATACGCCAGCCAAGCCATTCTACTATTAACCGTTTCTTACCCGCTACATAGTGCTCGTTTTCCTTGGTCAGCGAAAACAGATGTTTTTTGTCGTAAACATCAAAATGCCCATCCGGTCGCATGAAAATCAGGCGATTGAAGTACTGACCTGCCTCAACACAAATAAAACTGCCTGTTATAGCCGCGTTCAAATCCTGAGATATGTCCCGCAACCAATCCATTGTAGGCCCATTCATTGGCTCGGCCAGTGCTTCTGCATTCATTGAAAAACCTGTGGAAAACATTTCCGGTAGCACTACCAAATCTGTATTGCCACGCAGGGACAAGAGTTTTTCAGCAAACATTGCCCGGTTCGCGTCGGGGTTTTCCCAGTACAGGGAGGATTGAATGATGGATATACGCATAATGGAGTGTTTATCAAGAAGTTATAGCAACTAAATTTCTAGAAGCAGCTTATTCAGCCATAGAATAAAATTGAACTTCATCATCTCAAAAGCGTCACATTGCCTTTCAAAAGATCAATATGGCCATCCTTATATTCAGCTTCCAGGAGCCAAACAAACACCGCCGGATCACAGGGTTGACCTCGAAATGAACCATCCCAACCTCGTGTAGTGTCGTTTACTGAAAAATTATGATCCTCGTAAATCAACTCGCCCCAGCGATCAAAAATTTTGAAAACCAACACTTTGCGCACTTGTTGGCTTTTGCCATGCACCACCAGCAAGTCGTTTTCGAAATCGCCATTGGGGGTAAAACCAGTTGGAACATACACCCCGCGTGGCTTTTCAACGGTCACCCTGATTTCATCTTTACCGGTACAGCCGTTTGCATCGGTGACTGTAAGATGATAGGTGTTTGTAGTAACGGGCTTCACCCAAATCGCTTCGCAATCAGGCAAATCTGCACAAAAAATACTGTCTACCAAGGCACTTCCCCAAACAAAAGTGGTAATGCCAACCGCGTTGTTCACCGTAGACGAAATCAATAAGCTGTCGCCCAAAATCAGGGTCGTGTCAAGACCAACTGTTAACTGAATCTGCGGCGGTTGACCGAGCATAGCCGCTGTGCTGGCAAGGCAACCGTTTGCATCACGTACTTGGAAATTGTATGCGCCAGCCCCCAACGCGAGAAACACACCACTACCCACAAAAGGCCCAGCGTTAATGCTATATCTATAGGGAGTGGAACCACCTGAAGCAAGCAGCCGAATACGTCCATCCTGGCCTCCAAAACATTCAGGTTCAGTCAATTCAACCGTGACGAGTAGCGCATCCGGCTGGGTGACATCCACCGAATCAGCAATAATGCAACCATTTACATCTGTCACCTGCAAGGCGTAATTACCAGCAACAAGACCCTGGATTTCAGCCGTTGTTGCATCGTTGTCCCATAGAAAAACATACCCGGGAGTGCCGCCAGTCACGGAAGTGTTCACAATCGCGTTACTATCCGAGGCACAAACCAGTGGCTGGACATCAAATGAAAGCACGAGCGGTTCAGGCTGCTGCACATTCGTTAAAACAACGGCCGTACATCCTTTGGAATCTGTGGCCGTCACGCTATAATTGCCTGATGGAAGACTGTCTATTGATGGCGTCGTTTCATTGGTATTCCATTGGAAATTAACCGCACCTACAGCATTTTGAACCCCAGTTACGGCTGCAGAACCATCAGAAAAGCCAAAGCATGAAACGTCCTCCACGGCCAATTGAACGGTGATTGCGGGAGGTTCTTCGACATTGAATTGATGGATTCCCATACAACCTTGAAAATCTGTCACGGTCAGGGTGTAATTCCCGGCTGAAAAACCACTAGCTACGGTGGAGTTGGGCGCCCCAGGCAAACTCCATTGGTAGTTGTATTGTGTTGAATCTCCCATGCCCAAGCCTCCTTCAATAAGCACAACTGCTACCACACCGTCAGCGTCGTTTGGACAGGTCGGAGGTGCATACGCAGTCAACACTTCAATGCTGTCCAATTCTTGAATAACAACGATTTGAGTTCCTGTACAACCTCTGGGGTCAGTAGCGGTCACGGTATAAAGTCCAATGGCCAGATTTGAAGCCCCGCCGCCTACCTGGCCATTACTCCAGTTAAAAGTAAACGGCGCACCATTGCTTCCGCTTGCAGAAACAGCAGCATCACCATCGCTCTCCCCCCAGCACGCGAAGCGGGTTTGGGTGGCTGTCACCATCACCGTTGTCGTGGGTTGAATAATGAGTGCAAATGCCGTGGCAGTACATAGATTGGCATCGGTAACGGTCACAAAAAAGGTGCCCGCAGCCAGATTGGTGATGGTTTGGTTGGTACCCGCTCCACCCCAATTGTAGGTGTACGGCCCGACTCCTCCTGTTGGATTGGCTGTCGCAGTCCCATCGCCAAAGTTCAGACAGGACACATTTGTAACACTTGTCGTGACAGAAAGCTGGGTGGGTTGTAATACGGTGCTGGAGGTCGAAATGCTGCAACCATTTGCATCCGTAATGGTCACCATGTAGGTCCCCACCGGCAAATTTTGGGCCGTTGGGGTGATTTTGCGCATTGCGTCGTTCCACAAATAATTGAGTGGCAATGTGCCACCCTGAACCTGAACCGTAATAGAGCCATCCGCCCCGCCAAAGCACATAACATGTTGAGGCACAATATCTACTACTGTAATTGTTTGCGGGCAATCAAGTGTATCGCTGAAATTTCTGACACAACCTGCCACGTCTGTTAAAGTCAAGTCATATTGGCCACAGGGCAAATTTTGAAGGTCGGCAGAAGTACTTCCGTTACTCCATAGATATTGGTATGGCGCACTGCCGCCCGATACCTGGGAATTAATTGTGCCATCTTGTAGTCCCGAACAGGAAGGGGGAGTGCCATTCAATTGAACAACAATGGGCGTGGCTGCATCAATGACAACAGAATCCACTTCAATGCATCCATTTACATCTGACACCGTCAAGCGATAATTTCCAGGACAAAGGTTCGTTGCCATTTGCGTACCTGCCGGGATCGTATTGTCTTCCCAATCAAATTGATAGCCCCCTACCCCACCAGTAGCGTTTACGCTTGCTTGACCCAGGCAATCACCTGCACATATTTCCCCGGATACGTTTGTAAAGTTTAGGAACATTTCGGGCGGTGAAGTAACTGTAATCGCTGCCTGTATAGAGCATCCGTTGAAGTCTGTTACAATAACATTGTAATTTCCAGCACTGAGGTTGATGGCTTTTTGCACAGTTTGGCTCGCAGGGTCATTCCATTGATATTGGTAAGAAAGCGTTCCACCGGAGACAAAAACCGAGGCCATCCCATTGTTGCCCCCAAAGCAGGTAGCTAACTGCGATAATGTGCTGTCTACCAAAAACAAAGGCGGCTCAAGCACCGACACAAATGTGGTGGCCGAACACAGGTTTGCATCCGTTACGGTCACAAAATGAAAGTCCGCATCAAGATTGCTCGCATTGGCCATTGTAGAACCATTGTCCCAAAGATATTGATAAGGCATGGTGCCTCCTGAAACCATAATGCTCGCTCCGCCATCTGAAAGACCCGAACAGGAAACAGAATCTTGCGCTGCATTAAACACGTACGCCAAAGGCTCGGTCAATGTGAAAGCGCCGGAAGAGGTACAGCCGTTTGCATCCGTTGCCGTTACTGTATAGCAGCCCGCAAAAAGATCGGTTTGAATAGCTCCACCAAGCGTCGGGCCTCCAAGACAATCTCGCCAGGCAAAAGCGATGCCGCCAGTGCCCCCTGTAGCCAAAGCGTTAAGGGTTCCGGAGTTGTCTCCATTGCACAAAACATGGGTACCTGAAGTCGTTAAATCTATGGGAGGAGGCGCGTTTATGGTAAAAAACAGGGTATCGCGGCAGCCAAGCGCATCCAATACAATAATGGTATGATTTCCCCCGAAAGTATATTGATAAAATCTCCATTCAAAAACGGTGTAGGAATAGCATCCAAATAATAAAACACCGGGAAAGTCGCGTTGGAAACCGAAAGTATGGCTGATCCTGTGGTATCGTTTGCACAAGGCACATCGGTGGTTAAAAATACATTGGCAAACATGGTGCAACCCGGGAACACACTATTTGCATTTTGCACAGCCGGCAAGCAAGCGGTAGGACTGATACAGCGCACCGAAATATCCACGGACTGCCCCAAAGCAAGCCCTGAAACGATGTGCGAAAGCAAGCCATTATTGGGACTTTGCCAAGGCCCGCCGTCCACACTTACCTCGAATCCAAGGGCTCCAGGAACAGCGTCCCATACCCAAGTCATGGTGCCTGCTCCGAGCTGAAAAACGATCAGACCGGTGGGCGCCGGGAAGAAATTGGCAACGTTTACGATTGCAGTATCTGTATGGAGGCAGTTGTAGCTATCGGTTGCCGTCAACACATAAATGGTTGTATCTGTGGGCGTTGCAATGGGGGTTGGACAATTTTGGCATGAAAGAGTAGCCGCATTATTCCAACTGTAGGTCACATTATTTTGGGTGTTAAATCCGATGCTCCACCATTTGACATTACCGAATTGAGCAGGCGCAAACCCGTCCGAAACCACCAGGCTCCAGTCGCCATTAACTTGCGCACCCGCCAGCACGTTCCAGTTTCCTTCCGGAATGTAAGTGCCGTTGAAGGGCGCGGCTTGACCCACAATGGGCAATGTAGCAGAAGGCGCGAAACAAGTGATTTTGTAATTATCGCCTGCCCCTCCATTACCGGTGGAAAGCATGAGTTGCTGCCCCCCAGGTGCGCGAAGGAAGATGTTGAGGTCTGCCGCAAAATCCGTTTCGATGTCCATGCATACCGAAGTGATTTGCTGAATTGGATTGGTCAAAAAGTTGATTCCCAAACTATTAACCGCCACCGGAGAAAGGTATGGATTGGCATGTGGGTGATTGGCATTTCCAAGGAGATAGTCTGGATATGCTTCAAAACGAACCTCCTGAGTAATTGGCGCAAGCGAAGTAGCATTAAATGGCACGGGTTCCCCGACGCAAATACTGGTGTCTTTTAACGTAGGGAAATTGGTGGCGCATACATAACAATCGGGGTGCGTGGGCGGTAGAACGGCAACGCTCACAAGGGTATCCCAGGAACAACCAAATTCGTCGTTGACCGTGAAAGTATAACCTGCAGTTCCAGCATTTTGCGGTGAAGCCCCGATACTGTCAGAAGTTGCATAGAAGATAGAGGGATGATTGCTCCAATTCCAGCTCAAAAACGCGGGGGTAAAAGTTTCGATATTTGGATAAATCGCGTCTTGAAATTTCAAGGACCAATTGAATATATAGCCATTGTCGGCAGGCCAGAGGTCCACTAACTCCTATCGTCCACTCGCCATTGAGCGGGCATCCGAGCAAATTACTGATAGGGTCAAAAGTGCTGTAATCTCCTGGCGGTAGCGTGCCAGAGCCTCCCAGGGTAGTGTTCGCATACTCAATCCAAGTAGGGTTGGGTGCATTGGGTGTCCAACAATAGTCATAGCCGAGACCAGGCACAGGGTTGAAATTGTCGTTGTCATTGGGTTCGCCAAGGAAAACTTCGTTCCCAATATTGCCCGGGTGGTCGTGCAGGATAATGCTTTGTCCACTTGGACAAGTGAGCGTGATTTCGATGTCGCGCATCCACGAATGTTCTATCGTGACGCAGATGCTTTCCAGGTCATTGGCGTTCACCAATATCTGTCCGGGCGAAAATTCCGTGAAAAAAATGCTGGTTTCATATAGTTCACCTGTGCCATCAGGCAAGGGAAGAGAGTCAGAGCGACTGGATTCCACATCAAAAGAAGCAGGAATGGGCGTAACCGAAAGTGTCGTGCCAGTTAAAGTGGAATCCACCGTCGCACTCAAATTCAGCGTGTCGCCTGCACAAATTTGGGCCACAGCAGCCAAATCAAAATTCGGCCTATGTGCTACCCTTATCCGTTGACTGATGAGGTTGCTGTTGCGGCATCCCAATGTGTCGGTCAGCAAGAGTTGAACATAATACCCACCAGGAACGTCAAATCGGTGGGACGTACTGGGGCCGTATGCAATGCCGCCATCGCCAAAATTCCATTCGAATGTGGTGGTAAAATCCGACTGCGTATAGGCAAAATTGTTTTGCGGGTAAATGCCTGCTCCATTAAAAAACACCCGCTCGCCAGGACAAATATCAATCCAGCCCGTATCAGCGGGGACAATTATTGGGTTGGTAGAAACAAGGTCAGCCAAAACCGTCTGACAAGAGGCCACACAGGAAATCGCTGCTGTCCATCCAACACCAGTTCCACTTCCATCAGATTGAAAAGTCACTGTAATACAGCCACTTGGGTTGGTAGCTGTGGCCTGCACCACAAAGGGTTGTCCTGCGGGATAATCGGAAGCACAAGAAAGCAAAGGTGCAGCAGCAGTCGGGCCATCATAGAAACAGAGTACATCACCTGCAGTCAAATCAGCCCCGGAAAAACTGAGTCGCACGTGTGTGCCACCTGAACCATCGGAACAGATAGTGGTGTTGAAATTTTGGTTGTTGCCATAATTGCTCAATGGCCCCCCTGAATCATAAAACGTCCCACTACAAGTAGTAATGGGCGAGCCATTCATCAGGTAGTTCTGTGCAGGGAGCAGCCCGGGGAGGAGTAAAATGAAGGCGAGTAGTCTTTTCATGTTATCGGTTTGAGATGGCAAAAATGAGGAAATTGCTGCTCAACCTTTCTGTACTTTCACAAAATTTGCGCTAAGGGTGCCCACTTTCTTTTTAGAGACACGCACATGTGTGAATAATGCAACTTCTTTATTGAATTGTGTAACGCCCTCGAAAACAGCTCGTCGCACCTTTGCTGCTACACAATAAGACAAGTTTTAACTAAATTTACTGCAAATTGAAAAATCTACTACTTACCTCCGCTTTTGTGCTTTGTGGCATATCCATTGCGAACTCACAAGAGTTTTCTCTGGGACCTACACTCGGCATCAACAATTCCTGGATAGAGGATATACCTGGTGATACCAAGAGCTTGATTGGCCTAAATGCTGGCATCACCCTTGTATACAGTACCGAAGAACATTGGGGCATAGGGCTGGATCTCAAATTTTCCGGCGAAGGCGTGAAAACCGAGCTGCGTGGTGAAACCGCAAATAGCCGCATTAACTATGTCCGTGCCCCACTCAAAATAATTTATTTCTTCAATGAATTCGGCAATGACTTCCGCCCAAAAATATACCTCGGGCCATCTTTAGGCATTTTGGCCGGAGGAGAAACGGAGGTGATTTTACCGGCTGGAACCGCCAAATTTGACTCCAAAGACTTGTATGAAGACGTTGACTTTGGATTGACTTTTGGCACAGGTTTCAACTACCGTGTTGCTCCAGGAACTTGGCTCAATGTTGACTTAGCTTATGGGCACGGCATTTCTGATATTGCCAAAAATGGCGAGGCATACAACAGAACGCTAAGCCTAAACGTAGGGGTTGCTTGGGGGCTCTAAATCAGCATTCGATCTGCTTCACAAAAAATATTTAGGAGCGCCACATAGTTTATGCTGTGTGGCGCTCTTTCTTTTGTTTCAATTTTTGTCCATTATCCTGAATGCAGCCACGGTATTTCAGCAAAAAATCTACTTTTGCGCTGCCTTTCCAGATACTGCCACCGCTTTTGTATTTTCCATTCACAGTTTCAAACACAACCTAAAAATGACTAAAAAACGCATCGCCATCAACGGCTTTGGCCGTATCGGTCGTCTGACTTTTCGCAATCTGGTTAAAGACCCCAATGTCGAAGTGGTGGCAATCAACGACCTTACGGATAACCACACCCTCGCGCACTTGCTGAAATACGATACCATGCAAGGCCGCTTCGAAGGCACAGTGAGTGCTGATGAAAATAGCATTACGGTCAATGGCACCAAAATCGCTGCATTGGCTGTGAAAAACCCAGCCGAACTTCCATGGGCTGCCATGAAAGTGGACGTAGTGCTCGAATGTACGGGCATATTCCTTGACAAAGAAAAAGCAGGATTACACCTCCAAGCGGGTGCAAAACGTGTCATCTTATCCGCCCCCCCTAAGTCCGATGACGTACCTACCTTCGTAATCGGCGCCAATGCCGATAAGATCAAGGATACAGACACCATTATCTCCAACGCCAGTTGTACCACCAACTGCCTCGTGCCGATGATTATGGTTTTGGACAAAGCTTTTGGCGTAGAGCAGTTCTTTATGAACACCATCCACGCTTACACAGCAGACCAGAACCTGCAAGACGGCCCGCACCGAGACCTTCGCCGGGCTCGCGCTGCAGCGCAGAATATTGTCCCTACAACCACAGGCGCTGCCAAGGCCGTCATCACTGTACTCCCACACCTGGAAGGTAAAATCGCCGCACATTCTCTCCGGGTACCGGTCGCTACTGGCTCCCTAACAGACTGTGTTTGTGTTATCAAAAAAACCGCCACCGTAGAGGAAATTAATGCCGCCTTCAAAGCTGCCGCAGATGGTCATTTGAAAGGCATTGTGGAGTATAATACCGATGAAATCGTGTCCAGCGACATCGTCCGCAATACACACTCCGTTATTTTTGACGCACCATTGACACAGGTAAATGGCAACACCTGCCGTATCGTAGGTTGGTATGACAACGAGGCTGGTTATTCGGCTCGTTTGGCACAATTGTGCGCGATGGTGTGATTTTCTGGTGATTTGGTTATCTGGTGATTTGGTTATTCGAGCACCCAAGCTTGGCAACTCAAATCCCCAAATAACCAAATCAACAAATAACCAAATCAACAGAAATTATGAAACTCAATTTCAAAGACAAAAAAGCCCTCATCCGGGTGGACTTCAATGTTCCGCTCGACAAGGAATACAAGATCACAGACGACACCCGCATCCGCGAGGCGGTGCCCACCATCAGACATATTCTGGATCAAGGCGGTTCGGCCATTCTGATGTCGCACCTTGGTCGCCCGCTGGAAAAACTAAATGCCGACGGTAGTATCAATAAGCAGAAATTCACGCTGATGCATTTGGTAAAGCATTTGCGTAAAAAATTAAAGGCCAAAGTCCATTTTGCCGATGACTGCGTGGGCAAACAAGCCGTAAAAAAAGCCGCAGCGCTCAAACCCGGTGAAGTTTTATTGTTGGAAAACACCCGTTTCCATCCCGAAGAAGAGGCTGGGGAATGAGGCTTTTGCAAAAAAACTTGCAGCACTGGGCGAAATCTATGTCAACGATGCCTTTGGCACTGCGCACCGTGCACATGCTAGCACAACCGTGGTAGCGCACTTTTTTGACAAAAATCACAAGACTTTCGGGTTCCTCATGGAACGCGAAATCGAGAACGCAACCCGCGCGATGAAAACCCCGGCCAAACCAGTAACCTGTGTCACCGGAGGCTCGAAGGTCAGCGACAAAATCATGTTGTTGGAAACTTTTCTGGACTACGCTGACAACATCCTGATCGGCGGCGCAATGGCATATACTTTCTTTTTGGCAAAAAAAGGCGCCGTTGGCAATTCTTTGGTGGAAGCCGACAAATTGAAAACCGCCCTTGAATTCTTGAAAAAAGCCCGGGCAGCTGGCGTAAAAGTGCTGCTTCCTAAGGATTCCGTTTGTGGCGACAAGTTTGCTGCGGACGCAAAAGTTCAAATTTTTCCAAGCAATCAAATACCTGATGGTTGGATGGGATTGGACATCGGCCCATCAGCAGCCAAGTCATTTGCATCCGTAATCCGTAAGAGCAAAACGGTGATCTGGAACGGCCCAATGGGCGTTTTTGAAATGCCTGCTTTCGCTGAAGGCACGAAAGTCGTGGCGAAAGCTTGCGCTTCGGCCACTAAAAAAGGAGCATTCACAATGGTGGGCGGCGGCGATTCGGTGGCTGCTGTCAATCAGCTCAAACTCGCAAAAAAAGTGAGCTTCGTCAGCACGGGAGGCGGGGCGATGCTTGAGTTTTTAGAAGGAAAGGAATTGCCGGGTATCAAGGCGATTCAAAGTTAATAAACCACATAGTTCACATAGCACACATAGTTTCTAACCTGTTGGTTTTCAAAACTATGTGTGCTATGTGAACTATGTGGTTTATCATTCCACCTTAAAAAACTCAAAAGAAGCCCTCTCCGGCAGTGTTGCAGCCCCCTCCTCTCCTTCTGCAGCGATATACCATTGTTTCACGCGGCTTGCATCTAAAAGGGAGGTGAAAACACCATCAGCCGCAGTGGCGTCTCCATTGGTGCCATCATCAAAAAATGCAGTCCGTGAAAAAGCAAACTGCCGATCCGCCCTGTAATAAAGCCAGCCGCCACGGGTGGCATTTGTCAGCTTGCTCGTAATCTTGATTTTCTCTCCTTCTTTGGTAGCTTTTGCCTCTGCGATCGTGAAGTCCGCCAAGGAATAAAGCTTGAGTGAATCAGCCTTCACCCAAGGCTCAATTTCTTTCGTCATGGCTTGCGCACGGGTGAGCAATAGTCCGTTTGACAGAAAGTCATTGGTGATTGTACGAAGGTGAGCAACATAGGTTTTGCGATAAAGCGGGTTTTTCAAAAGTTTGGAAATCAATGGGCGGCGCAGGTTTTCAAACTCAGCAAAGGGCGAATACTGAATGAGTTGCTCATCTGTCATTTCTTGGAATGAAAAATCGCGACGCCAGCCACCAAACGACATATTTAAGTCCCAAATAATTGGGTGAGCAACATGCAGGAGTCAAACCAAAGGTAGTAGTTGTGCGAAAGCGACCCGTTATAACTGTCCAAATTGACAAGCGCGTTGTTGATAGCAAGCATCCAAAGCGTTTGATCCACATCTAACACAGACTCAATTTTCTCTGGTGTTTTATTCAACACTTTGATAAGATTCAGCAGGAATTTCCATGCCGCCGGGTCGTCTACTTCATAAAAGGCGTCGTAGCAACCAGCATTGTCATTAAGGTAAACAAGCGAAGCATTTTCACCTTTTGGACAGCCGGTTTGGCTTCTTACCCGTTTCCAGTTATCGGGATCGCATTTAATGATATGGCCGCCCTCTGCTCCAAAGTGTTTTTTGATAAAACGCTCATCCACAGACTCTGAATTGGTGTAAAGCCCCCAGTATTTATTGTTCAAATAAACCCTGGTAAAGTTGCATTGGGGAGCGGGCATATATTTTCTGATCACCTCATAGGTCAGGGGGTCGCGTAGAAAGCTGGGATCCAGAAAAGCATTTGAAAGTTTGATAGCGTTTTGGCCACCTTTTAAGAGTTGATCTTTCTTTTTATAGTCCAGCTTGATGTTGAGCGGAAGTTTCTTCAGCGTTTCATTTCGCGTTCGAAAATAGGAGCTGTTGCCCTTATAACGCACCCCAACGCTGTCGAATCGCTGCCCATTCACCCAGGCAGTGGCAACAAGTCTTGCTTCAGGATTTGCCTTTTTTAAGGAGTCCAGTTTTACGTCCCAGCTCTTTTGGGGAAATTCAATGCGCACTTCCTGTACCCCGCCACCAAAAAAATCTTGGGCGGAAACACTTGAACAGCAGGCCATTATGAAGGAGAAAAGGAGGGTGTTTCTCATAGTTTTGCAACGCGGATTTACTTGTTCAGTTCACTTAGTTTTATCTTGAAAGGCTGGCTGGTATAGTTCGCAGGCAAAAAGCTGGCGGCGCCCACATTCTCTGCAAGGATGTAATAATCAAGTACTGCTTCCGGGCTTTTGGCCTCAATTTGTGCAGCAAAAGCCTTTACACCAGCTGAAAGATCAGGCATGCTTTCTTCTGCCATTGAAAGCATTGTGTAGGCATCCTGGTCCGCAAAGCGATAGAATATGTACATCCTCAACGGATATTTGTCGGCTCGGGCGGTTACATAGAATGCGTTAAGTTTTTGGTTCTCAAATTTGCCGCGACCTTTCACCATCACTTCAGACACCACAGGAGGGAGCTTGGTCAATTCAGGATGCGATTTCAAAAAGCGAGAACGTTTTCCCATGAGTTCTGTAAGCCCCGGGATTTTGCTCTTTTTGCCTACTGTGTTATTCAGGCTGCGCTGGAAATCGTCGTAGCTGTAGGTTTTGTGCTTATCGTCGTTTAAAGGCACAACGATCATGCCCCGCAGCTCCTGAGCGCGTTTTTCGTACGCCCCATTCAAGAAATTTTCTTCGTTAATCTGTCGGATATGCGCCAGATATACCTTCTTGTTCAAGGGGTCTTTCAACAATTGGCTTATGAGTGGTTTGTAAAGGTTGTCAGCATGCAACAGTGGATCCAGGGTTTGTAGGGCGCGAAGGTCTAAGTCGCTGCCGCTGCCCGTGTTCTTGTAACTACCGAACGAAAGGTTCAAATCCCAATGAACGGGTTGAAAACGGTTGTTCCCGTCCCGATACAAGTAGTAATTCAGACTGTGCTTACCGGAATAACTGCTTAAATTCACCATCACATTGTTGAGGGCGAGCATCCAAAGGGCGCGATCTACATCCAGCACTTGGGATACGTTGGCGGGTTCTTGCGCCAACTTTCGTGTCAATTCTTGCAACTCTGTCCAGCCACCCCGGGAATCCAGTTCAAAATTGCCTTTGTAGCAATCCAGGTTGTCTTCGTATTCCAAAGAACCAAAGATGTTTTGCTTACAGGTTGTGGGCAGATTTTCGGGTTTGATGTCCACGCCCGCTTTAAATGCGGCACCCCGCGAATTGCCGTAACTGTTTTCAAAGAACTGTTTGTCAACGCTTTCTACGTTTACAAACACACCAACGTACTCCTCGTTGACGTACAATTTGGTGTATGCTGCCTGGGAAGCAGGCATGTACTTGGAGGCGATTTCATGGAACAGCATCTCGCGGGCCATACTTGGATCGCGAACTGCCGCAGAGAGCTTGATGGAAGCGTACCCCTGGTGGTTTTGGCCCGGGCTGCTGCTGTTCAATTTGATACTGAATGGGTTGCGCTTCAACCCCTTGGCGTACGATTTGTCACCCCGGAAACGGACTGTAGCCCCATCGTAGCGAAGACCGTCAATTACGACCGAGGCAGGCATTGCGTCCGTGCCGTAAATTCGAAGAGAATCCAACACGTTCACCCAATCGGATGTTGGAAGTGTCAGGCGGATCTCGCCAACAGTTTTTTTGTCGAAAAGTGGGCGAGCGAGCGGTTTGCTCACCGAAAGTTGGGCGAAAGTCACCACAGGAAAAAGACCCACCGACACCATAGCTATGGCGGGTAATAGTAGTTGGAAAAGTAATTTTTTCATGCTCGGGTTTTGAAACAATGAATGCTTGTTAGAAAAACGGGGCAATGATACGGACAATGCTTGAAAGTGGCCAAAAGTAGATTGGTCCTCTTTGAGTGATTTCGAAAAGAAAATCGCCAGTACTTTTTAAGTGATAAATTTTTTTGAGACTTTTGGGCTTGGCAACAAAATGGCAAAAATGTACCTGGAGCCAGACAATTCTCCAATTGCGTTTGACATTAAACAACAACCATGAAACAAACACAAAAAACGCTCTCTCAACAAGATATGCTGGCGATGTTTGAACCAGTTTTCAAAACGGAAAGCAAAAAATATCGCAAAGAAAAAGGCGTACTTGTTCGCAAAGCGCTTGCAGGCGAAGCGATCAAAACCGTCACTTCTGATGGTCTGGAAACATCCAACACCGCTGGCAAAGACGATTTTATCATAAAAAACCTCACGGAAGCGGAAGAGGAGTACATTATCTCAAAAAAGAAGTTGGATGAACGGTATGCATTGGTAGAAAAAAAGGATGCTACCTATTCCTTGTACGAACCAACTGGCACCATAAACGCGCTCAAACTTACCGAGGGCCTGATAAAAAAACTGGGCCTGAATGAATCGTTTTGGTTTATCGCCAGTTGGGGAGAAAAAATGGTGGCCCGTAAGAGCGACTTTCTGGTACTGACCAAGGAAAAGGAGATTTACCGAATTGCCCGAAAAGAGTTTTTTGAAACCTACGAACTTTGTTAAATATGACAGAACAAGACTACATCAAAGATCGTGTGGACGATCAGATTAACTGGCTGGACAACAAAAGCAGTTTCAACCAAAAGCGGTACAAGCGACTGCGTGTCATTATTTTAATCACTTCAGCACTCATCCCATTGTTGTCGGGTTTTATCACCGACGAAAACTGGGGGCTAAAAGTGGCAGTTGGTATCGGGGGGGTCATTGTAGCCGTATCGCAGGGCTATATTTCCATCCACAAGTACCATGAACTTTGGGTGCAGTACCGCGCCACCGCCGAAGCCCTTAAACGGGAGAAGCTGCTCTATCTCGCCAAAGTGGGCGCTTATGCAAATGCTGAGCAGGCATTTGAACATTTTGTACTCACCATTGAGGCCATTATGTCGGACGAAAACAAACAGTGGGTGGAAAACTTAAAAACGCTGAGTGGCAACCAGTCAGCAAGTTAATTCCCTCCCGCAAACATTCCGAAAGCCACCGCCCGAGAAAATTTGAAAAGCAATTTGGCGGGTCGAAGTACCTTTGCACAGCTCGCGACAAACTTTCCGAAAGTTTAATCCCGAAGAAATCGGGATCGGAAAGTTCATTAACAAGCAATCCACTCGAACATTTCCAACCACAACATGAATTTTGATCTGATTGTAATCGGCAGCGGCCCAGGCGGGTATGTGGCTGCCATCCGAGCCTCTCAACTGGGCATGAATGTCGCCATTATTGAGCGCGAAAGCCTTGGCGGTATTTGCCTCAACTGGGGTTGTATCCCCACCAAAGCCCTGCTCAAAAGCGCACAAGTGTTTGATTATCTGAACCATGCAGAAGATTACGGTATCAAGGTTGGCAAACCACTGGCCGATTTTGATGCAATGATCAAGCGGAGCCGGGGAGTAGCCGATGGCATGAGCAAGGGAGTGCAGTTCCTGATGAAAAAGAACAAAATCACGGTCATAATGGGCAGTGCTAAACTGACGAAAGGCCCCAAAGTGACCGTTACGGATGGCGAGGGAAAGGTTGCGGAATACACCGCAAAAGGCATTATCATCGCTACTGGCGGACGGGCAAAAGAATTGCCCAACCTCAAAATTGACGGCAAAAAAATCATCGAATACCGCAAGGCAATGAGCCTCGAAACGCAGCCAAAACGGATGGTAGTGGTAGGCGCAGGTGCAATCGGCGTGGAGTTTGGCTATTTCTACCACAGCATTGGCACGGAAGTAAGCATTGTGGAGTTTATGGAGCAAGGACTTGTTCCACGCGAGGACCCAGATGTTTCCAAAGAACTAGGTAAAATTTATGGCAGAAAAGGCTTTAAAATTTATGGCGGCTGGGCCGTGGAGAGTGTGGACACGAGCGGCAAGGAGGTTAAAGTAAACATGAAAAACCGCAAAGACGGCAAAACCGAAACCATCCTTTGTGATGTCGTGCTCAGCGCAGCCGGAGTCACCCCGAATATAGAAAACATTGGTTTAGAGGAACTTGGCATTGTCACCGACCGCGGGTACATCAAAGTAGACGAGTACTGCCAGACCAATGTGCCAGGCATTTACGCAATCGGCGATGTGCTGGCAACCCAGGCGCTTGCGCATGTGGCTAGCGCGGAAGGCATCACCTGTGTTGAAAAAATCGCAGGCCACCACCCGGAGCCGATTGACTACAACAACATCCCGGGATGCACCTACTGTTCACCCGAAATCGCCTCGGTGGGCTACACCGAACAAGCCGCCAAAGAAGCAGGTTACGAATTACTGGTAGGCAAATTCCCTTTCACTGCCAGCGGCAAGGCCAAGGCCTCAGGTCATTCAGAAGGATTTGTGAAACTCATTTTTGACAAAAAATACGGCGAATTGCTTGGCGCGCACATGATTGGCGCCAATGTGACCGAGATGATTGCCGAAATCGTCGTCGCCCGTAAACTGGAGACCACAGGCCACGAAATTATTAAGTCCATCCACCCCCACCCTACTATGAGCGAAGCCATTATGGAGGCGGCGGCTGCGGCTTATGGGGAGGTGATACACTTGTAATGGTCGTCAATCCGAGAGTGTTCAAGAAAGTGTGGCACACCTCACCAACCACAGTGATTATCAACATTGTATTTTAGGTGTGCCACACTTTTCTGAACACTCTCGTCAATCCACCATTTTCAACCGCAACGTAACAGCATAACGGTTCGGCTCATCCACGATTTCAAGATCATGGCTCTCCGGGTAAAGAATCTGTAGCCGTTGCTTCACATTGGCAAGTCCGATGCCACCACTTCTGGGGTGGCTTGGGCGGGGCATTTGCTCCACTTTGCTGTTTTCAATAACAAATTCGGCATCCTCTCCCTGAACAGAAAGTCGAATGCGCACATACCCACCCGCTGTAGCATGGTTCAAGCCGTGTTTGAAACTATTTTCCACAAATGGGACGAACATTAATGGCGCGACCATTTGTTCACTCACATGACCTTCTACCACAAAACGGATGTCAGCATCCTTGGGCTGTCGGAGCCGTTCGAGGTCGAGGTAATTGTAGAGATAATGGATTTCTTTGGAAAGATGTACGCGCCGCTCGTTGCACTCATAAAGCATGTAGCGCATTATTTCGGCCAATTTCAACACGATTTCAGGAGCCTTGTCACTTTTTTTCAAGGTGAGGGCATAGAGATTGTTGAGCGTGTTAAAAAGAAAGTGCGGGTTTATCTGGCTTTTGAGAAAGCGCAGTTCTGACTGCATCGTCTGAGTCAGCAATACTTGCTTTTCATTCTGATACCGCCACCAGTCCATGATAACACGCAACACTGTGGCGAGAATGGTAACAAAAACATTGCTCAAATAAATACGCACCTGTTGGTCCACTACATTGGCCTGATACTCGGAGCGTCTGAATAAACGAGGTATAAAACCAATACCTCGATAGGTGTAACAATCGCACAAGCAGCCAATACCAGCCCGAAATAAATGAACGCATGTCGCGCTAAGTAATTGGGAATCAGGAATAAAAGATTACAATAGACCAGTCCGGCAAAAAATAGCGCCTGGATCGTCTCATTGTACAAGGTTGTGTGTAGGTCAATCCCTTGTCTGAGACTGGTGCCAACCATCGTGCCGTACAACGCCAGCCAGAACAACGTGTGGTACACAGGCCGCTGGTTTAGAAAAGCATATATCTGGTCGAGTAGGCTGCGGGTCTTCATGCTTTAGTGGAACTGGTGATTTGGTGATTAGTGATTGGTCATTGGTGGCAAAAAAACCACCCCGGGCGCATCAGGTTTTCATTTTTAGATAGAAACCGGAACTCAACGGATGAAACTCCACATAAAACCCATCATTTCGTCCTAATTTTGTCCCTCAAAATGTACGCACAACGGCGCAAACATACTGACTGAGAATGGTTTACATCACCCGAATAGAACGCTTCAACGCTGCCCACAAACTCTGGGTAGATGCCTGGACAGAAGAGCAGAACCGCGAAGTGTTCGGCAAATGCTCGAATAAAAACTGGCACGGCCATAACTACAACCTTCATGTAACCATTAAGGGCCAGCCCGACCCATTGACTGGCTTTGTAATGGACGTAAAAAAATTGAGTATAATCATCCGCGATGAGGTCATCGAATACCTTGACCACAGCAACCTCAATATGGATGTGGAATTTATCCCACCCGGCCTTCAACCTACTACGGAAAATCTTGTTATCCTGATCTGGCAACGCCTCGCACCAGCTCTTAAAGATTTTTCCTGCCAACTGCATGCGATAAAACTTTGGGAAACGGAGACGATTTATGCCGAATACTACGGAGAATAAAATGGCATATAAAAAATCCGACGTCTATGATGATGCGCTTACCAAGCGCATGGAGGCCGATTACCTTAACATACTAAGTAGTCTTGGGGAAGATGCTGGCCGGGAAGGTTTGCTCAAAACACCTGAACGCGCTGCTAAAGCCATGCAATTTCTCACGCAAGGTTATAGCCAGGATGCAGCCGCAATACTCAACTCGGCCATGTTTCGTGAAGATTACAGCGAGATGGTGCTCGTAAAAGACATTGAAGTGTATTCGCTTTGCGAACATCATATCCTTCCTTTTTTTGGCAAAGCACACGTAGCCTATATTCCCAACGGCCAAATCGTTGGGCTTAGCAAAATCCCACGGGTAGTAGATGTTTTTGCCCGACGCCTCCAGGTACAAGAGCGTCTTACCATCGAAGTGCGCGATGTGATTCAAGACACCCTCAAGCCTTTGGGTGTTGCGGTGGTGATCGAAGCACACCACATGTGCATGATGATGCGTGGCGTTCAAAAACAGAATTCGCTCACCACTACTTCGGCTTTCACCGGGCAATTTCTGAAAAATGAAACCAGGAGCGAGTTTCTGCGGCTGATTGGCAGCAAATTGCATTGATTGAGTCAAAATATGTTAAGCCACGAATTGCACGAATTGGCACTAATTTAACCTTAAATTAGTGCCAATTCGTGCAATTCGTGGCTAAATATTACATACCATGAAAATCCCTTTCTCCTTCGCCCTGTTTTCAGCCCTCATTTTTTCTGCCCAAAACTGTTCTGAACATTCTGGAAAAACGGCTGAGCCGCCAACACCAGACGCTATTATGGCGCCCGTATCCTTGCCTGAAGGCTTTAATGAATATTGGTATGCAGGTAAAGCCGAACTTTGTACCTACGAGGTAACTCAAGAGCGATACGGAGAAATCCGCCAGGCAGAGCAAGTCAATGTTTTTGTCACGGAGGACTTTTCGCGTGCCAAACAAGTGAAACTTGATGATCCTGCCGCAGCGCCAACCGATCGGGTGCCTGTACTAAAACTCAATTTGATTCGGCGCTTCCATACCGGCATCTACGACTATTCCATCATGCAGTCAGTCTTCACACCTGTGAGTGGCCTGTCAACGCTGAAAACCACTACGACTGTTCAAGATTGGTGCGGCCAGGTTTTCATGCAAAATAATCTGGAAAAAGACGGTTATCACCTGCGTGGATTCTCCTACTTTGAAAGCGAGGGCGACCAGGATCTGCGCTTACCGCTTACATTGCTCGAAGATGAGATTTGGACACGGATTCGGCTCAATCCATCGGCATTGCCCACAGGGAAGCTGAGCATAATTCCTTCCGCGATTTATACTCGGCTTCGCCACAAGCCTGGTGGAGCCCAAAACGCTGAGATTAAAATAGAAAAAGGCGAAAAGGAAAGCGACTTAAAAATTGTGTACACCGACATCCCGCGCGCTTTGAGCATTCGGTTCACAACAGCGTTCCCCTACAAAATTCTTGGTTGGGAAGAAACCCATGAGGGCAAGATCGTTAGCAAAGGCGAGCTAAAAGCCACAATCAGAAGTGCTTACTGGGAAGCGCACGACAATTTACACGCGCCATTGCGCGATTCATTGAAGTTACGGTTTTAATTTTCGATGGAAAATTTGGCTTGATCCTCCATGCCAAATCTTAAAATTCGGGCAACGCAACGATTGTTCGGTGCATCTTTCGTTTGCGGCCTTGAAAAATTCTCTAATTTGCCCCGCCTTACGACAGATGAAATTCATTTTATTCCTCTATTGCGGGCAAATTCAGGTTTTAAGTTGTTGAAATTCAAAAAGTTAAGCCGGAAGACCTGATTATACCCGATTATCACAAACCTTTCTACACACTACCAGTCATGCAGCTTTTCATCCGACTTTTATCCCTCATCTTGCTGCTCGCCTTCTTTTCTTCCCAAACCCTTCAGGCGCAAGATTGCTCCAAAGTAATCAAAGAAAACAAAAAAATCTCTGGCATTCAACTGGCAAACACCTCCATGCTAAGTGTCGTCATCCGTGGCGGCTACACCTATTTCATTGAGTTTTTTACAAATGAAAAAGGCGTTTTTGCCAAATTTACCTCCCAAGGGGGTATTGAGTTTAACCAAGACGATCAGGTCGTATTTGTAGATGCTGTTGGCAGGGAGCGTGCCTATAAATTTACCGGCATGGACGAGCTGGTTGCAGGGGCCGTACCCACGCACCGCAACAATTTGCGACTTGATCTTGATGCCGTGCAGTGGCTAGCAGATGCAAACATTACAGGGATCAACTTCATCAATTTTGTTGATCGCCAGAAGTACAAATTCACCATCAACGCCGATCGGCAAGGCGAATTCAAGAATTTGGTGACTTGCTTTAATTCTATTTTGGATCGTATGTCCGTAGTGGATACGCCTGGCGCCTCGGTCTCAAAACCTGATCCGGTAGCAACTACGGGAACTCCTTCAACACCCGGAAAGCCCGGCACCAAACCCAGTAGTGGTGGCACCTCGACCACATCCGGTAACGACCCAGAACTTATAGCGCTTCGCTCTGATCTGGAAAAGACCAAAGAAAAAATCCGTGCCGAAATAAAGGCCGAGAAAGAGCGTGGTGAAGCCTTGAAAGCCCAACTCCAACAAGAAGTTGCAGCAGCCCGCGAAGCAGCCAACGCAAAGAAAATGGAGTATTCCAACGAGGTGCTTGAAGCACGCAAAGCAAGTCTTGCCGAAATGGAAAAAGCCAGGGCAGAAGCACAAGCCGTTGTTTCACAAAGTAAAGCAAAGGCTGATTCGGCGGTGGTTAAAATAAATACCAATGTAGAAGATGCCCGCCGGCAGGCAGGCGAGGAGATACAAAAAGCCCGCATAGCATCCTCTGAGGAAGTACAGAAAGCCCGCGAAGCTGCCTCGAAAGAAATCGCCGCCGTCAAACAAAAACTTGACCAGGCAAAACTCCAATATGGGGATGAAATTTCTTCAGCGCGTTCCAATGCCGACGAAGAACTCAAGCGCATCCGCGACGAGAATGCGCGCATGGTCACTGAAGCCCGTGACCTTGCCAAACAGGAAACCTCAAAAACCAGCACCGATGTAGTCGAAAGCAAAAGGACTGCTGCTGATCAAATCCTCAAAGCCCGCGAGGAGGCTGCCAATGAAATCCTCAAAACCCGCGAGAACATAGTACTGGAAAAACAGAAATTGGCCACAGACCTCGCCGAAAGTCGTCGGAAATCTGCTGAGGAAAAATCATTGCTGCAACAGAATTCAGCCAATGAATTGGCCGACATCAAGGAAACTGTTGCCAAACAAAAAGAAGTGTCTGCTACCGAAGTAGCGGATGCCCGCAAGCAAGCAAGCGTAGAAATCGGTCGGATCCGGGAAGAAGTGGCAAAACAGCAACAGATTGCCAACGATGAGAAGGCTGCCATTGCCAAACAAGTGGTGGAAAGCAAGCAAAAAGCCGCCCAAACGGTGCAACAAGTACAAGCCGAATCCGTGAAGGCAATCGCGGATGCACAAGCCCGTTCCAAAAATCAGCGCGACAGTATTGCAATAGAGGTGGCAAACTCGCGGAAAAAAGCAGAAGAAGAGATTGCCCGTATTCAGGTCGAATTAGCCAAATCTATTGCTGCTGCCAAAGAACAACAGGCTAAAGTGCTCGCTGAAAGCGCCGCCGAAGTACAACGCGCCCGTGAACGCAGCGCTCAGGAGGTCGCCAAAGCACAAGAGGAAGCCCGACTCAGGGTGCAGGAAGCCAACAGCAAAGCGGGTGAAGCCCAAAAGCAGTATGCAACCGAAGTTGCCGGTTCCAAACAAACTGCGGAAGAGAAAATAAAACAGATACAGGCTGAAGCTGCTGCCACAATAGCAGAGGCAAAGAAAAAGCAGCAGGAAACCACCACTGGTTCCGCCACAGAAGTTGTTGCTTCCCGTGAAAAAGCAGCCGCAGAGATCGCAGCCGCCAAGGAAAAAGCCGCCAACGAGGTGGCTGCCACCCGTGAGGCTGCCGTGCGCGCCCAACAAGAATCCGCCAACGCAGTAGCCGAAGCAAAAAAACAAAGCGCACAAGCCATCCTTGCTGTCAAAACTGCCGAAGCAGACAGCGTCCGTATGGCTCGCGAAAACAGCGCCTCCGTTCGACAAAAACTGGCCAGCGATGTAGCCGATGCTCGACAAAAAGCCGCCAACGAAATTTCAGCAGCAAATCAGAAGGGCGCTGAAGAAGTAAAAGCAGCCCGCGAGTCCGCTGCCCGCGAAAAACAACTCAGCGCAGAAGTGGTGGGCAAAGCCAAGGAAGAAGCCGCCAACGCAGTAGCAGCCGCCCGTGAGAGCAGCGCCAAAGAAGTGGCCTCCGCTAAACAACAAGCCATCGAAGCCATCTCACTGGCCAAACGAGAGGCCGACGACAAAAAAGCAGGATTTGCCAAAGAAGTGGTGGATGCACAAGAAAACGCACGCAAAGAAGTAACGGATGCCCGCGAACGTGCGGCGGCTGAAGTTGTTAACGCCCGCAAAGAAGCTGAGGCCAAACGCGCCCAATACGCCGCCGAAACCGCAGATGCGCGTAAAAAAACGAGCGAGGAAATCGGACTGGCCCAAAAAGAAGCCGCTGAAGGTGTACAAAAAGCACGTCAGGATGCTGCTGCCAACATTGCTGCCACACGCGAAAACGAGACCAAAACAGTAAGCGAAATGAAGTCGCAAGCCGCCGCAGAGATCGCTCAGGTCAAGGAGGAAAAAGCGCAAATTATTGGGGAAGAAAACCGCAAGGCTGAAGTCGGCCAGACAACAACAAGCCGCTGAAAGTCAAAAACTTACGCAGCTGCAAGCGGACATTAAAAAAGCACAGGAAGAACTTGCTAAATTGAAGGAAGAAGCGGAGAAGTTGAAGAAGAAGGATTAGGGATTGGTGATTGGTGATTGGTGATTGGTGATCAAACCCGTCCTACGGCTTTAAGCCGTAGGACGGGTTTGTTTTAAAGCATTTTCTCCATCTTATAATGAGGAATAGAAACCTCCTCGAACTGATCCCCCACGGTTTGGTACCCTAATCTGAGGTAAAAAGGAGCGGCTGCCTCACGGGCATGAAGTGTCATCTTTTTGAATTCCAAGGATCGGGCGATTTCTTCCGAAGCTGCCACAAGCGCAGCACCCACGCCCCTGCCCTGCTGCTCTGGCGCGACGGCAACTTGCCGCATTTTTACTTCCTGCTTATCTAAAGGGCTGAGCAACAGAATGCCTATCATTTTACCCCAGGCATCAAAAGCGGCCAAATGTATGTCCGACCACTCGGCACTCAGTTGTTCGGGCGAATACTCCAAACCCAGCGGTTTACGGAGCACTTCATAGCGCAGCGCTACTGACTCATCATATTCAGGGGTAGCGAATTCAATTTGATAGACGGTAATCATGGATTTTGGACTTTGGACTTAGAAATGACTCATGCGAATCAGGGACAAAAACGATGTTAAAAGCCACGTAGTGGCGACCCCGTTTATAGAAACCGAACGTTAAAATTGATCAGAACCGCGTAGCGGTGACACGGTGCCTCATTTCCGAAATATTATTGCCCCAATAGTTCGGACAGTAAATCTTTTTGCTCAGCCAGCGAAGGGCAATGGGTGCTCAGCGCAAGTTCAAGCCCGGCACGATCCTCGGGCTTAAGTCCCAGAGAGGAAACGCATTTGCGCGTTTTTTCAAATTCCTCGGCAATATTTCGGAAAGCAAGGCTGTCGGATGCTGTTTGTGCTTGCTTGTTGAGGGATAATAGCTGACCTGTGCAGCTACAGAGCGACTTAGCCAGTTTATCTCCCCGCGATTCAGGCGGAGTGGGCTCTACACAGGAAAAACCAGCAAGTACAATCAAAAAAAGAAGTTTTCGCATCAAGATTGTGTTTTTCATATTTCTGCCGACCAACTGCTACTGCCCCCTCCTTCGCTAAAGCTTCGGCGGGTAAAACTGCTACTGCCAACCGCCTTCTGCCCTCATCCCTTTTTCTGCTTTTTAAACTTCCCGTCTTTCCAGGCTTTAAAAAACTGTCCCCAAGCCAAGGGGCTAAAAATATTCATGGGAGGGGTTTGGCCAATGTAATAATATTCGCGGGCTTGTTTGCGGAGGTAAAAATTGGCACTCTCCCGGCCTCCATACGGCACGATATCCGGGTTTTTACGCGCTTCAGCCATGTATTCGTTGGCAAGGTTTTCGGTGGCGCGACGCTGAAGTTCAGGGGTTACATCCATCTTCAGAAACTCAATCTTAAAATGCTCTTTAGATGGCCACGGAAAGATGACCGCTTCGGGCAGAAGAATTGTATCCTGACTCATCAGTTGCACGATGGCATAACGATCCTGTGTGAGTGTATCAGGAATCGTAATCGTAACAGGCTCTAAACCAACGCACGTGAAGCGCACCTTTTCGCCTTTCTCCACTACGATGGTAAAGAATCCACGATAGTCGGCATAGGTGCCGCGGCGTTTTTGGGGCACCGAAATGGTTGCATAAGGTACAGGAACCAGCCGTCCATCTGCTTCCGTCATGATGAGACCAGAGAACTGAATAAGGGTCGGGTCGGTTTGCGCGTTGGCGCGTCCGAAAAGCGAGCAGAGAAAAAGGAGAGCGAGTAGTTTTTTCATGTTCGAGTCAAAGATACGGCAGCAAAACGTTTGACTGTGTTGTTTCGTCCAATGTGCAAAGTACAGCTTAACCGATTTTTAACAGAATCATTCAATTACCTTTGCGCCGTTTAGCGTCTCTGTGTACAAAAACATACCTATCAATGTTCAAAAAAGCACCATTTTTCCTTTTCTTTCTGTTGTTGAGCGTAAGTCTCAGCGCACAAACTTCGCCGAAATACGGCCACATGAACCTCGGAGTCCTCCTCGAATTATTGCCAGACACCAAAACTGCCAATGATCAGCTGAAGGTTTTTGCCGATAAACTTGGCATCACCGACGATTCTTTAGGCCGTGCCCTACAAGCCGGAGCCGAAAAGCTTCAAAAAGAGTACGATTCAGGAGTTTTAACCCCTCTGCAAGCGAAAGAGCGCCAGGCTGAGCTGCAAAAACAACAAGAGTTCCTGCAAAAGTTTGAGCAAGATGCCAATCAAATGGTCACTGCAAAGCGCGAAGAACTCCTTAAGCCCATCCTGACTAAAGTGGACGATGCAATCAAGGCCGTTGCTAAGGAAAGCGGATATGCCATGATTTTCGACACAAGCACAGGCGCAATGCTTTTTGCCGCCGATACCGATGATGTGACGGCACTAGTGAAAAAGAAATTGGGGTTAGAATAGTTTTCCTCAACGTTGATGAGGGTTTATAAGGGTTTATAAGGGTTTATATATTCAACCATCAGACTGGCAATCTTCAGCCGCGTTGACTGGTAGTTATAAACCCTCATCAACCCTTATAAACCCTCATCAACCCTTATAAACCCTCATCAACATTAAGGGCCGTCCTTTTCAATATCCATTCCAATTTTTCTGGCTACTTTTGAGGTTCGCTTCCCTCAAAATGATACAAAAACTCTCGCTCAAAGATTTTGAACACAATATCAGCCCCGCTACCTGGTATGCCGCGGACGATCTGGTTCAGGCAGGGCGTGTGAAAAACCTCCGTGAAATAGAACGCCATTTCTGGGTGGCCTTGGTTGAGACCGATGAAGGCAATTATGAGTCGGAGGTAATGATCACGCCCCATAAAATAAAGGCGTACGCTTGTGAGTGTTTCACGGAAGGTCGTCGGTTAATGTGCCCCCACATCGCGGCTACTCTGATAAAAATCAGGCAGTTCTACGAACAACGCGAAGAAACCCGTCGCGTCAAAGCCGAGCAAAAGCCATCCACCGAACTTACCCGATTCACCGTACAGACCGCCCTTGACAACGCCACGCCCGAAGCCCTCGCCGATTTCGTGCGCGACTTCGCCCGGCGCGACCGGGATTTTGCCCTTGCGCTCAAAACCCGTTTCGCAGCCCATGTAACGGAATCGGAAAATCCTTATGCACTTGTGCTCGATTCGGTGCTGCCGAAACCCAGCGCTAAAACCAAAATAAGCGAACCTGATTTCCGACGGTTGCGCAAGGCTTTGGACGGGCTGGAAGAACAACTTGGCTTGGCACAAGCAGCCATGGATTTTCGCAGTATGTTCCAAATAGCATCGGCTATTTTTTTGAAAATCAACCCCCTGCACGCTAAAGCGGAAGGTAATCGTCGTGCTGCATTGTTGCATTTTTGCCAAAAATCTTTTGAAGCGCTGATTCTTATCCACCATTCAGCGCCCTCTCCAGAGCTCCGCGAATCGGTATGGGAAACGCTTTTCACATTTGGCAACAAGAATGTTTTTCCACCTGAATTGGAGCGTGACGCACTTCGTTTTCTCGGTGAATCTGCCAAAGACGAGACCAAATTTGGCAAGTTGAGGGAAATGTTCGACCATACACCCCACCCTGCCCCGCCTTTTATGCTACAACTTTTCCTGTCTGCCCTGGCAGTGCGAAACATGCCACAGGCTGCCGTACGGGTGCTTGAAGATTATTTGGAAAAACCAGACATGGTGAAGACTGCTTTTCTACAACTTTATTACCTCCATCATTGGGAAGCAGCCACGCTTGTAGGAGAGTGCTTTTTAAGCAAAAATATTTTCCCTGTAGGGCAAAGTCGGGAATTGGAGAACGTACTGCTTTTCATCGCCGAACAAACGGGCGACCAAGTGCGTCAAACAAGCCTGCTCAGACAACGCTTCCTGCTTTCAGGCAGCTCGGATGTGTTTGAAAAACTTAAAATCGCTGCTGCCGAACGATGGCCCCATGAGCGGGATAAATTGCTCGCCGAACTCCGTGAAAAAGGGGATGTGCCTAAAACCGCCGCCCTCCTGGCCTCTGAGGGAGACTTAGAGAAATTAGCGGACCTAATTGAAAATCAAGGAGATTTAGCCATGCTGCAACGCTATGAGTCTGCATTCCTGGTAGAAAAAAAGGATTTTGTGAAACTGCAATACACCACGTTTTTGAACCAATATTTATCGGAACATTTTGGCGCCCCTGCGGCACAGCACGTTCGACTTCGATTGTCAGATTTGCTTCAAAAAGGAGAAGAGGAAATGGTGATGAAGATTATCCGCGAACTCACTACAAGTTTCCCTGAACGCATCAGCCTGCCTGGAGAATTGGCGGAGTTGTTCCCGAGATCGAAACGGAAAATGATCTGAGTAGTAACAAGTTTCAAGTTAAAAGTTTCAAGTAGCAGATTCTCAAATGATGCAAGGCGGTAAACTTGAAACTTTTAACTTGAAACTTTTAACTTGAAACTTTTAACTTGATTCCCTCCCGCTCCTATCAATCACCATACTGCTTGCCTGCTGCGTGGCAAATAACTGGATGTCCTGAATGTTCACATGCGGCGGACGGGTGGCCATATAATAGATGGCATCGGCAACATCGCTCGACTTAAGTGGTTGAAAATCATTGTAAATCTTGGCACGTTCAACATCCCCATCAAATCGGGTTATTGCAAACTCTGTCTCCTCTACGTGCCCTGGACTGATTTGCCCAACACGAATATTGTGCGTATGGAGATCGAAGCGCATAGATTTGGTCAGGGCGTCCACAGCAAATTTGGTGGCGCAATAAACATTGCCATTGGGATACGCTTCTTTTCCAGCACTGCTGCCCACATTGATGATATGTCCACTTCGGCGGCGAACCATTCCCGGAGAGATGAGCCTTGTTACATAAAGCAATCCTTTCACGTTGGTGTCAATCATTGTCTCCCAATGCTCCAGATTTCCTTCGTGAATGGGCGCCAGGCCCTTGGCCAAACCCGCGTTATTAACCAGAATATCAATGTCCTGGAAGGATTCGGGGAGCTTGGAAAGGGCGGCTTCCACTGCACCAGGATCACGCACATCGAAGGGGAGTATCAGTATTTCTGTGCCAAATTCTGCCTCAAAACGGCTTTTCAGGTCAACCAAACGCTCCACACGCCTGCCCGTGAGAATCAAACGGTAGCCGTTCCGGGCGAATATCTCGGCGGTGGCCCGGCCTATGCCTGAGCCTGCACCTGTTATCAAAACAAGTTTGGATTGTTGGTTTTCGCTCGCGCGGGTGCTGGCGGGCGCGGTTTCAATAATCAGCGGTTGTTGATTTTTAATGGCCTCCAACTCCTGTTGACTGTTGATGTCAAAATCCTCGGTTTTATGATCCTCTGCTTCGTGCAAATTTTGGCTGTAATACTGCCGCTGCCTGCTGCTGCCCGCCTTCGCCTAAGGCTTCGGCGGGTAAAGAGGGCGAATCAGATAACTCCTCAAAGTCCCCCAAAGCCTTTTTAACTTCCTCATCATTCTCATTCATTTCCAAGGCTTTACGAAGATAAATGGCCGCTGTTTCGCGGTAATCCCGGAGGTGTTCAGCCGTCATCAAGCCAAGTTTCCGGTAGATGTTTGGCGTACTTGAATCAAGTTCTACCACACGATCCCAGCAATATTTGGCAAAAAGGTAGTCCCCACGCTCTGCGGCCATGTCGCCCATAAGCTCGTAGGATTTGGCTTCGTCTGAAGGACTTTGGAATGCTGGCGTTTGGGGATTCGGTGGCTCAGTTGAACTGGCGTCGGCTAATGGAGTATCTGATTGAAGGACAGCCCTTTCGTATTCAGCCTTTAACCATTCGCTATCGGGAAATTGCTCCAATGACAACTGGAAAAGCTCTAGTCCACGCTCGACGTGGCCTTTTTGAATCCAGAACCAGGCATCCTGCGCAGCTTGTTTTTCCGCCAAAACGCTAAGATCTTTTTCTTCTGCGAGCAATTCAGTCTCTTCAATGCCTGTTTCAATCTCCATTTCTTGCAACAAGGTATCCATCGCTTCAATCTTCGGAGCATCTTCTGCTTCCGGGCTGGGATCGAGCATGGGAAGCGTCGTTTCTTGAATCGGTTCAGGCGTTAAAAGTCCGCCCACTACGGGCATTTCAGGCAGCAGAGGAGGGGCGACAATGGTTTGTTTTTCAGCATCTTGCGCTACAAGACGCTTGTATTGTCCATGCCAATCCTGCAGGTTGAATTTCTGGAAAAAAGCCTCAAAATCATTTGCCTCAAATTGTTCCAAAGTCAAATAACCAGCATCTCGCAAAGTGCTGATAATATCGCCAACTGCATTGGCTATGCTCCTGGTAGCATCGAGTTCGGCTGTAAGTCCGACCTTTGTTTCCGCATCCGAATGTTGGTGCGCATCGCTCAAGGCGAGCCATGCATCCTGCCAGAATTTCATGTAGTGCAGGGCATTGGCCATCCGGTCAATATGGGTTGACACAATTTTGCCTTCAGCATTTATCCCATCGGCGAGAACAGCCACCAAACGATTTTCAGCAGCAAGCCCTTGCAACACCGGCAAAAGCCCTTCCAGACATGCGCGATTTACTAGAAAATTGTCTGTAACAAGCAATAGTACCGGCTCGCCTGCGGCAGCAATTTGCGCGGCTACTGCAGCATTGGCGTGTTCAAAGGGAATGCCAATACGACTCAATTGCTGGTCAATTGAATGGGCTAAAGCGGCATTTTCGGGGGCGTAGGCGAGGATGATACGGTTCATAAAACTTGTGATTAGGGGATGGAACACGGATGACACGGATGAGACACGGATTTTCGCGAATTAATCAAGTAGAACACGGATGACGCAGATGAGACACGGATTTTCACTGATCCCTAAATGAAAAATCCGTAAAAATCCGTGTCTCATCCGTGTCATCCGTGTTCCCCTAATCCCTTAAATCCTCCATCAACTTTGAAAATTCCTTTTTGAAGTCTGCATACTTCGACGTAGCAGGCCCATCAAAGCCCGTATGAACGCGACGAACCTGGTTTTGTTTGTCCAAAATCATCATGGTCGGAAAAGCCATCACTTTATCGAGCGCGGGAAAAAACTTGGCCGCCTCTTCTTTACTTGAAGTTTCGGCGTAGACTATTTCAAATGGTATGCCCAATTTTTGTTTGTACTCCAAAATATGGGCGTTGGCCTGTGCGGGATCTTTGAATCGTTCGAACGAAAAACCCACCACACTAATTTCTTTGGCGATCTCAGGATTTTCTTTTAAAAAATCGCGCAGAAAAATCTGCTCGTCGCGGCAATTGGGACACCAGGTTCCCATCACCGTGAAGATTTTAATCTTGTTGTCAAACTGCGCAGAGGGAAACGTAAGTTCTTGACCTGCAGGGTTTTTAACAGAGAAAGAAATCTTTGCATTGGGCTTGACTTGCGTCATCGAATCCGCTTCAGCGAGTTTGAAAGAAGGGTCTAGCCAAGCCGTCCAGAGCGTTTGATATTTGTGGCCGGAACGAAATTCACCCTGTAAAGAATCGCCTTTGATACTTCCCGAGAACAAGTAGGCATGTGCCCCATCAAAGCACGAAAGCCAGAATTTCCGTCCCTGCACCGTGCCTTCCAGAAAACGGTAATCCCCTGTTTCTGTGCGGAAAGTGCCTTCCAGATGGTTACCGTTCTGTTTGAATTCACCTATGGCCTTTTCGTGTTCGCTGGCGTCTTTTTCGATGCCAAAGAGCGTGGCCCAATTGCCACTAAGGTCGCGCAGGGGCTTTTCCTGCAAGTTGGTGAAGCGATACCCGCGCCCGGAATAAGCATAGAATGGAATGCGATAATTCTCCTTCGTGGTCACCACCCATTCGCCGCGCATCACGCCTCCGCGAATTTCGGCATGGAGGTAGCTGGCGTATTCCGGAAACCAGACATTCATCGTGTCACGGGCCTGCGTGCGGTCGCGGCCATATTGTACGCTGTCGAGGCGAATTCGCTCGGAACCATTCATGATTTCAAGGTAAAAATGGGTCTCGTCCACATATTTTACCTCAAAATTGAAGGGCAATTCTCCGGGTTTGAACTGGTCATAAAGGATTACAACCGAGTCTTTCCCTCCCGCAGCCATTTGGAATTTTTCAAGTTCTAAAACGCCGCGCCACATCCCGGGAGCGACACGGCTGTAAGAAGAGTCTGTACTCACACAATGGTAGGAAACCAGCAAGATGGTTATTGCTAAAAAACTGGCAGTCAATATTTTGCGCATGAAAATGTCAGATTTTGGAAAGAGGATGCAAAGGTAGTTTTTGGGATGGACTTTGGGGATTCTGATATTTATCGGATTGCTGATATATATTTGTACGCTGTATTGCATGCTAACACTTCACCCAAAGGAATCCCCTATGAAAAAAGACGCTTTGCCACTAAAAATCCACGCTTACCTGCAAGACCCCTTGGTGGCCAGGGAAACTCCGATGTACGGATTTCAGGACATCGAAATCAACGATGTTTACAATTTGGCCGATGGCCCTACCAGCAGCCGCTTCGCCGTGGTTGACTACAATGGCACAACGGGCAATTTGTTGCAACCCGTTAAATGGGATCCCAAAAAGAAGCAGTTCAAAGCCGGAAACCTGGTTTTGAACAACCAAAAAGCGCGAACAGACAGTTTCCAATTCCACCAGTTGAATGTCTGGGCAGTTGCTCAAAAGGCACTTCAATTCTTTGAATCTCCGCAAGTTATGGGGCGAAAATTGCCCTGGGGTTTTGAAGGAAACCGCTTGATTATTGTTCCCCATGCCGGTTATGGCCAAAATGCGTACTACGACCGCCAGAGCAAATCCCTGCAATTTTATTACTACAACAACCCCGAAAACCAGCAGCCAGTTTATACCTGCCTGTCCGCCGATATCATTAACCACGAATTGGCCCACGCAGTCCTTGACGGGATTCGCCCGCATTATAATGAAAGCACCCATATCCAAACGGCTGCGTTTCACGAGTTTTTTGGCGATCTCACTACTATATTGCTGTTGCTGCGCAACAACGAGTTTCGTGCAGAAATTGCCAAAAACGTCGGGCCTGATTTGAGCGAAGCCGCAGTGCTCAGCAATATCGCCGACGAGTTTGGTCGCACGGTTGAAAACAAACCTTTTTTGCGCAGTGCCAAGAACACAAACACCATGGATTCGGTGGCAGACAGCCAGGAACCGCACGAAGTGTCGGAAGTCCTTACAGCCGCCATGTTCGATATCCTCATAGCGCTTTCCATGCAGTACATCGAACGCGGCGTTGCCTGGAAAGAGGAAGATCAGGTGGAGATGACAAGTACCGCGAGGCACAAAGCGGCCAAACAAGCGTTTTGGTACACGATTGACCGTATGCAAAGAATGGCGATGCAGCCCCTGGATTTTTGCCGCCGGTGGATGTGACGTTCCGGGATTATGCATTAGCCGTACTTCGAGCCGAACAACTATCCAATCCGACTGATCCATATGGCTATCGAAAAATCATGTTTGACATCTTCGTGAAACGCGGCATACTCGCCCTTGAAGAGGAGGATATCTTGTTGGAAACCACCTATTTATACGACCGAAACAATCCAAGGTTGTACTTTAATACGAGCATGGCTGAGCTTAGCAAATCACGTTCAAACGCCTATGATTTTTTGGACAACAACCGAAATGCGCTGGGCATTCCACTGCTCCGCGACTTTATAGTAACAGACCTGTATGAATGCAACAAACAAACCCGTCAAGGTGACAAACTTCCCCGGCAACATGTGATCTGCTATGCGTGGCATGAAGAAATACTATTGGTCGGAACTGAATTTGGTGAATTCGAAGGCCAATATCTCGCGATGCCCTGTGGCGGCACTTTGGTTTTCGACGATTTAAACAACCTGCTTTTTTGGGCCAACAAACCCGGGACTGAATTTGCGGGTTTACACGCCGAAATGGGTACTCAACGCAAAGCGGAATTTTTGAAGCACTTCACCCGACAATTACAGACAGGCGCTATCGGTCTGCAAGCCGCCTCCGGCACCGCCGGATTCATTGAGAAAAATATGCCGCCAGTGGGTATTCGCAAGGAAGGCAACAGGTTACACTTGCAAACAACCCCTCATATGCACCTTCACTCAGAACCATCTCAACATTCCAAAAGAACATGGCAAATAAGCTTCTAATTCGATTGTACAATGTCGGCCTCGGTGATTGCATTTATGTCCGCATCCCTGCTGACAGCCCGGCAACCAATGATTTCCACATACTCATTGATTGTGGCTCCCTGGGGGAAAAAGTACTTTTAGAAAATGCGCTTAAACATCTGGAAACCAAAATGTTGCCTTCCGTTGGGAATACAGGCAAAAAGCGCTTGGACCTCCTGGTAGCCACGCACCCACACAAGGATCATATCATCGGATTTGACCCTGATGCCTTTAAAAATATCCAAATCGGCCAAGTCTGGTTAAGCCCGATTATGAACAAGAATCATCAACAGGCTGAAAATACCCACAGTTTACAAGCTTTTACCACCAACGCCATTCGAGGCATACAGGCCAGAGGACTGGCTTTGGGGCCTGAATTTGCGCTTCTTGCTGCACTCTATGGCCTGGACAGAAAAGGCGCGGAAAAGGCGCTTACTGAAACAATCCCTCGGCAGCAAAATGGCATTGAACCAAAATACGTGAAGGCAGGTGATACCTCCAGCAGCCTGGGCCTGGCCTTGCCACAAGCCAAAATAACGGTTGTAGGACCCGAAAACAACATTGACTATTTTTACCTCGGGGATGATGAGGCTGCTGGTTTTCAAGGACTTGCAGGCTTTGCGAAAACTTTTGCAGCCGAGGCGCCTGTCAAAAAATCGCTCCAACCCTCAAACATCAGTGTTGGCGATTTTCAGAAACTTCAATCGCGCATGTTGTCCGATGCCTTTGCCTTTGCCAACCTGAGCAGTGAGGTAGAAAATAATTCCAGTGTGGTCCTGCTGATCGAATGGCGCAACAAACGCCTTCTGTTTGTGGGTGATGCCGAATGGGATGAACAATTTAAAGAAGGCAAACGCAACGCTTCCTGGAATGTCATGTGGAACAAAAGAAAAAGCCTGTTGAATAAACCTATAGATTTTCTCAAAATCGGTCACCACGGCAGCGTAAACGCAACGCCCTGGCTGGCCGATGCGCCGGACACCCACGAAGTCAACCAGATCCTTAACGCGATATTGCCCCGCCCCGCCCAAGGCAAAACCCCCAAAGCACAGGCCGTTGTATCCACAAAACGCGCCAATTACGACGTCATACCTGATACCAATTTGATGGCAGAACTGGGGAAACGGGTAAAGAAGCAGCGAATCTATAAAACTGCGTTTGGCAAGATCCCCGATTTTGATTTCAATTCCATTCCTTTTTATGCAGATAAAGAGCAGGCGAATCTGAATAAGAAGCAGCCTTATCGGACGGACTTTGAAAAGATGCTGGATAAGGGTGAATTTGTGGATATTACGATCTAGGTAAGGGGGTTGTGGCCAGATTAAGCCACTACCTATGGGTTGTCCTTCCGCATCAGAGTGGAGGGAACTACACAGATCAAGTTATTCGAAATGCCCTTGGCATTCAGGCTGGGGCATTTATAGTGTTTATAAAGTAGGATTGGGGTGTAAAATTGATTGTTGCTGGGGGGGTTAGAAGGCCGATTAAAAATAAAAAAAGTTTGATATATCCAGTGGAATTTATACGTTTGCGCACTTATTTATAATTTTCAAATACTCCGTCATCCAATGATTAACCCTATCCGAGCGATAAGTGATTTGCCTTTTAGAATCTCCAAATCAATCACTTCGATTAGATTTTTTACGTTGTTTGGGCTTGCTTTTCAATTACACTGATTTGGTCAGTAATTAACATAGTCAATGTTAATGAAAAAGTCAGAGTTAATGAAGAACAAACCAGGGGGTTTTCACAGCTTATACAATCCGTTTTCAATAAAACCAATGATTTATTAATTTTCTTGGAAAAGGAATATGATAATAATAAAAGAATAGAAATTGTTCAATTCCAAAGCATAATTAAACAACTAGAAGTCAGTGGATTGGCTCAAATAGTTAATGGGAAAATAGTTCCAGTATTTGGATCTTTAGATCCTACAAGTGAGGATCCAACCTGGGAACAAAAGAGGTTTAAAGAAATAGAATACAAAATAGCAAAAGTATCAAACGAAAAGCCTCAGACATTTTTCCTTGGATTCGAAAGAAGATTTAGAACTAAGACCGAAGTGTCTAATGGTAAAGTATACATGGGTTCAATACTGCTTGCTAGAAGTTGGCTTGAGAATAACCAAGTAGTAGGATACATTGCGATCTTGCCCATGAGCAACCTGGCAAAGTACCTAAGATTAGATACAGACCATTATAATTCAGGGGATTATGATTACATTGTTGATCAAGAAGGCAATGTAATTTGTCATCCAAGATTATTTATAATGAATGGAACAGATATTAATGGCAATAGACTAAAAAGCGCAAGCAAGGCGGAAGAGGTTGGCAGCCTTCCCATAAACACGAGAGATTCTGATTGGATTGCAGGTAATGATAAATTGAATCAAGCATTTGAGCGAATGATTCGGGGAGAATTTGCAAGTATTGTTTATAAAAACTTACAAAACCAAGCAAGGTTAACTAGTTTTAAAGAAATACCTTTAGATGAAAATGGCATTTCAGGAAATATTATTGGTGTGGTTACAGGAAAAGGGCTTACGGAAATAGAATCCAATATTGCCCCATCATTATTAGAGGGATCAAATCCTTTTGCAACGTTTCTATACCTTCTGATCATTATTTATATAATGCTGATCTTTGCATGGTTGTCACTTTTTAATAGAATTCGTGTAATTCATAGAGACTTGCTTGAATTCTCAAATATTATGAAGGCTGATACAGCTAAAAGACTAAATCTCCTCCCTATATCTAGGAAACAAATACAGGAAAAACAGTTCCCGAACTCTACGGTGATTTTATTTACAATTTTGAGCACAAAGTATCTAAAAGACTATTTATTTATAAATGAATTGACAAATAAAGCGTTGAAATATTTTCATAGCAAAGGATTTGTCGCTGAAAAATTAGACATGAAATCTTTTATTGCTTTTTACAAAAATGATTCCTCAGTACTATCTGAGGTTCTATTACCTACAACAATTTTGGACCTATTGAAGCATGATGAATTTAAGTCTATAACCAATGGAATAGATAACAAAAAATAAATGACGCGTTTATTCAAATTTGCTATACTATTGGGAATGTCGATTTCGAATGCGGAAAAACTGACGAAACTTTAAGGCATCAGTTTCAATAAAAGGTGAGGCAATTACCAGATTATTGGTAATGAGACAAGATTCTACTAATCTGGAGTATGAAGCAAATCAAATAAAATTAATATACAACGAAGAATCTGTACAAGAAATGGCCAATAGCATATTAGGAAAAAAACATACAATTAATAACGTTAATTTATATGAAATAAACTCTACGCTTTTTTATAAGGGTTAAAAAATTCATCCAAATAATATCATGAAGACATATCAGATAAAAAGAATAACAATACTACATTTATAGCCACTGTCACAAATCCCGGATATTGATTGGCAATCAGTTATTTTTGTGCGCAGTCCCTTAGAATTACTATCTCTTACAGTGTCAAAGAACACAATGGCTACTAAGAGAAGGCTGCATAAGCCTGAAAATCTCTCATTCAATTTTTTATCTTGAAATATCCTCCCTCCATGCACACAAAAACCGCCACCACCATAGCCCTCCTTTTCCTTTCCCTAACCGCATTCTCCAAAGATTACAAAGCCTCCTTCTTTGGCATAGAATCCAATGGTATTGCCTTGAATACCAGGTCCATTCAAAAGGCCATTGACCATATCCATGAAAACGGCGGGGGCAGACTGGTGTTTGATGTGGGAAGGTTTGTCACCGGTACCATCTATATGAAATCGAATGTCACGATTCATTTGGAGGAAGGGGCCATTCTTTTGGGTTCTTTAAATCCATTTGATTATGATCGAAATCGCTATTGGACGGCAATGATATTTGCGTATGACCAGGAAAACATTGGAATAACAGGCAAAGGAGTCATTGATGGTCGCGGATACCAAGTGGCTCAGAATGTGCTTTCTATGATCCACAAAGGAATTATAAAAGACAAGGATTTAAAGAACGATCGTCCCAATGAAGGCTTGCGTCCACAAAATATTTATTTCAAAGGCTGTAAGAATGTAACCATTCAGGGTATTATTATAAAAAACCCGGCAAGCTGGAATCAACAATACGAACAGTGTAAAAACCTGCTGATAGAAAACATTGCGGTGGATAGCAAAAATTATTGGAATAATGATGGAATAGATATTGTTGATTGCGATAGTGTTATGGTAAGAAACAACTATATTGATGCATCCGACGACGCTATTTGCCTTAAATCACATCAGGCTGATTTTTTATGCCAGAATGTTAAAATTATCAATAACATGATTCGCTCCAGTGCCAGTGGAATTAAGTTTGGCACTTTTTCCATTGGGGGCTTTAAAAATATAGAGATTATAAACAATACCGTTTTCGATACTTACCGTTCCGCCATAACCTTTGCTGCTGTTGATGGTGGCATTATTGAAAACATATTGGTTGATAGTTTGAGATCACTCAATACCGGGAATGTGATTTTTCTCAGAATTGGGGAACGGAGACCGGGTAAAATAGGGAGCATGAAAAACATCCGTATTTCAAATGTTTACGCGGAGGTTCCTGCTACAAAAGCCGATGCAGGATACCTTTACGAAGGGCCTGTGGAGGATTTACCGAGAAATATCTCTCCCGTTTCCATTGTTGGATTGCCTGATGCACTTATAGAGAATATCGTGCTTAAAAATATAGAAATACATTATCCCGGCGGGGGCAATCCCAAATACGCAAAAGTGGGTTTGGATGAATTGGACAAAATACCGGAACATCGCGCTGAATATCCCGAATTTTCTATGTTTAAAGAATTGCCCGCCTGGGGATTTTATATACGTCATGCGAAAGGGATCGTATTCGAAAATGTAGACCTCCACTGCGAAAAAGAGGATTACAGAACGCCGATTGTGCTCGATGATGTTCATGGAATAATTTTCAAGGGTTTAAAAGTTAAAGAGCCAGGGAAAAAGAAAAAACCTGTTTATTCGCACAACTCAAGCGATGTGAAAAACGACTAAACGTAGATGGAACACGGATGACACGGATGGGACACGGATTTTCACGGATCCCTATATGAATATAAATCCGTGTCTCATCCGCGTCATCCGTGTTCTACATTATCAATAAATCCGTGTCTAATCTGTGTCATCCGTGGCCCATACGAATAAAAATCTCATATGCAATACATCCTCGCCATAGACCAGGGCACCACCAGCACGCGGGCCATTGTGTTCGACAAACAAGGCAACACAATGGCTGTGGCGCAACAAGACATCACGCAGTATTTTCCCAAGCCCGGCTGGGTGGAGCACAATCCTATCGAAATTTGGGAAACCGTACTGTCCACCGTCCGCGAAGTGGCGGAGAAAGTCGGCCCGCAAAACATCGCTTCGATCGGCATTACCAACCAGCGCGAGACAACCGTGGTATGGGACAAACGTACGGGAAAGCCTGTTTACAACGCTATCGTTTGGCAGAGCCGGCAGACCGTAGACATTTGTGAAGCCTTGAAAGCCAAGGGTTTAGACCCGGAGGTGCGCTACAAAACAGGATTGCTCATTGACGCCTATTTCTCCGGCACCAAGATCAAATGGATTCTTGACAATGTGCCCGGGGCACAAGCCGATGCCTTCGCGGGCAACCTGCTTTTTGGCACCATCGACACCTGGCTGTTATGGAATCTCAGCGAAGAGCGCACCCACGCTACCGACTACACCAATGCCTCCCGCACCATGCTCTACAACATCCGCGAACTGACCTGGGACGCGGAACTGCTCGCGGCATTTGACATACCGGCTTCCATGTTGCCAAAGGTGATGGATTCATCGGCTATTTATGGTCATGTAAAAGCAGATGTGCTGGGCCTCCCAGCATCCATTACAGAAACAAAGATTCCAATTTCGGGCATTGCGGGCGACCAACAGGCTGCTCTTTTTGGGCAGGGTTGTTTCGCTGCGGGCATGGCCAAAAACACTTACGGCACGGGTTGTTTTATGTTGATGAATACTGGTAGTGAAGCAGTTGCATCACAAAATGGCTTGCTTACTACCATTGCCTGGGGCCTTAATGGACGGGTGGAATACGCACTCGAAGGCTCGATTTTTGTCGCCGGTAGTGCCGTTAAGTGGATGCGCGACACCGTCGAATTATTCACCGACGCGGCTGAAACGGAGCGTCATGCGCTTAGCCTTTCCTCCTCGGAGGGCGTGTATGTGGTCCCGGCGTTTGTCGGATTGGGCACGCCTTACTGGGACTCGGAGGTACGCGGCGCCATATTCGGTCTTACACGAGGCAGTAGCCGCAGCCACCTCATTCGAGCCACACTTGAAAGCACTGCTTACCAAACCAAAGATGTGCTTTCGGTCATGGAACGCGACTCTGGCATTAAACTCAAAACCCTGCGCGTAGATGGTGGCATGGTGCGCAACAATTTTCTGATGCAATTCCAAAGCGATATGCTGGGCGTTCATGTTGAACGGCCTAAAGTGCAGGAAACCACTGCTTTAGGTGCTGCTTACCTCGCCGGACTGGCGGTGGGATATTGGAAAGATCAGGCAGATATTGCCCAGAATTGGCAATTGGAGCGCAATTTTTCGCCCGAAATGCCGAAGGAGGAAGCAGATAGACTTTATAAGGGTTGGCAAAAGGCGGTAGAAGCGGCGCGGGTTTTTAAAAATTAGAAATTTAAACAGGAAAACCGGAAAACCGGAGAACAGGAAAATTTAAAACCGAGAAGAGAGCTTGATCTCGAAAAGGGCAGATTTTAGCCTTATTCGAATCCTAGTGATTGGTTTTAAATTTTCCTGTTCTCCGGTTTTGCGGTTTTCCTGTTTAATTTTTCCGTACCACCACCCGTTGCACTCCCACTCCACTGGCAGACTGGAAGTTCAAAAAGAACAAGCCAGAATCCCCCACCTGCATTTCCACGCGCTGGTTTCCTTTGTCAAAATATCCGTTTTGTGTCGCCACTACCCTACCGTTCACATCGGAAAGTGTAAGGGTAACCTGGCCCGCTTCTGGCAAGAAAAACGCTGCGGATACAGGCCCAGCCGTCGGGTTGGGAGAGATGGGAAACAGTATGGCACTCAGGATATTGGAAGAAACGTCTGCCTCGGTTCTATTTCCTACTGAATTAAATTGCAACACAGCCTGGGCTGTTTTAAAACTGTGGTCATACGCTTCGGCTTGCGCAATGGCGGAATTCATCTGGAGTGCTCCAGTCAAACTCCCCGTTTGCAGGGCTGTGAATTTCAATACAAAAACCGTCTGTTCGCCTTCCAGCACCGAGGTTGAATACCAGGACGCTGCCACGCGATTTTCGGAAATGCCAATACGTGGGCTGATTGTTCCAGGCTCAACACTTTGTAAAACAAGGTAAGCCGGATCTGCTTCAAGGGTGAATTGGAAGCCCGCGACACTGTTGAGATTGGGCGTTTTTATGGCCACTTCCACCGATTCACCCGCTCTAAACCGCTGTTTATCAGTATAGAAAACAACCCAATCTTCTCCACGGGTCGAACTCATTACCGAGCCGTCTACATCTCCCGTTTTAATGGCCGTAAATTTTTGTTCAGTCCCGAAGGAACTGGGCAAACGGTGCTAATTTTTTCTGGAAAAACGGTGGAAAGTGGTTGTGCCGGATTTGGAAAAACAAATGACGAGGGCACAAAACGCCATGCCGTGTTTCCGGGAAAAACATTGGCCGTGCCAACGATCAAATTGTTCATCGCATCCAGGTCAGCCGGGGTCAGTTGCCCGTCGCGGTTGACATCGGCGGCGATAATGCGGTAAGGGTTGGACAAAAGCGTTTGTCCCAAAATATGGAGATCGGTAAGCATCACATCCAGCGTGCTCACTCCAACATTAGGCAAGGTGTCGAGCGTAGGAATGATGGAATAATTGCAGGTACCAGGCGCCCCGACAAAAGCAAAATCGCCCAGCGCATCCGTAATTGCATTCGACTGATTTGTGCTGCCTGAGAGGTTGCTTTTGAGCAGGATTTTCGCGCCAGGCACAGGTTCTTGTAAATCGGTGGACACCTTACCAGAAACAGGTCCTGCAGGTGTACAAGCGCCAATATTATCCTGCACGATGACATAGGTTGTGCAAAAGTCAGCGTTACCATAAGCATCTACTGCCCAGATTTCTACGAATTGTTTCCCCACTTCATTACAGTCAAACGTCACGGAATGGCTGTCGTTCGGAAATCCGGTTACTGTTCCAGCCTTGCTGATGCCGATTTTTATTTGTGTGGTTGGGGTACAATTGTCCGAAGTGTATTGCAGGAAATCGGTATCCCAAAGTGTGATCATGCCGCTCGGCATAATATTGATACTCAAGCCATTGATACACACTACTGTAGGCGGTTTGCAGTCGCGTACTTCGAATTCGTATTTGCAAAGCGCTTCGTTGCCACAATGGTCATTTGTGATCCACTCGATTTTGTGTTTGCCATAAGGAAGGCCAACGCCCGGGGGTAGCACTACTTTGGCAGAAACAGTGTCGTTTGTAATCGTTTTTTCAATAGGCCAGGCGCCCGGCGCGCTGCTGCTGCGGAAGGTTTCCATTGAACCGTTGCCGTCCAAATCAAGGTAAAGCCGATAAGTAATGATAAGGTCAGATTTGGAGCAGGCGTCGGTGACCTTTACATTGAGGTCAACCGGGCCTTCACAACGAGTACCATATTGGGCGGGGTCGTTGTTGGTATAATCGCAAAATAGCACTGGCCCCGTTGGGCAATTGAGGTAAACGGGAGCAACATTGTCAATAATCTTGATAACCTGCGTGTATTGAAAATAGCCGTGGTTGTAGGAATCGCCTATCACGGTCGGGCCTACGTCTGTATTACCCGGGTTTTCAATGTAAGTGGGCGCTGGCCAGTTGGGGTTGTAGTCGCACCACCAAAGGAGTTTCCAGGTGCGCAGGATTTTTTTGCATCCGCCAGTGCTATTGAGGTTAAAAACCTGGTCTTTCACTGAGACACCGACGTTGAAACTGCAACTGCCTAAATAGTTGATTACAGGCCAAATAGTGTCGGCCGTGCCGCCGCAACTGATTACGGTGCGGTCGTCGGGGAATTTTACGGAGTAATAGTTTTGTTGGGCGGAGAGGGTGCTTGAAAGCAGTAGACCCGCCGCCGCTAAAGCTATGGCGGGTAAAAAAGCGAGGATAGTTTTGCGCATAATTAAACCGATTTTTTTGTTCGGCGAAAGTAGCGCAGCTCACCCTTTACTGAGAAAGTGAATGTGACGGATGGGCGACAAAAGGAGAGAATCCGTCTCTGGATCCCAAGGTTAAAGCGAAACAGGTCAAAGGGGTGAAATTGGAATCTGCCATATATCTTTGCTCAATTATCAATGCTGAATTCAGTATCATTTAAACAACTAAGCATGAAAAAACTCACTTTTTTTTCCGTTCTCTTTTCGATTGCGCTTTACAGCTGTGACACTTTTTTTCAGAAAGAACCTGTTCATATAGCCGTGTGCGATGAGCAACTGGTGGAAGAGTGGACGGGACAATACAACCCTAAATATAATTGCCAGCAGATACACGTAAATCTCACAAAAGAAGAAGATCTCAAAGTCCAATGGCTGGTCGAACATAATTTCTTTCCCATGGAGAAATGCAACACTAACCCCAAACTGCAAATATGGAGTAATGCAGCCGGGGATAGAACAACCGATAACACTACGCCCACGAAAGGCAAAGTAAATTAACGTGTTAGAATTCGAAATTCTTATCAGAGTTAAACTGAAAAACGAACTGGCGCAACTTAGGATTGAGTTGCGCCAGTTCATTGTTATAAAGCCAATAATGTGTACTACTTTTCAATCCACAACCATCGCTCTCTTATCCAATTCCTGCTGCGCCATGCCCTTCGGCAATTCCCGAAACTCGTACTGTTGGTTGCGCAGCTGAGGCACAAAACCCGCCTCGCGAATCGCCGCTTGAATGCCGTCTGCAGTAAATCGGAATCTTGCACCGGCTGCCGAAACTACATTTTCTTCGATCATGATGCTACCAAAATCGTTCGCGCCTGCGTGGAGACAAACCTGCGCGACTTGCTTTCCCACCGTCAACCAGGAGGCTTGAATGTTCACGATATTGGGCAGCATAATGCGGCTCATGGCGATCATGCGCACGTACTCGTCGCCTGTTACGGCGTTTCGGGCGCGTTTGATTTTCCGCAAAATCGTGTCTTCGTCCTGAAAAGGCCAAGGGATGAAGGCCAGAAAACCTTTTGCATCGGCGGGTTTTTCCGACTGCACCTGGCGGAGTTCGGCAAAATGCTGCATCCGCTCCAGATTGGTCTCGATGTGGCCGAACATCATGGTGGCCGAGGTAGTCAAGTGCAGTTTATGGGCTGCCCGCATCACGTCCAGCCATTCCTGCCCGCCGCATTTGCCTTTGGAAATCAATCGTCTAACGCGGTCGTCCAGAATTTCTGCACCTGCGCCTGGAAGTGAATCAAGCCCCGCATCTTTCAATGCGGACAACACATCATAATGACTCATGCCTTCCAGTTTGGCAACGTGTGCGATTTCCGGTGGTCCCAAGGCATGCAGTTTTAGATTTGGATATTCAGACTTTAATTGACGGAAAATATCGGAATAAAACTTCAGTCCCAAGTCCGGATGGTGCCCCCCCTGCAAGAGCAATTGTTCACCCCCGAGCCGGAAAGTCTCCTCGATTTTAACACGGTATTCCTCCATCGTGGTGATGTAGGCTTCCTCATGGCCGGGCCTGCGGTAAAAATTGCAAAACTTACAATTGGCAATGCAGACATTGGTCGTGTTCGAGTTGCGGTCAATGATCCATGTGACAGTATTCCCAGGGACGTGATGTTGGCGCATGGCATTGCCGACGTACATAAGTTCGGTAGTGGGGGCATTTTCAAAAAGGAAAACGCCTTCTTCGGGTGTAAGCCATTCGAGGCGGAGGGCGCGTTGGAGGAGATCGGAGATGTTCATGATGTGTACGCCGGAACAATGTTCCGGCAGTTTGTGCGAGCCGGAACAGCGTTCCGGCGTACTTTTTTTGGAAAACAAAAAAGCGAAGGTAAGGTTGGGGAACTTCGATTGTGAAGCGTGGGTTTATTGCCCGATTTTTTAATCTTCCTTATTCGCAACATCAAAGCAGAATAATTAGAGTGTGTCTGAAAAATGCTCACCGGGCCGAAAACGCATCTTTTGGAACCTGTGCTGCGTGTCTTTTTCGGGCAATAGGGCACCGCTATTCCCAGAAAAAGATACACTTTCCCAGAACCCAAAAACTGCATTTTCAACTCCGGCAGCATTTTTCAGACACACTCTAAAACATTTTGTTGCGCAAATAATACTTTTGTGCCGCGTTTCGATGCCCCCCTTTTTATGACAGAAACTAACAAATCGGAATCCCGCTTCCAGCGCGTAGTGCGCGTTATCCGACAATCTATCAATGGCGATGAACAAGAATTCACCAAAGGTAGTATTGATCGAGCTATTGTACTGCTCTCCATTCCAATGATTCTGGAAATGGCGATGGAATCGCTGTTTGCCGTGGTAGATATTTTTTTCGTATCGAAAATAGGCCCTGAAGCCATTGCGACAGTGGGAATCACAGAATCCGTGTTGACTTTGGTGTATTCCATCGCCATTGGGTTGAGTGCGGCCGCAACAGCCATGGTGGCGCGGCGAATCGGCGAAGGAGACCGCCAGGCCGCTGCAAAAGCGGGAGCACAGGTTATCCTGATTGCGATCGTCATTTCGGTGTTGATTGCCATCCCAGGCTACTTTTATGCAGAAGATATCCTTCGCCTGATGGCACACGACGAAAGTGTTTCTTCCACTGGCCATCAGTTCACACGATTGCTTTTGACCTGCAATTTGCCCATCCTCTTGCTTTGGATGCTCAACGGAATTTTCCGTGGAGCGGGCGATGCAGCCACAGCCATGCGGGCACTCTGGATTGCCAACGCGGTGAACATCGTGCTTTGCCCCATCTTCATTTTTGGCTTTGGCCCGATCCCCGCCATGGGTGTTTTGGGCAGCGGTATTGCTACTACGATTGGCCGGTCGGTAGGTGTTTTTTACCAGTTGTGGCAATTGTTTGAAGTTGGAAGAATTATCAAATTACGCTGGGCAATGATGCGCCCAAATCGGGACATCATCGCCACCCTGCTTAGGGTGGCATCGGGCAGCGCAGGACAATATTTAATAGCATCGGCCAGCTGGATTTTCATGGTATTCATCCTGGGTCAAATCAGCAAAGAAGTGGTGGCGGGCTATACCATCGCAATCAGGGTTGTCATCTTTTGTATTCTGCCGTCGTGGGGCATGGCCAACGCTGCCGCTACGCTTGTGGGCCAGAATTTAGGCGCCGGCCATCCAGATCGGGCAGAAAAATCGGCGATGCGCGCGGGGTATTTCAACATGCTTTTTCTCGCGTTCATTGCTGCTATTTGCTTGATTGCGGCGCCACAGTTGATACGATTTTTCACCGATACCCCTGAGGTAGTCGCGTCAGGATCGCTCGCGCTTCGCATCGTCGCGGGCGGTTATGTTTTTTACGGTTGGGGCATGGTGCTGACCCAGGCGATCAATGGTGCGGGCGACACCTTCACCCCTACCCTGCTCAATTTTGTGTTTTTCTGGTTGGTAGAAACTCCCTTGGCCTGGTTGCTCGCGCTTCATCTCGAATGGGGGGAAACAGGTGTTTACTGGAGCATCGTCCTTGCCGAATCGGGCATGGCAGTAGCTGCAATCTGGTTGTTCAAAAAAGGAGGGTGGAAGTTGGCCAAAGTTTAAAATGTCGTTACTAGACAAAACTTTTACTGTATTTTTTTGGCACAACAATTGCACAACCCCAGTAGGTCATTACCTTTACCACCGATTTCCTCCCCGTCTCATGGACTGATTAACAGCTGATTTACGATTTTGTAGCTGTATGGTCCTTCCCTTCGTAGTAATAATTTACCGAACCCATTTGGGTTTTGCAGTCAATGATTCGTCATTAGAACGGCTAATGCCGTATTGACGACAAAACAAGACTTCAATGGACCTCTTGTAGGCATCAATTTTGCACCACTACAAGGCGGTTCAAATGCTAAACAATATGCTTGTGAACACTACTACTAAGCCATCTATCCCTATGCGCGGAATTTTCTTATTCGCGCTCCTCCTTTCGGCACTTGGCCTAACGGCCCAAGACATACACTTTTCACAATACGGCAACTCTCCTCTCAACCTCAATCCCGGGCTCGCCGGGGTGTTTGGTGGCGACCTTCGCTTTGTCGGCAACTACCGCAAACAATGGCGAACGATTCCAGTGCCTTACACCACTTTTTCAGGTTCGGTGGAGAACAAGGTTTACTTATCCCGCGGCAAGTACAACAAATTCGTAACCGCCTCGCTCCTGGTCAACTATGACAAACAAGGCGCCATTGCACTTCAATCTTTGCAAATTGGAATCCCGATTGCCTTGACTTTGCCAGTGGGGAAAAACAATTTTCTCACTGTGGGCGCTACGCCCATGTTTGGTCAGCGTTCCTTCGATTCGGATCAGATCACCCTGGATGAGCAGTATATAGATGGCATGTTTGATCCAGGCTCGGCCATTTCGGAAGACTTGAGTGTTACCAATCTGAAATATTTTGATCTCAGTGCTGGCGCAAACCTTCGGCTACAATCGCCAAGAAAGCGCGACCGAATTGATATCGGTGGAGCCGTGCACCATCTCAACCGCCCTAAACATGATTTTTGGGCATCGTCGGTTACGAACAATGACGACGTACGCTTGTACAACAAACTTACCTTCTATGGATTAGGGCTTGTACAACTGACCGAACGCTTTGATTTCCTTGCCCAAGGGCTATTTCAGCAACAAGGTAAATACAGCGAAATCGTATATGGTGGCGGACTACGGATGCACCTCAACAAAAATCGTTACAAGGAACTCGCCATACAAATTGGAGCAGATTGGCGGCATCGTTACAACAACGCACTGGTTCCCCGACTGGAAGTGTTTTATAGCACCTGGACATTTGGCGCCACCTTCGACTGGGACGCATTCTCTCGGGCAGGAGAATTGGTTTCCAATCGCCGTGGAGGTCCTGAATTATCGCTGACCTATCGCTTTTACAAGGTAAAACCTATGCAAAAATACAAATCCTGCCCTATAATCTAATGAAGTGATGGAGTGATACAGCGATGAAGTGATATTTTGATCAGAGCTCGATTCAACTCACTCTATCGCTTTATCACTCCATCACTTCATAATAATTTCCGCTACAATGAAGCATATCTGCGTAATATACCTTTTCTTGATTTTAATCCTTAGCACACAAGTCGCCTGGGGACAAACACCCGATTCCACTGCGCGCCCGGCAGACCCTGCAAAAGGCCGAACAGTAGTTTCAGATCGTCTTAATGAAGTGGACGAGCGAGAACGTGGACCTTCCCCGAAGAAAATAATGGAAACGGCTGACAAAGCCTTTGGAAAGCGGAACTTCTTCGCGGCCATGAAGTACTACAGTTTTATCCTGAAGGACCAGCCTTTGAACGTGGAAGCACTGACAGGATATGGAGAAGCTGCGTTTGAGATTTCTTCTCTGGACAGTGCCGAAGCTGCCTTCCAGCGCCTGGTTGACAATGGCATAAGCATCTCGCCTGAGTATTTTCCCAAAATGCGCCTGGCCGAAGTAAAATTTCGCCAGGGTCAGTATGGCGATGCACTCGAACTTTTTAGTGAAATAGCCGCGCTACCTAAAGGTTCCGCTGCGCTTGAAACAGCAAAAAAAGAGGCCACAGCCCGCATAAAGGATTGTAACTGGGCTTTGGACCTTAAAAAACATAGCCTTGATATTGTCGTAGAAGGCTCTTACGTCATTTTGGATACGCTCTACGTAAATACTTTGGATTATGCAGAGTACGCTGCCTACCCTGACGGAGACTCATTGTTCTTCTCTGCCTACCGCTTTGATTACAAAAAGGACCGAGCCAATCCAAAACGGAATACAATAAAACTCCTGACCGCCAGCAGTTTAGCCGGAGAAGTTGGCCCTGCAGATTCAATGAATGTGAAAGGTGTGGATGAAGCCAAGTTCAATGAGATGAAACGCCAACACATGGCCCATTACAGTTACAGCGAATCAGGAAATGTGATGTATTATACACTGGGCGATTATGTGCGCGACTCTGCTACCATACGCTTCGACCTGTATCGTTGTAAAAAACAATCCGACGGTACATGGGGAAAGTCAGAAAAACTGGATGCCGTGAATGTGCCAGGCTATACCAATACTGAACCAAGTGTCGGCACCCTGCCCGGCGACAAACATGAGACCCTGTTTTTTGTAAGCGATCGTCCGGGTGGCAAGGGTGGCCGCGACATCTGGTACAGTAAAGTACTGGGAGACAGCCTAAGCCCTGCTCTCCCACTCGCGGCTGTCAACACGAAAGGCGATGATGTTACGCCGTTTTATCATGCGGCTTCCAGCAACCTGTATTTTAGCACAGATGGCACGGATACCCTTTTGAGAACCATTGGGGGCTTTGATGTATACAAAGTGAAATATACAGCTGGAGGGAAATGGGGAAAGCCCTTGCACATGGGCACCCCTATCAACAGCAACGCCAACGATGTTTTCTTTGTGCTTGATAAAGAAAGCAATAAAGCCTATTTCAGCAATAACTTACGCGGCAACAGCAACAAATCTGAAGAAGGTTACTGCTACGATATTTACACGGCCGAATTTATTCGGCCAAAATTGAGGGCAATCGGCCACCATAAACTTACCAAAGCGGTTTTGCCTTTTACCCGAATTACCCTTTATGAGAAAGGGACGAACGGAACCCTTATCCCCGTTGCCAACCCCCAGCCGGACGCCTCCAGCTCTTATTCCTTCGAGGTAAAACTGGATAAAGATTATGTGTTGATCGCTGATAAAATGGATTTCAGCTCTGACACACTGTCTTTCAAAACACCTGATGAAGTTTGGACAGAGGAGATCGTTAAAAAACTTTACCTCATGCCGCACCTAAAACTGATTGCTTCAGTTTGGGACTGCGAAACCGGGGAACCCATCTATGGGGCGACCGCCAATTTCATCAACTTTAAAGACGCTGCGAAATCACGAACTGACCTCTTGCCATCCACTTCCAATATTCAAGCCTACAAGATTGATTTTGAGCAACAATACCAGGTGATCATGAATAAGGATGGCTATCAAAGTCCAGATACTTCCCGCATTGTATCTACCATGGGTCTGGTAGACAGTGACACCCTCTTTGTCGAGCTCAGGCTTCGGCGCCCGGATCCGTTCGCAAATTTCGATACGATCATTCTTTACTTTGACAATGATTATCCAAAGCGTACAAAATTTGACGACGACTCACTTAAGAATGCCACCAGCCCGTATTTGGTAGAGATGAGAGATGCGCTTTTAAAAATGCAAGAGACACCAAGTATCAGGATAGCGTTTTGATTAACTACCAAAAAACATTTGCGGAATACGCAATAAGGAATAGGGACCTTTTTATTCCTGAATATATCAAGGGTCTAAAAGGACAAAAAAGAATAGATGATTCGCTTTTGGTCCATAACTTCTTTGAAAATGAAGCCCGGGCAAACTTTGACCGATTTAGGGATTTTACAGAGATTCTTGAAACCGTACTTGCACAAGGGGATACCATAATTATTGATATCCAAGGCTTTGCATCTCCTTTGTCAAACCCTGATTATAACCTCCATTTGACCAACCGCCGTATCGCTACGGTCTATAACATGTTTGTAACCTATGCGGGTGGCTTTTTCTTGTACAGACCTTTTCCTGGCAGACCTGGAGAGTTTTTAGGGTATTATAAACCTGACAACACCGGGCAGCTTAAGTTTAGCAGAAAGCCCAATGGCGAGAATGCGTCGAAGTACAAAGGTCCCGCTGCGGAGGATACCAAAAATCTTCGCACATCCATTTACGATGTGCGGGCATCCCGGGAACGAAGGGTAGAAATTTCCGGAATTAAAATCCTGAGAACAAAGTGTAAAATTCAATCAGACTGACCATGACCGCAGCTTCACGCCCTCTGCCAATAATAATTAATCGAATCCACCCCAGTTTGGAGTTGGTGAATCCTGAAAAGATGCCCCAAACCACCAAAACCATCAAAAATAAACATTGTGATGAATAAAAGCCTCTTTTCGGCCGTATTAATAACGCTTTTGGCTTCGGCCAATGTGGCCTCGGCGCAAATTCAGATGACCTTCAGCATTGCGCATCCAACCTGCCATGGTTACACCAATGGTTCGGTAACGGTGTTCGCGGTTGGAGGAACTTCTCCATATAGCTACATTTGGAACAATGGCCAAACGACACAGACTTGTGCTGGCATTGGGGCGGGGCAATACACCGTGACCGTCACGGATGCTGCTTCGAGCACAGCGTCGGGCAGCATTGCGGTGTCAGAACCGAGCGCCGTTTCTGTGGCCATTACCTCAAACAATGTGGGTTGCGACGGAGCAAGTGGGACGCTCACTGCAACCGGCTTTGGAGGAACAGCCCCCTATACTTACGCTTGGGATGGACCTAATTCGTCTTCTACAGCAACCGTTGCTGTCACTGCGCCTGGAAATTATTTTGTCACAGTAACTGACGCGAATGGGTGTGCGGGTGTTGGAAATTATACCGTCGCTACACCGATGACAGTAGATGTAATCGCTACGGATATCCCTTGTTCCATCTATCCGGATGGAGGTGCGCTCAATGCCATTGTAACGGGGGGCGTTACCCCCTACACATTTTCCTGGAGCAATGGGGCTACGTCACAATTGGTGACTGGAGTTGGCGCCGGCATATATTTTTGCACAGTAACCAGCGCAAATGGTTGTACTGCAGTAGATTCTGATCAAGTGGATATACCCACGCCCCTGGAATCAACCATTGTTTGGCTAACTCCCGCTTGCGGTGGAAACAACAATGGAGCCGCAACCGTTCAGGCCTCTGGAGGCACGCCACCTTATACTTATACCTGGACTCCTGGGCCGCTCAGCGGTCCTTCCCAAACAGGTCTTGCTCCCCGGCCAATACTATGTATGCGTATTTGATTCAAACCTGTGTCAGAAAGATTTATGGGTAATTATCCCGGCTACTACAGGCTTGGATGTTCAATTGGTGGTGACCAGTGCTACTTGTCTTGGCATTGACAACGCAACTGCTACGGCAGTAGTAAGCCCTCCCGGAAGTGGCTATGTTTACGAATGGACAATAGTTACTCCGGATTCCGTTGTGACACAAATAACTGGCGTGATCCAGTTGACCAATCTCGGTGTTGGCACTACCGTTTCGGTGACCGTTACAGACCCGGTTTCGGGTTGCAGCGGCACGGCTTCTGGTGTTGTGGGAGCGCACACAACCATTGAAATTGCAGTTACGGATGTTGACATACTTTGTGAAGGAGGTTTTGGCAGCGCAACGGCTGTAGCTTCCAACGGAACACCGCCTTATGCCTACACCTGGTACCACAATAACCTGCTGTTTGGAGATTCCTCCAGCATTTTCGGCTTAAACCCTGGCGCCTATCAGGTAATAGTTGTGGATTCCCTGGGATGTGAAGCAACATCGGTGGCAGACATTGGCATACTTTCAGCACCGAATGCGGTTATTGTTGGTGGGAATGTTTTGGTTTGTGGCGACAGCCTCAGTACGGTACAATTCATCAATGCCTCCACTGATCCATACAATTCAATCACATCCCTGGTTTGGATCGTCAATGGGCCGAATATTGACACGACGATCTTACAGCAGAACCAAATTACTTTTCAACTTCCTGTTGATGATACAATTACGGTGACGCTCATTGCCACTTCGGGTTTGGGCTGCTCGGATACTGCTACACTGGTGTACAATGTTCCAGGCATCCCTGATTTCAGCCTTGAAATTGACTCGACGACGCTAAATTGTTCGGGCGACTCTGTGAGGATTTTCGTGATTGGAGGCGACCCTACCCATACCTACGTTTGGACCCCGGCAGTAACCTTCGACCCCGACCCGCTCAGCGTTTTGGTCAACCCAGTTGTGACGACCACCTATGTGCTGACCGTAACCGATGGCAATGCGTGTACCGCTGTTGACAGCATCACCATTTCTCCCTTTGGGCTTTTTGAGTTGTACGTTTCTGAAACACTCATAAGAACCTGTGAGGATTCTGTTACGCTCAGTGTAACTACCAATATTCCCGCTACTATTTTTTGGGTGCTAGAGAATGATATCGTGTTTTTCGGTGGTACTATTACTGTGCCTGCGACTTCTACCACCAGTATTTATACCGTTACTGCTATTAGCGGTGATAGTTGTATTCTAAGGCAAGATGTCTCTGTTACGGGATTTGGTATAGAAATTAGCCTTGACTCCAACGCCATCTTGACCATTTGCGAGGGCGATTCCCTGCCCTTGTCCGTGATTTCCACGCCGATGTCTGACAGCCTGACTTATCTGTGGACAGTGGAAGCACCCGCCGTACTCAGCGACTCCACAGCAGCAAATCCGATACTCACTGGCCCCCCTGGCACTTACACGGTAACCGTGATCGTGACCAACGTGATTTGTTCCGACACCCTTTCATTTGAAGTAGAAATCCTGCCTGGCACAGACCTTAGCGGGCAGTTCCTGGCCGATTTGTGCGATGGGCTTCACGCGCAGTTCTTCAACAACAGCGGCATAGGCGGCACCTGGAATTTCGGCGACGGCAGCCCCTTAAGCAGCGAAACCAACCCTGTCCACAATTATGATTCTGCCGGGGTTTATCACTTGATTTTTACCCCCACAATCAGCCTTCAATGTTTGATTACCTGGGATTCCATCATTACGGTTTTTGCCGATACACTGGTTGCTGCCATCGCGCATAACTATGTGGATTGCATTAACCAAGCCGAAATCCAGTTCCTTGGTTCAGCCAATCGCCCAGACTCCCTGATTGTGTCTTGGGCATGGACTTTCACCAACGGTACCCCTACTACTTCGACGCTGCAAAACCCGATTGTGACCCTTGCTCAGGAGGATACGATCACAGCGACACTCATCACAAAGGACATCAATGGTTGCCTTGACACTGCCAGTGTGCAATTGACGGCCACCATTGTCCACGATACCATCCCGAACGCCTATCAGATTTGCCCCGGCGATTCAGTTCAATTGAACCCCGGCGGATTTGACCTCGGCGCAAGTTACTTCTGGACTTCTGTACCCTTCGACTCAACACTGATCCCGAACATCCCAAACCCAACCGTAAATCCTTTGGTGGCAACGATTTATACCGTTCAGATTACCAAAGGGCTTTGCACCGTGGACTACACCGTGGAAGTGAGCCTAAAACCAGGCGCTGAAGTAAACTTGCCCGACGACTGGGTTGCCTGTTCCCCGGATTCTTTGTCCATCACAGCACAGAGCAATGGCGCGACCGGTTATGAGTGGTCCATTTTCCCTGATTTCAGCGTCATATTTGGCACTACACAAACCGTACAAGTGCTGCCTCCTGGCACTTTCTACGTGCGCACAACGGGCGCAGAGTGTTTTGACGTTGACTCTGTACATATCGGTATAGGGTCGCTGGATGTCCAAATTGTAGCAGTCAACGATATAGTATGCCCAGGTGATTTTGGCAGCGCCTCAGCCCTTGCATCTATCGGCACACCACCATATACCTACGCCTGGTACAACAGTGACAGCGTTTTGATCGGTAATGACCAAAATATCATGGGTCTGGACACGGGCGCATACACGGTCATTGTGACTGACTCTGTTGGTTGCACAGCCGAAGCAGCGATCCATATCGCACTCCTTTCTGCACCTAATGCGGTTATTGAAGGGGGAAATGTGCTTATTTGTGGCGACAGTATCAGTACCGTGCAGTTCATCAATCTTTCTACAGACCAGTTCGACCAAATAAGCTCCCATGAATGGACATTGACAGGCCCGACGGTGAGTTTTGTGATTTCTAATCAAGACACCATTGCGCTCCCACTCCCTGTGGATGAAACCATTACCGTACAGCTCATCGTCACCTCCAGTCTTGGTTGCAAAGACACCACGACTATTGAATACAACGTGCCGGGTTATCCCGACCTCACGCTTAGCCTTGATTCGACTACCATTAACTGTACAGGCGACTCTTTGAGCATTCATGTAATTGGCGGCGGTGACTCTACCTACACGTATGTCTGGTCCCCCGCCGTTACCCTGAACCCGGACTTGCTCAACATCCTGGTCCACCCTGCCGTTACGACCACTTATGTGCTCACGGCTACAGATGGCAATGCCTGTACAGCCACCGACAGCATCACGGTTGAGCCCAACATAGTGCTCGAGTTGTTTCTTTCAGAGAGGCTGGTGCGCACTTGTAGCGATTCCGTTACGATCATCGCAAGCACCAATATACCCGCCACTATTATCTGGGTACTGGAAGGAGATATCGCATTTAGCGGGGATACAATCACTGTTCCGGCTACTTCTATCACCAGTATTTATACCGTTACAGCCATAAGCGGGGATAGTTGTACCGTAGTAGATTCTGTCTCCATTACAGGTTATGGCATTGAACTAAATCTTGACTCCACTGCTGTTTTGAGCATTTGCGAGGGAGATTCCTTGCCCTTGTCTGTGATTTCAGTGCCAATGTCTGACAGCTTGACCTATGTATGGACCGTAGAAGCGCCCGCAGTACTCAGTGACTCCACTGCTGTCAATCCAATACTCACAGGGCCTGCGGGCAATTACACCGTTACCGTGATTGTAACAAATGTAATTTGTTCGGATACCCTTTCTTTTGAAGTTGAAATTCTCCCCGGGTTTAACCTCGAAGGGCTCATTTCAGCCGACCTCTGCAACGGACTCGAAGTGGCTTTCTTTAACGATAGCCTCGTAAGTGGGGTATGGAATTTTGGTGATGGTACAACAAGTAACGCACTCAATCCTGTCCACACATACAATCTTGCCGGACAATACGACGTGGTCTTTACGTCAAACTTACAGTGTACTCCCGTCTGGGATTCAACGATCCATGTAAATGCCCTCCCGCTTGAAGCAAGCATTTCTGTCGTTTATCTGGATTGCGTGGATCAGGCTAAAATTCAATTCAATGGTTTCACCAATCTCCTGGAAACCGACTCGGTCGTTTGGGCCTGGACATTTACCAATGGAACTCCCGCCAGTTCATCTGTACAAAACCCCATCGTAACTTATACAGAAGAAGACACAGTCACGGCAATGCTCGTAGTAAAGGACATCAATGGGTGTCTGGATACCGTTAGTATGCAGTTGGTAATCCATATTATTCAGGATACCATCCCTATTGCCTTCGAAATCTGTCCCGGCGATTCTATCCAACTAAATCCTGGAGGATTTGACCTCGGCGCATCGTACCAATGGACTTCCGTGCCTTTTGACTCTACCCTGAATGTGTTGGACCCAACCCCGGTTGTCTCCCCTTCGGTGCCAACCAGTTATTCCGTGGAAATCAAGCAGGGGCTGTTCTGCTCTGTCTTGTACACTGCGGATGTAAGCTTCAAGCCCGGCAGTGAGGTGAATTTTGCAGCAGACACCCTTATTGTTTGTACCGGCGACACCTTGTCCTTAACTGCGCAAAGCAATGGCGCCACAGGATTTGAATGGTCCAGTTCGCCAAGCTTTGACCCCGTTTTTGCCACAACAGATACTGTGCGGGTGCTGCCAAACCACACCTACTACGTGCGCACAACCGCTGAATGTTTTGACATAGATTCCATCAGAATCGAGTTGGAAATTCCAGAGATTCAAATCATGCCTTCGGATACAAACATCTGCCTGGGAGAGGAAACCACTTTGATACTGATGAACCTAAACCCTGATCATATTCTGGTGAATTACGATTGGGAGCCTGATTTGCCGAATATGCCGAATCCCATTGTATCCCCTTCAGAAACAACCACTTATTCGGTCACTGTGACCAACCAATTTGGCTGCACGGCATCCCTGGTATTCCCTACTATTCATGTGACCACCGTAACGGTGGATGCGAATGCAGCGCCGGACAGCTTGTCCTTTACAAATCCTATCACCATTCTGACTGCAACACCAGGCGGAAATGGCAACGTGATCAGTTATTCCTGGTGGCCTACTGCTACACTTAGCAATCCAAATTCGCCGCAAACGGAGGCATCTCCAAAGGAGACTACCACCTACACTGTAACGGTAACCACCTCCGACGGCTGTACTGCGATTGATTCGGTTACCGTACATTTCAGGGAGAGCGAGTGTGTTTCTCCATTTGTCTTTATTCCAAATACGTTCACGCCGAACAACGATCAGAAAAATGACCTGTTTATCGTGCGTGCCGACGGCATGACAGCCCTGAAAATGATCATCTGGAATCGCTGGGGCGAGATCGTTTACGAGACAGATAACCCAAGTGATCCCGGTTGGGACGGCACATACAAGGGCAAAGAAGCTACACCTGATTCCTTTGCCTGGTATGTTTGGTTGACTTGTGGAAACGGGGATATATTCGAGTCAAAAGGGAATGTGACCTTGTTGAAGTGATCCTTCCCTCCCTCCCTTCAAAGGGGCCACGGATGAGATGGAACACGGATTTTAGGCTTGACTATCTAAATCTGTGTAAATCCGTGTCCCATCCATGTCATCCGTGGCCCCTTTGTATAGATCCCAAAATCCATGTCCAATCCATGTCATCCGTGGCCCCTTTGTATAGCAAAAATCTAATCCAAAAATCCAAAATCAAGAGTGCTGCGTATATTTACACGCATCTGCTCTTCCATGAAAAAATCTTCCGCCTGGCTTCTTTTGACAACTTACCTCTGCGCCTCTTGTGCAGGTATGCTGCCTTTGGCCTTGGATGTTGTGGCCCACGTTTTGTGGCACAAGGAGCACATCGAACACGTCCACCAGGGTAAAGAAGACCACGGTCACGTAGCTGTCGAAATGGCGCAAATGCTACATGAAAATCAAAACAACGGTGCAGTTTTATCAGAGATGAATGGCGGAAAGGTCAATTTGTCTGCGCATTATTGCCCATTGCCCGTTTTTGAGTCCTCAGAATTGCAGGATTGGCAATTTGTTCCTTTTCCACTTCTGCGTTTTAATCTGCCGACAGGAGTAGAAAGCACTATTTTTCTGCCTCCAGAAATGGCTTGATTCCCTTTTTTTCTTGCAATAGAAGTCCTGCTCCATTCAAATGGATGACAAGGCTTCTCACCCTATTATTCAACTTACGAGCAACCTCATGCCCATTTAGGCAGTGTGCGGCTCGTTCAATATATTTTAAAATGAAAAACCTTTTCTGGCTGAAAAACGCCCTGTTTGCCTGCCTTTTAGTTTGTAATACCTCTTGGCTCCTTGCCCATAATATCATAGGTCGCATCACAGACGCTTCCACGGGAGAAGTCATTACCGGGGCGACTATTTTTATCCCCTCCTTAAACATTGGCACCACCAGCGATGAATTGGGTGCGTTCAAATTTAAAAATCTGGACGGAGAGTCCTACGAACTGAGTGTGTCGTTTGTCGGGTTTGTTACCCAAAATGTGCAAGCAACCACCTCTGGGGTACTCGATATCCGCTTAAAACCCACTACCCTCAACCTAAGTGAAATTGTGGTAAGCGGACAGCGTGACCTGTCCAAAACCATGACCATCATCAACAAAATTGACCTTGAATTGCGCCCCACCCGTTCTTCACAGGATGTATTGCGTATGGTTCCGGGGCTCTTCACCGCACAGCATGCAGGCGGTGGCAAAGCAGAGCAAATTTACCTGCGCGGTTTCGACATTGACCACGGCACCGACATTCGGGTAACGGTGGATGGCATGCCCGTGAATATGGTCAGCCACGCCCACGGTCAGGGTTACGCAGACCTGCATTTCCTGATCCCGGAACTCATTGACAATGTGGATTTTAACAAAGGCCCATACTATAGCCAACAAGGCGATTTCACCACAGCAGGATACGCCAATTTCAATACCCGCAATGCCCTCAGCCGTAGCTCGCTAAAATTCGAGGCAGGACGTTTCGACACCTATCGCGCAGTTGGATTGATTGACCTGCTCAAAGGCAACACCGACAATCGCCACAATGCCTATTTTGCCTCAGACCTTACTTTTACAAATGGCCCATTCGATAGCCCGCAAAACTTCAACCGCATCAACCTGATGGGCAAATACCACGGCCTTATTGGTACAGACAAGGTGCTAACGGTGTCATTGTCAACTTTCACCAGTCGCTGGGAAGCTTCTGGTCAAGTTCCTGATCGGGCAGTAAAAAGCGGCATCATTGGTCGTTTTGGCTCCATTGACGACCGGGAAGGCGGCAATACCAGTCGCACAAATGCCAATATTCAACTGCGGCAAAATCTCCAAAACGGCGACCTCCTGCGCAACCAATTTTACTACGTCAAAAACCAGTTTCAGCTTTTCTCCAATTTCACTTTTTTCCTCGACGACCCCGTCAATGGCGACGAAATCCGCCAGTTTGAAGACCGCGATATTTTCGGATACAATCTTTCCTACGCAGCAGAACGTGAAATCGGCTCGATGTCGCTGCGCTCGGAGGCTGGTCTGGAACTCCGCTACGATAAAACCAAAGGCACTGAGCTGGCGCATACCGCCAGACGAAACCAACTGATCAATCGTCTGGCACTGGGCGATATTGACCAGCTAAATGCCGGTTTGTACATAGATGAAGTGCTGAAAGTGACCGAACGGTTCTCCGTAAACGCCGGGCTTCGTTTCGATCAATTCAGTTTTGGCTACGTAAATCAGTTGGACAGCGTTTATAACCATCAGGTTGTTTATGCCAACATTGCCAGCCCCAAATTGAATTTCTACTACAACGCCAGTCCGAACGTGCAGATTTACCTCAAATCCGGCATTGGTTTTCACTCCAACGATACCCGTGTGGTGGTGCCACAGAACGGGGTTGAAATCCTGCCCAAAGCGTACGGCGTAGATCTTGGAACCTTTGTCAAGCCCTTTCCACGATTGCTCTTAAACCTTGCGGGCTGGTTCCTCGATTTGGATCAGGAATTCGTTTATGTTGGAGATGCTGCGGTGGTAGAACCCTCCGGAAAAACACGCCGCTATGGCTTTGATTTCTCTGGGCGTTATCAGGCTGCTGACTGGCTTTTTCTGGATGTGGACTTGAATTATACCATGCCGCGCAGTCGCGAAGTGGCTGAAGGCGAGGATTTATTCCGCTCGCGCCGACCTTCACCAGTATTGGCGGCCTCACTACCAAGTTTGGAAAAGGTTTGAACGCCAGTCTGCGCTACCGCCATATTTCAGACCGCCCGGCCAACGAAAACAACACAGTTACCGCCCTTGGCTATACCGTTTTGGATGGCGGTATTACTTTCACCGCCCGGAAATGTGAGTTCGGATTGTCGTTCGAGAATATCTTGAATGTGGATTGGAACGAAGCGCAATTTGACACCGAAAGCCGCCTTTTAACGAGCCGGAACCCGTGTCGGAACTCACTATACGCCAGGTACGCCGTTTTTTGTGAAAGGGCGCGACAGTTCTTTTCTAATCTTGCCTTCGGCCGACGTGGCAAGGGGGACACGGATGACACGGATTGGACACGGATTTCACGGATTTGATTTACTTTGTGTATTAAATCCGTGTCCAAAATTTACAAATAACTCACTCGTAATCACAGTTCGGGCCTTGTTCCACCCAACCTTCATCATCAAAAATGAAACCCTCCGAACTCATCCTCAACAAAGACGGCAGCATCTACCACCTCCACTTACGACCCGAACAAGTGGCCCCGCTCATCATTACCGTGGGCGACCCGGAGCGCGTCTCAAAAAGTGAGCCGCTATTTCGATCGGGTAGAATACCGCGTGCGTAAACGTGAATTTGTGACGCACACAGGCTGGATTGGCAAAACACGACTCTCGGTCATCAGCACGGGCATTGGCCCTGACAATATTGACATAGTGTTGAACGAACTGGACGCCCTTTTCAACATTGAGCTGGCAACAAGACAAGTAAAACCCAATCTTACTTCCTTGACATTCATCCGCCTGGGCACGGCGGGCAGTTTGCAGCGGGAGGTTCCGGCGGATGCATTCGTCGCCTCGTCCGGGGCGATTGGCATGGATGGGCTGATGCAATTCTACCACGCACCCGAACAGCAAAACCATCCGCTCCTATCAGCCTTGCGCGGCCATTGCAAGGGTCAGTGGGATTTCCCGCTCGCGCCCTATTTCGTTGAATCTGATCCAGGCTTGCTGCGGCATTTTTCAGAAAATTTCCATCAGGGAATTACGGCTACTAATCCTGGCTTTTACGGTGCCCAGGGCCGACAACTCCGTGCGCCTGTGCGCCAATCTCATTATCTGGATTTGCTGCAAAGTTTTGAGTTTCAAGAAAGGAAGATTGTAAACCTGGAAATGGAAACGGCAGCGATTTATGGCTTGTCCCAATTGCTGGGACATCGAGCGGTGTCGCTCAGTGCGATTTTAGCTAACCGTGCCGAGGGTAAATTCAGCCAAAACCCTGCCCGCAGTGTCCGCAGGCTTTTGGAAACGGCCCTTGAAAAAATTTCATCTGGATTTTGAGAACTTGACAATAACTTGCGCGGCGTTTTATGTACCCCGGAACGCTGTTCCGGGACGCCGGAAGCGTTCCAGGACAATTTATTATTATAACTCCCGGAACAGCGTTCCGGGGTACAAAATTCAACCACAAGTATGAAAACCTTCCGCAACACCCTGAGCTCGCTGATGTTTGGCTTTTTGCTCCTTACAGCAGCCAGTACCATCCAGTCCTGCAGCAAATTTGACAAAGCTGGCTTCGACAACGCAGCTAACCTGACAAATTCCCTCCCCGAATTGATGAGCAAAGCAACCGGCAAGTATTCTGCCAACACTGATGCCATCAAAAAAGTAAGCGATGCGCTCGCCAACGCCGTGAAACACGCCGAGTCTCGTAAAAAGAACAAGGAAATCGCAGAGTCCTGGAAAACCCTGCAAAACGAGCTCGTGAATCCTTTCCTCGCTCGTTGGAAAGAAAAAGGAATGCTTGACAAAGATCTCGTTAAAGAATCCACTGCTCAGGTAAGCAAAAGCCTGGAAGCCATTAAAAAGGCCGAGTTGGCACGGAAGTAATTTGGATATTGGGATATTGAGATATTGAGATATTTAGTATTCAGGTTCCTGTCACCAATTTACCGCCATAGCCGCGAAGGCGGGTCGCCATCCACAATTTACCGGCCATGGCCTTAGCGAAGGCGGGTCACCAATTTACCCGCCGTAGCCATAGCGAAGGCGGGTCACTATTAAACCATTCACCATTCCACCCATGCCGGACAAACAAAAAAACATCGAAAAAGGCCTCGACAATCTTGACGATCAAATCGTTGGGCTGGTAGGCAAACACGTCAAGCGCAACAAAGAGCGCTATGAAAAACTGGCCAAAAAACTCCAGGCCGAGCTCAAAAAAGACACCAAACGCTACGCCAAACTTTTGGCCGACGAGAAAATCGAACCCGCCGATTTTGAAATGCTGGTAAAAGGCCGCTGGGCGCAATTGAAAATCGAACTGTTATCTGAAGCAGTCGTCTCCAAAAGCAAGTTTGAAGGGATTGCCGGGGATGTGCTGGCGCTTACGCTGGATACGGTGTTGGACGCGGTTTGCAAAAGCCCTGTATCGGATTCGGTACAGGGGCTTTTTTGGTGGCAAACGTTGGAAGGGTTTAAAACCCTTCCAACGTTCTCAACATATCCACGAATAAGTTTCACTCCCCCATCTCCAAATGCATCTTATGAAAAAACCGATGCAGCAAGGGCGATAATATCAAGCCTGATGCTGCAAGGAAAACCACTCCGCTGTACAGGGCGTATAAACCAGCAAAAATCTGAACCCCAGATCTTTTTTCAAAGGGCAAGGCCTCAATATCCAGTCCCGGCCCCATGCCTGTCAGGATCATGGATGCATTGTAAAACGACTCGATCCAGCCGATGCCAGAATAGACGCGATAGCCGACCATGCCTAAGAATAATGAAATGCCAATCACCAGGATTGCAAACGCAGCATATCGCAGCGCGCGGAGCACAAAATGACGGCGTGAGAGGAGCGGTTGTGATTTGTGTTCGAACATGAGAAAAAATTGAGACGATTGAGACGATTGTTGCGATTGGCAAGATTGATACGATTGATTCGATTGGCAAGATTGTCCGTCCTGTCAAAAAAGCGGCCTCCGAGACTTACAAAAGATCTCGAAGGCCGCAATTAATTTAGGACCGCTGTTGGGCGTGCTTAACGCACCACCGTCACGTCGCCCTTCATCAGAATCTTCTGCCCGTCCACCAGTTCCACCTCGGCCCACCACACGAACACTCCGGGGTTCACCGGCTCGCCCTTGAAGTCGCCGGGCCAACCCACTTGCGGGTCGTCGGGGAGGAAGTTCTTGTTCACAAACAATTGCTCGCCCCAGCGGTCGTACACCTGCAGGCTCAGGATCTGGTTCACAGAACCCTGTCTCGTGAACAACGTGAACGCAGCGTTCTGACCGTCAGGGTCCTCCGGCCAGATAATGTTCGGCGCGTAGATGTCTATGTTGCGGTCAACCTTGATCACCGTCCGGGCCACCGCGCGGCAGCCTTCTTCCGTGATGATCGTAACCGTGTATTGTGTCGTCGAGAACGGCATCGCCAGCGGGCTGAGCTGTTCTGCAATTGTCGGGTTGTCTTCAAACGTAAGGCCCGTTGTCGGTTCCCAAATCACCTGATCTATCAAGGCCAGCGGGTAAGCGGGCGGAACTATCGCCTGCAACTGCTGGTCTTCGCCCAGCTGAATGCTGAACTCCAGGGGCAGGGCCACCGCCGGGCTTGGAGGCGTCGGTACCGGAACCTCTTCCGTTATCTCGCAGCCGTTCACGTCCCGGATCACCAGATCGTATGTGCCCGGCTGCAAGCCGTCTATGTCCTGCGCGGGGAAAAACGTCGACCCACCGTCTATCGAGTACTCGAACGGCCCGATGCCGCCGTTTATCTGTTCCACCGTCAAGAAGCCCAATGTCCCGTTACAAAGCGGCGGGTCCAGCAGGAACTCCAGGCCCGTCGGGATATTTGTCTCTATCCCCAGCGGCACCGAAGTGACTGCCGTGCAGCCGTTCAGCGGCAGCGTAGCCGTCACCGTGTAAGTCCCAGGCGCGTCCACCACCGGATTGGCCGTGTTTGCCCCCGAAACGATGTTGCCGTTTTGGGTTGTCCACTGCAGCAGTGCCTGCGGGGCAGTATTGGCCGTCAGTACGCGCTCCAGCACCGTGCAGGTCAGCAGGCCGACCGGCGGGGCATTCAAGGGTGGCGGGGCCACGTCCTCGGTCACCACCACCTGTTCCGTGTCCGTGCAGCCGGTCTGGTTGTTTACCACCGTCAAAATGTATGTACCCGGGGCGTCCACAAGGGCACTCAGGGTGTTTCCACCACTCACGATGTTGCCGTTGGTGGTTGTCCAGGTGGCCGTCGGCGCATTGCCGAAGCCCGTGCCGGCACCAATCGTTTGGGCAGTAGTGACCAGGCAGGTCAGCAGTTGTGGCTGCGCGATGGCGAAGGCCGGTGTCGTCAGGTCTTCGGTGACAATCACGTTATCTGTTGAGGTACAGCCGTTTGTCGTGTTCTCTATCGTCAGGACGTATGTCCCTGGGTCACCGATCTGCGGTGTCAGGGTCGTCGCGCCGGAGACGATCAGGCCGCCCGAGGTTGTCCACAGGTACGTGAAGTTCGCACCCAGGCTTGAGCCTGCGCCATTGAGGGCCTTTGCCTGCGTGTCGCAGTCAAGCCCCACTGTTTGGCCCGCCTCTGTTGTGGGCGGCAGCACGTCCTCGTCCACGACGATGGACGCCGTTTCGGTGCAGCCGTTTTGGGTGTTCGTCACCAACAGGTCGTAGGTGCCCGGCTCGTCAACGAGCGGCTGGTTCGTCGTCTCGCCGATCACGATGTTGCCATCCTGGGTAGACCACAGATAGGCGAAAATCGCCCCTGGCTCGAACCAGTGCCGTTCACGGGCGTCTGTAACAGATCGCAGGTCAGGATCTCAGGCTGCGCGATGGCCGCCACCGGTGGAACGACATCGTCTGTGACCACGATGTTGTCTGTCGCCGTGCAGCCGTTTATATTGTCCGTCACCAGCACCGTGTAGGTGCCCGTTGAGCCGATCGTCGGCGTCGGGGTGTTGCCCCCGCCCAGGATCGTGCCATTAGTGGTTGACCACAGGTAAGTGATGTTCCCAGAAGTTGAACTGGCCTGCAAGGGCAGGGTCAGCACCGCACAAGTCAGCGGCGCGGCGCTGCCAGCGTCAACGTTCGGGTCTACGATGTTCTCCAAAACCGTCACCGTCTCTGTCGAGGTGCAGCTGTTTGATGCGTCCGTGACAAGCAGTGTGTAGGTGCCGGGAGCGTCTATCGTCGGCGTCAGCGTGGTGTTCCCACCCGTGATGTTGCCGCCGTTCGTTGCCGTCCAGCTGTAGGTGATTGTCGGGCTTGCGCTCGTGCCGTTGATGGCGTTCAGGCCAAAACTCGTCAGCACACAGGTCAGCGTTGCAGGCTGCGCGATCGCGGAGAGCGGAACGTCCGCGCTCACCGTAATCAGCACCTGGTCGGTGCCCGTGCAGCCGTTGTTATTGTTCGTCACCAGAAGGGAGTATGTCCCCTCCTCGCTCACCGTTGGCGTTAGCGTGTTCGCTCCGCTCACGATCGTGCCGTCCTGGGTCGTCCACAGGTAGACGATGCCCGCGCCCGAGGCGCCAGTGCCCTGAAGTACCGTAGTGGTCTGTATGCAGTTCAGTTCGAAGGTCGGCCCTGCCACTGCAGCAGGAGCCGCAAAGTCGTCCGCAACCGTTACTACGTCCGTGTCCGTGCAGCCGTTGGCATTGTTGGTAATAAGCAAAGTGTAAGTTCCCGCAGCGTCCACCGTGGCTGTCGGGCCGTTGGTCGGCGACGTGAAGTTGCCGCCTGCGGTCGTCCACAGCAGCGTGAAGCCTGGCCCCGAAGGGTTGGCAGCGCTGCCCACCGTGCCAGCGGGGCTTGTGCAATTGATCAGCCCGTCGGGGCCTGCTTCGGCGGTCGGGGCCGCTATGTCCTGCGTCACCGTTACGGTCGCCACGTCTGTGCAGCCGTTGGCTGTGTTCACAATGTCAAGTGTGTACACACCAGGCAGGTTAACCGTTGGCTGCAAGGTGCCTTGACCAGCGATGATACCGCCAGCTGGGCCGCTCCAGGTGTACACGTAGGTTGGCGCCTGGGCAGACCCAAGGGCGTCTATCACCGCCTGCAGCGTCACACAGGTCAGGGTCGCAGGGGCGGCTATCTGTGCGTCGGGCGCGTTGGCGTCGTTCAGCACCTGCACCGAGGCGACTGAACTGCAGCCGTTGGAGAGGTTGGTCACCAGCAGGTTGTAGGTCCCCGCCATGTCAACTGTAGGCGTCAGCCCGTTGGCCCCGCCTGTGATATTGCCACCGCCAGAGGCTGTCCACAGGTACGTAAAGTTGGGGCCTGTGGAAGAGGCCGAGCCGTCCAGATTCAGCGTCGGGACCACGCAGTTGAGCGTCGCGTCCTGACCGGCGTCAGCCGTTGGCGGCAGGATGTCCTGAGGCACCACCACCGAGAGCGTTGCAAAGCAACTGTTCGCAGTGTTCAGTAGGTTGAGGGTGTAGGTGCCCGGCGCGTTCACCGTCGGCGTCAGGGTTCCCTGACCGCCGATGATGCTTCCGGGGCTTGGCCCCGTCCAAGTGTAGGTGAACGTCGGGCCGGAGCTCGACGCCGTGGCGTCTATCATCACGTCCAGCACCGAACAGGTCAAGGTCGCAGGTGGCGCTGCCAGCGCCGTGGGTATATTCTGATCCGCCGTGACTACAACAGACGAAACTGCCGTGCAGCCGTTCAGTGTGTTTGTCACCAGGAGCGTGTAGGTTCCCACCGCCGAAGCGGTCGTTGAAGCGGTGGTTGTGGGCCCCGAGATTGTACCATCAAGGGTTGTCCACAGGTACGAAAAGTTCGGGCCTGTGCTGCTGCCCGAGCCGTTGAGGGAAACCGTTGCCGCCGTGCAGGTGATCTGGTTGGGGGTCGCGATCAGGGAGGTCGGCAGCGAGGTGTTCTGGCTTATCAGCACCGAATTGGTGGAGGTGCAGCCGTTAGAAGGGTCCGTTACCAGGAGCGTGTAGGTGCCCGGAAGATTCACGATAGGCGCCCAAGTACCCTGCCCCGAAACGATGTTGCCACCGGGTCCGGCAGACCAGGAGGGCACGAGCGTCGTGTCCATAGGAGGGTTGAGCGGGCCGATGTTCAGGGTCGTGACCGTGCAGGTCAGCGTCGAGGGAGCACCAACAGGCGCAGGAGGCGCCTGCATATTGGACGTCACCGTCACCGAGGCAGAGGACGTGCAGCCCGTCAGGGAGTTTGTTATCAGGAGCGTGTACGTCCCCGAAGCGTCAACCGTCGGCGTCAGGGTGTTCTGGCCTGACACAAAGTTGCCCCCCACGGTCGTCCACAAAAGACATGGTTCGAGTCCGAAGAAGAGGCCGAAGCGTTAAGCACCGTCTGCGGGAAGGAGCAGTTCAATTGCGACGGCTGCCCGATGAGCGTGATCGGGGCGGGCGACTGGATCACCGAGACGCTGGCCGTCGCTGGACAGATCGTGGCGTTGCTCACCGTCACAGTGTAGGTCCCGGGCACCGACACGGTGATGGGGTTGCCCGTTTGACTGTTCGACCACTGGTAACTGGAAGGAGGGCCGCCCGAAACAGTGACCGTGGAGGCGCCGCCGGGACAGAACGGCGTACTCGACGCCGAGAGCGTGGGGGTAGGCTTCAGGCCCACCGTGACGCTACCCGTGTTGGTACAGCCGTGTATATTGCTCACCGTCACCGTGTAGGTGCCGGGTTGAGTCACGATATTCGTAATGCCGAACGTGCTGTTCGACCAGAGGTACTGGCTGAATCCACCGACCACGCGAAGCGTGTCGGGATCGCCAGGGCAGATCAATGGGGCGGTCATGCTGATCTGGACAGGAGGTATGTCTGCTGATTGCACACTAAATAAACCTATTCCCGTACAGCCTAAATGATTGGTTACTGTAACCTCGTAAAGGGCAGGCTCATAGATTGTGATGGATTGGGTTGTTTCGCCGCTGGGCCATTCGTATGCGGTCCAGACTTGGTTAACCTGCAAGGTGGCAGTATCGCCTTCCGAGCACATAAACGAAGGCCCGGAAAGCGTTGGGGCCACAGGGGGGCTGGGCTGAACATTAAACTGGTCTGTGAAGGGACAACCCAATTGGTCTATCACCGTGAGGGAATAGAGGCCCGGTTCCGAAACTTCAAAAGGAGAGAGGCCTCCGCTGCCATTTCCATCAGGAGTCCAGTTGTAGTTAACAAAATGGTACTCATCGTCGGGAGGCGTAACGGTGAGGTGAATAACCCCATCTCCACAAAACGGCTCCCCCGTTATATCTAAAATGCCTTCAAAGAAATCACCGGGCTGATTGTATGTGTTTGCCCAGTGGTAAGGCTCGCAGCCGGTGGCGGAGGGGTCCCAACTCCAGGCGCCAGGCGGATCCACCGTAATAGAGTGGGCCACTTCCCCTGTGCTCCAGGTGGATATATAGGGGTCCATTGCACCGGAAAAGGCCCACCTTACAAAGGCAGACAACACCACGGTCTTTGTAACGCAATTGACCATTGCAACAGTTACCGGATTACAGTGCCCGAGCCGGAGCGCTTCGGTGATCGAATCGAGATGGGCGGGGTTGGTATTCAGCAGGTTGCCACTTGCCGGACCGCCGTTCGGTTCGGTATTCCCGCGTAAGAGCAACGGGATGACAAAAAGCGCGAAGAGTGGGATTATTCTAAAAAAAGTGTAGCGTTTTGCCATAAATTTGAATGTTTGAAGAAAGTGGACGGAATTCAAGGGAACAAGATACGTTGAACCGCTAAAATGCTGACTCAGGCTGTAAAGATAGAATGTAAAATTGGTGTAAGGCTAAACCAGCAAAAAAAATGGCCACGCTAAGAAGCGTGGCCATATACTTTTCCAAAACATACAATCCTCTGTTTTATCTTTTCTTTTAAACATTTGGTGCTCCGCCTAGTAACCAAACACCTCTTCTAAACTTAATTCCACCACTTTCCCGATCTTTCTAAGATATTTAAAGTCAATACTTTCTCGTTCGCCCAATACCAGCCAGGTATAAGGATGGCCTTTCACATGCTTGGTATGATAATCTAACAAATCCGAAGACTCGGCTTTCTCGATGGTGTGGTAGATGTCTTCGCGCAGATCACGGTTTGCATATCCTTTGTCGCGACTGCCGCGCCAGGCCCAATACAGTTCTGCTTGCGTAATTCGGCCAGCGGCAATCTGTTTTAGCACACCTTGCCGGGCGTGTTCCATCTGCGGGAGCGACACAGGCATATCTTCAAGAATTGCCTGAAACGCTTCCACAGCCTCGTGCAGCTTGTCGGGCTGCGTACCAATATATGCTTGCAGCCAGTGCGCTTTGTTTTTCTTCGTTGGGCTTCCGGCATGCACATAGGCGGAATATGCCAGCGCTTTGGATTCACGGATCTCCTGAAAAACAATGCTCGAAAGGCCATACCCAAAGTATTGGTTGTACCACTCTGAAAACACAAATTCTTCCAAGCTAAATTTGGGGGTGCCCTTGGAGAGCATCAACAATTCAATCTGCACCGAAGGGAAGTTGACAAAATATACCTTGTCCTTTTTAGTGCCAATTTCGGGATATTTATGGGCGGGAAGCGGCTTTTTAAAAGCTTCCAGCACGGCATGATGTTTTTTCAAAATTGCGCCAACTTTGCTGGCATTTTTTGCCCCAAAATAAAAGACCTCATGTTGGAAAAAACGCAAACCATTCAACAAATCCGTCAAATCTGATGGCAAAAGTGCATGGAGCTGTTCTGCATTCAGTTTATCAGAAAATGGATTGACCGGGCCATGTTTTGCGTAGTTGGCCAAGCCCTTGGAAAGGATTGTGCGTTTGTCTTTTTTATTGTTTTCACGGCGGAGCAGTATGTCAGCCACAAGATTTTCCATGGCTTCCGGGTTAGGTTGGGCATCAGCAAGTAAATGCTCCATAAGCGCGACCGCCTCTTCGAATGACTCCTCTAACCCTGTCAAAGAAAAGAAAAAATGCTCGTCACGGCACTCGGCACCAAAACTCGCGCCGAGGCGGTAAAACGCCTGTTGAATCTCTGTAGGTGTGTACTTGGAGGTGCCGAGGAAATGCAGGTAGCCCGCCAGCACGGCCAAGCGACGATCGCTCAACTTGCCCATATCAAAGCAGTAGTGCAGGCGGAAAAGTTTGCTTTTCCGGTCTTGAACCGAGCGAAGTTTTAAGTTTTTAGAGAGGGTACTTGTTTTGATAAGTTTTTTAAAATCAACAAATTGCGGCGCTACTCCCGGCATTTCCCAATTTAAAAACTCCTGTGCAAACCCAGACGCGCCTTCCCGATTTACCTCTATCGGCGTAATGGGGGGCTTTTCCACTTTCATCACGGAAGGGTCGTCGCCAGTGTGTTTGTACACCACGGCAAAATTGTTGTCCAGGAAGGTTTTTTTTGCGAAAGCCACCACGTCTTCCTTGGTCACTTTCGACAACTTTTTCCAACGCCGCACCACTTCAGGCCATTCAATGCCTAAAATATAGGCCCCGGTGATAGCATTGGCACGGCCAGTGTTTTTCTCGAACGCCCTGATTTCAGAAAGTTTCATGTCCTTCAAAACCGCTTCCAGCAGCCAATCTTCAAACTCCCCGTTTCGCAGTTTCGCCACTTCGCGCAGAAGGATTTTTTCCACTTCTTCCAGCGATTGGTCCTCGCGGGGTTTTGCCATCAAGAGAAGGGAGGAGAAATCCTCGTATACCCGTGGATAGGCGTACGCTTCTAAAAGTTGTTGCTGCTGTATAATATTCAGGTCAAAAAGCCCCGCTTGATAGTTGTGCAAAATACTTGCGACCAAAGGAAGAAATACGGAAGCCTCCTCTGATTTTGCTCCCGGAAGCCGCCAGCCAATTTCCACCCAAGGCGATTCTTGTCCCCACACTTCACGCAAAGTACGCGCAGCCAATGCGGGTTCAGGCTTAAATTTGAACTTTGGGACATCCTTGCGCACAAATCCGCCAAAATACCGGTCTGCCAAACGCACGGCGTCTGCCGGGTCGAAATCGCCAGCCATCACGATGGCCATATTGTTCGGCACATAATAGGTGTCGAAAAACTTGTAAATGTTGGTTTGAGAAGGGTTTTTCAAGTCCTCTCCCCGGCCAAGGGTGGTTTGGGTTCCGTAAGGGTGGCTGGGCGTCAGCGTTTCCTGCATCGCCTTGAGGGTTTTGCGGAAATCCTTGTCCTGACTGATGTTGTATTCTTCAAAAACTGTCTCCAATTCAGTATGGAACAGCCTCAAAATGGGTCGGCGGAATCGCTCGCTTTCGAGTGCAAACCAGCGTTCCATCTCATTCGAGGGAATATCGTTCACATAAACTGTTTGCTCCACCCAGGTGTAGGCGTTCGTACCCTTGGCCCCCATCACGCTCATTAGTTTATCATATTCGTTGGCGGCGGCAAACTGGGCTGCCTCGAAGCTCAGCCGATCAATTTCGGCGTATAAGTCCTTCTTTTTCAGCGGGTTTTTCTCGGCACGGTGCTGCTCGAACAGGAGTTCAATTTCGTCGAGGATTGCTTTTTCCTTTACCCAATCCAGCGAACCGAGCCGGTCGGTGCCTTTGAACATCATGTGTTCAAAGTAGTGTGCCAGCCCTGTGGTATCGGCAGGGTCGTGTTTTGAGCCGACACGCACCGCTATTTCAGTGTGGACACGAGGTTCTTCTTTATTGACAGAAAGGAAAAGTCGCAAACCGTTGGCGAGTGTGTGCATCTGAACCTGAATCGGATCGCCTGGCGTTGTACGTAATTCGACTTTTGTAGAAGCGGGGATAAATTGCTGCATAGTTCGTAATGGCTAAAACGCCCGCCACATCGCAAGAGATGGGCAGTAAAATCTTTAATAATATCAAGGTGTGATTAAAGATCGAGCAACAAACTGGTTGGGTCTTCAATCAAATTTTTCACTTTCACCAGGAAAGTAACAGAAGTGGAGCCATCAATAATCCGGTGGTCGTAACTGAGGGCGAGGTACATCATGGGGCGTATTTTCACTTCTCCATCCACCGCAATCGGGCGCTCCTTGATGGCGTGCATCCCGAGAATAGCGCTTTGTGGTTCATTGATGATAGGGGTGCTCATCAGGCTGCCGAAAATTCCTCCGTTTGTAATGGTAAAGGTACCGCCAGTCATTTCTTCCAAAGAGAGTTTGCCGTCGCGGGCTTTAACAGATAAGTCTTTGACTTTCAATTCAAATTCGGCAAAATTGAGGCTCTCCACATTGCGGATAGGCGGCACGACAAGTCCGGTAGGCGTTGAGATAGCGATGCTGATATCAGCGTAGTCGTGGTAAATGATGTCGTCGCCATCGAGCGAGGCGTTCACTTCCGGCATTTCAAGCAAGGCTTTGGCGCAGGCCTTGGCGAAAATGGACATAAAACCGAGTTTGATGCCGTATTTTTTGACAAATGCTTCCTGGTATTTTTCCCGCAAGGCCATCACCGCACTCATGTCCACCTCGTTAAAAGTGGTCAGCATGGCGGTGTTGTTTTTTGCGCTGACCAGTCGTTTGGCAATGGTGCGGCGCATTCGGCTCATTTTTTCCCGGCGTTCGTTTCGGGAGAAACTGTTGACCGTCGGGGGTTGACTGTTGACCGGTGAGGTCGTCGCAGCCTGGGGAGTGCTACTGCCCACTGCTACTGCTGCTGCTGTTGACTCCCCACTGCTACTATCAACCGCTTTCACCGCGTCTTCTTTCGTAATCCGTCCATCACGACCAGAGCCGCTGACGCTGGCGGGTGGTACATTGCCTTCGGCCAGAATTTTGGCCGCAGCGGGGCTGGGGACGCCGGTGGCGTAGTTTGCAGTGGCAGTGGCAGCAGGCGGTTCGCAGCTGCCAGTAGCGGTACTGCTGACTGCCACTGCTCTGCCGCTGGCGGCTAAAGATTCCGTGTCAATTTTGGCAAAAAGCGCACCCACGGGCAGGTCTTCTCCTTCTTTGGCGACCCAGGTCAGTTTTCCTGCACTATCGGCAGAAAGTTCCTGGTTGGCTTTTTCGGTTTCGATTTCGCAAAGCGGTTCATCAAGCGCGACGATGCTGCCGTCCGGTTTAAGCCATTTGGAAAAGGTAACGCTGCTGATGGATTCACCCAAATTTGGGATTTTCAGTTCGATGACTGGCATTTTATCTAACGATGAACGATGAATGTTGGACTATGGACAATAGACTATGGACAATAGACTATGGACTGTGGACTATAGACTTGGGCAGAAAAGTGGGCAAAAGTAGAGGTTTGAAAAGAATCAGAGCTGCAACAATTTGTGGGCGAGCAAGTTCAGAACACTCACTTTTTCTGTTTGAATTCAAATCTCAAAAGCATGCCTTCGCCTTGCTTTCCTTCGCTGCTGAGCAGCAGATTGCCTGCCGGGTCAAAAGAGATGCCTTCAGGTTGCGGGAGTATTTTTTTGTCGAGGCGCTGCGCAAATTTGATCTTCCCGGATTTGTAATCAAGCACTACAAGTCGCTTTAAGGAAGTTGAAATGACGTACACATCGCCTGTTTGCGGGTGTACCGCCAAACCGGAAGGGCTGAAGTAGTCGTGCTTTTCGGTTTCACTATAAGGTACATGAAAGTTTACCTCTTCTGGTTGGATGGTATAGACTGGAGATTCCTCTAATGTTTTGGTTTTCAGGTTGAAAGCGTAGATACCCCGTGGGTAAAGGCTATCGGGATTCTCCTTACAAGCGAGCAAAAGCGATTTACGCCTGGGGTCGTAAGCGAGGCCTTCCACGTCGTTGTGTTTTTTTAACGAGGTTTTATGTTCTGCTACCTCCAGGTTTTTTTGCCAGTTCTTTATTTCAAAAAGATCGCCGTTGCTCTTCGCGGCCCAGATGGTTTTGTCCACCATTTCCACGCTCTCAAAATCTCCTTTTTCCCGGAACAAAACGCGATTAAACACCGCTCCTCCACCATTGCCATCAATAAAAAAAACCTCTCCGCGCTCGTCGGCAATAGCGAGGTAAATGCCCGCGGAATCGGTTGGGCTTAGCCCCGAAATTTCCTTCAGGGCTTCACTCACGAGATTGATGGTAAGTGAAGGATTTTGCAGATCGTAGGGAAGTGAATCTGTAAGAATGGTGAAATTTGACGGTGGCGCAGAAGCTGGTTTTTGTGCGTTACAAAAGCAGATCACAAGCGTTGGAAACAGCAGACCGAAGGAAAGCATGGGTAGTTTGTGCATATTTATGGATTGATAATGGTTTATGAGGGTTTATGAAGGGAGACCTCGGGGGTTTCCGAAAACCTCCGAGGTCTCCCTTCATAAACCCCCATAAACCAAAAAGGTTATTCAGAAAAAACTTCGATCTCGCTCGTTTGGATCACCAAATCGGTGAATTTGCCCTTGAATTGGGTAGCGCGCACAATGTGGTTGTCAATCCAGTGGTAATTGCCCCCACGTGGCTTTCCGAAAACGATGCCGTGGTATTTGAATCCATGCTGGTCGAGCCATGCTTCAGTTACTGGCCGGTGAGCCTCCGTGCGGCTTGTGAAGAAATAAATGATGTGGCCATCGTCGTACCAACGATTGAGCATTGCCAGCGCGTCGAGGTAAGGTTCCACCGTTCCCATACGTTCCGGCTGTTCGTTCGGCACATCATCGCAGATGGTGCCGTCAATGTCAATCAGGTAATTTTTGACATGGAGGGGCAATTGGGGACTGATGCGCTGGCCTTTTTCGTCAAAGGCATCATTGAGCTGTGTGGTAGCCATTGTGTCGTTTTCTTAAAAACTAAAGCCTACAGAAGCCTGAATCATAAAATTCTGGTGTTTTACATCGCGAAAGATCAATTCGCCATTTGTGCCGACACGGGCTTTTGCAAGATCAGCATCATTGTTTGTGATGTCCGCAAGGCCATATTGTACCCTGCCTGTGATGTAAAGTGCGTTGCTGATATAATAGGCAATGCCGCCAACAAGGCCAAAATCGAGGCTTTTGTAAAGATTTCCCTTGTCCTCCGGGTAATCGTAATATGCTCCGAGGGTCTTGGGGGTTTCAGCAAGAAATGCGTCCACCTTAACAATCACGGGCTGTTCGTCGTTGGATTTTGTTGAACCTTCCCCCGGGTCGTCCTTTCGGTAGTTGTGGTTGAGGTTGAAATTCAGTTCCGTGTCATTTAAGTTCGGGTTCACGTATGCGTTGTTGCCCAAAACGGTCTTGCCGGAATAACGCAGGGAACCTTCGCCACCCGATTGCACAAGCAATCCCACATAGCCCCGCCGGAGATTTCGAAATTGCCGAAACGGCCGTAAGCCATAATCGGGATATCAAGATAGGAGTTGTTTACATTGATGAGGTATCTGGATGTGCCCAGGGTGAGCACACTCCCGTTGGAGTGTTGGAAAATACGGTAAGACTGGCCTTCAAAAGTGTATTTCGAGCCTCGCTTGGAGTAGAGAAACTCGCCCCGCACCCCAAACTGGTCAGTAAATTTGTAGCCGAATGTCATGCCGATGTGAAAACCAGTGGCGTTTTTCCAGGTTTCAAGGTCGGCGCCTGCGTCATTGGTTTCGGAATCGCCGGTGAAATGCGCAAAATTCAGCCCTGTTTTAAAGCCATATTTTATTTGGGCATTTGCTGAAGATGCGCCGAGCACGAGCAAAAGGAGTGCAAGTAGTTTCAGAGACTTGTTTATTTGTGTTGCCATTTTTTGTGTAAATGTTTGAGAATCAGTTGACTGATAGATAAATTTGGAGCGGCTAATGGAATCTTACAATATTTCCAAGTATTTCAAATTGCAATTGGGTGGCCAAAAGTACAGCATTCTGAAAACCTGAGGCTTGTTACCTTTGTGGCCCCAAAACGAGCTTGCACAAATTTGTGCTGCCAAGACAAGGGTGAAAAGAATTTCAGTCAGCACTATTGATCACCATTTTGTTGAGGCGAAATGAATTTTGTCCCGTCCGACCAATCATTATTTATAACACAAATTATTGAGGCGAAATGAATTTCGCCCTACAGCAATTATGAAAAACTGGCCACTCTGGGAAATATTCATCCGCTCCAAACAAGGGCTTAGCCACAAACACGTCGGTAGCCTTCACGCCGCCGATGCACAAATGGCACTCGAAAACGCGCGAGACGTGTATTGCCGCCGCAACGAAGGCATCAGCATCTGGGTCGTGGAATCGGCTCACATCCATGCCTCCACCGAAGACCCCGAGGCGTTTTTTGACCCCTCCAACGACAAGGTGTACCGCCATCCAACCTTTTACGAACTGCCTCATGCCGTGAAGCATATGTAGAATGTGGCGCATCCAGAATGTTGAAGTCATGTGGGTTTGATTGACGATTGATGAATACATGAGTGTTGATTGTTGATGGAATGGTGGATTGGTAATGGCCAATGTGCCGCCATCGTCAATAATAACATCGTCCATTTCCATCAACAATCAACACTCATGTATTCATCAATCATCAATCAAAAAAAACCATGAAATGCTCAAAATTGAAGATACAAATCCCTCTTCTTTTGCTCTCCTGCTGGCCGCCTCCTGCCACCACGACCTGTTCAAGGGTCCGCCGCCGCCGCCTACGCCGTTTATTTTTAAATCCCCGGATAATTTCCCACCTTTTTTCGATCCGGCAGATAACCCAACAACCCTGGAGGGCATTGCCCTGGGCCGCAAACTTTTTTACGACCCAATTCTTTCGGGCGATAACACACAGGCCTGCGCCGATTGCCACCGCCAGGAAAACGCATTTACCGATCCCCGACAGTTTAGCATAGGCATTGACGGTATTGCAGGGAAACGCAATTCCATGAGCCTCGTAAATATAGCCTGGCAACACCGGCTCTTTTGGGACGGGCGGGTACACGGATTGGAAAATCAGGCTTTGCGCCCGATTCAAGACCCAGTTGAAATGCACGAAAGCCTGGAAAATGCCGTAGCCGAACTCCAGGCAAGACCTGATTATACCGAAATGTTCTGGCTGGCATTTGGTACGGAGACGGTGGATACCAGTTTGATTGCCAAAGCGTTGTCGCAGTTTGAACGCACTTTTATTTCCTTCAATTCCAAATACGACCGGTGGAAACTCGGTCAGGACTCCATGACAGAATCCGAGCTCCTCGGGATGGAGGCTTTTTTTGAAAATGACCGAGGGGGTTGTGCTCAATGCCATTCGTTTGGCGCCATTTTTAGCGACTTTCAATTTAGAAACAATGGCCTGGACAGCCTCCCCACAGATTTGGGTCGTTTTGCGGTGACTGGTGCCCTTTTAGAAACGGGGGCCTTCAAGACTTCCTCGATGCGCAATATTGAATACACCGCGCCCTACATGCACGATGGCCGTTTTGCCACCCTCGAGGAAGTGCTGGAATTCTACAACACAGGATTTCACCTTGGCCCTTACACCGATCATGCCATGTATAATCTCGTTAAAGGCCGTCTCAGTGAAACAGATAAGGCTGATATCATTGCTTTTTTGAAAACATTGTCTGAACCGGAGTTTTTGACCAATGCGGCGTTTAAGAAACCGGAGTGATCAGATTTTACACCACATTTACTTTAAATTTACATAAGTCGTTGATTTAAAACAACTTAATCAAGACTTAAACTTGAACCGCCATCCGTCCGGAAAGTGTCGTTCTACTTTTGCTGCGTGAAAATATAAGACGGTGTTCAGCTCTATCAAGCATCGCTTATTTCCACAACTGTTCCTTCCTTGAACACGCAGTTTCCTGCATAATCTGATTTTTTTACAACACCAAACATTTCTATCTATGAAGGTCAATTACCTCACCTTCAAGGGCATTTGTTATGCCCTTGTACTTACCCTTATGTCCATCGCGACCGCAAACGCCCAGCGTGTGAGCGGGGTCGTGACGGATGCTGAAACCAATGAATTTTTACCAGGTGCAACGGTTGCCGTACTGAACGGAGGCCGCGGTACCGCTACAGACGGCGAAGGCAAATTCAGCCTGGAAGCTCGTTCTGGTGAGACATTGGTTATTTCTCTTGTAGGCTATGCCCCTCAAAGCGTGGTGCTAGATGCCTCTACCACACTCAACATTTCACTTACTCTCGACAACAAATTGCAGGAAGTCATTGTGACTGCTCTGGGTATTAGTCGTGAGAAAAAATCGCTTGGCTATTCTGCCCAAGAAGTGAAAGGCGAGGATTTGACAAAAGCCAGAGAAACCAACATTATCAATTCCCTTTCTGGAAAAGTTGCTGGTGTTACTATTGTGGGCAATCCGTCTGGTATTGGTTCGTCTTCGCGTATCACCATTCGTGGAGAACGCTCCTTAAACATCAATCGCAACCAGCCTTTGTTTGTCGTAGATGGAGTTCCTATTTCCAACGAATTGCGTGGCTCCTCCGGCAATAACTACCAGGAAGCTGATTATGGCAATGGCGCTGGTTTTGTAGACCCTGACGATGTAGAATCAATAACTGTATTGAAAGGCGCCAGTGCCGCTGCATTGTATGGTTCAAGAGCAAACAACGGTGTAATCCTGATCACTACTAAAACGGGCAAAAACACCAAAGGAATCGGTGTTTCTGTGAATTCTACTCTAACGTTTGAAAATGTTTTGAGGCTCCCGGATTATCAAAATCAATACGGTCAGGGACTTGGCGGTGTTTTTGAATTCAAGGATGGTAACGGTGGAGGCGATGCTGATGGCGTGGACGAGAACTGGGGGCCGCAATTTCAAGGGCAATCGCTCGCTCAATTCGATTCTCCAACCTCTAATGGATTCCGTGGTGGTGACGTTGGCAACCTTTTCACCAACATTGGACCAGTAAATCTGGACGATCAATTGGCAGCACGCGGTACTGTCAATGCTACTCCATGGGTCGCGCATCCTGACAATATTAAAGATTTCTTTGAAACAGGTGTGACCCAAACCCACAACGTAGCCCTGACAGGAAGCAACAGCAATGGGGATTTCCGTCTTTCCTATACCTGGCTGGATCAGGTTGGCACCATTCCAAACACAGATCTGAAACGAAATACAATCGCCTTTGCCGGTGGTTACAATCTCAGCCCAAAGTTCCGGGTGCGTACGGTTATCAATTACCTGACCAATAAAAGCGCCAATCGCCCCAATCTCAGCTACGGTACAGAGAATATCATGTATCTGTTCAACTGTTGGTTCCCGCGCAGCGTAAATACTGAATCTCTCCGCGATTACTGGCAGGCAGGCCGTGAAGGCTTGAACCAGTACAATTTCAACTACAACTACCACGACAACCCATATTTCAACCTTTATGAAAATACAAACAGCCAAGACCTGAACCGGGTGTATGGCAACGTGTCGCTCATATATGATCTGACAGATGATCTTAACCTGATGGTGAGGAGCGGTTTGGATGCAAGCAACGAGTTTCGCGCTCGCCGCCGCGCATACAGCACACAACGTTTTCAGCGGGGTAGTTACCGCGAGGAACGGCTCGGATTTTCTGAATTGAACACCGATTTCCTGTTGAATTACAAAAAGGCGCTGAATAGCAAATTTGATCTGAATGTTGGTCTAGGTGGCAACGCAATGCGCCAGATCGGACGCTTTTCTGACGTAATTGCCCCAGAACTTGCAGTTCCAGGCATTTACACCTTGAGCAACTCCCGTGTGGCATTGCAAAATCTGACCAACACACCTTACACCGAAAAGCGCATTAACTCACTTTACGCAACAGGCCAGTTGGGTTTCAACAATTACCTGTTCCTCGACGTATCGGCACGCAATGACTGGTCGAGTACACTGCCTTCGGATTCACGCAGCTACCTTTATTATGCGGCCAACGTGAGCGCTGTAATTTCAGACGCCCTTAAGATTCAATCCGATGTGTTGTCTTTTGCCAAAGTGCGCTTAGGGGTAGCGCAGGTGGGTAACGATACCGACCCATATCAGTTGGCGACGATTTTCAGTGCACAGCAGGCTGTTTTGGGCAACCCATCTTACAGCGAGTCGAGTGTACTGATCAATGCGGATCTAAAACCTGAAATCAGTACTTCCATAGAAACCGGTTTTGATGTGCGTTTTTTCCATAACCGCCTTGGCCTCGACTTTACCTACTACAACACACAAAGTAAAAACCAGATTCTTCCAATTCCATTGACGAATACTTCTGGCTATAGCGCACGTATCATCAATGCTGGTTTGATCGAAAATCAGGGCATGGAAGTGACTTTGAACATCTCTCCAATCCGCAAACGGAATTTCTCCTGGGATATCGCGCTGAATTTCTCGCGTAACCGTAGCGAAGTGAAAGAACTTTTCACAGACCCCGTTTCTGGCCAGGAAGTCACCAATTATGTGCTCGCCTCGCGTTATGTGACAGTTGAAGCACGCGTTGGAGAGCAAATGGGTAACATGTACGGGATTGGATACGCCCGTGTAAGCAGCGACGAGAACGACCCATACTACGATCCGACCGGGGAGCACGTTGGGGAAGTTGTGTACAATTCTGCAGGCAAACCTATTGCAACCTCCAGCCGAGTTTTATTGGGAAATTACAATCCAGATTGGCTTGGAGGCATCGGCAACACCTTCACTTTCAAGGGTCTGTCATTGGGCGTACTGTTTGATATTCGCCAGGGCGGCAAAGTGTACTCGCATACCCAAACGGTGGGTCGTGAAGGTGGTACTATAAGCGAGACACTCGAAGGCCGCGCTAATGGATATGATTTGAGCCTTGAGGGCAACGGCGTAATAGGTGATGGCGTGGTACAAAATGCCGATGGAACTTTTAGCGACAACACGAAAAAACTGAGTGCTCGCGAATGGCATACAACTTACACGCTGGGACGTGGCCTGATCGAAGGCGTTATGTACGATGCATCCTTTACCAAACTCCGCGAGGTTCGACTAGGGTATACACTTCCTAACAAAATTTTTGGAAGATCATCCCTTCGCGACCTAACCGTCACTTTGGTGGGCCGAAACCTCGCTCTGTGGACCAAGGTGCCACATATTGACCCGGAGACCTCTTCAAATGTTGGAGGCACGATTGTTCCAGGAGTAGAATCGGTGGCGCTGCCTTCTACCAAAAGCTGGGGTGTAAATCTTAGCTTCCGATTCTAATCTTATTGGTTCACCATTTCTTTCATTTTAGCATCACAAACAATGAAATATACATTTTTAAAACCGTTGGCAATCTTAGGTCTGATTGCGCTCTTTTCGGGCTGTACCAAAGATTTTGACGAAATCAATACCAACCCCAATTCTCCAACTGCAGTAAATTCAGGCTTGTTGCTCCCACAAATTCAACGCGACATGATGAATGCGTTGACGAACGAAACCTGGGGCATTGGCAATATTGTCATTCAACACACAGCCAAAAACCAATTTGTAAATGAAGACCGCTACCTCTGGGGCGAGCTCAATAACATTTGGAACAATGTGTACGATAACAGTCGCGACATTAAAATCATTATCCAACAAAGCGAGGCGAACGGTGAGAACAACTACAAAGCCGTAGCCCTTATCATGAAATCCTGGATGTTTTCACTGGCCACGGATGCTTATGGTGATGTCCCTTATTCCGAGGCCATTAGTGCCAAGGAGGGCCAGAACTACCCCAAATATGATGATCAGGAAAGCATTTACAACGGTATTCTGAGCGATTTGAAAACCGCCGGTGAACTGTTGGGCACTAGCAGTGAAGCAGTTGCAGGGGACGTTATTTTCCAAGGCCGTCTTGACAAATGGAAAAAACTCGCCAACTCACTCCGTATCCGTGCCTTGATGCGTATTTCGCGGAAGCGCGATGTAGGGGCTGATCTGAGGACAATCGTTGAAAACCCTGCTACTTATCCTGTTTTTGAAAGTGTAGCAGACAACGCAGTGTACACTTATGCTTCTGCCGCACCGGATCAGTTCCCATTGCACTCATCCCGTATCGGCTCATTCAATGAATTCCGTGCGAGTAAAACCCTGCTTGACACGCTTCAGTCCTTAAACGACCCACGGATGCCCATCTTTTTCCGTCCGACACCCGATACAGAGGGTTCAGGCGTTCCAATTTATGCGGGTATTCCAAACGGGTTGAATGATGTTGATGCCCTTCAGTACAATGGGGGGCCACAATTCCAGTCGCGTATTGGAACGATCTATTATGAGCAGGCAATCTCTACTCCGGGTCTTTCCATTGCAAAAGGTGTAATAATGACTTATGCTGAATTGCAATTCCTTTTGGCGGAGGCTGCCGAAAAAGGGTTGATTTCCAGCGATGCCAAAACATATTATGAGAGCGGCGTACAGGCTTCGTTCGAGTTCTATGGACTCACGACACCTTCGGATTATCTAAACCGCCTGGAGACCGCCTATACTGGTTCTCAGCAGGAAAAACTCTCGAAAATCGGTTTTCAGAAATGGGTTTCGTTGTACTATCAGGGCCTGGAAGCATGGTTTGATTGGCGTCGTACTGGAATACCTGCACTTGTGCCAGGTATTTCTAACCAAAACAATGACAAGATCCCGGTACGATTCCGCTACCCGATCATCGAACAGGCGCTCAATGCTGCCAGCTATGAAGCAGCCGTACAACGTCAAGGACCAAACGATTTGAACTCGAAAATGTGGCACCTGAAATAATTGATCGAACTGAAAAGACAATACCTAGAACTTCATACAACAATGGGTTTGGTTTAGAGGAAAACGGCGCAATGCCGTTTTCCTTTCTTTTAATAACCCGAATTCAATTTGAATGACTTTTTGACCTAATGACTTTATTGATAAAATGACAAACGAAACCATCGAAAAAGTCTTTTCCATATTCCGTGAACGCGGCCACGAAGCATTCCATGGCGAACCTGTAAGCCAACTCGAACATGCCGTGCAAACTGCCGAGCTTGCAAAAAGAGGCCATCCGGACGATCCCGATTTAATCCTTGCCGCTTTTCTTCATGACTTTGGCCATCTCTGCGAAAACGAAGCAGGTGATATGGGTGGCTATGGCACTTGGGATCATGAAGAAGTTGGTGCAAAAACGCTGCAATCCTGGGGTTTCCCAGAAAAAATCACCCGTTTGATCGCCAATCATGTCTACGCAAAGCGTTATCTTGTAAGTACCGACCCGCTTTATTTTGCAGATCTATCCCCCGCGAGTAAAATCACGCTGATTAAACAGGGCGGGCTTTTAACTGCTGAAGAACAAAAGGATTTTGAAAGTGATCCGTTATTCGATCTTCACATTGCATTGCGCAGAATTGATGAACAGGCTAAGGTCGAAAATCAACCAATAAATGACTTGACCTGGTTGGAGGATTTGATGCGCGCGCATCTTTCTTTAACCCTTTAAATTACACACTTATGATTCGTGTACTCACCATTGACGGCGGCGGCATTTTGGGCATTGTCCCAGCCATGATTCTCAACGCGCTGGAACTCAAATTGCAACAGTATTCCAAAAATCCAGAGGCTCGTGTGGCTGACTATTTTGATTTCTTCGCAGGCACCAGTACCGGGGGAATTATTACTGCCCTGATGTTGGCGCCCTCCAAGGAAAATGAAGGTCGGCCGCGTTACTCCGCAGCTGAAATTGTGGAGTTTTACAGCGAAAAAGGGCCCAGTATTTTCAAGTCCACATGGCTGCGCAGGAAGTTGGGAAGTGTGGGTTTTGCTGCTGACCGGTATGAAGTTGCTGAACTTGAACGCTTGCTAAAACGATACCTTGGCAATACAAAATTGAGCGAATTACTCAAACCATGTTTAATTCCCGCTTATAATCTCGAACTCGCTGCCACGTACTTTTTTGCAGCCACGACCATGAAGACGGGGTTGATCCTGCAAGAGACTTTTGTGCGCGATGTGTGTCGTGCTACCTCCGCCGCCCCAAGTTATTTTGAGCCTGCTACTTTTTTATCTGCTTCAAAAGTGCAACATGCCTGTGTGGACGGCGGTGTTTTTGCAAACAACCCAACGCTTTGCGCCATCGCTGAAGTTGGCAAAACGGCGGAACATTACACGCCCATCAATATGAAGCTGCTTTCCTTGGGCACCGGAAAGGTTAAACCTTCTTTTCGCTTGCGCTCTTTTCAAAAGCGAATAGCACTACTAAATATCCCTGATCTGATTCAAATCATGATGGGCGGGGTAGCAGAGACTACCCACCACATTGTAAAAAATGTCTTTTGCAACCTCAATGTAAAAGACAATTACCTCCGCCTTGACCCTGATATGCCCTACGCTCAAATTGCGTCAATGGACAATGCAACGCCTGAGAACATTCAACGCCTGCGCGCCATCACCGAGCAGTTTATATCGCACAACGAAGATGCTATTGACCACTGGGCAAAACAATTGGTCCAAAGCACCGAATTAGAAAGTGCCTTCCCGGCATTGAGTTTCAGCAAATCATCAAAACAATGATTGAAAGAATAAAAAACAAGGTTTTCAATAAAATTCACTCCGGCAATCTGGTTTACAACACTTGTTGGGAAGATCCGCGTTGCGACCGTGAAATGCTCGAACTGAATGAAAACAGCAGAGTGGTCATGTTGACTTCTGCCGGATGCAATGCCCTGGATTATCTTTTGGATAACCCAAAGTCTATTGATTGCGTGGACATGAATCCACGCCAAAATGCACTTCTGGAACTCAAATCTGTATTATTCCAGCACAGTGACCATCAAACCTTGTTCGATTTTTTTGGAAAAGGAAAACACGGGGCGGCGGACGACATTTTTCACTCCGTATTGAAACCTAATCTGGATGCATATTCCCAAAAATACTGGGAAAACAACTTAAGCTTTTTTCGTGGAAAAGGAATGCGGCGGAGTTTCTATTGGTACGGAAGTGCGGGATCTGCCGCGTTTTTGGTTAAAAGAGTATTGGAATTGAGCCCAAAAACCAGGCAGCTCATTCATCAGCTTTTTGAGTGCAAGGATTTGGACACCCAACGAGCACTTTATGAAATGTTGGAACCACGGCTGATCAATTCCTTTACTTCATGGTTGTTCAATCGACATTTCTTCCAAAGCATGTTGGGCGTACCAGAAGCGCAGCAAAATCTGGCCAAAAAGAATTACGAAAACGGTATGGCTGGCTATCTGCAGGAGTGCTTTCGGAGGGTCTTTACTGAAATAAGTGTTACAGAAAATTACTTTTGGAAGGTATATTTGTTGGGCGCTTATACGGAGGATTGCTGTCCAAATTATCTTCAAAATGCAAATTTTGAAGTGATTAAAAACCGCGTAGGAAGATTGAAAACCCATACCGCAACACTGAGTCAATTCCTACAAAATAATCCTGGGAATTATACCCATTTTGTCCTGTTAGACCATCAAGATTGGATGGCTACTTATAACCGCCCCGCACTTAAGGAAGAATGGGAATTGATTTTACAAAATAGTGCACCCAACGCTAAAATTTTAATGCGATCTGCTGCGTCCGAAATCGCTTTTATTCCCGACTTTGTGTATGAAAAAGTGACGTTTGACAAAACGAAAGCCTCCACAACAAAGCGCTTTGATCGGGTTGGTACTTATGCCAGTGTGCTTTTGGGCGCAACAAACTAATTATACCATGGAAATAGTTGATTTTAATACGGAAGAGGAAAACACACAGGTCAAGACGATCCGCAATTATTACCAAATTCACGCAAAACTATATCAGGCCACCCGTTGGGCCTTTTTATTCGGGCGGAGGCAAATCATCCACGCGTTGAAACTCCCTATGATGAGCGAAATCACGGTAGTAGAAGTGGGATGTGGAACAGGCCATAATTTATCAAATTTGGCAAATTACTATCCAAATCTACGTCTTATCGGTATTGACATCTCTCCTAACATGCTGGCCGTGGCCTCAAAAAGGCTTCAACGTTTTTCCCGCCGGGTGCTTTTTCTGGAAAAACCCTACGCACCCGGCAATTGGAAATTGCCCGCGAAACCGGATGTACTGCTGTTTTCCTATTGTTTGACCATGATTAATCCGGGTTGGGAACAGGCTCTTCAACGAGCTTCCGATGATCTTGAGGAAGGCGGACGGATTGCAGTGGTTGATTTTCACTGTTCTCCTGTTGCACTATTTCGACGCTGGATGGGATACAATCATGTCCGGATGGATAAGCATTTACTCCCCGCTTTGGAAGAAAAATTTAAGCCCGTCTACACCAAAGTGCGACGGGCTTATGGTGGACTTTGGTCCTATTTCTTATTCGTAGGGGAGAAATAAACCAATAAAATTGTTCGGTGGAAACATTGATTATCCGTTAGGACGCTGTTTCCACAGCCTTCTTTCCCTTCTGTGCAATTTTTTTAGCCGGTTTGGCCTCCTGACTGCTTTTTCCTTGGGAAGCAGTGTCCTTGGGAGCTTTGTGGTCAGCTTTAGTGGCTTTTGATTTTATCAACTTTCCACTGAGATCTTGATCTGCTTTTTTACCTGCTTTAGACGCTGATTTCCATTTCGCTTTTGCCAGCTTGTGTTCGATTTTCTTGATTTTGAATGTCAAGTGTTCAATCTTAGCCGCTGCCAACAAAGATTTCAGGAGCATCTTTTCAGCATGTTGCTTCACGGCATCTTTATATGCAGCTTCTTTTTCTAAATAGGCCGCCCATGCTTTTTCAACGTTCTTTTGTGTGGCTGTTACTTGAGCGAACAACACGGTATTGGCAGGTGCTTTGATCGCAGTTGTTTTTTTTGTGTTCTGTGCCTTATTCATTTTTTTAACCTTAGAAATGTATCTCGGAAATATTCCAGGCTGCAAATTTCCAATAATTAATACAGGCTTAATGTTAAGTTTACACAGAATTCACAAACTTAACATTGGGCTAAATTCAAACAAATTTCCATCTTTAAAACCTTAGGCTTATTTTTGCAAACGCCGACCGCCCGTATCCGTAAACGCCGGAGCCGTGCGTTCGATAATCTTCGTTGGCAAGATTTAGAAAGGTTACATGGAAACCGACAAACCGCCAAGTATAACCAACATGGAAGTTCAGCACCATCCAGCCAGGCGTGCCACCAACGGGAATTCGGTTGTCCTCCGTATCCCCTTTTGCGAGACGGCTTTGTTTGCCGGCATCAAATACCTCTGTGCTAAATGACCATTGATCTGATCTATATTCTATGGCAACCCTGCTAAAAAGAGGTGGAATACGCCGCATAGGCTCGTGTGCTGTAATGTTTTGGCCATAGGTATAGGTCAAGCTACTCTGAACAGACCATTTCTTTGTTAAAGCAAATGCCCCTGTAATTTCTATGCCTTGAACGTAGGCTCGTTCAGCATTTTCCTTTTGAAAAACCGGATATCCTTGTATCATTTGGGTGTCCACCTTGATACGGGTAATCAGATTGCGTAAATTGTTGCGATAAGCATACATTTCGCATTGAAATCGCTCACTTTGGTACTTATAACCTACTTGGAAATTGACGGATTGCTCTGGGCGCAAGTTATAATTGGGCGTTTCAAAGCGAAAGTCCACGATGCCCAAGGTGCCCAGATCATCCACATTGGGTGCGCGAAAGCCTGAATTGACTGAAGCAAAAAAATTGTACTTGCCCAGTTTACGCAACACCGCCGCATTTCCGACCAATGCTGATGGCGTCAACTTCGCGGAGCCTATGGTTTCATCGGTTACATTTACGATAAAGGTGTTCCATCGAGCGCCCATCGTAAAAGCCATTGATTCAAATCCAGTTCATGTAGCGTAAATGCGGCAATGCTCGTCATCGTCGCATTGTTTGGGTAAAGGCCGCGTTTGGGTAAGGAAACCCCAGTGTTTACATCGGTATCCGTACGGATGCTTTTTACCAAATCCCGGTATACTTCTACGCCGCTGTTGGCCGACCACCTGGAGCTAAATATATTGGAAACCTGAGCTATAGCCCCTAAAGACTGCACCTTATCCTGCTCGAAGCGAAACAGAGTGGAGCCGTTTTTTTGGCTTTCCCGACCTTCTTCCGTTTGATGGATGGAAGCGGTGAAATTCAATGATTTCCAAATACCCTGATTCAATTGTTGCTCCAAACGAGCATAACTCAGCATGCGCCGTTGCGGCTTAAACTGATTGATCGCAAAATTCTCTAACTGAACTTTATGGAAAACAGGAACCTGATTTTGGTGTACGTTTTGGTGAACCAAAGTAAGGGTAGTCTTCGCAGCAAGCAAGAATTTGCCTTTTAAATCAAAGTCTAATTCACGGTAGCCGCTCGGTGCTTGCCGTCCTATGGATTCACCACCTATCAGGTCGCCAAAATTTCGCCAACTTAAGCCTCCACCAAATGCCGTGCGTCGAGTGCTATGGGTTAAGTCAATGCGGGCACTTTGTTCCATTCCTTGGGTAGCGCCACGTAAGATAATTGCGCCACCAAAGTCTGGCTTTTCGGCAAACGACACATCCCGGCTAAAGGCCTGAATAGTGCCACCCAATGCATCGGAGCCATATTGGACGGAGCCACTGCCCCGCAGGGCTTCTATTTTTTCGATGGAAAATAAATCAATCGTATTGAAATACTGGTTTGGCCCATAACGAAAAGTCGCGTTGCTGAGCCGAATGCCATCTATGAGCAATAGCGTTTGATTGCCTGTTAACCCACGTAAGAATGGGGAGCCACCGCCATGATTCGTTTTTTGCACAAACAAGCCAGGCAATACTGACAAGGCTTCCGGACTGGTGCGAAGTTGTTGGGAATGAATAGTTTTTAAGCATAAAACGTCAATTGCTTCCGGGGTGTCAAAACGCGGCTTTGCGCTCCTTTGGGGGGTGACTACCAACTCGGTAAGTGTCCGACTTGAGTCAATATTTATTTGGGCAACAATGGTTTGGATGCAACAAAAAAGTGTCAGGCAAAGGGCCTGAAGAAGTTTAAAAATGCGCATGGTTCGTAATTTAACGCGAAGGTAAAGTGGCCTAAATTAAGGGAAAATTAATTCGATTTGCACAAAAAACAGCCAAAATTGAAGCGGTTTATGAATCGGTGTAACATCCGGTTTAATACTACCGTCTCCGCTTCGCATTCTTTCACTTTTCAATTATAAGCTATGAAACATTTTTTCTTTTTGCTTCTCATTTTCCAGCTGTTCTCCCCTACCCTTTCTAGCCAGAATAACGCGCTCCATGGCTTTGTCGAACAACACAAAAATGACCAGCGCTTTACTTATGCATTTCTCAGTAAGGATTTGTTTGAAGTAACCACCCAAAGCAATGTCAAGGATGAAGATTGGAAACGATTACAAAACGTGGTCAAAAACATTGGCAGCCTTAGTATTCTGGCCGCCGATAGCATTGAAAACGGATTGCCGCTCTATAAAGAAGTTCGAAAATTAATCCCAGGCGACGAATTTGCCGAGCTGCTTACCGTCCGCGATGGAAACGAAAACGTTCGTGTTTGGGCTAAATCGGAGGAAAATATAGTCACAGATCTGATTTTACTGGTAGGATCCCCGATGAATTTGTATTGGTATGCTTCGCCGGAAATCTTGAATTGGGAATATCACCGAATTAGCCGAACTGTTTGATGCCAAGCATGTGGAGCAATTGGCACAAACGGCACAAGTAACAGCCATTGATTTTGGCATCAGCCCAAATCCTAACAACGGTCAATTCAACTTGTCCTATTCCGACGAGCAAGACACTCCCGCTCAATTGCTAATAATAGATCAGAGTGGTCGTCAAATTTCCGCGCTGAATCTTTCTGCAGTAGCCAGCCAACAGCTTGTTTTCCAGGGCATTCCCTCGGGGTTTTACTGGATTCAATTAAAGACACAAAAAGGTAAGATTGGCGTAAAGCAGCTGCAAATTGTGAAATAACAATTTCACATTCACTTCACTTGAAAAATGGGGGTTAAGGGGATGGCAGTTCCGACCTTTGCTTTCAAATTTTTTCCATGAAAGCATCTCTGACTCTTGCCCTCTCCGTTGCCCTATTTTGGGCTGCCTGTACAGCACCAAAAAACGTCCCAAACTCCAGCAATACATTCGTAATTACCCCGCCAGCAGCTGATCGCTACTGCCAAATAAACCCAAATGGCGAGACAATCCTCCCAAATGGTCGAATCATAAAGCCAATGGGTAAAACCATCCGAATCGCTCCTCACCCATTCGGATTGGTGCTTTCAACGATGGTTCTGTGGCCGTTACAGCGAACTCTGGAAACCGTCCCTTTTCTATCACCATGATGGAAAACCCCTTAAGCGCGCAACCCAAAGTCCGGCAAGTGCCTGAAGGCGCCTTGAGCGACCCAAACTTGCTCGAAGACGTCTTTATGGGTCTTGCCATCACACCCGATAACCGCTCGGTCTGGGTAGCCGGCGGACAGTCAAACAAACTCTTCCGTTACGACTTGCGTAATGGCGCCAAGATTGATTCTATCCTTTGTGCTCAGCCTGAAAACCCATATGGTTATCTCGGCGACCTTGCTTTGACCCGGGATGGCAATACCCTATACGTATGCGACCAAAGTAATTTCCGACTCATAGTAGCCGATACACGCAGCAAAAAGTGCTGCATTATGTCCCCGTTGGTCGTTATCCCTTTGGAGTGACGCTTTCCCCGGATGAAAAAACGGCTTACGTGGTCAACGTTGGGATGTTTGAATACAGTCCGCTTAAAAGCCTGAATGAGCAGGACTTGAAAGCAACGGGCGCCGATTTTGCTACTACAGCCTATGGCTCTAAGGAAATGCGGGACGGCTTTAAAAATGACAAATTAGAGGTTCCAGGCCTGGGCGATCCAAACGCGCCTGAGTCATTTTCGGTTTGGGCCGTTGATGTTGCTGCTAACAAGCCACAAGTGACCCACAAAATCAAAACTGGCTTTCTGGTGGGTGAGAAAATAGAAGGTATACCTGCAGTTGGCGGTGCCGGGCCTAATTCCGTGGTAGCCACCGAACAATTTGTATACGTGAGCAATGGCAACAACGATTGCGTGTCCGTAATTGACCCGAAACAAGGCAAGGTTGTCCAAAATATTTTTCTAAAACCAATGCCCCAGCTCGCTCGTTATCGCGGGGTAATTCCTTTTGGGCTGGCGCTTTCACCAGATAAGAAGCGATTGTACGTGGCAGAGTCGGGTATCAATGCAGTAGCAGTGATTGACTTGTCTAGAAGTGACACTTTTTCAAAAAGTGTCACTTCTACGGCTCGGGTAATCGGCCATTTACCAGTCGGGTGGTTCCCATCCAAATTGGCTGTTTGACCAGACGGCAAAAAACTCATTGTGGCCAATGCAAAAGGGTACGGCAGCGGCCCCAACGGTGGATATACCTTCAAAGAGGGGCCGGAGGGCAATTATGTTGGGCACCTAATGCATGGTTCTGTGACCATTCTGGACATTCCTGCCGATGCAGCGCTTCCAAAATGGACAAAGCAGGTTTTGGATAATAATTTCCGCGTACAAACGAGCGTCGGTGAGGCTTCAAGCCTCCCCGACGCGAAAAACCCCATTCCGCAATTTCCTGGTCAGCGAAAAAGCCCGATCAAACACATCGTATTCATTTCCAAGGAAAACCGCACGTACGACGAAGTGTTTGGCCAATTGAAAAAAGGCAAGGGCGATCCGAAAATCGCCCGTTATGGGTACGAGCGATCCTTCACGAACAAGAAAAAAACGGTCTCGGTAGACAAGGCCACCATCATGCCCAATCACCTTGCCCTGGCGCAGCGATTTGGCGTTTCGGACAATTTTTATGTGGACTCTGATCATAGTGCCGATGGACACCGCTGGCTGGTAAATACCTACCCGAATCAATGGGTTGAAACCAATGTTCCGGCAGCTTATGGCGGTACCCGCGATGTAAAATCTAAAAGCATGGAGCGCGGAAAGTGGGCCTGGACAGGTTCAGCCGGCGCTATATTCCCTGAAGATTACAACGAAGCTGGCTCCATGTGGGAACATTTGGAACGAAACAAAACATCCTTTTACAACTGGGGTTTTGGTACTGAGATGGCCTCCAATATGTCTGATTCGACCATGAAATACTACGGTCAGAAAGTCCTTGTCAATTACCCCGTTCCAGCACCCTTGTTCGCCAATACTTCCAAACATTACCCCACGTACAACATGGCGATACCCGATCAATTCCGGGCAGATTTGTTCATGGATGAATTTAAGGAGAAATGGCTCAATGGCAAGGACAAGATGCCTCAGATGCTCACCATTTTATTGCCAAATGATCATGGTGCGGGCGAACGCCCAGCGGCAGGCTACCCGTTCCGTGAGAGCTACATGGCTGACAATGATTTGGCATTAGGCCGCATTGTTGAATTTCTGTCACGTACACCCTACTGGAAAGACATGGCCATCGTCGTCACTGAGGATGACTCGCAAGACGGGCAGGATCATGTGGACGCCCACCGCAGTATTTTGATGGTGATTTCGCCTTACGCCAAAAAGAATCATGTGAGCCATAACCATACAAGTTTCGGGAGCATCTTCAAGACTTTTTGGAACATCCTGGGCATTCCATACTTAAATCAATATGATGCAGCCGCCGCAGATTTGAGTGATTTTTTCAGCAATCAGCCTGATTTTGCACCCTTTTCTGCATTGCCAGTAGATCCTCGTGTGCTTGACCCGCAGAAATTGCTGACACCCTTTGATGAAAAGTTTGATTGGAAATCGTTACTGGAATCACCACAGTTAGACAATGTGGAGGATTTTATCAAAGAGAAGGAAGGTAAAAATTGAGTCTTTTTAAACACATAGGCACATAGGGCACATAGCGTTGAAAATCAGACTTCTATGTGGTCTATGTGCCTATGTGTTTAAAAACATCCTGTAGTGTGTAATGCGCCTATTACTTATCTCCCCGCTAACGCACTCAAAAACTCCGGGCTATCCGGCTTGACCTTGGACGCGAAAAAATGCGTGAGCTCGCCCTTTTCGTTGATGAGGTATTTGCAGAAATTCCAACTCGGCTCCTGGTTGTTCCAGCCATTTTGTGTCGGGTCAGTCAGCCAGCGATACAAGGGTGAAATTCCGTCGCCTTTCACCACAACTTTCTCGAACATGGGAAAGGTTACTCCGTAATTTTTCTGGCAAAACTCGGCGATGTCTTCTGCCGAGCCAGGTTCCTGACTCATGAAATCATTGGAGGGAAAGCCTAGTACAACTACATTATCCTTGTTCTCAGTGTAATATTTCTCCCAATCGGCATATTGTGGAGTGAAGCCACATTTTGAAGCCACATTTAAGACGACGATTTTTTTGCCGCGAAATTGTTCCAATGAGACGGGTTTCCCATCCAGGGAATTGACTGTAAACTGATAAAATGAAGGTAACATATTTTTTGTGATGGGTAATTCAGCCGGACGAACTGCAACTTTGGTTGCATCGAAGCAGGAAGATAACAATGCTACCACCGCGATGATTAGCAAAGGAAGTGCAATTTTTAAGAACATGAGTGCGTGTGTTTTAGACCCGTCTAACATAACAAAACCATATTTGGTTTGCGGCAAGTGCATATTGCCCGGCATTATGGGCTACACAATTTCAGAGGCCAACCCAAAACTCATGGTCATACCAGCACCGCTCAATCCATTCACGATCCAAACGCCTTTTTCAGCCTCCATCACGAAGTCTGTTTTGCCCGGCAACTTTGGATAAACGCCATGCCAGGTCTCTGCAATCACAGCATCCGGGAACTGCGCAAATGTTTGTAAATAGTTTAAAATCAATTGGTTAATTTCCTCGCTGTCAAAGGGCGATACATCCCATCCATATTCATGACTGTCGCCAAGAATGATTTCGCCACTGTGATTTTGAGAAACGAGCACGTGTACGCCGTACCGGGCAAAGTCAGGATTTTCCTGATTGTAGCGGTCCCTGACAGATTCCAAACTTTTTAAATGCGCAAAGGAGGAGTAGTGTAAAAGCGTCAGTCCGGCGCAGAGGGAAGGGCCAAGTTGCCAGCTGTTGGGTTGCGTATTTGTGCGGAGCATTTGCAATTTGCACTTGGTAATTCCGCTCTCCTGGAAAATGCGAGGGTACAAGGTTTCAAAATCAGCCCCAGAGCATATAAAAATGCGCTCCGCCCGCCAAATATCATAAAAATCTGAGAGAATACCTGTGTCAACATGGGTAATCGCCGAACCAAATTGGAACACCACATCGAGTTCTTTTTCGAGGTACTCGGCCAATTGCGGAATGGTTTGCCGAGGCGACACGGTGCATTCTGTGGCACTCCAAAGTCCGGCTTTGAGGCCTGCTGTTTTTACCGCAGGGCTGTACGCCGCAACTTCGTTGGGCGTCAGTAATAGGCTGGTATCCAGCGCCCTCAGCACTTTTCAAAAAATCGTGTAGCACCGCTACCTCGTCGTCGTGATATGCGAGCTGGAGCGATCCATTCTGTTTCACTTGAATTCCGCTTTCTGCTGCGATGTCGAGCCAAATTTCCCGGCTGCGCATGGCCCGATCGAACAAGGGCCCTGCTGGTTGGCCGATGGGCCAAACCAGTCCGAAATTGCGAACCGAGGCGCCTATTGCTCTTGGATTTCGTTCAAATACAATGGTTTTCAAGCCTTTGCGGGCTGCTGCGTAGGCGGTTGCGAGGCCGACAATACCTGCACCGATGACGGCTACGTCAAATTTTTGATCCATTTAAAACTGCTTAAAATGATAATTGAAAGTTAGGAGTCGAAGCGGGTAAAAAGAATGCCCGAAATTTTCGTATGCTGTTTTTGACACTATTTTGTCCGCTTGGTTATCATACAATTTAGAGCGTACTAAGTGAAAGTAAATCCCAAATCCGGTTTCTACAGCAATACTGAACCGTTCTGAGAAGCGATATTTCATTCCTACAAACCCAGTTGCATCAGGGCCATAACTCATTGAGTTGGTTGTAAAACTGAAATAGTTTCCGTTGACTTCAAACCCATAATTGGTAGCACCCCGCACACGGTAAACTAAAAACCCAAAATCCGCCCCATAATAAAAATTGAATCGGTCGAAGAAATTGACGCGCTCAAATCCGAAGGATGGTTGAACGTAAAGGCTGCTTATCCCATTTTCCTTATACTCGAATGTTGTTCCATTTGATTCAAAACGTTGTACACGATCCGTATTAGTTATGCTCGATGTTCGGAATTGGAATCGCCAATTTTTAATATAGCTCACCGAGATCAGCTTACCACGGTCATTTCGAACTTTCCAAATAAATGAATAGCCACGATCCAAACCATCGTAGAAGTGATTCGCGCTATTTGCCAAGTAATAGTAATTATTGTTGAAAATACCCCTGAAGTCAATCCCAATTTCGTGTTTAAATTTTCGGTTGTTAAACTTTAAGGAATCGGGTTTTTGGGCAATAGCGGAATTTATTGAACCAAATAAGCAAATGATAAAAATTAACTGTTTCATGATAATAAGGATTGTTGTTTTTTAAAAAAATAGAACCAGGACAAAAACATCAATCCTACACATAACGCTGCCCCCAGGTAGCATAACTTAATATAGAAGTCCAACCAGCTCATCGCTCCCGCACCGAAATTGCGCCACAGCAACACAGCGACACTCCCAAGATAGCCGATAGAATCCGCTACATACATAAGGAATCCAACATTGCCCCGTTCACGAAAACTTGCCATTAGTCGGTCGAACAAAACGCCGTTGAAAAGGATATAAGGCAAAAACAGGCCAAAACCGGATGAAATCATCCAAAAAACAGGAGAAATAAACCCAATTTGAAAAAGATAAGTGCCGCCGAACAAAAGCACTGCACCCAATATGGCAAGCGCATGATTGAGCCATAGCGCTCTGAAATTATCCTTCACAAACATCATCGCCCCAACCGCCAGAAGCGAACATATAGCGATCGGGATTTCGGCTGTAGTCAAAATGGAAGCCTGCCCTTTGAAGCCAAGTTCGTCCCAAATTTCTACCGCAAAATTGTCGCGCACATCGCGGACAATGGTCAACACGAGGTAAGTGGCCACCAATAAAACCAGGCCGGGTGCATAGCGCCAAAAGAGTGCCCTGCATTCCGCTGCGCTCATTTTGTTGCGCGGCGTCCTGTGCGCCTTATCTGCCTCGGACGGAGATGGCAAATGTTTAAGTACCCAGATACAGACCAACAATGCCGGGAGAAACAACAAAGCCACCACAAAAGGCATCCACCATTCGCTCACGCCTTGTGCATCAAGCAACCACTTGCCTGTGGTTTTTACAAAACCTGAGGAGATAATGAAATTCACACACAGTATAGCAGCCAAGGCTTCCGTCACCCTTCTTCCTTCCAAGTAACTGAAAATCAAACCCCAAGCCATGCCCAATGGCATCCCGTTTACAAACATCCAGGCAGCATTCCAGGGGAATGGCGTCACTGCAAATCCGAACAAAGACAAACCGGCAACCCCAACCAACCCAAGGAGATACTTTGTTCTTTGATTAGGCGCCATGCCTGAAATGATCCGAATTCCAATAAATTTTGAAAGGGCATAACCAGCAACCTGGGCCGTTACCAGCACGATCTTGAACTGTATCCCCCAAAGCTCCAGGCCCTGATAAGCACCCGCCGTAAATGGTTTCCGAAAAGCATAAATACAGCAATACGCCAGGAATGAGAAAAGCCCAGCCACTACGATAAAAACGAGCGGAGGAGCAGCGGCCATTCGACGGGTAAAGGACTCAGCATTGATCATGGAATGGCCGTTCGGCTTGAAGAACAGCACAATGATAGGTTTTTGGAACCCTGACAAATTCAAGCATACACAAACACAACTATTACTTAATCCACGGTTAACCCATTGCTATATTCCTTTGCGGGGAAGTAAACACTGTGTAAAGCCCATGTTTCTGAGACCCTACCGCCCCGCCGACAAACGAATTTTACAACAATTGTTCCATGACACCGTCCACACGGTGAATGCCCGCGACTACTCGACAGAACAAGCTGAAGCATGGGCGCCGGCCTTACCCGACCGGGAATACTGGGCCAAGTTGGATACTCAGCATTGCTTTGTTATTGAAAACCATAAACTTATAGTCGGTTTTGCAAGCCTTAGCCTTCTTGATCATTAGACTTCCTTTATGTGCATAAGGATTTTCAGGGGCGAGGCATTGGTTCAACCCTTTTAAAACAGCTGGAACGTACTGCCCGAAAAAAGGGCATTTCAGCTATCGTGGTTGAATCAAATATTACTGCAAGATGCTTTTTTGAAAAAAAAGGTTTCAATACTATGTCTGAGCAAAAAACAATCGTTTCAAGCCTCGAATTGCTCCATTTCAGTATGCAAAAATTGCTCCCACTGGCTGCAACAAACAACACCTAAACTTAGCTCCCCCTTAATTTTTCACCCGCTACATTTGCCTGAAAATCAAGGCAAAATGACAAAAAAGACACCAATTAGGCTCGTCATGTTCGACATGGCTGGCACTACCGTTCGCGACAACAACGAAGTATTGTTTTGTTTCTCAAAAGCTTGCCGGCAAGAAGGCCTGATAACGGAGGACAAACGGCTCAATGCCCTCATGGGTGTATCAAAATTAGAGGTGTTTCAAATCCTATGGCGAGAAGCGCTAGGTGAGACGATCCAGCCAAAAGTTATTGAAACCCAGGCCCACCAAAGTTTTCTTGCTTTTCGCGAAATTCTGGAGGATTACTACCACAACAATCCAGTATTTCCTACCGACGGTGCGCTTGAGGTTTTTGAATGGCTACGCCAAAGGGACATAAAAGTGGCACTCAACACCGGCTTTTACCGCATTGTCACCAATATCATCCTCAACAAGTTGGGTTGGCTGGCAGGATTGAACCAACAGTATGTCGGAGACGTGAACTCAATTATTGATTATTCCATTACCAGCGACGAAGTTCCGCTAGGCCGTCCCGAACCGTATATGATTCAAAAGGCAATGTCTGTCTTCGGCCTTTCCGACCCCAAGGAGGTAATTAAGGTTGGGGACACGCCAGTAGATTTGGCTGAAGGCCGAAATGCGGGCTGCGCTGCCTCGATTGCGGTAGTGAACGGCACCCATAGCCGGGAAGCATTGGAGGTGTTGGATAATGACGGTTTGTTAGGCTCAATACTGGAACTGCCGGATTGGATCGAGAAGAATGGCTTCATATAAATTTCGGCTTTGTTTCTATTCCGCACCAGACGCAGATCGCCAGCCTATTTAATTCACTGGTTTCCAAATCCTTACATTCAACTTTATGCGTACCACGATCACTATACTATTTGGGCTTTTTTTATTCGTCAATTTATTTGCCCAAAAACCCGGCCAGCAAAACAATCCAACGCCATCTATGCTCTTGCCCACTGGCTGGTCGCTCACACCCGCCGGAACCTCCGTGCCTCTGGGCGATCTTCCTTTAAACATTGCCGTTTCACCCAACGAAAAATACCTCGCCGTAACCAACAACGGTCAGGGAAAAAACTCGCTTCAATTGATAAGCGCGAAAAAAGGGCAATTGCTTCAGTCACTCGAAATCCCTATCGCCTGGCTTGGACTGGCATTTAGTGATGATTCCAAAGTGCTTTACGTTTCAGGCGGAAACAGCAACTCCATTTTACGCTATTCCCTTGAACATGAAAAATTGGTGTTGCGCGATACCATTAGTTTGGGAAAACCCTGGCCGACCCGAATTTCTCCGGGAGGCTTGTGTCTGGACGACAAAAAAGGTTTGTTGTATGTCGTCACCAAAGAAAACCACAGCCTTTACGTGGTGGATACCCGCAGCAAAGCCATTCTTCACCGCGATTCCATTGGCAAGGAACTCTACACCTGCGCGCTTTCTCCCGACCAAAAGCAACTGTACATTACCCATTGGGGCCGCAACGAACTGGTGGTTTGGAACACAGAAAGTCGCAAGATTAAAACCAGAATACCCGTTGGCGACAACCCCAATGACCTGATTATCAATAAAAAAGGCACATTGGCGTATGTGGCTTGTGCCGATGACAACGCTGTTAGTGTGGTGGATTTGGAGAAAAATAAAGTGGTGGAAACGCTGATCGCAACCCTCTTTCCAGACGCACCCACTGGTTCAACCTCCAACAGTGTGGCGCTCTCCGCCGATGAAAAAACGCTGTATGTTGCAAATGCCGATAACAATTGCCTCGCCTTGTTCGATGTGTCCATTACGCAACAAAGCAGTTCACTGGGCTTTATCCCAACAGGTTGGTACCCGACCTGCGTGCGGAGCATAGGAAAGCAGATTTTTGTTGCCAATGGAAAGGGATTCTCCTCCTTTCCAAACCCAAATGGCCCCAACCCCATTGGCAAGAAAAACAAGGTGGATTATCAAAAAGGAGAAGCGGAGGATGACCAGTATATTGGAGGACTGATGAAGGGGACGATGAGCATCATTAAAAAACCCAGCGAAATCGAATTAGCAGCATACACACAACAGGTTTATCGCAATTCACCTTATACGAAGGAGCGTGAAAAATTAGCCGAGGGAGAAATTGGCAATCCAGTTCCGCAACGTGTGGGCGACCCTTCACCCATCAAATACGTCTTTTACATTATCAAGGAAAATCGCACCTACGATCAGGTGCTTGGCGATATGCCAGAAGGAAATGGCGACACTTCCCTTTGCCTTTTCCCCGAAAAAATCACCCCCAACCACCATGCACTCGCCCGGGATTTTGTGCTGCTCGACAATTTCTACGTCAGTGCTGAAGTCAGCGCGGATGGTCACAACTGGAGCACCGCAGCCTATGCGAATGATTTTACGGAAAAAACATGGGTAACCAGTTACGGCGACCGGGGAGGTGATTATGTGTACGAAGGCCAAAATCCGATCGCATGGCCTAAGGGCGGATTCATGTGGGACCACTGCAAACGGGCTGGCATTTCTTACCGAACCTATGGCGAATTTGCCGACGATTACAAGGCCAATATTCCATCGCTTGAAGGCCATTATTGCCCCTATTTTACTTCCTGGGATACTTCTGTGAAAGACACAACCCGGGTATCCCAATGGAAACGCGAGTTTGATTCTTTACTGACAGTCAATACTTTGCCTCGTTTGAGTACGCTGCGACTTATCAACGACCATACAGAAGGTCTGCGTACGGGCTCCCCTACCCCGTTTGCCCAAGTTGCAGACAATGACCTTGCGTTTGGGCTGTTTATTGAGCACCTTTCTAAAAGCCCCGTTTGGAAGGAATCGGCGGTGTTTGTACTCGAAGACGATGCTCAAAACGGCGCTGACCATGTGGATGCACATCGCTCTATTGCTTACGTTGTAAGTCCTTATACCAAGCGCAATTATGTAGATCATACCTTGTACTCCACCAATTCAATGTTGCGCACCATGGAACTCATACTCGGTATGCCGCCTATGAGCCAGCACGATGCAGCAGCTACACCGATGTGGAGGTGTTTTACAAAAAATGCGGACTTAAAACCCTACAAAGCACTGATTCCCTCGGTAAATCTGGACGACCGAAATGCCGCTGTTGACAGCGATTTACAACGCCGCTCAGATGCTTTTGACCTATCGGGTGAAGATCGAGTGCCCGACCTGGAGTTCAACGAAGTGCTTTGGAAAATCATTAAAGGCGAAAATGCAGAAATGCCAGCACCCAAGAGAGGGGCATTTTTACGCTATTCTGAAACAGAGGAGTAGGAAGAAAAATTAACTGCAGAGGCGCAGAGGCGCAAAGTATTGATTTTCACATACTTTGCGTCTCTGCGCCTCTGCGGTTTAATTATTAACGCTGTTTCCAAAACTGCTCCACCATCACTTCCTGTCCCACCGTCAGCCGAAGCAAATACGCGCCCTCCGGCAGTTCGGCAATGTGGATGGGCTGCTCTGTGGTTTCAGCAAGCATTTCCCCGAAGAGGAGTAAGCGTCCGTTCATGTCATAGACTTGCCAAATACCATCGTCCTTCGTGGGTTTCTCCAGTTGAATGCGGAGACTTTCCGTGGCTGGTACGGGTGCAAGCGTCATCAAACTGGCTTTGCCGAAGGTAGCCGTAACCACAGGGCTGTAGCTGTATTTGCCGTCAAAATCTACCTGTTTGAGACGGTAGTAGTTTTTGCCTTGCAGCGGATGCTCATCGGTGAAAGTATAGTCGTGTGGCTCGTAGGAAGTGCCGGCGCCTTTTACCTGGCCGATTTCTGTGAAGTCGCGGCCATTGGGGGAGCGTTGTATGGAAAAGTAGTCGTTTTCGATTTCGGTGGCGGTGGACCAAATAATCTCCGTGGTGCTATTATTGTTTTTACTGTTGAAATACAATAATTCTATTGGCAATGTTACTGCACCATTAAATGTAAAATCATTGATGCTGAAAGTGCCTGCGGTGCTACTTGCTCCCCATGCATATAATCGATAGGTTATTCCCGAAGTTATATTTTGGTAATCAGCATCAGTGAGTGTGATTGTTGCACCGGTCGCAATAGGCGCACCGATATCCGAGGTGAAATTATCAACACTTGACCTAAAGGCAAATGAAGTTGGTCCAGTTCCAGAAGCCTGTCCTGTGTAAACAAAGTCAGTAAAATCAATTCTTTGACCGAAATTAGGGGTTAAAATCCATTCAAAGTAAGCGGACAGATCAATATCGCCCGTGTTCCAACTATTCGCGTTGTACCTGTTTGAACCTGCGTTAGCGTTAATTCCAGCACCTCTTCCTATACCGGAAACTGTAATGTTGGAATTTACATTTTGGCCAGACGTAAAAGGATTGAAGGCGCTTGGGTTTGGATCTGTTATTGGATTATCAAAAATACTTTGCGCCTGAATTGAAGTTAAGAACCCAATTAAAATCAATAGCGGCAGTGTAAACTTAGTCATGTTGTCTTTACTGAGTTATTTTAAACATTTGGTTTTCAATTATTTAGAAGGCAACACCTCCCCTTCAACCACCCCAAAACCCAACCCTTGCGCCTTCCTCCCCTGCCCAAGCCCGCATCGTCAACACATCCCCATCCTGCAAAAAAGTCCGGGTAGTGCCGTCGTTCAAGGTAATCGGATTTCTTCCGCCCCAGGAAAGTTCGAGCATGGAGCCGTAACTATTGGGCGTTGGACCACTGATTGTTCCGCTCGCCATGAGGTCGCCTACTTGCACATTGCAACCGTTGACGGTGTGGTGCGCGAGTTGTTGGGCCATGTTCCAGTAAAGGTATTTTGTATTGGATTGGCTCAGAAGTGTGGCTGCATTATTTCCAGGTGAAGTTAAAGTCACTGCAAGTTCGATATCCAGATTCTTCAAACCCTTGGTTTTCAAATACTCCAGCGGTGCGGGCGTTTGTTTGGGGCCTTTTACCCGGTAGGGTTTGAGTGCTTCGAGCGGCACAATCCAGGGCGAGATGCTGGAGCCAAAGTTTTTGCCCAAAAATGGGCCGAGCGGTACATACTCCCAGCGTTGAATATCGCGCGCACTCCAGTCGTTGAAAAGCACGAGTCCGAAGATATGCTCCTCGGCGTTTTCTACCGTTATCGGCTCTCCCAGTGTGCTTTCTTTTCCGATCACGAAGGCCATTTCCAACTCGAAGTCAAGTTGACGTGAAGGTGCGTAAATGGGTGTATCCGGTTCGCCGCCCGCTACAAGAATCTGTCCACTTGGTCGCCGAATCGGGGTTCCGCTCACAACAATGGACGATGCCCGGCCATGATAACCGATTGGCATCCAACGCCAATTGGGCAACAAGGGATTGTCGGGACGGAACATTTTGCCAACATTGGTGGCGTGTTCGATGCTGCTGTAGAAGTCGGTGTAATTCGGCACCCGGATTGGCATCAGCATCGTGGCCGATTCACGGTCTACCAGTATATGGAGAGCGTTTTCTGGCGTTGCTGGAAGTTCCAGCCATTCGCGGACTTTTCGTCGGATTCGGTTGGTAACGGGTTTGCCAAGGGCTATGAAATCATTGAGCGTGGCTTGCGCAAAGATTTTTTTGAAAAAGCGACGTTTACCAAATAACCCGGTCTCGGCAGCAGCTTCCAAGTCAATGATATGGCTACCTATTGCCATCCCTGCTCGAGGACGATGGTCGCCCGTATGGAAAATTCCAAAGGGTAAGTTTTGAAGGGAAAAGTCGGAGTCGGACGAGACGTGGAGCCAGGGCATAGTGGGATTGGGCGATTAGGTGATTATGTGATTGATTCGATTGTTTACCCGCCGTAGCTTTAGCGAAGGAGGGGGCGATTGCCGCAAAGTTCGACAATTCGATGGAAGTGGCTTAAAATTGCTGCCAGAATTACAGAAAATGAACATTTTTTATGGGCAATTGTCTGATAATCTTGGCGTAAGCAGGTATAAATTAAAGGGTATCAAAAATATGTGGTCGCTGCCGAGTGACCCCCTACCCCTAAAGGGGAGTTTATCCGAATAAGTGGATAATTTGTTTAAAAACACAACAATTTTTGCCTTTTTCGGATAAACTCCCCTTTAGGGGTAGGGGGTCACCCGGCACCAGGCACCCATTTTGGCAAATTAACCAATCACCAATCCACCAATCACCAATCCACCAATCACCAGTCCACCCATCACCAGAAATGAAATTTGATATTTTAGAAACCATCAAAACACCCTTTCTCGGCCCGGAAGGTGCTACTGTACGCAAACGTTCCTTTCGCAGCGTGATGCTTTACGCGATTGCCTACCCATTCAGCACAGGCATCGTGATTTATGCGGGTTTGATGACTTTTTCGATGGTATTGACCAATATCACGGGTTTTTTGCCTGAGATTGCCAAGGACTTGTACGAAGGTCAATTGAATACGGCTGGCTCGATTTTCCTGTGGCTGTTCGCGTTTTTCCTCGGAGGCTTTTTTGCGGGTATGTGCTCGGAGCGCGAAAAACTCATGAAATGGCGGTATCTCCATTTGTTACCGCTGCTCACGGTGGTAATTTGCTATTTTGTCATAGCCGTTTCCGGTATAAACCCAGACACACTCGACCCGGTACTTTTTCCTGCCTTGATTTTGTTCACCATCGGTGTGCTCAACGCGATGGTAAGCCTTACGACTTCATCGCTCATTAAAGCCAGCCAAATGACTGGAATGGTGGTCGAATTGGGTGTGGATGTGGCCGAACTCTTTCATTCTGAGGGAGAAAAACACAGGCTCATTCGCCGGGAGGCCTGGCTGCGCATCGTGGTAATGTGCAGTTTTATTGGAGGAGCCATGATGAGCGTCGCATTTTTCCCTGTCATCGGTACCAAGGTATTTTTTATCCCTTCAGGTATTGTGCTGGGGGTAATGCTGTATGATATTTGGAAATTCTGAGGCGTTGGGGCTCAAATAGCGCATCACCTTCTCCGTAGCACCCCGGTTTTCATCCAGATAACTCCGCACTGCCTGCGAGGCTTTTTTGTAGAAAACGGGGTCTTGCAGTTTTGTTAGTATTTCTGCCAATTCTTCCCCATTTCGGATCGGAAATGCCCCTCCCCGCGCCACAAATTGCCGGGCTTCTTCAAATTTCTCGTACTTCGGCCCAAAGAGGATTGGCAGGCCAAAAGCCGCTGGCTCCAGTGTATTGTGGATGCCTTTGCCAAATCCACCGCCGATGTATGCGATGGTGCCGTACTGGTAAAGCGTGTTCAACAAGCCGATGTTGTCAATGATCAGATTAGCTGGCCGGGAGGCGATTTCCGGTGCCCGGGAAGGTGAAGCGTCGTGCCAAATCCGACATATGGCCTGTTCACAAATGCGATCAACAATTTTGAGACGGGTCGTGCGGGGCAAAACAACTTTCACATCATCCACCAGCGAAAGTCGCAGTCCCCGGAAATCAAAGATTCGTCCTGCCTGCCCAGGAACTACCAAGCAATCAACAAATTGCACAACCCATCTTCAATCGGACTTTTTCGGAACGCCGCCACTATCTTATTCTCTTTAGTCCCTTCCGCAATCTTCAAAACCCGGTCCACCCGGGTATCACCAGCCACGGTAAAGTTTTAAATTTCAATACTTTGGAGCAATTTTCCTGTGCCCTCATTTTGCACAAAAATATGCGAGAAGCAGGCCAACATCCGTCGCCAAAAACCGCCATACCATTTAAAAAAGGTTGCGAAGGGCGAAACAAAGCGGAAACCAGCACGGTCGGGATACTGCGTTTTTTGAGTTCAAAAAGGTAGTTCGCCCAGAACTCGTATTTAACAAAAATGGCAGTGTCAGGCTGAATGATATCGAGAAAATCACGCGCGTTTTGGCGTGTGTCAGCAGGTAGGTAACATACCAAATCAGCGTGTGGGTAGTCTTTCCGAATCTCATAGCCAGAAGGCGAAAAGAAAGTCAGTACAATCTTCCAATTCGGAAATTGCGCACGGAATGCCTCGATGATGGGCCGACCTTGCTCAAATTCGCCGAGTGAGGCGGCGTGAAGCCACAGGACTTTAGACTTTTGCCCATTAACCCTTGACTTGAGATGCTCGCGCCAATTGGCCCGTCCCTGCACCCAGAGTCGTGCCTTAATGTTGAAAATGGCCGCAATGTGAATGCCAAGGGTTAATAACCTGATGGCAAATTCGTACATCAAAAGCATGATCTAGCAGAATTTTGCGCGATGTTTGGGGCGCAAAATTGCGCAATAATTATTGGAATGAACATGGAGCAAGAAAACCCGGCGCCTGAAACACCTATCCCATCCAATAAACCCTCTTGGAGAGGCCGTGTCCTGGCAATCCCAGTTCAGGTTTGGAATAAGATTGACCCCAAGAAAACGGATTCCTGGCTGGCCGCTGTGCTAGGCATCTTTTTGCGCACCGCAGGTATTTTGCTGTTGGTGTTTGCAATACTAATCATTTGGCGGATGCTGCGTGACACCGGTTTTGCATTACAATCGTTTTCTGTTTCCAAATCATTGGAAGAGAGCGGATTAAGTGGCGGAATCGCTGCTTTTCGACTACAAGACGCCATCCAGGCACTCAAAGCGGAGGCTGCTTCCATTAAAAAAGATGATTTGAACGTAGGCAGCAGCGATGCCAATGCTGCCATGAACGTGCATGTAATGGGGGTTGAGGTCTCCCTCAGTTCTATCGCGTTTCAGCTCCGTCACATCCTGGGCAGACCGCAAAAAAGGATTACTGGCGAGTTTGTGCAATCTGGTCAGCAACTTTCCCTGCTTTTGAGGATGAGCGGCTATCCCAATGCACGTTTTGAAGAGGTTTGTCCACCAGGATCTGAGGAAATCGCCGCCCAAAAGCTGCTCAATCGCGCGGCTGAAAAGGTGTTGGAACACACTGACCCTTACCGGTTGGCAGTGGTGTATTTTCGGAGAAAAAATCATGTTGCTGCCATTGAATTGGCACGGACTATTATTAAAAACCGTCCAGATGAGCATATTTGGGCGTACCACGCCTGGGGCAATATTCTTTTCGAACAAGGACGCTTGGAAGAAGCTGCCGCCAAATTCCAGCGTGCAACAGAATTAGATTCTACATTTGGAATGGCTTACCAACGTTGGGGCTATGTGTTGTTAGAGCAAAAAAAACGTCCTGAAGCCATCGAAAAACTAGAAAAAAGCTTGAAACTGGATCCTTCCAATCCGGATGCATGGGTAACGCTTGCAATGCAATACATTAGAATTGGCAAATCGGCTTCTGCCGATTCTGCGTTCCTTCAATGTGTTCGTTTAGCATCTGGCACCAGTTTCGAATCGCTGGCATGGCAAGCATGGATTGGAGCAAAAATGGATCAGGATAGTATGGATGCCGCGATGAAACTGGCCCAAAAGGCCATCGAAAAAGCTTCTGAAACTTCGGATGGATATGTGACTCGTAGCCTGGCCTACTTGCTCCAACGCGATACCGCAAAGGCTTTTGAGGCCGGAATGCGCGCCATAGAACTTGACCCAAACAATGCTATCGCTTTGAAAATGGTTACCCGTGGGCTTTTTGCAGCCAAGAAGTATCGGGAATTAGTCAGCTTAACCCAAGACATAAAACTCAAAACCTGGCAAATAAACATGGCGGCAGATATCTATAACTTGACCGCCATGTCATACAATAATCTGGGTCAACATGATTCTGCGTTTGCGGTCATCCGTCGAACGATTGCGCTGGACACTTTGTATGGTACGCCCTACTCTACCCTTGCGGAGACTTATGCTTTTGTGGGGAAAAAGCGCGAATTTTATCAAAATCTGGAAAAGTCTTTCCGTTTGGGTATGCGATACGAAGCCGTTGATTGGAATGAAGCACCCTACAAGCGATTTCAAAACGCCCCAGAGGTTCGTGTGCTTCGGGAAAAATATGCAAAAAAACAAAGCCAATTATGAATTGATCCTCAATGCAATTGGTTTTATGCCATTGTTGGCATGACGACGACGCTACCAACTGTAAATATTGTGGTTGGGCGCTGCACGAATAAAGGGTGTTTCAGCAAGCCATTCAATAATAAATCTCTTCGGCAGTCCCCGTGTAAAATGGCAGGGTCCAGGCCAATCGTATGCCGAACCGAAGGTCCACACGACGACCTTCTAGTTTGCGCATTTCAGCAAAATCCCAGTCCCGGCGTGTTTGCGTGAAAGCTTGATTGAATTCAAAACCAAACAACCAGCTCATATCGCGTCCATAGCCAACTTTTTGCCAGCCTATGAATTGTTGCAGGGCAGGGCCTCCACAAAGTCGGTCGTACCCCTTTTTGTAGTCGTCTCTGATTTGAACCACCGAACGCGAATCGTCAATCACCCGGATGCTGTGTTGTGCCCAGCCGCCACCAAAGGTGAGGCGTAGTCCCGCGCGTTCTTCATTGAAAGTCAGGAGTTTACCTATAGTTGCACCCAGATACAAACCACGCTCTTGAAGGCGCGTATTGGCAATTGCACGGTCGTTTCCGATGATGTCGCCTGAAGGAGTGCGAAGGATAGAGAGTGGGTCGTCTTTGACTCTGCTGCCAAAAATAAAAGCCCCTTCCAGGCCAAAAATCCAGTTTTTGGAAGTGATCAATTCGGTGCCGCCACCCAAGGAACCGTTCACACCAAAACGCTTGGCTAAATCCCCGGCAGGCATATGCCCGCCCAGTGCAAAATGCGCCAGCACTGCCATACTTTTGCCATCTTTATGGGGCTTTTTTGCCTCTGGGGAAGTTTGTGCTAAAAGTGTTGAACTGAAAAGTGTTAGAAAAAACACTACCCGTCCTACGGCTTGAAGCCGTAGGACGGGTTTTTCCGCCGCGTTTGGTGTTTTCACCAAGCACAACTCAGAAGGGATGTAAAGCTTGGGCATCCAATATGCTATGTGCTTGGTGAAAACACCAAGCACGGCAAAAAGCACAGCAGGAACACGAGGCACATCAAAAGCAAAAAGTAGTTTTTGAAACATTATCATTAATAAAATGGTCAACAGTCAAGGGTCAACAGTCAAGGGTCAACAGTCAACCGAGGGCAAAAGTAACGCCCTCCACCCCATCTCCGCTGCCGTGTTCTCAGAATTGCGTGATATAGTGAGCGAAGCCTACCTATTGACGGACGAAACCACCCTTCAGGAACATGGACATGATGAGACAGAGGACCTGATGTTCCTGCCCCATGCAGTTTTGGAGCCTGCCAACACCGAACAGATCAGCCGAATCATGCAGCTTTGTACCCGCGAACGCATCCCCGTCACCATTCGTGGTGGTGGCTCAGGGCTGGCGGGGGGAGCCTTGCCAACGCATGGTGGATTGGTGATTTCGATGCGACGGTTTGATCAGATTTTGAACATTGACGCGCAAAATTTCCAGGTCACTGTAGAACCAGGGGTGATTACTGAAACCCTTCAAAATACATTGAAAGAGAAGGGCTTATTCTATCCGCCAGACCCAAGCAGCCGTGGCTGGAGTTTTATCGGCGGGAATATTAGCACCAACGCGGGTGGCCCAAAGGCCGTGAAATATGGCGTGGTAAAAGACCATGTGCTCAACCTGGAAGTCGTGTTGGCCAGTGGAGAAATTATCTGGACGGGCGCAAACACCTTGAAAAATTCCACGGGCTACAATCTTACACAACTCATAGTTGGCAGTGAGGGTACACTGGGCATCGTGACCAAAATCGTGTTGAAACTCCAGCCCTACCCTACCCAAAACCTGCTGATGCTTGTGCCATTTCGCTCTGCGGAAAGCGCTTGTGCCGCAGTGTCTGCCATTTTCCAAGCGGGCGTTACGCCCAGCGGACTCGAGTTTATGGAACGAAATGCCATTGACTGGGCAGTGCGCTATGTGGGAGAAACGCCTGTTCCGATTCGGGAGGAAGATGCGGCGCACCTGCTCATCGAAGTGGATGGTTTCCACATGGATAGCCTTGTGGCTGATTGTGAGACGATTACAACCGTTTTAGAACACTTCGACTGTGGCGAAATCTTCTTTGCCGATGATGATGCTACCAAAACAGCCCTTTGGAAACTACGCCGAAACGTGGCCCATGCCGTGAAACGGAATTCCATCTATAAAGAAGAAGACACGGTGGTGCCCCGCGCAGAACTCCCGCATTTGCTTAGAAAGGTAAAGGAGGTTGGCGCACACTACGGTTTTGAATCGGTTTGCTATGGCCATGCAGGGGATGGCAATCTACACGTCAACATCCTGCGCGGGGAGCTTTCTGAAACCGCCTGGAACGAGGAGGTTCCAAAAGGCATTCGCGAGATTTTCCAGTTTGTAAAAAGTGTAGGCGGCACACTTTCCGGGGAGCATGGCATTGGGCTGGTGCAGCGTCCTTATCTGGATATTGTGTTCTCGGAGGTAGAACGCAGACTGATGCGGGAGATTAAGGGAGTTTTTGATCCAGTAGGGATCTTGAATCCTGGGAAGGGGGTCGGTTGAATACAGGAACGCCTGAAGGGTCCTTTGATTTGTCATGTCGTAGCGCAGCGAAGACAACCACACAGCATCGCCGTTTTCGAAATAAAGCTAAAAACGATGAAATCCAAAGTTGCTTGGGTTGTGTGGTTGTCTTCGCTTCGCTACGACATGACAATCATCCGAAAAACGACAAGTTTATCCCCTGATTCACAACTCATGTTTTTTGTCCCAAAACCGAAGCAATACGCTCGGCCCGGCCACGGCAGGAGACCCGCTCAACCGCCTTTTAGCGCCAAAAACCCTCCAATTCGCTCCATTTATATTTCTTGCAATCTTCTCTAAATCAACGATTTAGAGAATTAACCTGTAAAAACCGGGGAAAATCCGCCGGGGGACGGAGGGCTGTTTGCTGTCCTATTCCCCCCTAGGCTGCCGCTTGACCTTTGTCATGCAATTCGGAGAGAATAAACACCGAAAGCAATGGCACATGAAAAGCACATTCACACTTCCCGCAACTTCCAAGAACCTCCTTTCCGACTCTATCACAGGACTTGACCTTATCGGTGCATGTATCACCGGGCTTGACTTGATTGGAGCCTGAATCTGGCGTACAAAATCAATACTATGAATATAGGCTGGTGGCCAATGCCTCCAACCGGTCATTATCAATCAAACATCATTATGAGAAACTATTCATCACTCAGCACTCCTGCGAACACATCCATTCCTTGGAGCAGGCCAAATCAAAACCTTATTCGGCCCCAGCGCGAAACTGAATCCACCCGGCAACTGAGTTGCGATGTGGTGTTTGGTTCGCCCTCAGCCGACTGTATGGGTACTGGTGTTTGCCGAATCTCGGCCCGACTTCCTGGCATGGCACACACCAAAGAACTTAAACGAAGCTGCCGCAGTGCAATGGGCTTGCTTTTCCCGATTGAAGGCGGAAAAGGCGTGTCGCTCATACTTACGCGAACAATGCTTTGTACGCAACTCTACAAAACCCAGCTGCGACATGACTCACTGATCTTAGTTGATCCATGTCCATTGCCAAATAATGTGGTTAAACCGCTTGGGTTGAAATTCACAGAATTGCCTGCCGGAAAATATTTAATCCAACAAGCCGAAGGCTTTTTACGGATTGATTTTAGGTGGCCGATTGCTTGTGAAAGCCTCACAAATTAAAAGCATCATCATAATCATTCAAAAAAATTGCGAACATGAACATTTTCAAAAATCAAGGAGTCCGGATTTTGACTGGGAAAACGCTCCTTACTGCTGTTTTGCTGTTGGCTTTTTTGTGTTCTTCCAGTACTACTGGATTTGCCCAAACATCACAACCATCGCCAGCTGCAATTAACTGGAAATCTGCGGAAGACGCGACCAATATCCTGCTAAGTCAGGTAAAAATGCTCAACCAGCAGATGCCCGGAATCACGGAGGGTACGTCCCTTTATGACAATACGCTTCGTCGAGTAGCCTATTTCAAATCCATCATCTTAGAAATCAGCAAAGGCGCTACGGTGGCCCAAGCCCTGGAACTTTCGATCCCAGCTGCTGCCACACTTGGCTTTGAAAAAGAAGCCTCCTATACGCCCAAAATTTTATTGAAAGCCTTGCACACCGAGACTAGGGTGATGCTTTCCAATTAATTGAATTCAAGGTAATAACCCCATCCATAATCAATGACTTCCAACCTTTAATTCTTCTAATTTTTTACAATATGAAAAAGAGCAATTTTCAATTCATCTTGTCCATGGCCGTTTGGTGGACATTCGCCTGTGCACAACTGATTGCACAATCGAATGTGAACCTGGCCGCAAATGGCAATACAGTTGGTAGTATCTTTACAATAGCGCCTCCAACTGATCATTTTTTCAACTTTTTCGACTTTGGCGGTGCGGAACTTAATTACAACAACGGCACGAATACAAGTATCACATTTCTGCCTTCCAACCCAGCCACACACCGCATCCAGGTTTCTTTCAACGCCTTTGGCTTAGAGGCTGGTTTTGATGCGTTTTACATTTTCAACAGCAATACTGTTGGGGTAAACCAGATCCCTGGGCCACAAGGAGCAACTTTTTCAGGTTTCCCAGCGGGCAACTGGCAAAGTATCAACCCTGGCACCGTAACCGCTAACAGCGGCATCGCTTCCGTGGGCGATAATGCCACAGGAGCCCTGAGTTTCCAATTTCGTTCTGACAATTCAGTGAGCGCGGCTGGCTGGAATGCCATCGTGCGTCAGGTGCCCAATGCAAACTGCACCATGACTGCTCCGAAGACGCAAACCGTCAACTCTGGTGCGGGATCTACATCCAGCTTCGTCAACGTAAACACACCGCTGCCGACATTTTCACCCATTGGCAGCAATGTGGGTTACCAATTGCAATACCGCATCAATGGCGGTTTACCAACTGTTGTGTCCGATGCCTCAAAGACAATGATCCCGACACCTGTCGGCGAAAACGTCATTATGTGGGAGCTGATTGAACCTCTTGGCGGTGGCATCATCGCGTCAGGGGTGCAAATCATCAAGGTCATTGACAATACTCCTCCATCTATCACTTGCCCTGCTAACACTACGATCAATTTGCAACCAGGCTTACAGGTAAGCGACAAGTTTAGCTATCAAGTGAGCAGCACTGACAATTGCATGGCCTCCAAAGTGGGCCAGGTGAACCAGCCTGTTGATTTTAACAATGGGCAAGCGGGCATCATGTTCGATGTGTCCAATTTGAGTTCAAGCATTTTGACACTTACAGAGTTCGGGCCTTCGCTCGATACGGGTATTTGGCCTATCGAAATATACTATACCACGAACCTGGGTTCTCTTTCAGGTTTAGAAAATTTGCCTATTGCCTGGACTTTGGCAGGCAAGCATACTGTAACTTCTACTGGTCCTGCAATTGGCACCCCTATTTCGGGTTTTGCCATCACCATACCCGCTGGTGAAACGCGTGGTATTTACATCACAAGCAGTACCGGAGTACCCATCAATTTTACGGACGGCATTCGCCAGACTGGTGATGGCATTTTACGCGTATCGTCCAACCAAGGCGTTGGAAATGCCTATCCATTTGGCACTACCTTCTCGAAGAAGTCCTATAATGGCTATGTAAAATATGCCGTACCTGCTGATAATCCTGTCGTTCAGCTGAGCGGAATCCCATCAGGTGGAACCTATCCTATCGGAACCACTACCAACGTGTTCAGCTGCACCGACGCTTCGGGCAACGTAGCCACCAGCTCATTTACTGTAACGGTACAAGGTATGCAGGCGGATGCTGGGCTGATCTGCAATGATCTCCTACAAGTCTCTTTGGATATAAATTGCACGGCAACGTTACAAGCCGACGATATCCTGGAGGGCGGTCCCTATATCTATGCCAACATGATCGTGGAGATTGATAAGACCCCCCCATATTTGAACGGCCCGTGGTTGCCAGCGGTGCTTGGTCCGGCAGACGTGGGTAAAAGCTACGGTGTGCGCGTACGAGACTTTACAAATGGCGAGGAATGTACCGGCCAGATAAATGTTGTGGATCTTTTAGACCCCGCACTTGACTGCACACCCACCCCGTTTGTGTTGCCCTGTAATTTCTCAACTGACCCGCTCTTCTCAGACGTGGTTACTATGACCATGCGTTTCAAAGCCACTCTCCCTGCGGACAATACCGCAAACGGTGGCCAGACAATTTCGGTACCGATCCCCGTCTCTTTGCCTCTGAACGCAACGGTTCAGGACGTTGATGTGCGCGTGAAAATTTCAGGCCCAACATTTTCAGGCAACCTGTTAATCGAAGCAGAAAGCCCGGCCACCACACCCGTAATATTGTGGGATCATGTGAATGTACCCCCATGTCTTCTCGCGCCGCTTTTTGTTCAATTCGACCAACAGGGTACAGGATTTTTCACCTGTTCCAACTATACTACCGACCAGTGTGCTATCCCACAGAACACTCCCGATCTTCTAAGCGATTTCAATGGAGAACAGGTGAACGGCAACTGGGTAATTCGGGTAAGCAATGACGCAGGTTTCAATCCAGCTGTTATTGAAAGAGTAGAATTATTGATCACAATGACCGGCACTTTTGGGGCAGGTTTCCCCAATGGCGTGAGTCCAGCGGATGTAATACCCAATGGTAATCAGAGCTACATAGTGCCTGCTCCTTTGATTGACGCATGTTCAGATGTGGAGTTGACATATATTGACACTGAATTCCCTCAAGATTGCACAACCGGGCTTACAACAATCATTCATCGGCGTTGGCAAGCGACAGATGCAAGTGGCAACCAAGCCACCTGTATCCAACAGATTGATTTATTGCGCCCTACACTCCGGGATGTAACCTTGCCTCCTGATTACGATGGGATAGACCCACCATTCATCGTTTTCGATTGCTCGGATGCCTATCCGACTCCTGACTGGATCGAGGGCCAGGGCTTGCAGGGATACCCTTATGTTTTCAATGCTATTGATGGCTGCAATACCATCCACTCTGAGTTTGAAGACAAGGCTGTATGGACTTGCGATGGCGCCTATAACATCAACAGGGAATGGTCAATCATAGACCACTGTACAGGACAATTCCTCCTGCACACCCAAATTATTCGGATTATTGATAACACCGGGCCGACTTTCATAGATTGTCCAACGGACTTCGTGAAAACGACCGACCCATACGATTGCTGTAGTAGCATGTATCTGCCCGATGTTTTGGTAGTGGATGATTGCTCTCGAATCAACAACGTAAAAGCACAAATTATCATCAGAGATCCATTCACAAATGTGATCATCAATGTTATAGAAGTGGGCGGCGGGCTGTTCAATTTCCCGGGAAATCCGGCCAATGATCCAGACACGCTCGCATCTTTCAACCTCACGCCTTGCGTCCCTGTTGGGGTGCATACGGTGCGGTACATCGCGCAAGACGCTTGTGGCAATATCGGCACCTGTGAGTTTGAACTTACGGTTATAGACTACGCCCCACCTGTTGCAGCATGTGACGAAACGACCGTTGTAGCCATCGGCAAAGACGACCCGAACGACTGTTATTATGCAAACTTTGCAAATTGTGAGTTCGCAGGGGTGACATGGGTCAAGGCGACCACTTTTGATGACGGCTCTTACGACGAATGCAGCGAGGTGAAGTTCACCATCAGAAGGGCCGCGCCATACAGCGATTGCATTAACGACCTTGACGGTTGCGAATTTTCCACAGCAACCGCCGAATTGGACTCTATTAAATTCTATTGTTGCGAAGTCGGCACAGAGTTGATGGTCATCCTGCGGGAGTACCAATGTAACATAGACGGGACGATTTCGACCTATCCTGATGGCACCCCGATCTTCAACGAGTGCCAGGTAAAAGTGCAGGTACAAGACAAACTAAGGCCTCTTTGCGAAACGCCTTTCAACGTCACGGTCAATTGCGAAAACTTTGACCCAAGCCTTTGGACGTATGGCAAGCCAAATGTTTATGACAATTGCTGTCTCGACACCTCTTATCACTATCAGGGACAAAAAGGATTGACACACTCAGTCAATTACAGCTTGTTTGACTCCGTATGCAACAAAGGCACCATTACCCGTACATTCAAGGTGTATGATTGTCATGGAAACAGTGCACAATGCACCCAGCGCATTTTCGTAACCTACGAACAGGATTATTTCGTAAAATTCCCGAACGATGTTATTGTGTATCAATGCGACGGCACGGGGCTGTATGGTGAGCCACAACTCTTTGGGGAAGACTGCGAGCTATTGGGGATAAATTATGAAGATCAGATTTTTACGGTTGTTCCTGATGCTTGCTATAAAATCGAGCGCACCTGGAGTATCATCAACTGGTGCACCTACAACCCGAATCTGGACTGCATTTATGTACCCAACCCAAATCCGCATACGAACGGTAACCATGTCAGTAACCTGCCAGGGCCAGTCGTTTCCGCTTGCGGTACAGTAGGCTCCTGGGCGCCAACAGTTGTCAAAATCAATCCAACCGACCCGGTAGCGACTAACTATTGTACCTTCTGGGACCAAAATGCGAACTGCTACAAGTACAAGCAGATCATTAAAATCATTGATTCGGATGGGCCAATCATCGTATGCCCACCCAGCCCACAAAATTTCTGTGATCTGACAACCAACGACCCGGAACTCTGGAACGAAAGTTACTGGTGGGATCCCCGTAGCCAATCGCACGACCTCTGTGAAGGGAATGTTGATCTGAACGTTTCGGCTACGGATTTCTGCTCTGGCGCAAACCTGACTATCCGTTACCTGCTCTTCCTTGACCTTGACGGCGCTGGGGGTATGGAAACCGTTGTGAGCAGCACGAATCCGCCTGCACCTGGCACGGTCAACTATGGCAACGCCAATACGCCCAATTTCTCCGGGGGTGTCCCGCGCCAGTTCGACCATAGAGCAGTAAGCCCTAACCAGAAGTACCGCTTCGCCGTGCAGACCAACGTGAATGGCACAAGCCTAGGCGCATCAGTACGGTTGAATACAGTAGCCTCGCCAGCAACTTATGTTGAGCCAGAATTGCCTTACGGGACCCATAAAATCAAGTGGATAGCATCCGACGGCTGCGGCAATGAAAGTGTGTGCGAGTACGAATTCGTAGTAAAAGATTGCAAATCACCTACGATTGTATGTATGAATGGTTTGACAGGCAATTTGATGCAAACAGGTATGATCTCGCTTTTTGCCAGTGACTTCCTGCTCCATGCTGAAGACAACTGCACCGCAGCCGACGACCTTCTTTTCGCGCTCAAAAAATGTGACGACCCAACTGCAGGATTCCCGGTAGATGGAAACGGCAACCCTTCGATCAGTCTCACATTTGACTGCACAGAACTTGGTACGCAATGTATAGAACTCTGGGCGCAGGATGCCTTTGGCAATGCGGATTATTGCGAGACTTATATGATTATCCAAGACAATGGTGACAACTGTGGAGCCGGGTCGGCAACAGTAGCAGGCTTGCTAAAAACGGAGATGAGCGATGGATTGGAAGAAACCGACGTAGAACTCGCTGGCCCAACGTTCAATCTGTTTGATATGACGGATCAAGAAGGCCAATATACATTTAGCAATGCGGTGCCAATGCACGCCGACTACACCATCACACCAACCAAAGACGATAACCCGCTAAACGGGGTAACGACCTACGATTTGGTGTTGATCAGCAAACACATCCTGGGGGTTGAGCCGTTCACTTCGCCTTACAAGATGATTGCCGCCGATGCGAACAGGTCAGGGAGCATCACCACGTTTGACATGGTGGAATTGCGCAAACTGATTCTGGGCATTTACACAGATTTGCCTGAGAACGACAGCTGGCGCTTTGTAGACAAGTCCTTCGCATTCCCTAACATGGCAAACCCATTCCAAACGGCTTTCCCGGAAACGAAAACCGTAGCGGACATACAGGCGCATGCCATGGACGACAATTTTGTAGCCATCAAAATAGGTGACGTGAACAGTACGGCTATCGCCAATTCTCTGATGAGTTCCGATGAGCGTACAAGCAGCACCCTCCTCTTCGATGTACAAGATCGCACAGTTAAGGCTGGGGAAGTATTTGAAGTGAAGTTCAAAGCGGCCGAAAAGGTTGTTGGTTATCAGTTTACCTTGAATTACAACGATTTAGAGTTGGCCGACATCGTACCTGGTCCTGGCATGAAAGCCGACAACTTCGCAACTTTTGCTGGCGAAAACGCGCTGACAAGTTCTTTTGATGGTGCGCAACAAGCGGAATTCACCTTGAAATTCAAGGCCAAAAAAGCGGGCGAATTGAACAAGATGATCAGCGTGTCTAGCCGCATCACTAAAGCAGAGGGTTACCAAGTCAATCCGGCTGCCGAACAAACGACCAGACTTGACATTGCACTCCGGTTCAATGGAAAAGAAGGCAGTACGATTAACGGTGTGGGCTTTGAATTGTATCAAAACCAACCCAACCCGTTTGTGAACCGCACCCTGGTAGGCTTCCACTTGCCAGATGCCGCAACGGCTACGCTTTCAGTGTTCGATCAGTCTGGTCGGTTGGTGTTCTCTCAAAAAGGTGATTTCCCCAAAGGGTACAATTCTATCCCGTTGGAAAAATCCTTGCTAAATACAGCAGGCGCCCTGTTCTATAAACTGGAAACAGCGAATGATAGTGCGACAAAAACGATGATACAATTGAAGTAAGAGATGGTGATCTGTAGATGTGGGGATTTGGGGATTCGAGTACCCAAGCATGAGCGCTCGAATAACCAAATCCCCACCTCCTCAAATCACCAACAAAATTGACGAAAAGTTGCTCTTTTCTGCAGTCGTGGGCGCCCCAAAAAGTTGGGGCGCTCATGGCTCAAACTTAGAGTGCATGAAAATATTCAAGAACAGTTAGAACGGATTTCAAACTTACAAGTACAAGACATCATTTTGCCCCTTCCCTTCAGGGCGCGCTTTAATCCATTCTTAAATTTAATCTTCCTTCCGTTCTAATCTCCCGGTTCAATCTTATGACAAGCGGTCAGGCAGCAAAAGTGCTGTCTGGCCGCTTTTTTATTACAGGATTTACACGATTGATTTGATTGATACGATTAAGCATCCACTTTTAATCGTATCAATCAAATCAATCGTGTAAATTGTATCAATCGAATCAATCCTGTCTCAAAAATTCCAAAACCTCCCGCACCACCATCTTATCCTGCATCCGGTGCCCTAAACCTTCAGTCTGCAAGAAACGGCAACCCCAGGATTCGGCAATGGCAAGGCCTTCAGACACAGGGGCTACTTCGTCGTCAAGGTCATGCAGCACAAAACCTTCCACGTCCAAAAGATCGGCAGCTTTTTTGCATACGGAATATTCCTCTATTGGCTGACCACTTCGACGCTCAATATAGCGAAACAAGGCTTTAAGCACAGATTCGTTTGCGCCCAAAATTTGAGCAAAATCGTGAAGAACACGCGTAGATTCAGCGAAAGAAGCCATTACGGCCATTTTTTTGGGGCGTTTTGTCCCTAATACCGCAAGGCTCATCACGGCTGCTGCTGCCCCTAGCGAGTGTCCCACGATCGCGTATGGCGCTTCATTTTCTGAAATAAATTTTTTGATGGTGCGACTATACAACAGCACGTTGAGCAGTTGCCCTTCTGAGCGGCCACTGGCAGGCGCATCGAAGGCTTGAACCCTGAAGCCCGCATCTATTGCTGCCCGAATGTACTTATGCCAACGGGCGGCATTGGATTCCCAGCCATGAAGAAATAGTACTGTGGGGGCATCTGGCTCGGAGGATTCCCAGAAATAGCAGCGAATACTTAGTCCTTCCATACGAAAGGTAGCATGGGTGGCTGTTGCCAAAAATGCGCTGTCTTTTTCGCGTACGGGCAGGCGTTTCGGAGTACAGAAAATTCTAAAAGCCACCCGGCCAGCCAGCGAGGGCGATACAGCGGCAAGCGCGTTGAGCATCTTGCCTACCCGGCGTATTTTTTTGAGCGTCGGTTCGGGATATTTGGTTGTCATAGCATCTTTAGGTCATTGGGAGGATTAAGGTTACAGTTGACTCATTGCCGTAAATTCCATTTACCAATCACCATTTACCAGTCACCAACCACCATTTACCACTTAATAAGGCTCATCAATTTCTTCGCGTTTTCGGCATTGGAAAATTCGAGTTCCAGCACTGCGCGCCGCTCGGCTATTTTCCCTTGCTCGAAGGGTATGTTGATGAGCGCCTCTATGGTTTGGCGAATGGCTGCTGCCGAGTTGCGGACATAACACAGTTTAGCGAGGCCCGTGCCGCGTACCATGTGATCGTTGACAATGCAAAAGCGGCCACGAAAAAGTGCGTTTATGAGCTGAGTTTTACCCCCGAAGATTGAGACGAGACCAGGAGATTAATTTGGGCATTCGCCAGTAGGCTGTTCATCTCCGCTTCATCGGGGTTTTCTACCAAACGGATGTGTTCTTTCCCTGAAACCAGTTCACGCAACTGCTCAGATGGCGCCATACCTGCAATGACAAAAGGTATGTCAAAATCTTTAAACACCTCCTCCACAAGCCAAATGGCGGCGAGGTCGTTGTCTGGCACACTGAGCTTGCCATGAAACAGCACATATTCTCCTCGTCCCAATTGGCTTTCTACCACCGTGTTTGGATGAAAGGCGGGAATGTAATAAGTATTGGCCTTGAGCGCTCGATAATAGGCTTCATCAGTGCCTGATATGGTAATGATCTCGTCGGCATGGAGCAGCACCTTTGGCTCAATACGCTGAAGTTTGATACTTTCAGAAAAGTAATAAGCTTTTTCAAGCGGTGCGGTAGCCGGGGTGAGTTCGGAAAGGCTCTCGTAGTATTGCCATTCTATGTTGTGCATTCGCAAAAGTTTTTGGCGACTGCGAATACTCGGATGCCAGATAAGACCAGCGGTGTGCATTCCCTCGAACAAAATTGGATGCTGATCCTTGCGCAGGCGCTTTAGAAGGGCACTACTTTGGCGGGTGCGCATAATAAAAGGAAGCAGGCTCAGTTGGTAGAACAAAGAGCGACTTCGTTTGTAATAGTATATCTCGTGGCAGTAGTTGGCGAGTTCGGGCTGAGGGGTACGGTCGCCGTACTGGTAGCAGTGGAGAATGACTTTGACCCCTTGGGCATGAAGGGCTTTAATTTGATTGAAAATAACGATGACCCCTCCATAATTGGCTGGGTAAGGGATATCAAAAGAAACGATGTGGAGAAACATGGGTCTGCGATGGGTTGGGCGAACAATTTTGGGCCGTCACTTTTCGACTCGGCGCAACAAAGGTAGGATGTTTTTGCAGGAGGGAAGATGGCCTTAGAAACTGCGCGTATTGAAGAATTTTCATTTTTGAAAAATATTTTTCTCCCTACACTTGATTATCGTTTACAGGTTCGCATACCTTAGGGAGATTTTTTGAACGCATACATTCACTAAACATTTTGCTTATGAATATCACTTTTGAGGAGCTCCGTCGCATCAAACACGCATTGCCACATGGTAGTGTGTCCAAAATCGCCCAAGAACTCAATATTGATGAACAGACCGTGCGCAATTACTTCGGAGCGCATCAGTACAAAGACGGTGAAGTGGTGGAATTCCACCTCGAGCCAGGCCCGAACGGTGGCATTGTCCACATAGAAGACACAACTATCTTGGAACGCGCTCAGCAAATCCTCGCAGAGCAAAGCCAAGCCCACTAAAAAAACAATTCTCAAACCACCCTCACTCAATTTTGCAATACGTCCGCACCATTTTTGGCCGGGCGATTAAAAGGGAAACCGGCCTGAACATCGCGGTTTCCCTTTTCTTTTGTCCTATATCTGCTTATGAAAAACCTGATTCCTGCGCTCCTGCTTTTCTCAGCCATTTTTGCCTCCTGTGCCACTTCAAAACTTGATAAAGTCGCCGCGCAGCGGACCCTTCAAAATTTGAAAGAACACGGCCTCGTCGTGTGGCTACCTGACTCCAAGCACCGCATCGAATTCTTTAAATCGAAAGGTTTGCACAAGGAAGCCGCACAAGAACAGGCCAAAGCAGAAAAGCAAAACCGCGAACTAATGAAGTTCTACAAAGAGCACTTCGATTTTTGTAAAGTATATTTCTATTACACCAGTCTCGAAGAAGACCTAAAAAACAAGCTCCCGGTTCTATTGAATGCAGAACTGCGCCCCGACCCCTCCATCTCCTTACCCAAAAAAGTGATCATTGGCGGTTTCTATTATAAAGATGGTCAGGACAGTAACCCTTTCCCCATTCGTCATTTCAGGGTGGAAGATTCAAGTATCAAAATGAACCTGGTTTCTGAATCGCCCAGGCCTTTTTGGGCAAAAAAGAGTACCAGAAAGGTTGACATCATTCGGCTGAACAACAAGTTGAAAAAGATGGCAAGCAGTTCTTAGAGCAGAATTCGTGAGGACTCATGTTGTTTTTCTAACATTGCGGCGAAAATTTAAAAGCGAGATACCATCTTTTGAACAATGTCTGAAAACACCTCCAACACTAAAATCCTCAACGCTGCTGTGGTGGTAGCCGCCCTTGGCTACTTTGTAGATATCTACGACCTCTTGCTCTTTGGCTTTGTCCGCGTGAAAAGCCTCACCGACCTTGGCTTCTCCGGCCAGGAGCTAACGGACAAAGGGCTTTCGCTCCAAAACTGGCAAATGTTCGGGATGCTCGTGGGAGGAATCCTTTGGGGGGTGCTGGGCGATAAGCGCGGACGCGTGCGGGTACTCTACTTTTCAATTGCCCTTTATTCTATTGCCAATATTCTCAACGGTTTCGCGACGGGTTACAACGATTATGCCTTTTATCGCTTCATCGCAGGTATTGGGCTGGCTGGCGAATTAGGGGCGGGTATAACACTCGTCGCCGAGGTGCTACCCAAACACAAACGCGGACTCGGCACCATGGTGGTGGCGAGCATTGGGCTTTCGGGCGCCCTGTTGGCTTGGGTAATCGAGCACTTTTTTCCCTGGCGCGAGTGCTATTTTATCGGTGGCGGCTTGGGTATTTTGCTCTTGGTGCTGCGTGTAAGTGTATCGGAATCGGGCATGTTCAAGCAGGTACGACAGCAGCAACACATCAGCCGGGGCAATTTCTTCGCCTTGTTTACCAGTTGGGACAGGCTCTCCCGTTTTTTGCGCTGTATTTTTATCGGCACCTCAACCTGGTTTGTCATTGGGGTACTGGTTTTCTTTTCCCCGGAATTTGGGAAGGCGAAGGGTTTGGAAGGCATTCTGGCTTCCAACGCCATCGCTATTGCATATATCGGATTGATTTTGGGCGATTTAGCCTCAGGATTTCTAAGCCAACTCTTGCGGAGCCGTGTGAAGGTCATGGCCATTTTCCTTTCGCTTGATGTGCTGGCGGTGCTTGGTTACCTTGCCTTGCCGTTTAGCAGCCCGGCAATGTTTTATCTCAGCCATTTTATACTGGGGTTCTCAGTTGGTTTTTGGGTGATTTTCGTGACCATAGGAGCGGAACAGTTTGGCACCAACTTGCGCTCTACCGTGGCAACCTCCGTACCCAATTTCGCGCGCGGGATGCAAGTGCCCATCAACGAATCGTTCAAATATCTGAAAGGGGCAGCAGTCACTGGCAGTGTCATCACCGCCGGATATATCGTAGGGGCCGTTTGCCTGAGCATCGCTTTTATTGCCCTGTGGGGCATGAAAGAAACGTTTGACCGGGATCTGGATTATGTGGAGGAGATTTGACAGAAGCACCAAAACATACGCGCCTTAGACGAGTACAAGTTCCGGTGTTACGCACCTCCAAAACACTTCAAACCGACCTTTCTACCGACGTTTTGGGTGCTACGCACCATTAAGGCCCAAAAAAGACATGAGGCACCCCAAAAATTTGGGATGCCTCATGTTTATATCCTTAAGTTCTCGATGATTGAATTAGTGGGCAACCACAATTGGTTTCATCGTAGAACCTTCAGCAGTACGAATCCAGAGATAGTAAGTGCCAGCAGGAAGGCTCTTGACATTGAGCGTCATCATCCCGTTCTGGAAATTTTTCTCCACTTTGGAGCCTACTACCATTTGGCCTTTCCCGTCAATAACAGAAGCTGCTACTGAAGCATTCACAGCATCCAATTTCAATTCAAGATTCACAAACTCATTGGCTGGGTTTGGCGTGATGTTTATTTTAGATGCATCCAAGGTTTTTGGCTCCACAGTCTTCACCCCAGGCACGAATCCGTCAAGTTGAAGACGTTGGATCACCATAGCTCCTTGCCAGCCTCCAGTGAAAAGCGAGCCAAAATAAAGTGGTGTAGTAGGATATCCCGTAAAGGCTGCATAGCCTACGTCCCGAGAATTGGAAAAGCGCGGAGCAATGCCAAGTCCTACGGCAGTTCCATCATAAATCAAGGAAATGTAGTATGCCTGGTCTACTTCCAAGTCAACTCCAGGTGTGCCCAGATTGATATCATTCAAAGGAACATGAATCAGGTCACCGTCCAACTCATTGCCAGTTATGACATATTCTTCATAGCTCAGCAACCCAGCACCGAGGTCATCAGTGAAGCTGGAAGAAAGGTCGCCAGCGCCATCTCCGTCCACGTCTGCTTTATACAATGCAACGCCAACGATACTGGCCGACGGGTTTGAAGGATCAAACAAGGCCGCAGCATTCGATAACCCGAAAGTGGCATAAGTCGCCTTTGCAGGGGCATCACTGCCCATCAGAACCAGACCACCACTTTGGATATAGAAATTTGCACCTGCAAAATCAGCATCGGAAGGTCCTACACCACCTGGATCTACCTCTAAATTATCGGTAGCGAAGGTGTAATCGGTGTGTTCAAAGTAGCTATACACCGAGTCAATGGGTTCGTTGTATTTGTCGTTGGTGAAAAGTACTGTGTGCTTGCCTTTTGCTGCAGGGGCCAGGTACGGAGGAAACACGATGAATGAATCTACACCAGGCTCGCAAACGGGCATGTTGTAAGTCACCGAACCAGTATGTGTTCCACTTGGATCAATAAAATCGGCCTTCAAGTTTACATCCGTTTGTGTAGCACCAGAGCGGTTGTTGTACAACACAGTGATGGCTTGCATAGTACCCACCTGGTTTACTGGGGTAGCGTACATCGAAGCAGAGGTTGGCCCTGTCAAGCGAGGAAAAGAGAAGCAAATATTTACCGTTTGGCCTGCAGCCAATGCACCGTCAATCTCCTCACCTGTCATACGCTCGATGAAAACAGCCGGGATGGTTGCAGTGGATGCGCTATCCAAACCAGTCAAGCCACCTAGGTATTGGGTTGCGTTGGCAAAAGTGGTACAAGGGCCGTCTTGTGCATTAGCATAGTGGTTTACAATAATGGCAGCAATGGCGCCAGATTTTTTCGCCCATGAGACTTTGACGCTGAATCCACATGTTCCACGACGGATCAATGCGATTTTCCCTGCCAAAGCACTGGCATTCGTAAAGGCCGTACAGCCCAATGAATCGTCGGCCCAAACTACTTCACCGCAGAGTTCGCCCGTTATATCTGCACCCCAAGGCATAGGGGGATCGCCAGCAGTCTGTCCAATCCATTGGCATACACCGGGGTCAAACCCATGCACAATGGTTTGTGCAATGCTTGCAGGGGAAGTGATTTGAATCACAAAACCGTCGTCGTCGGTGCCTTGCACACCTTGTGAATAGGCGGTGTTGACGACCAGGAATTGTGCAAAGAGAAAAAGGAGAAGGGCAGGAAAATTAGTCAGAATTTTTTTCATAGCTGAAAATGACTGTTTAGGTTAACATGAATGTTGAGTGACAAAGGTAACATGTTCAGGCTATTTGGCGGGTGTAACATTTGGATATTCGACGACATTTGGAATTGAAACGCTATAGGTTTGAACAATTTTTACTAGTCAAAAAAGGAAGAATCAAAAAAAGCGTGGCCCGGCAGAATTGCCGGGCCACGCTTCAAAGTTAATTCAAATTGCCTGAAAAAATTAATGGCAAATTGCAATTTGTTTCATCGTAGAGCCTTCTGCAGTACGAATCCACATGAAATAATTGCCTGAAGGAAGGGAATTGACGTTGAAATTCATCACCCCGTTTTGGATGTTTTTCTCCACCTTAGTGCTTACAGCCAAACCACCCTTTGCATCAAGGATAGAAACTGCCACCGAAGGGTTCACAGCGTCCAACTTGAGTTCAAGATTCACATACTCGTTGGCCGGATTTGGTGTGATGTTGATTTTGGAAGCATCCAATTTTTTAGGTTCCACTGCACTAGAGGAGCCTCCAACAAATCCTTCGAGTTGTAGGCGTTGAACCACCGTTGCACCAGACCAGCCACCTGTGTACAGTTGGCCAAAGTAGAGAGGCGTAGTTGGATAGCCAGTGAAAGAAGCATATCCGGGATCAATGCTGTTAGCAAAACGCGGAGCAACACCAAGGCCTACCGCAGTACCATCATAAATCAAGGAAATGTAGTAGGCCTGGTCAGCCTCCAAGTCAACCCCAGGAGTGCCCAGATTGATGTCGTTCAAAGGAATATCAATATATTGACCATCCACCTCATTGCCGGTTATCACATATTCTTCGTAGCTGAGAAGCCCTGCGCCGAGGTCGTCTGTGAAACTGGAAGAAAGGTCACCAGCGCCATCGCCATCAACGTCTGCTTTATACAGCGCAATACCAACGACACTTGCCGTTGGGTTTGAAGGATCAAATACAGCTGAGGCATTCGAAATTCCAAAGGTTGCGTAGGTAGCCCTGGCAGGAGTACTGCCCATTAAGGTCAGGCCACCGCTTTGGATATAAAAGTTCGCAGTCGCAAAATCGGCATCGGAAGGGCCTACGCCGCCTGGGTCGTTTGCCAGGTTGTCTGTGGCAAACGTGTAGTCTGTGTGTTCGAAGTAGCTGTACAGTGAGTCAAGAGCCTCATTGTGAAGGTTGTTAGTGAAAAGCACGGTGTGCTTGCCTTTGGCCGCAGGGGCTAGGTAGGGAGGAAACACAATGAATGAATCCACACCAGGCTCACAAACGGGCATGTTATAGGTCACGCTGCCAGTGAGTGCACCGCTAGGGTCGTGGAATTCCGCTTTCAAATTTACGTCAGTTTCTGTTACCCCAGAGCGGTTGTTGTAAGTCACGGTAATCGCCTGCATCGGGCCTACTTGATCCAGCGGCGTTGCATACATCGAGGCAGACGTTGGGGTAAGCAATCGTGGGAACAGGAAACATGCATTCACCGTTTCGCCGGCTGCAATGGCGGCATCAATTTGCTCGCCTGTCTGGCGGTGAATCAAGATGGACGGTATAGTGACCGCAGCTGCACTATCTCCAGCAGCCATTCCACCAATGTTCCAAGTACAAGGGCCGTCGGTTGCAGTATCGTAATGGTTTACAACAATGACCGCTATTGCACCAGCTTGTTGCGCATGGTACACTTTGAGGCTGAAATTGCAGGTTTTGCGGCGAACCAACGCAATTTTGCCCGTCAAGTCATTGATAACCGGGGTACAGCCCAAGGAGTCGTCAGCCCAGACGAGGTCTCCACAAAAGGCCTGATCTGGAGTGAGGCTTGGGCCGAAAACGGCTCCTTCATAGCCGCATTCAGCAGCAAGTAAAAGGTTTTGTGCAATGTTGGCGGGCGAGGTTATAGAAAACACGAAACCGTCATCATCGGTGCCTTCAGCACCTTGTGCATTCAAGGTTTGCGATGCCGTAATTGACAAAGCGAGCAACAGGAGAAAGTTGAAAATTTTGTTCATAATTAAAAGAGCAGATTAAGTTTGACTTGAAATGTTGAAAGGCAAAGATAGAAACCTCCCAAAATTGACAACCCTTTTTAAGTCATTTTAGACAGTTTTTTACATTCAAGGCAAAAAGCCTTGCCTCTAAATGGCTCAAATTCATAATTTTATCCGGTTTTTTGCCGATGTTTTCAAGCAGTATTTTCAATTCATCTTTTTCCAAACAAATTTTACCATGCTAAACAAGTACCTTTTTGCTGCGCTTGCGCTCCTATTTGCCGGAGCAGTGGTTGCGCAGTCGCACTCGCCCAAGCCCCTTTTAAAATCCCCAAACTTGCCAACAAAACATTTCAGCAAAACCATAATCCCGGCCGAGTCTTTCGTGCCAGATATTGAAACCCCGAACTTGTTGAGCAAACAAAGTGCTGGCAACCGAGGTCCGGAGGAAATAGTCGGCTCTACCTACTGGGATGCACAATCATACGGGGCAATGTCTTCACGGATCTACGCAAATGCTCAAGGCGAGCCAGTGGCGCACTGGCTGTACAGTGCACAATCTACTGGTTATTCCGACCGGGGTACCGCACAGAATGTACGTGCTGGTGGCACATGGGGAGGCGTGACCGGACGCGAAGAAGCCAACAGAACAGGTTTCCCTGCTGCAGCCATGCTCGGCGACGGTTCCGAGATAATCATCAGCCACAATACCGGAACTACACCTTGGGCGATTTGGATGGCAAAAAAAGCACCCGGCAGCAGTACTTGGACAGAAACTGCCCTGCCCGGACCTCCTGGTGGTATAAGAATGCTTTGGCCCAAGATTGCAATCGGAGGTACCGACAATATGACAATTCACATTATCGCAATCACCGCTCCGGTCGGAGGTGCAACATTTGGCTCGATCTATGATGGACTTGACGGGCATCTGTTATACTACCGTTCTACAGACGGTGGAAGCACCTGGGATAAGCAGTATGTAAAAATCCCTGGAATTGATGATAGCCAATACGATGGCTTTTCAGCCGATTCTTACACCATAGATGCATCTGGTAACACGGTGGCCGTCGGTGTATTCCTCGCTTACGACTGGAATGACATGCTCATTTACAAATCCACTGACAACGGGGAAAATTGGTCTGATATGATCATGCGTGATTTTCCTGACGCGTTGGAAGGCTACACTCCCCAACCCGGCTTGGAGTACACAATTGATGATATTACAGAAATTGACACGCTCGCACCCGAGGCATTGGCGGTCATGACAAACGACGGCTTTGGGTCAGTCCTGATAGACCAAAACGGCCAGGTTCACGTGTGGTTTGGCAGGATGTACGTGATTGACAACGATTTTACAGACTCCAGCTCGTTCATTTATCCTGGCATGAATGGCATTTTATATTGGAAGGAAAGTTGGGGGGCAAACAATCTTCAAATTATAACCGGAGCTTTTGATTATGATAATAATGGCAGCATCATCATGTCCAATGATCAAATTGCCCCTTATGGTGGCGCTAATATTTCCAGTTTCCCTGTAACCGGAATTGACGCAGATGGAACCTTGTATCTGTGCTACTCTGCCGTCAACGAGCAATTTATCAGTGCTGACAACTTTGATTTTTTCAGGCACCTTTATCTGATGAAATCAACAAGCAACGGAGAAGACTGGGGCGATGCCCTTGAATTGACCGCTGCTCCCTATGTTGAAGTAGAAATAGCCCCTTTTGTTGAGTGTGTTTGGCCCTCCATGCCGCGCAATATTGGGGACAAAGTTTGGGTGTTGTATCAACAAGATTACACTCCTGGAACAAATGTTTGGGGTGCTCACCACGATCCGTTGGAGAATACAATGAATTGGGTGGAGGTTGATCCTGATGATTTACCTGTTGGGGCGCACGAAGTTCCCAAACCCAGTCCATCCCTTGCTTTAAACCTTTCGCCAAACCCAGCTTCGGAAACTTCGGTGCTCTCTGCTACACTGTCCGGAGAATCTGATGTAAGCGTTGAAATTTTTGACCTTCTGGGTAATCGAGTTTTCCAACAAAGCGTTCCATCAGTAGCTGGCCGCCAATATTTTCCACTCCCAGTACAAAATTTACATACAGGCTCTTACTGGGTACGCATTACTGAAGGCAAACAGTTTGGCATCACTAAATTGGTGGTTGCCAAATAATCACGCTTTTAGATAAATCTCCATGTTTTTTAGAGGCCGCCCTAGTCAAGGCGGCCTCTTTTTTTTTGCAAAAAAATATTCAACCGATTGCAAATAAAATTTGAACAAGGCCGTTTCACCCGTTCACCCACCATAGCCTGTTTAGGGCGAAGGCGGGTAATAATCCAAGTTTCGCCGCCTGGCGAACATTCGACATCCCCGCCTCCGAATTCCACCTGATTTCTAGTATTTTCCGTTGAACGTAATCCGTTCAGTCAATGGGTTCATTGCGAACCTCGTTCAACGAACCTAGATTGCAACGTTTATATCTTAAACCGATTTACAATGGCTTCTTTGAATCCTCTCTCCGGGGTTTTGGGGCGGCGCAATGCAGCACATTTGCTGCGACGTGCGACGTTCCGACAATCCCGTGCAAAGATTGACGAGATGGCTGGCCAAACTGCCGCCGAAGCGCTCGCCTCCTTGCTTACCGCCTACCCGCTCCAACTCGATCAACCCGTTTATTCCGATGGTGTCGCTGCACCTGTTACCTGGGTGAATCCGCCGCAAGCCCCAAGTGCTACACTGCCTGGAGATGACGCCGACCTGACCCGTTTTGTGATGGGTTGGTGGGTCAACGAGGCACTGCACGATCCCGGCACTTCCCACCGAATGGCGCTGTTTTTCCACCAATTTCTCGCCGTAGATGCCGCCAGCGGCAACAGCATGGAATTCTTTGATTATCTGGCATTGCTGCGTTGGGGAAGTTTGGGCAATTTGAAAAAATTGGTCACGAAAATGGTCACGGACAACTGCATGCTCACGTATGTGGACAATGACCAAAACTTTGCCCAAAACCCCAACGAGAATTTCTCCCGGGAGTTTTTTGAACTTTTCACCGTTGGGCGTGGCCAAGCCGCCGGCCCGGGCGATTACACCACCTTCACTGAAGACGATGTAATCCAGGCTGCGCGGGTATTTACAGGTTTCAACCACGCGCAACGCCATCAATATTCCGATCCGGAAACGGGCATTCCTGCCGGGAAAGCCTACCCGCAAAGCCACGATTTCGACCCCAAGACTTTTAGTGCCCGCTTCGGTGGCGCGACCATCACTTCAACCACTCAAGATGCTGCGGGCATGGAAGCCGAACTTAATTCATTTGTGGATTTGGTGTTCGCGCAACCTGAGGGAAGCAGGAATTTTTGCCGCAGGTTGTACCGTTTTTTTTAACGCGGAATATCCCGCAAGATGTTGAAGATGAAATCATTGCACCACTTGCGCAGTTGCTGGTGGATAGCAATTTTGAGATAAAACCAGTACTTGAAACCCTCCTGCAAAGCGAACATTTCTTCGATGTGGATGACTCGAACAACGCCGACGAAATCGTTGGCGCCCTCATCAAAAAGTCCACTCGACCTTACGCTGCAAGCGCTTACTTTTTTCCAATTGCCCATCCCCGACCCGGTGGCAGAAAACGCTAAACATTATTCCGATTTCTACAGCGCAGCTGTGCTTGAACGGATGTTGGCCCGGGCTGGAATGGACCTTTTCTATCCGCAGGATGTGGCAGGGTATTCTGGTTATTATCAGGACCCTGCGCTCAATCGGCAGTTTTTCAATTCAGCGACTATCGTGCAGCGCTACAAACTCCCGCAGATCCTTCTGACGGGCACCCACGCATGGGGCAGCGGCTCGAACGACCCCATCGGGACAAAACTCGACATCGCTGCCTGGTTGCGGGATAGTGGCGTCATTTCAAACCCACTGGATTCTTACGTCATTGTACAGGAGTTGCTCTATTATCTATTCCCGGAAGAGCCTGACAACGACCGTTTTACGCACTTCTTCGTCACTGTTTTCCTCGATCAATTGCCACCACAGGATTGGGTATATGAATGGGAAAACTACCTTACTACGGGTGATGATTCAGAGGTGAAAATTCCTCTCGGTAGGCTCTTGAATGCCGTTTTATACGCGCCGGAATACCAAGTTTTTTAAGCATTTGAGGGGGTGGAACGATGACATGGGAACGGATTTTCCATGAGCCCGAAAACTAATTTATGCTAAAGATAGATTAAAGAAAATCCTGTCCCATCCGTGTCATCCGTGTTCCACCATCCAAATCCATATAAACAAATCAACAACAAATCAAACGAAAATTTTCTCAAAATATTCCCCGCAGCCGGGGTGTCGCCGTTCCTGGTTAACGGCTTTCCAATGAGACCTTTTTCCAATTCTAAAATATCCCAAATACTGAATTCCTGTGATGGGGTGGAAGACCGTGTGCTGATATTGATCCAATTAAAAGGCGGCAACGATGGGGTGAATACCATTATACCCATTGCCCAATACGATGAATATGCTGCCCTGCGTCCTGTTATCAAAGTGCCGGATACCGGGCCAGAAAAATTCATCAAACTCGACAACACCCTGCCTTCCGCAGATCAGGTTGGCTTGCACCCTGTCATGACTGGCATGAAAGAAATGTACGACAAAGGTTGGCTCAGCGTGGTGCAAGGTGTTGGTTACGAAGGACTTAACGGCTCTCACTTCAAAGGCACCGACCTCTGGATGAGCGGCGGCGATGGTACGCCAGCAAATTTCAACATCCGTTCTGGTTGGATGGCCCGAGCCTTGCAAGCCATGTACCCCGATGTACTTGGCGCTCCAATTCCGCCCGACAAAGTGTATCCCTTGGGCATCCAGGTTGGCGATCCAAACCCCTCCCTGGGCTTCCACTCGGAGACAGAACACCAGAACGTCATCAATCTTTATGGCCAGGATCCGGCTGGATTTTACTCGCTTGTACAGACCATTGGCGGCGCACCTTTGCCCAACCTGCCGGACTCAGAATACGGCGACGAACTGGCCTATATAATGGGGGTGGAAAAAGCCGTTGACGAGTATTCGGTGTACATTACCCAGGCGTTTAATGCGGGCAGCAACGCCATTTCCAACTATCCGCAAACAACACTAGCCTACCAATTAAAAACCATTGCGCGACTCATCAAAGGTGGTTGTAAAACCAAGATTTACCTCTGCAATACGGGCGGTTTCGATACCCACGGCGACCAACTTGCGCCTGAAGGAATCGTTACCTTGGGCGGTCATGCAGATTTGCTGCGCAATTTGTCTGATTCTGTAAAATTCTTCTTCAACGACCTGGAAGCCATGGGTTTAGGGGAGCAAGTGGCTGCTTGCACATTCTCGGAATTTGGCCGCTGCGCTAAAGAAAATGGCTCCGCAGGTACCGACCACGGCACGCTGGCGCCCATGATGATTTTTGGAAAAACCATCCAGGCGGGCGTGAACGGCACAAACGTTGATCTCTCCAACCTGACTGGCGACAACCAGTTGCAAGGGATACAGTTTGACTATAGGCAAGTGTTCACCACCCTGTTGCAAGACTGGTTGGGCGCAAGCAACGAAGTGCTGACTGCAACCATGTTTGATGGCTATGCCAAAATTCCGCTCGTGGACTCCGCTTTTGTGGTTAGCCCTGATTGTTATATTGGAACCACCGTAGGCATTTGGGATAAACCACTGGAGCAACAATCGCTTACCGTTTCGCCAAATCCTGCCAACGTACGCGCAGAAGTTGCGTTCCGCACCGACAAAAACTTTGATGCGATGCTCACCTTGCACAGTCTCGGCGGAGCAATGGTGTCTGCCCAAACCATGCGGATTCAAGCGGGGGTGAACCGGGCGTATCTTGATGTGCGGCAATTGCAACCTGGCACCTATTTCATTCGGCTGGAGGATAAATCCAGCGGAAGGGCTGAGGTTGTGAAGTTGCTGGTTGCTCGATGATTATTTTTTGAACATCGGTTTGGCCGACATCGCGGAGACCTCGGAGGTCTTCGAAGACCTCCGAGGTCTCCGCGATGTCGGCCAAATCGATGTTCCATAATTTTTCAAAATCCGATTTACATGAAATCAATATTCCTGCTCCTTTGGTTTTCCCTGATAAACCTTTCATTGTCAGCCCAATTGGCCCCAGCCTGCGCAGGCGGAAGCCCTGCCACGAGTTGTGCCAATGCATGCATCAATTGCAATTTTAATGGCTATGCCGGCTCCACAGCTGGTTTCCCTTCGGGCATTGTACCTAACTTCTGCGGAACAGTCGAGAATGCCCAATGGATGGGCTTCATCGCGGGCGCGGGCAGTGCCACTTTCACTGTAATTCCCTCCGATTGTGCAGATGGCAATGGGCTTCAAATTGCCCTTTACGAAGACTGCATGGGCGACCCGCTGGAGTGTGAGAAAGGGGAATTGAATGGCGGCAATTTGCCTGTCAGTATTACTGCATCCCTGGCGCCAGGCCACAATTATTTCTTAATGATTGACGGTTTTGCGGGCGATCAGTGCGATTTTTCTGTGAGTGTTTCACCAAACAACGCCGTTTATGAACCGCCACTCGGTCCAGTCGGCCAACTTACAGGACCTCTTAAAATGTGTCCCGGCGCAACGATGCCCTTTTCCATACCGCCTGTTTTTGGGGCAGGGGCATATATCTGGTCGGGACCTCCGGGAGCAATGATTGACACGATGCCACTCCCTGTAACGGTACTTGGAACAGGTGGCAATGCAGTGAATATTACCCTGGGTGATGTTGGTGGACAAATTTGTGTGCGCGCCGCAAATTCATGTAATCAAACCGCTCCGTGCAGCGCTTCGCTCATGATAGAAATTTTGGACCAATCCTACCGACCGACGATTGAGGCTGACACCTTGCAACACCTAACTTGTTCAGGTTTGCCTGCCGAGTTGGAGGTGCAGGTGCCGGCTTCCGTCGGGTTTAGTTTTGCATGGACGGCAGACAGCAGCGGGAACATTGTTTCGGGGCAAAACACACTCCAACCTAAAGTGGACCAAACTGGAACGTACACTTTATTGGTAATCAATGGTCAAAACGGATGCTCCTCCACTTTAGGCGTTCAGGTAGCCGAACCCGATACACCTCGCATCACAGATTTACGATTGCGCAACATTACCTGTTACGGGTATGAAGATGGTGAAGTGAACGCCGCTGAGGTAGAAGGAGGGCGTTCACCCTACCTCTTTTCACTTGATGGTGAGCCTTTTGTATATGCTCAGACCTTTCGTTACCTTGTTCCCGGCCAGCACACACTCAGCCTTGAAAGCAGCGACGGTTGCCGAACCGATACAAGTTTCACGATCAGTCAGCCGAATGAATTTTTAATGGATTTGGGTCTTGACACCTCCATTCATTTGGGGCAGAATATCCAACTTTGGTCGCACAATTCCCTCAATGAACCTGAGCGAATGGCGCAGGTTTTAGTAAAGCCCCTTGAATTGCTGCCGATGATTTGCGACACGTGTCAATACCATCCTACTTACTCTTTCCACTATACGGTAACGGTCATGGATTCAAGTGGTTGTATTGCGGTGGACGACCGAACAGTTACGGTCAGCAAGGAGCGTTATGTGTTTGTTCCAAATGTGTTCAAGCCAGATTCAGGTGACAACGAGAATGCGTTTTTTAATGTTTTTGGAGGCGAGGACGTGGCGAGCATTCGATTGTTTCGGATTGTGAACCGCTGGGGAAGCATCGTACACGAGCGCACAGATTTTTTACCGAACGACGGCTTCGCAGCCTGGGACGGCAAAGTGAATGGGCAACCCGCAAATCCGGCAGTATTCACCTGGCAGGTCCAAATTCTTTTCAAGGACGGAGAGACGGAATGGAAGAGCGGGGATGTGACGCTGGTTAGATAGATTCAAGTTACAAGTTAAAAGTTAAAAGTTAAAAGTTTCAAGTGGCAACTCCCGATGCTACTTGAAACTTTTAACTTGAAACTTATTCCCCCTTCAACATTGCCGTATATTTCTCCCTAAACTTCCTGACTTTCGGGGCGATGATGAACGAACAATACCCTTGGTTCGGGTTGTCTTTGTAATAATTTTGGTGGTAATCTTCTGCTTTGAAAAACTTTTCAAATGCAGCAATTTCTGTTACAATCGGGCCATCCCAAGCTTCCTGGGCATCTTCCATGACCTCTAATGCTGCCATTCTCTGGGCCTCCGAATGGTAATAAATTACCGAGCGGTACTGGGTGCCTGCATCATTCCCCTGCCGATTGAGGGTGGTGGGATCGTGCACGGTAAAAAAGATATGCAAAATATCCTGGAACGTTACAAGGGTCGGGTCAAAAGTGATCTGAATCACCTCTGCGTGACCGCTCATGCCAGAACAAACTTCCCGATAGGTAGGATTGTCCGAAGGCCCTCCTGAATACCCACTTTCTACTTTGAGCACGCCTTTAAGGTCTTGGTAGATGGCCTCCACGCACCAGAAACAGCCGCCACCCAGGGTAGCAAGTTCGACGTTCCCAGAAAGCACATCTTGTTGATTTTGAATTGTTTGCATAGAAGACGCTTTAGAATCTTGGAATAGAAACGCTTTAACCCACTGTCAGGTTTTGAATGATTGAAAATCCAACGTAAAATGTCGGCAGGCAAACGTTTTGGCTTAAACTCACCGGGTGACTGAAGTCACTCAGTGAGTTTAAGCCAAAACCCAGTTTCAATTGTAGGCTTAGTGACAGAATTCCAATCTTGACATAAGCGTTTCGCACTATGTCAAAGGGCTTGCTACTTTTGCAAGGAATTTACTTACCCCCCGTAAGCATTTCTAATCATCCATTTTTATGAGAAAATTTCTCACCGCCGCCTTTTTTGCTCTTTTTATTGTTGGAATACTAACTGCCCAAAAAACAAAAAACAACCTTTCCCCGACCGCTGGGATATTCTATCGCAAGCATTTATCTCCAAATTTTGCCTTTCGAGGCAATTTGCTTGTTGGCCAATTAAAAGACGAGGATCGTTTCTACACCGCACCAGACTGGCGCGAAGAACGTAATTTTTCATTCGAGACTTTTTTGACCGAAGTCGCCCTGCGCGTTGAATGGGATATTTTGGGCAAGTGGCGATTCCGCAGGGGCATTGATACCAGTGTTTATACCCTCAACAAGCATACCCAATATTCGCTCGTCAACGGCTTTAAGCGCTCAATCGCACCCTACATTTTTGTCGGAGGCGGCGGATTGGCAAGTGCTGCAAAGGCAAAGATGAACTACCCCAGGCTTGAGGCCGCACAACAACCCCTTGAAATAAAAGAGGACCTGAACAATGCCAAAAGTCTGAGAATCACCCCTACCCTATCCTTTGGCGGAGGTGTACATTTTGATATTGCGCCAAGGTTTGTGCTGGGAGCAGAACTGAATGCAAATCTTCCCTTTACCGACTATCTTGATGGCATAAGTATTGCCGGAAACCCGAAAAAACGCGATTGGTTTTGGTTTGGAGGTCTGACCCTCGGATTCCGGCTCGGCGCGAACGACCGGGATCGGGACGGTGTTAAAGACAAGAATGATAAATGCCCGGACATCCCAGGCTCAATAGGCACCAACGGATGCCCTGATGTAGACCATGATGGTGTGGCCGACCGCGAAGATGACTGCCCGCATAAAAAAGGCATCCGGGCCCTGGCAGGTTGTCCTGTAAAAGATGCCGACGAAGATGGTGTACCCGATGTAGACGATCAATGCCCAATTGTAGCAGGTCTTGCCCAATTTCAAGGCTGTCCTGATACAGACGGCGATGGGATTGAAGACCGGGCCGACTCCTGCAAAACGGTGGCGGGTATCGCGCAGTTCAACGGTTGCCCCGACACTGACGGCGACGGTATTGAAGACAAACTCGATGCTTGTCCCACGGAACAAGGCCCAGCGGAATACTATTATGGTTGCCCTGTGCGAGATACGGACAACGATGGTGTAGAGGACAAACTCGACGCATGTCTGCTCGTAAAAGGGAAAGTTGAATTCAATGGGTGTCCAGACAGCGACAACGATGGTTTGGAAGATAAACTCGACCCTTGCCCCAACATCCCCGGCCCAAAAGAGAATCGTGGCTGCCCGGTAGTGGAAAAGAAAGACAGGGAGAAACTAGAATTGGCCGTAAAAGCAGTCAAATTCGAGACAGGAAAGGCGGTTTTGAAGGCAGAATCGAGCAAAATCCTGACTGATATCGCCGATATTCTGACGCGCTACCCTTATTACAACCTGCGTCTGGAAGGCCATACAGACAGTCAGGGAAAAGACGAATCAAATCTGTTGCTTTCCGAAAAGCGCGCCCAATCCTGCGCTGATTTCCTGGCGGCAAAAGGCATCGCCAAAACCCGTTTCCTTGCAAAGGGATTTGGGGAAACGAAACCCGTTGCCGATAATAAAACCGCTGCCGGACGTACGAAGAATCGCAGGGTGGAATTTGAATTGGTCTTGCCGGAGTAGGTTGGGATATTGGGATATTAATTTCCCAATATCTCAATTTCTCAATCTAGTGGCAATTGCCTGAGCCCAAACAGGTGAATCGTTGAGGCTTTCTACCAAATCAAGGCATTCGCCGCCCATTTTCAGAAATGCTTCGCGGTATTCTATGCTGACTTCCACAGTGGTTTCCAGGCAATCGGCAGTAAAAGCCGGGCAAAAAACAAGCAATCGTTTTGCCCCGCTTTCTTCTAATGCTTCAAGTACATATGATGTATAGGGCTGTACCCATGGATCACTTCCCAGGCGGCTTTGAAAGCAAATTGTATATTGCTCGGGCTTTAAACCTAACTGATTTACAATGGCTTGCGTAGTAGCATGGCATTGGGCGGAATAGCAAAATTGATTGACAGGTGTAAGTGTTTCGCAGCAGTCAGGATTTTGTAAACAGTGATTAAAGGCATCGGCTTTTCTCAACTGTCGCTGCGGAAGTCCGTGATAACTGAACAAAAAATGGTCGTACTGAGCAAGGTCATATTTGCGGCTATTGGCGACAAAAAGATCAATCATCGGTTGCCAAGTCGGGTAGGAATTCACAAATTCTACTTCGGGTATAATTTGTTGCCCCGTAAGCACGCGCATTACTTCCTCGTGCGCCGATCCCGTGCTTGCACTCGCATACTGCGGGAAAAGGGGGAACACCTTGATTTTGCTCACTTTTGCCTGCATCAGTTTTTGGATGGCCGACTCAATGGAGGGGTTTTGGTAGCGCATGGCCAACTCCACAACGTATTCGTTTCCAAGCAGTTGTTGTACTTGGGCAGCGAGATTTTCGCCATGATATTTAAGCGGCGATCCTTGTTCCGTCCATAGCTCCTTGTATAATTTAGCCGATTGCCCGGAGCGGAATGGGGCAATGATGCCGCGCACGAGAAGATTGCGAGACACAGGATTGATGTCAATGACACGTGGGTCGAGCAGGAACTGTTTTAGGTAACGATAAACCGCAGATCGCGAAGGTTCATCAGGAGTGCCGAGGTTGATTATGAGTATTCCGGTTGGGCCTTGTTTCATTAAAAAATGCTTCTTTTTGTGCGCTAAATAACTACCTGAGACACCCCAAACTTTGTAACAATATAAAATCGTACAAGTAAAACATCAAAAGAGCACTGCTTCTCCCCCATGTAGCGTAATTTGAACCACAAAAGGCACAAAAGGACACAACAGACGTATCTTGCTACTTTTGATCTCTTTTGTGCCTTTTGTGGTTCAAATTTTGTCAAGTTTGATGTTGCAACGGAACGGGGCAATAATGCTTTTAAATTCGGGCTGATGACTCATGTATACGCGCATTTCTGCTTTTCGCCCATTCATACACGCCGAACATCGCCGCAGAAAAGAACAAATCGCCCATTACCGTATTGCCTAAAAACGGAATCCCCGCAGTATAACAAGCCGCCAGACCCGCCGCAGTTTTGGGGTACATGCCGCTTTCAGCCCAAACGCTGAAATTGGTGACGAGGAAAAAAATGGCCGAGGCAGAAAGGCTTGCGCCAAGCACCCGAATACCACTTACTTTTTTGCCCAACAATCCAAAACCCGCCAACATCACCATGGCAAATGCCGCATAGATCCACCAGGAGGTGATGAGCGTAAACTGTCCGCCATACAACTCGCGGTAAATCACGTTGTTGATAAACAAATCCGTGAGGAACAAGGCAGCAAACGGCACTGCGAGCATCAGCCACTGGCGATTGAAATAAGCCGCGCCAAAAAGGGCAATGGCCCCGATGGGCGTGAAATTATGGGGATGTGGGAGCAAACGTGTCAGTGCAGCGAGGGCAATAAGCGCAAGTGCGAGGCGATACTTCATGGCAAAGTTGATTCGTAGATTTGTGGATGCGTGGATTTGGGGATTCGGAGATTTGAAAACCCCAAAACCGGTGCGAAGATAGGGCGAACACAGCTCCCACCGTGTCGTTTTTCCAAAAATCAATTTGCTCAAAATTGCATTGGCGTATCATTGCGTTGTATTTCGCTCAAACATGGTTCATCCCGAATTTTGAATTATGGTCGTCCCAGAGGGACGTAATCTAGGTAGAAATGAATATTTCGAAGGAAAAGCGTGCCGTAGGTACGCTATCTGCGGGCGTGAGATAGCGTACCTACGGCACGCCAACCTTCTTTTACCGCATTTCTACCGAGATTTAGCCCCGCTGGGGCTGCTTTAAAATTCGGGATGATCCATGTTATTATAAAAATAAAATCATGCGCATCCTAAGCACAACAACTCTACTCTGCCTGACATTTTTTGCTCAGGCCCAATCCTGGCAACAACACGTTGATTATCAAATCAATGCCGACATGAATGTGGCCAAGCACCAGTATCACGGAACGCTCCGTCTGGCCTACACCAACAACAGCCCTGACACACTCTACAAGGCTTTCTGGCACCTGTATTTCAATGCCTTTCAGCCTGGCAGTATGATGGACGTGCGCTCCCGCACCATCGCCGACCCAGACCCGCGGGTGAGTGACCGCATTTCTAAATTGAAACCCGAAGAGCAAGGTTGGATAAAAGTCAATACGCTGAACCACAACGGAAAATCGGTGAAATTCCTGGCCAACGAGACCATTCTTGAGGTCACCTTGAGTGAAGCAATCCTGCCAGGCGCCACCACCATTTTTGAAATGGATTGGGACGCACAAGTACCGCTGCAAGTGCGCCGCAACGGACGCGACAGCCGGGAAGGCATAGATTATTCCATGGCACAATGGTATCCAAAACTTTGTGAGTACGACGAACAAGGCTGGCATGCAAACCCTTATATCGCCCGGGAATTTTATGGGGTATGGGGTGACTTCGACGTGAAGATTTCGATTGACAAAAACTACGTTGTTGCAGCAGGTGGCTACATTCAAAATGCGCAGGAGGTAGGTTATGGCTACGAAAGCACAGGCGCCGTTCTCAATCGTCCGGCGGGCGATAAACTCCTTTGGCATTTCAAAACACCCAATGTTCACGACTTCGTTTGGGCTGCCGACCGCGATTACACACATACCAACATCGTGGCCGACGATGGCTCAATCATGCGTTTTTTCTGGCAAAAAGGCAAAGGTTACGACGACCAATGGGGCAAGCTTCCTGGCATTATGAATCGTGCCCGTACCATTATGAATCAACACTTTGGCAAATATCCATACCGCGAATACTGCTTCATTCAAGGGGGCGACGGCGGTATGGAATATCCGCTTGCCACGCTGATAACTGGCAATCGGGGTCTGAACTCGCTCGTCGGCGTGTCCGTCCATGAGCAACTCCACTCCTGGTACCAAATGGTGCTGGGCAGCAACGAAAGTCTCTATGGTTGGATGGACGAGGGCTTTACCTCCTTTGCCGAAGACATTGTGATGAACGAACTCGCCCGCGAAGGCTTGCTTCCTGGCAAGACCGTAGAAGCCAACCCTTACGAGGGCGCGCTTGCTGGTTATACTGCCCTTGCCACCAGCGACAACGAGGAGCCACTTACCACCCATGCCGACCATTTTCACACCAATTACGGGTATAGCCTGGCCGCCTATGTAAAAGGGGCCGTTTACCTGCTCCAGATGGAATACATCATTGGAAAACAGGCGTTTGAAAAGGGTTTGCTGCGTTATTTCCACGAATGGAAATTCAAACACCCGGACGCTGACGATGTAACCCGTGTTTTTGAAAAAGAAAGCGGCCTTGAACTGGATTGGTTCAAAGAAGATTGGGTGAACACCACCAATACCATTGATTACGCCGTGAAATCCGTAGAAAGTGAAGGCCGGAAAAACACCAAAGTCGTGATTGAACGCATTGGCCGCATGGCGATGCCCCTGGATATTGTGGTAACTTACACCAACGGCGACCAGGAGATTTTTTATGCCCCGCTTGAAGGTATGCGTGGCGAAAAGCCTGTCGAGAACAAAACCGAGCGCGTTTTGCTGCCGGATCATCGCTGGGTGGACCTTAGCCACGAATTTGAAATCCCAGAAAAAATGAAGAAAGTAGCCAAAGTCGAGATTGATCCGACACACCGTCTGGCTGACATTGATTTGGAGAACAATGTTTGGAGGAAGCCGGAATGATTGGATTGGAACGATTGATTCGATTGGGGGATTGATTCGATTGATTCGATTGGCAATCACCCAGTCGAATCAATCGAAAAATCAAATCAATCCAGAATCATCCTGCGCCCCTATCTTTGTGAGCGCAGACTATGAAAGAAGAAGATCCCAATATTAGCACACAACAGGAAGCAGCCGCAGCAGAACACGACGACCAGACGCATGCTGCCCACGAATCACCTGCCATTCCTGGTGGGGAACAGGATCGTGTGCTCATTGCACGCTCATATCGCAACCTGCTAAAATCCCTCAAAACTACCCTCAACGCTGAAGATCACAACAATATCCGGGCTGCATTTGAACTTGCGGCGCAAGCCCATCAAACCCAGCGTCGCAAATCCGGTGAACCTTACATTACCCACCCCATCGAAGTAGCTCGGATTTGTGTGGAAGAAATCGGCCTGGGACCAACCGCGGTCATCTGCGCCCTGTTGCACGATGTGGTGGAAGATACGGATGTAACCCTCAAGGAAATCCACGACCAGTTCGGCGACAAAATTGCCCGAATCGTGGACGGCTTGACCAAACTGGATGGCCTCCACGATTCACAAAGCCCACAAGCCGAAAACCTTTCCAAGGTACTGAAAGCCATGCTGTTCGATGTCCGCGTGGTGCTTATCAAAATGGCTGACCGCCTGCACAACCTGCGCACCATCAAAAGCATGGCGCAACACAAACAACTCAAAATCGCTGCCGAAACCTCGTTCATTTACACGCCTTTAGCACACAGATTGGGGCTTTATGCTATCAAAAACGAGTTTCAGGACACCTGTTTTAAAATCACCCACAAGGAGGTCTACCACGACATTGCCTCCAAACTTTCAGAGTCAAAGCGCTCCCGACAACTTTATATTGACGAATTCACCAGCCCCCTGGAAAAATCCTTGAAAGACCTTGGCATACCTTTCGAGATCGTTGGGCGACCCAAGAGCATTTTTTCCATTTACAACAAAATCAAAACCAAGCACGTCCCATTTGAAGACATATACGACCTGTTCGCAGTGCGGATCGTGCTGGACGTGAAGGCAGAACAAGAAAAAAGCGCTTGTTGGCAAGTCTACTCGATTGTGACCGACACGTATGCCCCCATTACCCAACGGATCAAAGACTGGATTTCCATCCCCAAAGCGAACGGCTATGAATCGCTGCACGCCACGGTAGTCGGGCCAGGTGGTCGTTATGTTGAAGTTCAGATTCGCTCCAAACGCATGGACGACATCGCCGAACGGGGTTTTGCTGCCCACTGGCAATACAAAGGCATAGAAGGAACCGCAACCCGCGCCAACAACTATGAAAACTGGTTGGGGCAGGTACGCGAATCGCTCGAAAACGAGGAATCCGGCAATGCCGTAGAATTCCTTGCTGATTTTCAGAGCAATCTTTTCTCGGAAGAAGTCCACGTTTTCACCCCGAAAGGCGAGATGAAAATCCTGCCGGACGGCGCTACGGCATTGGATTTTGCCTTCAGTATTCACTCTGACATAGGTTGCACCTGTCGTGTTGTTCGGGTGAATAACCGCATTGTTCCCTTCACCTACCTCCTTGAGAATGGAGATCAGGTGGAGATCATCACAGACAAAAACCAGAAGCCGAGTGAGGATTGGCTTCAGTTTGTCGTCACTTCCAAAGCCAAGAACCGAATACGATCCGCTCTTAAAGATGTGAAGCGTGAGCAAGCGTCTTATGGCAAAGAAAATTTTGGAGCGCAAACTCAGCGCCTTTAAAGTACCCGTAGAGGAAAACTGTGATTTGCTCGCAAATTCTATGATTTTCCCAACCGCATGGAATTCCTCAGCGCCATCTATTTGGAGCAGGTGGACCTTCGGAAAATCAGCAAGCATTTCCGGGCAGAGGGCAACAATCTGATTGAAAAACAAGCTGTTGTAAAAAGAGCCCCTGCCAAACCGAAGGCTCCATGGCTTAGTCCAAAATTAATAAACAAGCCGGAAGTTTACCTCAATGGAGAACCCGGAAACTTATACAAGTACTCCTTTGCTGCCTGTTGCAACCCAGTAGCAGGCGACGATATCTTTGGATTTATCCTCGTTCAGGGGGGCGTTAAAATACACCGTGCGGCCTGTCCCAATGCAGACAACCTCTATGCACAACACGCCCATCGCATCCTTCCAGCCGAATGGGGCAATATCTCCAAAAACGATTTTCTCGCGGAAATTGTCATCAATGGCGTTGACATCGGCTCTGGGGTCATCAGCCAGTTGACCAATACGCTTGCCGACTTGGGCATCAATATCCGCTCCTTTTCTATTTCAGGCGAAGGCGGTTATTTTGAAGGGCGTGTGTCTATGGTGGTGGCCAATACCGACCACCTGCAACAAGCCTTACTTGCGCTCAAAAAATTTGATTGGGTGAATAGCGCGACAAGGGCGGACTGAGGAATGCCGCTAGGCAAGGGCCAACAAGGAATGTCCAAATCCAAACACTACAGATAAACCACCGTCTGTCGTACAAAGGTCGAGGGCAAGGGAACGAGGCCAATCGATTTTCACCTAGGCCGCCTAGAAAACCAGTTCATTCACTTAGCAGTACATATCGTACGCTGACCGAAGGTTATCCGCAATGATTTGCGCCGAACGGCCTTCTATGTGTCGCCGCTCGAGAAAGTGTACCAGTTTGCCGTCTTTAAACAGTGCAATGCTTGGCGAAGAGGGCGGGTACGGAGCGAGGAATTCTCGGGCTTTTGCCACCGCATCTGTATCTACACCAGCAAATACTGTATATAATTTGGTGGGGTGCTTCTCGTTTTCGAGCGAAAGTTTTGCCCCTGGTCGAGCCATGGCTGCTGCGCAACCGCAAACGCTATTAACAACCAGCAGGGCCGTACCTTCCTGATTTTCAAGTACTTGTTCTACTGCATCTGGGGTGCTGAGCGATTCGAAACCATGGTTTGTCAAATCCTGAGCCATGGGGGTGGTGAGTGCTATTGGGTACATCCTTGGAATAGTTTCAAGTTAAAAGTTGCAAGTTTCAAAGGTCTACCCGAAAGTTATTATTGGGCAGAAAATTGAACATTGGAAGTGTAAAAGTAGAATGTGGCGAGTAACATGAGAACGAAAAATTTGTTCGCTAGCACAGAATAGAAGTGACACTTTTTTAAAAAGTGTCACTTCTATTCTGGCTGCCATTCAAAAAACACAAACCCGTTTTTCCGGCCAATTTCCTTGATGTGAGGAAACTCTGGCAAAGGGTTCAAACGGTTGATTTTTGCCACAAAATAAGTTGGTTTGTCAGGTTTTTGGGAATATAGTCGAGGAAGATCGTCTACCGTTTTATCAGGGCCAGGATCTTGTTTGTTTCCGTAAAAAAGGTGGGCATAACTTTTGAATCCAACGGGTTTAATAATGCAATCCTCGCTGGCTTTGCTTTCATAAAATTCGATGGCCGCCCGCTGAGAATATCCCTCTATGTTGCACACTACAAAAAGCAGGGTCCCCCCCACAAATATTGCCCCGCCAGCAAACACCACCTGGGCTGTTTGCCAGGCTCGCTTTTTTAGCCAAAAATAGACGCCTGCCACACTTGAAACGGCCAAAACCAGACCGGGGATTCCTTGCCATAATTCCCACTTGACGTCAGCTTCCAGATTTGCCAAAGCAAATGGATCGTTGACAAACAGGGGTTTTATCAGATGAAGATTTTGACCCAAAAAAGGAAGCGCAGCCACTGCCAAACCCAACAGCACACCGATGGTTGGAAGCAGGAAACTTGTTACTTTGGGCAATACATTCCATTTAATTGCCCGCCATAAAGTAACTGATCCTAAATAAGTTAGTGGAAAATAGCAGAGCGAAGAATAGTGCGCGATTTTTGTTTTAACCAGACTGAAAAGGATCAGCACTACCCAAAAAAGCAACTGCATCCAGGTCGCAAAATCGCATCGCATGCAGGAGGACAAAGTCGTGGATTCGAGCGCCTCGTCCTGACATTCGCGATCACCCCAAAGGTTAGGGATGGCAAATACTGAAGCGGGGAAACAACCCAACAGCAACACCACAAAATGATAGCCGAAAAATCCGCCGTGGCCGCTGTCCTCGGTGCTGAACAATCGGATTTGATAGGCCAAAAATTCCTGCACAAACCAAGGCCCGTGCATCCAGATTTCAAGCCCAAACCAAAGCAATGCCGCAACACCCGCCGCCAATGAAAAATACAACAGATGCAACCAATAGCCTTTGCCTTTGAAACGGTATTTCGCCCAATAAAGCAGCAAAACCAGCATCACCACGAGATATGCGGTTGGGCCTTTGGTCAGAATCGCCAGACCCAAAATAAAACCGCCGCCCAGCAAATGCCGATAGCGCACCCAAAAAGACTGCATTTTTTGATGGCTAAAAAATCTCCAACGAAACTCAATGAACCCGTATAACCCAACAAAAATGAAGAAATTGAACCACGGATCAATGATTCCGCTGCGGAAATAGAGATGCGGCAGCAAACTTCCAAGCCAGGCCAAAGCCCAAAGCCAACCAAACATGCGGTCGTGTAGCCGGTTGCCAATATGAAAAACAAGGAGAAGGGTAGCCCAGCCACAAATGGCGTTGGGGAGACGGGCGGCGAACTCGGTGACTCCGAATACCTTCATCGAAATCGCCTGCATCCAAAGGAACAAAGGCGGTTTTTCCCAAAAAGCCTCGAAATCAATCTGCGGTCGCATCCAATCACCCGTTTGGATCATCTCACGGGCACATTCTGCAAAATTGATCTCATCCCAGTCAAACAGGTGAACGCTCCCCAAAAATGGGAAGAAAAATAACAGAGCGAGACCGCTCAGCAGAAGGTAGTCGCGCCGCATAGGGGGAGAAAACAGGAAAGGAGAAGAAAGGTTGAAAAAAACATGTATCGTCCCAAATTTAGACCATTCTGTGATTTTACTTGAATGATGATTGACGAGTACATGATTGTTGATTTTTGATGGAATGGTGGACTGATAATGGCCGATGTGCCGCCATCGTCAATAATAAAATAGCCCATTACATCAAAAATCAACAATCATGTACTCGTCAATCATCATTCAAAAAAACATGGGATGCTCAAAATTCGAGATGACCGATGGTTATTCGACGATTAACTCAAACTCAACACGCCGGTTTTGTTCCCTGCCTTCTGCCGTTTCGTTGCTGGCGATTGGCCGGGCTTCACCAAAACCTGTAAAGCGAATGCGTTCGGCCTTAATTCCCCGGAAAAGGAGATAATCATAGCAAGCCTTGGCACGATCCTGTGAGAGTTTAAGGTTTTCATCATCTTCGCCCACATCGTCTGTGTAGCCACTGATGGAAAGGGAATAAGAGGTGCTTTGGCGCATAATGGCTACCACCTCGTCCAGCACATCGTAGGATGCATCTTTCAAAATGGCCTTCGAACTTTCAAATTGCACGGCGCGAGCAGCAGTGGCTAATTTTTCTCTCACTACAGTGATCTCTTTTTTCTCCGGGGCGGGTTTTTCCTCAGGACATCCAAAATTGGAGGGCAATCCCGCAGTGTTGGGGCATCTATCTTCATGGTCCGCCACACTGTCTCCGTCAGAATCAGGGCAACCACCCAAATTGCCCGCTTTGTCCGGGCATGGGTCTTGATCGTCTGGCACTCCATCGCGATCTCTGTCCTCCGGGCAGCCTTTGTTTTTCGCAGAACCGGCCACATTTGGGCACTTATCCTGGCTGTCAGGCACTCCATCTCCATCTGCATCCTTTATCTCAGGACAGCCGTTGTTCTTTGCTGTTCCTGCAATATCCGGGCATTGATCCAAATTGTCAGCCACGCCATCATCGTCAGAATCTGGACAACCACCAAAAGTTCCTGCTTTGTCTGGGCAAGGGTCGTTCTTATCCGGAACCCCATCCTCGTCTGCGTCAGGTTCTTTGTTCTCTGGACATCCATTGTTGTTTACCGAACCCGCCACCTCCGGGCAACTGTCAAAATTGTCGGCAATACCATCGCCATCAGAATCAGGGCAGCCTCGGTTGGAACCTGATTTGTCAGGACAGAGGTCCACATCATCAGCGAACCCGTCGCCATCTGAGTCCATTGATTCCGGGCAACCGTTGTTGGTCGGTGAGCCTGCTTCGTTGGGGCATTTGTCATCTTTGTCGGCTATTCCATCAACGTCAGCATCCGGGCAGCCATTTAACAGGCCCGCCTCTGTTGGACACTCGTCGTCTTTGTCTGCAAGACCGTCGTTGTCGTAATCAGGACAACCGTTTGTTTCAATGGTACCCGGATCGTTGGGGCAATGATCATCTGAGTCACCAATGCCATCATTGTCAGCATCAGGGCATCCCAAAGCCGTGGGTGAACCAGCCAAAGTTGGGCACAAATCCAAAGAATCAGGCGTTCCGTCCTTGTCCATGTCGTTCATTAACGGGGCTGGAGGAACAGGCTTAGGCTCGGATTTGTGGAGCATGTAAACATAGCCGATACCGACCTGAAGGTTGTCGCGGTTTTCAACCAATGCCTTTCGGAATTCGCCTTGCAAGCTAACAAAAGCATAAGGAGAAACTCGAAAATGAAGCCCTGCACCAAAAGGAAATTGCGCATGGCTGTTACTTTTTTCGACCACATAACCCGCGCCACCAAATGCAAATGGAATAACCTTGGCGGTGCTTTTCATGTTTTCGAGCCGAAATTGGATGTCGGCGCCGGCTGTTACTGTGTTTGCATCTGAGGAGCCGGGAAGTTTTGCCAGACCCAATTTCAGCGGAACACCGATGTTGAGGGCTGGGGCAACGTTTCGGAAATAGGCAAATTCAAAACCTTGACCCATTTTCAGTTCGTTGTCGAACAAAAGGCCGTAGTCAATGAAATTAAATTTGGCATGGATGGCGTTCTTAACGGCCTGATTTTGGGAAATTGCAGGCAAAATCTGTAGGCAAAAAGCCAGGGTAAGGAGTAAAGGAAGTTTTCTCATTGCGATTCAAAAATATGTTTGCTAGAAGAAAACAAAAGAAGTGCCAATAACTAAATTGGGGTAGTGTTGCAAAAGGCAAGACAGGCTATTTTTGCCCAAAATTTTGTAAATTTTGAAACGCTTTCTTTTATTCAATCTTCTCATTATCAACTGTTTAATTGTGCCTGAAACCGCGAATGCTGCTTATGTGGACACTTTAGAAATCTTCAGTGCCTCCATGCGGAAAAACATAAAATGTCTTGTAGTTGCACCAGAAAACTACCGGGCCACGGGGCAGCCCTACCCAGTATTGTACCTTTTACACGGTTACAGCGGCAACTTCGCAGGTTGGCTTTCGGATGCTCCTCAACTTCGGCAACATGCGGACAACTATCAGATGATCATCGTATGCCCCGATGGGGGTTACGACAGTTGGTATCTCGACAGCCCCGTGGATACGACTGTACGCTACGAAACCTATATCGCAAAAGAAGTGGTCGGTTTTATTGACTACTACTACAATACGCGCCGCGAACGCGAAGGTCGTGCTATCGCCGGCCTAAGTATGGGCGGACACGGGGCTATTACATTGGGAATCAAATATATAGACATATTTGGAGCGGCTGGAAGTATGGCCGGAGGTTTGGACCTCCGGCCATTCAAAATAAATTATTGGGACTTGAAAGGGGTGCTGGGCGAGCCTTTAATACATTGGAAAAATTGGGAAGCCGCGTCGGCAGTCAACTTCGTACCAAGATTAAAAGGCCGCGATTTGCCCATGATTATCGACTGCGGGTTGGACGATTTTTTTCTCGAAACCAACCGTGAAATGCACCGCCGCTTGCTGGAAGCCGATATCCCGCATGAGTACACTGAACGCCCGGGAGAACACAACAGCGAATATTGGGGCAGTGCCGTGGATTTTCAGGTGCTGTTTTTCCACAAGTTTTTTGAAGAACGATAAACGGTCCGAGCAAAAATAAATTTATCAACATAGGCACAGAAGGACACATAGTGTTGAAAATCAAAACTATGTGTCCTTCTGTGCCTATGTGTTTCAAATTACTACCACGTCAAAATACTCCCAGCAACCATTTTTTACCATAAATCAGCCAAGCGAACGAGCCGATCCATGCCATCAGCACGATCTGCAAAAAACCGTCTCGAAGCAGCGCCCGTGTAGGTGATTCCGTTTTGCCAAACACCAGTGTCAATTGGAGATATCTTAAGACGCCCACCACCACAAAAAAGGCGGTATAGTAAATCTTGTCGCTCCCAATACGCCCCGTTACTTCTGGCGAGAAACAGTACATCAGATACGCGACCACTGCCACGGTGGAACATACCACAATGCTCATATCGAGAAAAGGAAGGTTGTAGCCCTCTAATGCCTTGCGAAAATTGCTCTCCCCCATTGCCACCACGTATTCGCCGCGCCGTTTGGCAAAACCCAGTATAAGCGCCAGCAGGAACGTAAGTACGATGAGCCAATGGGACACTAGTACCCCTGTGACAGCGCCGCCAGCCAGTACACGCAACAAAAAACCCAAACCAATGAGCGATACGTCCACGATGGCGAAATGCTTCAGTGAAAGCGAGTATACCAGGTTTACCACAAAATACAACACACTGAAAACCAGCATCTCAGGCCGTAAAAAATAGGCCAGCGACAATCCTGCACCCAACAGAATCGCCCCGATCAAGATACCTTGCCCTTGGCTAATCTCACCACTCGCAATGGGTCGGCGAGATTTGTCGGGATGGTTGCGGTCCTGCGGTGCATCTACCAGATCGTTGAGCACGTACACTGCCGATGCAGTGAGCGAAAATGACACAAATCCCAACATCGCATTCCAAAATATATCGCCTTCGGTCAATCTCCCCGCAAAAAATGCAGGCAGAAACAAGAACAAGTTCTTGACCCAATGCTCAGGTCGAGCCAATGCGATAATGCTCCGAAAAGTCATGGGGCAAAGGTAGGTTTGTTGGTGATTGGTTTGTTGGTGATTGGTGGATTGGTGGATTGTTTACCCGCCCCCGCCTGCCAAGCCTTGGCGGGCAGGGAAGTTTTAACGTAGGAGGGGTGGATTATTTAGCCGCCCCCGCCTGCCAAGCCTTGGCGGGCAGGGAAGTTTTAACGTTGAAAAGGTGATTAGTGCCAATTCACTTCGTAAATATCGTCGTCGGTGGTAGTGGTTTTTGTTTCACCGTCCTTGCGATTGGAGGAAAAGAAAGCCGCTTCACTACTTTTTTTAAGCACAAAAAAGTAGTCGTCGGCAGGGGAATTGATTGGAATTCCAACATTCTGCGGCTTAGACCAATGGGAGTCCTCTTTTTCGGTTTTAAATATATCCAGCCCTCCCAAAGAAGGGTGGCCCAAACTGCTGAACCACAACGTTTTTGTATCGGCTTGGTAAAAAGGCGTTACCTCGTCAGCCCCTGTGTTTACTACCCTTCCGAGATTTTGGGGAAATGAAAAATCTAGTTCCTCAGACTCCAGGGGGCGCTCGCAAACGTAAATATCCAAACCTCCAAAGCCCCCTACCCTGTCGCTCGAAAAAAACAAGTATTCCACACCCTCCGCTTGTGCTACATGAGGGAACATGCAGGTGCTCCCTTCGAGATTGATGTATGCCCGCAAACGCTCGGGCTCTGCCCAGCCCTCCTCCGTTCGGCGAATGCAAAAAATCGCGCAGGGAGATGAGGATACACTTCCACCGCTTTCTGCAAGACAGCCACCATCACATTGTGCATAGTAAAACCTGCTTCCATCGGGCGAAAAACTGCCGCTCCTGAACTTTGCTGAAACCTTGTCGGGAAGTACTGCCTCCTCGGGCAGCCCCCAATTCTCCTCATTTTGCCTGACTCGCATAAGTTTTGCCCGCGTTTCTGAAGCCAGTGAGAAGTATAGCAATTGATCAGAAAATGGAATGGGCGCAAACTCATTTTCCGGGCTGTTTAAGGCGTGCCGCCTTGGAAGAACGAATGTTGTACTATCTTGATTTTCAAAAAGTTGAAAGGCTAATTCGCATCCGGCAATTTCGTTTTCTGCGACCGAAACCAATACTGCTTTGAAATCGCCGCGATAGGTCTGGGCAAAGGTTTCAAATGCCAGAAGCGCCTCCTCATAGCGCCCCTGTTGTTTGAGTGCGCGCGCATGTTTGAGTGCTGCGAGCGGGAAACGCGCATCCGTCAAAGCGGCACGGTAACAATCGGCTGCGCGCAGATAATCACGTGCCTGAGCGTAGGCTTCGGCGGCTTGGTGGAGCAGTGCGGGATCGGAATTTTTGAGCCGACCGGCGCGTTCCCAAAGCTCGGCGGCGGCTAGGAAGTGGCCCGCATTGGCTTCCCGTTCGGCGCTTTTTAGGAGGGTGGGGAGGGGTTGGGTTCTAGCAGATTCTACAATAACCACCAGTCCCAAAAGCATCAGGAAAAGTATCCGCATACTGAAAAATGGACCGGTCATGGTAGGAAAAGTTCTTCCAGTTGAATGGCCAGATCAGGAAAAACCAATGATACTACAGTCTCATTGCTCACAAATATTTCAGCCAATCCATAACGATCCTCTCCTTCAAGTTTAAATCGAGTGAGGGTTTCGTGGTCAAAATCCACAATCCAATATTCTCGCACACCATTTTCGGCATAGAGGTCTTTTTTGATTTTCATCTCGCGCATCGAATTTCCGGGAGATAGGATTTCGATAATAAAGTCAGGCGCGCCAAGGCAACCACGGTCGTCCAATTTTTCCAAGTCGCAGATTACGCACAAATCGGGCTGCACCACGGTAAAAATGTCCTTGTTTGCTTTTTCGGATTTTCTTTTGTCAAAGAGCCTTACGTCAAACGGGGCAGCATAGGCGTCACAGCGGTGGTGCTTGAACAATTCGCCAATTTGCAAAGTCAAACGCCAAGAAATCTGCTGATGCCTACGACTAGGAGCAGCCATGGGCACAAAGATTTTCCCTTTGATGAGTTCAAGGGTCTGCTCAAACTTCCAAGTCAGGTAATCGGCGTAGGAGTAAGTGCCGTTCAGGTCAAGTTGCGATATATCGGTGATAGCTGCCATGTCTGTCAACGGATTTTAAAATCCGTTATGAT
>JADJFA010000005.1 GCA_016708875.1 Lewinellaceae bacterium
CCCTCCTGCTGGGTTTCCGTATCAATATAAGATTTGCCCCGGCGATTATTCGGAGCTGGAAATGGCAGCCCCATTCACTAATTGCGACCCTGTGTGGCAGTATCATTTCGGCCCTCCGGCTCCGCTGCCGACTAGCCCTGGTTGGACGGATTTGGGCACGAGCAATTCCAACCAGAACACCAACACCCTGCCGCAGTTGAATCCGATTGACCCTGCATTTTGGCCGTCTGGCGTAACTTGTATCTATTATCGGATCGAGTGCCGCCCCGAGAGTTATCCGAACTCGGGCTGCGACCCTTGCTACAGTAACATGGTGGAGATTTGCCTCGAACCTTCACCGCCTTCCGGTACGATCAGTGGACCGACCCAATTTTGTGAAGGCGGGCCTTATCCCACGCTTGCCGTTACGCCGGATGTAGCTGGCAACTGGGAATATTGCTGGTCCTGGAATGGCATCCTTGAATTTGTTGGCCCAAGCAACACGTATACCATCAACAAACCTGGCTGTTATTGGGTCGGGATAAAAAATGGCTGTGAGACCACGATGGTCGGGCCGTATTGTGTGGAAGAATGTGTCTTGAAGCCCATAATCAAGTGCCCGACAGACAATCCATGCGCTTGCGACGGCTTGCCCATCACCCTTGACGGTTGCGATTCGGAGGATAGTTGCAATGCGGGACCAATGACCTATTCATGGCTGGCTTTGCCAAGTGGCAACACTGGCACGGGTTGTACTTTCACGGATATTCCTGATCCAAACGGGACAACCTATACCTTGACGATAACCAATACGCTTGGTTGTAGCAAGACCTCCAAACCACTGACGCTCAAACCCTGCAATTGACAGGGATGCGCATTTTTCCTTTCATTCAAAAATTGACCTTAACAAGAAAGCCGTCAATCATATACTGGAATGGCCAAGAGCATTGATGCTGACAGGTTTGATTTTGTTCAGCATGGCAAATGTGTACGGTCAATTCCAAAAAACCATCGGCGCTACCTTTCCCATTGTTGACAAAGGCTCAGGAGTCATCACACCCTCCGGCGACTTTCTGTTGTGTGGCTACAAATTCGATGTATTGAATTTGAATGGCACGGCGCGTTTAGACTGGTTGGACAACGCCGGGAATTTCATTAACCCTTCAAATGCCCTGGATGTGTCGGTCTCCAACACCGAATCTGGTGTTTGGATTGAAAAAAATGTCTTTTGCGGAAGCGGCAATGAATACGTGCTTATCGGCGACGACGACCAAGGGGAAATGCTGGTTTCGCGGGTGACGACTACTGGAACGCCTGTTTGGACGCGCGCCATCGGATCACCCGGATCAATCGAAAATGGCGTTTGGGGCGAAATGGATCCAAACGGCCTGATCCTCGCACTCGGCAATTCATACGACCTCAATAATTTCATTTCCTCCGTAGCGCTAGCGCAGTTGGACTGCAATGGCAACACCAACTGGAGAAACACCTTCTCCATTAGCGGCTATTCCCTGACCGCCACCTTCGGCACATCGTTCCCGACAACCCCCGGTGGTGTTGGGGTGTTTTACATTACCGGCAGGGCGACTTCGCTGTTGACCGGAGTTGATCAACTCTTTCTGATGCAGATCAATACAAGCGGCGGTGTTCCTTCTTTTTTCAAATTATATGATATTGTGCCCAATGCGGATGATGCCGGCACTTGCATTCAAGGGAGTGCTCAGTTTGGGCCCCAAGGGGGAGAACTCTGGATTTCAGGATATTCCATAGAACAACAATGCCCAAAAACCAGCAATGCTGATGAAGACGGATTTAAACGGAACGCCGCTTTGGGCAAAGACTATGATGTCACGGGCGGCGATGAGTTTTTCAACCGCTTCAATTTTGCTGCAAACGGAAATTGGCTCTAACGGGCAAAGTCTTGGAAACCACCGTTTTTCAAGGTACGAAGGGCGGCGATTGTATGCTGATGCGGCTCGATGCGACAAGCGGCAACGTCGTTGATTGGGTACACGGCTATACGCAAAATGATTTTACAGCCCAGGGAAACCGGGTGGAGGTCACGGCCAACGATGAGTATTTTATCAGTGGGCAATCCACCGAAGTATTGACCCCGTCTATCTCGGCGGGGAACATTCTGACCATACTAACGGATGCTCAGGGCCACACCAACAACACCTGTTATTATGACACGATAGTGCATATTTCGCCCCGAATACCGATGGTTTCAAGTTTTGGACTACCTTCTTTCTCCCTCGGGTTTTTGTCCAATAACTTGGCAAGAACGGTCACATCCATAAATTTTCAAGATCAACAAAAATCCTGCTACGCCGCCCATGCCCTGTGATTGCGATTTTACATGGAATTTGGGCAACTGTTCCAATGTGACCTTTAATGCCAATTGCCAAAACCCAATGGCTGGTAACTATACCTACTCCTGGGACATATTCTGCGACAACAATCCGGAGTTAACGGTCGTCGTCGGAGCACCCAACAATGCCTTTTCTTACGGCTTCGACTGTGGCGCCGGCACGTATACTGTCTGCCTGAAAGTTACCGACCCCGCCGGCAACATCTGTACCACCACGCACACCGTGGTCGTGCCGAACACCTGCTGCGGTTCGGCATCGGGGAGCATGATCTGCCATCCCACCGACCCGTACAAATACAATTTTACGATCAATGTAACACCGGATATATCGGTCTCCAATTGCAACTACGTCCTGACAAGTGCCTACCCTTTGTCCAACTTAGTCTATTTGGGTAACACCATCACGGGTTGCATCGCTGTTACCGATCCGGTGCCTACGGCTCTGAATTTCACCCTGCAATCAATTGTATCTGCAATGTCACCGGCCTGCCGACAACTTCTACCCAAACAGTATGGGTGCCAACGGTTTGCTGCAAAAAAATCTGTGTGGACGATCAGGATGTCTGCAATGGCTTGGACGAATATCATGTGCCGTTTTATGCCTGCGAATGGCCGCCGGTGAACAACGTGTATCAGGTAAGGTTGGTACGTCATTCCAAAACCTGCCACGGGTTGCCCGGCACCTATTAAGTTGGGCAGCCGTACCAAAAGTACGGCTGTTACGAACAACAACCTTGAGCCGCTTCATATTTTCCCTAGCATCCTGCCAGCCGATTTGTGTGTGTATGCCGTCATTGACCTGAACGACGGACCATGCACCCAAATATTCTCCAACATTGCTACGATAAGCCTTTGCAACCCAAACAGTTGTACGCTCAATAGCCAACAACACTGTTATATGGGCACTTGTATTTCCCCACAGCCTTTACTCATAACTTCGACTGCGAACGCCCCTGTTTGTTTTGGCACCGTGGAATGGTTCGATCCACAAGGCAATTCGGTTCAAATCGGCGGATCAAGTTATCAGCCGCCCTGTTTGTCCATGGCCAACAATCAGAATTGCTACGAGGATTTTATTTACAGTGTAGTCATTACCGACGATTGTGGGCCGCATACCTGCACCGCGAACATCCGATTGTACAGTGATGATGCCTCCTTGGGTACTGTGACCTTGGTGCCACCCGATCAAAGTCCGCTTTGTTTTTCAGAAGACGCGACGTTGAAGTTCACGCCAAATTGTGCACAGAACCCTCCGGGTTGGGTCTGGTATGAACGCGACTGCCAGAACGGGGCACTAACCCTGCACCCAGAAGCAGGGTTATCAATACCTGTTTCAATGTAAATGAACTGCGCAATGGTACCTGGTTTGGCATAGGTTCTTTAAACGGCGTATGCCCCATCAAAGGAGAGGAGATTTTGGTGGATGTTACCGCCCCAGCTGTGATTTTTGATTTCACCGCCGTAGCTGATCCTTGTGCCGAAGTACAGGTAGTGCTCTCGGCGAGCGTTGTTCCCGGAGCTGATTGTACCGGGGCGATAAGACCCTGTACCTACACCTACGAATGGTATAAGGATGGATTCCTTATCTTCACCACAGTGGGCGGGAGTGCTTCGGAAACTTACACCTATTTCAACCCTTTACCGCTACCCTCTACGGTTGCCGGGGTGTATTATGTGATTATTCGGGAGGACTGTTGCCCTCGAAATCTGATAAGCTCCTGGCCTTTGTACATAGAACCTTCCTGCGAGCAGTGCATCATGGGGCCGTGTTTTATCTGCGACAACCAGCCGGAAACGTTTTCTATAATGATGGTCCTTCCGCCCAGTGACCCTTGTCCTGATGCTTGTACGTTCACCTGGTACCAAGGCGTACTCGACGGGAGCGGAAATTGTGTGCCAGGGCCAGTACTTGGCAACCTTTCAAGCGTTACGCTTACCAACCACGGCCAATATTTTGTTGAATCAGATTGCAATGGTTGCAAAAATTGACCAAATTTGATGTGTTGGGCTGCGCCAGTCAAGCAAGTTTTGGTCAACAGCAATGTGGGGTAATCTCCGTAGAGGAATTAATGTCAAAAGACGAAAGTCCCCTTTATATCTTCCCCAACCCCACTACGGGCGAAATCACCATTGAATGGTCAGGCAACGCGCCAAAAAACGCGCGGGTATATATTTCTGATGCCATGGGACAACGCTTGAAGATGCTTTCGGTTTCGGATGGAAGCAACAGTCTGACCACTGCCATTGACGACCTGCCTTCTGGCCTTTACTTTGTAAAAGTGCAGGCGGCAGATCGTTTGTTCAATGTGGCGAAGTTGGTGAAGGAATAGTATTTAAGCGTAGCCTTACAACATTGATAATCCTTCAGCCCTCCGACCCAATCGGGAGGGCTGTTTTTGTGCTGAAACCTATGAGGTTTTGAAAACCTCATAGGTTTTTCAGGAACGAACAGAAAAAAATTAGATCCTGGGTTGCAAAATGCCTTCCAACAGAGATAAATATCTGAAACCCAAATGCGCTCGAATCCCCAAGAAATATCAATATCCAATTGTTTAACTATGAAAAAGGCTACACTGAGCATCTTAATTTCCATTCTTTTATGCCTCCAGGCACTTGCTCAATCCTGCCTACCGAATGGTATTCAATTCCAAAGACAAGGGCAGATTGACAGTTTTACCCTTAATTATCCAGGCTGTACGGTCATTGAAGGGGCATCTCTTTTTATGGGCCTACCATCGTCAATCTGAATGGTCTGAGTGGTCTTACAGCCATTGTTGGTTTTCTTCAAATTGGAAATGCACCAAACCTCACCAGCCTCAATGGTCTTGAAAACGTCACTTCCATTCGCTCACTTCAAATGTATCAAAGCTCCTTAGAAAACCTGAATGGATTGGAACAAATTACCTCGGTGGGAGACATAGATATAAATGGCAATATTGAGATGATTTCTTTGACCGGCTTGAATAATCTTGATTCCATTGGCAGCCACCTGCTCATCAGATGGAATCCAAATTGACGAGTTTGGATGGCCTGGAAAACCTTGAAGGGTTGTATGGCGGCGATTTTGGTATTTGGGCAAACCCTTTATTGACCTCGCTGGAAGATTTGGAACATCTGACATCTGTTGAAAGGGGAAGTGAACGAAGCGGAAGGAATGAACATCTTCAACAATGCCCTGCTTTCGGAATGCGCTATTGGCGCTGTATCGAACATTTGATCCACCAGCGAACACTTCCTACACTTATCCAATAATGCTGCTGGCTGCGAATCTAATATGGAAGTGCATAGCAATGTTTGATTGGAACGAACGAGACATTGCACAAACGGCCCATTTCCATATTCCCCAACCCCAATAATGGCGCTTTCACCGTCAAACTACCCGAACCTGTCAAGCCCGGCACCATGTTCCGCATCACTGACCTCATGGGTCGGCTCCTGCAGGAGCAAAAAACCGAGCCGGGCACCAGAGCAGATGGTTCGGGCCGAGATTTTGCCCGAGGTTTACACTTCCTGCAAGTCGTATCCGAAGGGATATTGCTGGCAGTTGAAAAGTTCGTGAAAGCGTAAATCTCTTTTAAAATTCAAAACCATGCGTTTCCCGCTCGCTGCACCTCCAATATTTGAACAAATGTTTTTTCAAAAACACTTTACGCTCTTGGCCGTCTGCCTGCTTGGGTCGACATTGCTCGACGCTCAAAACCTGAACCCGTTCAGCGCACCGGAGTATCTTCTGAACAACCAATCTTACTATATTGACAACATCGAAATTGCCGACTTGGACGGCGACGGGCGGGCCGATGTGGTTGGCAGCGACTGGTCGACCGGGATACGCTGGTTCAAAACCGACACAGCGGGCAGGGTCACGGACGTACACGAAATTGCGCCTTTTACGCACGGCTATTTTGGCCTGAATTTGACCGACTGGGACGGTGACCAAGACATTGACGTGGTTTTCGGTCACCACTTTGAAGGGTTTTATTATTGGCAAGCCAATGATGGGGCGGGCAATTTTAGCCCGAAACAGTCGCTGCTCGCAATTGATTCAGTTTGGGCAGGTTATTTCAAGCTCGGCGATCTCAACCAGGACGGGTTGCCCGATGTGGTTCAGGTACTCGATGGCAACCCCGACCCATCACTTGACAGCCTCGTGATCACCTGGCATCCGAATGACGGATCTGGCCAATTAGGCAGCGCGATTTCACTTGATCGCGGCAATTTTCGGCCCTACGAACCCACACCGGTAGATCTTGACGGCGATGGCGATCAGGATTTGGCCTGGGTAGAAAATTATCAATTGGTACGGATGTTGAACGACGGGTCTGGTCAATTCGGCCCGGCACAAGTCGCCGCCGCCGACTCCAACCTGGTCGAATGCCGCTTCCATTACCTCGATTTTGACGGCGACGGCGACAGCGATGTTTTCCCGGAATTCACCAACTATACCTATCAGGGCTTCCTTTATTTGCCGAACGATGGGGTGGGCAATTTTGGCCCCGCCGTTCGTATGATTTCAGATACCATCCCCTACTTTTCATATTTTGCGGTAGCAGATTTCACAGGCGACGGCCTGGCCGACGTGATAACAGAAGATGGTGTTCGCAATACACAAGTGTTCATCAACAAGGGCCTGGGACAGCTTTTTGAAAAAAACACCTTACCAGCCTCGTCCAATCATTTGTTGTACGACTTGGAGGTGGGCGACGTGGACGACGATGGGGATACCGATGTACTGAGGATACACTCGGCCGGTGTTGTTCATTGGTTAGAAAACCCAGGAACGGGTGCGTTTTCTAATTTTGGCGGCATTATACCGGAGGTTTCGCCAAGCGCACTCAAGGCAGCAGATTTGAACGGCGACGGCCTCGACGATTACATTTTCGGTGAAAATTACACCGACCTCGCTGCATGGTTGCCAAATTTGGGCAATGGCCTGTTTGGCCCAAAAAAAATCATTGCTTTTGAATTGTTCGGGGTGGACGATATCATCCCGATTGATTTGGATATGGACGGTGATCTCGACAGTCTCACCCATGAATGGGACAACCGAACCAAGTGGTTCGCCAACGATGGTGCAGGCAATTTCGGTCCCGCCACAATACTCTGGACGCAAATCCATACTTTTACCGCTAAAATCTATGCCCTTGACTTCGACAACGATGGAGACAACGACATACTGACGCCTGAAAAATTGCTGTTCAACGACGGAGCCGGCCATTTCGACTCGACCCTCGCCCTCTATTTTCAAGGGTACATTCCCTACGATCTGGACCGCGATTCGTTCGTAGACATTTTTTTCGGACATACCTGGGCCAAATTCAATGGCATAGACAGTTTCCTTTTTCAGCAGACCAACCTGGAGTCTTTCGGCCCATGGTTCCACCTTTCCTCCCAATTTATCGACATGGACAGCGACAGTCTGCCCGAACTCTTTATGGGGGTCCAAAATAATTACTGGACCTTGATTTTGCGTCAAAACCAGATCATCGGGGGTACACCCGTGCCGCTGGACACCTTCGACATCTACCCCGCAAGCGGTATCCCCGCCCCTGTGCTGAAAAGTGTCGACATGGACGGCGACGGGTGGCTCGATCTGCTCATTAGCAATTATCACGGGGCTGGGAACTGGCTGCTGCTCTTCAACAATGGGCAAGGGGAGTTTTCAGGCTCGGCATTTTTCACTTTCGATGGCCTTATGGAACCTGCTGATTTGGACGGCGACGGCATTCCCGACCTGCAATGTGCCGATGCGCAAGGGACGGGCTGGATGCGCTCCTTTGTGCGAAATTTTTGGGCCTCCGGCACCTGTTTTTTTGATGAAAACGGCGACGGCCTGCGCCAGCCGGGCGAACTGCCGATACAAAATATGGGCGTTGGGATTGTTGGTGGCACTGCAGTTTCGTTCACGGATACGCTGGGTCGGTTTCGCCTGTTCGCAAGCCCTTCGGAGGCGCACGAGATCCAATTTCTTACCAACCTCTGCTGGGCTTTGAGTTCGGATTCGGCGCTGCTCACACTTGCCCCTTCAATGACGGGTCACGCGAACCTTGAATTTGGTTTTGAAAAAATGGGCGACACGACTGCCGTCCGGCCCACATTCGTAGCCTCGCAAACGCGCTGCGGAATGGAAGTGCCATTTTGGGCAACGCTCCAAAACGTGGGCTGCCACGCGGCGAGCGGTCGGCTGGGAATTGTTTCCGACACGGCTACGGTTTTTCAAAATGCCAGCCCGCTGCCCGATTTGATCAGCCCAGGTCCGGGCGGGCGCGACACGATTTGGTGGGCTTTCGACTCCTTGCCGGCGTCGCTTTCCCACACGTTCCAGATCGTCTTTTTGATGCCCGATGCCAACTACGTAGGCGACAGCATCCACTTGTCCAGCTATCTTTTTTTGGAAAATTCCGCGCAGGCCTTGGCCTTAACCGAAAGCCGTTTTATTGTTTCGGAAATCCGATGTGCGTACGACCCGAACGACAAATTGGTCAACCGACCCACGCTCCCGCCCGAGTACTTGCCTCAGGAGAACGAGCTGGAGTACACCATCCGGTTTCAAAACACGGGCAACGACACCGCGTCCACTGTCCGCATCCGCGACACACTCGACTATTGGCTGGATATGAGCAGTTTTCAGCCACTCGGCGCGAGCCATCCTTACCGCTGCGAATTGAACTGGGATTTTCATGGGGTGGAGTTTGTTTTTGAAAACATTGCGCTGCCCGACAGCAACGTGAATGAGCCGCAAAGCCACGGTTTCGTATCCTTTTCCATATTCCCGTTCCCCGGATTACCGGAAGGCGGCCTCCTTTCAAACCGCGTCGACATTTATTTTGACCAAAACCCGGCAGTTTCTACCAACCGGGTTGAAACGATTGTTCAATTTCCAGTGGACCTAAAACCAGAGACTCAAGCATCTCGCGGGATTTTAATTTTCCCCAATCCTACAACGGGCACCATCAATGTCAAACTCCCCGAACCTGCCAAACCTGGCGCCAAGCATCCGCATCACCGACCTCGCTGGGCGCGTGGTACAGGAGCAAACCACAGAGCCAGGTAGCGAACAGCAGATCGTGCATGCAGGTAACTTGCCTTCGGGCATGTATTCTTGCAGATCCTTTCCCAAGGACAGGTAGTTGCCGTAGACAAGTTTGTAAAACAATAGAGATTTTAGGCTCGCTGACGGATTCCGTTTTACCCCCGGTCCTCCCGATTCAATCGGGAGGGCTTGCGTGTTCAAGAAAGTGTGGCACACCTCACTAACCATTTATTATCAACATTGTATTTTTAGGTGTGCCACACTTTTCTGAACACGCTCCTTTTGTGTGAAAACTTTGGGGTTTTCACAACTTCAGCGCTTTGGTAAAAATTTTTAAAAAAAATCTAAGCCCTCGGTTACAAAATGGATTCTGTCGGAGATAAATGGGAAAAACCCAATGCGGTTGACATCTCAGGACAGCAAACAGAGAGTGAAAAAATTGTGAAGCAATAGATTTTATTTAGCCGAATGGTAGATTCCAAAAGCACCTCGCCCTTCCCCAGTACTCGGGGAGGGGCTTTGATTAAATTCCGAGGCGCGTTTTTAACAATGAAGATTGGAGAGATAATTGTTGAACTTTAGTTTTACGTCAATAAATACGCAACATTATTTTGATAATACCGACCTGATTCCTTTAAAATATTCAAATCCAAGGTACATGAAAAAGATTTTACTTTCTCTTCTGGCAATAACCGCCAGCGCTTTTCTTGCGGCACAAACTCCACAAGCCATCAACTACCAGGCTATTGCAAGAGACAATGACGGCAACCCAATTGTGAACGCCAGCATAAGCATTCAATTCAAGATTTTGCAGGGCGAGCTATCCGATCGTGTGGCCTATGCAGAAACTTTTGAGGCCACCACGAATTTTGGCGGCTTGTTCAACCTTCAAATTGGAAGGGGAAGCCGATTGTCGGCAACTTCTCACAAATAGATTGGAGCAATCAACCCTGCTTTTTAGAGGTAGCTATTGACCCGGCTGGAGGCGGTAATTATCGTGTATTAGGGACTTCCGAAATGGTTTCGGTGCCATATGCGCTCAAAGCCGGGAATGCTGAAACAGAAAGGCAGGTGCTTACTTTAGAAGGAAATCAATTGACCATTAGCCAGGGCAACACGGTTACCCTTCCGCTGGTGGAGTGCGAAGTAGAAATTGCGGATTGTGTAAACGGAGGAAGCGATACAAAGGTGCGGGTGGGAGATCCTGTAAATGACGACAGAGTCCACATGGATTTAGGGATCAATCCAGACGGTGTGGCTCGCACTGATGCACTTGTTTTGCGCAAAAACGCCAATGGCAACACGATGCTGGAATTGAACGACAAGCCCGGCGATTTGAACACATTTATTGGGGAAAGCTCGGGCAATGCCAATACTGCTACTTCCAATACAGGAATTGGTGCAAGGGCAATGGAAGACAATGTTACTGGTGTTGCCAATACCGCTGTGGGTGTGCAAGCACTTGCCAATAATATATCAGGTTCGTCCAATATCGCCATTGGCACCAATACCCAAAATGGCAATCTGGGAGGATCGAGCAACACTGCGGTGGGGGCTTATTCTATGCATTACAATAGCACAGAATCCAACAACACGGCCACAGGCGCTTATGCCATGTATTTTATTCAAGGCGGGGCCAATACAGCTACTGGCTATGGACTTGATGGGCAGCAATATCCATCAAACAATACAGGCAATTACAACACGGCTATGGGTCCGCAATCGCTCCACAAAAATTCGTCTGGAGATGACAATACTGCCCTAGGCCATCAATCGCTCGTATCAACAGTTCCGGGGTAGCATACCGCGCTTGGCAAATACGCACTTTTCTCAATACCACTGCGCATGACAACACCGGCGTAGGGGCGTACACCCTCCGGCTCAACCAAACCGGACACAGCAATACAGCCGTTGGGAAGCACGCACTTCAAGGAGGCACACAGGGAAATCTCAACACAGGGGTCGGATTCGGTGCGCTCTTTTACACCAACGGTCATGAAAATACTGCGGTAGGCGTAAACGCATTGTACGAGAACAAAAGCAACAGCAGAAGCACCGCCATCGGATATGCTGCCATGCTGCGGGCTGACAATCAGTTGGGTGCTGGCCGCGAAACATTCAACACTGCGGTAGGGTATCAGGCCCTGCTTGGAAGCCTAACACCAGCCAACAATACAGGTCGCAGGAATACTGCTGTCGGAGATCGGGCACTTTGGTCCAATTCAACTGGCGATGATAACACCGCTGTCGGACTCGACGCACTCGTGGGCAACGTCGGGGGCTACGACAACACAGCCATTGGTTTGTCAACCCTTCGCCTGAACAGTACGGGCTACAGCAATACCGCCGTGGGAAAGACGGCTTTGCAGGAAACACGACCGGGTTCGAAACACCGCATTGGGGCTTGGAGCGCTATTTTACAACTATGAAGGGGTAGAAAATACTGCAGTCGGCGTAGATGTTCTTTATCTCAACGGACACAACAGCGCAGATTTTGGACATGCGAATACCGCCATGGGTTATCATTCTATGTTTAATAACGAAGGCGGCGACAACAACACAGCGTATGGTTTCCAATCGTTGCTGCACAACAGTGCCAACAGCCGCAGCACAGCCATCGGTTACCAGGCTATGCACAATGCAAACAACGTGGTGATTCCGAATGGCATCTCGACCCGGAATACCGCTCTGGGTTACGAAGCCTTGTTCAGAAGTCCAACACCTTCAGCCAACACCGGGCTTCGCAACACCGCTATTGGAGATCAGGCACTTTGGGCGAATGCTGCTGGAGATGACAATACAGCCACAGGAGTAGATGCGCTCAAGAACAATAATAGCGGTGGAGGGAACACCGCAAACGGCGTTATTGCCCTTTCTTTCAACACTACCGGAGCCAACAATACAGCCGTTGGGATCAGTGCCTTGCGTTATAACCAAACGGGTGTAGGAAAGACCGCTGTGGGCGCCAATACTTTTGAAGACGCTACGGGCACGAAATATGACTACAATACTGCCGTAGGCTCAGAGGCGTTACGCGTAAATGTCGGGAACAGAAACGTGGCAAATGGAGCATTTTCAATGGGCCAAAACTTAACTGGAAACAACAACTCAGCACTCGGGGCCAGCTCGCTTTACGCCAACACTTCAGGCAACAACAACACCGCCATTGGATACACCGCCCTCAGGTTAAATACCACGGGTAAAAACAATACGGCCATTGGCATGGAAGCCCTTTTTCCAATACTGCTGACGACAATACCGCCACTGGTTATCAGGCACTTTATGCCAATACAACGGGGGTTTACAATACTGCAAACGGGCCTATGCGCTCCCAAACAACACGACCGGGACAAATAACACAGCCGTTGGTTTTTTTTCGCGCTGCGACAACCTGGTGGGAGGCTTCAACACCGCTGTTGGCGTTGACGCACTTTTTAGAAATAAGGCTTCTGGTAATACAGCCCTTGGCACAAGTGCTCTTGCCAGCAATGCAAGTGGTAGCAACAACACAGCCGTTGGAGTGAGCTCGCTTTATTACAACAATGCAGCATTCAACACCGCTACCGGATTTGGTGCGATGTTTTCCACACCACTGGCGACAACAACACGGCCAATGGAGCCAATGCCCTCAAAGGCAATGTAAATCAGTTGCTTAATACAGGGGCTAATAACACCGCAACTGGCGCCAATGCACTCGTTGAAAATACTTCCGGCAACAATAATTCAGCATTCGGAACCAGCTCGCTCTTCTCCAACCGAGCCAATAGCCGCAGCACGGCCATCGGTTTTGGGGCAATGCAAAATGCTGACGACCGAGCAACAGGCCGCGAAACTTTCAATACCGCCGTAGGATTTGAAGCACTCAAAGGAAGCGCCACTCCGGCGAATAATATCGGATTATCCAATACTGCTGTTGGAGACAGGGTGCTTTGGTCCAATGAAAATGGAAATTTAAATACAGGATTGGGCGCAGGCACACTTTTAAAAAACACGACCGGAGCTTACAACACAGCAACGGGCGCCAATACACTCCCGGAAAACACGTCGGGCCACAACAATACGGCCTCTGGCGCAAGTGTTCTTCTTGCAAACAATACAGGGTATTTCAATACGGCTATGGGCAATAATGCCCTCGTGCGGAACACCTCTGGCTACGGCAATACCAGCATGGGTATGAATTCGCTTCGAAACAATGTGAGTGGATTTTACAATACCGCAATTGGCGCCGGAGCAGATGTAGCTGCGCCCGGACTTACCAACGCGACTGCAGTTGGGTATGCTGCAACGGCAACTGCGAACAACCAGATTAGACTGGGCAACGGCGCCGTTACGGAGGTCTTGCCAGGAAGCAACTGCCTGGCCACACTTGGCAATGCGGCATCGAAATGGAAAGAAGTTTGGGCTTGCAACGGTGTCATTCAAACCTCTGATAGCAGGCTCAAATCCGGCATTTCAAAAATCAATTACGGCCTTAAGGAGGTAATGTCCATGCGGCCCGTTCAGTATTATTGGAAAGACAATTCTGAACAAGGGCGAATTTTGGGCTTTGTTGCTCAGGACATGGAAAGCCTTGTGCCCGAATCAGTTGTTGCGCCCAAAAACGAGGAAGAATATTACGCGATGAAGTACGATGCCTTAATCCCCGTGTTGACAAAAGCAATACAAGAACAGCAAGCCCAAATTGAAACTTTGAAAATGCAAAATGCCCAACTAGGCGTTCTGGCACAACAAAACGAATCGCTTCAAACCCAACTCGACGAAATGCGCGCTGAAATGCAGGCTTTCGTGCGGCTATATGGACAGCAAGTTGGCGCAGTTGAAGGGGGGGGGGGGGGGGGGGGGGGGGGGGGGGGGAACCAGTGAAAAATTGCGGTAAAGAAGCCAATTGCTTGTTACTTGTGTCTTATTGTTTCAATCAAATCCAAAACAAATGCACAAAAAAATCTACTTCGCTTTCCTTCTGTTGTTCTTGGCGAACACCTTATCCGCCACCCACAACCTTTCTGGAGAAATCGTATTCCAAAAAACAGGCGGTCTGGGTGTCACCGCCACCATAATAACGTACACCAAAGCCACTTCGGTTAATGCCGACCGAGATTCGCTGTTGCTTTGCTGGGGTGATGGGAACTGCACAATGGTTGCACGAAGCAACGGCACGGGTGAAATCGTTGGGGCCAACATCAAGAAGAATATTTACATCGGCCACTACACCTACGCTGCCGAAGGCGTTTATTGGATTTCGATGACGGACCAAAACCGCTCATCGGGCATCATAAATGTCAACTCCCTGCTTCTGACAATATTCCTTTTCACCTGGAGGCAATGGTTCGCTTGCTGCCGGATGCCGCTGGTTCGCTCCATTCTCCGGTCTTTTTGGAACCACCCGTTGATATTGCATCCCTTTACCTCCCGTTTGTGCATGTGCCCAATGCTTTTGATGCCGATGATGACAGTTTGGTGTATGAACTGGCGGTTCCCATGCAAGGTGTTGGTGAATTGGTGCCGAATTATTCCTGGCCCAACCAAATCGTGCCCAATCCGGAAAATCAAATATCATTGGATCCGGCAACCGGTAAATTTACCTGGGATGCACCACAGGCTCCTGGCCACTACTGTATTGCAATAGTCGTTCGCGCTTACCGCAATGGCATTTTGGTGGAAGAAACCAGACGTGACTTGTTTATTGAGGTATCCGAGTTGGCGAATACGCCACCTGTGTTGGTTCTGATACCGGATATAAGCGAGGACGAAATTGTGGAGGTCACCGTTGGGCAGATCGTTCAGATTCAGGCAATTGCTACGGATCCGGATCCCGGACAAACGCTCACTTTGACGGCTTCAGGGGACTTTTTGAAGATTTTTTCAGGAAAAAGCCACATTTGTTCCGAATTCCAACACGGGTATGTTTTCTGGACGGTGAAAAGTGAACACGTCCGAACACAACCACATCAGATACTTTTCAAGGCGAAGGATGATTTTTTGGGCGACGGTTTTGCTGCCACCAGGATTGTCCGTTTCCGGGCGAGTGAAGTGGTAGGGGTTTGGGGTGCAAATCCTGATCTTTCTGGGCTGCACATTTTCCCTAACCCAAATGCCGGCACATTCATGGTTGAACTGCCAGAGCCTGCATCGGCCGGTTTGACATTCCGCATCGTTGGCATTACAGGGCAAGTGCTACGGGATCAGGTGGTGCAATCTGGCATTACAACACAAACAGTTCAGGCGGACGGCTTGCCTTCAGGCTTGTATTTTTTGCAAGTTGTTTCGAATGGCAAAGTGCTGGCAACGGAGAGGTTTGTGAAACAATAGCGTTTTTGTGGTTACAAATCGAATCTTGATGGAGATAAATACAGACAAGCCCAAGCCAGCGGGTAAGTATTTTACCCTTTCCACGTTTACCTAAAAATTCAAAAATAACTTAACCATGTTTTCAAAAATCTCTTTTCTCCAATGCATGATGCTGATGGGCATCGTCCTTCTTTCAAGCTGTAAAAAAGACAGCAAAGACCCCGATAATGTATCGGACGCTGAGTACTATTTCTACGGAAAGCTCGACGGACAAACCAATCTCTTAGAGATAGATGCCACGGGGGATTATCAAATGTCAAACTCCATAGATGCCAGCATTGGAGTCCCCTTTTGTACGTATTCTTATGGATGTGCCATTGGTGCATTCGACCCCATTGACGCCCCTTATTTTGAAGTCTATTTCCCAATTTGTTTGACGGCGATTGTGCGGATGTGGATCAAGACTTTTCCGGGCTTTTCCATACCGGCGCCTATTCATTTGGCGATCTTACTGGCCAAGTGCTTGTGCGGCACTGGGATGGAACAGAACTCTGGACATCTGATGCAAGCGGTCAGGTAAATGCCTCCTTTGAAGTGACTGCTACGGAGCGTCAGGAGACCCCGTTTGGGATTTATCAAAAGTGAGCGGTAAGGCGAGTTGCACGCTTTTCAGTATGGGCGGAAGCAGCAAGAAATTGGAGGATATTAAATTTGTAATGTCGTTTAGTAAGGACTAAGCGCGAGTAGTAAACGTATCCCTTCCAAGCCCTTCCCGGTTAAATCGGGAAGGGCTTTTTTTTCGCAGAAGTTTGAATCATCTAGAAATTTTCAAAGTCCAGAGGGACTGAATCTCGGTGAAACGGATGAAATGCGATTGGCGTGCCGTGGGTACGCTATATGCGATTTTTAGATAGCGTACCTGCGGCACGCTTTTCTAAAATACCATTTCTCCGATATCCCGTCCCTCTGGGCGTCCAGTCTCAAATCCGGGATGACACATATTTAGCATGAAGAGCCAAAATAAATTTGAAGCACGGTTACAAATCGAAACTTGACGGAGATGAATGCGTAAAAGTTATATCGGGGTATAATGACCGACTATAACAAACGCTCCATGTCACCCAGAGGACAGAATTTGGGAATTTATTCGCCCGATAATCACCTGTGGTTATTTTTCGGGCTTAATTCTTCTCATTCGCAGGGCAATTTTTAAAAATCATCTGTATGAAAAGTCTATACAACAGTTTGCCGAATGGCCTACGCTCGCTATGCCTCTTGTTTTTACCCTTCAGTTTGGTGTACAGAGTTGGAGCCAATTGACCTGTAACGACTTTGTCATCCTCGCCCTGGACAACGATTGCTTCAACACTATTGACGCGGATCAAATACTTGAAGGCGGGCCGTATTGCTATCCGTGTATGTTGGTTCAGTTGGATAAAACCCCGGCGCACCCGATTGTAATGGCCCTTGGGTGCTGAATACTGTTGATGCCAGCGATATCGGACAAACGTATTGTGTCCGGGTGACTGATCCCGGTAATGGCAATTTCTGCCAGGGTAGTATCCAGATTGTTGACAATCTACCACCAAACCCAGCTGCCCCAGCAACTCAACCGTCGGTATGGACGCTACGACCTGCTTCCACACGGCAGCCAACGGGAATTTGATCCTTCCATCATTAGCGACAATTGCTACACCCCAACCCTTACATATAACCTCTTCTCTATCACTTCTGGTACGAATGGCTCAGGCAGTAACAGCATTGATGGCGTTTCCTTCAACCGAGGACTTACACAGGTAAAATGGACTGCTGTGGATGGAAGTTCGAACAGCGCTACCTGTACGTTTACCGTGCAAGTGGATGATCAGCAACCACCGTCTATTGCTTGCCCTGGTAATATGACGCTCGACACCGACCTTGGGCAATGTACTTATACCGTGCAAAACATCGAACTTTACCCACTCTCCTGGAATGAAAATTGTCCCCTGGGATTGGCCTGGAGCCTAAGCGGCGCCAACAACGACGGTGGAAACAACACGCTGGCAGGCTATGTCATGCAGCCGGGCTTGACCACGGTGACCTGGACTTTGATTGAGAACTATACTTTCAACATCGTCAGCTGTTCATTCGATGTGCAGATTGACGACAACGAACCGCCGGGCCTTGCATGTCTTCCTAACCAAACACGAAGCACAGACCAAGGCCAATGCAATTACGCTACATTGAACAGTGAGTTCGATCCAACGAGCGTTGACGACAATTGTCAGGTTGCAACCTTGACTTATTCTTTGACAGGTGCTACGAATGGAATCGGAACAAATTCCTTGTCAGGAAAGATATTCAATAAAGGCATGACGACAGTGGGTTGGATTGCCCAAGATTCATCAAGTAATCCAGGTACTTGTAGTTTTAATATTCTAATTGAGGAGAATGAGCCGCCGGTTTTCCCCACTTGCAATGGTGATATTAAGACCGTCAATATGACCTTTGACTGCAAAATAACCATACCAAATCTCTTAAATACGACAGCAGCAACAGACAACTGTTTCGGCGTAACCAAAACGCAGTCTCCCATGGCAGGTCTTGTCATAACTGCGACACACGACGAGATTATACCAATAACCATTACAGCCAAAGACGCCTCAAACAACACGGCTGTTTGCCAGCAATTTGTGAAAGCACGCGATGTGACCCTTCCGATCATAAATACTTGTCCAAGATCAAGAGTGATTTATCCTAACGCAAGTTGCGAGATTGAAATACCTGACTTAATTCCTGAATTAACTGGATCAGATTGCAGCCTACCGCTTACAATGACCCAGAACCCCGCTGCTGGGACGATTTTACTGAGTGAAGTAGGTTTGGTCAATACCGTAACAATGACTGTGACAGATGATGCCGGGAACAGCAAAGGGTGCAATGTTTCGCTATTGACGGGGATAAGGTATTTCGCCTATATCGCGAACTCAAATTCAATCTCAGTGGTGAACACCGGAACAAATATTGTAGAAACTACGATACCGGTTGGCAATAAACCCGTCATGGCAGCCGCAACAGGCAGTGCAACGAATCCAACTGCAAACCGTTTGTATGTGGTCAACTCTAATTCAAACTCCGTTTCGGTCATTAATACCAATACACATTCAGTGATAGCAACCATTGGGGTCGGTGACAACCCGGTAGCGGCTGCAACGGGCAGTGCGACCAATCCAACCGCAAACCGAATTTATATAGTTAACTCTAATTCAAATTCCGTTTCCGTTATCAACCCAATGACCAATTCTGTAGAAGCTTACCATCGCAGTAGGCGGCAAACCAGTAGCAGCGGCAACGGGTAGTGCAACCAATCCTACCGCAAATCGAATTTATGTGGTCAACTCTAATTCAAACTCTGTTTCCGTTATCAACCCATTGACCAATTCTGTGGAAACCACAATCGCGGTTGGCGACAAACCAGTAGCGGTTCTTGCAGGAATGCAGGCGGATCCAATGGCAAATCGAATTTATGTGGTCAATTCTAATTCAAACGCTGTGTCCGTTATCAACCCTTTCACTAATTCCTTAGAGCTACTATTGCAGTAGGCGATAAACCTGTAGATGTAGAAATGAGGTGTGCAACCAATCCAACGGCAAACCGTATTTATGTGGCGAATTTTACTTCAAATTCTATTTCTGTTATCAACCCTTTTACCAATACATTGGAAACTACCATACCGGTAGGAACAAACCCGGTAAGATTGATGAAAGGCGGCGGGGCTGGCGGGCAAGGTAGCGGTGGTCCTAATCCACCACCAAATCCAACAGATCCAACAAGTCCACAGGCAAACCGTGTTTATGTGATCAACTCTAATTCAAACAGCATAAGTGTTATCGATGCCAATAAAGTAATAGCCACTATTCCTGTAGGAGAAGGGCCAAACAATATTGCTCGTAATTACAACATCAGCCCATTGTCCAATCGAATATACGTTTCCAATGAATATTCAGGCGATGTGACCGTCATTAATTCTCTTACATATACCGTAATAGAAACGATTCCAATTGGAGGAGCCAATTGCATTAAGCGACTTTGTTGTCGGTTCAAGATGTTCTTCCGGACAAGACTCGGACAATGGCTTGTCAGAAGAAGAAAACAACCGCTAGCGGTACAATATTTGAGACAGAAGAGACATCCTTTAAAATAATTGCATCGCCAAATCCCTTCAATACCCATCTAGAACTAAACTTTAGGCTGGAGGCAGAAAATCAAATAGAAGCTTATTTTTGTTAGACATGGCAGGGAACATAGTACGCAGGAATCTACGCAACATTCCCCGTAGGCTGGCAGCAACTCAGATGGAACACAGAAGATCTTCCTCAAGGAGTGTACTTCGTAGGCTTAAAAATAGATGGAGAGACTCGGAAGTACCAAAAGGCGATATTGTTGCGGTAGCCTGAGTCACGTTTACTAAACCTCCAAGGTTTTAGTAAACGTGAGTCAAGCTCTTGCCCCCCCCTTTTGCAAACATTTCCCAAAAGCACCACGGACACCTGCGGATGGCCTTACTTTTGCCGCTCTTTTCCAAAACAATTATACCGATGGCGATTTTGAAACGTTCCACCCGCTCCGCTTTTTTTCTGCTTTCATTTTTCTCAAGCCTTGCCTTTTTTAAGGCGGATGCCCAAACCACCCTAACATTCCAACCCGCAGCACCAGGCATTGATTCTACCCAAATCGAAGCCTTTTTGGAAGGAATTCCAGCAGGTATGGCCAAACTTGTAGGCGTTTGGGGCGACCAAAACTTCATCGCCGATTCGGCTGCCGTGGATGCGTCCGGTCATCTTGTCTTGCGCCGAAAGAAAGTTTTCTTGCACCAGGCTTTTACACTTTTTTGCTGCCGGGAATGAAGCAACTCTCCTTCCTGATTGACAAGGATCAGCGCATGACCATGCGTGCCAAAGCCGCCGACTTTATGGGCACGATGCAGGTGGAAGGCTCTATCAATACGGACCTTTTTACCAGACCATTCGATTCCAGGCCAAACAAGAACCAAGCTGGCTCAGACCACCGGGGCGATGAACAAGTCCGCCGCCAATTCAGCAGAATTCATACAAGCAAAACAGCGGCAGATGCAAATTCTGGAGGAACGCAAGGCATATTTGGACGGTATTTTCAAGCAGTATCCAGATGCGTTTTTTACCAAATTCAAGATCTCCGGGCAAAACCTGATTTCAAAGAATTCAAAAGCCAATGGCGACATGGACACCATGCGCCAACTCATGTATTACCGCGATCACTTCTGGGACGGGGTGGATTTCAATGACAACCGCCTGCTCAATACACCCGTTATCGCCAATAAACTCAAGCGCTATATCAAAGAATTGACCCACAACACCCCGATTCGCTTATAAAAGTGTCCGATGCACTTATTCGCAGGGTGATAAACCATCGCGAATATTTCAAGTATTTTACCAACTGGATCGCGCTGCAATACGAAAACACAAAGACGACCGTGATGGATGGCGAGGCAGTGTACGTCCACATCATCAAAAACTATTTTACAGACGAACTGGCCTTTTGGGATAAGCCAGAAAACCTGAAGGGCTTGCGCAAGCACGTGTGGAAATGGAAGCCAGCCTTTTGGGCCGAAAGGTCCGGATGTAAGGCGAGAGACATCAACGGAGCATTAAAAAAGCATCTATGAAATGACCGCGCCAATTGTTGTGGTTTTCATGTACAGCCCGGATTGCGAACACTGCCAAAAGGAAGCGGGCAGGTAGAAGCGATTTACAGAAAATGGAAATCTCGTGGGGTGGAAATTTATGGCATTGCCGTAAGCACCACAGATGAGGAATGGAAAAATTCTCGCAGGAAAAGGGTTTCACTTTCACCAATGTATTCGACCCAACCAATGTGGCGATCTATGCCAAATACTTTGTGGACATCACCCCTGAAATTTTATGTCCTGAACAAAGACCGCATTATTGTCGGTAAAAACCTGCATCCCAACCAGTTAGAGACGATTTTTGAAGGGAATTGAAGAAGGCGGGATTGGGTCATTGAGGAAGGAGGAGTGTGGCACACCTTTTTAGGTGTGCCACACTTTTTACTCATTCAAATCCCAGTTGTATTCCTTGAAGACCACGGCGGTGCTAGTATTCAATTTCGTCTCCGAATATTGGTTCAGGAATTTCTTCAAGTCGCCAAAATCTGCACCATACCAATCAAAAATCTTGGAGACTTGGGCGCGACTGGCTGAGAGGGTATTGTAGTTCGAATTATTCACAAAATCTCGGGTGCGGTTTTCCAGTGCAACGTCCAGATTTTCAGCAGTATAGGCATGGTTCCAAAGCGGGGGGCAACTTTTAGCGGCGCAGTTGATCGCGAAGTGAATGCGAGGATCTTTGAACTGGGGCCGCAGGATGTCGTTCTCGATATTATTTAGGCTGTATTTTTTGTCGCCGATTTTGATGCGGCGCACATCCCAGGTCTTGCCTCCGTCGAAATTGAGGATGCTTTTGGTGGGGTAGTTGTCCACGATGAGTTTGAGTGTGAAGGCGTTGTAGGCGTTTATCCAATAGGCCATTTTTTCCTCTTTCGTCCAACTTTCCTCCACAGGGTTTTCAAAGCATTTTGCAATAAGCCTCAAGTGCAGATTTATCTGTCTTTAGGCCCTTGTAATTCACTTTTCCCGCATCACTGACGTGGTTTTGGAGAATAGAATCGAAGGCTTCGTGGATGGTGATTGGTGGATTGGTGGATTGTTTACCCGCCGAAGCCTTAGCGTAGGAGGGGTGATTGGTGATCGGTAAATTAGCGATTGGTTGCTGCCTCCCTTCGCCTGGGGCGGGTAAACTGATTTGGAGGAAAAAGACAAGTGTAGAGACCAAAGACATGTTGAGCATAGGTGGTTTTTTGTCAGAAATATACGTAAAAACGCCGTGCGGGGGTTTTCGTTGCAACAATTTCCGCCCAAAAAGCGAAAGTGTTGCATCGCGGACATGGGTTGGCCTAGGTTTGCTAATTTTGCAGCCTCAACCATTTTCCGCCATTGTCATTTGTAACGGCGAGCATCACTTTTACCCGCCATAGCCGATTCATCCGCCGATTCATCCGCTGAAGTTTTAAC
>JADJFA010000006.1 GCA_016708875.1 Lewinellaceae bacterium
TCCGATTTATACCGTTCAACAGATTCAGGCAATACTTGGGATACTATATCATTCAACCTAGGCCCCAACGGCAACTTGAACAACATCGTCAATTTGAACAATGGGGATATCCTGCTTTCCTCCACCAGCAATTTGTTTGTCTCTTCCGATGATGGGATAACCTGGAGTCCCTTGCCCTTGCAGGCAGAGCAGGTGTATGGCTTTTCAATCAATTATCCCTTGCCCAATGGCGATATATTAGGCCTTGAGCGCGAATCGCTAGTTCGCTCGTCCGATGGAGGAAATACCTGGTCTTTCTCTGCACTCGGTATGCACAACGCTACAGTGAATGCTTTGAAGATGCCCAGCGAAGAGGAGCAACTCGCGGTTACCAATTCCGGGCTATGGAAAACCACCGACCAGGGCGAAAATTGGGAGCGAATTTTACCCGATACCTCCACCAGTTTTTTGTACAGTTTACACCCACTAGCGCTCATAAACAAAGACAGTTTCGCGGTTAAAATGGGTAAAAGTGTCTGGTCAAGTCTTGATGGGGGACAATCTTTTGGGAACATCACACCTTCAGGAGGATTGTCCAAAGGAAATATTTTTGCGGCCAACAGTGGGCAGGTTTTTGCACGGGGTTGGATGGAGTAATGAAAATGAACAATTTAGGATCTGGTTGGTCGCTCGTGATGCAAGACTTAACCATGGTTGATTTTGAACTGCATCCTTCAGGTGATTTTTATGCGATGACAAGCCCCAACGATTTTTCTTCTCAAGCCAAAACCTTGTGGCGGAGCAAGGATGGTGGCGATACTTGGGAGGTATTGAACTCCTTGGGAATCCCAGCAGATTTCCGCTGGGATTTGTGTGTTGCGAAAACGGGCATTTTGTACGTCACCGGCTATTATGACCATTCAGTGAAGATAGCGATTTCAGAGGATGAGGCCCAAAGCTGGGTGTATAAAGTAATCCCCGATATTTATGTTTTGGGAGATATTGCTGTCAATGATCGCGGCCAAATATTTACCCCTAGTGTTGATATCCCCTCAAAGGTATTAACCAGTGCCGACGATGGGGACTCATGGTATTACCTTCCTAATTATCCATTTGACCCATACCCATCCTTTTTGGGACCTATGCTTTCACCTGATGGCTATCTCTATATTGTCTTTTCCAATGGGTTAATGCTCCGAACAAAAAAATCTTCCGAACAAGGCGCCTACATACGAGGCCAGGTTGCCAGAGATGCCGATATGGACTGCAACACCCCCGATGCGCTAGATCCTTTGAAAAACTGGGTCGTAGAACTTAAAGGTGAAAACACATTTTACAACTCCACAAACGAACAAGGACGCTACACTTTTTTTGTGGACACTGGGAGCTACGCCATAAAAGCGGTGATACCGCAAAACCTTTGGTGGTCGCTTTGTGATTCTGTTCAGGAAATTGAAGCGAACGACCTCCTCAATTCCGACACTGCCAATTTGCCGCTCTTCCCCTCGCTGATTGCCCGCTAATGTCAGTCAACGTAGCCACACCACAACTCCGACGTTGCTTTAACAATCAAGTATATGTGGAATACTGCAACCAGGCACTGAGCCTGCCGGTTCTGCCTGGGTGGATGTAATACTTGATCCGTATCTTTCTTTTGTGGGTTCAACGCAGTCTAATGAAGTGCTGGGGAACAACACCGTTCGATTTTTTGTGGGCGATATACAAAGCGGCGAATGTGGCCAATTCCAGCTGACCGTCTATGTAAATTGCGATTCAACCACCCCGGTCAAACCCATTGCATCTCCGCGCACGGATTCCCAGATACGCTTTGCACCATTGTGCCGAATTGGTCGGGGGCAAATATCACGGCTTCAGTCACTTGCCAAGACACAACCCTGCAATTCACGCTTGAAAACAACGGATCTGCTGCTTCACAGTCACTCAGGTACATCATAATCGAAGACGACGTGGTTCTTCTTTCTGGTCAGAACAGTTACGGCATTGGAGAAACTACCACTTTTGAGCAGCCTGCCAACGGAAGCACCTGGCGCATCGAATCGGCTCAGGAACCTGGCCACCCATTCTCTAACCTTGCGTTGGCGTTTGCGGAAGGTTGCGGCGGCTTTGGCAGTTTGGGATACATCAACCAATTCCCGGTAAACGGCATTCAGCCCTCCTGGCACCGGATGTGTGTAGAAAACATCGGCGCTTTCGACCCCAACGACAAACAAGGCTTCCCAATTGGCGTTGGCTCGGAACATAATATTCGTCCCGGCCAGGCGATTGATTATCTTATTCGTTTTCAGAACACGGGCACAGACACGGCCTTTACCGTGGTCATCCGCGATACACTTTCGGCATTTCTTGATCCCATCAGCATTCGGGCTGGCGCAAGCAGTCACGCTTACACCTGGAGTTTGAGCGGGCAGGGCGTTATCCATTTCACGTTTAATAATATCATGCTACCCGATTCCAATGTGAACGAGCCTGCCTCTCGCATGGTTTTATACAGTTCAACATTGCTCCGTACGCTGATGTGCCTTTGGGCAGCGTCGTTGAAAACAATGCAGCCTCTATTTTGATTTCCAACACTCCCGTCATCACCAATACTACTGGCATACCATCCAGAAAAGCCCTTTGAGCAGCTTCGAGCCAAAACCCAAAACGGCCGAGCTCGGGCTGAAGGTTTGGCCAAACCCGTTCAGTGAGCGCACGAACATTCGTTTGGATACAAAAACCAGCGCTAAAATCCTGCTCAAAATCTTCGACAGCAGGGGAACGCTTGTGGTACAACAAACCGCCATCGGCCCTGATTTCGACTTCAATGCCAAACACTTACCCACAGGGATGTATTGGGCTGAGGTACGAGATATGCAGGGCAGATTGTTGGGCAATGGGAAATTGGTGAAAGAATAGGGATTGACCTGCCTGCCCGGTAGGCAGGGACATTTCCTCTGCTTCGCGGGTCGCTCATACTTGCAGCAACCGTGCAATTTATCATACACCCATCTTCGGCCCGCACTTTGTCTGTGTCATGCCCAACAGCAGCCACTGCTTGGTGAATTTTGCTGGGCTTCAGCTTCGTTTCGTCAAATTGTACCGTCAGAAGTTTCGTTTCCTCATCCCAATCTGCCGAAATGACCCCGTCAATGGTAGCAGCTTTTTCGATGCGCTTTTCGCACATGCCGCAGTTGCCGTACACTTTGAATTTGGTGGTCATGCCTGTTTTCGCTTCATTTTGAGCGTATGAAGACGTAAGGGGTCAGATTGAGGAATAATATTGTGCTTAACAAAAGAGTGGGTTTCATAATTGCATAATTTTTAAAATTGAAAAATTAAACCGCAAAATTTAAAACCGGAGAACCGCAAAATTTAAAACTAAGAGCCGTTGATCCAAGATCGCTAATAGATATTTTGGTTGGTTAGTTTTAAATTTTGCGGTTTAAAGGTTCACAAGCCACTTGGCGACCACCTTACCCCCAAATACCCCACTTGTCGCATCATTGGCGCCCAGACCTGTGAGCCGTTGAAATATGGGGAACCGGGGTTGTCAGCACTGATGATGGCGTGGTGCTGCTGATAGCCGGTGATGTTTTCGCAACCGCCATAGAGTTCGAAGTTCTGACCAAATTTGCGGGTAATCTGCGCATTCAAAAGCGCAAACGTGGGTGAAATTGCCGGAAAATCGTGGGTTAGTAGATGCGGTATAAACGAGTTGTCGGGCAAACGTTGTGGACCAACGATTTGAACGTAAGTATTAAACGACCATCGTTTGTTTGGGGTCGTATAATCCACTGAAACAAGGCCGCGCTGGCGTGCCACGAGTGGAATGGTTTTCAATTTACCATCCGCAAATTCTGCCCGCACATCGTTCCATTTGAACGCAAATTTCACATCAAGGCCCGGTAGCGGACTATATTGAAAATTGAACAACACACTGTTGCTGAACGATTTGCCTGTTGAATTATAAAAATAAACCGCCATGCTCGAGTCGGGTAATAGCGGCTGCTCTACGTCCACCAACACCTGCCGAACAAAATCCGTGCGATACAAATCCACACTGAAACTCGCGTCGCGTTCGACGATTTTGAAATTCTGCGTGAAATTCACGCCGTAGTTCCAGGCTTCTTCCGGCCCAAGTACTTCAGTATTGTCGCTATTCGGTGAACTGAAAATGAAGCTGCGATTGCTTGCCAATAGGCTGATATTCTCGGCCATCACGTTGGGCGATCGGAATCCGCGCCCTGCCGAAACACGTACGATACTTTTTTCAGTGAAATTATACTTGGCGCTCAACCTCGGCGTCGCTTGCCAGCCAAAACGGCTGTTCCAATCAATCCGCCCGCCAAGCACCACAATCAAGTCGGGTATTTCCATCCGCGCAGTAGGTCGGCTGAAAGTGTACTCCGCCATCAACCCAGGTACAAATTCCCGGCGGTTGAGATTGCCTTCGTTCACACTTTCCTGAATATCATCGTATTGTATCGAGGGCGCTACCAGGATTTTGTGGTTCGTGTTGCTGATAATGTTTTGAAAAGGGTTTGCCAGTAGAGCGATCTTTGCTCGGCCACATAAGCATTTGGGCCAAATTGGGAACGTGTTCGATGCCAGGATGCGCCTAATATATTGCCTAGTTCCAGAAATTGTTTGCCCAAAATTGCTCCTTGCCGTACTTGGCCCAGGCTTCCACGCGGTCGTTTTGCTGGTCAATTTCAAAATCCGGCCCGCTGTATCCCTTTATCTCTCCAGACTGCCCGCTTTGACGGCGGTCGGTCAGCGCCTGCACGTTGAATTGGGCGCAACCTGCAGGTCCATCGTACTTCCATCGGTACAATCCGTTGAGTTGCTGGCGGTTGGGCGAGTCTTTGAACTGGTCATTGTTCATGTCCCAGTCGTTTTCCACAAATGAGCCGTGGAGCAAGAGGCCGTTGGCGGCCGTTTTGCCCTTTTGTTCAAATGAACATTCACTTCACCGCGCCCTTCAGTGCTGCTGAACACATTGACAAACAAAGGTTTATCTAAATCAGGCTTCACAATTTCGGCGTTCACTTGCCCGGTAATGCCTGTGTTTCCGTTCTTGACCGTGCTCGCGCCTTTAGCCAAATCTACCCCGCTCAGCCAAGTGCCCGGAATGTATTCGAAGGCAAATGGCGTTGCAATACCCGTCATGGTGGGGCGGTTTTCCACCAAAATTGACTGTAAATGCCGCGCAGGCCGAGGAGTTGGATTTCTTTCACGCCAGTCAGAGCGTTGGCATACGTCACATCAATCGCACCATTGGTCTGGAAACTTTCGGACAGGTTGCAGCAGGGCGCTTTGCGGAGTTCTTTGCTGGTAATGGATTCCACATTGCGGACGCCAAGGGTCGAAATGTGCGTATCGAAACCCTTGCCCTGCACGGTCACTTCTTTTAACTGCGCCACGCCCTTTATTTCCACCCAAATCTTGTCTTCTCCGGGCAGCACCTGCACTTCTGCGGAGGTGTAACCGACATAATTAACCACCAAAGTGGTTTCCTCGTTTCGGGCAGGAAGGCTGAATCGGCCTGCTGTGTCGGTCACCGTACCTTGTTTCGTGTCTTTCCAAAAGCCCGATGCGCCGATGAGCAGTTCTTCTTTTCGTTGGTGACAATGCCTGTGATGTTGGATATGGGATCTGTTTGGAGAAAACGCAGGACTACATCCTGCTATAAACCCAAGTAAGGCGATGATATTTTTCATTGCTGGAAGTTGCTTGTGTTGCGGAATTATTCCGCCTGAAAATGTAATAGTTGCCTGAAAGGCAATTCAAGGTTGGAGTATTGATGAGATCGAAAAATTGCATTACTCCACTTTAGCAGATTGTCCATCCGCAACTAAGCACTAGCAACGAAAAACACCGTAGCGCACACAGATCATGCGCCCGGAAGGGGAAGGAGGCGGTCGTTCAAAACCTTGGAAATCTACCTGCTGAACATCCTGAAAAACTTGGGGGAAAGGTTGAAATTTGGGAACGATTGCCCAGGCTTTAAGGAAATCAAATTTCTTGAAAACCGTGCTGCCGACCTCAAATTCCGACTTAAGTTGGAAAACCTGGGTGGTCTTTTGGTACAACCTTGTTTCTCTGGATCAGGCTTTTCGCAACAGCAGGTTTCGAGGGCAAAACCTTTTTTGCACAACAACCAGTTTCAAGATATTTATTAACCAGGTTTTGAATTTTCCCGCCGCTGTGTGTTCTGACAAGCATCGTCGGCAGCAAAAAAGCGAGATGGTGGTTTTCCTAGGCAATAGCAATAAACCTTTTGAACGCTCACACCAACAGAAGCGCTGAGCAGTGCTGCCATCCAAAGCCAAACGAACGATTTATTGGTGCGGGAAATCATTTTTGCAAAAATCAAACACAAAGATAGAATCAGGCTTTTAGAACAACAATTGAATGCAATGGTTTGCCAAGTGTTGACACATTCAAATGGATTTTGCTTTCCAAAACAATAAAAACACTTGATTATGTTGCATATAAAAATACAAAACAAGAAAGGCTATTTGATCTATGGCAGCAAAATAATTTGTTTTATTTCTATTTTTTTCAGAAATTTCTTCGTAAAATATTCACGGAAGGGGAATTTTTGCATTAAAAGACATTTATATTTGCACTACAAAGAAACCACCCAATCTACTAACCCTATCCCCTCTAACCCATGCCCCAAAAGGTATTCTATCGCGGCAGCAATGCCACTCTCCTGCGTACCCTCCGCGCAAGCGGCGGTGGATCACTTCAAGTAGAACAAATTCCCGAGTCGCTATCGTTCAAAGACCTTGCCCGAATGTCGGATGTTGGAATGCTTGTGCTGCAACACGAGCCGCCTGCATCGGATAGTTTCGCCTCCCTCCGCAATTGGCAACGTGAAAACCCCGATGTGCCTGTACTGGTGCTAACCTCTGACTATACACCCGACACCACTAAGTTTCTGATGCGTTCTGGCGCAAAAGAGGTACTTCCATTGCCCGTGGACGGCGACAAGGTGCTGGCTTGCTACGAAGCATTTTTACCGGGCTTCCGCCACGCTCCACTAAAATCGCCCAAGTCCAAACGGGCGACAAAAACAGGCAATATGTTGCTGGCCGCAGCCGCCCCGGGCATCGTGGTTGCCAGTGTGGACATGCAGGCCACCGTCCTTCCGGAGCGCCAAAACCCGGCTCCGGCTGTCATCGAACAAAGTGTCGAAAATTATTACAATGGCCTGGAAGTCAACTATTTTGGCTTATTGAAAGTGCGCTTGAACGGCAAGAAAATTGATTTCAACTGGCAGGCAAAAATGCTGTTCGGCTACCTGGCCTACCACTCCAACAAAGCGCTTTCCCGGGATCATCTTGCCCGCGTTTTTTGGCCCGAAAAACAAGAAAGTCAACCGGAAAGCGCCCGCCGCAGCCTCAATGTGGAACTCAACCATATTCGCAAAGCCATCCGCCAGCAGACGGGTATGGAACGCGAACTGATTGTATTCGACAAAAACTGCTACCGCCTCCAACTTGATCGCCCGATGCTGTCTGACGTGGCAACATTTAAAACCATTTGGCTTTGCGACAAAGGGGAATACTACCGCGCAACCTCTGTTTGCCACGAAATCCTCACCCGCGATCAACGTATGGAGGCCATCCACCGCCGCCTGATGTTTTGTTATGGCAAGCTGGGGATGTGCAACAAAGTGGGACAGCAATACCGCCTGCTTTGTCAAATCATGGAACGAGAATTCCAGTCTAAACCTTCGGCGGAAACCACGCGGCTTTACCAGCAAATAAAAAAGGAGTGTGAATAGGATGTATGGAACACGGATTGAACGGATGAGACACGGATTTTGATGAAAAATCCATTTGATCCGTGTCTCATCCGTTCAATCCGTGTTCCATAATGCTCAAAGGGTGTTAGACCATCTAATGCCTTACTTCTAGCCGTTCAACTTCCAAAAAAATGAACTGGAGGACTGCAAGGTTTGTAAGTTTGCGCCCCAAACTTAAAAACACACCTCAACATTCCAGCACTCAAACTCATGGACACAATAGGCATTCTAGGGGCGGGCGCAATGGGCAGTGGAATAGCACAAGTGGCCGCTGCTTCAGGGCACAACGTGGTGATTTGCGACAACCTAATCATCGCGCTCACAAAGGCAAGCCGCAATGTGCAGGCGACCCTCAAAACTTTGGTGGACAAGGGAAAAATGACAGATGCAGATTCATATGCGCTGTTCAGTCGCCTCAAATTCACCGATCACATGAGCGAGTTTCGCGACTGTTCCATTGTCATTGAGGCTATTGTAGAAGATATTGAGCAAAAGCAAATAGCCTTCCGAAGCATGGAAGCAATTGTTGACAAGTCCACTATCCTTGCCAGCAACACCTCCTCGCTTTCTATCTCGGCCATGGGAGCGCCGCTCAAGTACCCGGAGCGCATTCTGGGCGTACATTTTTTCAATCCAGCCCCGCTTATGCGACTGGAAGAAATCATCCCTGGCTTGCAGACAGACCCTGCGGTAGTAGAGCGCGGCAAAAGCCTCATTGATGGTTGGGGCAAGACTACCGTCGTGGCAAAGGATACGCCGGGCTTTATCGTCAACAGGGTAGCGCGACCTTATTATGGAGAAGCGTTGCGCATTTTTGATGAAGGCATCGCTGATGAAGCCACGATTGATTGGGCGATGCGCGAACTCTGCGGTTTTCGCATGGGGCCTTTTGAACTGATGGATTTTATCGGCAATGACATCAACTACGCTGTTACAGAAGTGGTGTTTTCCAACTTCTTCTTTGATCCTCGGTACAAACCTTCTTTCACACAAAAAAGGCTCGTGGAAGCCCATTACTTTGGTCGAAAGAGCGGTCGAGGATTTTACGATTATAGAGATGGTGCAGCCCTCCCTGAACCCACCAAAGACGAAGCACTTGGCCGGGAAATCGCAACCCGGATTCTCGCCATGCTCATCAACGAAGCTGCCGACGCGTTTTATCTCCGCGTAGCCAGCCGCGAAGACATTGAATTGGCCATGACCCAGGGCGTGAATTATCCCAAGGGTCTCCTATCCTGGGCCGACGAAATTGGCATCCAAAACATTGTGGAAAAACTCGATTCGCTTTATGTGGAATACCTTGAAGACCGCTATCGCTGCAGTCCGCTTCTGCGAAAAATGAACCGGGATGGAAAGCGGTTTTTTAGTTGATTCAATAGATTGGAACGATTGATTCGATTGGCCGATTGATTCGATTGCGGAACCTTTTACCCGCCGAAGCCTTGGCGTAGGCGGGCATCACTTTATCACTTTTATCCGCCGAAGCTTTCCCGCCTGCCAAGCCTTGGCGGGCAGGAGCGTAGGCGGGCAGCACTTCATATCATGGCATCTATCTTCACTAAAATCGTAAACGGCGAAATCCCTTGCCATAAAATCGCCGAAACAGAAGACTATCTGGCTTTTTTGGATGTTCGCCCACAGACTTACGGCCACACGCTCTGCATCACAAAGCAGGAGATTGATTACATTTTTGATGTGGAGGATGAGCTTTACGCGGGGTTGTGGCTTTTTGCCAAAATCGTTGCCAAAGCCGTAAAAAAAGCCGTGCCCTGCAAGCGTGTATGTATCGTGGTCATTGGCGATGAGGTGCGTCACACACATGTGCACTTGTTGCCCTTTAATAGCATGGAAGATGTGAAGTTTAGCGGCAAAGCCAAGGTGCATCTTTCGCAGGAGGAGATGCAGGATTTGGCGGCGAAGATTGCGGCTGAGGTAGTGTAAAAAGACCTCGGAGGTTTTTAAAACCTCCGAGGTCTCCCCTTCTCGATATGAAAAGCCTCCCACTCCTTGCTTTTTTTAGTCTTCGCGCTGCTCCATCTTTTGGGTGTAGCTGTTGAGCACAACACCTTGGTTCTCATTACCAAACCACTGCTCATGCCCTTGCTGGCAGCGTGGCTGCTCAGTGATACGAACCACCAAAACATATATCCTCTTCTTCGGAAGGCTGTGCTTGGGGCATTGGTGTTTTCCACCCTCGGTGATGTGCTGTTGATGTTTTCTGCTGGGATATTTTTTCTCCTTGGACTGGCGTCTTTCTTGCTGGCGCATTTGTTTTACATCGGTGCGTTTACCTCCATAAGCAGTTTCAAAAACGGATTTTTGAGCAAAAATCCTTGGGGGGCATTGCCATTTTTGACATTCCCGATTCTGCTCTTGATATTTCTTTGGAAAGGCATTCCGGTGGACATGAAAGTACCTGTGGCTGTCTACGCGAGCGTAATCAGCCTGATGGCCTTGAGTGTGGTGAATTTGAAAGGGAAAATTGCCGACCTTACTTTTTGGACTTTGCTGGCTGGAGCGGTGTTGTTTCTGATTTCTGACAGTTCCCTTGCAATGGCTAAGTTCGGGCAGCCCTTCGCTGGTTCGAGGCTGGCGATAATGGTGACGTATATTGGAGGGCAGTTGCTTTTGGTGCGGGGAGTTATAATCTTGTTGAAGACCCCAATCAATATCACACACCAAAATGACCTTCCACAAGATTATAACTTGCCGTTTGAGGTATAAAGCTCCTTGCAATATCGAATGAAATGTTTGACGCTTCAAACATGCAACCCACACATTTCCTCCGGCACTTCAGTCAGCCCACAATTCCCAAGGTCAAGGCTTTTGGCTTTGGTCTTCTTATTTTCTTCGATGAGGCGCAGGGCGAGTTCGGACATAGTAAAAAAGATTAAATGCAGGTTTCATTACTACGGCTTCATAATGCCAATGATGGCATCAAAAACAGCCCGATGCAGCGTGTCCGAGATGATGCCCGAAGACTTGACGATCAGGTTTTTATCAGCAGTGAAAATCCGATTGGGCCGGATGTTGGAAGGTACGGGCAGTGAGCCGCTTGCAAAATCAAGGGCATCAAGCGCAATGGCAAAAGGGTCTTTGGGTGAGTTTTGAGAAGTGATTTGGCAAAGGATGATGTCATTTCCGGGCAAGTCGGCCAGCACCAAGGCGGGGCGACGTTTGCTGCCTGACAAATCAGAAAATGGGAACGGGATGACGACAACTTCGCCTTTTACAAATTTTGCCATGCCTCATCCTCAGTTTCGGTGAGCCAATCTTGAGCCAAAGCTGGCTCGCTGGCAAAATGGGTCAGCGTGAGGTCGTCTTTTTCAGGTTTATGCCCCAGCAAGAAAAGGAGCAGATTTTTTCGCTCTGCCGCCCCTAATTGTTTTACAATTTCCATCAACTGGGTGAATTGCAAGGATTGATACGTAGGTTGAAGTTGTGCTGTCATCTGATGCGCTAGAATTTTTGCCTCAAAAATAACGGATTTCATCAAAGATACCTCTAATCGAATCAATCCCCCAATCGAAAAATCAAATCAATGCCGCACCCGCCCCATCCCCATCATCTTCAACATCCACCTTGCCAGCGGCTTCTCAGGATTCTTCCGTTTGCGCAAATCCAGGTACCAGCCAATTTTTTTGAGAATCGGCACTTTGTGCGTTTCCACAAACTCGATCAGCGTACCATCCGGGTCTTCGATATAGGAAAAATAGCCAGCCGCTTCGCCCATGTCGAAGGAGCCGCTCGAATCCACTGTGAATGGGTGGCCTTTGGCTTCGCATTGTTTTTTCATTTCGGCCATTCCTGTGATGTCAAAGCAAAGGTGGATATAGCCCAGATCGCCCCAAAGGCGGTTTTCAAAAATCTTGCGGGGTGCACGATCAAGGCTTTGCACCAGTTCAATTTCCGTGTCGCCGAGTAGCGGACTGAAGGGCCCTTTGCGCTTTTCTGGGTGCCGCAGCAGCACGCGGCGGTATCTGCCAAAACCTCCATCAACGCCGTGCCAATCAGCAAAATCATCGGTGTGATCGTACACAACCGTTTGGTAGCCAAGTATTTCTGAATAAAATTTGATGGAGCGCTCCATGTCGGAAACGCCTATGAATGCGCCGTAGACGCCGCCTGTATTTATTCCTTTTCCAGGGCTTGAAAACCAATCGTCTGCTCCAACAATTTCAAACGTATTTCCCCATGGGTCTTTCACGAAAAAGTGCTCCAGGCCATCGGGGCGAGCCACAGGATTGGTCTGGATATTCACGCCGCGTTTGCGGAGGTAGTGAAACGTGGCCTGCACATCAGCTGATTTGATTTTACAAATGCCAATGCCGAGGTCGCCGAGTTGAGGCTGGAATGGTGGCGGAACCGGCGTTCTGCCCGTGTATTGCCAGATTTCCATGCCCCCGCCACCCAGCATATTAAGGGCAAGGATAGCGTGGCGAGATTGCGGTTTTCCGCCCGTGTAAGGAAGCATTAAACCCGCTTCAGCGGCTTCTTCAAAAATCGGCACATCCATGCCAAAGTGTTGGCGATACCATTTGAACGCTTCATGGACATTGCTTACGCCGATGCCAACTTGTTGAATACCAGAGATAAACATAAAGGATTTTAGACTTTTAGACGTTGTATCACAACTGCAAACTACTCCCTCCTTCGTTGAAACTTCGGCGGGTAAACCTGCTACTTACAATCCCCGAGTATGGTGATTTGTTTGGGGTTGCGAAGGTTGATGGTGAAACGCTCTTTGCTCTTACTTTTCTCAACCATCCCAGAGATGCGCACCAATTTTTTGTCGTACTCGGCTGCACTGAGAAAATTAGCTTGATCCTGTCCCCAAATTATCACTGAAAACAGGTTGCGTGGATAAGGATCAAACATATTGATAAAGAGCGGTTTGCCATTGATGTTTTCCATAAGGGTTGCACTCGCCACACAGCCCTCCACCACCACAAGCTCGCCCTCATGTTTGAGCACTTCTTTAGGGTCCGTGAGGATAAAAGACCGGTCAGAGGAAGTGGTGACGCTGAGTTCCAAGGGAGCCTCAGTCTGTGCAGAACTGATAGTGGCGAGCCATAAAACCATTGCGAACGCGAGAAAGCATTTTTGCATGATCTGATAAATTTTGGGCAAAGGTAAAACAGGAAAACCGCCCAGTTGCAGCGCCGACCGTTGAGACTTAACCTAAACTTCATTTTGCCTTAAAACCGGGGTTACATGGGACAGAGACTTTTGCACCCAAAATCTGTATCCTACATGAAGCAAATATCCATTCTCTCTTTGGCCAAAGTATTTTTTGCGGCGGCCCTCCTTTTCTCCACAATTCTCCTCTCTGCCCAAACGGGCATCATTTCCGGAAAAATTATTGATGCAAAATCTGCCGACGCCCTTATCGGCGTGTCTGTTCGCATGGACGAAGGTGCTGGAGGAGCAATCACTGACATTGACGGTAACTTCCGCATCGCGAACGTCCCAACAGGCAATCACAAAATCACTGTGAACTACACGGGGTATACAAGTAAAACCATTGAAGATGTTTTTGTGAAATCTGGCGAAGTCAGCACCATTGACATCGCCATTGAAGAAAGTGTCGGCCAAGCACTTGCCGAGGTAGTAGTTATAGCCAAGGCCAAGCGTGAAAGCACCAGCGCACTGACTATTTTCCAGAAAAACAGTGTCACGATGGCCGACGGAATCAGTTCGGAAACCATCAAACGCACCCCTGACCGTACTACAGGCGATGTGATTCGTCGTGTGAGCGGGGCCAGTATTCAGGACGGCAAATTCGCTATCATCCGTGGCCTCAACGACCGCTACAACGTGGCCATGCTCAATGGCGCATTGCTGCCCAGCACCGAAGCCGACCGCAAGGCGTTCTCGTTCGACCTTTTCCCTTCGTCCATGATTGACAACCTCGTGGTGATGAAAACAGCGAGTGCAGACCTGCCAGGCGATTTTGCCGGCGGAGCGATTATCGTGAACACCAAAGACATCCCGGAGCAAAACTACCTGAGCGTAAATGCCAGTGCGGGTGTGAACAATATCACGACCTTCCAGCCCTATATGAACGCTGCCAGCGGCAACACAGACTGGCTCGGCACAGATGATGGTTCACGGGCGCTTCCATCTGATTATCCTTCCTTGGCAGCATACAACGCGGCTACACCTGATGAAAAAGCGCGCTATTCGCAATCGCTTCCAAACGATTGGGCCATTACAGAGCAGGGCAGCGCAGCACCGAACATGGGTTTCCAAATCACATCCGGCCTGGTCACTAAAGCAGAAAAAAAGGTACAGTTCGGCTCTACCATCGCGCTTTCGTATTCCAATCAAAACCGCATTCAGGATGCTGAACGCAACCGTTTTGACCTGCAACGTCAATTGTACGCTTACCGCGACAAACAGTTCCGCAACAACGTGCTTTGGGGCGCATTGCTGAACAGTGCCTTGAAAATCAACAACGATCAGAAGTTTATCTTTCAGGCATCGTACACCACGAACACGAACAATAGTGTCAACAGCCGCGAAGGGAGCGATTTTGATGCGGAGCGGTATATCCGATTCACTACCATCGAATTCACGGAGAACCACCTCCTTACTACCCGGGTGGGTGGTGAACATGCCCTTACCCCAGCTGGGCTGAAACTCACTTGGGGCGGTGGCATCAACCGCAGCTCGCGCGATATTCCTTCGCTGCGCCGGATGACCTACTTCAAAAACTTTGACTCGGAAGAAAGCGATCCTTACCGCGTCATCATTCAGCCGGGTTCTGCGAGCCTCAATTTTGGAGGCCGGTTCTACTCTGAATTAGAAGAAAACACCTTGAATGGCAATGTTGATCTGAACATTCCTTTACGTTTTGCTGGTGAGAAACAGTTTATCAAAATCGGTGGTCTTTACCAGAAACGCGATCGTGATTTTTCGGCAAGAGTGTTGGGTTACACAGCAATAGGTCACCCTAATAATGAACTTTACTACCTGCCAAATGACCAAATTTTCAACCCTGAAAACATAAAGGCTTCCAATGGCTTCCTGATCAGTGAAATCACTAACCCCAGCGATGCCTATACGGCCAGCGCTGAGCTTGTATCCGGTTATGCGATGACAGATTTGAAACTTTGGGGGAAACTCCGCGTGTCGGCAGGGTTGCGCCTTGAGCATTTCGATATGCAAGTATCCAGCTTCAACTATGGAGGCGGGGATGCCAGTCCTAATTTGATCAATACCGATCTGCTACCCTCGGCCAATTTGACCTACGCACTCAATGACAAACACCAGTTGCGATTTTCTATTTCCAAAACAGTGAGTCGCCCGGAATTCCGTGAACTCGCATCCTTTGCTTTCTACGATTATGAAGAGGAGGCTTCGGTGCAGGGCAATCCTAATCTTGTGCGTGGCACGATTAACAATTACGACATTCGATACGAATGCTATCCTGGAGCAAACCAGCTCTTCAGCATCAGCCTTTTTTATAAAAAGTTCAAAGACCCAATCGAGCGGAATTTCAGCAGCTCGGGCGGTGGCAGCACAAGTTTTGGCTTCCAAAACGTGATGGGGGCTGAAAACTATGGTGCTGAACTAGAGGCGCGCAAAAACCTTGATTTTCTGGGTGGCTGGGGCGAAAACCTGCTCTTATTCACCAATGTGGCGTTTATCGGCTCCACCATTAACTTGAGCAATGCAGGCTCTTACGACCCTAAACGCGCCCTTCAGGGACAGTCGCCCTATATTGTCAACTCAGGTTTGACGGCTAATTTTCCTAAATGGGATTTGAGCACTACGTTGGCCTACAACATCATTGGCGACCGGGTTGCGTATGTTGGTACGGACAATTTCGCTGACATCTACGAACGCCACCGCAACCTGCTCGACTTCTCGATCAGCAAGAAAATCAGCAGCCGAGGTGAAGTGAAACTTACCTGGGGCGATATCCTCCGGCCTGATTTCATTTACTACCAAGACAACAACGCCTCCCATGCCTACGAGCCAGACATGGACAACCTGATGCAGCGCCGCAGCTTCGGCAGCACGGTGACACTGGGGCTTGGATACCGCTTTTAATAAAGTGATGGAGCGATGAAGTGATAGAGTGATTTGGTTCGCGCTATCACTTCATCACTCTATCGCTTCATCGCTTTATAAAGAATTTTGGATACAGATTTTAGTAGTTTAAAGGTTAGGAACTTTACTACGAATGCCCGGGCGACGCAAGTTGTTCGGGTTTTTTTGTACTGTAACCTCGGAGATTTTCGAAAACCTCCGAGGTTACAGTACAAAAAACGGTCGTTTATTAAACCTAACTTCATATTGGCTTAACGGCGTTGTGGGTCATTTGCCGCCAACTTTGTGGCAGTAAAGTTTCGCAGTATAAACATGATTTTCCACCCGCGCCCGTGACCTCTCTCCTTCTTTTGCTTGTCATTCAGTCTGTTCAGTCGCCCGTTTCACCCGTTAGTTTTCAGGCAAAATACTTTCCCGGCGCGGGTTTTTTTGATCAATGATCGCTGTTTTATAATTGGCCCTCGTCATCGGTAATCTTTTGAACATGAAACGAGAACTCGATATAGTTGTAATCGCTGATGTGCATCTTGGCACCTATGGTTGTCACGCCCGCGAACTAAACAACTACCTGAAAAGCATCGAGCCTCGTACGCTGGTGCTCAATGGCGACATCTTTGATATGTGGAATTTCAAGAAAAGCTACTTCCCGAAAGAACACATGGAGGTGGTTCGTCGCATACTGAAAATGGCCGTTAATGGCACAAAAGTCTATTACCTGACGGGCAACCACGATGATGTGCTTCGAAAGTTTGGAGAAATGTCTTTGGGGCTTATTCATTTGCGCAACAAGTTGGTTTTTCAAGTAGATGGCAAAAAACACTGGGTTTTCCATGGCGACGTGTTTGACTCTTCGATACAGGGTGCACGTTGGCTGGCAAAGTTGGGTGGTCAAGGTTACGACTTGCTTATTCGCATCAATCGTATGATCAATCGGACCAGGCAGTTATTTGGGTTAAAACCAGCTTCTTTTTCGGCAAGGGTGAAAAAAGGCGTAAAGAGTGCCGTCCGCTTTATCGGCGATTTTGAGGACATCGCAATCCAAATGGCCGCTGAAAACGATTACGACTGCGTCATTTGTGGGCATATACATCAACCTCAAATACGCGAAGTAGTAGCGAAAAATGGCAAAACAATCACTTATATGAACAGCGGCGATTGGGTTGAACATCTCACCGCACTGGAATGCAAGGCTGGTCAGTGGGAAATGTACCAATACCACAAAGCGGATTTCTCCACGCCCAATCCTCGCTTGCAAGTGCAGGAGCGAGAGGGACAAAATTTGCAACTTCTCCGCGAGGAGTTGATGGGGAAGTCGCAAGGGATGGCGGCGTTTGAGTTGGTGTAATTGGATTTACGAATTGCGATTTTGGATTTACGATTAAAACAATGCCTAGAAAATATAAATCGAGCCTTTTCCGGGTCTCATAATCGTAAATCCAAAATCGCAATTCGTAAATCGCTAGCTGGGGAGGACAGGTTTCCAGACAAATTGCGCCCCGGCTTCTTTTTACGACTTCATACATAACTGTTTAGCAGGTTTGATTAGGCCGGGCGAATCTGATTCGCCCGGCTTTTTTTGTAACGCGGATTACGCTTATCGAGCGGATTTGCACGGATCAAAATCCGCGTAAATCTGCCTGATCCGCGTAATCCGCGTTGCCACTTAACATTGGCTTCATCCAAACTTGACAAACGCTTAACCCCTTGTTTCCCATTCCCGCTTCATGCCTTCCGACCTTTGCAGCGCAAAAGCTATCCAACAAATTTTGCCTGCTCTATGAAAAAAGCACTTCTACTGATTGCATTTCTTGCTGCCGTTATGGGCAGCGCTTACGCCCAGGTCATTGTATCGGGCAACATTACAACAAACACAACCTGGACGAAAAACAACGTCTATTTGCTCCAAGGCTTCATTTATGTAAAAAGTGGCGCTACACTCACCATTGAGGCCGGTACGGTCATCAAAGGCGACAAAACTACCAAAGGCACCCTTATTGTAACCCGCGGCTCAAAAGTCATCGCTGATGGCACACCTTCTGAGCCAATCGTGTTTACCAGCAATGAAGCCAATCCTACCTATGGCGACTGGGGCGGTGTTATCCTACTCGGCAACGCTTCTACCAATGCTTCTTTCCAAGGCCAACCAGGTGTGGGTCAAATTGAAGGCGGCGTGGACAATGCTGAAGGAGATGGCCTTTATGGCGGCGGCGCTACGCCAAACGATGCCGACAATTCTGGAATTCTTCGCTATGTACGCATTGAAAACTGCGGTATCGCTTTTCAGCCTAACAGCGAAATCAACGGCCTTACCATGGGCGGCGTGGGAAGTGGAACTACCATTGAATATGTGGAAGTTGCATACTCTGGCGACGATGCTTTCGAATGGTTTGGTGGAACCGTGAATTGCAAATACCTTATCGCTTATCGCGCTCTGGATGATGATTTTGATGCAGACTTTGGTTACTCTGGTAAAGTTCAATTTGGGCTTTCGGTCCGCGACCCACAAATTGCTGACCAAAGCAGTTCCAACGGTTTTGAGGTGGACAACGATGCTCAGGGTTCTGGCAATACGCCCAAAACCAAACCAACGTTTTCAAACATGACAGTGATTGGGCCAACCGGCGGCTCCATCAATAGCCTGTACAACCGCGCCAGCCACTTGCGCCGGAACAACGAGATTGGCCTTTACAACTCTTTGTTCGTAGGCCAATACCCTGTCGGACTTTTCATTGACGGTGATTCTTGCGCCGTGAATGCCCAAACGGGCAAACTGGTGGTGAAAAATTCTTACTACTACGGCATGACGGAACTGCTCCGTAAAAACACGGCAACTTTTGACATCGTTGCCTGGGCAGCGGCCAACCAAATTACAACGGGGGCAAACACTGCCGACGCGCAATTGGTAGATCCATTCAATCTCGCGCTTCCCAATCCTCGCCCGGGCGCAAATTCACCCGTGTTGGGTGGCGCGCAATTTAACGATCCACGCGTGGCAGATTTCTTCTTCTCCCGCGTTTCGTACGCTGGCGCTTTCGGACCTTCTGGCGATTGGACTTGCCCTTGGGCCAAATGGGGTCAGCCCGGTTGCTTGCCTTCTAACCAAGAACAAGTGGTAAGCGGAAACATCAGCTCCAATACAACTTGGACTGCTAACAAAACATATGTGCTTCAAGGTTTTGTGTACGTTAAAAACTGCGCTACACTCACGATCGAGCCTGGTACCATCATCAAGGGCGACAAAGGCTCAAAGGGTGCACTAATCGTTACCCGTTGTTCCAAAATCATCGCTGACGGCACCGTGGGCGAGCCAATCGTGTTCACCACCAACGACCCGAACCCGACTTACGGCTCTTGGGGCGGACTTATCATCCTGGGCAATGGTACCACCAACGCTACTTTCAATGGACAGTCTGGTGTAGGACAAATCGAAGGCGGTGTGGACAATGCTTCAGGGGATGGACTTTATGGCGGTGGTGCAAATGCAAATGCTGCCGATAACTCGGGCATCCTTCGCTATGTGCGCATCGAATACCCTGGTATCGCTTTCCAGCCAAACAGTGAGATCAACGGTCTTACTATGGGCGGCGTTGGCTCCGGTACAACCATTGATCACATCCAGGTTTCCTACTGCGGCGACGACTCCTACGAGTGGTTTGGCGGCTCTGTAAACTGCAAGCACCTCATTGCATATCGCGGTCTGGACGATGATTTTGATACTGATTTTGGTTACAACGGCGATATTCAATTCGCCCTCGCTGTGCGCGACCCGCAAATTGCCGACCAAAGCAGCTCGAACGGTTTTGAAATTGACAACGACGCTCAAGGCTCCACAAACACACCTAAAACCAAACCTACTTTCTCGAACGTGACCATCGTTGGCCCTACAAGCCCAGCCAACAGCCTATATAACCGCGCGGCGCATATTCGCCGTAATTCGGAGCCTGGAATTTTCAATTCGCTCCTTATCGGCTCGTATCCTGTTGGTATTTTCATTGACGGAAACTCTTGCGCAAGCAATGCCACGAACGGTCTTTTGGAGATCAAAAATACCATCGTAGCCGGAGAAACGGATCTGTTGCGTACGAACGCTACCAATGGCTTTAATGTCAACACTTGGTATGATACCCCAGGCTTTAACAACGACAGTCTGCTCACGAGTGCAGAGGCTAAATTGGAGGATCCATTCAACCTTGATTTCCCGAATGCACAACCTACGGCGGGTTCGCCAGTATTGGGTGCTGCAGCATTTGGAGCGGCACGTATCAACAAGCCATTCTTTGATAAGGTTGATTATATCGGTGCGTTTAGCGGCATCGGTGCAGCCTCTGACTGGACTTGCGGCTGGTCGAAATTCCTTGACCTGAACACCAATTGCTTTACGGGTTCGGTTGGCACAAAAGACATCGCGGCATTTGCCAGCGACATTAAACTGTACCCAACCATGACAAGCGACCGCGCTACATTGGAAATGAACCTCCTGAATGAAGCCGATTTGCAAGTAGATTTCATTGGACTTGACGGTCAATACTACGGCCAGCAAGTGAATGAAAAAACTTCCGCAGGGCAACAGTCCTTCACGCTGAACACGAGCCATTTGCCTGTTGGATTCTACTTTGTCCGCATTCAGGTGGGTGATGCGGTGACAGCAGAAAAATTGATCGTGGTACGATAATAAAGAGCATTTAAGACCTAATCAAGACTATAAGCCAACGGCGGCGCGTCATGACGCGCCGCCGTTTTTTTTTGCTGTGTTACATTCAAATAGAAAATTACCTTTGGGCTTCCCTGTTATTCACCTATTAAACGAAGCTCCACACCATGTTTTATTTTCGCCTCAACCGCATCCTGATCCACTCGAACCATCGAAAAACCCTGCTCAGAAAGCGTGACAAAACTGATGTCGAAATTTATTGCTTTGTCACAACGGGTACACACCCATTGCCCGCGCTGAAAGGACTGACGGCCGAGTCAGACGAAGTCAAAAAAACTGCGATGTTGAAAAAAGCCGTGCAACAAGCGGTAGAGTCGCGCATTTTTACTCCGATAGAAAACGTCAAGGACAATCACGTGCTCACTTTTGGCGACACCGGATTTGTTATGTATGATGACGATAAAATTCCTGACGAATTTCACTTTCAGATGGTGCTCATTGGCAGTCGCAACAAGCAACGCAACACAGCGAAACTCCTTCAGGAGGTAGCAAATGATGCGGAATTTCCTGGCTTTCTTAAATCGGCTGGGCAACTTGTGGGTGTTTCTGCCAACCCCGCTGTAGCCGTTGGCGCAGCCATAGGCAAGTTCCTTACCGGATACCTGCTCCGTGTCGCATCAGAACAAGACGACGACCAACTCGGCCTGGTATATCAAAGTTGGAACCGCAAGGAACACTACCCACATGGAGAGCGCAAGCGTGACGATAATCTGGACCTGACTGGCAATATCCGCTATGATTACTCGCTTTTCGGCTTTGAAAAGCCCAGGAAGAAAAAGAAGGAAGCGCCTGTAGGGTGAAATTCACCGGAGAAGGAACCGCAAAATTTAACCGCCGAACCGAAGAACGCCAAATTTACTTCCTTCGAAATCAGAAATAATCAGATTCACGACTTTGCGTCGTCTCTCCGGTTGGCGTTTTCCTAAATAAATTTCGGCCTACACTCATTCCAAAATCAAAACCCCCGATGCCTCAAACGCCACCTCGCGTTTTGGCTCGGTAATTTTTGCGATTTCTTCGGGCGATTTTTTCGCATCCTCCGCATAGTGACGCAGCACGTCCACAGAAGTGGTTTCCACACGAGCAAAGCCCTCCACCACGACGTGCTTCCCAGAGAGGTCTTTCGGCATAAAGAAAGCGTAGTCTTTGAACGTAACACGCATTTCCGGGTAGCCAGGCTGGTCGGACACAAGGGTCATCCAACAGCCTTTTTTCTGGCATACTTCCTTCACTTTTCCGGTCACTTTCATTGCCAAGGAATCCGTAGTGGCCATTTTTGCCATTACTGCATCGTAGGGCACCGCGTTGTCATTTGTGACCGTCGTACCGAAGTGTTTGCCGTCTCCAACGTTTTTCGAGTTTGGGTTTTGGGCACAGGCAGTCATAACAGCTGCTGCACAAAAGCCGAGCAATAGACTTTTTAACATGGTTTTAAAAATTTTACAAGTAATTGAAAATCATGATATTGGCCTCTAAAATGGGTGCGCAAAAGTACAAATTTGAAACGAATCAAATACGTCTGGCACAATATTAGGTCAGTAGAGTTGTTCTTGCGTCACTTTTAATCCGCCTCGGTAATCTTTCGAACTATAACTTTTCACTGACGTTTGAACCCGCTCCTTTGGAGCGTGTTTAATCAATTCTGAACTACACTCTGCTTGCACCCTTCGTTTACTCGCACTTTTGCAAAACAAATTCAAAATCCGTTAAACATGAAGGGGTTTAATCTCTTTTTCCGCCTGTCTGCGCTGGCTATTTTGCTGGCAGCGACTTCCTACCAGACCGCCGCACAATGTATCAGCGGCAATTGCCAAAACGGCACCGGCACGTACCGTTACTCCGCAAGCTCGAAGTACACGGGTCAATTCCAAAACGCAGTCCGCCACGGGAAGGGCAAAATGTCCTACTCCGATGGAAGTGTCTACGACGGGCCATTTAACTATGGCAAAAACAAGGCGATGGGGGCACCATCACCTACATTAACGGGGACAAGTACGTTGGCCAATGGGCGCGCGACTATCCCAACGGCAAGGGTAAGTATTATTTCAAGACCAAAGAACGATTCGAAGGCGACTTCGTAAATGGTGAGTTCGATGGCCAGGGTACGATGTACTATTCCGATGGCGCCTATTACACCGGCGCTTGGAAAAAAAGTAAAAAGCATGGCACAGGTACCCTCGTCTCTACAGATGGCGAGCGGAAAAGCGGAACCTGGAATCAGGGCAAGCTTGTGAATAAACCTGCAGGCGCACCCAACCGAAATGAAACTTCCACGGCTTCTAACACGGGCAACAAACCGCCTGCAAACAAGCCACCTGCCGCCAAGCCAAACAACACGACCAAACCAAATCCCGCCAAACCAGATGTGGCTGGCCTCCGCAACTGTGGCACCAATTACTGCCGCAGTGGACAAGGTTATTACGACTACCCCGATGGTTCACGCTGGACGGGTGAATTCAAGGACGGCTACCCTAATGGACGCGGCGTATGCTATTACTCCAATGGGGACCGTTACGAAGGGGAATGGGCCAACAATGCCCCTTATGGCGAGGGAGTGATGTATTTTGCAACGGGCCGTGTGTATGGTGCGGTATGGGTGAATGGTTCGCCGATCAAAGAACTTGACTCCGACGAAGCCGTCCCTAGCGAGCCTGTGCGGACAGACCAAAGTCAGGGCGTGAAAATTTGGGCCGTAGTTGTTGGTGTGGGCAAATACACCGCAATGCCCTCGCTCAAATTCACCGACGACGACGCTTTCCGTTTCTACTCGCACCTCAAAAGCCCGGAAGGGGGCGCATTGCCTGATAATCAGATTGATATCCTCGTAGACGAAGGCGCAACCCGCGAAAACATCCTTAAAACCATGCGCAAATTGTTTTTGCAAGCGGACGAGAATGATGTGGTGATGTTCTATTTCAGCGGTCACGGTCTAGAAGGTTGTTTCCTTCCAGTAGATTTTGACGGCTTTAACAACAAACTCCGACACGACGAAATTCGCCAAATCTTGAAGCAGAGCAAGGCTAAGCACAAACTCTGTATTGCCGATGCCTGTCATAGCGGTTCGCTCAATTTCAACGGCGCCCTGGCTTCCAAAGGCCCAGCGCCTGTGTCACTCCAGCGTTTTTATCAGGCTTTTGAAGAAACAGACGGCGGAATCGCCCTTCTGATGTCGTCAAAGCCCGAGGAACTCTCGCTCGAAGATCACGGCCTACGCCAAGGGGTGTTCACCTACTATGTTTTGCGTGGCATGAAAGGCGCTGCCGATTCTAACGGCGACTTTATTGTGAGCATTAAAGAACTTTACACTTTTGTGTACGCAAGGGTGCGCGATTATACCGCTGGAGTGCAAACGCCGGTGCTTACAGGCGATTATGATGATGCAATGCCGGTATCGTTGCGTAGGCAGTAGAAGACTTCACTGTTACAATAATTAAACCGCAAAACCGCAAAACCGGAGAACCGCAAAATGTAAAACCGTGAGTAGATTGATTTCGAAAAGTACAAATTTTGTCATTTTCGAATCAAAATGCGCGGTTTTACATTTTGCTGTTCTCCGGTTTTGCGGTTTTGCTGTTTAATTCAGTAACCGCCTTCTCTCGCCTTTCCTACTTTTGAGGCAAAATTCTCCCAATTGAATTTCCCATTCAAAAACAAAGTCTATTCATTTTGGCAGCGTATTAGGGGCCTTGCTCAACGCCGTCCCAAAACCACCGCAGCATTGGTTTTGCTCCTGCTCCTGTGGCTTTTTTGCCTGCCGCGCCCTTTGTTCCAAAAACCGCTCAGCACCGTGCTGGAAGACCGCAAAGGCGAGCTGCTGGGCGCTCGAATTGCCGAAGATGGCCAATGGCGTTTCCCTACAAGCGATTCACTGCCAACCAAATACGCGCAATGTGTAGTGGAATTTGAAGACAAGCGATTCTGGTATCACCCTGGCGTGGATCCGCTTAGCCTTGTCCGGGCGTTTTGGCTCAATTTGAAAAATGCCCGGGTGGTTAGTGGCGGCAGCACCCTTACCATGCAGGTTATCCGCTTGTCTCGCGACAACCCTTCACGTACGGTTTTGGAAAAAATTGTAGAGGCATTCATGTCCACTCGGCTCGAGCTGACTTATTCCAAAAAAGAAATACTTTGTTTGTATGCTTCCAATGCTCCGTTTGGCGGCAATGTGGTTGGTTTGGAAGCTGCTTCGTGGCGTTATTATGGTAAACGCCCCGGACTCCTCACATGGGCCGAAGCTGCTACCTTGGCCGTTTTGCCAAACAGCCCCGCGCTCATACACCCCGGTCGGAATCGTGCTGTTTTACTGGCGAAAAGAAACCGCTTGCTTCAAAAACTCTGGGAAGATGGCAGGATAAGTGCATCTGAATGCGATTATGCGAAACAGGAACCATTGCCTGAACAGCCACTCCCGCTCCCGCAACTCGCGCCTCACCTGCTCGACCGTTTGATGCTCGAAAGTCAAGAGCCACGCTCTAAAAGTCAACCCTCAAGTTTCCGCCACCACACTTCTCTCGACAAAAACTTACAGGAGCGTGCCACAGAAATACTGGCCCGTCGCCAGGAATTGTACCGGGGGAACGACATCCACAATCTCGCCGCCGTTATCCTCGATGTGCCTACTGGAGAGGTACTGGCCTATGTCGGCAATGTGGTTGGCGCAGGCAAGGACCATGGCGAATCGGTAGATGTGCTCACCGCTCCACGCAGTACGGGCAGCATACTTAAGCCCTATCTATATGCGCTTGCTCTGGAGAGCGGCGACATCTTGCCCGGCAGCCTCTTGCACGACATTCCGACCCAACTCGGCGAATACCGCCCCGAAAACTACTACGAAACTTACGATGGGGCAGTGCCCGCCCGACGCGCACTGATTCGCTCGCTCAATGTGCCATTCGTGTTGCTCTTGCAACAATATGGTCTCGAAAAATTTCATTTCGGACTGCAACGCCTCGGACTCAGTACACTGAACAAACCGCCCTCGCACTATGGCCTCTCGCTAATACTTGGTGGCGCCGAGGCAAGTTTGATAGACATTACAAACACCTATGCTTGCATGGCGCGTCGCTTGGGCAGTTTTTACGACCGAAATGGCCGTTACGCTTCCGACGATTTTCGCCCTCCAAGATTTTCAATCACCAGTAAACCAATCACCCCCTCCTCCGCTATGGCTTCGGCGAGTAAAAACCCCGAATTACTGGGTGCTGGCAGCATTTGGTACACTTTTGAGGCGATGCGCGAAGTAGAGCGACCCAACAGTGCGGGAGAATGGGAGTTGTTCCGGGCCAGCAGGCAAGTGGCCTGGAAAACGGGCACAAGTTTTGGATTCCGCGATGCCTGGGCGGCGGGAGTTACGCCTCGATACGCAGTAGGGGTGTGGGTAGGCAATGCCGATGGCGAAGGGAGGCCGGGCTTGCTCGGAGTGGAAATGGCTGCGCCCATCTTGTTCGAGATTTTTGGGCAGTTGCCTCAAGAAGGTGGTTGGTTTGACCCGCCTTACGACGATATGGCGCAAGTGCCTGTATGCCGCCAAAGTGGTTTTCGGGCCAGCGATATTTGCGAAGCAGATACGATGTGGATACCAAAATCTGCACTAAAAGCCGCTGTCTGTCCGTACCACCAAATGCTTCATCTCGACCCAACGGGCCAGTGGCAAGTTACGAGCGATTGCGAATCGCCAGCCTTGATGCAGCACCGGGCATGGTTCATATTGCCGCCCATCGAGGAGTATTATTTCAAAGGGAAAAATCCGGGGTATATATCACCGCCGCCGTTTCGAGCCGATTGCAGCGGCTCACAAGCCGCGCAAAATCAGACGCCGATGCAACTCATTTACCCCAAACACCCCACGCGAATATATGTCCCCGTGGATTTGGATGGAAAATTGGGAAGCACGGTATTTCAAGTAGCCCACCGCTCCAGAAGTGCCGAGATTTTCTGGCATTTGGACGGTAATTACCTTGGCAACACCACCGTTTTTCATCAAATGGCCCTGCAGCCGCCTGTGGGCCTGCACACACTTGCCCTGGTGGACCGAGATGGTTACCGCTTAGAGCAGACTTTTGAAATTGTTGGGAAGGGCAAGTAGGGCGAAATTCATGTCGCCTCGAAAGCAAGATTATACAGTGAAATGAATTTCGCCCTACAGCTGAACTGTATAATTATACGTCACCTCAGCAGGCTTTTCTTCTGGCGCTCGTGAGGCGGAAGGGGTCACTGTATAGGCTACCTGCATTTGTTGCTGCGGAGCAGGCACTTGTTCCGCCATCTGCTTCGGCTTTTTGAACTGCACTTTTACTTTTTGGTGGAAAAGGACGTGAACGCCACGATTGCGTTCCACATCAAATTTCATCAGCTGAACTACACGGCAAGCCTCCTCGTCGCAGCCGTGACTTAGGCCTTGCAGCACTCGTGTTGCCACCACATTTCCAAGATAGTCAATGTCGTATTCGATATACACAATGCCTTCTATTCCAGCCTCAAACGCTTCCTTGGGGTAACGCAAGTTGGAATAAATAAACTTGGTCAATTCCTTTGGCCCGCCTTTAAAGTGGGGCTGATGGATGAATAGGGTCTTTTTATCTTTAGCCATTTTACCCGTTTACCCGCCGAAGCCTCGGCGAAGGAGGGTTACTTGTTCAAATGTAAGTTTCCCTAAGTTTCAAGCTTTTATGTTTCTAATGCCCCGAGAGGCGCATGTTCCTAACCTGCAAATATTTGTCCAAAAGTTTCAGGCCCATAAATGCCATTGTGAGCAGCACGGTATTTCGCAGCAATGCACTGCTGAAAAAACTCGCCCAGTCAAATGTAGGCACTTGAAACTGCGGTATATATTCCTCCGGGATTTGCAAGGACAATTCAGATGGAGCGGCAGAAGGAGCAAGCATAAATGGCACCACTATCATTAGCCCGAATGCCACTGAGATGGCCCAGAGTATCCAGTCGTGCCCCTTTGTTTTGACGGGCGCAGCGGCTTTTGAAGGTGTTTGTTCGGCAGCCCAAGCCGCCATGACGTTTTGGGCAAAACCTGTGTTGGGTTTCTCCAGGGGCATGGCAGTAAAAGCCCGTTTTTCAGACATGATTGCATCCAAACGAGCCTGTTGCTCAGGGTGTTGGCGCAGATAAGTGTCAACGCGCAGTTTTTCATCCCGGGCAAGGAAACCGTCTGCGTAGTCCCAAAGGATGTCGTCGGTGAGCAAGAAGTTATTTTCCATAGTCTCAGAAAGTTCGTGGTTCAAACCAATTCCGTTGCAAATTTACTTTCCACAATTGCCTTTAAACGTTGGCGGGCGCGGCAAAGTTTTGTCTTTGCATTGGTCAAGGTCAGGTTGGTGATTTGGCAGATCTCGTCGAGTGAATGTTCGTAAAGGTAAAACAAGGTTATGATTGCGGCATCATCGGACGAAAGGTGGGCAATTGCGCTTTGGAGGGCGACGTTCCGGTCGTTCTGTTCCATTGCGTGGGAGGCATCAGGGGAACCCTCGTCTGCGACTCGAACAGGGTGTTTTTCGTCGTCAAGTGATTGTATATCAGGGTTTTGTTTGCGCAAAAAATTGAGCGAAGTCGAATACACTATCTTGTAAAGCCAGGTCGAGAATTTTGCTTCGCCCCGAAAATCGGGTAGGTAGCGAAATGCTCGCAAGAACGCGTCTTGTGCTACTTCGTGCGCGTCTTCGCGGTTTTTCACCATACGAAGCGCGAGCGTGAAGGCATAGCGTTCATAGCGGTTCACCAGCGCGGCAAAAGCCGTCTGTCGACCACCTAGGGCTTGTTGGATGAGCGTTTCGTCTGATATGGCTGCACTCATAATAATTCCCGTAACTCAATTTCGGGCATTTTGAAAGGCGTTTGGCCACGAGACACAAAAATAACAAAACGGGTTACAGCTTAGCCACGAATTACACCAATTTACACGAATTAGATACATGATTGGTGAAAATTCGTGCAATTCGTGGCAAAAAAACAAGCGATTGAATGATTCCACAAAAAATTATTACAAACAAAAAACCGAAACCCTGCTTGCGTCCGTAAATGATGTTGTTACACACAAACACATTTTCACCAAACATTTTTAGCACAAACATGAAATCGCTTCTCAAAAGCGCAAGCCTTCTGCTTGCCATCACGTTCGCAACCCTTTCGGCAAATGCCCAATCTCAAAAAACTGTCCAGGTGGGTGGTGAGGCAATGTTCCCATTAAAGAACATCGTTGAAAACGCGGTAAACTCCAAAGTCCACACTACACTGGTTGCCGCCGTTAAAGCCGCCGGGCTTGTGGAAACGCTCCAAAGCAAAGGCCCGTTCACGGTATTTGCCCCTGTCAACGATGCCTTTGAAAACCTACCTGCCGGCACGGTCGAAACTCTTTTGAAACCTGAAAACAAGTCCACCCTCAGCAAAGTCCTGACCTACCACGTTTTGTCTGGCCGGTATGATTTTAAGGCCATTTCTGCCATGTTGAAAAAAGGCCAAAGCACAATGAAAACCGTAAGTGGCAACACGCTTACTTTCAAGATGAATGGCCCACGAAATATTGTAGTAAAAGATGAAAGCGGCAACACTGCCAATATCACTACCTACGATGTTTATCAATCAAATGGCGTGATCCATTCCATTGACACGGTGTTGTTGCCTAAGTAAAAATACCTCCACCCACAAAAACCGATTAACACGCTCCTTGGGAGAGGCCGTAAGGCTTCTCCTTTTTTGTTTTTCAAGATCGGTAGACCTCGGAGGTTTTCAAAACCTCCGAGGTCTACCGATCTTGAAAAACAAAACGTGCCAGCTGTGCCGCGTCTACTTGCTCAATAAGGTGCTTACCACCTGGTAAAATATCAAAATGGCCCTGCGGAATGGCATTTGCTGCATGACGGCATTCCGCTTCCGTCACCACATTGTCCAAGTCGCCCAAACCGATGGAAACAGGACATTTGATATTTCCAAAAGCCTCGGGCGGCAGGCCAAGGCCATTGCCCAAGTCGTGGAGGAATTTTGCGGTGTTTTGGCAAAGGGTTTTCCAATGTTCGGCGCCATGCGTTTTGGCAAGAGATTCAGCGAGTTGTGGCGCTTTCGCTTCAATTTTTTCGGGATCGAACATTCTGCTCATGCCAGCGGCTACTTCAGGATTCCATTCAAGTTTGGTGCCGTAGGTCGTCACGCTGCGCACCCGTTCAAAATGCTTCCAGGCGAGCCAAAGCGCGACGTAGCCGCCCATGGAGTAGCCAAAAATGTCGGCTTGAACGGCGTTCTTTTCATCCATAAATTTCAAAACCGAGTCAGCAAAAAGCCGCATTGAGAAAGGGTCACTGTTTAAAGCCCCACCGTGGCCAGGGAAATTAATGGCAACAGCCTCCTGACCTTCAGGCATTTGTGCCTGTAAAGTCTCCAACTGGGCTGCGCTGCCCAATGCGCCGTGTAAGAGAATAGTCATGCTAGTTACAAGTTTCAAGTGGCAAGTTTCAAGTGGCAAGTATCAAGTGGCAAGTGGCAAGTTTCAAGTGGCAAGTATCAAGTTTCAAGTGGCAAGTATCAAGATTCATGTTTACAAGTCGAACGTTGAGCCAATTTGAAACTTGCCACTTGAAACTTGTAACTTAATCTATCCAAAGTTCATTTTTCTTGAGCCATTCGCCCGCTTCGTAGCGACTGGTCGCAGCGGTTTTTGAGCGGATATTCTTGATGTGGCTTTCTACGGTGTCCTCGCTGATGAAAAGTGTTTCTGCTATTTCACGCACAGATTTTCCTTTTGCGTAAGGAATTGCAACATCGAGTTCACGGGGCGTAAGCAGCGATTTTGGTGGTTTGGGCTGCAACTGTGGCTGCGCAGATGTGATGAACTGGATGACTTCTGCCATAGAAGTTTGATCCAGAAAATACTCCCCCTGCGCTACGGCACGGATACCGCGCAGGAGCTCGCCTTTGCTGATGTCTTTGGATGCGTAGCCCCGGGCACCTTTTAACAGCGCATCGCGGATAACGGTCATTTCGCAACTCACGCTGAGCAGCAACACGCCGAGACCGGCGAATTCCTCCAAAAGCAAGCGGCAGGTTTCGCCCCCGTCGAGGGTTTTTCCCTTGAAAAAATAGTCGAGCACCAACACATCTGGTCGTTGCTCGCGCACTTTTTCGAGGGTTTCTTCACCGCTCCGTGCCGTCCAAATGACTTCTATTTCGCCAGCAGTGTTGGCAAAGAGCGCGCAAAGACTTTCGATGAAAAGTTCCTGGTCGTCAGAAAGAGCGATTTTTAACATAGATTTGAATAGTAAGATGGAACACGGATGACACGGATTGGACACGGATTTTTCTTTAATTAATATCCGTGTCTAATCCGTGTCATCTGTGTTCCATACATCACAGACCATATTTGTCAATCAAATACACCAATGCGGCCATACTTGCCGTACCGAGTTCGAGTTCTCGTTTGTTCACCTTGTCGAAGGTGTCTGATTCGGCATGGTGGTAATCGAAATAACGTTGTGAATCAGGCGAATAGCCACTCAACAATCCTTTCATGCCTCTGAGCGGGCTGATATCCGCCCCAGAGCCGCCTTTCCTAAATTTCAGGTCATAGGGTGTAAAATGTGACTCAAACGTCGTCAATTTTTCAAAAAATTTCCCAAAAACGGCCTCATCTCCTTCGAAAGAAAAACCTCGCGGGGTGAAGCCACCCGCATCACTTTCGATGGAAGCAAGCGGAAATTCGCCTTTGCGTTCGGCTTCTTTGGCATAAGCCTTCCCTCCGCGCAAACCATTTTCTTCGTTCATAAACAACACACAGCGAATCGTGTGACGCGGACGGTAACCGAGGGTTTTGAGCAAGCGAAGCACATCCATGCTTTGCACCACGCCGGCGCCATCGTCGTGCGCTCCGTGACCCACATCCCAACTGTCCAGGTGTCCGCCCACTAGAATGATGTCGTTGGGTTTTTCCCTGCCACGTATTTCTCCAATGACGTTGTAAGAAAGAACATCGGGCAAAGTCTTGCAATTCAATTGGATAGAGACTTTGGCACTGCCCTCTTCACGCAATATTTGGCTGAGTGCTTCCGCTGCAATGGTGCTTATGGCTGCTGCTGGGATAAGTGAATAGGCTGAATCATAATGCATGGTGCCTGTGTGCGGAAAATCGTCGAGTCGGAGGGTCATGGAACGAACCAGCACGGCCACTGCGCCGTATTTGGAGGCTCTCGAAGCACCGCCTACGCGCTGATCCACGCAGCCTCCGTATGCTTCGAAGGTGCGGATTTTCGTGGCGTCCATTGGACGGTTGTAGAAGGCGATTTTGCCTTTCAGTTTGCCTGCTTCCCCCAGTTGGTCAAGTTGCTCCCAAGTATCCACTTCTACCACCTCTGCCTGGACTTTGCCACCTATCGAGCCTCCCAAAGCGAGTGCGGCCAATGAGAATGTGCCGCTCTTTTCGAGCTAACGACCCTCACTTGTGCTGCCTCGCCGCGTACCCAATGAGGCACCATGCAGGGTTGGAGCCACACGGAATCCAGGCCCAGCGTGTCTAGCATACTTTTGGTCCAGTTCACCGCTTTTTCAGCACTGGCACTTCCACTCAGTCGGTGGCCAATTTTGAGGCTGAGGTATTCGAGCCAAGGGTAGCAGCGACCGTCGGTAAGGCTTTGGTCGTAGATTCGGTCAATGAATGTGGCATCGGTCTCATGTTCTTTTGTTTGCGCAGTGGCGCCGGGGCTTAGTGTAAAAAAGAAATAAAGGGTAAGGGGCGCAATCGCCCAAAGTGGTTGATTCGATCTACGATTTTCCATGTTTATAAAAAATAAATGTTCCGCTTGTTGTAAAATTAACACAAAGTGGTTTTATCTTTGGGGCACAAATTTTTAAAGAATAATTTGGTTTTATTTGGTTAGGGCTGAGGTAGTGCTGTGGTGGCACTGCCTCATTTTTTTTTGTGCTTGATTCCTTTGAGCTTTTAGCAGCCCACCCAAATTCTCCTTCCTCTTCATTCTTATTGTGCATTAAATCGAATGCAAGGTTAACAAACCTTGTTCTTTTGCAGTCGCGATTTTTGAATTTCCCTCATACGCGCGCACAACCCAAGCATTACATTTGACATTTAAACATGAACAAAATCCGAATAGATAAATGGCTTTGGAGCATCCGCATTTTCAAGAGCCGTACACTGGCTACCGATGCCTGTAAAGGAGGCAAAGTGAAGATAGCGGGAGTCTCAGTCAAACCCTCCTTTCAAATTGGAGAAGGCGAGGTGGTGGTAGTAAAAAAGAACGGCTTCAATTTTGAATTTCGCGCTAAAACGCTGATAGAGAAGCGAGTGGGTGCGGCCATAGCGGTCACCTGCTATGAAGACGTGACGCCCGCAGAAGAAAAAACCAAGTACGCTGAATGGTTTTTAAACGCTGCACCGACAACAGAAAAACGCGAGCGCGGCACAGGTCGCCCCACCAAAAAAGAACGCCGCGAAATAGACGGCCTCAAGGACGAAGATGTGTACGATTGGGGAGATGATGATTGATTACTGGATTTTGGACTGTTGGACTTTGGAAAATGCCCAATACTAAAATCCAAAGTCTAACAGTCCAAAGTCCAGGAGTCCAAGGTCTCATTCACATCAACCCAAAAATCTTGGCATACTTCAACATTTCCCCTGGATTGCTGATTTTGAGTTTGCCGGTCATCATGGCCATCATGGGGTTCAGGTCGCGGGAGAGGAGTTTGGAGAGTGTTTCGCTGCTAGCGGTCACCTTACAATTAGGTTCGCCCGTCAAACCTTCCAAAACTTCGAGTTTGCCATTGTCTAATTTAACGGTGTACTGGCCTTCATCGGTAACATCGAAGTGAAAAAGGGTGCTGAGACCCTCAACTGCTTCCGGGGCGACTTTTTCAGGAAGGGAAAAAAGGAATTGTTTTACGTCAATCATGAGTGGAGGTGATTGGTATAATGGTGATTGGTGTATTGTTTACCCGCCGTAGCCTTGGCGGAGGCGGGGTGATTGGTGAGCAGAAATTTAGCTTGGGGTTTCAGAGAATCTGCTCAATTTCGCCCAAAGGTATAACCATCGTTGAATTATGAAAGACTGCTTTCGCTCAGCTTCCCCGCTTGCCGCCACTGCCAAACGCCAACTGCTTCTGCTCATGCTCACTGCGCTCACATTTCTAGCCTGTAAGACCATCGAAAACCGCCCGGTAAAGACGCCGACAGGATTTGATTGGCAGGGACACCGCGGCTGCCGGGGACTGATGCCGGAAAATTCTTTGCCTGCTTTTTTGAAAGCGCTTGAATTCCCGGAGGTAGTGACACTCGAACTGGATTTAGCGGTATCCAAAGACGGCAAATTGATCGTCAGTCATGAACCATGGTTCAGCCCCGCTATTTGCCTTATGCCAGGCGGAGATACCATCAAGCAAAAAGAGGCGGAGAAATTCTTGATTTATTACATGAGTCTCGAAGCAATTCGCAGTTTCGACTGTGGTAGCAAGGTTAACCCGCGATTCCCCGCGCAGCAGAAAATGAAAACCTACAAACCTACCCTGTCTGAAGTAGTTAAGGCTGTGTTACCGATTCGGCCCAATATCCGCTGGAATATCGAGATAAAAAGTCAGCCAGAATGGGACGGTCTGCGACACCCGCCTGTAGAGGAGTTCGTGCGGCTGGTGGTGGCAGAAGTCCGCGCTCTGGGCATTGATAAATCAGCCACCGTACAGTCATTTGATGTGCGCGCCCTGAATGCTTTGCATCGTCAAGCGCCCGATTTGCAGGTGGCTTTTTTGATTGAAAATGTGGATAGTTTTGAGGTTAACATGGCTCGTTTGGATTTCACGCCCGCCATTTATAGCCCGTATTATTTGTTGGTTAACAAGGGGTTGGTGAAGCAATGCCATGCTAAAAACATGAAACTTGTGCCCTGGACAGTGAACGATGTAAAATCCATGCGCCGTTTGATTCGCCTGGGCGTGGATGGCATCATTACGGACTATCCGAATAAGATCAGGGAGGCTACGGGGGGCTGAGTTTCTAATCAAGAATAAAGCGCAAATATTTTCGGGCTGTTCCCTCCATCAAAGGTTAAACATGGAATAAAAGTACATATCCCAACCCAGCCGCCGCCACCACCCACCTCGCCAATTCCGACCACCACGCCCATTTCCGGCCTTCTAAAAGTCCGCCCAAACTCCCCGTCGTCCAGACAATCCAGCCCGTAAGGACTAGGTTTTGGGTGGTCATGCCAGGTGTGTCGCCCGCAGTTTTGAGGAATAAAAACGTGACCACAAGCAGGATCACAAATTGCAGCAAAACATACGTTGCAATTCGCGGCGGAACCCCAGTCTCGAACTTGTGGAAGGTTTGGACCGACACCGGCTTCGCTTCCACAGAGCCGCCAAGCGAAGCTGGCAACCAGCCTGGTTTCCGAAAAAGCATCCGAAAACGGTCGGCCCAAGAGCTTGCCTGCGCGAGCCGCTTACCCAGCCATGCGTAGTAATCCACCTGCGCCCACACGGGGTTCCAAGTCGCCAATGGCACCGTCACGCCGTACACAGGCTCCTCTTCTTCCGCCTGAAACGTGCCAAACCAACGATCAAAGACTATCAGTGTACCACCGTGGTTGCGGTCAAGGTATTTTGGGTTAATGCCGTGATGCACGCGGTGGTGGGAGGGGGTATTAAAAATGTACTCGAATGCAGGATGTAGTTTATCAATGGTGCGCGTGTGTATCCAGAATTGGTAGAGTGTTTGAAAGGTAGCCATTACCAGGAAAGAAGTCGGACTAAATCCCAAAAAAGCGAAGGGCAAATAGAAAAAATTGCTCGCAAAAGCCTGGATGGCCGACTGACGCAAGGCCACGCTCAAATTGTACTCCTCACTTTGATGATGCACAATATGCGTACCCCATAAAACACTGATTTCGTGGGTACTGCGGTGGAACCAGTAATAAAAAAAGTCAACGCCAATAAACACCAACACAAACGACCACCACGCTTCTGGAATGGTCCAAAACCGGTGGTCGTACGCCCACACATAGCCTGCAAAAAGGATGGTTTTAAACAACACCCCCGTCACCTGCTGCTGAATACCACAACTCAGGTTCGTCACCGCATCGGGGAGCGAATACAATTTCGTGTGTCGAAGCCGAGCCACAAGTAGTTCCAGCCCAATGAGCAGGAAAAAGACCGGAATGGCGTAGAGCATTATACGCATCGTGATTGGTTGATTAGTGATTGGTAGAAAGGGTGATTGGTGGATTTGGGTGCAAATTTCGGAGAAAAACCCAACCCAGGGGTTCCATATCGACAAACCAAAAAGGCCCCCAAAACAGAAGAGCATCCGGACCGGGGGGGGGGGCCCATATTTGTCGAACCAGTTTTGGCTGATGACGGCTGAGGCTTTGACACTCGTCTATCTTTCCCCCAAAGTCTACAAAAGGCAGTAATTATGCCCTCTTAATCACAATTTGCATGAAATACACACCAAATCATTTTTCCGTTCTTTCCCAAATTGCCTCTAAATGTGGAGGAGTTATTGGATTTTGTCTGCTCTTTAGCATTTCCCTCTCTGCTCAAGAAAAACCCAAATGGGATGTCTCCAACCCACCCGGAGGCGTGCCTTACCGCGACGTGGAATTTACCACCACTGAAGGCACCTGGATGTGCCTAGACGTCAGCCCCGACGGCAAAACCATCGTGTTTGATATGCTGGGCGATATTTACACCATGCCTATTGCAGGTGGAACTGCTACCTGCATTCGTTCGGGTTTGGCCTGGGAAGTGCAGCCGAGATTCTCTCCCGATGGAACCAAAATTTCCTTCACCAGCGATGCAGGCGGGGGCGATAATATTTGGTACATGAATCCCGACGGCTCCAAAGCCAAACAGATTACGAAAGAAAGTTTCCATCTGCTCAACAACGCCGAATGGATTGACAATGAATACATTGTAGCGCGGAAACACTTCACTTCTACCCGCTCGCTCGGCGCGGGCGAGATTTGGATGTACCACCTTTCGGGCGGCAGCGGCCTGCAACTCACCAAGCGCAAAAACGACCAGCAGGACGTGAACGAGCCCTCGGTTTCGGCCGATGGTCGGTATATTTATTTCAGCGAAGACATGTACGGCGGCGGGTTTTTCCAGTACAATAAAAACCCAAACACCCAGATTTTTGCCATTCGCCGTTACGACCGGGTGGAAGGGAAAATTGAGGAGGTGACGGGTGGCGCTGGAGGGGCTTGTCGCCCGGAGGTTTCTCCAGAAGGGAGATGGCTTGCATTTGTGCGCCGAGACGACACGAAAACAGTGCTGTGCGTCCGCGAGTTAGCAACGGGTTTGGAGTATCCACTTTATGATGGTTTGGACAAAGATCAGCAGGAGGCATGGACCGTATTCGGCTGTTACCCAGGTTTTACTTTCCTGAATGTCGGTCCCATTAAGGGCGCCATTGTAATTTGGGCAGGTGGCAAAATCAAGCGAATTAACGTTGGATGGGATGAAGAAAACAAGAAAACGGTTCTGGAATCCGTGACCGATATACCATTTACTTGCAACGTAAAAACAAAAGTAGCCGAGACTTTAAGGTTTGAAAACAAGGTTTTTGAAAATGAATTTACGGCAAAAGCCATTCGCAATGCCATTACTTCTAAAGATGGCAAAACCTTGATTTTCAACGCTGCAGGATATTTGTACCGCAAAAATTTACCTGACGGGAAGCCTGAAAAAATTGCCGGCGACGAAAACATGCTGGCCGGAGAACCAGCCTTCTCCCCCGACGGAAAAACGCTCGTTTACACCACCTGGAACGACGAAAAACGTGGAGGAATCCAACTGCTTGGCGCTTCTAACCCTACATTGGTGGTGAGCAAAGGCTTCGGCAACCATATTTTCCGCACCCCGTCTTTCTCTCCCGACGGCAAGCAAATCGTGTTCCGAATCCAGGATGGCGACGACGAAATGGGGCCAGCCATGACCGATAAACCGGGTATATACATTGCGGACGCAACCGGAACGGATGTCCCACGATTTGTTAGCGACAATGGTGAAAACCCAAAATTCTCCGCCGATGGCAAACGGATTTTTGTACAAACTGGAGGCGCTCTTTTTGGAGGACTGGACAAAAGCCTGAAATCCTACGACCTCAATGGAAAGGATGAAAAAGTGCATGTCAAGTCAAAATACGCGCACTCATTCACGGTTTCACCTGACGGCAAGTGGCTGGCATTCATTGAATTGCACAAAACTTATATCTGCGCGTTTCCACAAATTGGCAAAACCCTTGACCTCAGTGCCGACACAAAAGCGGTGCCTGCCACTGTCGTCAGCCGCGATGCTGGCTACAACCTGCACTGGAGCGGCGATTCGCAAAAACTGCACTACACGCTTGGCGAGGAATACTTCACGATTGACCTGAAAGACCGCTTTACTTACCTGCCCGGCGCGCCGGATTCCTTGCCGCCATTGCCGGAAGCAGGTCTGAAAATTGGCCTCAGCCTTTCAGCAGACAAACCCGAGGGTACTGTAATTTTTGAGAATGCCCGCATCATCACGATGGAAGGTGATTTGGTGATTGACAACGGCGCAATTGTCGTGTACCAAAACAAAATCGAGTCCGTAGAAACCATGAAAGCGTACAGCAGTCGACGGGTAAAACGTGCTGCTCCTGTAAAAATCATTGATTGCAAAGGCAAAACCATCATGCCTGGAATCATTGATGTACACGCCCACCCTGGCAATTTCCGCTACGGTCTTAACCCGCAAAAACAGTGGGAATACCATGCCCAACTGGCATACGGCGTAACGACCCAGCACGACCCTTCCGTGAATTCCGAGATGGCGTTTTCCAATGCTGAAATGCTCAAAGCGGGCCGCATGGTTGGGCCGCGTTTATACTCCACGGGTACTATTCTATATGGCGCCGACGGCGATTTCAAGGCACCGATTAATTCTCTCGACGATGCGCGTTCAACCCTGCGCCGCACCAAGGCCTGGGGGGCATTTTCGGTCAAAAGTTACAATCAACCACGCCGCGAACAACGCCAGCAGGTCATCGCAGCCGCACGGGAATTGAACATGCTCGTGGTACCGGAAGGGAGGTTCGTTTTTTCACCACAATCTCACACAAGTCGTTGACGGTCACACAGGTATCGAGCACAACATCCCCGTGGCGCCCTTGTACAACGATGTGGTGACGATGTGGGGAAAAACCAATGTGCACAATACCCCTACGCTCATAGTGAATTACGGCGGCCTCAATGGAGAATATCAGTGGTACCAAAATTCGGAGGTCTGGAAAAAGAAACCCTTGCTAAGTTTTACGCCCAAACACATCCTTGATGAGCGCAGTCGCCACCGCACTATGGCGCCGGAAGAGGAATACCAGAATGGTCACATCCTGGTATCCAAGTCTTGTACAAAGCTACAGAATGCAGGGGTTAACATCAACCTCGGCGCACACGGTCAACTCAATGGCCTTGGCGCACACTGGGAACTTTGGATGATACAGCAAGGCGGCATGTCGAACCTCCAAGCCCTGCGCTGTGCGACGCTCAATGGCGCAAAATACCTGGGCATGGACAAGGAAATCGGCTCCTTGGAAGTAGGCAAACTGGCTGATCTCATTGTATTGGATAAAAATCCATTGGAGAATATCCAAAACACGGAGAGCATCCGCTACGTCATGGTCAATGGTCGTTTGTACGATTCAGCAACCTTGAACGAAATCGGAAATCATGACAAGAAACGCTCGAAATTCTGGTTCGAACAGCCGGGAAGTCAGACGAGTGGAGCAGGGATGCAGCATACCTGCCACGAGCAGAAGTGTGTTTGCGGGCACTGATTTTGACGTTATTGGGGGTGCCAATTGAAGTGGCACCCCCAATAAGATTTAAGGACGCCCAATATTCGGGGTGCGACTTCAAGTCGCACCCCGATTTTTATGTGTCAATATTTTTCAAAGGCAAATAAAATTCATGCCTTGAAAATATTGATTTTCCCCTTAATTTAGAGGTGCTATTCGGGGTGCGACTTCAAGTCGCACCCCGAATATTCCACCTAATCTTCACCAGCCAACCCGAACTGCTTTATGAACTTTGAAGCCAATACTGTTTATCATATTTATAACCAAGGCAATAACAGACAACCAGTCTTCTTTACTCAAGACAACTACTTGTTTTTTCTAAGAAAAATGCGGAAACACCTTCTGCCATATGCTGATTTGTTATGTTATTGCTTGATGCCCAATCATTTCCATTGGTTGGTGTATGTCAACTCTGAAGGTGCGGATCTTTCTAAAACCAGTCAGAATAGTGGGGGTGCGACTTCAAGTCGCACCCCCACTCCTGTACCCGGTTATCTGCCAAGACAAAACCTAAATCACGCCATTGGCACGCTTTTAAGTTCTTATACTCGTGCAATTAATATTCAAGAAAATCGCACCGGATCACTTTTTCGCAAGGAAACCAAATCAAAAAATGGATGGATAGACGAGTTCATCACTGTTGACCGATATAGGAAAGGCAGCTTTGACTTTCGAGCCTTTCCTGACAATGATTATGGCATTCAATGCTTCCGTTATATACTTGAGAATCCTGTGAAAGCAGGTTTAGTCAATCGAGCAACGGATTGGCAGTATTCATCGGCCATGGATTTTGCGGGGTTAAGGCCGGGAACTTTATGTAATCAAAAACTTGCCAGAGATTTACTGTTGTTGCCCTAATGATTCTGTTGCTCATTATTCGGGGTGCGACTTCAAGTCGCACCCCGAATAGAAATTAATATTTCACCGTCACCTTCTCCATCACGTCCCCTGGCAAGATATTGTCCACAATGTCCATACCCGATTTCACCCGACCAAAAAGTGTGTATCCGCCATCCAGATGTACCCGCGCTGAATGCGTGATGAAAAACTGGGTACCTTCTGTATCAAATCCACTAGAAGCCATTCCGAGCATCCCCGGGCGGTCGTACCAGCTCAGCCCAATCTCGGTGCGGAGTGAATAATCGAGTGATCCACTGCCATCGCCTCGTGGGCAGCCGCTTTGAATCACATGGTTGGCTACCACACGGTGAAATACCTTGCCGTTGTAAAACCCTTTGCCGGCCAATTCGATAAAATTTGCGACCGAACCAGGCGCCCATTGCGGCCAGAGTTCCAGCACAATGGTACCCTTGGCTGTTTGGATGCTTACCTCCGTCTGCTCAGTCACCACTTGCATACGTTCCCAATCAATGGGGTGGTTTTGGGGGATTTTCGGCATGGCTGGCACTGGCCGTCCTTCGAGGTACGCGATGGATTGTTCGAGCGCGGCAATGGCCTCGTAATCGCGCGGCATTTTTAGTTTTCCAAATGCTTCGCGGAAATCTTCAATTCGAGTGGAGTCGCGTATGTCTTTGAAATTCAGCAGGTTTTCTGTTGAAAATGCTGGAGCGATCTTGCTAATCATGCCCGGATCGCCATTGGCCACCACTTCACGTGTATAATTGTAAAGTGCCCGACGAGCACCTTTTCCCAGCTTCGCCAAAATGCGCCCAAAAATCTTTGCGCATCATAATGGACACCAGGGTTTCTGTTGCTGCCATTTTCACAGCCAAGGCTGGGTCATTGAATCCAAACTGGTGAATCCAGGTGTGATTCCTGCCGTATTCGGCCAAACCAGCCAGACAAGCCGCGCGGTCGTATGGGTTTTTAGATTGTTGAAAAAGCTGTTTCAAACGCCAGTTCACATCCGATTTCGCCGTGGAATCGCCCCAAAAAGTGAGATTTTTGTTTGCGGCATGATACAAGGCTATTTGCATGGCTGCTGGCCAGGTGGGATTGTCGCGGACCATGCGCGCATACCATTGCCCGTCTTGAGGCTTGCCGTTTTTTACAAAAAAATCGGCCGCCGCGCGGCTAACGTGGGGGTTAGGATCATATAGTTTTTCAGCTACCAGAACCCTCGCTGTGTCATAAGGAAATTCGCCCAGGGTTTTGATAATCTCACAAGCTACCCGCCAATCCTTTTCCGTTTTTATCACTTTAGAGAGCATTCCGAAGGCCGGGCTTGTATTAGATTTGCTCAATGCAATGGCAATTTGCGCGCGTACTTCAGGTGCATTGATGGCCCGGACAAAGCCCAAGCCAATCGTTACGGCCTGTGCGCTGTCTATCTTGATTTCCTTAGCGCGGGCCAGGTAGTATGCCGCCACCAACCGGGCAGGTACAGGGATTCTTTCATTTCCTACATAGTCCACCATCCGTTGGGTAGCCGATGCCTCGATGATTGCTGAATCGCGCAAGGCAAAACGCAATATGGCGCGACATTGACCTTCCAGCAAAAGGGTGTCTGTTTCTGTGTAGGTAGTCACAGATGCGATTTGGCGGAGGCTTTGTCGGGAGCCACATTTACCCACTGCTTCGAGCACCACGGCATTAAAACGCTGGTGCTGCGACAGCGAATCTTTGGAAAAGAAGGCGGCAATCAAGGGCTGCTCACACTTTGGCGAACCGATTTGACCCAAAGAAAAAGCAGCAGCTATCCGCACATCTTCCACGGGGTCTTGCAGCAAGGGGGCAAGCGAATTAATGGCGTTTGTATCTCGTACCGAGGCAAAAGAAAGCGCGGCCAAGTAGCGCAGGGTCACGTCACGGTCGTTCAGGAAAAGGAGCAGACTGTCGGTATGGCGTTTATCTCGCAGGTTGTAGAGGAGTTGCACCTTCTTATTGCGCAGGTCAAGGTTGACCTCGCCGTGTTCAATTTCTTTTTTTTGGTTGAATTCGGGGGGTTGGCAAGCGGTGTTCAGTAGCAAGTAGCAAGTGGCAAGTAGCGCGCAATAAGGGACAAAAATCTTTAATCGCATGGGAAGAAGCGGCGGCATTTTGCTGCCCGGCGGGGCAAAAGTAGGCTTTTTGAGGCATTGGGGTTAAGGGCAAAGTTGTTGACTTATGAGAAAAAGGCAATCACATCAATCATCCCCGATGAAAATCGGGACAGGCTCATAAAGAGCGGCTTTTTCCTTTCAGAGCGGTACATTTGCCCCTCAATTGAGAAAACTATGCTCGCACCGCTCCGCGCCTTATTGTTTAAAAAAGCCCTCCGCGATTTGCTGGTTTCGCAAAAACGAAGCCGCCAGGTGAACACGCTCGAAAGCGCCCGTACAATAGGCGTACTTTTCGACGCGACTTCCGAAACTGCGCGACGCGAAAGCCTTGAATTCGTCCGTTCTTTGGAAAAACAAGGCAAGAAAGTATCTGCGCTGGGCTTTTTCAACGGAAAACAAGCCCCTGAAAACCAAGCCTTTGATTCTTTTTTTGCCAAAGAAACCTCTTGGCTGGGCCAACCCAAAAGCGAAAAAGCCAACGATTTTGTAAAGCAAAAGTTCGACCTGCTGCTCACGCTGAACCCCGATGATCTTCCCCCGCTCGAATGGCTGGCGGCAAAATCACAATCAGCATTCAAGGTCGGTTTTGCCACCAGCCGCCCAAATGATTTTGATGTTCAATTGGAAACTCCTGAAGGGAAGGGCATTCGATATTTCACGGAACAACTTGCGCTTTACCTTGGAAAAATTGTCTTGAATTAAATGTATCCCGGAACGCTGTTCCGGGGCCAATTCCCGGAACAGCGTTCCGGGGTACATAAAACATGAGCCTACATCAAAAACTTCGCGGCACGGGCGTTGCGCTCGTCACTCCCTTTAAAAACGGTGCGATTGATTGGGAAGACCTTGAGCGCATCATTGAGCATGTTATTGCCGGAGGCGTAGAGTTCCTCGTCAGCCTGGGCACTACGGGCGAATCCAGTACCACCACCGATGCTGAGCACCGCCAGATCCTTGATTTTGCCATCAAAGTCAACCGTGGACGGGTTCCGTTTGTGGCTGGCGTTTTTGGCGGCAACAACACGGCTGCGATGGTGGAAAAAATCAAAGACTTCAATTTTGATGGTATTGATGCCCTGCTATCAAGCAACCCGGCTTACAACAAGCCCGGCCAGGAAGGAATTTTCCAGCACTACCTGGCGTTGGCCGAAGCATCGCCTCGGCCCATTATCATCTACAATGTGCCCAGCCGAACCTCCTCAAACATGACGGCAGAAACCACGCTCCGACTTGCCCACAGTTCGGACAAGTTCATCGCCGTAAAGGAAGCCTCTGACGATATTTACCAGATCATGAAAATCCTGAAAGGGCGACCCGACAATTTTTTTTGGTGCTGAGCGGCGACGATTTCATCACCCTGCCGCTCATCGCCGCAGGTGGAGATGGTGTTATTTCGGTGATCGCAAACACATTACCTCGCCCGTTCACCGACATGGTGCGCGCCGCTTTGCGACAGGATTTGCCTACAGCACAAAAATTAAATTTCAAACTGCTCGAGCTTTACAAGATACTTTTTGCGGAAGGAAATCCCGTTGGGGTAAAGGCCGCCATGGAATTGCAGGGACTGTGTAGCCGGGAGGTTCGCCTGCCGCTTGTGCAGATGACCGAAAATGGGGTGCACGCTATTATGGCGGAGTTGGAAAAACTCGAAGGATGATTTTTAAGAAATATTCGAGCCTCAATTTCGTAAAACCAAGGGAAGCAATATCTTTGCACCCGCTTTTGAAAAAGCATTCCAAAATTGGCCACGTGGCGGAATTGGTAGACGCGCTACTTTGAGGGGGTAGTGTCCTTTCGGATGTGCTGGTTCGACTCCAGTCGTGGTCACATAAAAGGCTTCCCGATTTCGGGAAGCCTTTTTTAATGCCAAGGGTTAAGCCCGCGTTAATCGGCTGGGCAATGCGCAAGGGTTTCTACTTTTGCCGTTGTTTTTACCCGTTTACCCGCCGTAGCCTTCTCGCCGCCGCTAAAGCTAAAGCGAATATAAAGCGAAGGCGGGTCCGCTCTCTCCTCGCTCTATGAATCCTCGCCGCATTAAACTCATCATTGGCTTAATGACGCTGGCGCTTGGCGGTATCATTTGCTTGCAGATCTACTGGATCGGCTGGAACATCCGGCTGAATGAAGAACAGTTTGACAAAAACGTTTATGCTGCACTCAATCGCGTTGCGGGCAAACTCCAATACTATGAAGAAGTGCGGGTATTAGAAGCACTCAACGCCTCTCGCGGGCAAGGAGGAGAAGCCAACCGCAACATCCGCCGGGCGGCGCAGCACCTGGAGAATGGGTTCTCAAAACGACGTGTGACCCAACAGCCCGACAGTTTGCCAAATCCCGGCGACGGAGGGCAAGGCTTTGAAAGCAATGTGACGCTGTGGGAATACATGAAAGTGAGCCAACTGGTGGATTCCAAACCTTTGGCGGAGCGTGTACCTCTTGATTTGTTGGCAAAATCCATTCAAGAAGAAATTGAAGGTCGGGGCATTAGATCCGAATACCAGTACGGCGTATATTCCAAGGCAAGGGGCAGTTATGTCATTGTAAACGACCATTTTGTGGTGGAAGACAGCGGCCCGCAAATCGCGCAAGGCGGCGCGCCCACCCTATTCAACTCGCCGTATAAAGTGGCGCTTTTTACCCAGGATATTGAATCCCCTGGCGACCTATCGCTTTATTTTCCCAACCGCACCCGCATCGTGCTAGGCTCGGCACTCGGGATGCTTTCGCTCTCGGTTGTATTCACGGCTATTGTGTTGTTTTGTTTTTGGTACACCATTAAGGTGATTTACCGTCAAAAACAACTTTCAGAGATGAAAACAGATTTCATCAACAACATGACCCACGAGTTCAAAACCCCGATCGCTACCATTTCGCTCGCTGCCGACAGCATTGGAAGTCCCATGATTTTGGGCAATCCCGATAAAATCAAGCGTTTTGTAGACATCATCCGGCAGGAAAACCGCCGCATGAACAGCCAGGTGGAACGGGTACTGCAAATGGCCTTGATTGATAAAAAAGACTTTGAACTGAGCCTCGGCGAACTGAATTTGCACGAAGTAATAGAACAGGCTGTTGCAAATTTTAGCCTCCAAGTGGAACGGCGCGAAGGGACATTGCAGACTGATTTACAAGCCACTAACCCGGTCATTGAAGGCGATTCGACACACATTGCCAGCGTGATTCACAACCTATTGGACAATGCAAATAAGTATAGCCCAGAAAAACCCGACATCACCATCAGCACCCGCACAGTACCTATAGGCGTGGAAATTACTGTGACAGATAAAGGAATGGGTATCACCAAAGAGGTGCGAAAACACATCTTCGACAAATTCTACCGCGAACACACCGGCAACGTACACGATGTAAAGGGTTTCGGGCTTGGCCTCAGCTATGTCAAAGCAATCATGACGGCTCACAAAGGCTTGATAGATGTGCAAAGCGAGCTGGGCAAGGGGAGCAGTTTTATTCTGACTTTTCCAGCGTGAGCGTCGTTCGTCTATTGAAATTTGGTTAAAAACAACAATAAAATTGCATATAGTGCCCAGTTTTGCAGCCTTTATATAAATTTGTATTATAAGGCGATCGGTTGATTTATCTTTATCCGCATAACCTTGATTCATTTCCGATAGGTTTCAAAAATCACCTTGAACCATGGCCTTCTTTCGCCCTGCTTTTTCCAATGCAGTTCGTGCGTTACTCGTGCTGGTCAGTTATTCTTGTTTTTCCCAATCTTCTACCGTTCGTTTTAGGCACCTTTCTCTGGAAGAAGGGCTTTCTTCTACTTATGTCACTTCGATTGTTCAGGATCGCAAGGGGTTTATGTGGGTGGGGACATGGAAGGGTTTAAACCGATATGATGGTTATCAATTTAAAACTTTCCGACACAATCCAGCCGATTCGCTCAGCCTAGGTTCAGGAGGCGTTTATGCCATTCTGGAGGATAGAGATGGCATTCTATGGGTTGGAATGTCTTCAGGCCTGGATCGTTTTGACCGAAAAACGGAAACTTTCACCCATTTTTTTCAAGAAAAAGGCACAGTACTTTCCTTACATGAAGACCGGGAGGGAAATCTATGGGTAGGTACTGTCAAAGGTCTTGTTTGTTATCAAAAAAAAACGGGACAATCCGTGCGCTTTCAGAATGACCCCAATAATCCTAACAGCTTGTGCGACAACTTTATCACAGCAATCAGTCAAGCCAATGATGGTTGCATTTGGGTAGGCACCAGAAGCGGATTGAATAAGTATAATCCCCAAACGGGTGTTTTTCAACGCTTTTTGACGAACCCTGAAGCCCCTTTGTCTGCCGCGACCATCAGCCACAACTGCATCATGGCATTGATGGAAGACAGCAATGGTTTGCTGCTTATTGGCACCAAAGGGGTTTTGGATATCTATGATCCGAAAAAAAAACAAAATCAGTTTAGTCATGGCTCACAACCAACCTATGCTATTTTGCGCGACAGAAATGACGCTTCCTTATGGCTTGGAACACCTAATGGCCTGTTTCAACAAAACCGATCCGATTCAGATTCCCTGAACCGATATTTCTCTAACCCCGCCATCACTGATGGTCTGAGTTCGAATTTGATTCTTGTATTGTTTCAAGATCGAGAGGGTGCCCTCTGGATCGGCACTGATAACGGAATCAATATTTTAGCACCTGAAAAAATCCAATTCAGGTGCTATAAAAACAACCCTGGTGACAGCGAAAGTTTGAGCAGTAACCTACTCCGAAGTGTAGCTGTCAGCAGAGACAATATGATTTGGGTCGGGACCAATGGGGCCGGATTAAATCGTTTAGACCCTGTTACTGGGAAGGCCAAACGTTATCTATATAATCCCAACAATAGTCCGTATGCTACGAACCACGGCAGTATTATGGGTATTTTTGAAGACAGCAAAGGTGTTATCTGGATTGGATTGATGAACAACGGTCTGGACAGGATGAATCCCCGAGACGGCAAGTTTTTACACCACCAATGGAAGGATTTTCGGGATCTAGTTTCGGTTTTTTATGAAGACCAGGATGGGGTTGTTTGGTTGGGGCACCAAGGAGGTGTCTCTCATTACGACCAGGCAAAAGATGAATTTGAATATCATTCTTTTGCCCCTAATGGAAGCCGTAAAGGAAACCTCCCTATCGCCACTGGTATTTTACCCGATTCAAGCGGACGCTTATGGGTCAGTAGCAACGGACTTTGCCTGAATCGCTTCGACCCCAAAAACCAAACGTTTCAACGATTTGCACACGATTCAAAAAACTTGCATGGAGTTGTCAGCGACAACGTTCAATCTATCTACAATGATCAAAAAGGGCAACTTTGGGTTGGAACCGACAAGGGGCTTGACCTTTTCGACCACATCCAGGAAAATTTTACACATTTCAACCTAGAAAACGGTTTGCCTGACCTGATGATGGGGCAAATGGAAGAAGATGGTCAAGGAAAACCTTGGATAGCTACTGGGAGAGGGATCACCAGATTCGATCCAATAACCGGCCGCTTCAGGAATTTTGACAAAAATGATGGCTTATCCAGCCATGAATCATGGGATTTTACTAAAAATGAGGCAACTGGTGATATGTATCTAGCAACTGCTGATGGGTTAACCGTCTTCCATCCAGACCGCTTGCGCGACAATCTAGTGCCGCCGCTTATTGTTTTTACAAAATTTACGCGCTACCAAAGTCAATTACACCAGGAAATCGAAGAAACCGGTATTTCCGAAAAGTCCGAATTGACCCTTTCTTATCTCGACGACATTCTCACCTTCGAGTTCGCTGCGCTCAGTTTTCGGAAATCCTCGAAAAATCAATACGCCTACAAATTAGAAGGGTTCAACAACCAATGGATACCACTTGGGACAAAGCGGACGGTCACATTTACCAACCTCTCCCCCCGTTCGTACACCTTAAAAGTAAAGGCTTCCAATGGGGACGGGATATGGAATGAAGCAGGCATTTCTTTAAAAATTACCGTGACACCCCCTTGGTGGGATACCTGGTATGCTTATTTGCTTTACGCAATAGTGGCTACCAGCGGATTATATGCCGCTTATCGGTTTCAACTCAAGCGCAAACTAGCAACTGCCGAAACACTTCGCCTGAAAGAACTCGACGCAGTTAAAACCCGGCTCTACACCAACATTACCCACGAGTTCCGCACACCGCTGACCGTGATTGGCGGCATGGTTGAGCAGATTCGTGAAAACCCAGAAAAATGGCTGAAGGAGGGCCTTGAAATGATCGGGCGCAACAACCGCAATTTGCTCCGGCTGGTCAACCAAATGCTTGATTTAAATAAACTGGAATCTGGAAGTTTGCCAATAAACCTGATACATGACGACATACTGCTGTATTTGAATTATTTGTGCGAATCATTTCACTCCTATGCCGAGTCTAAAAAAGTGCGGCTCTTATTTGAGCCAGCTCTGGAAAAATGCTACATGGACTACGATTCCGAGAAGATAGAACAAATCGTCTCTAACCTCCTTTCCAACGCCATTAAGTTCACGCCGGAGGGCGGTACTGTTATCATGAAAGCCCAGCAACAAAACCCCAAACAGCTTGTCGGCCATCTCGAGATCTGTGTTTTGGATACGGGCATCGGCATTGCCGAAGACCAACTTCCATTTGTTTTTGACCGTTTTTATCAGGCCAAACAGTCAGATGATTCTTACCATGAAGGCGGCACGGGCATCGGCCTCGCATTGACCAAAGAGCTGGTCAAATTACTCGGTGGGCGTATTATTGTGAGCAGCACACTAGGGAAAGGAACCGCATTCACTTTGTGGCTTCCGCTGAGACAAAAGGGGCGCGCTATCGCACAGGTCGGCAACACATCACCGCAAAGAAAAGTGGCTAGGGATCTCATAACAACACTGCCCACTTCTGAAACAATATCTCCATTTGCGGAGGCTAAGGAGCATTTGCTCTTGATTGAGGACAATGCCGACGTAGTGCGCTACATGACCACTTTTCTGGGAACCCAATACAATTTGAGTGTCGCTTCCAACGGCGCACAAGGTTTGGAACAGGCGATGGAGCACGTACCTGATCTGATTATCAGTGATGTAATGATGCCGCGAATGGATGGTTTTGAATTGTGTGCCGCCTTGAAACGAGATGAACGAAGCAGCCACATCCCAGTAATTTTGCTCACTGCCAAAGGCGATATGGCTTCTAAGTTAGAAGGGCTGCAACATGGGGCCGATGCTTACCTAATCAAACCCTTCAACAAGGATGAATTGTTGGTTCAGATTCAAAATTTGCTTGAATTACGCAGGTCTTTACAGGCATATTATCTGGCTTTGGCGACAAACCCTCACCCAAGCCTTGAAGCACAAAAAAACCAAGTAGAAGAGAACGCTTTTGTGCTGAAAGTGCGCGGCATCATAGAGGAACATTTGTCTGACTCAGCACTTGATGTGGAGCAGCTGTGCCGTAAAGTTGGAATGAGCAACTCACAACTGCACCGCAAGCTCACTGCACTTACCGGCTACTCCGCCAACCGTTTCGTCCGTTACATTCGCTTGACCAAAGCATGCACCCTGCTCCAACAGGACTCGAACTTGACCATCGTGGCCGTGGCTTATGACTGTGGTTTCAACGACCCTGTCTATTTCGCACGTGCTTTCCGTCAAGAATTCGGGGTTTCGCCTTCAGAATGGCGCAGCATTAAACCCGGATAAAGCCCCATTCTCTCCTCTTTTATTGCCTTTTTGCCATGATGCAAGATTTGTACTTGTGTTTGGGAGATTTGTCCTATACTCTTGGAGAGAGCGAGGCGTAGGTTTGCCCACCCTGCTTCCACAAAAAACCAATAAACCCCAAAAAGCAATTTCTTGGCTTGTTGTTACGGCGAAAATCGCCGTAACAACGTTTTTTCAAGCAACAAAACTCAAATTTTCATGAAATCAACAGCCAACTTCTGCCTCGCGATTTTTTTCGCACTACCCATTTGCCTTCACGCCCAATTATGGCCTACTGAAACCATTCGATCAGGCATTACGGGTGCCTGGACTCGTGCCGCCGACTTTGACAATGACAACGACCCCGACATTCTGGTGCAAAGTGGTGACACCATTTATTGGTATGAAAACCTACTACCCGGTTGGACTCCCCATATCATTGACCTTACTTTCTATAATTCAAAATTTGACTATGTGGATGTGTTGGACTTGGACGGCGACGGCGATACGGACATCCTGAAATTCCCGGCTTCCGACTTTGCTGACCCCCTCACATGGAACGAAAACAAGTCTAATGGTACAGAGTGGGAACTCCACCAAATCCTCCCTGATGTGAACTGCAACTGGATGCAATCGTCTTGGGGCGACCTCGATGGTGACGGGGACGTGGATTTGGTCGTGCCGGAAGCTGATTTTATCAACCCAACACCTCTCAGTAGCATTTACTGGCTGGAAAACACCGGTGATGGCGATGCCTGGACCAAGCACCCGCTCCTTCCCGGTAGTTATTTGTATAGTAGTGTCGCCGACCTAGATGGGGACGGCGACTTAGATATCGCCTGTGATGAGGGTTCGGCAGGCATCCTTTGGCTTGAAAATAAGCTGCCAAATACCGTATGGATTCAACATCCAGTCGTAAACAATGGAGATTTCCACCTTGTTGGCGCCTGCGTTGACCTTAACGGCGACGGTGCTGCTGACATTGCTACAGCCATGCAAAACGGTGGGATAGCATATTTTGCCAACCCCGGCTGGGGAAAAGTGAATATAAACAGTGCGCCTCAATTATATTTCGGTGTCTTTGGCGACGTGGACGGCGACGGTGATACCGATGTTCCATATGGCGGATGGGGCAACGTGCCGCAAGCCTTGGGTTGGGCAGAAAACCAAAACAACGGCGCCAACTGGGTGAAACACAACATTTCCACTGCTGTTGCGATACAAAGAATACCTACCGGTTTGGCTGACATAGATGACGACGGCGATTTGGACTTGGTTTCACTGACTTTTGATTACAATACGGGTTTAGGCTCTGCTCTTTGGTCTGCCAATCCTAAAATCAGTGTCAGTATTTCAAATCCCAAAACTTCGGAGGAATTATCTTTCATTTCGGTTTGGCCAAACCCTTTTTCCGTTTCAACAACCATTCGTTATGAACTGAATAGTGCGAACAATGTCAGTCTTTGCGTCTACGATCTATTGGGGAGGCAGGTACGAACTTTGCACCGTGATAGACAAGATGCCGGAATCCACGAGGCAATTTGGGATGGCAAACTTGACAATGGAGATCGTGCACCAAGTGCAGTTTATTTTTTGCGAATAGCCACTGAAAATGGAGCGGTAAGCCGGATGATGGTGATGGAATGAACTAAGTTTTAAGTTCGAAACCTTCTTATGTTTGTGGCAAAAGGGCTTCAACGATCAGATAGATTTTTCGGGTTGACCCTTTGCCAAAAAATGACACACCCCACTCAACTCTTCTCCCGAGAATTCGGCGCAGGCTCACCCGTCATAATCTTGCACGGACTTTTGGGTTTTTCCGACAACTGGCAAACCATCGCCAAAGGTTTGGCTGAAACGCATTTGGTGGTCACGCCAGACCTGCGCAACCACGGTCGGTCGCCGCATGTACCCACGCATACCTATCCCGAAATGGCAGAGGATTTGCGCGTGTTTATGGAAGAAAAATGGATGTTCCACGCAGTCGTGATCGGCCACAGCATGGGCGGAAAAGTAGCCATGCAACTTGCCCTCACGCACCCAGATATGGTGGAAAAACTGGTAGTTGTAGACATGGAACCTGGTCAGGCCGACGACAACCATTCCGACATTATTAAAGCCCTGCTTGGGCTGGATTTATCAAAAATAACCCAGCGAAGTGAGGCCGAAACCTTTCTGGCCGAACGGATTCCGGATTTTGGGACAAGGCAATTTTTGCTAAAAAACATCACCAGAGAAGACAACGGAGCATTCACCTGGAAAATGAACCTCTCAGTGCTTTGGGAACATTTCGGCGATATTTTAGCGCCGGTCAATGGTGATCCTTTTCAAAAACCCGCCCTTTTTATACGCGGCAGTCGCTCTAATTATGTGAAAGACAGCGACTGGGAGCATATAAAACTGCTTTTCCCGAATGCCGAGTTGGTCACTATTGAGGGTGCCGGGCATTGGGTACACGCAGATAAGCCGAAGGAATTGTTGGAGGTTTTGAAGGAATTTTTGATGGAGTAAAGGGAGTGCACGACTGGAATTTTTCTAAACCGCAAAGGCGCAGAGACGCAGAGGTATTTCAAACCCCACCTAGTTCCTTTATTGCCAGCCAAGCCATCAAACCCATCCCTGTTTCGAGGGCGGCTTCGTCAATGTCGAAGGTTTCGGTGTGAATGGGGGATGTGATTCCGCGTTCTGGATTCCCTGTTCCGAGCCGGTAAAAACAGGCCGGCATGGCTTGTGAAAAATAGGCAAAGTCTTCGGCGGTCATCCGTATCGGCAAATCCACGACATTGCTTTTTCCCAGAAATTCGACGGCCCATTTTTTGGTTCGCTTGGTCAATTCCTCGTGGTTGAAAAGAACCGGGTAACCTTTCAATATTTGAAATACACAGGCCGCGCCATACCCTTTGGCAATGCTTTCCGCTATTTTTTTCATGCGTTTGTGCGCTTCCATGCGCCATTTTTCGTGCATGGTGCGGAAGGTGCCTACGAGTTTCACCTCGTTGGGAATGATGTTGGTAGCGCCACCCGTGGAGTTTATTTTTCCAAATGTCAGTACCGTTGGCACCGCAGGATCGGCGTAACGGCTCACCAGCTGCTGGAGCGCCACGATGATTTGCGCCGTAATGACCACTGGATCAATACACTCTTGCGGCATAGCCCCGTGGCCGCCCCGACCCTTCACAGTAACGTAGATTTCGTCGGCAGAAGCCATGTAAATACCAGGTTTAAGGCCAATCATTCCGGCATGCAGGGGTGGGTGTACGTGTTGACCAAAAATGCTCGTTGGGCGCGGGTTTTCAAGCACCCCGGCTTTGATCATCAGGCTTGCGCCGCCGGGCAGTCTTTCTTCGCCGGGCTGGAAAATGCACTTTATGGTGCCTTCAAATTCACCGCGCAACTCGTTCAATATCCTGACCGTGCCAAGGAGCGAGGACGTATGCACATCATGGCCGCAGGCGTGCATAACACCTTCATTTTGAGATTTGTAGGGCACGTTGTTGGCCTCTTGAATCGGCAGCGCATCCATGTCGGCACGAAGCGCGATGGTGCGTTTTTTCGGGTTCTTGCCTTTAATGAGGGCTACTACGCCATTTTCAGCTACACCATGTTTATGTTCGACGCCCAGCGCGCTGAGTTGTGCGGCTACGAATTTGCCCGTTTCAACTTCCTCAAAAGAAAGCTCCGGGTGCGTGTGAAGGTGACGGCGACAAGCCACGGTGTCGGCGTGGTATTGCTGGGCGAGCGTTTGGATTTTTTCTTTCATCAACTTACTTTTCCAATCCGTGTCTTATCCGTGTCATCCGTGTTCCACCTTATCATAATGGAACACGGATGACACGGATGGGACACGGATTTTTTTATTTTTCAAAATACTTCTTCAAAAACGGGTGGCTAAAAACTGCCAAAAGGATAACAATTACGCCAACGTAAAACTGCGGATTGAGGTCTTTATGCTCCTGAAAAAACACCGCAGCAAGTAGAACGCCATAAACAGGCTCCAGATTGATGGTCAAATTCGTCGCAAAAGCCGAAATGTAACGCATCGCGAGAAGTGTGAGGTAATATGGCAACAGTGTGCAGACCCAGGCCAGAATAAACAACCAACCCCAATCCATATTTGTTGGAATTAATTGTGTGTTAGGTGATTGCCAAAGCAGGAACGGCAATACCAGCGAACACACCGCCACACCGCCAAACAATTCCGTAAAACTCATGACCAGAGGTGGTGGCGGGTTATTGTCTATCAATTTCTTATTCAGGGAAGAAAAAACCGCAGCCAGCAAGGCGCCAACGATGCCTACGGCAAACCCGATGCGCATCCCCCAGTCAATATTTCCGGCGATCAAAGCCATGCCGGGCAGGATGAGCAAACCGAGCGCGAGTTCGTAACCCTTCACTTTTTTGGCGGGTCAGGAGCGGCTCCACGAGGGCTGAAAAAAACGAGGTGGTGGCCATTGTCGCTACCGCCACAGATGCGTTGGAAAGTTTGATGGCCCCGTAAAAGCACAGCCAGTGAATGCCCACAATCACGCCGATGCCGAACATCTGGAGGTACAGTTTTCTGGAAATGCCTCGAAACTGTTTACGTGGAATAAAAACAATCAAGGTAGCGCAACACAAACTCACGCGCCACCACACCAGCGGCACGGCTTGCAGCGAAATCAGTTTGCCCAAAATAGCCGTGAAACCCCAGATGAGTACGCAGAAATGGAGGTAGAAGTAGGCCCGGAGTTTGTCGGTCATGGGGCGAAGGTAAAAAAGGGCTGCGCATCAGTTTTACCGCGCCAGGAAAACCATGAAATATTCCGAGGAAGGTTTGTAAGGAATTGGACTTAAAATGCGACGCTGCAATCCTCCCTAAATGTTGAAGTTGTTGCGTGATTCCAACTTTGTCTGAGACGGTAAGTGCAAACCAAGCGGAGCGTGAGGCTGAAGCGTTGTTGGCCCATAGAGACTACGCAACGTCGGTTGCCAAGGGGTTATCCTCCAGTTCGCTCCAACCATTTGGATTGGCGGGGTCTGGAAAACGGCGTTCAGGAGGACAGGGTTGTAACCTCCTGTAGTTAAAGGTGTTCGTCTCGCCATGTTCCTGTGAGGTAATTATAAATTCGTTAGGAGCAGAAGGATAGGGAGGAAAGCCAGAAGAAAGGATAGGCATAAAGTTTTGAAATCCATCAATATCAATATCTTGATCAAAAGTCATTATCGCTAAGGAGGGAGGATTAGCACCCGTTAGATTATCAAGAAGCGTATCGGCGTTATAGCATATACCAGTTTCCGGTTAGGCTGGTCGGACCCTCTCTGCTGCCAGGACCGCCTTTTTCTGGATTGTAGATGCCATTAACATCAAAATTCTCATGAAATGGTGATGAACGTTTGGTAGGGGGTAGTGGCAATTCGAGATTTTTCTAAAAGTCAGGTTTCTGGAGCCTGATTTCCCACCGGCTATTTTCGAATAACCAAATCCACAAATACCCGAATCAACAACAAATCATCACACTCATGTCCTCCATACTCATCCGCAACGCCCGCCTCATCAACCGAGGCCAAATCCGCGAAACCGACGTACTCATAAAATCCGGGCGCATCGCCAAAATCGATGCCTCCATTGTTGGCCCTGCCGATATGGAAATAGACGCCAAGGGGCGTTACCTCATCCCAGGCATTATTGACGATCAAGTGCATTTCCGGGAGCCGGGACTCACGCACAAGGCCAACATCGCGACCGAAAGCCGGGCCGCTGTGGCGGGCGGCACCACCTCCTTCATGGAAATGCCCAACGTGAACCCGCCGAGTGTGACGCAGGAATTGTTGGAAGAAAAATACCAGATCGCTGCCCGGACTTCGCTGGCGAATTATTCCTTCTACATGGGTACCACAAATGATAACCTCGAAGAAGTGCTGCGGACCAATGCGCGCAACGTGTGCGGAATTAAGATTTTCATGGGCAGCAGCACCGGGAATATGCTGGTGGATTCGCCCAGTACCCTGGAACGTGTTTTTGCCGAATCGCCCATGCTTATTGCCACCCACTGCGAGGATGAGGCGACCGTGCGTGAAAACCTCGAGAGATACAAGGCCCTGCACGGCGATACGATGACTGCGGCATTTCACCCCCTCATCCGCGACGAACGGGCCTGCTATTTATCCTCCTCTATGGCGGTGGATTTGGCCCGGCGACACGGTACCAGACTGCACATTCTGCATATCAGTACGAAAAACGAGCTCGCGCTGTTCCGCAATGATATTCCCCTGAAAGACAAGAAGATAACGGCTGAGGTTTGCGTACACCACCTGTATTTTTCAGACCATGATTACGCCCAGCTCGGCAACCAGATCAAGTGCAACCCGGCCATCAAAAGTGTCGAAAACCGGGATGCACTTTTCCCCGCGCTGCTCGATGACCGATTAGATGTGATCGCCACCGACCATGCTCCGCACACCTGGGAGGAAAAATCGCAGCCGTATTTGCAGGCGCCCGCCGGCTTGCCTTTGGTGCAACATTCGCTGAATGTGATGCTCGGTTTTTACCATGCAGGGCGCATCTCGTTGGAGCGGATTGTAGAGAAAATGTGCCATGCTCCAGCCATCGCATTCCGGGTGGAGGAGCGTGGTTTTCTGGACGAGGGGTATTGGGCCGATATGGCTTTGGTGGATATTGACCACGAATGGACGGTGCAGCCAGACAACGTTTTTTACAAGTGCGGCTGGTCGCCGTTTATGGGAAAAACGTTTAGAGGGAAAGTGTTGAGTACCATTGTGAGCGGGCACTTGGCCTGGCACGAGGGGCGATTTTTGGAGACGAAAATGGGCGAACGGCTGGGATTTTTAACCACATAGTTCACATAGCACACATAGTTGCACTCAATTTGTCAACGGAACTATGTGTGCTATGTGAACTATGTGGTTAAAACAGCAAACCTCCAGTGTACTTTTGTCGCCTTGTTCCAAATTTTCCGCCAATAAATATGACACGAACGCTGCTTACCGCCTACCGCTACTGCCTACTGCTACTGCCTCTTTTCCTCGCTTTTTGCCAAAAAGAAAAATTCACCTCCGACCCGGCAGACAAACTCGAATTCAGCACGGACACGCTGCGTTTTGACACCGTATTTACCCAATTAGGTTCTGCAACGCGCTTTTTTAAAATTTACAATCGCCACAATAAAAGCATCCGAATTTCCAAAATCTATCTGGAAAACGGCTCAAACTCGCGCTTCAACCTCAACGTAGACGGCATCAGCGGCGACAAACAGGAAAATCTGGAAATCGCTCCAAACGACAGCATGTACGTTTTTGCAGAAGTGACGATTAACCCTAATGACAGTATTTCTCCTTTTGTCATTGTTGAAAATGTAATTTTTGAGACCAACGAGAATGTGCAAAAAGTGGTGCTGGAGGCTTTTGGACAAAACGCCAATTACTTCCCTTCTCGCTTCGGGGCAGGCGCGGTGGTGGGACTGGGCTGCAATGGCGGCGAGATCATTTGGAACGACCCAAAACCCTATGTCATTTACGGAGTGCTCGTCATTGACTCCTGCACCTTGCGCATCGCGAAGGGAACGCGGGTGTACATACACGGTGGCTTGGGGAAATTTGTGGATGGCGAAGGCATTACGCAGCGCTACAACGACGGGTTTATCGCGTTTGTCGGCCAAGGCAAGCTGATTGTGGAGGGGGAACTTGCTGCGCCTGTCATTTTTGAGGGCGACCGCTTGGAACCTGAATTCGACGAAGAAGCTGGTCAGTGGACGGGACTTTGGTTGCAGCAAGGCACTACGGGGCACAGTATTAACCATTGTATTATCCGCAATTCAATCATCGGGGTGCGGGTGGATTCGGCGGCAGATCTGACCCTGCGCAACACACAAATTTACAATACAGCCAGCAGCGGCCTGATTGGCGTTCACGCAAAAATTACGGCCGAAAACTGCCTTTTTCACTCCAATACAGGTTTCGGAATTCAACTTGAATACGGAGGCGATTATGATTTCAAATACTGCACCGTGGCGAGTTACGGGGTGGATGGCGAAGCGCTCCGCATGGGCAACGCCCTTTGTCTCGACCAATCCTGTGGAAATTTCGTGTCAAACAAATTGCAAGCCCGATTTCAAAATAGCATTCTCTTTGGTAGCAGAGCAGATCAAATCACCCTTTTCGACCGGCTCGACGACCCCTCCCAATTTGATTACCAATTGAAAAACTGCATCGTGCGGGTCCGGGATTTGATCAAAGACACGGCCTATCCAGACTTTTTTGATCATTGCCAGCCTTGCCTGAACGCCGACAGCCAGGACACGATTTTTGTCAATACGAACGAATACAATTTTCGACTTGACACGCTGAACTCTATTGCCAACCGCTACGCCATTCCTGTGCCGGGGATTGATAAGGATCTGGAAGGAAAAGATCGGGATATTTTGATGCCTGACGCAGGATGTTTTGAGATAGAATTTTAAGGAAATGGTTATTTGGTTAGTTGTGGATTCGGTTATTTGTTGATGAGCGGTTTAACCATGCCAAATTTTCCGATTTTTGCCGCCTAATATGAAACGAATCATCGTCGCCATTGATGGCCTTTCCTCCTGCGGCAAAAGCACCTTGGCCAAAGCCCTCGCCAAATCGCTTCACTTTGCTTACCTCGATTCGGGGGCGATGTACCGCGCCGTGACGCTCTATTTTCTGGAGAACAACATTGACTACGAAAACCCTGAAGCAGTGGCCGAGGCATTGCAACACATCGAAATACACTTCGAGCGGATTGACGGGCAAAACAGAACCTTCCTCAATGGCCGCGATGTGGAACACGACATTCGCGAAATGTTTGTGAGCGAGCACGTTAGCCCCGTATCGGCCATTTCGGCGGTGCGACGGGCGATGGTTGCGCAACAACAAGCCATGGGACGTGACATTGGCACGGTGGTATTCCCGGATGCAGAACTCAAAATCTACCTCATCGCAGATGCCGACGTGCGTACCAGTCGCCGCCACCTTGAACTGGCGGCCAAAGGCATTGATGCCGAATGGAACGAAATCCAGCGCAACCTCCTCCAACGCGACCGCATTGACTCAGGTCGCGCCGATAGCCCGCTCCGTCAAGCCGACGATGCGGTGGTAATTGACAATACCTTGCTTTCTGAAGAACAACAATTGGAAAAAGCGCTGGCTTTGGTGAAGGAGATAGCGTTGCAAGTTTCAAGTGAGCAAGTTCCAAGTACGAATCCCTGAACAACGCTCACTTGCTACTTGTCAACTTGAAACTTGTTACTATTCAGATTTCTTCTTCTCTTTAAAATCCAGCAATACCGAGAAAATATGCGAGTACTGCACGGCCGAGACGTTGCCGATGTCTGTGAGTGCGTAGTCAATTTTGACGCGACCAAAACGAATGCCCACACCAAAATTGGGTTGCATCGAAAGGTTCTCTTTGGTAGGATCGAAATCATTTTTCACCCGTTGGAAATTGCCCACACCAACACGGAGTTGGAGAAATTTCTTGTAATCCGCCTCGATGCCGAAACGGGGATCAATGCTGATGGCTTTTGAACTAATCAACACATTGCGCTGACCATCAGTAGTCCACACAAAATCGAGCGCGGGCGTTAGCATGGTTTCTTTGCCAAGTTTGAAACGATAGGCCGCACCCAGCACGATGCTGGGGTTCGTTATTTCGGTATTGCTCACAGGCAGTTCGTTGCCCGTGGCCGCCCATGTCGAGCGAATATCGTCCGTGAGGTCAAAAGACCAGGAATTGAAAGTTGTAGTGAGGTCGCGGCCCTGAATTCCGAGCATAAGCGGACCTTTTCGGTATTGAGCGCCCAAATCCGCTCCGAAGCCCCAAGCTCCGCCAAAGGTGCCAATCACCCGGCGAATCACCTTCACTGTTCCGCCCACGGAAATGGCTGGATTGCGCAGTTTGCGGGCGTAACTCCCCATGAAGGCATAGTCGGCGGCACTGAATTCCGTTACGTTGTCGTAATTGATGGTGCCATCGGCATCTATCAGGTTAATGGTATAGGGGATATTATCAATGCCGAGGCGAATGAGCGAAAACGCGAGATAGCCATTGTGATCGCGGTTGAGCGATTTGCCAAATCCGATCCAGTCGTATTTGCCCACGCCTCCAAACCACTCCGCGTGCATCGCGCCGACTTGAAGAGGGGAGGTAATCTGGCTCAGCCCGGCAGGGTTCCAGTAGGCCGCCGTGATATCATCTGTGAGGGCAACTTGTGCGCCCGACATGCCGTGGGCACGGCCACCCACGCCGATGGCGAGGAATTCGTTGGAATATTTTTGAGCGGAAACGGCAGAAAGGCCGACGGCCAGGCAAAGCCAGATAGAGAGTAGTTGCTTTTTCATAATGATGTGCTTGACGTTGTAAAAATAAATGGGGTTGCCCGGAAGATATATGCTTTAAAATGAAAATTGGGTCGCTGAGCAACCCGCCCAACAACCCAATTTCCAAATATCCACCCTCCTTCGCTCCCGCCTGCCAAGCCTTGGCGGGCAGGAAAGCTTCGGCGGGTAAAATATCCTAACCTTATCGTGCAAATGCCACCGCCCGTTTCTCCCGAATCACCGTAACCCGAATCTGGCCGGGATACTGCATCTCGTCCTGAATCTTTTGAGAAATGAGGAATGAAAGGTCATCGGCGTATTGATCGGTCACTTTATCGGCTTCCACGATGACACGAAGTTCGCGGCCAGCCTGCATGGCAAAAGCATTGGATACACCTTCGTAACTGCGGGCGATTTCTTCAAGTTCACCGATACGTTTGAGGTAGTTCTCCAGGATTTCGCGACGTGCGCCAGGACGTGCCCCAGAGATGGCATCGCAGGCCTGGATGATGGGCGACAAGATATTGTTCATCTCGATCTCGTCGTGGTGAGCGCCAACGGCATTGTTGATGACGGGGTGTTCGCCGTACTGCTCGCACAATTTCATGCCGACGAGCGCGTGGCTGAGTTCAGTCTCCTCCTCGGCCACTTTGCCGATATCGTGTAAGAGACCAGCGCGCTTGGCCATCTTGATTTGTTTCGGGTTCATGCCGAGTTCGGCGGCCATGATGGCACAGAGTTCGGCGGTTTCGATGCTGTGTTTGAGCAGGTTCTGACCGTAGGAAGAGCGGAAACGCATACGGCCTACCATGCGTACAAGGGCGGCGTTGAGGCCGTGAATGCCGAGTTCAATCACGGTGCGCTCACCAATTTCGACGATCTGTTCCTCGAGTTGCTTTTGCACTTTGGCCACCACTTCCTCGATACGCTGCGGGTGGATACGCCCGTCGGCCACCAAGCGCTGGAGCGAAAGGCGGGCGATTTCGCGCCGCACTGGGTCAAAGGAAGAAAGCACGATGGCCTCGGGAGTGTCGTCTACGATGACCTCTACACCAGTGGCGGCTTCAAGTGCGCGGATGTTGCGGCCTTCGCGACCGATGATCTGGCCTTTCATGTCGTCGTTTTCGAGGTTGAACACCGATACTGTATTCTCGATCGTAAACTCGGCAGCCATACGCTGTATCGTCTGGATGACGATCTTCTTGGCCTCTTTGCTGGCGTTGAGTTTTGCCTGTGTTACGGCATCGCGCACGATGGTTTGGGCTTCGCTTTCGCTTTTGGCACGCACCTGTTCGAGCAGCTGGTCTTTGGCGTCCTGCTGGCTGAGTTTGGCGATTGTTTCCAATGCCTTGATGCGCTCTTCGTTGGCAGCGTCGAGTTCTTCTTTTTTCTTCTGGACGATTTTGAGTTGTTTGTCCAGGTTTTCGCGCAGGGTCTCCACTTCCGATTCGCGGATGTCAAGTTCACCCTTGCGGCTGTCCAGTTCTACAAATCGCTTATCCAAAGCATCTTCTTCTACCTTCAAATCTTTCTGTTTGGAAAGTATTTCTACCTCCAAATCTTTGAGTTCCAATTGCCTCCGGGTCTTTTCTTCCTCCACTTCCAATCTCATCTGTGAATAACGCTCTTTGGCCTCCTGTATCTTTTGTTGCTTGATGCGCTCGTTCTCGGCCTCCGCATTGCCCACTATTTTCTGGGCTTTTATAGCCGCCTCGTCTTCTACGCGCTTGGCCGAAAGGCGTGATTCCTGGATGATGAGGTCCGCTTGCCTGGTGGCTTCTTCTACGGCTTTGGAGCTGCCTTTTTTAACGGTAAGTATGGCGATGATATAGGCGGCAATGGCCCCAACGACCAAGCCTATTATGATGCTAGTTATATCCATGATTGTTTAATTGTGATGATTCGGTTTGCGTTATTGTGAAGCCCGGGTTACTGTGGGCTGGTGCTTTTTTGTTTTATTGGCTCGAAGGCCTGTATTTTTGAAGGATCGCGTTGGCTACTTCGTTTATGCTCCCACTTCCATCTATTTCTACAATATTGTCGTGGTTGTGTGCTCGCAAAAAAGAAATGGCTTCGTGATATTTCCTGCGCGAATCAGACAAGTTCTTTTCGAAGAGTTCTTCGGGTTGGTTCCTGATTTTCATCCGTTCGTAGCAAATCTGGTCGCTCACTTCTATAAAAAAAATGATGTCTGGTTTTTTGGCTTTTTCATTTAATGCGAATACGGCAGCATAAGGAAAATCATCGCTACTCTGATAGACCAAAGAAGAGAGATAATACCGGTCAGTTAGTACAATTCGGTTCTCGCCCCCTTCAAGCCAGGGAATAATTTCCCGGTCGCAATGATCCAGTCTGTTTGCCGCAAAAGCCAATGCAAGTACTCTTGGCGTAAACCGTGTGATTTCTTTCGTCAACACCTGACGAATGAACACCCCGGCACAGGATGGGTCGTGCGGTTCATACGTCAACATCACTGCCCCATTGCTCGATTCGTTGAGCATTTCGGCCAATTGGCGCGATACGGAGCTTTTCCCAGATCCATCTAAACCCTCTATTGCAATGAACAGCGATTGTTTTTCCATAATAGGCTCAAGTGCTTAGCTCCTGATTTTCGCTCCCAGTTTCCCTTCAAATGCCCCCACCAATTGCCCCATCAGCGCATCAATATCTTTATCCTGCAACGTCTTCTCCAGGTCTTCAAAAACAAAACTGACAGCGTAGGATTTTTTGCCTGCGCCGAGTTTGCTTTCGTCTTCAAACACATCGAAGAGGTTCACCTCTTTCAGCATTTTCTTGGCCGTTTTGGCCGCCAATTGACGGATATCGCCAAAGCCCACCGTTTGGTCAATCACCAATGCGAGGTCACGGCGAACGGTGGGGAATTTGCCAAGTTCTACAAACTGTATCTTATTGCTTCCCAATGCTTTCAACACGTTTTCAAAATTGAAATCGGCAAAAAACACGGGGTTTTTGAGATCCATCTTTTTCAAGATCGTTGGCATAACAGCGCCAAATGTCACCAATTCCTGTGGCCCCCGGTGGAGTTTCAGGGCATATTGGAAAGGCGCTTCATTCAAGGTCGTTTCTTGAAAGCCGCTCACACCGAGGCGGGTCAGCAGATTCGTCACGAAGGCTTTCAACGTGAAAAAATCCACCGTTTTCTTGGATACCGGTTGCCAACTTTCTGCGGTGTGTGCACCCGTCAAAAAGATGCTCAGGCGGTGGGTTTCCTGTTCTTGCTGTTTTTCCTCCTTCGCTGAGCTCGGCGGGTGACCGTTGGTAGGTTTTCCCAAATTCAAACAGTCGCAAATCCGAATGTTGGCGGTTCTGGTTGCGCTGAATTGCTTCCAAACCACTGAAAAGCATGCTCGGACGCAGGCAGTCCAGCCCTTGATTGGCAGAGTTGTGTATGAACACAAGTTGTTCTTTTTCAAGGGGCAAAGACGCGCCGTCGCCTAGGTAATAGGCCTGAATTAGATAGCGCCAGACTCATGCATTCATTGAAGCCATTGGCGGCAAGGAAATCCGCAGCAAGGTTGCGCACCGCGTCGGGATTCGGCTTCGCCTGGATTTCAATACTGCTTCTGATCTGGGTTGGAACGGGCACTGCGTCCAAGCCGTGTACGCGAAGAATTTCTTCCACTATATCGGCCTCGCGGGTCACGTCGGGCTTGTTGGTAGGGACAATGGCCGTAAAGCCTACAGGCGTTTCGTTTTCAACGCCGATTTCAAGTGCGGCAAGAATTTTTTTGATGCGTTCTTTTGAGAGATTTTCGCCAATCAGTGCGTTGATGCGGGCAAATTCACAAGCAATACGGGCAGGCAGGACGGGGTTTGGGTAATGGTCCACCAAGCCAGAGGCAATTTCACCACCAGCCAATTCCAGCATCAGGGCCACGGCCCGTTCAACAGCGCGAACGCAACCGTTTGGGTCCACTCCTTTTTCAAAAGACCAGGCCGCATCCGTACGGAGGCCGTGCCGCAACATGGAACGCCGTATCCATTTTGGGTTAAAAAAGGCGCTTTCGAGGAAAATGGAGGTGGTTTTGTTGGAAACACCACTAGTGAACCCGCCAAATACTCCTCCGATGCACATAGGATTGGATTCGCCATCGCAGATCATCAAGTCTTCAGCGAATAGTTTGCGCTCCACTTCGTCGAGGGTTTTGAATTTAGTGCCTTCCGGGAGGGTTTTGACCAGAATTTTGTTGCCCTTTATTTGCTCCAGATCAAAGGCGTGAAGCGGCTGGCCCAGTTCGATGCGAACGAAATTGGTAACATCCACCACATTGTTGATGGGACGTTGACCCACTGCGAGCAAGCGGTTTTTGAGCCACTCAGGGCTTTCTTGAATTTTCAGGTTTTTAAGGACAATGCCTGCATAACGCGGACATGCCTCGACGTTTTCAACCGAAACAGCGTAAGGTGAATTGGAAATCGAAAGGCTTGAGCCTTTCGGTAATCTGACTTCCGTAGCTTCATTTTCATGAACACGTAAATAAGCCGCCAAGTCCTGGGCCACGCCAAGATGATTGGTAGCATCAGCCCGGTTGGGAGTAAGGCCAACTTCGATAACAGTATCAGATTCTTTCTGGAAATGGTCGGCGGCGCTGCGGCCTAGCGGCGTGTCGGAAGGAAGTACAATGATGCCCGCGTGGTCATGTCCGATACCTAGTTCGTCTTCGGCGCAGATCATGCCCTGCGAAGGGACTCCTTTTACCTTGCGTTCGCCAATGGTGAATAGTTCGCCGTCTTTGCTGAAAACGTTGGCGCCAGGCACGGCGAGGAAGACTATTTGCCCGGCAGCCACATTGGGTGCGCCGCACACAACGGAGCGCACAACGCCATCACCAACATCTACTGTTGTGGCCGAGAGGTGGTCGGTGTCGGGTATGCGTTCACAGGTCAAAACCTTGCCAGTCAACACTTTATCTAAGTCAACAGGTGAAGGTTTCACAGTATCCCATCCTTCCACTTCCAGGCCCAGCGATGTCAGTATTTCGGCGATTTCAGAGGGTGTTTTATGTATGTCGAGAAATTCTCGAAGCCAATTCAGCGATACTTTCATTACCTCAAAAAAACTAACGGATTACGATCTGGTTTTTCGCAAAATAATTGCGAATTGGCAAAGGTAGAAAGCTTGTGTGAAAATGTGTCAATTTTGACCAATTCCGTACAAGGCTTAAAAAGAGCGCGTAGAGGAAAGTATGGCACACCTATAAACTCGAGTGTTGATAATCAACGAGGTTGGCGAGGTGTGCCACACTTTCCTCAAAAACGCCCTTCCAAAAACGCCTGCACATCGTGCGAAGTTTCTGTTGGATTTTCCTCTTGCGGCCAATGCCCTGTGTCTCGATAGATTTTTATCAAGGATCCGCGAATGCGCTTGTGAAAATCGTAGGCATACTCCGGCGAAATATGGGTGTCTTCGGCGCCCCAAAGAATGAGCGTGGGGGAGGTGATGCGTTCAATGAGGTCAATGGGCGGGCGGTTGTCGCGCACAGATGCCCGGTCGGTGAATGCCTTTCGATGGCCCGGCAACAGCGAAAGGTCAAAGTGGCGTTGTACGAGGGAGTCGGTTACCCGGCTGTCATCGGCCCAAACGTCTAGCAGCGATAATCGGACGAATGCCCGTGGGGTTACTTTCCACAGGCTGCGGTGGATCACCGGTGTGCTGGCGAGCCAATCAATTGCCGAATTGCTTTTTTCTTCAAAACCCGGCGCGTCAAGCAGGATGAGTTTGTCAATTCGATGAGGCGACTCGGCAGCGAATTGCCATGCGATTTGCGCCCCAAGTCCACAGCCCGCGAGTGACACTTTTTTCAAGTTCAATTTTTGCAAAAAACTGTCTAAAAAACTCGCGTACATGAATGCGCTGTAACTTCCTTGCGGGTGTGGCGCACTGAGGCCGAATCCCGGAAGGTCTACGCTCACAACCTGTTGTTTTTTACTGAGTTCCTCTGTCCAGCCCGCCCAAGTGTGCAGCGAACTTTGCGCATCATGGAGCAACAAAATAGGTTCGCCTTTCCCACTTATACGGTAATGAATTTCCATGCCATCCACTTGCATGAATTTTGAATCGGGGAAAGCGTAATGGGCGATATAGTTGGCTGCGGGCAAGTCTTCGTGCCAGTTGTTGTACAGCCACCACGCCAGTGCGAAGATCAAAGCCCAGCGCAGCAAGCGGGAGATGCTCAGGATGCCAAGCCATTTGCGCACTACTGCGACCCTTCTGGAGGTTGAAAGTCTGGTCATTTAACCTTACTTTTTTTGATTTTTGACCAATGCCGCTATGCCGGCAGCAAGGACAAAACCACCGATCGCTCCCATACTCATGTCTCTTAATATTGGGCCAAGGGGCTGTGGTTGTGGGTTTTTGATAAGATTTTCCAGCTCTTGAACATATCTGCGCAACTGATCGGCCTGTTCTGGATCACCAACGCCAGTTGTAAGCTGATTTTTTGCCATCTCAAGCGCAATCGTCAATTCCGAAAGCAATAGACTTGGGTCATAAAGACGCAATCCATAGTTAAAAATCCAATAGCAGAGATTGATGAGCAAAAACGTGACGAAGGGTGTGCGGACCACTTCGCGAAAATCGCGCGCAGTACCCTTGGCTGCGCAATCCTCTTTGGTCGCAATCCACATAAAAACCAGATAAACAACCATACTGCCCCATTGGAGCGAGAGGTTGAGGTATAATTCTGGTCGGGCAATGTAAAGGAGCGCGAAGTAGAATATTACAACTGCTCCACCTAAAAATCCGTAGCGAACACTTGGGGTCATGCGTGAGAGGGCTTGTCTTTTTTCAATACCAGACCAGCAACAAGGCCGCAAAGAAATCCAAAAAAGGTGCTTGAAATTACAATGATGATTGCAAAAAATACGGGTGAGAAAAAGAAAGACATCATTTCCATTGCCTGTTCTGCTTGTTCTTCCGACTGGCCGCCTTGCTCCTGCATTTGCTGAAGGGTAACTTCCTGAATTTTATCCATCATGTCGGTGGCAATAAAAGTCGTAAAAATATAAAACCACACAGCGCTCAGTACACCAGATATAAGCCCAGCAAGCGTTCCCAAGCCAATGCCTTGACCAACGCTTAGGTAGCCACCCAGGTCTTCATCCCGATGGCTCTTAAGTGCCACATGAATAAAAAAGAAGGTAATCCCGATGAGTAATATTCGGTTGAGCCAGTTAATTGTCGGATTAGTAAGCATTTCCATGTCCATTCCGGTGACATAGAAAACGAGGTTGACCAAAATTCCTGCTCCGGTGATAATAAGTGCAGCAGTCATAGCGCGTTGCGCCAAGGTTTTTTTGGGTTCGGAAGTGTCGAGTGAGTCCATAAACGTTTTGTAGTAGATGAAAGAAAGTATTGATTTTCGTCCGCCAAACTACGCTGCACTTTGTATCCGATGTGTTTTTGTTCCGACGATTTTTTTGTTTTGACCGACCAAGTAGGGCGAAATTCAAACTTTTCGGATAGACAGAAAAAGAAGAGGATGTATTATAAGTACTTTTTTACCGCAGAGGCGCAGAAACGCGGAGTCTTACAACTAACTCCGCGTCTCTGCGCCTCTGCGGTGAATAGCAAACGTGACGCATGTATTGCCTTCTTCAAAATTACTCAAAACATATCGTAATACAACTTCAGCGTCGCGTCGGTTTCTTTTGCCTTGATTTCAGTAATAATGGCATCAAGTTCTGCCACCTTACTGGCATTACCCTTTTCACGGAAATGATTGCGCAGGTCGGCAATGGCTTTGGTCGCTCCAAATCGTCGCCACTCACTGGTCAGGAGGTTGAGAGATATGGATTTGAATTTTTCAACGCTTGCATCTAAAAGCGCCGCATCACCTAGACCAATCAGGAATTTCTGGTAATTATCAAAAAACGGAAAGGCTCCGAAACCATCTGCCTTATCCAGTTTTTGTTCAAAAAACGAAAGATTTGAACGCTCTGGTTGTTCTGCGTAAAGTTCTGCCAACACAGGCGTAAAGTTTTCTGAATCATCATTTTGCAATACTTTGGAAGCCTCCCGTGCGGCGTTGGCATCAAGTCTTTGCAGCGCCGAAAGTGCCGCACCCACCACGCTGTAAGCTTGTTCGTTGCCCATGTTTTTCTGGAGAATGGGGATGTACTGTTTGTCGTTTGTGCGGCCAAGGAGACCAATCGCTATTGCGCGAACCCCCGGTGAAGGGTCGGATTCAGCCAAACGGGCGATAATGGGCAGGTTGGCAGCTGCGCCCATACCATCTGCCATCATAGCTTCCTGGCGGATGCCATGAAATTTGTCGGAAAGCGCCTCTACTAAAACAGCGTCCGTAAGAGCAGAGGGTTCGGCTTGCAAGCCGTTGAGGGCTTCTACTCTATCGAAATAAAGGGGGGCATTGCGGTACATAAAGGCCCATTCCTGAGCGTTGTGATGATCGGTCTTTAGACAAAGCAGGGTTTTGGTCGCATCGAAATTGATCAAAGCCGGCTTGCTTGGACTGTCGAAAAAGAAGGTCTGGTTGCGCTTCGTGACGCGGATGTTTTCGCGGCGGGCCTTTCCTGAAACATCATAGAGATCCACAGCAACCGGGAGATCAAAAATCCGGGCAACCTCCTGACCTTCCTGGTTTTGTGTCACCGTTATGCTGGCTTTTTTTGTGTCATTGTCCCAACCATATTCAATATCGAGTACAGGGTGGCCTGCACCCAAAAACCACTGATTGAAAAACCAGTTGAAGTCTTGGCCAGTCACATCTTCGAAGGCAAGGCGGAGTTCGTGGCTTTCTACTTCGGTGTACTCGTTCTTTTTGAGGTAGCGGTTGAGCGCGGCGAAAAACGCCTCGTCGCCCACATGTTGACGGAGCATGTGAAGGATGCAGCCGCCCTTGTTGTAAGAATGGGCGTCGAACATATCTTCCTGGTTTTCATAACCGAAATGGATGAGCGGGTGGCCTCCGTCGCCAGCAGAATAAAAATAGCCCTGCTGCTCGGTCATCAAGTGTTCGTCGGCGGCATCCTTGCCATGTTTTTGTTCTATCCAGAGGTATTCGGAATAGTTGGCGAATCCTTCATTGAGCGTGAGGTTGGCCCAGCTTTCCGTCGTTACCAAATCGCCGAACCACTGGTGGAACATTTCGTGCGCTACCACTTTCTCGTTCGTCATGTGGTCGTCCCGAAGTTCGCGCTTTGTTTTCTGCATGAACTCGCCAAAAATCACCGCTGTGGTATTTTCCATTGCCCCGCTAACATAGTCGCGCACAGTGACTTGCGAAAATTTTGACCAGGGGTAGGCATAGTTCAATTTGGTTGAAAAGAACTCCAGCATTTCCGGGGTATAGGGGTAAATGTCGCGGGCATGCGCCTCGAATTTTGGCTCAACGTAGTATTCCACGTCAATACCACGCCATTTCTCCTTCACCACAGCATACTCGCCAATTGCCATCATGAACAGGTAGGGCGCGTGGGGTTTGTCCATTTTCCAGTAGTCGGTGCGTGTACCGTCGGCGTTCTTTTTGGAGGAGATGAGGAGTCCGTTGGAGAGGGTTTTGTACTTGTCCTCTACGGTGATGTACATCTCCTGGGTGCAGCGCTCGTTGGGCTTGTCCACCGTTGGAAACCAGAAAGAGTTGCTTTCCGTTTCGCCTTGTGTCCAGATTTGCATTGGCTTGTCTTTTTCAGCGCCGTCGGCGTTGATAAAATACAAACCCTTGTCGCTGGTGATGGCCGCCGAGCCGCCGAAACTTTCACGTTCATCGGGCTTGGCGGTATAGGTGATGGCGATTTTGAATTCCTCCGTGCGGGAGTAGGTTTTGCCGAGATGGATGGTCAGTTGTTGGTTGTTATAGTCTCGCTTCAATTGCTCGCTTTTGCCATCGAATGTAACCGATTGAATGTCAAAATTCTTGGCATCCAAAGTCACCTTGTCTGTGGCATAAAACCATGGGCGCATGGTGAGCGTGGCCTTTCCGTTGGCGCGTTTTTTTGCCCAGTCGAAGGAGATTTCGATTTTGGTGTGAATCAAATCTACCTCAAAAGTGTGCGAGGCATTGTAGGGGCGCAACGAGTCGAGGTTTTCCTGGGCTTGTGGTTCAATGTTTACCTCGTCGAGCAGGTTGTACTCTACGGGTGCTTCGTCTTCGCCCATGAGTGGTTTGCCCATGGAATCCCACATGGCAGGTTCGCCGGGAGGATTGGGGGTGCTTGATGTTTTGTTGCCGGTTTTGGGCGTACAAGCGAGGTAAAGCGTGAGGAGGGCGATGAGGGTGGTGGAGAGGAGTGGTCGCATTGAATGTTGTGTGAATGTGATGGGGGGACATATAAGGTCAAAAATCTGAATCCTTCAACGTTTGTGGTGAATCATGATTTGATCCAGCCATATTATGGACGTATGCTTTGTGGTAGCGTGTTCACCATAGTCTTTTTGATATATCTGGAATGTGGGGTTTTTCATCCCTGCCGTACTATTTGCGCAAAGTGCATGATCCCCTATATCGATGGATCCCTCTGGAACCGTAGGTCTGGTCACAAGCATTGTAAAAGTGTTGGCGCTGTGATCAACCATTACCCAAAATTCACAAATTTGGGAGTCGGGGATTTTGCCAAGTAATTCGTGACTTGGCTCAAGATATAAAAGGTGGAAATTTGGTTCGGGTGCTGGGCTTCTGCGGGAACCCTGCAGTAATAAACATACATTGGCATTCCCAGTCCCATCCGTGAGATCAAAGGCAATATCATTGGAAACAGGTCCCTCATTTACTATCTTCATTTTCCAGAAATAGGAAATGCTGGCTGGGTATGTGGTGGGAAGCGCCGCAAAACTCAATCGTGGAGAAATATCGAAAGGCTCGCCGTGCGTGATGTAAGAATACCCCAGCCAATTGTTGCCATGGTCATCGCGTTGGATAGGAGCCCGTTGCCAACTGAAATTCTCTTCAACGGCAATTTTGTCCCCATCAGGTTCACCCGGAATAAACCCGGCACCAATCGGCCTGTCAACTCCGTAGGCATCAAAGTTCTCTGACAATAGCAATGTGGATGTACAAGAAAAGAAAATAGGAAAGAACAATAGGGTTGCAAGCAGAAAGAAATGGTTAAAAAGGTGTTTCATAAGTGCAAAAAAGACTTGGAAAATGGTGTGATGTGGTCAACGAAAATGCAAAGTTACCGTCAGGCACCCAATCCCAGCCCCTTTTCGGCAGAAAGCCCCGGATAACGTCGTTTCGCCAATTTCATTTGAGCCAATGGGTAGTTTTCGAGCCGGAGACCTCGGAGGTTTTCAAAACCTCCGTGGTCTCCGGCTCGAAAACTATTGCCCGTAAAACGAATTCGTATTTCCTTTGTCCGAACGAAAAACTTGCATCGGCCATGTCCAAGAAAAAGAAAACCCTACAACCTGTTCAGAAAGCCTCCACGCCCAAGCCTTTATCGAGTGCCACTGCCACTGCAACTGCCCCTGATAAACTCATCCTCGCCGGCTGTCTAATCCTAACCTTCGCCGTATTCGCCAACACCTTCGGAGCAGGTTTCGTCAATTGGGATGACCACGGCTACCTATGGCTCAACCCAATGGTGAAACCACTCGGCAGCATGGACCTCGGGCAGATTTTCAGCGGCCATACACACGGCAACTATTCTCCCCTGGTTGTACTGAGCTACTGCTTTGAATACAGCTTCGATACCATCGTAAAACCCGGACAGATGGCGGTCGAGAACTTCCAGCCTTTTCTGTATCACTTTGACAATGTGCTGCTTCATGTGGCTACTACTGCGTTGGCGTTTTTCTTTTTCCGGGCCTTGGGCGTTCGCGGCTGGGGACTCGCGCTCGGCACCGCACTTTTCGGCATCCACCCCATGCGTTCGGAAAGTGTGGCCTGGGTGACGGAGCGGAAAGACGTGCTTTATGGCCTGTTTTACATTGCGGCTTTGTTGACCTACTGGAAATATGTAGCCGAGCAAAAAAGCAAATTTTATGCCTTCACTTTGATCCTTGGACTGCTATCGCTTTTCTCCAAAATCCAGGCCGTGTCGTTGCCACTTTCTATGCTGGCGATGGACTGGTTGGCTGGTCGCGACATGAAAAGCATGAAGGTTTGGCTTGAAAAGGCGCCGTTTTTTGCACTTTCCTTGGTATTTGGCTTGATTGGCATTCATTTTCTGGGGGAGGCTGAAGGATTTAAGGACACTGGTTATTCGCTTACGGAGCGTTTCTTTTTTGCCACTTCCTCGCTTTGGAATTACCTGTATAAAGTACCCGTCCCATTCGGACTTGCGGCTTATTATCCTTACCCGAAATTGGGCGCAATGCCAGCATTGTACTACGCCTCACCACTGGCATTGGTCGCCATTGCTTGGTGGGTTTGGCGATCTGCGAAAGGGAGCGATGTGGCACACCTCAAAGGTGTGCCACATCTGAACAGAACCATTGCTTTTGGATTCCTGTTTTTCCTTGTCAACATTGTTTTTGTATTGCAATTCAAGGGCGCGGGCAAAGCGTTTATGTCCGACCGTTTCACCTATATTCCTTACCTCGGCCTGATTTTTATTTTGGCAAAAACTTATTCGGACATTGAATCTGGAAAAATAAAAACAGGCTTGAAAAGCATGCTTCCTTACCCCGCCGCAGGTTTTTTGGCCATGTGTGCAGTACTGACTTTACTGCAAAACACAACATGGAAATCAAGCGTGGCCCTATGGGAAAACGCTACGGCCAAAAACCCCAATGATCCGCTTTCCTGGTCCAATCTCGGTCTTGCCTACGACGCTTTGGAGGACTACGAAAAAGCCGCAAAAGCTTATGAACAAGCCATTAAAGTTGACCCCCTCTATTTTGACGCAAACTTCAATTTAGCAGTGGCTTTCAACAAGTTAAAACGCCACGACGATGCTGCCAGGATGTTTGGCCGAGCCATGGAGTTAAAACCCGATTTCGCCGACTCCTGGTATGGCCGAGGCCAGGTATGGCTCCTCAAAGGCGATTTCCCTAAAGCCATTGCGGACCTGGAAAAATTTGCCCAAATGGACACGAAAGAACCGAAGGACAAAATTCAATCAAGTCTCGGCATGGCATATGCCGGAGCTGGACAAAACGAACGCGCCTTGGCTGCTTTCGATCTTGCGATAAAGATCAAACCCGACCCGGAACACCATTTCAGGAAAGGAAATACCCTGGCCGCAATGGGCAGAATGCAGGAGGCCATCGCTTGTTATGATGCTGCGCTTGCGCTCACCCCAAATTACGCCGATGCCGTAAACAACAAAGGAAATGCCTACGCGAGCATGGGAAAATTCCAGGAAGCAATGGCGGAATTCAACAAAGCCATCGAGTTGAAACCGGAGGCGGCTAATTTTAAATTCAACCGGGGTATGGCCCGCCATGCTGCTGGCGATAAGGCAGGCGCCTGCACGGATTGGCAACAGGCAGTATCAGGCGGTTACATGCAGGCACAAGGGGTGATGCAGCAGTTTTGCAAATAAAAAATGACAGACTCCTACCGTACCATCGCCGCGCCCAGCACCGGCGAATTCAAAGACCGGGGCAGTAAATTCATCGCATACGCATGGCCCGTGCGTACCGAGTTGGAGGCCTTACAACATTTGGAAAACCTGCGCAAAGAACATTTTAAAGCCCGGCATCATTGCTTTGCCTGGCGCTTCGATCCTGACGGCAGCCGTTTTCGCAGCAACGACGATGGGGAGCCTAGCGGCACTGCGGGAAGGCCTATTTTAGGGCAAATTGATTCATTTACATTGACTTATGTCGTGGTCGTAGTGGTGCGGTACTTTGGCGGAACACTGCTCGGAACCTCCGGCCTCATCAACGCCTACCGGGAAGCTGCCGCCGAAGCCCTGCGCAATGCCGAGATCATCGAATGCCTGGTGAAAGATTTTTTCCTGCTTGATTTTGACTACGCGCTGATGCCCGATGTGATGAACGCGGTAAAAAAACTCGAACTCGAAGTCCTTCGACAAAGCTTCGAGGAGCGCGGACAAATTGAAATCGGTATTCGCCAAAGTGAGACACAGGCGACCTTATTGCGATTTAAAGCCCAGCTTTGGAAAGTCAGCGAAGAAGAAGCCGCTGGCGTGGACTGGCCATCGGGATTGTTGGTAAAAGCTTTTTAAACCGCAAAATGTAAAACAGGGGAGACCTCGGAGGTTTTCAAAAACCTCCGAGGTCTCCCCTGTTTTACATTTTGCGGTTTAAATCAATCGTTTCAAAAAGTGGTACCCCCGCTTGGTAAAGCCTTCCCTTTCGTAAAAAGCGTGCGCTTTTTCGTTCTCTAAATACGCGTCGAGCATTATCATCTCGCAGCCTTCAGCAAGGGCTAATTTTTCAATAAAATCGGTGAGCAACTTGCCAATTCCCTTCGAGCGATGGGTGTCGGCTACCACCACATTGTCCATTTCGAGGTAGCGGCCGCTGTAGATTTTCGTCGCAAGCCAAATGCCCGAAATCCCTACACAGTCGGCGTCCTCGTACACCGCCACCATTCGGTAGCCATGCGCCAGCATATCGTCAAGCAAATGATTGTAGCGCTCCTCGGTCACCCCGGGACTAAGTTGCCGGATGAGCGGGAAATGGGGCAGCATCTCTGGTTTTTGGGTCAGAATTTGAAAAGTATAGGGCATCGCAGAAATAAAGATTGCATTGCAAAGTTTGAAAAAGGCTGAACACTTTCAAAATATTCAGCACAGCATTACGCACAAAAATTTATTCCTAAAAGCGAGTTTTGGATAGGGCTTAGCCCCTCGCTTTCACTAAAAGCCGCATAGCGGCGACATTTGGGAAGAGCTTAACGTTTGAAAAACAAATCTTACCCACAATAGGACAACGTAAAGCGGGATATTTGCGCCCCGTTTTGCACAACTTGGGCATCGTTATTGTTCTTTAGGGCAAAAGTGCGTCTGTTGCGCTAAAACCTTTTTTTGAAAAAATTGGACATCAGACATTTGGACTGCGGGACGTTGGACATTGATCGGTTTTAGGCGAAGACAATTATTGCTTAAAAACAAATTGCATCCAAAGTCCACTGTCTAACAGTCCAACGTCCTAAACTTGAAATCTTGAACATGAAATTCAAACTGCTTATCCTGCTCTTGTTGCCAGCCTTCGCGCTTATGGCTCAAGCAGACCCCGCTCCTGCCCCACCGGCAGCGCCAGCTAATACCCCTGGCCCACGCAAAATCTACAAAACCCGCAATTACAAACTCGACAACGACGGCACTTCATTTGCCGCGGGCATCAAAGCGGACGACTTGAAGCCGCTCGTCTTTGCGTTGGACTCCGACTCGATGAAAGGCCGCGAGACAGGCGAAGAAGGCCAACGTATTGCCGCGCAATTTATCGCAAAGCAATTCAAAGACGCTGGCTTGCCGCCTAAGGGTGATAAAGGATTTTTTCAAAAAATTATGCTCCAAAGCGCGGCATGGAAAGATATCGGCCTCAAAGTGGGGGGCCAGGAATTCAGTAACCGCTCGGATTTTTATGTCTATCCAGCCTTTAACCCCGATCAGCCGCTGACAGAAATGAAAGACCTGATTTTTGTAGGTTATGGCATCGAAGATGAAAAATACAACGACTACGGTAAAACCGATATAGCGGGAAAGGCTATCATTTTTTACAATGGCGAACCTATGGGTGCGGACGGAAAATCACTCATTACTGGGACTGAGTTTCGTTCTAACTGGAGCGTTGACTGGCGTAAAAAAGTGCAATTGGCAAAGAAAAAAGGTGCAATTGCGGTGTTCATCATTGACCCCAACTTCGAGGATAGTCAGAAGAAAAACCGCAAAGCAATTTCCGCTTACGGTTGGAAACCCGTAGGCACCAACCCGGAAGGGAAGGCAAATGACTTCATCCCCAATGTATTCGTTTCACCTGAGCTGGCAAAAACCATTTTAGGAGGAAAAGCCAATAAAGCTGAAAATGAATTGGCTGATTTACGCGAAGGAGACAAGTTCAAGCCAGTGAAAGTGAAAGCTAAAATCCAACTCCGGCTCGACAAGGAAACCCAAATGCTGGAAGGCTCTAACGTGCTTGCAGTAATCGAAGGAAGCGACGAAAAACTCAAAAAAGAATTCGTGTTTGTTACCGCACACTACGACCACCTGGGTATGTCAGATAGTACTGTGATCTATTATGGCGCCGACGACAATGCTTCTGGTACCGCCGGTGTGATCGAAATTGCACGAGCATTCGAGGAGGCCAAGAAAAAGGGTGCCGGCCCGAAGCGCACGGTGGTTTGTATGTTGGTCAGTGGTGAAGAAAAGGGCTTGCTCGGTTCAAAATACTACACGGAATTTCCCCTTTTCCCGCTCGATAAAACCGTCGTAGACATCAACATTGACATGATTGGCAGGGTGGACGAGCGTCATGCCAGCAACCCAGACTACATCTATGTGATCGGATCTGACCGCATCAGCACACATCTCCATGACATCAACGAAATGGTAAATGCCGAGCATACCAAACTGGATCTGGATTATAAATACAATGCACCTGACGACCCTAACCATTTCTACGAGCGTTCCGACCACTTCAATTTTGCCGAAAAAGGAATCCCCATAGTTTTCTTTTTCAACGGGGTACACCCGGATTATCACCGCCCTACCGACACAGCGGATAAAATCAATTTTGACGTGCTCGCCAAACGCGCCCAGCTTGCATTTTATGTGGCCTGGGAGGCAGCCAATCGTCCAGATCGTATTACACCCAACGTGCCACAGGAGCGGAAAAAGACCGGAATGGGCAACGAATGAACCATCGCTCATTTTAGTATAGTATACCCGTCCTGCGGCTTCAAGCCGCAGGACGGGTTTGTTTTTCCTCGGGTTTGTTATTTCAATATGAATTTTTTTCAAAAAGCCGTCTCTAAAGTCCTGGGTCACAACAATTTGGAGGGTTCGCCCGCTGTGCATCATTTTCGTTTTAAATCACAGGCTTTAGATCGGGAGGTAGTATACGACGCCTATTTGCCAGCTAGCTACGACCCCACTACAGGACAGCAATACCCACTGGTCCTTTTCAACGACGGACAGGATTTGCCGCGAATGCACTTTGCCAATGTCCTTGAAAAGTTGGAGACAGACAAAAAAATCCCGCCCTTCATTGCCATTGGAATTTATACCTCAGAACGGCGAATCCGGGAATACGGCACCGCCCGGCAGGCCGATTACAAGGGTCGTGGCGACCTCGCGCCTAAATACACCCATTTTATCGTGGAAGAATTAATGCCGCATTTGCGCGAACAGTTCAGCGTTTCGTTGCTGGCCAAAGACACAGCATTTGCGGGCTTCTCGCTGGGCGGGCTATCGGCAATGGACATTGCCTGGGCGCACCCCGAGGTATTCGGCGCAGCAGGGGTTTTCTCCGGTTCACATTGGTGGCGCTCCTCCGCTGTTCGCCCGGATGACCCCGATGCCGACCGTATCATGCACGACATCGTTCAAAAAGTGACCAAATTTGATAAAAACCAACGTTTTTGGTTTCAATGTGGCACCCTGGACGAGGAAGAAGATCGAAATAACAATGGCATCATTGATTCCATTGACGACACGCTCGACCTCATCCGCGCCCTACACGAAAAAGGTATTCCCGAAAAAAACATCCGCTATTTGGAAATTGAAAATGGGCGGCATGAACCGGGGACTTGGAGAGAGGCGATGCCGGACTTTTTGTGGTGGTTATTAGCAAAAAAATAGCCGCTCCCCCGGGTGTTGGGAAGAGCGGCATATAGTCACTTTTCAAAACCTACAAATTAATTGCCAATCGAATCAATCGGCGCAATCAAACCCTCCTTCGTCCCGAGCACTCGGGACTATGGCGGGTAAACAATCCCTTCAATCCCCCCTCAGGCCACCATCCCCATCTCCTGATCAAGGAATAGTTCCAGGCCAGAGTTCTCGCAGCTCTGCAACCAACCGTGTACGTCGGGCTGCAAGCCCATGCGTAGTTCGTTGATATGCTTTTTCAAACGCATGCCTACGGGACGATTCACTTCATTGACTTCTGGTAGTATAATCTTGCGATCTCTCCAGGTAATCTCACTCACGTGGCTCACCACTGCTGCCGTTCCCGCTCCAAAGCACTCCTGGAGTGTCCCGCGCCAGTAAGCGTCAGCTATTTCGGCAATGCTGAGCAGGCGATCTTCCACCGTGTAGCCCCATTCTTTGAGCAGCGTAATGAATGAATCACGAGTTACACCGCGCAGAATCGTGCCTGTGGTGGCGGGTGTTATCACCTTGCCGTCCATCACAAAAAAGAGGTTCATGGTGCCCACTTCTTGTACATACTTTTTCTCCACAGCATCCATCCACATCACCTGGTCGTAGCCAGCGGCCTTAGCGCGCTGGGCCGGGAGGAGGGATGCGCCGTAGTTACCGGCGCATTTAGCCTCGCCTGCGCCACCTTGGGAGGCGCGGGTGAAGACTTCCTCGACCCACAGTTTAATGGGCTTCGGGTAATAGGGGCCAACAGGGCCTGTGAAAACAATAAATCGGTACTTTTCGGAGGTGTGAACACCGAAATACTCATCGGTGGCGAACATTAATGGGCGTATATACAGGGCGTGGTCGTCCGTTGCCGGGATCCAGTCACGGTCTAGGTCAACCAACATCTTCAATGCTTGTACAAAAAGGTCTTCAGGTATCTCTGGCATACACATCCGCTCTGCCGACACATTGAAGCGGCGGGCGTGCATTTCGGGTCGAAATAAAACAGGTTCACCGTGCATCTTGGTGGCTTTCATGCCTTCAAAAATGCTTTGACCATAGTGCAGGGCTAGATTCGCGGGGGAAATGTCAAGTAAGCCGAAAGGCTCGATACGGAAGTCGGTCCATTGTTTGCCATCGTAATCGGCGACAAACATGTGGTCAGAGATCACCTTGCCAAAAGGCAAGTTTTTAAAGTCAACAGAGGGGAGTTTGGATTGGTTGGTCAGGGTGACTTCGACCGGGTATTTTACAGCCATAAAAGAGAGAAGTTGACTATGGTGAAAACCTTGTGAATGACGAGACAAAGGTATTTAGCTTTACGAGAATTAAAAAAATTTTATTCTAAAATTAGGAAAATATTTTGGGGGTAAACAGAATTATTATTCCCGAAGGCGGCTTTTTATGGATAAAAATATTTTTTAGCCTATTGTAACTCATCTCTCTTGGTCGAATATTTGGCAGGACTTTGATGAAAAAGCGGGCGTTTTCAAATAACAAATCTTACGTTTACCCACATTTCTCAACCCGATCCTTGTTATGATCTACACAAAAACGAAGTCCACACTCCCTATTTTTTTATTTGCAGCGATGCTCTGTGCCCTGCAAGCAATCGCTCAAAACAATCCCTACCGCCGCCCCCCTGCCGATGTAGCGTCAATCGTGGAAGCAAGGCCCACACCTTTGGTGAGCATGAACCCGACCCGCGATGCGTTATTACTTACAGATTACAACCCCAACCCCGGTATCGCCACTTTGGCTCAACCCTTTTTGAAACTTGCCGGTCAGCGAGTAAACCCACAAATCAATGCCCGCCAGCGGATTACAGAGTTCACGGGTTGCACCGTAAATTGGTTTTCGGAAGGCAAAAACATTGTTGTTGAAATGCCCGCAAATGGGCGAATGGCAGGAGTACCGTCCTGGTCGCCCGATGGCAAACGGATCGCATTTGGAGTGGATGTAGCCGATGGGGTGCAACTCTGGGTGGCCGATGCGCGTACCGGCAAAAGCAAACGACTGGGGAGCCTGCTCCTCAATGATGTGCTTGCGAATGCATTTTATTGGCTCAAAGACAGCGAACGTCTTTTGGTGCGCTGCATCCCAAGTGGAAGAGGCCCCGCTCCGAGCGCGACCGTGGTGCCTTCCGGGCCGTCTATTGAGGAAACTTCGGGCAAGGTTTCGCAGGTGATGACCTACCAGGACCTGCTGAAAAACGAGCACGATGAGTTCTTGTTTGAATACTACGCAAGGAGCCAATTGATGGTCGTAAGTGCCAGCTCGGGCAAGGCAGCCCTCCTTGGAAGCCCGGGGCTTTACACTGCGGTTAATTGGTCGCCCGACGAAAATTATGTGCTGGTGACCCAGTTAAGAAAACCCTTTTCTTACCGTGTTCAATTCAGCAATTTTGCCCGAAAAACCGAAATATGGGACCGCAATGGAAAGCCCATTCGCAGCTTGGTAGAATTTCCCGTCACCGACGAAATCCCGCGCCAGGGAACGGTAGTGGGGCCACGCGCTTTCGATTGGCAACCCATTCATGGCGCTCGCCTGCTTTGGGCAGAGGCGCTCGACGGTGGGGACCCAAAGAAAAAAGTGGATTATCGTGACAAGGTCATGTTGCTCGACGCACCTTTTTCGGGTGAAGCGCGTGAGCTGTTAAAGACAAAACATCGCTACTCCGGCTTTGACTGGTTGGGTACAAAGGACGCAGGACTGCTGTCGGAATTTGACCGCGACAGGCGTTGGTACACTACTTATGTCGTTGATCTTCAAAATCCTTCCATGCAGGACACCCTTTTCGATTTGAGTGTGAACGATGACTACGCCAACCCAGGCAATCCGGTGCTCGACCGGCTCCCCAACGGCGATTGGGTTATTGCGCAAGATGGGGATTGGCTCTACTACGATTCTGAAGGGGCATCTGAAGCAGGATCATACCCTCGCCTTGACAAAATCAACCTCAAAACACGCGAAAAGCAAACCGTCTATCAATCGGCCAACAACACTTTTGAGGAATTCATCGCCTTTGCTGGCAAGGGCCGTGACCAAATCCTGACGCGCTATCAAAGCAAAACAGAAGTACCTAATTTTTATTTGGTGAACCTGAAAAACAAGGCGCGCACTGCCCTTACTGAATTCAAGGATCCCGCCCCCCAACTTACGGGCATTCAAAAGCAAGTAGTAAAATACAACCGTCCTGATGGAACGCCTCTCTCCGGCACGCTTTACCTTCCAGCAGACTATAAACCTGGCCAAAAGCTCCCACTTTTCATGTGGGCTTATCCGCTGGAATATTCGGACAAGTCAACCGCAGGACAAGTACGGGTCACTGACAATACCTTTACTTTTTACCGCAACGATTCGCCTTTGTTCTTCGTAACCCAAGGTTATGCCGTGCTCATGGACGCCACCATTCCCATTGTAGGCGACCCGGAAACTATGAATGACACCTTTCTCGAGCAGGCTACCGCTTCAGGTCGCGCAGCCATTGATTATCTTGATTCTTTGGGCATTATTGACCGCACGAAAGTGGGTGTTGGGGGCCACTCTTATGGCGCGTTTATGACCGCTAACTTATTGGCGCACAGCGATGATTACGCCTATGGCATTGCTCGTTCAGGTGCATATAATCGAACGCTTACTCCTTTTGGATTTCAAAGCGAACGCCGTTCATTCTGGGAGGCGAAAGACGTTTATATGAACGTGTCGCCATTCAATTTTGCCGACAAAATCAAGAAGCCGCTCTTACTCATTCATGGCGAAGCCGACAACAATCCGGGCACATTCACCGTACAAACAGAGCGTTTGTACCAAGCCATAAAAGGTACTGGAGGTACTGCACGATTGGTCTTGTTGCCACATGAAAGCCACGGGTATCGTGCCCGCGAAAGTGTGGTTCATGTGCTGGCGGAAATGTTTGATTGGGCGGGGAAATATGGAGGGATTGCTAAGCCTTAGTTAGATGGAACACGGATGACGCGGATGGGACACGGATTTCACGGATAATTTTGAATGTTCAAAAATCCGTGAAATCCGTGTCCCATCCGCGTCATCCGTGTTCCCTTTATAATTCCAGATAGATGAAAGACAACTTCTCTGCCCAATCTTCCGGTTACGCCCAATTTCGCCCAGGCTACCCGGCGCAATTGTTTGATTTTCTTTTTGAAAACTGCCACCATTTCGATTGCGCCTGGGATTGTGCCACGGGCAACGGGCAGATCGCCTCGGTGCTCGCCGAGCGGTTTCGGCAGGTAGAAGCCACGGACATCAGCGAAAACCAGTTGAAAAACGCGGCACAGAAACCCAATATTCACTACCAATTAGGCCGAGCCGAATCGCCGGACTTTCCCGATCAATCTTTTGATTTAGTGACAGTTGGACAGGCCGCGCATTGGTTTGATTTTGAGAAGTTTTATCCAGAAGTGCGGCGTGTGCTGAAGCCTGGCGGACTGCTTGCGCTGGTGGGATATAACTTGCTTCGGGTAGATGGGCCGACAGAAGAAGTGATCGAATATTTTTACAATACCACCCTTGATGGTTGTTGGGATGGCGAGCGGCACCTAGTAGAAGAGGCTTATCGCACTATCCCGTTCCCATTCGATGAAATCCCGTTTCCCGAAATGGCCTCCACTTATTCCTGGACCGTTGACCAACTTTTGGGCTACCTCGGCACCTGGTCGGCGGTGCAGCATTTTATCCGAAAAAATGGCCGCAGTCCAATTGATGAAGGCTTTGTAGCACAAATGAAAAAGGTTTGGCCAGAAGGGGAAATTAGACCTGTTCGGTTTCCGGTTTTTGGGCGCGTTGGATTTTAATTTAACGTGATTAGATTATGACTTTCAAAGAAGCCGCATAGCGGCGACATTATGGTATGCCAGAACCGCTAAAAAACATTTTCTCCTGCAGGCTGATCGAGCCGTTTGCACATGAAATCCAACAGGTTTGGAAGGATTTTCCTACGCAAAAATTTCTACATCAAGTATTTGACAAAAACTGGGAGGGCCTTGAACTCAAACAGCGCGTACGGCATATCAGCCATGTGCTCCGCACACAATTGCCCGCAAACTACCCCGACGCACTGGATATTTTGGTAAAAACTACACAGCGCTATCTCGACAAGCATGGCGAAAAATTGACTTTTGAATACACCTTTTTGCCCGACTTTGTGGAAGCACACGGTGTGGAATATCCAGATCATTCCATCCCTGCCCTCGAAACGCTCACCCGCTGGAGCAGCGCCGAATTTGCCGTTCGCCCGTTTTTTCTGCATTACCCGGAACGAATGTGCGCCCAAATGCTCGTCTGGTCGCAGCACCCGAGTGCCATGGTTCGTCGGCTGAGCAGCGAAGGTATTCGGCCCCGATTGCCTTGGGGCATGGGTGTTCCGATGCTCAAACGAGACCCTTCCCCGATTTTTCCTATCCTCGAAAACCTGAAAAATGATCCTGCCGAAACGGTGCGCCGCTCGGTGGCCAACAATCTGAACGATATCGCCAAGGACCATCCGGAATTAGTGCTCTCCATCGCCGAACGCTGGCTTGGCCAATCGGCAGAAACGGATTGGATCGTTCGACATGCTTGTCGTGGCTTGTTAAAAAAGGGAAATGCTGCTGCGTTGGCGCATTTTGGCTTTCAAAAGGGATTGGAGGGTATTGAAATTTCAAGTCTTAAAATTTCAGACACTGTTCCAATTGGAGGGCGACTTGCCTTTTCTTTTTCAGTAAAAAACACGTCACCAACATCTGCACAAATCCGCCTCGAATACGGCATTGATTACCAAACCTTGTCGGGTAAAATATCTGCTAAAGTTTTCAAAATCAAAGAGTTGAGCTTGGAAGGCGGGCAAACGCTGGATATAGCACGTTCTCAAAGTTTCCAGGATTTCACCACCCGGAAACACTATGTTGGTTCCCATACATTTCGGGTTATAGTCAATGGCACTCTACTGGCAGAACAAGATTTTGAGGTCATTGCCCCGCTCAAGTGACAGGCTTTTATGACTTTTGCACCCCATGTACTCAATTTTCAAACCGCTACTTTTTGCGCTTTCCCCGGAAGCAGCGCACCGTGTCACGTTTCAGTTGCTCGATCTCGCAGCGGCATTCCCCCCCACACGCTGGCTGTTGCGCGCTATGTTTTGCCTTCCTGAAAAACGTCTTGAAAAGCAGGTTTTGGGACTGAATTTCCCTAATGCAGTGGGTTTAGCGGCTGGTTTTGATAAAGACGGTAAACACTTACTAGGACTCTCTTGCCTCGGCTTTGGCTTTATAGAAGTGGGTACCGTGACCCCGCTCGCCCAGGAGGGCAATCCGCGCCCCCGCTTGTTCCGTTTGCCGCAAGACAAGGCACTCATCAACCGGATGGGTTTCAACAACGAAGGATTGGATGCACTCGTCGAACACCTTAGTCATTGGCGCAAAAAGTATCCCGGTGCTGGGCCCATCATTGGTGGCAACATTGGCAAAAACAAAGCCACTCCAAACGAAGAAGCCGCCAGCGATTACCTGATTTGCTTTGAAAAACTGTTTCCCTGGGTAGACTATTTCGTGGTCAATGTAAGTTCGCCGAACACTCCGGGATTGCGCGAATTGCAGGAAAAAGAACCGCTTACGCGCCTGCTTAATTTGTTGCAGGAAAAAAATCGTGCCCAAACACAGCCCAAGCCCATACTGCTCAAAATCGCTCCCGATCTCACTGATAGCCAATTAGATGATATCGCTGAGATTGTGCGCGCCACTGGTTTGGCGGGTGTAATCGCAACCAACACAACCATTTCAAGAGTAAATTTGAATACGGCAGAAAGTCAAATTGCCGAAATCGGTATGGGCGGACTGAGCGGATTGCCCTTGTGCGAACGCGCCACAATTGTCATCCGCCACCTGCGGGAAAAACTTGGAAAGGAAGCGGTAATCATTGGGGTGGGCGGCATTGATTCCCCGCAATCGGCGCAAGAAAAATTGGACGCCGGAGCAGATTTGGTACAAGTGTACACCGGTCTGATTTACGAAGGCCCGGGCTTGGTGCGGAAAATATTGGAGAAATTGTAACAGCGGCTTTTCTACTTTTGGCTGTCTTTTCGAGCGCATTAAAGAAAGTGTGGCACACCTCACCAACCACATTAATTGTCAATATTGTAATTTTAGGTGTGCCACACTTTTCTTTTCAAAACGAAAAATCTGATTCTGCATGAGCAACATCAACCCATCGAGGCTATTCACGGCTTCGTGTGTAGCACTTACCGTCACTTCGATGACTTTTGCCATTCGGGCCGGGATGCTGGGACCCTTGGGCAAGGAATTCAACCTTTCGGAGCAAGAACTGGCCTGGATTGCAGGCATGGCATTCTTTGGCTTCCCTGTGGCAACCACCATTGGCGGCTTTTTTGTGGACCAATTTGGCATGAAACGCCTCATGTGGGTGGCATTTGGCGCCCACTTGCTGGGGCTGTTGCTCACCATTTTTGCCGGAGGGTTCTGGACGCTTTTTATCTCAACCTTTTTTGTAGGTTTTGCCAATGGTATGGTGGAAGCGGTGTGCAACCCGCTGGTGGCATCCATGTATCCGAATAATAAAACCGTGATGCTCAACCGGTTTCACGTGTGGTTTCCGGGGGGTATCGTCATTGGGGCGCTGTTGGCGGCAGCCATAAAAACACAGTTTGTAGATGTTGAAGGAAACCTCATTCCAGAGAATATCGCATTGATGAGGCAATTGCAAGTAGCCACCATGCTGCTTCCCACGCTGGTGTATGGCTGGCTGTTTTGGGGACAAATTTTTCCTCGAACGGAGCGGGTCACAAGTGGGGTTTCTACCGCTGATATGTTCAAAGCAGTCAGGACACCGCTGTTCCTTTTCATGGCGCTTTGTATGTTTTTTACCGCCAATACAGAACTAAGCACCGGACAATGGATTGAAAAACTTTTGGGCAACGCAGGAGCCAATGCTTTGCTTATCCTGGCTTTGGTAAATGGCCTGATGGCACTCGGACGCTATTTTGGCGGGCCGCTCATTCACCGACTTAACCCGACGGGGATACTGCTTGGTTCTGCTTTTTTCTCTTTGCTGGGCGTTTATATGTTGCGCACCATGGAAGGCCCGTCGCTTTATGCGGCTGCAGTGGTGTTTGCTATCGGGGTTTGTTATTTTTGGCCGACTATGCTTGGTTTTGTAAGTGAAAACATTCCTAACAGCGGGGCGCTTGGGTTGTCGCTATTGGGTGGCGTGGGCATGTTGGGCAATTGGGCATACCAAAGCTTTTACATCGGGCCAAAACTTGATTTGGAGAAAAAAACAAACGCCCTGAACATGGGCTATCAGGAGGTCAGCGGCTTAAGTGGCGAAGCGCTCCAAAAATTTCTGAACAGTTTGCCCAAAGAAGCTCTGGACCAAATCGAACTGACTGCCGGGCGTAGCGTGCTTAGCAATATCAACCTGTTGCCCATATTTTTGATCGTCGCGTTTACTGGGTTGTGGTTTTATATGCGCAGACGTAAAAGCGAGGGTTAAGTGGATTTTGAATGTCAGAGATTTATCAACAGTATCTTCTCGGTTTTGAGATCAATACGTCCCAGAGGGACGGAATATCGGTAGAATATTGTTTTCGATGAAAAAGCGTGCCGTAGGTACGCTATCTAAACCGCATATAGCGTACCTACGGCACGCAAACCGCATTTCATCCGTTCTCTACCGATATTCCGTCCCTAAAGGGACTTTGGAAAATTTGGGATGATTCTTGTTTTGTTTTTAAAGCAAAAAATGCCTACACTATACCTCATCCCTTGTCCCATCGCAGAAAACGCCCTGCATACCGTGCCCCCTTATGCGCAGGAAATTGCACGAAATCTGGATGTTTTCATTGTAGAACGGGCAAAAACGGCTCGAAGTTTTATCAAAAGTCTCGGTCCCAGCCGCCCCATTCAGGAGATGATTTTTGTGGAATTGTCCGACAATGAAAGCTTTGAGGAGGCCGAGGATGTTTTTCGGGAGGCCGTAAAATCGGGCAAAAACCTGGGCCTCCTATCCGAAGCAGGCTGCCCCGGTGTTGCCGATCCTGGTGCAGTCATTGTGGCGCTTGCGCATCGGGAAGGTGTAAAAGTAGTGCCGCTTGTAGGGCCTTCTTCCTTGCTTTTGGCGCTCATGGCTTCGGGAATGAACGGCCAACGATTCAGTTTCCATGGCTACCTCCCGCCAAAACGCCCCGAACTTGCCAAGGAACTCCGCCGTTTGGAAAATCAATCCCGACAGCACGATCAGACTCAAATTTTTATCGAGACGCCCTACCGCTCCCAAATGGTGATGGAGGTGGCGCTGGAAACCTTACAGCCAACCACGCTTTTCGGGGTGGCACAAGACCTTACTGGCGAAGCGGAGTTCTGCCGCACGCTCTCTGTGAAAGAATGGAACAAGTCAGGGAAAAAGACGCTGGAAAAATTGCCGGGGGTGTTTATGGTGTACTGCGGCAACACGGAGTTTTTTAAATAGATTGGGTAGTGGAATTCGAGGGGTACGCGTTTCACACAACGAGGCTTTATTTCACACAACGGCACAAAGGCACAACGTGAGAGGGGTTTTTCACACAACGGCACAAAGGCACAACGTGAGAGGGGTTTTTACACAAGAGGAGTATTTCACACAACGGCACAACGTGAGAGGGGTATTTCAACATGCTTGGGCCAGAATGACTAGGACACAACGTGTAAAAAAATGTTCTGTGCAAACCCCTCTCACGTTGTGCCTTTGTGCCGTTGTGTGAAACACTCCTCTTGTGTACCCCCCCCTAACGTTGTGGCGTTGTGTGAAAAATCTCACCGAATAATTGCAAACTGCACCCCAAAATTCATGCGCAACGTAGGAATAAACTTGGGCGCTTCGGTGTAGATTTCAGGGTTTTCGCTCCAAACAATGGATGGCCGAGCGATAAGCCGAAAACCTTCAGTACGGAACAAATTGAATCCGATTCCAAAATTATAACTGGTGGTGCGCTTTTTGAAAAGCTGGTCGTGCCGGAACTCATTGTAGGATTGGAATTCCAGTTCTGCACCGCTAAATTCCAGGCGATCTGGTGTACTCTCGTCCAAAATATCAATGCTCATTCCCGCCTGCAAATACACACATTGACAGCGGTGTATCCTTACTTCCGCTTTGATCGGTATGGTCCAATAAGCAGGGTCGAAGGATCGAATGTTTGATTTATACCTTGTTACAAGCACCCCATTTTCCTCCCGCTGAATCACTTGTCCAGCATAAACCGGGTACTCGTACTTCCGGTAATATTTGCGTCCGACCCCTGCACCAAACGCGAGGGAGTTGATTGGCACTTCCAATTGGAAACTCGGAATAAACCGGGGGGTGATGCCCGTGGTCAGTTGACGCACATCAAAGCTCATTTCGAGGCCGCCCACGAATTTACCAAAATTACGTTGGGCAAAGCCCATTTGGGCGCAGCAACAAAGAGCAGTAAGCAAGGCAAGTTTTCTCATAGCGCGGAAAAGTTTGGTTCAAAGATAACAGGATCGTGCTTTACGCTGCTTTTTCATACTATTAAACTTGGAAAGCCACTAATTGCACTTTAATACCGCCACGAATTGCACGAATTTTCACTAATTGAACCCAAAATTCGTGAAAATTCGTGCAATTCGTGGCTGCATTAAAAACGAAAAACCCCGCCTGGCGCTTTGCCGGACGGGGTTTCGTGTATCGCTGGTTCTGAATAACTTATTTGATCTTGGCGATGTCGGCACTGGTATTCATGCCGCGGCTTGTCCATTCGATTTGGTCCGGGTTGCCGGATGAAGTCAGTTCAACGCTGAGCGTTTCTACCAAAGTCAGGCCAGTCACTTTGTTGCCGATATGCCCGTTCTCGCGGTAGTTTTTTTCCCAATTCACTTTGTATTGGTGCACACTTGCGTTCAACGTTTCGTTGATGGTAGCCACCGTCATTGTCTCAGGGTTAACACCTGCAACGAAGTGTGTACCAACGTATTCGCCATCTTTGCTGAAAACACTGATGCTGTAGGTTTTCGTGCCACGGCTAAGACCGCGAGCGACATTGTAAAGTACTGCTGTATATTCTTCTGTTTCAAAAGCGGCTACTGGTTCTGGGCACACTGGCATGTTGCTGAAGGATGCGCTGCGCTCCAACTCAGGAAGAAACTGGTAGAACTCCCAACCGAGACGGGCAACTTTCGCTGCTGAGCGGGTTTCGAGTTGACCTTGAAGATCCTCTGCGTTGAATGTGAAAGGAAGCGAAGCCTTTGGAAACTGCGCCAAGAATTCTTGGAACGTAGGCGTTGTGTCCTGAGCATTCAGGGTAACGATGCTTGCCAGTGCAAGAAGTAGAGCCGGGATTAATTTTGAATTTTTCATTGTAAAGATCGGATTTGGATTTTAGCGTTTGGTGGATTTTTCTGCGACTTGATTAGTATTGTAAGCCTGTTTCCCCCTCTATTCCAAATTGCTTGCCAAAAAGGTCCGGCAGGGGGTTTTTGCAGAAAAATTTTTCCAAAAAAGAAAGAATTAGACTTTATGGGGTAGAAAAGTCACATTAATCGGTACCATTTATTGAGTAAACGGTTGCCGAATGTTTTGCCAATATTTCAAAGAACCAGCGATGATTATCAATCACTTACGCACAAAAAGCGTGAACGGTTTACCTGTTAAAGTTTTTTTGAAAAATATTTTTTGCGTGGTGGAGCAAATTGTTTGACTAAAAACTACCTGATTTCCCACCACCTTCAGCCTTCGGGCAACGCTCTCCACAGTTTGAGGCGGTAGTTTTCTTTCAAAAAATCCCAGTTCAGGATTGGGTACTAGCCCCGGGATTGGGGGGTGTAGGAAATTACTGAAAAAGATATTTTGCACAAAAGAATAGTTGCAACGAGAGCGCAGTGATTAAAATGCCCAAGGTGAGGCGACGGAAAAAGATGAAACCATAGCAATAGAGCCGATCCCAGGCAGGAAACAGCAACAGCAAAACAAGGGCATAGGCGGGAAGCAGCTCGCGCAGGTTCTGCTGTGGCATTCCACCGAGCAAAATCAGGTATGCAGCGATGCAAACCAAGAGGATTTTCTTTGCGGGAAGAACGAGGTCGGTCTTTTTAAAAAGGAAGAACAGCCCGGGTAACACCATGCAAAACGCCGGATGGGCCAATGGATAAAGCAAAAACAAGATGTTGGGCAACAAATAGTGCGACAGACTACCATTATGGCCCTCAAATGAGTGCTGGAAAAAATTAGCCCCTGACCATTGTTCCAAATTCGAGTGTGCAAGCGGATTGGCTGCTCCATTTGCCTTGAGCCATATATGCAGCAGCATAGCCAGCAAACCTGCAAATAACGCTCCTGCAAGGGCAAGCCATTTTTTCCTCGCAAACAAATTATATGCTAGCGAGATACCCAAAGGCAACAACAATGCTGCAAGGGAATGGCATGTACTGATCGCCAAAACCGTTAATGCCGCCCCCCAGATGGCATTGCTGGTTTTGCGGGTTTCAAGGGTGCGGAGGCAAAAGTAAAACGCGGACAACATGAGGGCCAGCCCCAGTCCATCGCTCATGCTCGTCAGTCCCGTTCGAAAAAACAGGGGAGCAAGCGCTAAACCCAAGCCCCCAAATACCCAACGACTCTCTGCCCGTGCGCCCGGCGCGAGCAAAGCCAAGAGTCGCTCAAAAACCAAAAGGCAAAAAGTCGCCGCCAACCACGAGACGATTTCCAATTTAAAACCCAGCAAAAACGACAACAGGGCAAGGGCTAAAAAGAAAAGTCCCGGCAGGATTCGAAGAAATAAAGAATGCGAAGTCATGCTCAGCGCACGAATAGAGGTTAAGAAAAACACAAATCTAACACTAGATGCCCAACCGATCCAATGTCCGTAGCGTCCTTTGAGGCAAATTCACCAAACGCTACTTATTTTTATGTTGAAAAGACACCTTTACCCTCCTTCCAAATGGGCTGGCCGACTTTTGCTCCTGCCCTTTATTTTCCAATTGCTATCCTTTTCAAGCTTTGCTCAAAGCCGCTTCACCATTAGTGGGACCGTGACCGACCGTGCAAGCGGTGAACACCTCATCGGAGCCACGGTGCGCGACGTGAAAAGTGGAAAAGGCACTGTGACCAATACATTTGGTTTTTACAGCCTAACCCTGCCTGCTGATTCAGCCCTCATTGCTATCACGTACATTGGCTACAAGCCTGAAGCGTTTAGCGTTCTTTTAGAAAAAAACGTGGTGCAAAACGTGGGCATGGAGGACAACACTGTGCTAAAAGAAGCAGAAGTGGTGGCTCAACGTTATGAACGCGTAGAAGAGCGCGTACAAATGGGACGTATTGACATTCCCATCCAACAAATAAAAAACGTGCCGGCCTTCCTTGGTGAAAAGGACGTACTCAAAGCCTTGCAACTGCTGCCCGGCGTGTCGGGCGGGGGTGAAGGCCAGAGTGGAATTTACGTACGGGGCGGCGGACCCGATCAGAATTTGATTCTTCTGGATGGTGTACCAGTATATAATGTGTCGCACTTGTTTGGTTTTTTCTCGGTATTCAACCCGGACGCCGTGAAAGATGTGTCGCTGATAAAAGGCGGATTTCCGGCACGTTACGGCGGTCGCTTGTCATCCGTAATCGAGATAAATATGAAAGAGGGCAACGAGAACGAATTTCACGGGGAAGGCTCCATCGGACTTGTTGCTTCAAAACTGACACTCGAAGGCCCGATCAAGAAAGGCAAGTCCTCGTTTATCATATCGGGCCGACGGACGTATATCGACATTTTGGCGAGGCCGCTTATCAAAGCTGGATTCCGGTCAAATGGGCAAGAAGGCGTGGTGGGTTATTTTTTTGACGATGTAAACGCTAAGGTGAACTACCGATTTTCGCCGAAAGACCGCGTTTATCTCAGTTTTTACACCGGGAAAGACAAGTTTTATTCAAATTTTGGAGAGAAAGAACCACAGTACGAAGATAAGTTCAAGGCGGGTCTCGGATGGGGCAACATCACTTCCGCCTTGCGCTGGAACCACATCATGAACCCTAAGCTTTTTGCCAACTCAACCCTAACATACAACCGATACCGGTTTGAGACGTCAACGGGCTTCGAGAGCCGCGATTTTGAAAACGGATCGGTGGAAGCCGAAGACAAGTTCGACCTCCGTTATTTTTCGGGTATTGACGATGTAGCGGGAAAGATTGACTTCGATTACCTGCCAAGCCCCGACCATTACATCAGATTTGGCGCGAATGCCATTTTGCACACCTTCCGCCCGGGTGATTTCCGCTCCAGTTTTTCCTCGTTTGAACTGGGCGGCGACACGAGCAGTTTCGCTTCCGAATACATTCAGCCCAATGTGCGTGCCACAGAATTTGCACTTTACGGCGAAGACGATTGGAAGATTGACCACCGTTGGCGGGTCAATTACGGTTTGCACCTCTCAGGATTTGTACAGGGAGACAAGCATTATTTCTCGATTCAACCTAGGCTCAATGCCCGCTATCTTTTTGGACAGGGTTGGTCGCTCAAAGCGGGTTTCAGCACCATGCGCCAGTACATCCACCTGCTCACCAACGAGACCATCGGTTTGCCTACTGATCTTTGGCTGCCGACCACTAAACGAGTGAAACCTCAAGATGCCTGGCAAACAGCGTTGGGGGCGGCCAAGACATTTGGAAAGGACTATGAGTGCAGTGTGGAACTGTATTACAAGGAGATGAAAAACGTAATCGCGTTTCGGGAAGGCTCAAGTCTTCTGCAATTTCAAAATTGGGAGGACCGTGTTTCGCAGGGCGATGGAACTGCTTACGGGGCGGAGTTTTTTGTCCAGAAAAAGACTGGGAAACTCAGCGGTTGGGTTGGTTACACGCTCTCCTGGGCCACGCGGCAGTTTGATGAGATCAATTTTGGGAATGTTTTACCCTACAAATACGACCGTCGGCACGATTTTGAAATCACTGGATCCTATCAGTTTACCAAACGTTTTTCAATGGCCGCCAGCTGGGTTTATTCCACAGGCAATGCGGTCACGTTCGGCAACTCTCGCTACCTGGGGCCCAGCAACTATTCCTATCAGGACTATCAGCAAGAGGTGACCCACACACCCGAGCGCAACAACTTTCGGATGCCCTCCTACAACCGGCTCGATGTGGGTTTTGATTTCACCAAGAAAAAACGCCGCTATACCCGCACCTGGTCATTCGGTGCTTACAACGCCTACAATCGCAAAAACCCGTTTTTTCTTTTCACCGACACAGAAGATGTCAATGGACAGAACAAGACCGTGTTGAAAAAAGCCGCGCTTTTCCCGGTCATTCCTTACTTCGCCTGGAGCTTTAAATTCTAAAAACAAGAATTCATTTTTAGCCACTAATTGCACCAATTTTCACCAATTCAGACCATAATTCTAATTCGTGAAAATTCATGCAATTAGCGGCTATGATAAATATGCCTTAAACATGAAAAATATCCTCTTCATTCTCTGCATATCCTCGCTTGCACTGGTTTCGTGCGAGGATTTTTTTAGCCAAACGGTGGAAATTGACCCGCCGCCCTATGAAAAACAATTGTCGTTTCACCTGAATTTGACCGATCAGGATACCAGCATTCGAGTATTGTTGACCCGCAATTTTGGGATCCTCGAAACGGTGCCCAACTACGACGATTATTTTGTGAAAGGGGGCTCCATGGAACTCTACAAAGACGGCCAAAAGTGGATTTCACTTTCGCCTTTAAGTGTTGACAGCAATTTTGTGTTTGTGGGTGTGGTTCCAGGTCCGCTGCAATCGGGCAGTACCTATGAAGTCAGAGCAGAACATCCGGATTTCCCAAAAGTGAGCGCGATGCAAGTGATGCCCGGTGATTTCGTGGTGGACTCTGCCCGGGTGAGGCGCAATGCCAGTTCCGGGCCTGATGGGGATCAATTAGATTTGGTGGAGGTGTTCTTTCAAGATCAGCCGGGGGTGCTTATATGGAAGTTCAGAAGGCATGACCGTTCGCGTGCGCAACATTACGGAAGACTACTATCGGTGGTCGCGTTCCTACCAAGCCAAGTACGATGCTGATGAAAACCCGCTTGTAGAACCAGTGTCCGTGTTCAACAATTTGGTGGATGGGCTGGGCATATTTTCTGTTGCGCGGGAGAAGGTATTTATAGTTCAGTAAGATCCCGATTTAGAAAAAAAGAAAATAAACAGCAAAACCGCAAAACAGGAGAACCGGAAAATTTAAAACCATACATTTTGATCCGAAAATGGCCAAATTCTGCCCTTTTCGAAAATGCTCTATGTGTGATTTTAAATTTTGCGGTTCTCCGGTTTTGCGGTTTTGCTGTTTATTTTGTGCTTACTTTTGCAGCCGTTTTTTGACCACCAATCCACCAATTCCTAACCTTACATACCTTGCCACTCATCAAATCCATTTCTGGCTTTCGCGGCACCATTGGAGGCCGGCCGGGCGAAAACCTGACTCCACAAGACATCGTGGAATGTACCGCCGCCTTTGGCCAATGGGTGCTAAACACCACGGGCAATGCCAATATCGTGGTCGGGCGCGACGGACGTGTTTCGGGCGAAATCGCCAGCGCATTGGTTGTGAACACTTTGCGGAGCATGGGTATCTCTGTTGTTGACCTCGGACTTAGCACCACTCCCACGGTAGAAATTGCGGTGCCATTAGAAAAAGCAGGTGGCGGCATCATTCTTACAGCAAGTCACAATCCCAAAGAGTGGAATGCATTGAAATTGCTCAACCACAAAGGCGAGTTCATAAGCGCGAAAAACGGCGCAGACGTTCTGGATTTGGTGGAGAAAAAATCAGTGGAGTATGCCTCTGTTGACAACCTAGGGAGCTACCGCCAGGACAATTCCTATATCCAAAAACATATTGCCCAAATCCTTGCCCACCCACTCGTAGATATTGAGGGCGTACGCGCCAAAGGTTTTAAAATCGTAGTGGACACCATCAATTCTACAGGAGCATTGGCGGTGCCCCCCTTGTTGGAAGCCCTTGGCTGTCAATGTATTTTGGTCAATGGCGAAATCAATGGACTCTTCGCCCATAATCCAGAGCCTTTGAAGGAACACCTCGGCCAACTCGCTGCCGAGGTCAAAATGCAAAAAGCAAATCTGGGCATCGCGGTAGATCCCGACGTGGATCGCCTGGTGTTCATGTGTGAAGACGGCGAACTTTTTGGGGAAGAATATACCCTGGTGGCCGTAGCGGATTATGTGCTTTCAAAACGAGGCGGCGGCAACACCGTCTCGAACCTCAGCAGCACCCGCGCCCTGCGTGATGTTACTTTGAAATACGGTGGCGAATACCACGCGGCAGCCGTAGGTGAGGTGAATGTGGTGGACAAAATGAAGGCTGTGAATGCCGTGATTGGGGGAGAAGGCAATGGCGGCATTATCGTGCCGGAACTGCACTACGGTCGTGACGCGCTGATTGGTATCGCGCTGTTTCTCAGCCATTTGGCACAATCGGGCAAGCAGATTTCGACCCTGCGCAAGACCTACCCGGAATACTGTATGGCCAAGAACAAAATCGAGCGCTCGCCCGATATTGACCTTGAAAAAATCTTCAAGGCGCTTCGGGAAAAATATCACCGCGAAGAGATTAACACAGAAGACGGCCTCAAAATTGACTTTGCGGATGGTTGGGTACACCTTCGACCCTCGAATACCGAACCGATCATCCGGGTGTATTCGGAAAGTCATTCGGCGGTAATTGCGGGTAATTTGGCAAAGAAGATAATGGCGGATATTGGGGAATTGAAATAGTTTTCAATCATTCAATGCTATGCTGAAAGAAAATCTACTCGAATTCTTCGAACGCGACCTGCTCAAACTGAAGGAAGAAATCGGCCTTTATCCAGAGGAGTCTGCAATTTGGGAAATCCGTCCCGGCATCAGCAATTCAGCGGGGAATCTTTGCTTGCACCTCGTAGGCAATCTCAATCATTTTATCGGGGCAGTGTTGGGCAATACAGGCTATATTCGCCAACGAGACGAAGAGTTTTCGCTTAAGAACATTCCACGCACCGAACTGCTTTTGAGTGTAGATCAGACCATATTAGTCCTAAAAACCACGCTTCAAGGGTTTTCAGAATCAGATTTTGACAAAATTTACCCCCTGGAAAAACATGGCAAAGTGGTAACGACGCGCTATATGATCCTCCACTTGCTCACGCATCTGAATTACCATTTGGGGCAATTAACTAAAGACTACTCACGGGGGTTTGTGCTTGGATTGTTGATGGGTATGTAAGGTTCATGGTCTATATAAAACATAAATCACCCATTCCACACAATCACAATCAGTCTCATCAATCGTCAATCAAACCCCCGAGTTATCCCGTCAGTACCATAATTCAACCACCATGCAAAGAGTCTATTTCGACAACGCCGCCACCACCCCCATCTCTGAAGAAGTCATCAACGCGATGCTGCCCATCCTGCGCGGGCAATACGGCAACCCTTCCAGTATTCATGCGGAAGGCCGAAGCGTACGGGCTGCCGTGGAGGCTGCACGCAAAGCCGTAGCGCAAAGCATTGGAGCTGGCACTGGGGAGATTTTTTTTACCTCTGGTGGAACGGAGAGCAACAATATGGCCATCAAGTGCTCCGTGCGCGACCTTGGTGTACAACGCATTATTTCCAGCCCAACAGAGCACCATTGTGGCACACACGCCATCGAAACCGTGGAAAAGGTGAACGGGGTGGAAGTCGTGTGGTTGCCCGTAGATGCTGTTGGAAGACCTGATTATCAGGCACTTGAATCTGCATTGGCCGATTCTGGCGGTAAAAAAACACTCGTGACGCTCATGCATGCCAACAACGAGATCGGCACTATGATCGACCTCGGCAAAGTGTCCGGCTTGTGCCGTCAATATGGCGCGCTTTTCCATTCAGATACGGTGCAGACCGTTGGGCACTTTCCCATTAACGTGCAGGAAACACCCTTGAATTTCATGTCGGGCGCGGCCCATAAATTCCACGGACCAAAAGGCGTGGGATTCATTTACATAAGCCCCGAAACTCCCATCAAGCCGTTTATTGATGGAGGCGCTCAGGAGCGCAACATGCGCGGCGGCACGAGAACGTGTACGGCATCGTGGGCTTGCCAAAGCCCTCGAACTCGCCACCAACGAAATGAAAGAACGCGTGGCGCACATCTGCGATGTCCGCAACTATTTGAAAGAAAGACTTTCAGAAACTTTTGATGATATCCAGTTCAACGGCGACTGCGACGGCGACAGCCTTTACACAGTACTCAACGTCTTCCCGCCCAACCCGAAAAATGAGCGCTGTTGCTGAGTCTGGATATTGCAGGAATCAGTTGTTCCGGGTGGTTTCCGCCTGCTCGAGCGGCTCGGAAAAAGGCAGCCACGTGCCTGAAGCCATTCATGCCGATCCGACGCGGAAGAGCATTCGTTTTTCGTTTTCGCATTACAATACAAAAGCGGAAGTGGATTTTGTGGTGGAAAAATTGAAGGCGATTTTGCCTGTGCGGGAAGTGGTGGGGGTGTGAGGTGTTTAGCATTTTAAACACGCACTTATTTTTTCACTTATCCGGGAAGTACTTTTTCTCCAATTTCTTAAACCAGGCAGCCTCCGCACCGGAGCAAAATCAAAGTATTGGAACTCGTAAATGGTCTCCCAGGCCATTCCTTTTGAAAGGCGTCTCACGCGAAATTAAGCGCGGCGGAGGTTTTGCCCTCCACGGCATAGAGGATGGCGGGGTTGGAATAGAAAATTGAATTGTCTGGGTCTATTTCCATTCCCTTAAAAAAAGACTGGCGGCCCTCTTCATATCGTGCGGATTTTTAGGTACACCTGCCCGAGCAGCCCCAATTCCAATAGAGTTTTGGTTAATGCTAATGCATTTTTTCACTAAGGCTTCCGCATCGGCCATACGGCCAGATTTTAACTTGTTACTGGCCAATAACCATAAAGCAGCCTCATCAAGTGAGTCTTTCGCTAGGATTTTTTGGAGCAAATCTTCAGCTTCAGGATAAAGACCGTTTTCGTGAAATACTTCTGCCACGCTACCTTGGACAATTATTGATGAATCATACGCGAGGGCTTTAGTCAGCAAATCTTTGCTTCAGCCAGCGCTGTGTCTTCAGGTACACACCCGCTAAAGATACTAGGCAAGCCGTGCCATTCGGCTCGATTTCTAATCCTTTGAGAAAGTATTTTTCTGCCTCAGCATACTGGCCTATATTGGAATAAGAACAGCCCAGAAAGTTGAACGTGTACTCACTTGGCTTGTCCGCTTGTACTGCTTTTAAAAAACTTGCCTGCAGGGTTTGATACATATAATGCTCCGGCCGAGAAGTTCGGCGGCGCGTTCGAGCAGCCGGAGGATAAGGCGCATATTTTTCGCCGTTCGCCGGTAGAGGCGAGTCTCGGTGCGCTCCATTTTCATCAGGTTGTTGATGGCCTGTTGCGCGTCATCTTGCAAAGCGGCGGCATAGTTGCGGCGCATGGAATTATGCAACCGTTCCAGTTTCGGCTCAGCCAAAGAGGCGCAGATAGTAGGCGTCGGCACATTCGCCGGGCGGCTCTAGAAATACCTTTTCTTTCAGGGCTTTTTTGAAGCGGTAGTAAAGTGCCCGAATGGTCGAGTCCACCGTAGCCAACACCTCATCCTCAATGCCCCTGCTATCGGTAGCGCTGAAAAGGGGCAGTTGCCCCGTCTTGTTTTTTTTCACCTGCGCCAGTAAATCCGGGAACACCGCCGCCAGTTTTTCTGTGCGGTTGCCGACCGTCATCGGTACTTGGCTTTGCGGGGACACCTCTGGTGTAACATGGTCTTCAAGGTGGCGACCGATTTCCATCAGATTTACCGAACCGTCGCTGTTGCCGTCGGCGAGGCCGTAAAGTCCGTCCACGAGATGGAAACTGAACGCGCCTCTGCCGCCGCCCCATTGCTCACCTTCAAGGCTGTATTCATCGGGCTGGCAGGAGAGAATCTTGATTTCGTTGGCGAACTGCTGTGCGAGGTTCTGGCTGGTTAGCTGTGCACCGCCGATGCTGTTGCCCGCCAGTTTGCCACTGCGGCAGGCATCGGTGATAATGAGCACCCGCGCCTTGTTCTCCGTGCTCAAAGTCGTGATCACATCTTTGAGGAAAAATATCGGGTACGCGCCTGATATGTACGACTGCGGCGGAGAATCCCAGCAGAGCAAAAAACCGTGCTGATTGCGGGTTTTGGTTTCCACGTCGCCGTGACCGGAGAAGTAGATAATGGCCTGATCGCCCGGCTTGCTTTCGTCCATGAGCCAGCCGAGGGCGGCGTCGAACTGGGCGACGGTGGCTTCTGAATTGAGCAGTACTTTAAGGTGGTCGCCATCAAGCGAGCCGCCTGCGGGGGAGCGGAGGAAATTGGCGAAAGCATTGGCGTCCGCGTCGGCGAAGCGCAGGTCTGGGATTTGCGGGTCTTGGTAGTCGGAGATGCCGATGACGACGGCGCGCGTGCCCGCCGTAGCCTTGGCGGAGGAGGGGGCGCCCGCCTCCGCCAAGGCTACGGCAGGTAAAGGTGACGCAACCGGCTTCACCGATTTTTCGATCTGGGAAAAACCCTGGAAAGGGAGGAGGAGGAGCAGGGTGAAAAGGAGTTTTTTCATGGTTGTGGGTTTTAGTCTTTGACCTGGTCGGGAAAGTGTTTTTTCATCAGTTCGGCAAATCCGGGCAATCCCTTAAATTCGGGGATATTGACTTCTTCAAACGAAACCCCTCGCTGTACAGCCTTTTCAAGATAGATCATCGCTTCCTCGGGTTTCCCTCCTGCCAGTACCACCTTTATCATGCCCATGTAACCAAATGGGCTTTCCGGGTTCATATCAATGATCTTAAATAGGCTTCTCTTGCCGCGTCCAAATCTCCTGAAAGGCGGTAGGCATCGGCGAGGTCATTCTGTGTGTACAGATCGTGTGGCGCCAAGCTAAGTGTATGGAGTAGGGTTCGGATAGCTTCTTCATAACGCCCAGATCTGGAATAACACTGGCCGAGAAATCCCCACCCAAAAAAATCGTTGGGCTTCAAGACTGTGGCCCGTTTCATCAGATCTATAGCTTTGTCATACCAGCCAGCATCCATGTAGGTTTCTCCAACCATCAATAAAGCCCATGCGGATGAATCGTATCCCATTGCCTGTTTGATGAGATGATGCCCTTCTTCTACTCTGCCTGTTTTGAAATAAACCAAGGCTAATGAGCGTAAACAGTTTACATCTTTGGGTTCTATTTCCAATGCCATTTTGTAGTACGGCTCTGCTTCTGCAAATTGCCCTGCATTGGAATGTAAGGCCCCTAGAAAAGTAAGGATGCTAGGCAAGGGTTTGCTTGTCTCGATCGCTTTCAGGAATGCCTGCTTGGCTTTCACAGTTTTGTTCTGAATAAAGTACAGATAGCCTAAAGCATCATAAGCCGTACTTTGTGTGGAATCAAGGGCGATTGCTTTTAGTAGATATTGTTCTGCACCAGAGAAGTTTCCATTGGCTTCGCTTTCCAAAATTGAAAGTGAAATCCATGGGTACGGGCTGGTAGAGTCAACCTGAATGGCTTGGTCAATCAACTCCTTTGCATCCTGGTGTTTCATGAATTTGTATATCAACCTCCTCGCGGTGCTCGTATATGCTCGAGTCCAGCTTGGTGCTATCTCAATTGTTCTCTTGGCGTAGAACAACATGGAGTCAGCATTCGGAATGATATTGTCATAAACGGTGCTCATTGCCAAATACGTTGGTGCCGCATTTGGCAGCCATTGCAATGATTTATGGTAAATATTCAACAGCCTATGCCCAAGAGAAGAATCAACATTTATAGGGCTTTCCAATTGTAGCACTTTCCCTTCAAAATAATATTTCCGCGCCTGCAAAACCGGGTACATATAGTGCTGATTTCCCAGCAGTTCGCTGGCCCGTTCAAGCAGGCGGGGATAGGGTGCATATTTTTTCAGCCTTTCCAGCCGATAAAGATTCACATCCGTTTTCTCCATAGCCATCAAATCATTGATGGCTTGTTGCGCATCATCCTGCAACGCAGCAGCATAGTTGCGGCGCATGGAATTGTGCAGCCGCTCCAGTTTTGGCTCGGCCATAAGGCGCAGATAATAGGCCTCCGCGCACTCGCCGGGCGGCTCGAGAAAGACCTTTTCTTTCAGGGCGTTTTTAAATCGGTAATAAAGTGCTCGAATGGTCGAGTCCACCGTTGCCAACACCTCATCTTCAATGCCCCTGCTATCGGTAGCGCTGAAAATGGGCGGTTGCCCCGCCTTGTTTTTTTTCACCTGCGCAAGTATGTCCGGGAACACCGCCGCCATTTTTTCCGTGCGGTTGCCGACGGTCATGGGCACCTGACTTTGCGGGGACACCTCGGGCGTTACATGGTCTTCCAGGTGGCGGCCTATTTCCATCAGGTTTACCGAACCGTCGCTGTTGCCGTCGGCGAGGCCGTACAGGCCGTCTACAAGGTGGAAACTGAAGGCACCACGCCCACCGCCCCATTGCTCGCCTTCGAGGCTGTATTCATCGGGCTGACAGGAGAGGATCTTGATTTCGTTGGCGAACTGTTGTGCGAGGTTTTGGCTGGTGAGTTGCGCGCCACCGATACTGTTGCCGGCCAGTTTACCACTCCGGCAGGCATCGGTGATGATGAGCACCCGCGCCTTGTTCTCCGTGCTCAAGGTTGTGACCACATCTTTCAGGAAAAATATCGGGTACGCGCCCGATATGTACGACTGAGGCGGGGAATCCCAGCAAAGCAAAAAACCGTGCTGGTTGCGGGTTTTGGTTTCCACGTCCCCGTGACCTGAGAAGTAGATAATGGCCTGGTCGCCGGGCTTGCTTTCGTCCATGAGCCAGCCGAGGGCGGCGTCGAACTGTGCGACGGTGGCTTGGGAATCGATCAGCACCTTGAGGTGGTCGCCATCGAGCGAGCCACCGGCAGGCGAGCGCAGGAAATTGGCGAAGGCATTGGCGTCCGCGTCGGCGAAGCGCAGGTCGGGAATTTGGGGGTCTTGGTAGTCGGAGATGCCGATGACGACGGCTCTGGTTTTACCCGCCGAAGCGCGCAGCGCTTCGGCGGGTAAAGCGGGTAAAGGAGAGGCAACTGGCTTCACCGCTTTTTCGTTTTGAGAAAAAGTGGGGAAAGGAGGGCGAGGAGCAGGGTGAAAAGGAGGTTTTTCATGGCTGTGGGTTTTAGTCTTTGACTTGATCGGGGAAGTACTTTTTCATCAGGGTTTTCCATTGCTCCGTACGCTCCCGGAGCGGGGCTAGGTCGGGGGTTTGTTGCAGCCAGTCATAGTCATTCATTCCCTTCACAATTGCCTGTTCCAGCGTTTCAAAAGCGTTGTCCACCTGATTTTGAATACTTTGGAGGCACGCGAGGGCATAATATGCTCCAGGCAATGCCGGGTCGTGTTGGATGATTTTCCGATACAACTGCTCTGCCTGCTCATATCGATGGGATTCTAGAAGCTTCCACATTTCATAAGTTAAGAATCGCGAGAACTTGTCGGAATTGAGTTGGAGTGCCCTTCTAAACATTGATTCTGCCTCCACATACCTCTCTGTAGCCCAATAAACATAGCCAAGTGACATCCTGTAAGTGACATTAAGTGAATCTATGGAGATACATCTTTTAAATGCAGATTCAGCATCGGCATAATATGAATTTTCTAATAACAAATTGCCTAAAGCAGATTGCACCCTGGTACTTGTAGAATCGTGGGCCAATATTTTTAACAGCAGTTCCCTGGCGACTTCTCTGCGCTCAGTTTGCATGTAAATGCCTGCCAGATAAATGGCGCACAGGTCGTGGTAAGGATCTACAGACAGTCCTAGTTTATAGTATTTTTCTGCCTCAACAAAATTGCTGGCGTTATGGTGTACAGCGCCCAGGCACAGGTACACCTGAGCCGAAGGTTTTTCCATCCTGGATGCTTTTAAAAAATAAGGCAATGAGCTGCTTGATCTTTTCGTCCATGGAAATACAATAAGCCCAGATAATACCATGTACCATAATTTGTGGAATCCAGTTTTAGTGCATGAAAAAGGTATTGCTCTGTGGTATCCAAATCTCTGACGCTTCGACTGTTTCGATAAGAGACAAAATGATAAAATCCGAATGCCCCCCAAGTATCGGCATTGTCGGGATTAATGTTTATTGATTTTTTGAGGAGAGCTTTTGCTATTTCAAACTTTTCTGAGTAAATAAAGTGAAAAGCCGTCTGGTTTATCGCCCAGGTCCAGGAAGGTGCTAATTCTATTGATTTATTACGGTAAAACAATAAGGAATCAGGGCTGGGGTAAAGCCTGTGGAATACCGTGCTCATTTGATAATATGCCAAGGCAAATCCGGGTTCCAACCCGACTGCTCGTCGGTATTTCTTCAAGAGGTTTTCGGCAAGTGCTGAATCCGGGTTCAGTGGGCTTTCCATTTGCAGCAGCCATCCTTCAAAAAACAACTGCCGGGCCTGTAGTGTAGTGCGCATATAATGCTCTGGACCGAGCAGTTCGGCGGCGCGTTCGAGCAGACGGGGAAGGCTGCGTATTTTTTGAGGCGCTCCATTCGGTAGATCTGAATCTCAGTAGGCTCCATTTTCATCAGGTTATTGATGGCCTGTTGCGCGTCATCTTGCAAAGCGGCAGCATAGTTGCGGCGCATGGAATTGTGCAGCCGTTCCAGTTTTGGTTCGGCCATAAGGCGCAGGTAGTAGGCGTCTGCACATTCGCCGGGCGGCTCCAGAAAGACCTTTTCTTTCAGGGCTTTTTTGAAGCTATAGTAAAGCGCTCGAATGGTCGAGTCCACTGTTGCCAGCACCTCATCCTCAATGCCTTTGCTATCGATAGCGCTGAAAAGAGGCAGCTGCCCCGTCTTGTTTTTTTTCACCTGTGCAAGTATGTCCGGGACCACCGCCGCCAGTTTCTCTGTGCGGTTGCCGACCGTCATGGGCACCTGACTTTGCGGGGACACCTCCTGCGTTACATGGTCTTCAAGGTGGCGGCCGATTTCCATCAGGTTTACTGAGCCGTCGCTGTTGCCGTCAGCTAGGCCATACAGCCCGTCCACAAGGTGAAAACTGAATGCGCCCCTGCCGCCGCCCCATTGCTCGCCTTCGAGGCTGTACTCGTTGGGCTGGCAGGAAAGGATCTTGATCTCATTGGCAAATTGCTGCGCAAGGTTCTGGCTCGTGAGTTGCGCGCCGCCGATGCTGTTTCCGGCAAGTTTCCCGCTCCGGCAGGCATCGGTGATAATGAGGACCCGCGCCTTGTTCTCCGTGCTCAAGGTCGTGACCACGTCTTTGAGGAAAAATATCGGGTACGCGCCTGATATGTACGACTGCGGTGGCGAATCCCAGCAGAGCAAAAAACCGTGCTGGCTGCGGGTTTTGGTTTCCACGTCGCCATGGCCGGAGAAGTAAATAATGGCCTGGTCGCCGGGCTTACTTTCGTCCATGAGCCAGTTGAGGGCGGCATCGAACTGCGCGAAAGTGGCTTGGGAATCGATCAGCACCTTGAGGTGATCTCCATCCAGAGAGCCACCTGCAGGGGAGCGGAGGAAATTGGCGAAGGCTTCGGCGTCGTTGTCGGCAAAGCGCAGGTCGGGGATTTGTGGGTCCTGGTAGTCGGAGATGCCGATGACGACGGCTCTGGTTTTACCCGCCGAAGCACGCAGTGCTTCGGCGGGTAAAACGGGCAAAGGTGACGCAACCGGCTTCACCGCTTTTTCGATCTGGGAAAAACCCTGGAAAGGGAGGATGAGAAGCAGGGTGAAAAGAAGGTTTTTCATAGTTGTGGGTTTTAGTCTTTGACTTGATCGGGGAAGTACTTTTTCATTAAAATCTTCCACTCCGGGAGGGCGCGGAGCGGGGCAAATTCGGAGTCTGTCGAAAGCGTTTTAAAATCACGAAGCCCAGTCTTCAGTGCGTTTTCCAGCGATTGCAAAGCCAAGTCAGTGTTTCCTTTTTTCAGGTGCAGTAAAGCAAAATTGTACAGGATTACCCAGAGGTTTGGGGCAAGCCGTACTGCTTGATTCAGTTTTCGTTCCGCATTTTCAAGGTCATTTATTCGCATCAGCGCACTTGCCCAAGCCGCCAAAGCATAAATATTGGTCGAATCAATCGAGACCGACCGCTCGAAAGCACTGATGGCCTCTTCCAAATTGCCCAGTCCTATCAATGCTTGCCCCATACCACTGAGCGAATAAGATGCGTTGCGGGTTGTCGAATCCAAAGCCAAAACACTGCGATACATTGACAAGGCATCCGAAAACTGGTTGTTGTTTAAATAAATATTCCCAAGAGAACCCCAAGCCGAGAGGTTGGTGGAATCAAATCGCAGGGCATTTTTCAAATAAAAAATGGCATCCTGATTTCGGTTCATAATCATGAAAAGGATTCCCAAACCACTGTGATTCAAAGAGCCAGCTGAATCAACCACAATGCCTTTTCGATAATAATATTCGGATTTTTCAAAATTTTGAAGTTGTAAAACAAATTTCGAGGTTACAAAAAGGTGCTGGATTTGTAGAATCCAATTGGATGGCTTTCAAATATGCCCATTCGCACTCCTTCGCGCGTCGCTGTTCAAAATATACTGAGGCCAAATTGTTGTAAAACCAGCTACGCGTGCTGTCAATTTCGAGCACTTTGAGCATGACTTTTTCGGCCAAATCAAGTCGTTTTTGGGCAGAATAGATAGGTTGATATGCATTAAGCAGCAAAGCCGACGATGAATCTATTATCATGCCTTTTTCAAGCCAAGCTTGGGCGCGGTCTATCTGTCGAAATCGAGTGGACAAATCGGTGGCGAGCGAGGCAATGGGCAGCACCCATTTTGGCGCGGCATCCGTGGCTAACTGGACGTAATATTCTGCCGAATCCAAATTCACCACCGAGCGGCAAAATGCCGAACCCAGAAAAAAATAAGCCAAGGGGTGTTCCGGTTGCCAGCGCAGAGCTTCTCGATAATAATTGATGGTTTTTTCGCCCGTGCTTTTGTCGTTGTAATTCCGGTTTGAGTACTGAACAAATAGCCCTCGAAGATATTTTTTCGCGCCATCAACTCTGGATAAAAATAATGGCTTTCGCCCAAGAGTTGAGCGGCGCGTGTTAAGTAAGCGGGAAAGTTTTTGTATTCATTGTATTTCGTTTGAGCGGATTTTGTGGCTTCTATTAAATCGTTTTTCAACAAACGATTCAGTGCCTGTTGCGAATCATCCTGCAATGCGGCGGCGAAGTTTCTTTTTAAATAGCCGTGCAGCGGGGCCAGCCCCGGCTCCCCGGAAATCGAAGTGTAAAATGCCTCAGCGCAATTGTTGGCAGGCTCCAAAAACCGCTTTTCCGCCACCGCTTTTTTGAACGCCCAATACTTTTTGATGATGCCCGAATCGAGTTTTGCCAAAACCTCTTCTTCCAAACCCCGCCCCTCGGTCACGGCAAAAACGGGCAGCCCGCGGGCTTTCGACTTTTTCAAATCGGCCAAAATCGCCGCATTCACTGTCGCCAATCGCTCGGATTTGTTGCCCAAAAGCATGGGGACTTGGGTTTGCGGGGCGGCCTCGGCCGTCACTTTGTCTTCCAGGTAGCGGTCAATCTCGCCGACGGAAACGGTGCCGTCGCCGTTTCGGTCGGCGAGGCCGAACAGCCCTTCCACCAAATGGTAACTGAAAATGCCGCGCCCGCCGCCCCATTGTTCGCCTTCCAAACTCAGCTCTCCGGGCTGGCAACTCAGGATTTTCACCTCGTTGGAAAACTGTTTTGCCAAACTTGCGGCGGTTAGTTGGCTGCCGCCAATTTGGCTTCCGGCCAATTTCCCGGCGTGGCAGGCATCGGTAATGACGGTGACCTTCGCCAGATTCTGGGTGGAGAGCGTGGTCACGACCTCCTGCAAGAACGCCAGCGAGTAGGTGCCGCCGCCCATGTACACCCGGGAGGGGGCATCCCATGCGAGCAGGAAGCCGGGCTGCGAGACGGTCTTGCGCTCCACGTCGCCGTGGCCGGAAAAATAGATGATCACCTGATCGTCTTTTTGTGCCTTTTCAATGAGTGCGTCCAAGGCTTCAGCAATTCGACCAGCTGTGGCCTGAGTATTGGTCAGCACCTGAAGGTGATCGCCATCGAGTGATCCGCCGGCAGGCGAGTAAAGAAAGTTGGCGAAGGCCTGGGCGTCCTTATCTGCAAAGCGCAGGTCGGGAATTTGGAGGTCCTGGTAGTCGGAAATGCCGATGACGACGGCGTAGGTTGCGCCCGCCTTCGCGCTGCGCGCTTCGGCGGGTAAAACAGGTAAAGGGCTGATACTCTTTTGCTGGGCGCTGAGTGAAAGCCCTAAAAGCAGGGCGAAGGTGGCAAGTGAAGTTCTCATAACGATAAAATGAAAGTTGAATTCAGCGTGCCATGAAAACCGGAGTAAATAGAAGGGTATAAAGGTAAAGGCAGTTTTTGGTTTTTTATGGCCGGCTCACTCCACCAGCACAAACCCCGTTTACCCGCCGAAGCACGAAGCCCTCCTTTCGTGTTGCACACTATGGCGGGTAAATGCGTAGGAGGGCTTACTCCACGAGCACAAACCCGGCCCACTGATAAGGATCCAAGCCCGCATCCCGCAACTCCTTCTGCGCCGCCCGGAAAGCCTCCGGAATGGTCATTTTTTGTTCGAGCCATTTCTTGTAAAAAGTGGTCATCAGCAAGGAGGTCTGTTTATCCGGCACCTGCCAAAGGCTCATAATCAGGTACTTCGCCCCGGCTATCTTGAATGCCCGCTGCAGCCCGTACACGCCTTCGTTGCCCTGGATGTCGCCGAGGCCCGTTTCGCAGGCGGAGAGGACGACGAGTTCGGTGTTGCTCAGGTTCATCTGGCTGATCTCGTAGGCGGTCAGGATGCCGTCTTCCATCCCGGGCTTAAGGGGTTTTCCGGTTTCCCAGGCGTGGTTGGCGCCAGCGAGCAGGAGGCCGGAGCGAATCATGGGGTGCTCGGAGATTTTGAAAACGGGTTCGTTCAACGTCGGAAGGGTTTTAAACCCTTCCGACGTTTTTGGGTCGGGGAAAGAAGCCATGAGTTATGCAGTATCCTGGGAGATGGTTTTCCTCCAGCCCCAATGGATTTAAGGTTTCCTCGGTGGCGGTATAACCGCGGTTGGTTTGGTACTGGACTCCCGTTGCTTTTAGTATCCGTTCCAGATTGCCTACTTCGCGGTCAGTGAACGCTAGGCTGCCCCAGGTGCCGACACGCAGCGTAGAGTCGGTGTAGGAAAATTGAGTTCCCCCGGGAAGCGATGGAAACGGAGTCGCTCGAGGCAATGGATATTGCCATGGCAGTGCTATCTGCATCGTATTGAATGCCACCAAAAAGAATGGCATCATTGGTGCTTGAATTGACCTGATTAAGAACGACCAATTGGCCCGCCTTCGTACCTACGGCGAGTGAACGTGTACTGCCGACTTCGACCAATTGGTAGCGATCGCCCAGTACAGAGTCTATGCCTATGGGTATGGCGGCGAGGTTGAGGTGGTGGAGCAGACCGGAGGGGGAGAAGTAGATGGTTTTCACGCCGACCAACTCTTTATGGAGCGGTTTCCAGAGCAAGTCGTAGAGCGTTATTTGTCCCGAGGATTCAGAAAGGGGTTTGATGCCACGTTCGACGAGGGTGTACAGGCCGTTTACATAATCGGCCTTGCGTGCTCCATGTGTTTGGAGGAGCGAGTCCAAGGATTTTTCTTCAAAGAGGGGGATAAAATGGGGCTGGGCATCTCCTGGTCGCAATACGAGCGCGGCGTACATAATGCTGTTGGTGCTCTTGGGATTGTAATAGCGATAATGGACAAATTCGACAGAGGCTTCGCCGGGTTTTAGCGCAGATTGTACCTCCTGCCATTTTACCTGGCGGAGGGCATCGCCATAACCTGCTACAGTGCGAACCAGTTCTTTTTCAAGGTTGTTGGCTTTTTCTTCGAGCGTTGCGATGTTGGCACTGTCGCGCTCGGCGATAGGGTTGGCGTATTCAGTAGCAAGTCTGCGGTTATAAGATTTGAAAAGTTTGTATTTCTCAGCGTTTATCGGGTCGGCTATTGCAAGTTTACCGATCTGTGAAACGGTATTTAATAAAAATCCTTTGTAAAAAAGTGTATTGTCATAGTAGGAGTCAGCAAATGTTTGTTGCATTTTAGGAAAGAAAAGCACTTGTCCAACGCTTCACCGAACTGCTCAATGAAAGCGGATAGTTCTTTTCTGAAAGGTGTCCAGACGCTTTGACTAACATTTTTTTATGCGTTTCAATGGCTTCTGACATATAAAACTGGGCTGTATCTAATTTACCTAAAGCCCAATATAAACCTGCCAAATTATTCAACCCTTCCAGACAATCGAGATGCTTGCCACCCAAAGTTTTCTTCAAGATATCCATGGCTTGGAGCAAAAACGGTTCGGATTTCTCGTATTGGCCCGAGTAAAAGTAGGCCATCCCAAGGTTGTTGACATTCATAGCATAGTGAGGATGCTCCTTGCCTAACAATTTTTCAAGGATTTCTATAACTTCAAGGAAATTCTTTCTGATTTTTCAAAGGACCCCATAGCATCGTATAGTATTGCCAGGTTCCCCAAGTTTGTCGCATAATCAATATGCGCTTTACCCAAAGTTTTTTCGCGGATTGCTATTGCTTCCAGGTAAAGCGGCTCAGATTTAGCATAATTTCCCATAACATAGTACAAAATTGCCAAATTGTTAAGGCTTGCTGCATATTCTGGATGTTCGTGCCCCAATGTTTTTTCCGGATTGCTTTTGCTTCGAGGTAAAGTTTTTCGGCTTTTTCATAATTTCCCATACTGTAATATAACATTCCCAAATTGCTTATCATACTGGCATATTGAGTTGTCTTCTCCATTAAATTTCTTTCTACCACCGCTATGGCTTCAAGAAACAATAGTTCTGCGTTGGCATATTTGCCCATATCATAGTCTAATAGCCCAATGTTGTTCAAAAGGTCAGCATAGTTTAAACTTTCTTTGCCTTGCAAAATCTCTGCTATAGCTTTGCCTCAAGGAAATACTGTTCAGATTTTTCATATTGTCCCATTAGGCGATACAAATATCCCAAGTTATTCAAATTTCCAGCATAGTCGGGATGCTCCTTGCCCAGTACCTTTTCCCTTATAGCCCTGCCTTCTAAAAAATACTGCTCGGCTGCTTCAAAATTGCTTCTAGCCATATTAACAGCCGCCAATCCATTCAGGCACTCTGCATAATCTGGCTGCTCCTTGCCTAATGTTTCTTGCAGAATAGTTTTGGATTCAATGTAGGTCATCTCTGCCCTGTCATAATCGCCTGAATAGTAGTATAAAAGCCCCAAGTTTTTTAGGCATTTTAAATAGTCTGGATGGTTTTTTCCAAGTAACTTTTCTCGAATGGATTTTGCTTCCAAATACCATTTTTCCGATTCTGTGTAATCCCGCATAAAATGAAGCACCCTGCCACGGTTGAAGCAGCAGCTCCCATACGCCGCTGACTCCCGCCCAATTTTTTCTAGAGCGAGTTTTCGGCCGCGGCATTGATTTCGAGGGCTTTGTCGAAATCACCCTGACCGGTGAACGCACGGGAAACCTGGATGAGGCTATCCACCTGTTTTATCACGGTGGAGTCCGCATTTTGTGCAATTGTAAAAAAGGGAAGGAGGAAAAAAACGGGTAGGAGCAAAGTGGTTTTCATAACGCGACAAGTTAATAAGGTGAGTAAATATCGAAGCGTGTCGCAAGTATGAGGGATTAAGAAAATCGAAGGTAAGGAGATTGACTACAATTCACTCCACCAGCACAAACCCCGTTTACCCGCTATAGCGCGCAGGAGGGCCTACTCCACCAGCACAAACCCTGCCCACTGATACGGATCCAACCCCGCATCCCGCAACTCCTTCTGCGCCGCCCGAAAAGCTTCCGGGATAGTCATGTTCGCTTCGAGCCACTTCTTATAAAAAGTAGTCATCAACAGCGAGGTCTGCTTGTCGGGCACCTGCCAAAGGCTCATTATCAGATACTTAGCCCCGGCGATTTTGAAGGCGCGCTGGAGGCCGTACACGCCTTCGTTGCCCTGAATGTCGCCCAGACCCGTTTCACAGGCTGAGAGGACGACGAGTTCGGTATTCGAGAGGTTCATCTGGCTGATCTCGTAGGCGGTGAGGATACCGTCTTCCATGCCGGGTTTCAAAGGCGTCCCCGTTTTCCAGGCGTGGTTGGCGCCGGCTAAAATGAGGCCGGAGCGAATCATGGGGTGCTCGGAGATTTTGAAGACGGGTTCGTTCAACGTCGGAAGGGTTTTAATCCCTTCCGACGTTTGGGGGTCGGGGAAGAAGAAGCCGTGGGTTGCGATGTGCAGGATTCGTGGGGAAGGATTGCCGCTGGCACCAATGGATTTGAAAGCTTCTTCAGTGGCATTGTATGCAGCATACGTCTGAGTATTTACGCCCCCTTTTTGGAGCATTTTTTCCACGCTGTTAACCTCCTTTTCTGTAAATGGCAGATAATTCCATTGGCCGCTGCGCAAAGTGGAGTCGGCATAGGAAAAATTTAAAGCTCCCCGGCTGACGATGGAGGAGGAGTCCGGTCGTGTATTGGAAGACCGAATGACCGTGGTATCGGCCTCGTAGCGAATGCCACCGAAAAGCAGTGCGTCGTTGGTGCTGGATTTGACCTGATTAGGAATAACCAATTGACGGGTACTGCCCAATTCGACCAATTGATAACGATCGCTCAGGACGGAATCTGGGTTGATGGGAATGGCTGCCAGATTGAGGCGGTGAAGCAATCCAGAGGGCGCATAATAAATCGTATTTACACCGATCAGCTCTTTTTCGAGCGGCTGCCAGAGGATATTATAGAGCGTTTTTCGTGGCTTGTCTACAACTATAACACCTCGGTTTGCCAAGGAGTAGAGCTGTTTCACGTACAGTTCGTTGCGGTCGGAGTTGCGTAGTAGCAGAGAGTCAAGTTGTTTTTCCTCAAAGAGGGGGATGAAACGGGGCTGTTCCGCTCCTGGCAAAAGGAGCAGTGCAGCATACACGGTGTTGTCGGTGGTTTTCGGAAAATTCACCTTGAAATGCACGAATTCGATGGCAGCATCGTTCGGTTTTAGGGCTGACTGTACTTCCTGCCATTTGACCTGCCGGATGACTTCGGTGTAACCTGCGACTGTTCGGGCGAGTTCTTTTTCAGCAGTATTGGCTTTTTCATGAAGTACTTCCACGTCTATCCGCTCGGCGATAGGCTTGGCATATTCTGAGGCAAGGCGGCGTCGATAACCTTTGAGGCGGAGATGGATTTCTTCTGAATTGGTGTCAGAAGCAGCTAAGTGGTTTAACTTCAAAGCTGCCTGTAGTATAAAACCTTTAAAAAAAGGGTATTATCGTAGCCCAATGCTGGCAATTGACCGACTTGAGTAGTTGGGCGGGCGAGGGTTTTTGCCTCAAGGGTATTGCTTCCAGATTGAAAGGTCTCTGCGTAATTGAATAACTCTTTCTCGGAAAGGAATGTAACTGCCTTGCTGAGAGCATTTTGAGTTTTTATCGCATACTCGACCTGTAGTGCTTCTGATTCCGGAAACTTTTTTGCCTTTCATATAATTCCGATAAATGATTCAGGTTTTGCACATAAGATGTATGCTCCGTACCCAACACTTTAGCATTTATTGATTGTGATTCTAAAAAGAGATTTTCTGCCTTTTCGTATTGATTCATGTCACAATAAAGGAGCGCCAATTTATCCAAACTATTTGCATAGGCGGGATGTGCTTTTCCCAGTGTATTCTCATATCTGGATAGAACTTCAAAATAAATTTGTTCTGATTTTGAATATTGATCAATCTTGAAATAGAGGTGCGCCAGATTATTCAAACAAATCAAGGAATATAAATGATATTCGTTGTTCAAATTTTCTTCGAAAATTTTCTGGGCTTCAATAAAAAGACGTTCAGAATTTTCATAATTACCTATATCAAGATACAAGGTTGCCAGATTGACCAGGTTGGTTGCATAAGTGAAACTTTCCCTTCCAAGTGCCTTTTCATATATGTACTTGGATTCGAGATATAACTGCTCAGCTTTTTCAAATTGCCCCATACTAGTATATAAATTCGCAAGATTGCTCAAACTCGAAGCATAATGGGGGTGATCCTTTTTCACCGTTTTTTCCAAGATCGTTTTGCTTTCAAAGTAAAGTGGTTCGGCTTTTTCATATTGACCCATGCTGGTGTATAAATTGGCCAGATTGCTCAGGCTTTGAGCATAATGTGGATCCTCTTTTGGTGTAATATTAATGGATTTTAGATACAAAACTTCTGCTTTTTCATATAAACCCATTTCAAAATACAGAATTGCGAGATTATTCAGACAATTATTAAAAAAGGGATGATTTAGGTCATTCAATTTGTTTTCAAAAATCTCTTTGGCTTCCAAAAAGAGCGCTTCTGGCTTTTCGTATTGACCCATTTCAGTATATAAAAGTGCCAAATTGATCAGGTTTCCTGCATATTCGGGATTTTCTTTGCCAAGCACCTTTTCCTGAATTGAAATAGCCTCATTTAAGAGCGGTTCGGCCTTTTCGTATTTGCTCATCTCCCAATACAAAATTGCCAGACTATTCAGGCTATGAGTATATTTAATACTGATCTTGCCATACATCTTTTCATGGATATTATGTACTTCCAGGTATAGCGGTTCAGCTTTTTCATAGTTGCCCAGGTTCTGGTAAAAAATTGCCAAATTATTCAAGCAGTTTCTGTAAAATGGATGCTCCCTGTTTTTTATCAGAACCTCAAAAACATCTTTGGCCTCAACGTAGAACATCTCGGCTTTTTCATTCATACCCATTAAACTGTACAAATCCGCTAGGTTGATAAGACTTCCCGCATAGTCTGGATGCCCCTTTCCTAAATTTTTTTCCCGGATATTTTTGGATTCGAGATAAAGGGATTCGGCTCTCTCATAGTCACTCATTATTTCGTATAATATTGCCAGAGAATTCAAACTCTGTGCGTAGTCTATATGTTCTTTGCCGATACCGGGCACTTGGGCTCGGATTGTTTTGGATTCGAGAAACCACTTTTCAGCCTCGCGGAAGTCATTGTTTAAATAGTTCAATTGGCCCCGGTTAAAACAGTAATTTCCATATCCCGCCGACACTCTTCCCAATTTTTCCAACGCAATTTTTTCAGCGGCGGAAATGACTTCAATGGCTTTGTCGAATTCCTGCTTCTCCGAGCGTGCGAGGGATATCTGAATCAGGCTATCCACCTGTTTCACGACTGCCAGAGAATCCGCATTTTGTGCGCGTACAAAAAATGAAAGGAGAAAAAAAAAGGGTACAAGCAACGTGGTTTTCATAACACGACAGGTTGTAAGTGACTAAATGTCGAAGCGCATCGCAGAGTTTGGGGGATTAAGCGAATCTAAGGTATATCTTTCATTCCACCAGTACAAATCCCGCCCACTGATAAGGATCCAAGCCCGCATCCCGCAACTCCTTCTGCGCTGCCCGGAATGCCTCCGGGATGGTCATTTTCTGTTCTTTACCCGCCTTAGCCTCAGCGTCGGAGGGTAGCCATTTCTTGTAAAATGTGGTCATTAATAGTGAGGTCTGCTTGTCGGGCACCTGCCAGAGGCTCATAATCAGGTACTTGGCTCCTGCGATCTTGAAGGCCCGCTGCAGGCCGTACACGCCTTCATTTCCTTGTATGTCGCCAAGGCCAGTTTCGCAGGCGGAGAGGACAACTAATTCGGTATTGCTCAGGTTCATCTGGCTGATCTCGTAGGCCGTCAGGATGCCGTCTTCCATGCCGGGTTTGAGGGGTTTCCCGGTTTTCCAGGCGTGGTTGGCGCCTGCGAGGAGGAGCCCGGAGCGGATCATGGGGTGATCAGAGTCGGGGAAAAAGAAGCCATGGGTTGCGATGTGCAGGATTCGGGGAGATGATTTTCCATTCGCACCGATGGTTTTAAAGGCTTCTTCGGTAGCAACATAACCGCGGTGGGTTTGGGTGTGGATACCGGCTGTTTTTAGGATGCGTTCCAGGTTGCCTACTTCTCTGGCAGTAAATGGCAGGCTCCCCCAAGTGCCGACGCGCAAGGTAGAGTCGGTATCGAAAAAGTTGAGTTCCCCCCGGGAGGCGACGGATATTGAGTCCATCGAAGCAATGGATTTCAGGATGGCGGTGCTGTCTGAGTCGTATTGGATGCCGCCGAAAAGCAAGGCGTCATTAGTTCCAGATTTTATCTGGTTGGGCACTACCAATTGGCGGGTGCTGCCGAGTTCGACCAATTGGTAGCGATCGCCTAGCACTGAATCCAGATTGATGGGAATAGCAGCCAGGTTGAGACGATGGAGGAGTCCGGAAGGAGAGTAATAGATGGTTTTTATTCCGTCCCCAATCTCTAAAGGGGAGTTTAGTTCTTTTTCCAGTGGTTTCCAAAGCAGTTCGTACAATGTTTTTGGTGGTTTTCCGACGACAATCACGCCGCGGACTGCTAAGGAGTACAACTGTTTGACATAGTGTTCGCTGCGCTCACCGTTTCGTTGGAGCAGGGAGTCGAGTTGTTTTTCTTCGAGCAGAAGAATGAAATGCGGCTGTTCCGTTCCTGGCAAAAGCAACAGGGCAGCGTACATGATGCTGTCAGTATTTTTGGGGAAATTGACACCAAAATGGACAAACTCAATAGCCGCTTCGTCCATTTTCAAAGCCGCCCGGACCTCCTGCCAATTGACTTGTCGAACGGCTTCGGCATACCCGGCGACCGAGCGGATGAGTTCTTTTTCAGCGGCAGCGGCTTTTTCTTCGAGATCGTCCACGTGTTTCCGCTCGACAACGGGCTTGACGTATTCAGCGGCTAAGTGGTGGTAGTAGCCTTTTAGGCTGTCTGCTGCTTCGGGATTAGAAGCTGCCAGCTTGTTCAATCGCCTCGCAGCTTGAAGTAGAAAACCTTTGTAAAAAAGCGCATTATTGAAGCAGATTTCGGGCAGCTTGCCTAAATATGCCGCTGGCCGGCCTAGCGCAAAGGCTAAAAATTCATCAACCTTCAACTGATAAAAAGCGATGTTTTCTGATATCTCGCGTTCAGAAAAAAATATGGAAAATTGAGTATTATACGATTGGATATATCCTGCAATCTCCTCTTGCAAAGGATCAGATTCAAGAACTCTTTTTTGTATTTCATACAATTTTCCTAAGCCACTCAAATTTGATATATAACTCCAACTTTCTTTTCCCAGCGTTTTTTCCCAAAGGGTTTTAGCTTCCAAAAATTGTTGCTCGGATTTATCGTATTTGCCCATGTAACGATACAAAATTGCCAGGTTCATAAGACTCATTGCATAGTCGCTATGTTCTTTTCCTACGGTCCTTTCCCGGATAGCTTTGACTTCTAGGTGAACCTGTTCAGCTTTTTCATAGATGCCCATTCTTGTATATACATTTGCTAAGTTGTTTAAACACATCGCATAATTGGGATTTTCAGTTCCCAGTATTTTTGCGTAGATTGCTTTGGATTCGAGATAAAACGGTTCAGCCTTTCCATCATTGCCCATCGTTTGATATAGAAGCCCTAACGCCATTATTGTTCTGACATAGCGGGGATTTTCTCTACCAGTTGCTTTTTCCTGAATGGCATTGGCGTCAAGAAGGAGTGGTTCGGCTTTTGAGAAATTGCCTATGTTCTCGTAAAAAATCCCAAGGCGGACTAAACTCTCCGCATACAAGGGGTTTTCTTTCCCCAATGTTTTTTCCCTTATGTTTTTGACTTCAAGATAGAGTGGTTCAGCCTTTTCGTTGTTTTCCAAGTCACTATACAATTGTGCAAGACTCATTATGGTCTGCACATAATCAGCGTGTTCTTTGCCAAGCGTTTTTTCAAAAATGGCGATGGCTTCCAAGTAGAGCGGCTCGGCTTTTTCGTATTTTTCAGCATTATTATGATAGAAAATTGCAAGATCGTCTAGACAGCGGGCATAATCTGGATGTTCCTTTCCAATTGATTTTGCCCAGATGTCAAGGGCATCCAAGTACCATTTTTCGGCCTCAGGATTGTCCTTTTTAAAATAATTCACCCTGCCCCGGTTATAGCAGCAGCTCCCATATCCTGCCGACTCCCGCCCCAGCTTTTCAAGGGCTAACGTTTCAGCCGCAGCATTCACCTCAAGCGCTTTATTGAAATCCCGCTTGTCAGTGAGCGCACGAGAAACTTGAATGAGACTATCCACCTGTTTTATCACGGTGGAGTCCGCATTTTGTGCAATTGCAAAAAAGGGAAGGAGAAAAAAAACGGGTAGGAGAAAAGTGGTTTTCATTACGCGACGAATTAGGTTAGTGAATAAATTTCGAAGCGTGCATTAGGGATTAAGCGAAGCTAAGATATGTAAGAACACCTTGTGTTTGTGAGCCTATCGGGTTAGGCTCGCCGCGAATCCAAAGATTCTGCGTTCCTTTCCCAAAATTCCGCCATGCGATCTTTTCTACTGCTCTTTTTCTGCCTCGCCAGCTTCTCAGCTTTTGGACAAAAAATGCTCCTGCTCGAGCGCGTCAACCGCGCTAAAACCACTAAATTCTATACTGGAGATGTGCTCCGTTTCCGCCTTGTGGGTGAAGAAGATTACTGGTACCAACGTACGATTACGGACATCTTGCCCGAATCAAACACTTTGCTGCTGGACAATTTCGCGGTGAAACTCCCTGAAATTCAAACCATTAAAATGCACAGAAAACGCATCTGGCGGATCGCAGGGGGTGCTGCATTCTCGCTGGGTGCCACGCTTGCATTGGCAACCACTATTGGTCGTTTTGGGTACCAGGACAAGGGAGTGGACGCGCCAAAACTCTATAGCATTGCTGCTGCATCGTTCGGGGCAGGTTGGTTTTTGAGTACGCCCAGAAAATTAAAATTGGGTAAAAAGCATCGCTTGCGGATTGTGGAGGTGAAGTTTCAATAACAAGACCAAGAACCAAGATCTCGGAGGTTTTCAAAAACCTCCGAGGTCTTGGCCTTGTTATTGAAACCTCACTCACTCACCACCACCTTCTCCCGCAGCACTGTATGTCCAAGTCCGTTTACCGCTTGCAACATATAAAGGCCCATGGGTAGCGCAGCCACATCCAGCACCAATTCGTTAAGTGGTTGACGGGCGATCTTTTTGCTTAAAACGCAGTGCCCCACCGCATCAAACAGCTCGATTTTCCCATCAAAAACCTCAGACGACTCGGATTTGAACATCAAAACATTCCGGGCCGGGTTTGGGAAAACGCGGGCATTAAGCATTTCGGAAGCGGGGTCATCTGTCCCTACTACTGTTTCCAGGTTCACCGAATAAACGCCACGTCCATGCGTGCCCGCGTAGAGTTTACGCGTGGCTTGACGGATTTTCAGATCTAAAACGTACACGGCGGGCATTCCCATCCCGTAGGGTTTCCAGTCAATCTGGTCGGCATCTGTATAGAATACACCGATGTCGGTGCCCACGATCAGGTAATTGGTAATGGAATCGTAGAGAATGCAATTGGCTGGCACGTTGGGAAGGTTGCCAGAAATGTTTTGGGCGGTGAGCCAGCCATTAGTGGTCGCGAACACTTTTTACCAGAGGCGTAGCCGCCTTTCGTGACCCACATCCGATCTGTATTGCTTGGGTGGATAAAAATCCGAGTGATATCTTCGGTGGTGGACACGAGCCTGCTCGTCCAGTTTTGGCCGCCATTGATGGTTTTGTACACCCGGTTGGCCCGCGTTGCGACAATGAAATTGGTATCGCTGGGCGACATGGCCACATCGCGCAGATCATTGTCAACGCCTCCTGTAAGGTTGTTGCTGATCTTGTGAAAAGTGTCACCCCGGTCATAAGAACGGAACACATCTTCAAATGCTACAATAAAGGTTTTCGGGTTTTGTGGGTTGAGTATGAAAGGCGTTACCCAATCTCCGGAAGGTTCTCCAGGAATGTTGTTGGCAATGTTTACATCCGTGAGATAGCCATTGGTGGAACGGTAAATGTCGTTGCCGCCATAGTATTCTGTATAAATGATATTGTTGTTGGTGGGGTCAATGATTTGGCACATCGCATCGCCACCGTTGGTGTGTACCCACCCAAAAGAACGCAACCAGCCACCGTTGTCCTGCGAGCCTGCTGCAATTTTGAGTATCCCGCTTTCGCTCACTGCAATGCGATAGAATTGCGCAATTGCAAGCCCGTCCGACAGGTCGGTCCACGTTTGGGTTTCTTCATTGTAGCGGTAAATGCCGCCGTCGTTGCAGTACCAGAGTTCGCGGGGGTTGTGCGGGCTGTGCACCAGGTCGTGCGCATCGGCATGGACTTCGGCGTGGACACCGTCGTTGTACCAGTGGGTAATTTTTTCCCAGGTAGCGCCCTGATCGGTGGAGCGGCTCATGGATACTCCAGCGAGATAGACGATGTTCGAGTCCGAAGCAGAAAAGTTGAAAACGCCCCAATCGTCTTCTGGCGCGGCATTGTCTGTGTAGCTAAGTCCGCCATCTTTGGAGAGCAAAAACCGTTTTCCGTTGGAAAAGTGAACCCCCAGCCAATCGGCCATCACTGGGCTAACGGCCAAACGAAGATCGTTGTTAGAGGTTTGAAAACTTGAAACTTGGGTCCATGTCTCCCCAAAATCCGTGCTTTTTACCACCTGACTTGTTCCCCAATAATCGTGGTGCGCTGCGTACAGCGTGGAATCGCCGCCGGGACGAAATTTGATGTCGGTGTATTCGCCCGTGCGGAGTATGGTCCAGGTATCGCCACCATCCACGGTACGGCGGATGCCGCGATTGCTGGCGGCAAAAATTACTTGCGGGTTGTTGGGCGACATGATCATGTTGTAGATCACATTTTCTTCAGACAGTTCCCAGTCCAGCCCGGTGGGCGACCATGTATAGCCGCCGTCGGTGCTTCGGTACACGCCAAGGTTCCAGTTCCACCAACCACCTTTATCGCCAAGCGAGATATACATGATATCCGGCTGCTGATGGTCAATAAGGATGACGCTCACAGGCAGGTAAGGAAGCCCGTCGCCAAGGGGCGTCCAGTGCTGTCCTCCGTCCGATGTTTTCCACAGGCCGCCGTCGGGGGTACCTACGAAAAAAACATTTGGGTCGGTGGGGTGAAATGCTATGTGTTTGGTGCGGCCCATACCCCAATAACCGCCATTGGGATTTTTGGAGGGGCCTTCGTTTAACCAGGTTGGTTGATCATCGCGGTTTTGCGCGGCGGCGACAAAATGCTTTTGATAATCAAGCCATTGGGCCCGCATATTCGGAAAAGAGCCATCGGGTTGCACACGATCGCGCCACCACCATTTCCAGCGCTGGTATTTTACAAAGGAGTTGTCCCAACACTCGGTATCGTCCTGAGCATTGTACTCATCAGCGAAGTAGGCATCGAGTTGTTGAACGATTTCATAGTAATTGCGAGATGTGATGGGCACATCCACTTGTGGGAGCGTTGTTTGGGCATTGCCAGTAAAGTAGCTGAAAACGCAAAGGGCAAGGATCACTTTTTTCATGAGAAAGGCAGCATTTTTATTGCGGACAAAAGTAGAAAATGACCCGACACATGGCTTGTACAAATATCTCGTTGTGCTACTGGAAGCCAAGTTTACAGCCTTTTGCCAGCGGTCGGTCGAGCCAATCAAGGCAATCTTCGAGCTTTGCTATAATTGCGCTAGGTTTTGCCATACTTTTGCGGCCTTATTGGAAAAAACCACATAGCGCTTTTTAGCCCCCAATTTTAAACCACATAGTTCACATAGGGCACATAGTTTACAATTCGTTGATTTTCAAAACTATTGTGCCCTATGTGAACTATGTGGTTTAAAACAAAAACGCTTTAACACTGTGTGGTAAAAACACTTGTAATGGAAGAAAAACAGAGTCAACTGAGTACCTATATCGGCATGGGGCTGATATTCTTGTTGTTGTTTTTGTGGATGCAATACTCTGCCCCACCGAAGAAAACTCCCGAAGAACTTCAAGCAGAGCAAACCGCCCAGCAATCTCAAAACCAGGCTGCGCCTCCAACCGCTCCTGCCGCGACGACCCCTTCACCCGCCGAAACTAAAGCTGATGAGGGCAAGCCGGATTCGGCTCAAAACGGGATGATGGCCGCTAAATTTGGTGTATTTGCCTCCGCAGCCGTTGGCCAAGAGCAATTTGAAACTTTGGAGAACGACCTAGTGCGCATCACTTTCACCAGCAAAGGCGGGCGTATCAAAGAGGTTTTTCTCAAGAAATTTGAAAAAGTACTTGTAGACACGGCAGGGAATGACGTGAAAAGCGCGCTTCGTTTGCTCGAAGATGATCTTAATCGCTTCGAGTTCGAGTTGCCCGTGGGGGGCACGGCCAATGGGAAAGTACTTACAAGTGACCTCTTTTTTACACCGACCAAAAACGGCAACATCATCACTTTTCGCGCCGATGCAGGCAATGGCCGCTATCTGGAGCAGAACTACACCCTTAGTCCCGACAACTATCGCCTAGACTATCGCATAGCTGTGAATGGTCTCGAAAATGTGATGACTCAGAAGGAATTGCGCTTTTATTGGGAAAACCACCTCGATAAATTGGAGCGCAACCAGACTTACGAGCGCACCATGTCGTCGGTCTATTACAAAACCGCTGAGGAGGGCGTGGATTACTGTGATTGCCGTGAAGACGACATCAAAAGCCTCGGGGAAAAACCTGTGCTTTGGTTCTCACACTCCAACCAGTTTTTCAACACCAGCATTGTAGCGCAGGGATTTACATTCCGTGATTTCACGGGCGAGGTCAAGGTCTTCGGAGATGCTGATTCTAATTTGAAGATGTTGAAAAGCACGGCAATGGTGCCGTTCGAGCGTGGTTCGGCAAACATGGCGATCTACACAGGGCCAAACGAATTCAAGCGACTGGAGGAATTTGGCGTCTCGCTTCAGGACATCATACCCTTTGGCGCGAGTATTTTCGGCGCCATCAATCGCTGGATCATCCACCCGATGATGGATTTCCTCGCGCGGTTTATTGGAAACCAGGGCATCGTCATCTTGATGCTTACCTTGTTGGTGAAACTTCTGGTGTACCCGCTCACCTACCGCATGGTACTCAGCCAATCCAAAATGGCTGCCCTAAAGCCGCGCCTTGAAGAACTCAAGAAGAAACTTGGCGATGACCAGCAGGCCATGAGTGTAGAAACGATGAAGATGTACAGTGAGTATGGCGTGAACCCGCTAGGCGGTTGTCTGCCCATCTTTCTGCAAATGCCAATCTGGTTTGCATTGTATCGCTTTTTCCCGGCCAGTATCGAGTTCCGGCAAGAGAGTTTCCTTTGGGCCACCGACCTGTCAAGTTACGACAGCATCATGCACCTGCCCTTCGATCTGCCATTTGGAGCAGGCGCACACATCAGCCTGTTCACACTTATCTGGGTGGTTACTACTCTTTGGTACACCTGGTATTCGATGAAGCAAATGGACGCCTCTTCGATGCAAAACGACCAGATGAAAGTGATGAAATACATGCAGTACACCATGCCGGTGTTCTTCATGTTCTTCTTCAACAGCTTCGCGTCGGGCCTTACGCTTTACCTCTGTTTCAGCAATATCCTGAACATCGGACAGACACTGGTGACCAAGGAATTCCTGATTGATAAGGAAAAAATCAAGGCCCAACTTGAAATCAACAAGGCAAAGCCCAAAAAGACAAGCGGTTTCCGGGCCAGGCTCGATCAAGCCATGAAAGAGCAGCAGCGGATACAAGAAGAGAAAGCCAAACAGGGCACGAAAAAGAAGAAGTGATCTGAGTTGGATAGAGGCTTAAAAATCCGTGTCTCATCCGTGTCATCCGTGTTCTACTTCGAGTAGAGGGCACACGGATGACGCGGATGAGGCACGGATTTTTTTATGTTTTTTTTAGAAGCCTTTCAATTCGGTTCTAAGAAACCCCCACTCCGGCGTATTCAATCTTTCTCCAAAAGAAGTTGAATACCAGGGACTTAATGCCGCATCATTCGGATTTTTTAAAATCTGGATTTCTTGTGCAGGCATGTAACTCTGTGCCAGGAGAAAGACCTTTTCCCCTCCAGAATTTTCCGCCATATCCACCACGATAACCGCGTGACCGGGCGAACCGCCACGAATAAAAACGTCGCCAATCTGGAGATCGGAAATTGTTTTTGAGCGCAATTCTTTTGACAAAGAAAGTGTGCCGGCGTAGCTGAAAATCGTTTCCAGATACGCCCAAAAAGTCTTGTAGGAATCAGAATGAGCGGCGGAATCTACCCAATTGGCTTTATTCTGCACGACCTGTACACGGCCTCCCTTTCGCCAGCGATCGTAGTCTACCTGGAATCCGTTGGTGAAGTGAAAACTGATTTTATCAAATTGCCGAGTACGCCACAGATACTCTGCTCGAAGTCGGATAACCGCATCGGCACATTGGTGCAGGTCTTTTCGGCCAATGGGTAAATCCACCACGGCATCGTAAACGCCGAGGTTTTCTTTTTCCTCGCCATCAAAATAGCGGACTTTACTGCCAATTGGTTTGAGTGGCAATTGGCGCAGAAAATGCGCAAATGAACTAGAATCCACCGATTTTCGAGCAAAACCTGGCGGCGGGGCAAAACGCTGAACCAATAGGCTGTCAGCTTTGCGTTCATTATTATTTCCTAAAGCCGAGCGCTGTACGGGGTCTTGGCCGTTGGAGCAAAACAAGCCGGCTATGAGCGAAAAGACAAGTAAGGGAAAGTGGATTTTTTTCATCTGGGTTCAAACGTAGCAAGCCCCAAAAACGTGTGGAACTTGGATCATCCCGAATTTTGAGGTTTCTCTGATTTTGATTGATTGACGATTGATGAGTACATGAGTGTTGATTTTTGATGGAATGGTGTGTTGATAATGGCCGATGTGCTACCATCGTCAATATTTAGATCGTCCATTTACATCAAAAATCAACACTCATGTACTCGTCAATCGTCAATCAAAACCAATTGGCTCAAAACCGGGACTCATGTCTGTCCCTCAACATCCTCGCCTGTCATCTGCCTTTCAAACAACTCAGCGTAGTACCCGCCTCGCAGCAGCAATTCCTCATGTGTGCCCTCTTCGGCGACGCGGTGTTCGTCGAGCACAATGATCTTGTCAAACTGCAACATCTTATAAATACGGTGCGTAATAATTATGGCCGTTTTGTCGGCCAATGCGCCAGAGAGATAGCCAAGAATACGACTTTCAGTATTGGTATCCACCGCAGAAAGGCAATCGTCGAGCAACACCACATCCGGTTCTTTAGCAAAAGCACGGGCTATGCTCACGCGCTGTTTTTGTCCACCAGAAAGCGTCACACCGCGTTCGCCCACCATGGTTTGATAGCCTTCAGGCAACCCAACAATCTCCTCGTGCACAGAAGCGCTTTTGGCAAAATATTCCGCTGCTTCCCGGTCAATTCCGTCTTTACCAAAAGAAATATTGCCCAAGACCGTGTCAGAAAACAGGAAAACATCTTGCGGGACATAGCCAATTCGCTGGCGTAAATCTGCCAAATCATGCGCCCGAATGTCTTTCCCGTCAATTAAAATCCGGCCTGAATCCACGTCGTACATCCGCACCAACAAGTCAGCAATGGTCGTTTTCCCACTTCCTGTGCGCCCAACGATGGCCATTTTCTGACCAGGTAAAAGCTCGAATGAAACGTTTTCAAGGGCTTTGATTCCTGTATCAGGATAAGTAAAGGAAACGTTTTGGAATTGGATATGACCTTGCAACCCCACCCCCAACCCCTCCCCTTCAGGGAGGGGAGCCGCACTCGACAAAAGCACGGCACTGGCTCCCCTCCCTGAAGGGGAGGGGTTGGGGGTGGGGTGGGTGGGGTTAACAATACTAGGCTTTGTATCCAAAAACTCATTGATCCTCTTTTGCGAAGCGGCTGCTTGCTGCGTCAACGAAGCGATCCAACCAATGGCCGTCACAGGCCAGGTAAGCATATTGATGTATATGACAAACTTCGCGATGTCGCCCGGATTGATTTTTCCTGCCACTACCTGCAAGCCACCTACATAGACAGTAATGATCGTGCTTGCTCCGATGAGCAAGGCCATGAGCGGGAAAAAAAATGCATCAATTCGAATGAGTTCGAGCGATTTTTTGCGGTATTCTTCGCTTTGGGTGGCAAACCAGCGCCCCATCGCCCATTCCTGCACATAACTTTTCACAACGCGGATTCCACTGTAAACCTCTTGGGTAGTACTGGTAAGAGAGGCAAGTTGTTGCTGAATTTTTTCGCTCCGGCGGTTGATTAAAGTGCTCACCCAATAAATTGAAACACTTAAAAAAGGCAAGGGCAAAAGCGACCAAAGGGTCAGTTCAACGCTGACCTGAAGCATCGCGCTGATGGCGAGCACAAAAAGAAAAATCAAGTCAAGACCATATAAAATGGTGGGTCCCAGGAACATCCGCACCTTGGAAACATCTTCTGAAATACGCGACATGAGGTCGCCTGTGGAGTTTCGTTTGTAAAAAGCGAGGTCAAGTGACTGATAATGTGCATAAATCTCTTTGCGCATATCGTACTCTATCAGGCGGCTTACCACTATGATGGTTTGACGCATAAAAAACATCGCAACGCCCATCAGCAAAGCCAATACAATTACCCCGGCGCCAAACCAGGCAATATGTCCGCCCAATACCCCCATGGCTTCGGGATGTGCAGCTATTCCCCCCTGCGCTTTATAAGCAGCTACCTCCCGAACAACGGTGTTCAGGGCGTCGCCAATGACCTTCGGCTGCCAAACGGCGAAATAGTTTTTGAGCAATACGAAAAGGATGCCCAGTAGAATCCGCCAGCGATATTTCCAGAAAAATTTGTTGAGATAGGAGAGGTGTTTTCATCAAAAAGGAGATACGAGGCCAAAACACATTGTCATGCAAACTGTTTTGAAACTTGCCCAAAGGTTTCAAAAGGAAAATTACCGAACAGTGTACTTTTACGCGAAAGTCAAAAATTCTTCCAAAATGCAAGAAGCATATATTGTAGCAGGGTTTCGTTCCGCCATCGGCAAAGCCGGCAGAGGCGGCTTCAAAGGTTACCGTCCCGACGATCTCGCCGTGGACGTGATAAAACACCTGCTCGCTACCGTTCCACAACTCGATCCCAAACTCGTGGACGACTGTATCGTGGGCTGCGCCAACCCCGAAGGGGAACAAGGCCTTCAAATTGGCCGACTTATCTCCAACCGTGCCCTCGGGAAAGAAGTTCCTGGCATGACCGTGAACCGATACTGCGCTTCCGGTCTCGAAACCATCAGCATTGCGGTGGCCAAAATCCGCGCAGGCATGGGTCAAATCTACGTGGCCGGTGGCGCTGAAAGTATGTCGCTCATTCCCATGACAGGCTACAAACTCGCTCCGAACTACAATATTGCCAAAGATACACCCGACTATCTGGTGGGCATGGGCCTTACCGCTGAAGCCGTCTCAAAAAAATGGGAAATCAGCCGTGAGGCAGCCGATGAATTCAGCGTACGCAGCCACCAAAAAGCCGGCGCAGCGATTGACGCTGGCAAATTCAAGGACGAAATTGTGCCTGTGAGTGTCCCCGAAGTTTGGGTCGAAAATGACAAACGCAAGGAACGCGTGAATACTGTTGATACCGACGAAGGCGTTCGGCGCGATACCACCGCCGAGGGGCTTGCAAAACTCCGTCCGGCATTTGCACAGGGCGGCGTGGTGACGGCAGGCAACTCTTCGCAAACTTCCGATGGCGCAGCATTTGTGCTGGTCATGTCAGAAGAAATGGTCAAAATGCTTGGTTTACAACCGATTGCGCGACTCGCCGCCTGCTCCGTAGCGGGTGTGGAACCTATTTACATGGGCATTGGCCCCTGTGCGGCTATCCCCAAAGCCCTCAAACAGGCGGGTATGAAACTCGACGACATTCAAGCCATCGAACTCAATGAAGCTTTCGCGGCACAAGCCCTTGCGGTAATCAAGGAAGCAGGCCTGAATCCGGATATTGTAAACGTGAATGGAGGCGCGGTTGCACTCGGTCACCCGCTTGGCTGTACGGGTGCAAAACTCAGTGTGCAAATCCTAAACGAGATGCGTCGGAGCAACCAAAAATACGGTTTGGTAACGGCTTGTGTAGGTGGTGGCCAAGGCATTGCAGGTATTTGGGAGAGCTGAATTCGCTTCAACGTAACTATTTCACATACTGGGTTTTGAAGGCAAAAGCAAAAGGGAATTCCCATTCAATTCTACCTCTGTGGTAAATAGTTAGATTTCAACCATCATTTCCCCAGCGCCGATTTCCGAAGTTTCTGCAAGAACGGAGAGGCAAATATGAAGGACTGTAGGTTCTCGTTGTCACTGGCAAGCACCTGGTCTTTAGTGCCACTCCATTCGAGGCGACCTTCGTGAAGGAAACAAATATTGTCGCCGATTTCCATCACCGAGTTCATGTCGTGTGTGTTTATGACCGTGGTGATGTTGTTCTCCTCCGTGATACTGCTGATGAGTTCATCAATCATGATGGCCGTCTTTGGGTCGAGGCCGGAGTTGGGTTCATCGCAAAAAAGGTACTTTGGGTTGAGCACGATGGCGCGAGCGATGCCGACGCGCTTTTGCATACCGCCAGAAAGTTCGGAGGGGTATTTTAAGTTGTTCCCGCCAAGGTTTACCCGTTCGAGGCAGTAATTGACGCGCTCTACTTTTTCTTTGAGGGTCATGGGGGTGAACATGTCGAGTGGGAAGCGGATGTTTTCCTCTACCGTGAGCGAATCAAACAAGGCTGAGCCCTGAAAGAGCATTCCAATTTTCATGCGGATGGCGCGCATCCCCTGTTTGTCGAGCGCGGTGAAATTCACGTCGTCGTACCAAACGATGCCGCTGGTGGGCACTTGCAGGCCGACAAGGATCTTGAGCAATACGGTTTTACCCGCTCCCGAACGCCCGATGATGAGGTTGTTTTTTCCTGCTTCAAATAGAAAGTCAATGCCTTTCAGCACTTGCTGCTCTCTAAATGTTTTGACGACGTGCTCTGCGCGAATCATTGATAATCAGAAGGTTTTGATCAATTTGGGCAGCAAGTTACGCAAACGGTTTTCAGCAGAAAAAATAAAGAGGAATGCCTAGGGTTGATAAAGGTTTATAGGGTTTATGAAGGTTTATTTTTTGCACTCGGAAAGTAGCATTATTTGCTTTTCTGAGTGGCTATTATCAACCTTCATAAACCCTATAAACTTTTATCAAGTAAATTACTTCGGATAACCCGCCGCAATCCAGCAATTAATGCTGTCGCGCTGGCCTTGGCTCATGCCACCACCTTCTGGCATATCTTTTCTTACCACCACACGATCCAGCATGGTGCCGTTGTCCAGACGAGATTTCATGCCCTCAAAAGTAGTAAAGTCTCCGACAACGCCTTGCACACCACTTCCTTGAGCATGGCAGCTTATACACCACTGGTCTACAATGGCTTTGATGTTTTTTGTGTACGAAAGGTCGGGATTGGAGAGCGTACATTCAGGGCCTTTTGGGTCGTCCTTTTTGCAACCCTGCCAGGAAAGGCTGATGGCGAATAGCATTAAAACAGAAGCACTTGTGATGATTTTCAATTTCATGGTCAATTTTTATGTGTTGAAAAGGAAATAAATGAGCGGAAAGATACCTCCTGAACTCTTTTTGTTTTGTAGCACTTAAAAACTTAATGCCTGGTTTGTCGGATTGCGACCTTTTATCACATTCGTATTTCAGTTAAAAAAACCCGCACTGCGCTGAAGCTAACGGTCTGGTTTTGAAAGAAATGTTGCGCGGAAGCAGCCTCCTCCGCATTTGCGCCAAGGTGGTTGAGCATATTGGTCAAGTGCATTTTCATGTGCCCTTGTTGAATACCTGTGGTGATAAGCGAGCGCACAGCCCCAAAATTTTGAGCCAGCCCCACCGCAGCCGTAATGCACATCAATTCCCTTGCTGAAGGATTTCCCAATATTTCGAGGGAACGTTTGGCCAGCGGATGCAGCGATGTGAGGCCGCCTACTGTGCCAAGTGCGAGCGGGATTTCCAGTTCAAACCTAAAAATGCCATCGCGTATGGTACAATGGCTGAGGCTTCGATATTGTCCGTTGCGACTGGCGTAAGTGTGGCCGCAGGCCTCAATGGCTCGGAAGTCGTTGCCTGTTGCGAGTACCACCGCGTCTATGCCATTGTAAATCCCTTTGTTGTGCGTGGTGGCCCTGTAGGGATCAATTTGCGCAATGCGTACCGCGCGGGCAAACCGATGGGCAAGCGCAGCCGCGTCCATGCCTTGCGAGCGAGCCAGATCGGCAAACGAATGAATGGGGCATTCCACCCACGCGCGCACCAGGCAATGCGGGGTATAATTTGAAAGAATGGACATCAGCACCTCTACATCGCGCTCCACATCTGAGAGACCGGGAAAGAGGGTGAAAAAATCTTCAAGCGTATCAGCGAAGCGCTCCAATACCGAATTGATAAAGTTTGCGCCCATGCTGTCACAGGTCTCGAAGGATGCGCGAAGCTGATAGTATTCCGGCTCAACATCTTCAAAATCAATCAGTTCAATGTCAAGAATTCCGCCGCCGCGTTGTTCCATATTAGCGGTTAAATCACTACAGGAATCTAAAAGTTGAGCTTTAAGGGCTGGGAAAATTGTGCGGAGTTTTTCCGGGCTACCGGGCCAGAAAAAATGGACTTGACCGAGTTTCACTGTGCCAAGTACTTCTGCGTGAAAGCCGCCGCGTTCTTGCCAGAATTTTGCTGCGCTGCTCGCCGCAGCCACTACGCTGCTTTCTTCGATCACCATCGGTACCGCGTAGGTTTGCCCGTTGATCAAAAAATTGGGCGCGATGCTGAACGGCAGTGCAAAATTTGATACGGTGTTTTCGGCAAAACCATCAATGACCTTTTGAACCGCAGCATCAGGGTGCTGCCATGTAGCAAAATCGCGCTCAGCAGCGGCTGCGTCCGTGCAAAAATGCTCGGCTAGCCATTTGATTTTTTCGAGTTTGGAAAGTTTTGAAAAACCGTTTATCGTTTTTGTCATAATTCTCATTAGGAAAATTTGCCACGAATTGCACCAATTTTCACTAATTCATTCAAAAAAGAAGAGTATTTAGTGGAAATTCGTGGAATTAGTGGCTACCCTAAATAGATAAAATTCATTTTACTTTCAAAAAAGCCCCGGCCAATTCCAATCCGCGTACTTGCGCGGCCACATAGGCCTGGAGCTGAGCATAATCCCCTTGCGCGTGTCGAAGAAAGCCAGATGCCTGGCCGTAGACTGCCGGGAGCGCTGATTTTTGAGTTAAAAAATACCCATCCAGAAAATCCGTCACACCGCCCGAAAGGATGAGATTGGGGGTAAGACAGCGCTCGCCAAGTTCAGCTTGAATGGTATTTGTCCAATCAAGCATTTCTATTGCAGTATGGCCTTGGGCGGTCATTTTTTCAAAAATTTCTTGTTTGGACACATCACTTCGCAAGAGTTCGAGTTTGGCAAAATTGGTGCCGCCCGCCGCTGCAAATTCGATGGCTGCAAGCGGCAATTGCAGCAATGCCCGCAAACTTTCCGGACCAAAGCCTTGCCCCACTTCTTTTACAATGATTTGAAAATCAAAGGTTTTGAGCAACTCTTGCACTACTTCCAGAGGCGGCCGTTTAAAAATATCGCCCTCTGGCTGCATGGCTTCCTGCAAAGGATTGACATGAACGATGAGGCCATCGGCGCGTAATTTTTGAAGCAGCGTGGGGATGCGTTCCGTTTCTTTTTGTTCAAAAAGTTTCTCAATCTGGGCCACCCCGAGGTTGGCAAATAAAGGCAAGTCTGCACCCATCGTGTCGCGCACGTCGAAATCGGACAAATGCTCGTTTGCGTACAAAAGTTGGCGGCAGGAGCCGAGGCCCATGCCCAATCCGAATTCAGCGCAAGCCCTTGCCAGGCGATGGTTTATTTTCCCCGCCAAAGCCGTTCCTCCCGTCATGGACGACACCCAAATAGGGCTGCGTAGGGTTTTGCCTAAAAAAGAAAAAGCAGGGAGCGAGCCAGTTGCAGGGTGGGCGGCGAGTAATGGTTCGTAATAAAAACGCCGGTCCAGTTCGCCCGATTCCACACGGCTTCGGAAGGCCAGGTCAATATGGTCTTTTTTTCGGCTGACGGCGGTTGGATCCTCAGTGGGAGTCTGTTGTGGTTCGGATGTCATGTTTTGCGAAGGTACGGCGTTCGATTTTGTTGAAGAACGCGCGTTTTGTGCAAATTGCGGAGCATAACCAGCCTACCGCGGTTTTTGTTTTGAATTATTAATGGAGAAATCTTGTCATATTAGCGTGGCTATTGGTTGAATGGCACTTGGGGATCCTCCGGTGTCGTTTTTATTTTTGCTAATTGACGAACTTCAAGCACCTTGTGGCGTTCAATGCAAGTGATTATGAAATACCTTCCTTTATTGCTGTTGCTTTGTTGCCAAACAATGTTTGCACAAAAGCCTCACGCTGACTTTGCTACGGAAATTGGGCGCCATCGCGCCGAATACAAAGCCGATTTTCTCACAAATCCACGCTCTCCCTTGACGGCTGCTGACACGGCGTTCCTCGATTTTTTTACACCCAACTCCGACTGGGCATTCCCCTTGGTAAAATTTGAACGAACGCCGGATGCAAAACCCTTTGAAATGATGACCTATAGCGGTCAAAAACGCGATTACGTGCAGTTTGGTGTGGCGAAATTTGAGGTGGCAGGTCAGCCGTTGACACTGCATATTTATCAAAATCTGCGCCTCGTTAAGGACTCCACCTACCGCGACCATCTTTTTTTGCCATTCAAGGATTTGACCAATGGCGAAGAAACTTACGGAGGTGGCCGCTACCTCGACCTTCGGCAATCTGATATTGTTGGCACGTTTATTCAACTTGATTTCAACAAGTGTTACAACCCCTGGTGCGCGTTCAGCGATGGGTACAACTGCCCTATCCCGCCCAAAGAAAACCACTTGGAAATTGAGGTGCACGCGGGCGAACGAAATTTCAAAGGAACCAAAAAGCATTGATTCACAACACCATGAAGATCGGCATTGTCTGTTACCCTACCTACGGCGGCTCTGGCGTGATCGCCACGGAACTTGGACTCGGCCTCGCCAGAAAAGGACACGAAATCCATTTTATAACCTACCGCCGACCGGTGCGACTGGCGCATTTTCAGGCCAATGTTTTCTATCACGAGGTGGACAGCGAGGATTACCCGCTTTTTGAATACCCGCCCTACGACACTGCGCTGGCTTCCAAAATTGTGGATGTGGTGCATTACCAAAACCTCGACATCCTTCATGTACACTACGCAATCCCACACGCGGCAGTGGCATACAGCAAAAAAATCCTGCTCGGCCAAGGGCGATACATACCGGTCGTGACTACTCTCCACGGTACTGATATAACGCTCGTTGGCAACAACCGTGCGTTTGCACCAGTTGTGGAGTTCAGTATCAATAAAAGTGATGGCGTGACGGCAGTTTCTCAAAGTTTGAAAGACGACACTTTGTCATTGTTCAAAATTGAGCGCGATATCCGGGTAATTTACAATTTCATTGATTTTGAAAGATTTAGGAAAACCAACAAGGAACATTTTAAAAAAATAATCGCTCCCAATGGAGAGCGCATTGTGGCCCACACCTCCAATTTCAGGAAGGTGAAAAGGGTGGAAGACGTGGTGTGCATTTTTAAAAAAATAGTCGAAAAAGTACCCTCCAAACTCCTGATGATCGGTGATGGCCCAGAGCGCCAAAACTGCGAACAACTTTGTCGCGAACTAGGCATCGGCAATGATGTGCGTTTCCTTGGAAAGCAGGATGCCATTGAAGAATTGCTTGCCATTTGCGACCTCTTCCTTATCCCTTCAGAAAGTGAGAGTTTTGGCCTTGCGGCGCTGGAAGCCATGGCCTGCGAAGTCCCTGTTATTTCGTCTAATAGTGGTGGATTGCCTGAGGTGAATATTCACGGCGTTACGGGTTTCCTTAGTGAAGTCGGCAATGTGACCGAAATGGCCCAATACGCTATCCAATTACTTGAAAACGAGGAAATGCTCGCGCAATTTCGCGCCAATGCCTTGGCTCAGGCCCAGCGTTTTGACATCGAAAATATCTTGCCCGAATACGAGGAATATTATCGGGAAGTGATCAGAAAAAGCGTCAATAAAGTAGAGTAATCAATATCCCAATAACCAATATCCTAATTCCCCTGTGCTGCTCGAACTCGACTTGCTACAATTTCAACCCCGGCTCCGACTTTCAAAATCGGGCGAAACAGCATTTGTGTTTGACCCTATCAGGCGCAAAGAAGTGGTGCTCACGCCCGAAGAGCTTCTCCGGCAATTGATGCTCCTTTATCTTTTGGAAGAAAAAAAATACCCTGCCCATCGTATCCGTTCGGAAGTGGGCATTGAAGTCAACGGCTTGCGCCGCCGCTGCGATTTGGTGGTATTCGATGCCGAGGTAAAACCCTGGCTTTTGGTAGAGTGCAAATCGCCAAAAATTGCACTGAATCAGAAAACTTTTGAGCAGGCCGCGAGGTATAACATGCGTCTTCGCGCCCCTTTTTTGATCATTACCAATGGACTGACAACGTATTGTTCGGCACTGGATTTTGAGGAGAAAAAGTTTGAGTATTTGGAGGCTTTGCCGGAGTACCCCGTATGAATGGGGGGGGGGTACTGGCCCGCGCGGTCGGTCCTTGCCCTGTTGCCCCCCAATAGTAGGGGGGGATCAATGTCCAATATAAAATGCCCAATGTCCAAGTTGGCGTTGTTCATGGCCACTCACGTTGACATATTGCATTGAAAAACAACCAATTCCAAGCGCAGATCCCACTTGGACATTCCATATTGGACATTGGACATTTTTTATCCTCTCGAATAATTCGGCGACTCCCTAGTAATAATGATGTTGTGCGGATGGCTTTCTGTCATTCCCGCGTTGGTGATTTTCACAAACTGAGCCTTTTCCTGCAAAATTTCCACCGTGGCTGCACCGCAGTAACCCATGCCGGCACGAAGACCTCCGACGTATTGGGTCATCACTTCTTCCAAAGTGCCTTTGTATGGCACACGCCCTTCGATGCCTTCTGGGACGAGTTTTTTGAGGTCGTCTTCTACGTCCTGGAAATAACGGTCTTTCGAGCCCAGTTGCATGGCGCCCAGACTGCCCATGCCCCGGTAACTTTTGAATTTGCGCCCATCAAAAATAATGGTTTCGCCGGGGGCTTCTTCCACACCGGCAAACAAAGACCCCGCCATAATACTGCTGGCTCCGGCTGCCAAGGCCTTCACGATGTCGCCCGTATAGCGGATGCCACCGTCTACCACAATTGGGATACCTGAACCGCGCAAGGCTTGTGCGGCATTATAAACTGCAGAAAGTTGTGCCACTCCCACTCCCGCCACAATACGGGTAGTGCAAATACTTCCGGGGCCAACGCCGACCTTCACCCCGTCCACCCCGGCATCAGCAAGTGCCTTGGCACCCTCGCCAGTAGCCACGTTCCCGCCAATAATTTGGAGATGGGGAAATTTGATTTTCAACTGCTTTATGGATTCCAGCACTCCGCGTGAATGGCCGTGCGCCGTGTCCACGCAGATCACATCTACACCCACCGCAACCAGCGCGGAAACCCGCTCCTCCACATCAGCAGTAACGCCAACGGCAGCGCCAACAACAAGTCTGCCGAACGAATCTTTACAGGCTTGAGGGAAATTCACCCCTTTCATAATGTCTTTGTAAGTTATGAGGCCCACAAGGTGAAAGCCCGCATCCACTACGGGGAGTTTTTCAATTTTCTGGCGTTGAAGAATGTCGCGAGCCTGTTCCAAGGTCGTACCCAGCGGGGCAGTGACGAGGTTTTTCTCCGTCATAAGGTCGCGCACCAAACGGGTATGATTGGTTTCAAAACGAAGATCCCGGTTAGTGAGGATGCCCACCAACTTTCCACTTGGGTCAATGACCGGGATGCCGCCAATACTGTGTTTTTTCATCAAACCCAGCGCATCGGCCACCGTTGCACCAGGGCTAAGGGTCACCGGGTCAATAATCATCCCGGCTTCTGAGCGCTTCACTGCCCGCACCTGTTCGGCCTGGTCGGCGATGCTCATGTTCTTGTGTATCATGCCGATACCACCCTGTCGGGCAATGGCGATGGCGAGGTTTTTATCCGTCACAGTATCCATGGCGGCGGATACCACAGGGACGTTGAGGCGGATACTACGGGTGAGTTGGGCGGAAATATCTACCTCACGGGGGAGGACTTCGCTGTAAGCGGGGACGAGCAGAACGTCGTCGTAGGTAAGCGATTCGCCAAGAAATTTGGCGATTGCGGCGTTGGTCAACTTAGATTCCATGTGCAAAGGTCTGACGAAGGAGGCTAAAGTAGGAGGGGTGGAGGTAAAAGTTTTTTAGCAACCGACATGTTTCATGTTTTGCCTAGCGCCTGCAACGATTTGATACCCACCATTTTGAAAAGAAAAAGCCCGACCAACCCCAGGCCCATTGCTGCGACAAATTTAATTGACCAAGCGAAGGCAGTTTCTTCAAACAAAAGCCAGTCCGAAACAAGGATAAAAGCGAAAAAACCAAAGGTTTGAATCAGCCCAAGGCGGCTGGGCCGGAACTCAAATTCCCGGACACAAAGCCAAATCATGGCGCTGGCGATAAAAATTTGTGTAACCAAAGCGGCGGTCGCTGACCCAATGGCTTGCCAATGAGGAATCAAAAGGAGATTCAAGGCCAAATCAAGTGCGATGCCTACAAGAAAAAAGCGGTTCATGCGCATCATGCGTTCTCTCGCGGTTAGCAAGGTGCTAAATATATAGGTGACGCTTACGGGTACAAATGCCCAAATGAGCACGCCCAACACATCAAAACGGTACTCGTTGGCGCGGACAGGCATCATGAGTCGGAGCAAATCTTCCCGGGCAAAAAATATGGCCGCCGCAAGGGTCACGCTTCCCGCCCATATCAATTTGAAACTCATTGAAGTAAGGGGCCGAACGGTTTCTTTCCCTTTCAAAAGCCGCGCAAACATGGGCAATAACAGGGAAGCAAACAGATACCCAAACATATTGCAGGCCTCCAAAAGCCTAAACGCGCTTGCGTACACATCAGCATGGGCGGCCCCTGCCATGCGCTCCAACAAAACCGCATCCAGGCGGGTGTAAGCAAACATCAACAGCACCACGAGCGCATACGGCAGGCTTTGCCGGAACATCGAAAACACAGCTGGTTTACCCGCCCGCCAATTGGCCGCCCAACTCGGTTTCACCGGAAAAACTGCACGCTGCCTTAGCAGGATGAACACTACAATCGCCGTGACAAAAAGCGCAAGCGTCTGTGCAAGGGCAAAATTGAGCAATAAAAAAGGGAGCCAATCTGTCCAAATCAATACCCCGCAGGTGACAACCATAAGCAACTTGTCCAACGACGAGAGCAGGCTATCCAGGCGGTAATGCCCAAGGCCGGAAATATTGGAGCGCAAAAAAAGGATGAGTTGCACCAGCACTTGATTCACCAACAGGATGAACAACAAAGGCAATACATCCGCGCCATAACCAAGTACAAAAGCGGCCACCGCCATCGTGAGCGTGACATAAACTGCCGCGAGCAACCATTTGATGGCCAGTAAGTTGGGGAAATATTTCGGCAGCAGTTGGGGGTGCTGACTGATGTGACGGTTGTTGAAACTTTGAATCCCGAAATCATTCAGGATTTGAAACAGGTAAGCGAGGTTGAGCAGTGCGAAATAGGTGCCGTAATCTTCGCCAACGCGGTTTTGCACTCCGAGGTCAATGCCAAATATGAAAATCGGCTTTATCAGGAGATTGATAAAGACGAGGAGGAGGATGTTTAAGAGGAATTCGCGCTTCAAAGAGGAATAGTTGATGAGGGTTTATAAGGGTTGATGAGGGTTTATGGTTCTCCGGTTCCAGTTATCAACCTTTATCAACCCTTATAAACCCTCATCAACAGTTCACTTAATTCCCTGCAGCAAGCAAGTAAAGTACCGCCATCCTCACCGCTACCCCATTTTCCACTTGTTGAAGAATGATATTATGCGGACCATCAGCAGCATCTGAGGAAATTTCCACGCCACGATTGATGGGGCCGGGGTGCATCACCACGATTTCACGGTCGAGTTCGAGGAGCATTTGACGGGTAATGCCAAAATATTGGTGGTACTCGCGCAGGCTGGGAAAGAATTTGATGTCCTGCCGTTCGAGTTGGATGCGGAGCACGTTTGCCACATCGCACCAGCGCAGGGTGTCGCGCACATCATGGCTGATTTCAACGCCTAAATCTTTGTAGTGCTTCGGAATCAAGGTCGGAGGACCGCAAACCCGCACTTTTGCACCGAGTTTGAGGAGACAAAAAACATTGCTGAGTGCCACACGGCTGTGCAGGATATCGCCGATGATAGCAATTTTTTTGCCTGCTACCTCGCCGAGCCTTTCCCGGATGGAAAAGGCATCGAGCAGGGCTTGCGTGGGGTGTTCGTGGGTGCCGTCGCCGGCGTTGATGATGTTGGCTGGTATTCGGCTCGAAAGATACACGCAGGCGCCTGGAGCGGGGTGGCGCATTACCACCATATCAACCTTCATAGCCAGGATGTTATTCACGGTGTCGAGCAGGGTTTCGCCTTTGCTCACGCTGCTGCTGCTGGCGGCAAAATTCACGGTGTCTGCACTCAGGCGACGTTCAGCAAGTTCAAAGGAAACGCGGGTACGGGTACTGCTCTCAAAAAACAGGTTTGCTACTGTGATGTCGCGCAAGGAAGGCACTTTCTTAATGGGACGGTTGATGACTTCTTTGAAATTATCCGCCGTTTCGAAGATGAGATGGATATCGTCTTCGGTGATGTTTTTTATGCCAATCAGGTGGCGCGTTGAAAGTCCTTTCATTTTTAAGGCTTCTTGTCAAATAACAAAATCTCATCCTCTCCATGTATCTCGTCCCATCGAACCTTGATATAAGCTTCGTCGAGTGCATCCACGGTAATACCAAAATAATCCGGCTGAATGGGCAGGTGGCGATTGAACCGGCGATCTGCCAGCACCAACAACTCCACGGCACCGGGTCGGCCATAGTCATTCAAAGCTGCCAATGCCGCCGAGATGGTACGCCCGGTATACAACACATCGTCAATCAGCAGCACTTTTTTATCGGTAACGATGAAGTCAATTTCGTTGGGATGCGGGGCAAGCGGGCCATCGGGCATCCGAAAATCATCGCGGTGGAAGGTGATGTCGAGTTTTCCGTACTCAATTTTTTTACCGACCAGTTCTTCAAGTCGTGCATGAATGCGATTGGAAAGCAGGGTGCCGCGCGGCTGAATGCCTATAATACAGGCATTTGAGAAGTCGCCCCAGTCTTCAAGCAACTGGTGGCAAAGCCGCTCAATAGTGAGGGCAAAGCGCGGACGGTCGAGGAGCGTTTTTCCAGCTTGCATAGATTGAGGGCGAAGGTAGGGAATATCCAATGTCCAACAAGGAATGTCCAATTTCCAAATTGGCCCTGCGCTTGAGATTTGCTGTTGTCTAATGCCAAGATAGCAACGTGAGTGATTAATCTTTACGCAACTTGGACATTGGAAATTCCTTGTTGGACATTGGACATTTCAACTCCTGGTCTTCTTTTGAAAGAACAACCAATACGCCAAAAGCCCCGCCACAACCACCACCAAGCCTGCCAGCGCCTTTTTCCCAGCTGCCCACAATATTGAAGCAGACGAACCAGGCACAAATGCCCACAAAAACAATCGGTGTAAGCGGATAAAGTGTGGTTCGGTAACTGCGCTCTGCATCTGGGCGTTTTTTGCGGAAAACAAAAATGGTCGTTCCTACGAGCATTAGGCCGATCCAATCCAGAAACGTGACGTATTCAATCAGGTCGTTAAAAGTGCCCCAGAAAAAAAGCAGGAACAATGCCCAGCCACTCTGGATGAGCATGGCCCAAACGGGTGTGCGCCATTTGGGGTGTATCTCCGCAAGTTTGGCGAAGAAAACGCCGTCTTTGGCCATTGCATAATACATTCTGGGTGAGGTAACTGCGTAAATACCAATACTCCCAAAGGTGCTGAGCGCAATCAGGAACGCCATCAGGGTGCCTCCCCAAGGCGTTACAGTATTCATAGCATCTGCGGCGACGGTCTTGGAATAGGCAATTTGTTCCACAGGAAGCAGGCGCATATAGGCCACGTTTGCGAGCACATACACCAGCGTGATGATGATAGCGCCCAGAATCATAGCCCTTGGCACGGTGCGCTGCGGGTTTATCGTTTCGCCGGCCATGTAAGATGCGTGTTGCCAGCCGCCAAAACTCCAGAGCACTCCAATAAAGCCAAGTGCAAATGCGCTCATCAAATTGTCGGGCGGGGTATTGGTAAAATTACTTGCGGCGTTTGCTGCCTCGGCTTGCGGATTGGCAAAAAACCAGCCAGCGCCAATGATCATCGCCAAGCCCACCAATTTTGCCCCGCCAAATAAATTAGCAATCCATTCCCCGATTTTAACCCCAAAAAGGTTGACAATAGTGAGGAAAATGATGATTCCAGCCGCCAGTGGCAATTCCCAGGGACTGTCTTTCCCAGAGCCGTATAAGTAGCACAAATGTTCGGAGCAAACCAGGGCCAGTGCTGCAATGGCGCCCGCTGTACTGCAAAAGAGGATAAACCAACCATACAGAAACCCGACCACATCCCCGTAAGCCTCGCGCAAGTAAACATAAAGTCCGCCCGCCCCCGGAAACATCCCGCCCATTTCGGCGAAAGTGAGTGCGCCCGCTAACGCCACCACGCCGCCCAGCACCCATAGGGCAATGACATATTCAGGCAAATGGACCTGCACAGCAACGTTGCCTGGTGTTCGAAAAATACCGCTGCCAATGGTGCAGCCGATGGCGATCATCGTGAGGCTGTAGAGCGAAAGCGAGCGGCGGAGTTCGGACATGGTGACTGGTGGATTGGTGGATTGGTAATTAGTGGATTGGTGATTGGTGGGTTTTTACCCGTCGAAGCCTTTTCACCCGCCGTAGTTTTAACGGAGGCAGGAGCGTAGGAGGGGGTGACTGAGCTTACATTTTAGGGCTTGAATTAAAAATGACCAGGAACACCATCGCCAACTTCATTTCCTCAGAAATAGCGGGGTCTAAATTATCCTCAATTGCCCAGTCCCTTGGATCGCGGGTGCGGAGTGTATAGAGGTAAAAACTTCCATAGGTATCATTCTGCACCAGCCACTCGTCGTGTTGGTTGGTCCATTTGCTTTTGATGTTGAGGGTAATGGTGTTGTCCGAAACGCGCCATTCGTTGAAATCTCCGTTCCAGTTGGTGCGCATCGTGATTATCGCACCTGAGTAAGTGCGTAATTCCCATTGCTGTGGGTCATCTTTCCACCTTTGGCGGATGTTGCCCCGCTCTCCGCCTATTTCAAAAGCCCATTCGGACCAGTCTTCACGTACATTGAGCCAGCGGAGTTTGAGTTCGCCGTAATATTCTTCTTCAACTTCTTCGCCCTCTTCGAGGTCGGCCTGCCTTATTGAGGAGAAAATCTCCCATTCCACAAAAGAATCCTGCCACCGGGAACTGATGGTTGTCATGGTCGGCGTTTGTGCCGATACATTGACCAGAAAACAAAAGGGCAAAAAGGCCAAAAGCCAAAAGCGAAAGGATGCCATTTGTTTAAAATGGCAAGTCATCGGTGCTGACAGGAGGTGCGTCTGCATAGTTCGGGAATGGATCAGCGGGAAAATTCTCTCCAGCTGGAGTGGCTTTGGCCCGGCTGGAACTTTGCGGCTGGGCACTAGTGCTCTCGCCATTACCAGCCTCCATGCGCCAGGCATTGAGGTTGGTCATATATTTTCCGTTCCATTCGCGCCCACGCAGGTCAAATGAAACGCGCACCTGATCTCCTTCGTTGAAATTGTCCAGGATGCCACAGCGATCCTGCACTGCCTGAAACTTGATAAGTTGTGGATAATTGCCGTCGGGAATTTCGAGTACGAACTCGCGTGCTGCAAAATTGGCCGATTTTTGCTCGGTCGGGAATACGCGGTGGAGTTTGCCTTCAACTTCAAAAGCCATTGTCTGTCAAATTATTGAGTGTAAAAATATAAGCCTTTTGGATGCGCAAAAATGCACAAAATCGAAAAATTGGATCGTTTTTTGAGTGGCAAGGAAATTCAGTCAGATCGGGCGTAGGACAATTTACCTTTGCAGTCTGTTTAGCCGCCTACAGCCTGGTTACGTTTGATGCCAAATGCACACAAAACGAAAATTGGGCTTAGACCAATTTATTTCAAAAATAAAAGGAATTAGTCTTGGCCGCCTGTTTATATTCTCACCGCTCTCTTTCTCACCACTCTCACACATGGCTCGCGTAGAACTTGTAATGCCCAAAATGGGCGAAAGCATCATGGAGGCCACCATTCTTAAATGGCGCAAAAAAATCGGTGACATGGTTGAATTGGACGAAGCCGTCCTCGACATCGCTACCGACAAGGTGGATTCTGAAGTGCCCTCCCCCGTGGCAGGTGTACTCGTGGAAATTCTTTTTCAAGAAAACGACGTGGTGGCGATCAATAAAGCGATTGCGATTCTTGAGACGGAGGCAGGAGCTGTTGGCAGCAGCAGTGGCAGCAGCAGTTCGCAGACGGCGCTAGCAGATAGCAGTAGCAGTCTGAAAGCAGCCGAAGTGCCTTACGTTCCAGCGACCTCGAGTCCAGCATCCAGTGTCCAAAGTCTAAAATCTGGAGAAGGCCGTTTTACTCTCCGCTGGTGCGCACAATTGCCAAGGAAGAAGGCATCTCCCAATCCGAATTGGACGCCCTTTCTGGCTCCGGGCAGGAAGGCCGTGTGACGAAAAAAGATATTTTGGCCTATGTTGCCAACCGGGGCAGTGGCAGTTCTCAAGTGGCTGTTGGCAGTAGCAGTACACAACCAATCACCAGTCCCCAATCACCAGTCACCACTCCACCAATATCCATCTCCGGCAACGTCGAAATCATTGAAATGGACAGGATGCGCCGCCTCATTGCCGATCACATGGTGATGAGCAAGCACACCAGTCCGCACGTCACCTCATTTGTGGAAGCAGATGTGACCAATATGGTCAACTGGCGCAACCGCGTGAAAGACCCTTTCAAAAAGCAATATGGCGAGAATATCACGTTCACTCCCATCTTCGTGGAGGCGGTAGCACGTGCCATCCGGGATTTTCCGATGATAAATATCTCGGTAGATGGCACGCGCATTATTCTCAAAAAAGACGTCAATATCGGCATGGCAGCAGCCCTACCGAGCGGCAACTTAATCGTTCCGGTCATCAAAAATGCCGACATGCTGAATCTCGTTGGTCTCACCAAACAGGTTAATGACCTGGCCAATCGTGCCCGAAACAACCAGTTAAAGCCTGATGAAATCCAGGGCGGCACGTTTACCCTCACCAACGTAGGCACGTTCGGAAATGTAATGGGTACTCCCATTATCAATCAGCCGCAGGTAGCAATTATGGCCATGGGCGCCATCCGTAAAAAACCCGCGGTGCTCGAAACTGAATACGGTGATGTGATTGCTATACGACAGATGATGTTCCTTTCGCTTTCCTACGACCACAGGGTAGTGGATGGGTCTCTGGGCGGGTCTTTCCTGCGGCGTGTGGCGGATTATTTGGAGCAGTTTGATGCGAATAGGGCGTTTTAATCTAATATTGACTGATACACTATGTCCCGATCCCGACGTACACAAGCACTTCTCCAGTTTGGTTTATTCGCAGGCATTCTGGTGTTTGCCAACATTTTGGCCAATACGTTTTACGGCCATTTTGACCTCACGGAGGAAAAACGCTTTACGCTCACCAAGCCCACCAAAGCGCTTTTGCGCGATATAAAAGACCGCGTTTATGTGCGTGTGCTGCTCGACGGCGATTTTCCGGCAGGGTTCAAACGCCTCCAGACCGCAACAAAGGAAATGCTCGACGACTTTCGCTCTGAGAGCGGATTCATTGATTATCAGTTTGAAAACCCATCATTGGGTACTGTGGAGGAGGTGAACGAACGCCGCAAATCCTTAGCGGACGATGGCATTATGCCCTTTAACCTTCGTGTGGCCGACCTTGGAGAGAGTTCGCAGCAGTTGATATACCCCGTGGCAGTGTTCCACTATAATGGTCGCCAAATGGTGGTGAAACTGTTGGAAAACAATTCACCTTCACTTACGCCCGATGAAGTGATCAACAATTCGGTGACTTTGCTGGAATACAAATTCGCCAACGTCATCAAAAAACTGCGCTCAGCAAATCGCTCCGCGATTCTTTTTACCCGCGACCACGGCGAACTCAACGAGCTGTAAACGGCCGATTTGGAGCGCGGACTTCAGCAGTTTTACGACACTGACCGGATTTCTCTGGATTCAGTGGTGCAACTTAATCCTGCTCAATGCGCTTTACTGGTGGTGGCCAAACCACGCACGGCATTTTCCGAAAAAGATAAATTCAAGATTGACCAATATGCAATGAATGGAGGCCGCGTTCTCTGGCTACTTGATCAGATGAACGCTAGCCTTGACAGTTTGAGCTTAGGCGGCAAATTCATCTCCACGCCTTATAATTTGAAACTGGAGGATATGTTCTTCAAGTACGGGGTGCGCATAAACTCCGATGTGGTGTTGGATTTACAATGCACAAAAATTCCACTTCAGATAGGGCAAGTTGGTAATCAACCTCAATATGAACTGTTTGACTGGTACTATCATATCGCAGCGCAACCCGAAAGCAAACACCCTATTGTAAAAAATCTCGACCGGGTAGAACTCTCTTTTGCCTCCAGCATGGATACCCTGCGCACCAAAACGCCCATTAAAAAAACCATTCTTTTGCGTAGCAGCCAGCGTAGCAGGATGCAGTTCAACCCAGTTGATCTGAATTTTGAAATTTTGAAATACGACCCGGATCCGGCCAAGTTTGACAAAGGCCCACAGAACCTTGCCGTATTACTGGAAGGCACCTTTCCCTCCGCCTTTGAGAATCGTGTATCGGAGGAATTGTTGAGTGGAATGAAACAACTCGGAATGGAATTCAAAGCCTCCAGTGTGCCCAGCCGGATGATCGTGGTCAGCGATGGGGACGTGGCAGCAAATTTTGTGCGCGATGCCTCCAAAAAACAGACCCTGCCGCTTGGATTCAACCGTTTTGAAAATGCCACTTATGCCAACAAAGATTTCATTATCAATGCGATAGAATATCTTATTGAACCCAATGGCGTTATAGAAGCCCGCTCCAAAGAGGTAAAACTCCGACTGCTTGACACCGTGCGTGCCAAAGATGAAGAAAACTTCTGGCGGGGTTTAAATCTAGCGCTGCCGCTCTTGTTTCTGGGCGCTTTTGGCTGGCTTTTCAATTTTTTGAGAAAAAGGCGATATGCGCAGAATTGACGTTGGACTGTTGGACGTTGGACATTAGACGTCCAATAGTCCAACGTCTAATGTCCTAAAGTCCAACGTCCAACGTCCAATAAATGATAAAACGCATCGTAAAATTGAGCTTCCGGGAGGACGCTGTGCAGGAGTTTATTTCGGAAGTTTTTGAAAATAGTAAGACGCAAATTCGGGCAGTAGAGGGTTGTCGGCACATGGAATTGCTGCGGCACAAAACCCGTCCCAACGTGCTTTTCACGCTCAGTATTTGGGACGACGAGGCTGCTTGAGCTTACCGCGCTTCTGCGCTTTTTGCCGAAACCTGGGCTAAAACCAAAGCCCTTTTTGCCGAAAAAGCCGAGGCTTGGACGGTAGAGGTAATTGATTAATTGACTACATTTTTAAATTATGGAAAAAGACGAAAAAGATACCCACGATCACAAGATTGGGCCAGCCCGCAGCCAAAAAGAATGGCCTAAAAAGCGCGGCGAGAACGCCTGGACGATGTTTAAGGTCATGGCCGAATTTGTGGATGGCTTTGAGGTGCTCAATCGCGTTGGGCCATGTGTTTCCATCTTCGGCTCGGCGCGCACCAAGCCCGGCACGGTATATTACGAATTGGCCGTAAAAATGGCCTCTCGCCTCGTAGAAGAGGGATATGGCGTTATCACAGGTGGCGGCCCCGGCATCATGGAAGCAGGAAATAAAGGCGCGTGGATGAAAGGGGGTACCTCCATTGGCCTTAACATTGATTTGCCTTTCGAGCAGCATCACAATCCCTTTATTGCGCCCGACCACAATCTGAAGCACCGATACTTTTTTGTGCGGAAAGTAATGTTTGTCAAATACGCACAGGCTTTTGTGGCCATGCCGGGCGGTTTTGGCACCTTGGATGAATTGTTTGAGGTGCTCACGCTTATCCAAACAAATAGGATACAGCGTTTTCCGATTGTTTTGATGGGTGTTGAGTTTTGGGAAGGACTGAAAAACTGGATTGTAGAAATCATGCTCCAGCGCCACCATAATATTAATGCCGAAGACCTTGATTTATTCCTCCTTACCGACGACCCGGAAGAGGCGATACAGTATATCAACAAGTTTTACGCGGAAGATGCGAGCCAGTTGGAGCCGAATTTCGAACTTTAGGGGATTTGGTTAATTGTTGATTTGATTGAGTTGATGAGGAAAAAGCTTGACACTTTTAAGTGTCACCAAAGGCTGAAATCAACGTCTAATGTCCAAAAGTCCAACGTCTATTTCTTATCCTGCTTTGCAAAAACCTTTTTCAAAAGCTCCGAATTGCGCAGGCCCACATTAGTACGAATACCCTGTTCTTTCTTTTCTACAAGGCTAAACATGCCTTTAAGTGCCATTTTCGTCACGTGGTCGTCGAGTTCGGGGTTCGTTTTTGTAACGAGTGGGATTTTGTTGTAAGCCGTCACAGAGGATTTCCAGTATTCCCGGGCATTGACTTTATCAAGCGAGGTCTGGATAATCGGTTTAAACTCAGCGTAGAGTGGATCAAAAGTGGTTTTTTCCAAATAGCGTGTTGCCGCGTCGGCGTTGCCCATCAGGATATTGAGTGCGTCCTGGAAAGTGAGTTTTTTGATGGCATTCACAAAAATTGGCTTTGCTTTGGTAGCGGCGTCTTCTGCGGCACGATTCATGCGTTCGGTCAAATCGGACTCTACGTTGGAAAAGCCTGGAACTGCCTTAAGTTTGGTGACCACTTTCTGGGCTTCTTCGGGCAGGAGGATTTTATAGGGAGATTTAAAATAGCCGTCTTTTGCAGAAAGGAAATCTACCGCTTCACCGATGCCATTGTTCAGCGCTTCTTTGAGACCATTGCCGGCTTCTTCCTGGCTGAGTGGAACATCAAGCCCGACTTTTTCCTTGGCTTTGTCGAGGATTTTGCCAAATTGAGCCTGTGCGAACTGAGAGATTAAGAGCGCAGTAAATAATAGGAGTGATTTTTTGAACATGATAATCAATGTGTTAGAATGAAAGGGAGGAAATGTTGCTACGTGCAGTGCTTTAAACGCAGCGCGAAGATATTAGGAACAAAATACCAGAGGGTTTAGACTTTTCTTAACGACGCTGTACTCCCGGAACACTGTTCCGGGGAATGTAATCCCTCCGGAACAGCGTTCCGGGGTACACCAAGCCCAATGAAGTCAATGCTAAAATACATAGTTCAGGTGATGAGTGCGGTGGTAATCTGCTGTACTATGCTGGCGTATCTCTGCCCGTATGTGAATCCTGCCAGGTTTTCGTGGTTGTCGTTTTTCGGGACGGCGTTCCCCTGGTTATTGTTGGCAAACCTGACTTTGTTTGGAGTGTGGGCATGGCGAGGCAGCCGCTTTGCATTCTACCACCTTGCCATATTGCTGCTGGGCTGGCAACACATCACCGGATTCATTGGTTTTGATTTTGGAAAAGATGCGGTGCCCGAAAACGCCGTCACGGTGACAACACACAATCTCGGAGGCATCTATCAAGGCCGACAGGTGACGGATGCATGGCGTGAAAAACGTGTTGCTGCGTATGCCGGTTTTTTGCAGGAAAATGGGTTCCCCGACATCCTTTGCACCCAGGAAACGAGTGGCAAATTCTACCACCTGCTGGCCGAAAAAATGGGTTACCCGCACATGTTTAACCTCAAAAAAGGAACGGTCATCCTCAGCCGATTTCCCATCCTGGCGGGCGGCGACGTGCCGTATGAAAACACCACAAACTCCACCCTTTGGGCAGACATCAAGGTAGCTGAAAAAAAGGTCGTACGGGTCTATAACGTTCACCTTCAATCGAATAGGGTAACAAAAACAACAGCCAAAGTGATCGAAAAAGGCGATTTGGACGAAGAAGAAACCTGGCAGGACATCGGTTTTGTGCTGGGTCGTGTAGGCTCCGCCACCAGCCTTAGGGCGGAGCAAGCGCAAAAATTGCGCGAACACATTGCTGCCTGCAAACTTCCCGTCATCATCTGTGGCGATTTCAACGACACCCCCAATTCATACGTTTATTCCCTGCTTTCTGAAGGTTTCCACGATACCTTCCGGCAGAAAGCACTGGGGCTTGGCACTACCTTCGGAGGGGCGATGCCGCTGCTCCGCATTGACTATATCCTGACCGAAAAAAGCATTACCACTTTCTCTTGTCGCAGCGTCCGGGAGGATGATTTTTCTGATCATTATCCGGTTTTTGTGGCTTTGGGAATATAGTTTAGTAGGCAGTGGCAGTAGCAGTAGGGGCAGTGGCAATCGGTTCATTCTTCAAATTTTCAGACCAAAAGCCCAAAACCAAAAACCATACAGTTCATGTCATCAATAAAATACAACAAAAAAGGGTTCAGCAAAGAAACCCTCCTCCAGCTCTACGAACAACTCGCCAAGCCCCGCCTAATCGAGGAAAAAATGCTCAACTTGCTTCGTCAGGGCAAAATTTCCAAATGGTTTTCGGGGCATCGGCCAGGAAGCCATCAGCGTCGGCGCCGCCTGCGCACTGCTGCCCGATGAGGTCATTTTCACCATGCACCGCAACTTCGGCGTGTTCACCGCCCGGGAAATGCCGCTCGACCGCCTGTTTTGCCAGTGGCAGGGCAAACGCCTTGGTTACACCAAAGCCCGCGACCGTTCTTTTCACTTCGGGGCTATGGAACACGGCATCGTGGGCATGATCTCGCACCTGGGGCCACAACTTTCGCTGGCCGCCGGAGTCGCTATGGCCCACAAACTCCGGCAAGAGGGCCGGGTTTCACTCGCCTTCACCGGCGAGGGCGCCACCAGCCAGGGCGAATTCCACGAAGCGCTCAACGTGGCGTCGGTGTGGAAACTGCCTGTCATTTTTTTGATCGAAAACAACGGCTACGGCCTAAGCACCCGGCCCAACGAGCAATACGCCTGCAAAGACCTGGTGGATCGCGCCCAAGGCTATGGGATGCGCAGCGCGAAAATTGATGGCAACAACATTTTGGAAGTGTATTCCACCATTCAAAAACATTGCCGAAGAAATGCGGGAAGATCCACAACCCTTTCTTTTAGAGTGCATTACGTTCAGAATGCGCGGCCATGAAGAAGCCAGCGGCACGAAGTACGTACCCAAAGAACTCATGGAAGAATGGGCCAAAAAAGACCCCATTGAAAACTTTGAAAAATGGCTGTTGAAGGAAGGCATTCTTACCGAAGACTTCGTCAAAGCGCTCAAAGACCGCTACAAAAAGGACATACAAAAGGCGGTGGATGTGATGTTCAGCGAACCGGAGCCGGTGCCCGATACCGAGGAGGAACTGCAGGATGTATACGCCCCGCCGCGCCCGGAGACGGAGGTCCTGCCCAGCGCCAAACGCAGAACTGCGCTTCATTGACGCACTTTCCGATGGCCTGCGCGAAGCCATGCGCCGCCACCCCGAACTGGTGCTGATGGGACAGGATATTGCCGACTACGGCGGCGTATTCAAGATCACCCAGGCTTTACCGAGGAGTTTGGCAAAGAGCGAGTGCGCAATACTCCGCTTTGCGAATCGGCCATCGTGGGCATTGGCCTCGGACTGAGTTTGAAAGGCATCAAAAGCATGGTGGAAATGCAGTTTGCCGATTTTGTGACCTGTGGTTTCAATCAGATTGTCAACAACCTGGCAAAACTCCACTGGCGCTGGGGACAAACCGCCGACATGGTAATCCGAATGCCGACTGGCGGAGGAAGTGGCGCCGGGCCATTTCACTCACAATCGAACGAAGCCTGGTTCACCCATGTTCCGGGCCTGAAAGTGGTGTACCCCAGCACTCCCGCCGATGCCAAAGGCCTGCTGCTGGCCGCCTTTGAAGACCCAAATCCGGTCATGTTTTTGAACACAAAGCGCTTTACCGCTCGGAAAGCGGACCTGGTGCCCGAGGGTTTTTTACACCACAGAAATCGGGAAAGCCCGACAGGTTCGGGAAGGGAAAGCCGTGAGTATCCTGACCTACGGCCTCGGCGTTCGCTGGGCCGAGCATACTGCCGATGAGATGGGCCTGGATGCCGACATCGTGGACCTGCGTTCGCTCGTTCCGCTGGATTATGAGGCGATTACCGCCTCCGTAAAGCGCACCAACCGGGTGCTGATTCTACACGAAGACACGCTTTTGGCGGCATCGGCGGGGAAATTGCAGCCTGGATTTCGGAAAATTTGTTCGAGCACCTCGATGCCCCGGTGATGCGGGCAGCAAGTCTCGATACCCCAGTGCCTTTTGCCATTCCGCTGGAAAAGAATTTTTTCCCGGTAGGAAGATTGAGGGGGCAATTGGAGAAATTGTTGAAATATTAATCGACAGGATTCATTCGAACGGGGTGTACAGGGAGGGGTGTCAAAAGGGCCACGTGAGTCGCACCCCGCTAACAGGAAACGCGAGGCAGAATTTGGTTTTTCGACCCGCCAAAAATTGATCAGCATCTTGCTGTGAAGGACAAGGATTTACTATGCCGGCTGGATTGTCTTATGATGTTTTAGTGCGCTTTTTCCACAAACGGAGCGAGGACATGGTTAAAGATGCAAGGATTTAGGCCTTTTACCGAATTCGCGTGACTCCTCGTTTCCATCGGCAACCCGTAATCTCAGCAACATTAAACCCTGGCTGCGCAAAGGTTTAGGGAATAAATCCTTTTAGCGGTGGCATTTACTGGCTGGGAATCAGAAAAAGCCGCATAAAAAAGCCGTTTCAAGGTCTATGACTGGCCCTTTGCGGGTTTTCAATCACGGCCAAAATTGGTGATGCTGTGGAACGGCGGGCAGCGATCGTGCCCTGCCGCTACTGCCACCTGCTACTGCCACCTGCTACTGCATCTGCATCTCCGTCTCGCTATAAAAAATAAGTCTCCATTGTCCGTCTTCTTCTTTGAAGAACTGCCGTTCGTAGCCAAATCCTACCATCGGATACGACATGCGTTCGATGACCAGCACATCGCCCACGGTTTCAAAACCGCGTTTGAGCGTGACCATAGTTGTATCCGGTAAATGCATCAGACGCCAGGTTTCGGGCGTCCATTCAGTAAGTTGACGCTTGGCCGTGGTGTCCTGCGACACGCCTTTTTCGCCTTTGAGCGGCCATTCTATGTGTGCCATTTGGTAGACACTATCCGTGTGGAATTTCTGGTAAAATTCAAGAAAGTCTTTGGGCAAATCACCTTCCGCTTTTGCCTGCTGTAGCGCTTGCGGTTTGTTTTTGCAATTTGAAAAAAGAAATACTAAGGAGAGAAATAAAAGGAGTGTGCGCATGAAAAACGTTTAAAATTAAGCAGCAAAGTTAGCCAAGCCCACAAACGTTTTGCCTAAGGATATATTTGCACCCACATTTCCATTTCCCATGAAAGGTTTTTACACCATCCTGCTCCTGGTTTTTTCCAATATTTTTATGACGTTCGCGTGGTACGGCCATCTGAAATTCCAACACATGACGTTTTTTCAAAAAACGGGCTTGTTCGGGTTAATTCTAGCCAGTTGGTTCATTGCGTTTATGGAATATTGCCTGATGGTGCCCGCTAACAGGATAGGATTTCAAGCAAACGGCGGCCCTTTTACACTGCTGCAATTGAAGGTTATTCAGGAAGTCATCACACTCGTGGTTTTTACCGTTTTCACCCTGGTATTTTTCAAAAACGAGGCATTGAAATGGAATCACTTTGTGGGCTTTGTCTTTCTGGTGCTGGCGGTTTATTTTATTCGAAAATGATCATACGTTATGGTTTGTCCATTCTATTCTGTTGATTTACAATAGATTGAAAGGTTTTATTCTAAAAATGGCATTACAATGCCTCAAAAATGTCTTTGCTCGCAAGGAAATTTTTCTGAACTTTTGCCTTCGATAGGAATACTTATCTCCCGCCTGCTTATGAAAAATTACTATACCCGTCTGCTCGCCCTTATAGCGCTCACCCTTTTTTTCAGCATTAAAATTGCTGCACAAATGGTCATCAGCTCACAGGTGACCCCATCATCTTGTTTTGCTTGCAATGGAAGTATTGTTTTGTCCGTGACTGGAGGAATTCCGCCTTATACATTTAACTGGTCTACTGGGGCTACTACTCAGGCGATAAACAACCTGTGTCCGGGTTCTTATGATGTCTGGGTAAGTGATGCTTCGGGGGTTACTCAATCTGGTTTGCCCATAACTGTGTATGAGTTCTCATCAACACTTTCCCTCGTTACTTGCGTCACCAATGTTTCCTGTCTTGGAGGTTTTAATGGCGCGATAGATTTGACAGTTACAGGAGGTACACCAGGCTATACATCTTTATGGAGCAATGGTGCAACGACACAAGATATGAGTGGTCTCTCGGCAGGTACATACACAACAACCGTCGCAGATGCAAATGGCTGCACCCAGACGGCATCTGCCACCGTCAACCAGCCAACAGCCATCAATATTTCGGCCAATGTCACCAACGCTAGTGCGGGTAATCCAAATGGTGCGCTTGACCTGACCGTAACTGGCGGAACGGCTCCATACATTGCCCAATGGTCGAATGGTACAAACATCTTTGATTTGGCAGGCCTGACCCCCGGCACCTATTGTGTAACAGTCTCAGATGCGAATGCATGTACAAGGTCTTCCTGCTTCACCGTGCAGGATAATGGTGGCGGCACCAATGACCCGCTCTTGCTCAACGGCCATGTGACCAACGCAGGCTGTGGGTTTAACTGCAATGGAAGCCTCACCATCACTATAAGCAATGGCATTGGGCCGTATTTCTATTCCATAGAAAATGGCCCAATAGGACCAATCGTGAATGGAACTAGCAGTCCCAATCAATTTATTATTCCAAATTTATGCGCTGGCTCTTGTTATGTTAATGTGTCGGATGCTAATGGTTTTTCGACTTCCGCTACTTACAATATTGGCCAAAACCAATCCCAAAGCCTTGACATACAATCCACTAACTCGGCCTTCTGCAATTTTGATCCTGGCAACCCCGCATCCGCTTGCGAGAAGGTTTGTCCACATACCACCGTCACCTACTTCGTGGATCCGCCTGTAGTCTGCGGGGTTCCGATGAACCTATCCAATGCGAGCTGGACAGTAACCGGGGCGGAGAGTTTCAGCATTAATGGCAACGAAGTGGTAGTCACCTGGGGTGAAGCGCGACCGGGCTTGGTGGAGTTTGGAGCCAGCACTCCGACGCTCTGTTTCCAAAGTTCACATTGCGTCACGGTGCTGGAAGAACCAAAAGCCCAGTTCAGTACCGATCCGCCCAGCGCACCCAATGTGGTAATGCAAGTTTGTAAAGGTCAATCGGTATCTTTCAAAAACGAAAGCCTGAACGCAGAACTTTATGAATGGCAGTTCAGCGACGACCTATCTATCCTCAACACAGAAAGCCCGCAACATACCTTTCTCATACCTGGTAATTTCGCGGTCACGCTCATCGCCCGCAATAACTGTCTTTGTGCTGATACCACGGTGCTGCTAATTGAGGTGCTTGACACAGAGCCACCTCTACTCGATTGCGTTGGCTCTGTTTGTCCTGGTGAAACAGTAACCTATTCTACCTCAGGCAATTGCAGCACATATTCCTGGTTGGTTTCGCCGAATGGCAGTGTCCTTTCGGGCGGTCAGGCAAGCGACAATACCATCACTGTGCAATGGGCCAATGGCCCCGTTGGCAGCATTTCGCTCAGCGCCACTGGTTGCGCCGGGGCGGCTTGTCCGCAAGCCAGTGTGTTCAACATCCCCATCATTTCGGACAATGCAGAAATTCGCGGAAAAGAGTTCGTTTGCCCAGACAGCGAGGAGGAATATTCCATTGAGTTGTTCGATGGCACTGAATATGTTTGGACTTTACCAACAGGTGGAAGCATCCTTCGCGGACAAGGGACAAACAAGGTTATTGTGGCATGGGAAGGGAGTGCCCCAATCCCTGCCCCTACCAAATGGCTGATCGTGGAGTATTACAACTGCTACCTTGGTTGCGGTGGCGCGGATTCTATTCCGGTGAAAATAATTCCGCCGTTTTATATTGACGGCCCGGTAGAAATGTGCGAGAACTCGAGTAAAAATTTTATTGCAAGAGACGTGTGGCACAATTTTGTCGTAAACTGCAATTGGTCAGTCTTTGGCCCCAATGGCACACTGGTTTCTACGTTCACGGGCAACACCCTCAATTTTACACCTAATGCGGGTCCAGGTAATTACCGACTCTTTGCCATACCCATCAATCCCGGCCAAACCTGTTCGCCCAACGCGGAATTAAAAGTCAACGTAGCAGCCAAGCCACCCAATCCCGTAGCCATTTCAGGCCCAGGCATTGTCTGTCCTGGTTCGCCGCTTCAATACGAAGTGCCCGGAAATCCGCCTTATGAAATCGAATGGAAAACTGGCAATGGAACACCCGCCACGCAAACCGGAAATCCCGTGAACGTGACTTGGAACACAAATCCAACGCACTGGATTAGTGCGGCACAAATCTCCCTTGATGGCTTGGGTTGCAAGTCGGATACCATTAAACTGAATATTCAAAATGCTGCAACCATCAGCATCAGCGGGCCACCTAGTGTTTGCGAGGGCGCACTGGGTTTTTACCAGGCTGATTTTTATCAAGGCTTTGATTATCAATGGGAAATACTGCCATCAACGGCGGGTAGCATTAAGCAAGGACAAGGGAAAAACAATGTTGATATATTTTGGCAAACGCCGGGCTCACACCAACTTCGCGTAACCACCTGTGGCCTTACAACTAATTTCAACGTCACCGTTTGGGCCAATCCTGAACCTCTGCCCATTTTCCCAACGGGACTTTGCCCGGGTGATTCTGGTCTAATAACAGCGGGGGCTTCTTACATCACTTATGCCTGGGAAAATGCAAACGGAACACCGCTTGGCAGTGGCCTAAATATCAGCATTCCGACCGGCGCCTACACACTTGCGGTTACCGATTTACACGGCTGTCGTGGAACGAGCGAGTTCTCCATTGATCCCTTGCCCGCGCCCAACGTAAGTGTGACTACCGCCGATCCTGCCGGTTTTTGCAACAATTCCATTTTTGTTTCGATAACCGCGCTCGTCCCAGATGACGCAAATTTCGATTACCAATGGCTGCACGATGGCTCGCCCGTTGGAGGCAATTCCGTCGTTTACAGCACCAACCAGTATGGATTTTATACCGTGGTTGCCACCAACGAATACGGTTGTACAGCGACTGCGCCACCGATCCAGTTGTTTTCTTATTGTATCGGCGGCGGCGGTGGTGGTTACTGTACGGGCGGCGGAGACCCGCTTTGCCCTCCCGGGACTGTGCAAGGAGTACCAGACTTTACGTCCCGCTGCGACTCTTTTGCCATGGTCTTGAACGACTACTCAGGGGGACTGTATGTGCCAGGAAGCGCAGTGTGGAGGACCGGGGTTTCCGGCACCGGCAACTGGCAGACCAGCTTCGGCGACAACGTGAATTTTGTCTATCCCAACGCCGGCAAATACATCGTCTTGGTACGAGTACTGCTAACTACCGGGGAAGTTTGCGAGGCAGTAGATTCCCTCGATGTGGAGGCCGCAGCACAGTTTTCGCAAAAGATGGCCTGCCCGGGAGACTCCACTTTATTCACCGACGAGAGCACGCGCCTCCCCGAAATGACCATTGCCAATTGGGAATGGGATTTTGGCGAGGCCGGAAATTCGGATATAAGCAATCTTGACTCCCCGGGTTTTGCCTATTCCAGCGCAGGCAATTACACAGCCACGCTCACCATAACTACCGCCACTGGGTGTACCTCGAGCTATTCGGAAAATGTTTTTGTGCCAAACTTGCCAGCTCCGGCCTTTGCTCCGCCGCTTGCCAATTGTGCAGGCAATGCTGCTGAATTCGTACTTTCAAGTAATACCGGGATTATTAATGCTGTGTGGGAATTTGGAGACCCTGCTTCCGGCACATTGAACCAAAGCGAGGCCAACCCAGCCTACCACAATTATTCTCCGGCGGGTAATTATCCTGTAACTGTCACAGCAACAAACAGTTATGGCTGTACGGCTTCCATTACCCAATCGGTAAACATAACGGCCAATCCGTTTTCCGGGATAATTTTCCCGCCCACTTCCACCATCTGCCAAGGCAGCAGTCTCACTTTAAGCGCACCACTTGGTCCCGGCGCCATGTACGTCTGGAATGATGGAACCAACCTGCCAACGCTCATCGCTACTGAAGAAGGTGTGTACGAAGTGACCCTGACCAACGCCAATGGCTGTTCTTATTCCCCTCCAGCCAAAACTGTGGACGTGAATCCAGCACCTATCGGGACGATCAAGTTTTTGGAAGTCAATGATTTGGGTCAGGTCGTCGGCGTTCAATATCCCGAAGCCGCCGTTTGTGCAGGCGATGACGTTACCCTTCAAATTCAAGACAATGGTAATTACACCTTCTCCTGGAGCGGAGGCAACGGCAGCGATGGCGTCCTGATTTTTTCAGAAGATCGAAACAACTTGCTAAGCGTTGGCACCCACACGTTTACTGTGACCGTGACGAACCCGGCGACGGGATGCACAGCGGTTCTTGCTCCGTTTACGGTGACGGTGAATCCTGTTCCAAGCAATTTTAGCCTATCGGCAAATAACGTGTGCGCCGGCACACCTTCCATCATCACTTACACCGGCCCACAACCTCCGGAATGGCAAATTTTTTGGAACACCGGGGATGGCGGACCAAGTCTGCAAACCGAAGAAGCCGGGCTGTATTTTGTGCGGGTGGTGAACGAATTTGGTTGTTCCGCACAAAGCAACACGGTCGTGATTTTCCCTGGCCCAATATCTCTGCGCTTCCATCTGGTTGCCATGAAAGATGCAATCCCGATACACTCTGTCTGCCACCTTTGCCCGAAATTGTGAGTTGGCAATGGTTTTTGGCGGTCAATCTATACCCGGTGCAACGAGCAACCAATTTGTCGCCACGCAGAGTGGCACTTACTGGGCGGAACTGGTGGATTTGAATGGCTGTGAAGCACAAAGTGCCCCACTTACGGTTGAACTTTATAATGGCTTTGGCAACATCCTGGGCCAGGTCTGGTCGGACGTAAACGACAATGGAATTATTGACGCGGCAGATACGCTCGTGTCGGGAATCCCGGTCCAATTGCTTCAAAACGGTACCTTCATCGCCCCGAACCAATCGAATCAAAACGGTGATTTTGACTGGCTAAATGTAATTTCTACCAACTATACCGTACAGATTGACAGCCAATTGCTCAGCTCACTTTGGGAAATTGTGATCTTTTCTGATTCGGTGGGGCTCACTGGTTGTGGTGGCAAAGTATTCGCCCATCTCCTGGTAGATTCGTACACCTGCCCGCCCATTTCCGCTTCGGTTGCGCTGACGGCTTGCCCCGGCCAAACTGCATTGTTCAATGGAACACCTGTACTTGCCGGACAGATGCAGGGCTTTATTTTCCAGAATTTTTTGGGTTGTGATTCTATTGTTACGGTGACTGTTTCGGCATTGCCGATTTCCAGTTCAACCTTGGGCGTAAGTGCTTGTCCCGGAAGTTTTTACAATTATAACGGCGTGGATTTGGCTGTTGGGCAATCCCAGGATTTCAACCTGACCAATTGGCTTGGCTGTGATTCGGTGGTGACTGTCACGGTTTCGGCATTGCCCATTTCCAGTTCAACATTGAATGCAAGTGTTTGCCCCGGCAGTTTTTACAATTACGCTGGCGTTGATTTGGCGGTCGGACAATCGCAGGATTTCAACCTGAGCAACTGGCTTGGTTGCGATTCGGTCGTAACTGTCACGGTTTCGGCATTGCCCATTTCCAGTTCAACATTGGGCGTAAGTGCTTGTCCCGGAAGTTTTTATAATTATAACGGCGTGGATTTGGCCGTCGGGCAATCGCAGGATTTCAACCTTACAAATTGGCTCGGCTGCGATTCGGTGGTGACTGTCACGGTTTCGGCCTTGCCCATTTCCAGTTCAACATTGAATGCAAGTGTTTGCCCTGGCAGTTTTTACAATTACGCTGGCGTGGATTTGGCCGTTGGACAATCGCAGGATTTCAACCTGAGCAACTGGCTTGGTTGTGATTCCATTGTCACTGTGTCGGTGTCTGCTTTGCCAATTTCCAGTTCAACCTTGAATGCAAGCGTTTGTCCCGGCAGTTTTTACAACTACGCTGGCGTGGATTTGGGCGTTGGGCAATCTCAGGATTTCACATTAACCCATTCGGTCACAGGTTGCGATTCCATCGTAACCGTCACCGTATCAGCACTGCCGACTTCGGCTGGGTCGGCCTCCTTCGGGGTTTGTCCGAATGAAACCTATATCTATCAAGGGGTCGCATTGGCGGCTGGTTCGGTGCAAGATTTTGTCCTGAAAAATTGGTTGGGCTGTGATTCAATCATGACCGTGACGATTTTTGAAAAGCAAACTTCCTCGGAAATTCGGGAGGTCAATGTTTGTCCCGGTGAAGTATATGTTTTTCAAAATCAAGCAATTGCAGCAGGCGAGCTCCGGGAATTTCATTGGACAAACGGGGAAGGCTGTGACTCGAGCATCACGATTTCCGTGACGGCCTGGCCAGGCCTGGATTTTGAGGTAGCAGCAGAAACTTCTTGTCCAAATTCGCCGACAGGTTCACTGGTGGTCACTGTCAATTCAGGAGGAAGTGTGCCCACAGGTTTTTCTTTGGATAATGTTGATTTTCAAACCGCTGCTCTGTTTGAGAGCCTCGCAGCTGGCAGTCATACCGTATTTGTGCGCGACGATAACGGCTGTATTTTTGAAAAAACTACATCCATTCCAGCCTCCCCCGGCTTGGAAGTACTACTTCCCAGCGCTTTGGTTATTCCTTGCGACAGCGTCCAAATCACACTCGCCCCGACCATTGGCGGCGACACATCCGGGCTGCAATTGCTCTGGTGGAATGGTGCGCAAACGCCATCCGTAACAGTTGGCGAGGCCGGGCCAGTTTGGCTGGAAGCAACCAATCATTGCGAAACAGTTCGTCAGGAAAGCGAGGTAGTCTGGGCCGATGCAGATGGCAACTCGGTATCAGTGTATATTCCCAACACGTTTGCGCCTGCGTCTGAATTGCCCGAAAATAATATGTTCAGAGCGTTTTTGGGCAAAACCTAACGCTACTGAGTTACCGTTTAGAAGTATATGACCGTTGGGGAAATTTCGTGTTTGAAACTGAAACGCCTGAAAATGGCTGGATCGGAAAAATTGGCGACAAAGCCGCTGGCACTGAGGTGTTCGTGTGGCAGATGTGGGCGCGGGTGGCTTTTTGCGGGCGCGAGATGGAGATATATAAGAAGGGGGATGTGACGGTGGTGCGGTGAGATGAACAAGCTATCCTGTGGCTCAAAATGGTAGATAACGAATTCGGGCTTTGCGTTCATGTGTTTTGGAGCACAAAACTGTCACCCCGCACTGAAATTGAATAGAAGCACAATGCGCCAAATTTGCACGTCTCCGCGCCTGACGCAAAACCCGTGTTAGTGGCTGCTCTTCTTTCTTCTTTCATATTCTAAATTGTTCAAAAGTCTCTCCGTTAAATTTCCATAATCCATACTCATGTGTTCTAAGCCATAAGGTTCCTTTATTGTCTTTGTAAATAGAAAATAATTTTATCTCCTTAGAGTTGATTTGAACCGGGTAATGAGTGATTTTTATTCCGTCATACTTCCATACTCCAGTATCGTAAGGTACAAACCATAAATTATTGTTATTGTCCTTTGTGACAGATAAGTATTCAGTAAAATCATTGTTTTTACTTCCGTCTAAACTACCTATACTTTTTGTTCTCTTATAAAATATTGATTTGTCCTGTTGATTATTTGGCATTGAGTTGGTGTCATATATGGTATAACGATATGCCGAATTAAACCAAAAATCTCCATTTTTATCTTCTAAAATTGAACGAACACCATTGGCTGGTCCATCGTGTAGTTCTGTTACGTCATCTTCAATAATCCAATCAAATGATTTTCCGTTGTAGCGGAAAGCACCTAAGGTTGCAGTACCAAACCAAATATTTTCTTTACTGTCAGTGTAAACACAAAAAATCGCATATGGGTTAGCATAATTTGGATATTTTGAAATATACTCTTCTCCAGGTTTGATTTTTGGAACTTTTAGTTTCAATAGATTTTCACCATCAAATCTATAAACAAAACCGTCATATTCTGAACTTTTAAACCAAATGTCATTGGGATTTAATTTCCAATCGTTGTCAACACCAGATTTTTCTTTTAACGCTCTAAAAGTCTTTCCGTTAAATTGACAAATACCATTACCAGTAATAAAATAAATGTTTCCCGATTTATCTTCCCTTATTTCTCCAATACTATTGCTGGTCAAGCCATCTTTGGCTGTAAAATGAATGATTTTTTTTTCATCATATTTGTACACTCCATCGTTCCTGCACGCAAACCAATAATTGTCCTTCTTGTCTTGATAAACAAGTTCTATGTCTTTTCCAAGCTCATTTACTGTGTCACCGATTGAAGTTGAATTGGCTGCATTTTCAGATTGCGTTGTTGTCTGCCCTTTGCAGGAAGTCAACAGGGTCAAAATGTTTAGAAAAAATATAACTGTTGGTATGTTCATTGTCTGAATTTTCAAGGTTTATGCTGTTGTCATTGGGTTGCCACTAACGGTTTGCAGCTACCCGAAGGTGGCGATTTCAGAGCACTTCACTGTCAACCAAGCACAAACTTTGATAGAAGCACAGAGCTTCATTTAACCACTGAACTGCCACTTTTGGGTAGGTGCTGTTAGCTGTAGCCATTTTATTATTTATTTGTTGTCATTTCAGTTACGATTTCTCCGTCATATTTCCAAATTCCATTTGCTCCACCAAACCAAATATTATCCTCTAAATCGCCAAGAATGAATAGTACATCAGAGAAAGTCTTTCCGTTGTAGTTAAATTCAGAAAACTTTTGACCGTCAAAAAGGCATAAGTTAACCAAGTCAGCACCAAGCCAAAGGTTACCATTTTTGTCTTCATAAATTGCACGAATCCGCTTATTGCAAAGACCGTCTTCAACAGAATAAGTTTTGAATGAGCGGCCATCATAAACAGTTAATCCGCTGTTTCTATTTCCGTTAAACCCAAACAATATCTTTCCAGTCTTGTCACAGTAAATTGTTCGTACTTGGTCTTCACTTAATCCATCTTTTATCAAATATTGTGTCATTTCTTTACCATCAAATTGATTAACTCCTCCGTGAGTCATTGATGCAAACCACATATTTCCTTTGTTATCTTTTCTTATAAAAGGAATCCAATTGTGGTGCAAACTATCTTCTTGTTTTTGTCCGATTTCGGTTAAATATGATTTGAAGATTTTCCCATCATAGCAATAAGCTCCAGCCCCTCCAGTTCCAATCCATAAATTGTTGTTGTTATCGGTTGCTAAAGCATAAGCAGCATTGGGGCTTAGAGTGGGGTACACAGTACTAATCCAACCTGTTGTGGTGTCTTGGTATGGTAGAGGTATATGTTCAAATTGTTGTCTGTTGTATTTGACTAAACCGTTTTGAGTTCCGAACCATAGATAATTTTTATGGTCAGAAACAATTGAAAAGACTTGATTACTACTCAATCCGTCTTTCATAGTATAATTCTTAAATGTTTTTCCGTCAAAATGGTAAATACCACCACCGTTACTTGTGAACCAAAGCGTACCGTCTATGTCAACGTAACCATTTGAAAATCCGGTTTTAGGAAGAGGACTTTTGATTACTTCTGTAACCTTCTCAACATTGGGTGATGGTTTGTCATTTTTAACCTGTCCATTACAAGAAATAAATGTGGAAACTAAAATCAATAAAGGGATATTTCTAAATGTGAATTTCATTTTTCGTATTTTATGGTCACCGCTAACTCGTAAATATGCGAACCTTTCATACACAGGGCCAAAAGTAAAAAAAAGCCTGATTTCAGTTGGAACGGCACCTTGAAAGGTTTAAGTCTTTGAAAATGAATTTTTTACACTATGATAGTATGTTTGACCTTTGTCATCCTTGTAGGTTTCGATCGTAGCCCCCCTTTGACAACACCACACACTTACCGTACCTTTGCCCTCCTTTTTAGCAAAAAATGTTTCCAAAATACGATGTGATAGTAGTAGGCGCGGGCCACGCAGGTTGCGAGGCTGCCGTAGCTGCCGCCAACCTGGGCTGCAAAGTCCTCTTGGCCACCATGAACATGCAGACCATCGGACAGATGAGTTGCAACCCAGCCATGGGCGGCGTTGCCAAAGGTCAGATTGTGCGCGAAGTGGACGCTTTGTGTGGCTATTCGGGCATCATTACCGACCATACCGCCGTGCAATTTCGGATGCTCAACCGCTCCAAAGGCCCTGCCATGTGGAGTCCCAGGGCGCAAAGCGATCGCATGCAGTTCGCGGCAAAATGGCGGCAAATGCTTGAATCTCATCCCAATATTGATTTTTGGCAAGAAATGGTGGGCGGTCTTTTAGTGAAAGACGGCCGGGTGCGTGGAGTTCGTACCAGCATGGGCTTAGAGATTGAAAGTGAGACGGTTGTGCTCACCAATGGCACCTTTCTGAATGGCATCATACACATCGGTGAAAAGCAATTTGGCGGCGGTCGGGCTGGCGAAAGCGCGGCGCGTGGTATTACAGAACAACTGGTGGAACTGGGCTTTGAAGCCGGGCGCATGAAAACCGGAACCCCTCCGCGACTTGATGGGCGCAGCCTCGATTATTCCAAAATGGACATCCAGGATGGCGACAATCCCGCCGGGCAAATTTTCCTACACCGACACCCCAGCACTCGAAAACCAACTCTGCTGCTGGAGCACTTACACAAATCAAAAAGTACACGATACGTTGCGCACGGGATTTGACAAATCTCCGATGTTCAACGGGCGCATTCAAGGCGTTGGGCCGCGCTATTGCCCGAGTATAGAAGACAAGATTGACCGCTTCAGCGATAAAGACCGGCACCAACTATTTGTCGAGCCGGAAGGCCGCGACACGGTGGAGATTTACATCAACGGTTTTTCGAGTTCCTTGCCCGAAGATGTTCAGTATAAAGCACTTAGGTTGGTTCCGGGCTTGGAAAATGCCAAGATGTTCCGACCAGGTTATGCCATTGAGTACGACTATTTCCCGCCTACTCAATTGCAGACTACGCTGGAAACAAACCTGATAAAAAACCTCTTTTTTGCCGGACAAATCAATGGAACAACGGGCTATGAAGAAGCCGCTTGTCAGGGCTTAATGGCTGGTCTGAACGCCGCACTCGCCGCCAAAAACGAAGCACCCATTGTGTTGAAACGCTCCGAAGCGTACATCGGAGTCTTGATTGACGACCTCGTTAATAAAGGTACAGAGGAGCCATATCGCATGTTTACCAGCCGCGCGGAGTACCGCATCCTGCTTCGACAAGACAACGCCGACCTGCGGCTAACGCCTATTGCCCATCGCCTGGGCTTGCAAGGCGCCGAAGGCCGCATGGAGCGTGTTCACGCAAAAAACCGTGCCGTGGCAGAAATTGACGCCTTCTTCCGAAATGCATCCGTGAATCCCGATGAATTGAACGGCTATCTGCAAAGTGTTGATTCTGCGCTGATTGGCCAAAAAACAAAACTGCACAACATCCTGCTCCGCCCCCAAGTGGATATCCCCGGCTTGGCGAAAATATTGCCCGAACTCGCAAGGTTCCTCGCGCCTTACGATCTGGAATTCGTGGAAATGGCCGAAATCAACATCAAATACGACGGCTACATCAAAAAGGAAGAGGAAATGGTGTCGCGCATGGCAAGGCTTGAGGACCTGCAATTAAACGCTGATTTTGACTATTCCGGCATCAATGGCTTGAGCATAGAAGCCCGTCAGAAACTGGCGCACACCCGCCCAAGGACGATTGGACAGGCGAGCCGTATTTCCGGGGTGAACCCGGCGGATGTGAGTGTGCTGCTGGTGCATTTGGGGAGGTAAGCAGGTTATATCCCCCGCCTCTTTACCTCTTCCCGCACCAATTTCAACTCCCGCCCCGCATCCCCCGTCACAGAAGTATTCTCCTGCGCCCGGCGTATGAGATACGGGATCACTTCTTTCACCTGACCATAAGGAAGGTATTTTGCCACACGGAAACCCGCTTTCGCAAGATTGAAGGTTACATTGTCGCTCATGCCGTATAGTTGGCTGAAAAGCGTGTGCGGATGGTCGTGTGCGAGGCCTTTTTTATCCATCAATGCTACCTGAAGCAGGGCACTTTCGGCGTTATGGCTGGCGTTGCAAACGGCCATAGTATCAATATGGTCAATGCAAAAACGAAGCGCAGTGTTGTAAAGATCATCCGTCGAAGCCTTGTCTGGGTTGATGGGGTCTTCGTAGTTAAGTTCTTGAGCGCGAGCGCGTTCTTTCTCCATATAAGCGCCGCGCACGAGTTTTGCACCAAGCATAAAGCCTTCTTTGCCAGCGCGATCGTAACTCTCTGTGAGGAATTGGAGGCGGTCGTGACGGTAATACTGGAAGGTGTTGTAAACCACCACGCGCTGCTTGTTGTACCTACGCATCATCAGCCAAACCAAATGGTCAATGGAGTCCTGAATCCAGCTTTCTTCTGCATCAATAAAGATTGACACGTTCTTTTTTGAAGCGTGGTAACAAATGGCATCCAAACGTTTAAGCGCATTGCGGTATTCATTCACCTCATCGCGATTCAATGTTTCGGCGGATTGGATGCGTTCCAATAATCCGAATCTCATCAAACCCGTCACTTTTGTACTGATGATCGGGATACTTTTGACAGAACGGGATGCAAAGTCAATGGCCCGGATATTCTCATTCATCGTATGATTAAAATCGAGCTCCGTTTCTTTTGCCTCCGCGCCATAGTCAAGGATGGTGAGTGTGTTGTATTCTGCGAGTCTTTCTATACTGGGCTGGCTGTCCAGGAGCGTAGTGCCGCCCACAAATTGGTGAAAAACTGTTTTTTTCACGGCCCATTCTGCGAGCGGAATACCGTTCTCCACAGCCCACAACGCCAGACTTGAACCATACTTTACGATCCAGGGCTTGTTCATCAAGTTGAACAGCCAGGCGGTTTTTTTAAGTTCTTTGTCCGAAAGGTGGGCAAACGCGATCTCTGTATTTGAAAAGTCTATGGTGGTCATAAAAAATAGTCATTAAGTCAACGGTCCCCTTGCCAAATTTCCCAAGCGGCTTCGGCTTGCAGTTCCAACATTTCCAAACCGTTCTTCACTGCACATCCATGGGATTTAGCTTCGCGCAAAAGTAGCGTTTCGGAGGGATTGTAGATCAAATCATACACAAGCATCCCCGGCCTAAAAAAATCTGGCGGTACAGACGGCATTTCGTCAATGCGGGGGAAGGTCCCGACTGGAGTTGTGTTGATTAAAATGGATGGGTGTGATGGTCTACCACGCTCAATTTCGAGGTCTTTGTAAGAAATTTCATTTTCGGTCTTCGGATTGCGTGAAACGAATTTGAAAGGGATTCCGAGTTTTTTCAGGACAAAGGCAACTGCTTTAGAGGCGCCGCCCGTTCCAAGAATAAAAGCGGAATTGGCCTCCGACTTCCCGCTTTCAGACAGCACTTTTAAGAGTGATTTTTCAAAACCCACCACATCCGTATTGTAACCAACAAGCAGTTGGTTTTCAAGCACTTTGATGCAATTTACTGCGCCGACATTATGGGCCGTTTCATCCAATTCATTTAGAAAAGGTAAGACTGATTCCTTGTAAGGGATGGTAACATTTAAGCCGAGAAGATCCGGGGTTTGCTGCACCAAAGCGGACAAATTGGCGATTTTTTCCAAAGGAAATAGTTCGTACCGCGCAATTCGAATGCCTTCGCGCTCGAATTTTTTGCTAAAATATTGCTTCGAAAAAGAATGGTCGAGCGGCCAACCAATGAGACCAAAAAGGCGCATGAAGTTTTTCAATAAAACAGATTTCCTTTCGCCACTAATTGCACTAATTTTCACGAATTAGCCCAGCGTGCCTTGGTGAATTTGTGAAAATTAGTGCAATTAGTGGCAAAAAACACCCCCAGTTAGATTGTGAATCCCAATCCACCGATCACCAATAAACCAATCACCAAATCAGTACTGCTTTATCCCCGTGACGTAGTACATATCCATCATCCCCTTGCCTTTGGCGGCGATTTTGCCCCGGTGCTGCCATTCGAATTCGTATTTGGCGAGCCAGTAGGCATCTTCGCTGACATTGACCCGGCCTGGATCGCATTGTTCTTCCAGTCGTGCGGCGGTGTTCACCGTGTCGCCCCAAATGTCGTAGGCAAATTTCTTCGCGCCCACCACACCTGCTACCACTGGTCCGGTGTGAATGCCCACACGGGCATCAAAGTGCGGCAAGCCTTGGCTCAGGCGCTCGGCTTTGAGGCCCAGCAGAAAATCCTGGATTTCAAGGGCGGCCTTCACCATATCGGATGGACTGGCGTTCATGTCCGAAAGTCCACTAGCGCATATATAAGCGTCACCCACCGTTTTGATTTTCTCGATACGATACTTGCTAATTATGCTGTCGAAGTTGGAAAAACACAAGTCAAGTTCTTCCACCAAACGCTCCGGGCTTAGCATTTCGGCTATATTGGTAAAACCTTTGAAGTCAACAAACATCACGGTGGCCTGGTCGTATTTCTGGGCGGCCACCTTGTTTCGGGCCTTCAATTCTTTCGCGATGGCAGGCGGGAGGATGTTTAACAAGAGGCTTTCAGAGCGTTTTTGCTCCTCTTCAATCAGTGCGTTTTTCTGGGAAAGTTCATTGGCTGTGCGCTTTTTAGCACGGAAACGAGCATAAAAAATAAGGGCAAGGCACAGCACGAAAACCACTATAAGTGCGAGTATGTTTCGGATGTTTTCGCTTTGCTCGCGGAACAATTCGGCCTCGGCCAGGCGGGTTTTGTTGACTTGTAGTTCTCGTTCTTGCTGCGCTTTTACGATGGAATCCAACATCTGCGATTCAGTCAGGTTTTTGAGCCTGAGCGAGTTGACACGGATAGCAGAATCGGCACGGAGGACGGTTTGGGAGGCTTGGGTAAGGGCTTGATCTTTTTCAGTAAGTACCAGTTGGGTTTTTTCTTCGACTTCTTTGAGCTGACTTTGATAGGTATTTTCCAACAACTGGGTTTGTCCGGTAGCCGCAGCCAGTTTTTCGCGCAAAGAACGGTTGTCAGATTCGGCAGCCGCCAATTGGTTTTCAAGTTTTCGCAATGATTCCCCGCCGCCTCGTGCCCCTCCGCCGGAATCTTTGAGATATTTCACCGTCTCGGTGCTCCACTTTAGCGCTTCACGCAAATCATTCTGTTTCATTGCGATGTCCTGCAATTTTTCAGCGCTGGTTAACACCAGATCGCGAAAACCATAGTTTCGAGCGGTGTTCCAGGCGCGGTTAAACCTCCCGGCTGCTTCCTTGTAATTGCGGAGACGATATTCGGCATCTGCGGCCATCACGGCAGCATCTGCTTCCTTTCGTTTGTCGCCGATTTCTACCGCCAACTGATTGGCTTTCACCGCATAGTCAGAGGCTTTTTTCGCATTGGTGGCAAGTGATTTTTCAGCAATTTGATAAGCTAAATTCATCCGCTCGTTCTTGGAAGCGGAACGCTTAAATTTGGCTTCCAATTCGGCTACCGATTGAGCGGAAACAGCGTTCAGACTAAAAAAGAAAAACAGGATCGTAAAGGCGGAATAATATTTCATCGTCGCGGATTCAGGCTTTTGCAGGGATTGAGCAACAAAAGTAGGCTTGGATAAGATGTTTCGGCGGTTTGGTGGAGTGTCTGGCAAATGTCTTATTTTCTGGCAAATAATTGTGTACGCCGCTGCGCTTAGTCTGACTTGTGGTGCATAATATCTTACCATAGCAATTGTTAATCACACCACTTCCGACTTAACAATGCCTTCCCACAAGCGGGTTTCCAGCAAGTCGCCGGATTTTACCTCAGCAGGTGAAGAAATTGCTTTCCCATTACTGATAGTGATGCTAAAGCCTCGACGCAGCACATTTTCCGGATGGAGATTCTGACAAATAGCCTCCATTTTTTCCAGTTCGCGATGGTGTTCCCGCAGGGTTTGAAGCGCGAGGGCAGGAATCTTTTCTTCCATAAAATCTAGATTTCTACTTGATTCCTGGGTTTGCTCACGAGCAGCATAACGTACGGTGGTTTCGGCGCGCTCGAGTTCCATCTGTTTGATTTTCAGGATGTTTTGCGCGATAACTCCCAACGATTCCGCCGCTTCCAACACATTTCCTTCAAAAATCAAATTGTGCTGTACAAGAAAATCTGCCACAGCCGTGGGGGTTTTGAGCGAAGAATGGGCCACGAGGTCAAGCACTGATTCATCCACATCATGCCCGATCCCGACTATGAGGGGCAAGGGCATATTCGCCGCCACCTGGCAAAGCGCCAGGCCATCGAAAGCCATCAGGTCGAGCCGTGCGCCACCTCCACGCACTATTACTATGCAATCAAATTTCTCCGCTGTTTGGCTGATCTTTTCCAAAGCCTCTATTATTTCTCCCTCCGCGTTTTTGCCCTGAACTGCTGTGATAAAAAATTGACAATCAAAAGAATAGCCAAAGGAATTATCCTTCAAATGTTCTAAAAAATCCTGTTTACCTGCTGCATTTTCGCTGCTGATTACCGCAATGCGCTGTAGTACGAGTGGCAATGTCAGGCTGCGGTTCAGATCAAACAATCCTTCTTGTCGAAGCGTCTGGATGGTTTGACGACGCAACAGATCGAGTTGACCGAAGGTGTGCGCCGGATCAATGTCCGTAATGTGGAGTTTAAAACCGTATCGTTCGTGGAACTCGGGGCGCACCTGCATCCGCAATTCCAATCCTTCCCGGAGGATGGAGGCGACTCCTAAAGGAAAACGGGCATTAATTTGTCGGAATTCAGCTGCCCAAAGAGCGGCCTGTGCCTGTGCTACCACATCGCCATTTGCTTCCTTTTGCACCAAGTCAAGGTAACGATGGCCACGCGATTCGCCCACTTGAGCAATCTCAGCCACAATCCAAACCGGCTGCTGGAAATTGAGCGCCAACACCCGGCGGATGTGCTCGTTGAGTTCAAAAAGACTGTGCGTGTGCATTGAGCGAAGGTAATATTTTGTATCTTTTACAATACGAGATCAACTCATCCGTCATGCCCTTTATAAACAGGGCGAAATTTGGAAATCGAATTGGCAAATCAGCAACGAGACATCAAAATCACCGAATGGTTCGGACAATATGGTCGAAGACTTTTGGCTTTTGTGCGCTCAAAAATCCAGGATATTGAGGTGGCCGAAGATACGGCGCAGGATGTGTGGCTACAGCTCACACGGCAACAGGATTTGGAGGAGATAGAGCAGATAGGCAACTGGCTTTTTACCGCGGCCCGCAACCGGGTGACCGATTATTACCGAAAAAAGAAAACCGTTCCGTTCAGTCAAATCGCGTAGGAAAGCGGTGAAAACCAAGAAGATAACGCCGAATTGTCCGATGATCTCGTATTCGACCACTGGCTGGAGCAGAACCTTCCTGATGCATTGCTCGAAACACAAGAGTTCTGGGACGAATTGAACCGGGCGCTCGAACAATTACCTGTCGAACAGCGTGAAGTATTTGTGACGCATGAGCTCAACGACATTCCGTTCCGCGAAATGGCTGAAAAAACCGGTCTTTCTATCAATACACTTTTGGCTCGAAAACGCTATGCGGTGCTTCGCTTGCGCGAGCATTTCGAGGACTGGCTCAATGACTAATCACAACATCCAATCACACAAATCAACATTACAATGCAATACATGAAATGGAAATGGGCGGCAAAAGGCATCGCTTTTGGGCTACTCTTCGTCACCGCCATCACCTTCGCCACGATGCTGCTATGGAACAATCTGGCATCAGCCATCTTCGGGCTTCCAATGCTCACATTTTTTCAGGCACTGGGTTTGATGGTTTTGGGCAGGCTACTTACGGGCGGCTTTGGACCGCGCGGATGGGGAAAAGGCGTGCGGGGACATCACATGCGCGAACGCTGGAAAAATATGCCTCCCGAACAACGCGAGCAATTCATGCAACGCTGGGGAAAGCGTGGCTGGAGTCGTACGGGTGGACACGAAAATTCAGATGAAAGCCAAAACACTACGGTGTAAAACCACTAACAATTAAAAATTTAAGCAACATGAAAAAAAGACCTTGGATTATCGGCATCTCGGCCGTTCTACTCATCTTCTTTGCTGCTAAAGGCATCGGATGGTATCGTTGGTTACAACTTTCTTCGGCCGAAAAGGCTGGCACGATCACGGAAAAAATGTCGAGCCATTTGGACCTTACCGAAGAACAAAAGGGCAAGATCTATGCCCTCAACCTCGAAAAAGTTACGGCCTTTGAGTCTGCAAGGCAGTCTGGCCAACACAGCCGAAAAGGCTGGAAACAACTACGGGAAGATTGGAAAAACGACGTGCGCGGCGTACTGACGCCCCAACAACAAAAAAAGTTCTGGCATTATTGAAGCCCCGTGCAGACAATACCATTGACTTAAGGATAAGTTAGCCTTGTAGCGGTCTGACGACGTTGAGTCGTCAAACCGCTAGGCTATTGATCTTCTTTTTCCCACTCTTGAAAATAACGTATCGCGTTGATTTTCAAGAGTTTTTCTTGTTCAGAGGTCTCCTGTTTGGGCATTTCCAGTGCCTGCCGATAGTGCGGCCATCCATCTTCGTCGCGGCCTACGAATTCAAAAAAACCTTCCTGACTCAACAAGCGGCATACCGCGATATGCATGAGGTCTTGTTTTTCTTCCTTTGTGAAAGATTTTTTCCAGCGCCCCAACTCCTGCATCCCAATCAGAAACAATACTGTGTTCAAATCGGGCAAAGTCTCGCGCTTCATCGTGTCTTGCACGAGGTGCTGGGTGCGCAGCCATTCAAAATCTAGTTGCCAATCTTCCATAATTCAGTAGCAGTTTTCAGTGGCAGTTCGCAGTAGCACATTGACCACATTTTTACCCGCCGAAGCCGAAGCGTAGGAGGGAGGCACATTGACCACATTATTTAACAAATTCCCCAGCGGGGCTGTCTTTTTTTAGATACGTTTTGAGTCCTGAATACGGCACAAGCAAAGTTTGGCGACCATATTGTGGATGAAACAAGGTACTGATTTCCAATCCCTCACGGCGAATGGCAAATAGCGGAAAACCCTCTTTGCTCAGCCATTCACGGTATTTCGGGTCGCTGGCAAAGGAGGGTAGTTTTGGCATTTCGCGGTTGGCCCAGTCCGTCAGATATTTTTGGGCATTGAAGCCTTTGTTGAAAAGATCTTCAAAGGTAATTTCCTTATTGGTACGCAGGTTGTAATTGAAAGAGAGTCCCTGTGCCTGATCGGTCCATGTATCGGAAAAAGTAACATAACCAGCAAAAACATTGTCGGTCCAACAGGCAATTTCAGGCCAGGCACTGGCCCGCTCACTTCCGCGGTTGGCGGGTGATGGCTGGATTCTCTTTTCAGAAAAAGCAGATTTACAAGCTTCTACCCATTGATTCACTTGTTCATCGAGTTGAGTGTTGCAATGGGCGCAAGGAGTGCGTGGGTAGAGCACATCATAGCTGGTAGCATAATCCGCGTATTCGTAACACCCGAGCAAAAAGTGATCTTTAAGCACAAACTTGAAAGTCCGTCGCTCGCCGCTGCCTACCCAATTGCAATCGGTGTTTTGGCCTGGTTGGAGCTTGCCACTCAGCAATGCCGCCAAACGATCTCCGGAGCCAAGCACTTCCATTTCATATGCTCCATCGTTTTTTATGTCGCCCTTTAGCTTGTAAGTGCGGCCATCCGATTCGACCCATAGGAAGCCATCCAAAGCGCCATTGTGAGAGCGCACGAGCACCATGTCGCAGCGGGCGCCGTTGTAGCGCGTGATAAAACGGCTACTCCATTTGTTGTCAGAACAATTGAGTGCAACTGTTTGTCCGGGCCCCACTTCTTCGGCCTCCAAACGGCTGCCAAGTGAGTTGTCGGCATTTACCCATTCGGCTTCCAAACGGCGGTTTCGGTAAACGCCGCTCAAGCGTCCAGTGGTGCCCCGAACCAAATCTCGTTCTTCGAGCGAAAATCCTGCAGTATCGAGTGAACCTATGAGGTTAAAGCGCGTACGGCTTTTAGCGTACGTGAGGTAGCCGCGGCAATTTTGTCCGTCGAAACCCAATGCAATATCCACCACCGAGGCATCGTCAAGGCGGCCCTTGAAATTTTTTACCCACTTGATACTGGCGGGTTTTTCAAAGAGGTTGAGGATGGCGGTGTCTTTTTTGAAGGCAGTATTACCAGCTACCGGAGCTGGAGTACTTGGTTTTGTTGTCGGCGATGCCGAGGGAGATTTTGCAGCCGGTTTCCCTGCGCTTGCGGGGTTTGTTTTTTGGCCAAAAAGCGAAATGGGGAGGGCTATGAGAAGAAGGGTGAAGAGTTTTTGCATTAGTACGATGAAATGATTTTTGAGGAAAATGAACGACGAAACGACCACAACTGATACATCATATTGGTCACATTGACCACATTTTTACCCGCCGAAGCCAAAGCGTAGGAGGGAACACATTGACCACATTTATTTAAGCGGCCATTTTCCAATTTTTTTCCTCCTCAAAGGCTTCGTGCAGGATATCATAAAGCAGGTCGTGGTATTCAGGAAAGTCGGGCAGGTTGTTGTGGCCAGCACCAACAATGGGGTGAAGTGTGATTTTTTCAGGAGCCAGCGCTTTGAGCATCTCACTTTGGCGGTATGGGATGAGGCGATCTTTGGTACCACCAATGATATGTATTGGACAGCGCACCTTTTTAATAAACCGGTCTGTACGAATGTGATAGCGCAATAGCCAGCGAATGGGCAAGATGAAAGCGTAACGGGAGATGTGGTACAAGAAGGAGTAATAAGGGCAATCTAAAACGACCATTTGAGGTCGGTTCCAGGAGGCGACCCGAGCGGCGAGGCCACTGCCCAGCGAGCGACCATACAAGACAATACGCGCTTCTCCGTACTCATCGGAAAGCCACTTATATACGTGTTGGAGGTCGCTAAACAGGATTTCTTCGGTGCGACGGCCATGGCTTTTGCCAAATCCGCGAAAGTCGAGAATAAAAAAATCAAAGCCTTTTCCCACAAAATCTTTGGCAAACTTGCCCCAGCCTTTAATGCTCCGCGAATTTCCTTTGATGTAAAAAACCACGCCCTTGCTGTTGGGTACACGGAAATGCAGGGCATTCACCATGCCTCCGTCTTCCATGTCGAAATTGACTTCTGTAAAAGGGAAAGGATACTGATAAGCAAAGGTTTTGGCCAGACGCTCCGGGCGAAAGAAAAACAAGTCTTGCCCAAAATAGAACACAAGGCAAAGCCCTACATAAAGGGCCAACGGCCAAAATAGAATATTTACCCAGAACAGCATTTACGGGCAAAAGTAGGAAGACTTGGAGGTGATTTAGGATTTTGTGATTTAGATTTCGATTTGCGCGGCAATATGCCGGAGCGAATACCCAAATCGTAAATCGTAATTCCAAATCTAAATCCCTCCGAACCACCAACTTCTTCTCCACCAGGCCATCTTCCGTACGAATACGCAGCGTATACACTCCGCTTGTCCAGCCTAACAGATTCAATTGTGTACTGCGGACACCAGAGAGTATCCGTATTTCGCGAATTTTTTGCCCGAGGCTGTTTATAACTTCAATAGCCTGCACATGTAGGTCGGAGGTATAAATTTCCGTCGTGCCCGCAGCAGGATTAGGGCTGATCTGAACTTTAGAGCGCAGCATTTCTTCTTGAGTGCCAGTTGTTTGGATTGATTTTATCCACACGGTGTCTTGTACGGAAGGTGCGGAAATTTCAAACTTATTGCCAAATTTATCAATGGCTTTCAAACCTCGGATGGGCACTACAAAGGGAACGGGTTTGCTTTCTCCCCGTTCGATTACGTCAATAATGATAATATAATCCGTAACAAATGTAAGATTGGCCACCCTGCCATAACCATTGGCCGAAAGCCCATTTTTTCGAGTCAAGCCCAAATCCAGCTGTAAACGAGCGTGATTGTCTTTCGCCAGCCATAGCAAGTGGTTCGTGGAACCAAAAAAGTCGTCGTCGTAATCGGCATCCGGGTCGTGATTTACATAATCGGGGTATTGCAGCGCAAAGGCCAATCCATATAAGCCTAGTGCTGGTTGACTTGGGCTGCCCACTTTTACACGCGCTTTTATTTCAACAGGAGCCGGATTATTTGGATCAACCCAAATGGTATCGTTTTCAAATTCCAGTCGCAATTGGGGCAACCCGGGCAAAAAAGCAATCTCGGTGGTGTCAATGGCTACATAGTGTTGGGTGATCACATCCGCATCAAACTCATTCACGGAACCATTTCCATCACAATCCAGGTGTTTGTAATTCACCGTTTCAGTCACGGCATCGTCCCAATTGGGTGCGAATTGGGGACTCCAGGCAGTGCTGGCTTCCGGTCGTGGTGCGCCTGTGCTGTAATGCCCTACACCGACGTTGAGCAAGTCGTACACATTGGCACGCTGATCGCGGTTTGCATCACCTGGCAATACATAATCCGTTGATGAAGGCAGGGCCTCGATTACCATGCTCATGGCATCAGTCACAAGCAATTGAGTTACCGAAGAAATACAGCCATTTGCGCCCCATACAGTCAGGTTCGTCCGGTAAATTCCAGCCAATTCGTAAGGGTGTAAAATCGTGTCCCAATTGGTGCCTTCCCAAAGTGGCGTGCCATCTCCAAAATCCAATTGCACGGAGTTATAATTGCCTACGCTAAGATTACAGAACTGCGCAATGTAGCCCCCATCGGCTGAGCCACTGATTATTTTCGCCTCCAGGTTTGTGTTACAGGCACCCCAGACAGAACTGCAGTCCCCCGCCCACCATTGAGAAAGTCCCTTAGACAATGCTTCGCATTCATTAGCATAAGTATTCCCGTCACAGCCGCATACAGGGGCATACAATTGTGAAGGACCTGGGCAGAGCGAAGTCACATCAGCCAAGATAGGATTGATGCAAGCAGATTCGGCCACCGTCATGCTTTGGCAACGAGTGGCACTGCAAAGGCTTCCATCAAATAGATTCCGTACCTGATAATCTGCACAAACCGTGTAATCCCCATAACCTGCGAGTGGAGCCGAAAAAGCTGACAATTCTGAAATGATTTGGCTCGACTTGTTCGTGTACCATTCTACCGCCTCCAAAACTAAGTCAGCATCATTCGTAATTGGGAATATTTTCCCCTGCAACTCTGTCCCAACAGCGGTCACCTGAATATCATATCCGCACCAATCATAGTCTTGATTGCTGGCTTCAATGGTGACACATTCTTGAATGGAACAGCCAAAGTTGTCGGTGACGGTTAGACACACGACGTAGTTTCCTTCCAGGGGAAAACGTGTGCTACATTTTCTCCAATATCCGTTTGCCCGTCTCCAAAATCCCAAGAACAGATTTGGGTTGAGGGGTCGTAGATATTGGCCACGAATTTGTAGCCGAGCAATTGTTGTGTATTGGGAATTCGAACAAATTGAGCCTTACAGGGCAACTTTTCAGAAACGCAGGAAAGTGCCACCACTGGGAACCCGCCTGACTGGCATCCAGCCGGCAGCTGCGTAGACTGGGAATTAAAAGTAAAGACCTGCCCTCCGGAAAGACCATCTGCGCCAATCACAGCACGGAGGGTTTGACCGTTGTCCAGATCAATGATCTTGGCCCCACAACCGGGAGTAACGCCTGCTACCCGGCCTACGCGGTCACATTGCGCAGCCAGATGGCCGGGAAAAAGGTTTGCCGCAAGCAGCACCAACAGAAAGTAGAATTGCTTTTGCATCTGCTTACAAGTTTGAGAATGTTCATCAAGACGGATTATTTCGGTCTCAAGTTGGGGCGGTTTCGCTGGGCAGATTTTTACTTTACAAAGGTTCGGTTTTTTTTGTTTTAGAACAAAGACAATTTTCCGAACTTGCCGGAAGTTTTTTTTGATCACAATGGAAACAACAAATTGATTGTCAATGTTTTAATGGTACAATCGTGATGTTCAGCGAAAAACTCCTTTCCATCCTCCAAACCCTTTCGAAAGTGGAACGCAACCGCTTTCGGAAGTACCTGCTTTCCCCCTACCTGAACGACCAACCTGACCTGATTCTGCTCTTTGACGCTGCTGACAAAGCACTCCGAGATGGTAGCTTCACCCAACTCGAAAGGCAACAGGTATGGCAAAAACTGTACCCGAATAAGCCATACAATGATGCTCAACTGCGCCGGCTTGCCTCCGACCTCAATCAATTGATCCTGCGTTTTCTTTCTGATGAAGCCAGAAGTCAAAATCCGCTTGTTGAAGCACTTGACTTGCAACGGCTTTTGGAAAAGCCTGAACTTAAAAAACACCTTGCCGGAATAGAGCGAAACATTAATCGCTTGCTCAACGAAGTGCCTGGCCAATCGCCTGAATACTACCTGGCTCGCTTTCAACTACACCACAATATTTTTATCCGTGCAGCCAAAACTATTGCCACTTCTGGTTATGCTGAAAAACTGTGGTCAGCAGATGTTCACTTAGAGTATTTTTACTTGACCCAAAAACTTAAGTACTATGTTTCATGGCTGCTTTTTAGTCGGTTCGAACAACTGAAAAAGAGGTAAACTTCCCTCCTGGCTTTTGGAAAGCCTTGATAAAGAGCCATTTAATGAGGTTCCATTATTGGTTATTTATCAAAAGTTATTAGATTGCCTGAACGAACCAGAAGAGGAACAACATTTCAAAAATTGCTGGAAAAGATTGAGACCAGGCAAGGCCGCAATTTGTCAAAAAAGGACCTCCGTGAATGCTACCAAATTGCTCAAAATTATTGTGCTATAAAATCAACCAAGGAAAGCGAGAATATTATCAGAGGATTTTGAGATTTTTAAAAAATCATTCAAAAGAAGTTCTTCTGGAAGGAGGAAACCTCTCAGAGGGCATTTTCAAAAACATTGTCACTGCTGGTCTAGGGGTTGGAGAATTTAATTGGACTGAAAAATTTATTGAAGAATATGCCCATCTTCTACCTCAGATATTCGCGAAAACGCACGCACTTTTAATCTAGCCTCTCTCCACTTTCACCAAAAAAAATATCAACAGGTTATAGGCTTGATTCGAGATGTGGAATACAGCGACGTTGTGTACACCTTGAGTGCAAAGCAATTGTTGGTACGTACCTATTTTGAATTGGGGGAAATTCTCGCTTTGGATTCTCTGATTGATAGTTTCAAAATCTTTTTGCGGCGGAACAAATTGATTTCAAAAAGCCATAAAAGAGAATATTTGAACTTCTTAAACTTTGTAAAAAACCTTACGATACTACGTGCTGCCGACAATCGAAAGATAGCCAAACTTCGAGCAAGAATTGAAACCGCTTCGTCCATTACCCCCAAAAAATGGCTGCTCGAAAAAATTGACGCTTTGAGCAATCTCCGCCGATAAAAAAAAAGGCTGGGTAAGGACTGACGGAACATTCGTTTGTCCCATATAAAAAGTGAATGAACGCCTTTAAAACAGATGGTTATGGGTCTCTTTCAATAAAATTGACACGCTCACTGCGAATGATCAAAAGAGCCTCCCCTAGCATTTGCATCCTCCTGCTTGGCTGTTTGTCTGCCACCCTCCCAGCACAAAAAATATCCCTCGATGCCACCTTCTATCAAGGCTCCGTCTGGCGGCACACGCCCAAGCTTAGCACACAAACGGGCGAATCTATCAGTGGACAAGAACTCGGATTACGCATACACACCACAGGTCGGCGCGACTGGCAGGCATGGCAGCATTATCCCGCGTTTGGACTCTCACTCGCCCATTTTCAACTCGGCGAAGGTTCACACAGCAGCGCCTTTGGCCTTGTTCCACATCTGAGCATTCCATTGATACGAGCGGGCAGATGGGCCGCGCATTTCCGCGTCGGCACCGGGCTGGCTTGGGTGACGCGACCATACGATTGGTTTGACAATCCCGACCAAAACGCCATCGGTTCGCATTGGAACAACATAACCCAATTCCGACTGGGCGCCGAGTTTGCCGCTTGGTCTCGTCTGCGTTTCAGCGCGGGCGGTAGCATGACCCATTTTTCCAATGGAGGTTCTGCATTGCCCAATTTTGGCGTGAATGTTTTTTCCGGATGGGCGGGCGCGTCGTGGTTTTTTCAGCCTTTAAAAAAAGAAGATTTTCAGCCCGCAAAAACCAGTAAACGTGCGTTGCAACGGCGATTCGGCGGACAATTTCAGGGCGGGCTTGCCTTGTTGGAAATCGCCTCGTTTGATGGACCTAAACACGCGGTTTGGATTGCCTCGACATCTGGATATTTCCAGATAAGCCGCATAAACCGTGCGCTTATTGGCGTGGATTATGAATCCAACAGAGCCATTTATGAATGGGGCTTGCACTCAGCACGATTCAGTAATGAAGCGGCAGCGCGGCAGGGTTCAACGCGTTTGGCCGTTTTTGCAGCGGAAGAATTTCTGTTTGGAGAGATCAGCATTGTCCTTCAAGCCGGAAAGTATATTGGCAAAAACATCAATCAATTCGTCCCAAAATCGAGCTATGCAAAACTCTCTGCCCGGTACTATTTACCGGCTCTTTTGGGCAACGACTTGAGGCCTTTTGCGGGCATTTCCATCAAGGCACACAAGTTTACGGCGGAGTACATTTCGGGGAATTTTGGGTTGTCTTTTTAAGGCTTTGTTCGAATGGTTTGAAATGTTTGAAGCGTTCGAGGGGTTAGCGCACTTCAAACTACTCGAACGCTTCGAACAAATCAAACCTTTTTTCACTTGTTAGCCAATTGCCCACATGCCGCATCAATGTCTTTGCCCCGGCTGCGGCGTACGGTTACTGTCACGTCTTCTTTGGCGAGGTAGGCCGCAAATGCGTTCAAGCGATTTTCATCCGATTTTACAAAAGACAGCCCTTCAATCGGGTTGTATTCGATGATGTTCACCCGAACCGGAAATTTACGGCGGCAGAGCTGCACCAGTTTTGCAGCATCCTCCAGCGAGTCGTTGAAGCCGTCAAAAGCGATGTATTCGTAAGAAATGCGGCCCTTTGTTTTCCAGTAAAAATATTCCAAGCTCTCCATGAGCGCAGCTAGATTGTTCGACTCGTTGATCGGCATGATCTCGTTGCGTTTGGTGTCGTCGGCTGCGTGAAGGCTGAGGGCAAGGTTGGATCGGTAGCCGTCGTCAGCCATTTTGCGGATCATTTTGGCGATGCCTGCTGTGCTGACGGTGATGCGCCTTGCACCCATGCCCAATCCGTCAGGAGCCGGGGCTGTGATTCGCTGAATACTTTCCATGGTGCCGGAATAGGTCAGAAGTGGTTCGCCCATGCCCATGTAAACAACGTTGGTGAGCGGTTTGCCAAAACTTTCGAGGCTTTGGCGATTCACGCCTACTACCTGGTCAAAAATTTCGGCGGCACTAAGGTTACGTTTGCGGCCCATTCGACCTGTAGCACAGAAAGCACAGGTAAGGCTGCAGCCAACTTGTGTGCTCACGCAAACCGTGAATCGGTCGTCATCCGGAACGGGTATCAGCACACTCTCAATACGATGGCCATCATGCGTGAGCCAGCGTGATTTGATGGTGCCGTCTCCACTGTGTTGGGTTTTATCTTCCAGAAGGGCATGAAAAGTGAATTGTTCCGCAAGTTTGGCGCGCAGTGCCTTGGGAACATTGGTCATCATCTCCCAATCAGTTGCGCCCTTGACCCAGAGCCATTCGTACACTTGCTTGGCACGAAAGCGTGGCTCATCCCAGGAGGCAAAAAGTACCTCTAGGTTTGGGAGGGAGATGGAGCGAATGTCTTGTTGTTGGAGCATCGGAAGGGATTGGTTTTTCAGTTGTATATGTCCTTTCGATGACCGACTGCAACAATTTCAACCACAAGAATCTCATCAAAAATATCGTAAATGATTCTGTAATTGCCTTGCCTAATACGCCAGCCATCGCGGCCTTTCAACTTTTTACAGCCAGGCGGACGAGGATCGTCAGCAAGCGAGAGTATAACTGCTGACAAAGTTTCAACAACGATATCAGGAAGTTTATCTAACTGCTTTTGAGCAGTTTTCGTAATGACTATTTTGTACTCAGACATGGCTTTCTGCCGGGCGCTGACGGAGGTATTCTTTAAAATCCATACGCTCTTCTTGACGGTTTTTAACCTCGTCGTACAGGCGTATATCCTCTAATTCTTCCAGTTCTTCGAGCAGCTGTTCAAATTCTTCCATAGTAAGCACGACCGAAATTTTGTGGCCTTGTTCATCAGTGATATAGTGCGGAGTGAGCGTCATAATATGAATTTTGTCTAACAAAAGTACTCAATATGCCCCAAAATACCTTCTCAAAAACCACTCACCCGCCAGCAACAAGGCCAGCAGCGCAAAAATCCATTTGAGGTTGATCAACGGGTTGGTTTGCGTGGTTTGATACATAACGGGCTTCACCGTTTCATTGGCCTTGATTTTTTCAGCAATGCTGGCAAGCTGGTTGGAGAACACCGTTTCGCCGCCAAATTTTGCGCTCAACTGCCGAAGCACTGAATGGTTTGCCGTTGTTTCAAACAATTCCAATTCAATGGGTTGCACACTGAAACGCCCCTCGTACAATAGATTTTGGCCGTTGAAATTAACCATCGCTTTGTAGGTATATGGCCCCACCGGGAGAATGCCCGCATTGAGCGTATACGCCTTGCCAAGTTTATTGAAGGTGTAGGTGAACTCCTTGCCGTCGCGGTTGCGGATGCTCATAGCCACGTCGGGGTCGTTCGTTAATTCGTAGTTGTCGTTGTAGAGTTCCCCGCCAAAGCTGACAGGCTCATTTTCATTAAAAATGTTTTTGTCCAAGGTTACGCGGAACTTGCGCTTGTCCTCTTTGAGTGAGAGATATTGCACTGTTTTGCCAACCAATTCGTCAAAAATTTCGTGGTTTTGGTGCTGTAAGAAGTCGAATAGCCTCCAGCGCCAAAGTCCTTCGCCAAGCAGTATCCCTGTTTTGACTCCATTTGTTTCACCCACTGCCAGGAGCGGCTGATCAGTGTCCACCTTTCCGATCCGCTTACGGAGCAGCACTTGCGCCTGCGGTGTTGCGCCAAAACTGCCAAAAGCCGAGGTCATCGGATTGAACTTTGGTAATTCCTCCAACACTCTTGGGCTTAGCGAAAACGCCGCGAACTGAGGCGAAACACGCCCCTGCACCTCATCACTTTGCGAACCATCGCTTTGAAGGCTCACCAGGCTTTGCGCTCTTGACAACGCAGGATAGCCCGTCTGCATTCCGGCAATGAAAAGTCGCGGAATGCGCTTTTCATTCATCTTGTTGAGTAAGCCGGAAAGGTCGTTCGAACTCGAAGGCAGATTGTGCAGTACCACAAAATCGTACTTTACAACATCCAGACCTGGATCATTGATATAGGCAGTACTGACCTGATAATTTTTGTTGCTTTCGAGGGTTGTTTTCAGCGCGCTGAGGTCGGGGTGGGGACTATTGGCCAGGAGCAGAATTTTCTGCCGGGCATCGAGCACGTCAATAAAAATTTCGCGGCGGTTGTTGGAAGTACTCGCCTCCCCAGGCAAAACGGCGGCACTAATAATGTAGGAAACAACGCCCGCCTGATCTGCATCGAGTTGCACTTCCTTGGTGCTAAAAAAATCGTTCCCCGCCAGCGAAACCGGGATGCGCTGGAGTTCTTTCAGGCCTGAATCACTTGATTTTGAAACGGTTACGACGGTTTGTTTTCCGGCGAAGTTGGTTGCGGCCAGATCAATTTGCAGCGTAAACTTGTCGCCCAGGTAGGCTATTTTGTTGTGGAAAACCCGCTTTACCACCAGGTCTTTTTTCGGCGTGGTATCGCCCAATGCGACCGTGTACACTGGTGCAGAAAGCGGCGCGTCGGAGTACGCCGGGTTGCTGCCCTGGTTGTAGATGCCGTCAGAAGCGAGTACTACCGCGCCAAGGTTTTGGCCGCCATAGAGATCGTACACGCTCCTTAGGAGTTCTGAAAAATTGGAGATTTTATCGGTGAAATTGAAATCTACACCCTCACGCACCTAGTCACCAAAGGCTAGTTCGTGCACCTCATAATTTTCTGAAAGGGCGTTTTTCAAGGAAGACCAATCTTGCTTATATTGTTCCAGAGTCGCTCCTTGCAAGTCAGCGGCTACACTTTCCGACTGATCTTGTGCCAGTACAACAATAGGCTTTTTTGTTTCGGTAAAAAAACTTTTCAGCAAGGGTGACAACAACAATGCGCTGAGCAAAGTGACTGATAGCCAACGCAATAGACCCAGCCAGCGATTGAGTTTCGGGGCTTGATCACGAAAAGTGGTGTCGCGGTAATAAAGCAGCAGCGCATAGCCTAGCCCCAGCAGCGCACAAAAAATCAGAAACCAAGCGGGGTATTGAAATGAGAGGTCAAGCATTAATATCGTTATTTTTTACCCGTTTACCCGCCGAAGCCGTAGGCGAAGGAGGGGGGGATTCGTCATTTTGTCATTGGGGTCATTAATCGTTATTTTGGCAAGAGTATGTAAATAACGAATAATGACGACCCGCCATAGCCGTAGGCGGGTAAAGCCGCAAAATTGCGGAAAAAATTGCGCCTTTCGTTCATTCCCTCAAATCAAACCTCACCCAATCCACTGCCGCCACCGCTTTCGAGGGGTCATTTTCGTTTTTGAACACAAAATAAACATCGTGAAATCCAGGATGCACAGTCTCTGAAATTGAGATGGTGGCTTCGGCAAATTCCATTTTCAACCCAGCTATCTTTTGTGGTAAAACAGCTTTGCCAAGCAGTTTGCCTTTTGATGAACCGAGCCGGATCTCTACCCTCCCGCCGCCGAACTGGTATTTGCTATCGCTCGTACCAATGCCCATTACCATGGAGTGAACGCCCGTCAGGTCAACATGTTTAAACACAAAAAAACTACTGGTTTTTAATTCGATGAGCACCACCGTATCGCCATTGAACGGACGATAAGTCTGAATGTTTTTAGACATACTATCGGCCTGCTCGGCTTGTTGGTAAGCAGGGCGCAACGCAATCGTCTCCCAGCCTTCGAGCGAGCTTTGGTTCTGGCTACCCCGATCCCGGTAACTTGCCTTAAATATAAAGGTGCCTGCTTTGGGTTTTGCTTTTTTGTCTTTGGACAGGGTTGGCGTTAGCGTGTAATCGCCCACAAGCGGTATGAGCTGCTTCGGCTTTGGCGGGTCGCCGAGCGAGAGTATCCAACGAACCATTTCGCCCGCGCTCTCTTCCGTGATTTGCGGGTGTGCACTCATAACTACCTGACCCCAGTTGCCCGCTCCACCCTTGATGATTTTTTGCGCGAGATCACGAACCGCCAGTTCGCTTTTTCGATACCGCTCGGCAATGGATCGGTAAGCAGGGCCATTTACAGCATTTTCTTCGGCATGGCAGGTACCACAGTCGGAGCGCTCCATGAGTATTTTGCCGCGTGCATATTCAGCCACTTGTTTTGCCGCTTGATGTCCTTGAGCGATACTTGTAATATCGAAACCGGTTTCCAAATAGTCAATGGTTGTAGCCACCGATGCAGGAGTAATACCGCCTTTATCAAGTGAACCATCTTCTGTATCCGCCACTACCAATCGGTAGCTCAATACTTGGCCGGGTTGGTAGAAGCTGCGGTTTTTTCCTCCAAAATCCCAGTGAACCAATGGGGGTTCGTTGCCAACACTGATTTTCATCTTGGCCGTTTTTGTTGCGCCAGCGTTGTCGGTCACTTTCAATCTGGCTTCGTAAGTGCCGGGTTTTTCATAAATATGGACAATACTATCTAACTCCGTATCCAAGGTACGAGGCGAATTTCCATGTTTCCTTGCTCTGCGAATTTGTTCAGATTCAGGCAGAGTAGATACGCCTCCCCGGGCTGTTGCATGTTTTGCAGCAATTTTTAAGACAGCTGTTCCGTCGCCAAAATCGAGTTCAAAGTGTAGCTTTTCGCCATCGTAATCCTTTGTGTTTGACAATGCAAAGCAAGCCTCGAACGGAGCCGCGCCTTCTGCTTTTTTTGCCTGAATTTCGGGTATTGGCGGACGGTTTCCTCGAACGTAATCAATGCGCGACAAGCGAGCATCGGCGTTGGTGGCAAACCATTGCGTACCATATTCCAACACCCAAAGTGAGCCATTTTTGTCAATCACCATGTCCATCGGGCGAGTTAGTTTTATTGTCTCGGCAAATGGCTCCATGCGGCTGAAATTGCCCAAGGTATCCACGGTGACCGCCATCATCCAGCCTCGCATCCAGTCATAAATGATGAGTTTTTCATTGTAATAGTCTGGAAAACGGGTTTCAACGGGGTATTCATCACAATAATAGGTTGGGCCTGCCATTACATTTCAACCACCCGTGCCTACCAATGGGAATTCTGGTGAATTGCCGTAAGGATACCAAATAAATGCAGGTTGGGCGGGGGGCAGCTCGCGCTTTCCTGTATTGTTCGGCGAGTTGTTTATGACTTGGGTGGAGCTGTAAAGAGGCTCGCTTTTTCTCGTCGCAAAATTGTATTCGTGGTAGGGTTTGTTGTTACCCACGAAATACGGCCACCCAAAAAAACCAGCCTCGCGGGCGCGGTTGATTTCGTCATGGCCTTGTGGACCTCGGTCCTTTTCTGGCTCACCAGCATCGGGACCAACTTCTCCCCAAAAAAGGAGTTTTCGGCGGTTGTCAAAAGACAATCGGAAAGGATTACGGCAACCCATCGTGTAAATTTCCGGTCGGCCAAGCGCCCATGCAGGCCACTCGCCTTCGCTTGGCCAATGGCATACCAAGTTTTTCCCGGCAAACAAATTTGTTTCAGGACAGAGATAGCCGCCATCTGGCAAAGGTTTGATCCTCAAAATTTTGCCTCGTAAATCATTGGTATTGGAAGAAGATTTTTGGGCATCCCAAGCGCTTCGACCTGGGCGTTCGTCGCTGGGTGAATAGCCGTCTGAAGCGAAGGGATTGGTATTGTCGCCCGTGCTCAGGTAAAGATATCCTTCTGCGTCAAACTCAATGCATCCACCTGAATGACAACATTCCTGACGTTGAACCCCCACTTGAAGAATGACCTTTTCAGAAGCCCGGTCCAGGGAATCTCCGCGGAAAACGAAGCGTGAAAGATTGTTCACAGATTCATTTCCTACAGGCGAATAATAGAGGTAAATCCAATGGTTATCAATGTATTGTGGATCGAGTGCTAAACCCATCAATCCGTCTTCAAACTCGTCGTGAACAGGCAATTTATGGGCAATGTTGACCAGCCCTGTAGCAGGGTCGAAGAGTTTGATGGCGCCGCGCCGCTCAATAAAAATGATTTTTCCATCGGGCAAAAGATCAAGTTCCATTGGCTCGGTAAGCTCTGCGGCCAGCACTGTTTTTTGAAAGCGCGTGGGATCGGGAATCTCAGGGGTTCGGCAGGCGGTATAATTCAGGCGTTTTTTTTTACCAATTGCATAGCGGATACCACCTAGTATGTGCTTCAAAAAGTCCGGCTCCGCATAACTCTCAATGGTATGGCCGAGAGCAGTGTAAAACGCACGCCCTCCATCGTATTCATGGAACCAGGATGCCGGATGATTTGCCCCATTCGTTCCCCCTTTGTAACTACTTTCATCAAGACTAAGCAATACCTGTACGTTGGGGTTCAGGTTTTTAAAATTGTACCATTCGTCGTACCGCTGCCAGGTCTCCCCCAGGTGCTTGGTAGCAGGATGATTGCGGTTTTCGACTTGGAGGGTCGCGGTTTGTTGCTCAGGGTGACTGCTAAAATAACCACCAGCAAGCCCGCCATACCAGGTCCAACCATATTCCGTATCTGTGGCCGAGTGAATGCCGACATAGCCTCCTCCAGCCTGGATGTAGCGTTCAAAAACAGTCTCTTGTTCAGGATTCAGTACATCGCCCGTGGTACAGAGGAATACAATGGCATTGTAACGCCGCAGGTTTTTTTCATTGAATTCTGCAGCATCTTCTGTGGTGTCCACGGCAATACCGTTTGCATGGCAGAGTTTGCGCAAAGCTGCCCTGGCTGCGGGAATACTCTGGTGGCGGTAGCCCTCGGTTTTGGAAAAAAGGAGGATCCGTGGCGGAATTTGGTCAGAACAATTTGACAGGAAAAAGGCGAGAGCAAGCAGAAATAGGAAGTTTCGGACAAAAGGCGGCATGAAAACGTTGTATTTTGAATTGGAGGGGGAAAATTAGGCGTTGTTTTTGCTTTGGGGCTTATTATTTTTGCCGAAAATCCGATTGACTTAAATTTGGATTAAAATTGCCCCCCATTCCCCTAACTATTAGATTTAGAAGGACTTTTGCCCCTTGATATATTCGTTCAGTTTCGTTTAAAACATTCATAATGAATCTAAAACCTACCTTCCTTGCCGCATTTGCTTTGCTTGTGGGCCTTTTTGGCTGCGAACAAACCAGCACTGACTACCAGCAAAAAGCAAATAACCCTGAATTCATGCATGCTGGAGTTCGCCGTATCACCGACATCATCCGGCACGACATTTTTGCACCCACTGTTTCCTCCCGCATTTATGCTTATTCGGCGGTGGCGGCTTATGAAGCTCTGGTGCCAGGCTACCCTGCCTACCAAAGCCTTGCTGGACAACTAAATGGCCTAACAGCTGGCCCACAACCAGAGGCTGGTAAAGAATACTGCTACCCTTTGGCAAGTTTTAATGCTCAACTTATTGTGGGCAAACAATTGGTCTTTTCAGAAGGAGAGGTGGAAGACTTAAAAGAAAAGACCTTTGAAGACTTTCAAAAAATGAAAATGCCTAAAGCAGTGTACGACCGCTCTATGGCTTTTGGAGAGGCGGTGGCAAAACACATCCTGGCATGGTCAAAAAGCGACAATTACGCACAAACACGCAGCGCGCCAAAGTTCACCATTGACGTGGAAAGCCCCGCACGCTGGCGACCTACTCCTCCAGCTTATGGGGATGCATTGGAGCCATATTGGAACCAAATCCGCCCTTGGGTGATGGACTCTATAGCGCAATTTCAGGCAGATCCGCCAATGCCTTTCAGTACAGACAAAAACAGCGACTTTTACAAGCAGGCCCTAGAAGTGCGCGACATTGTGAACAACCGCACCCAAGAGCAAGAGGATATCGCTTGGTACTGGGACGATAACCCATTTGCCATGGAAGTAAGCGGCCATATCGCCTTTGCAAAGAAAAAAATAAGCCCGGGTGGCCACTGGATGAATATCGTAGGTCACGCTTGCCGCAAAGCAAATGCGGACATAATCAGCTCCGCAGAGGCCTATGTAAAAGTTGCTTGCGCACTGGCCGATGCCTTTATATGTTCCTGGGATATTAAGTACAAAACAAACCTAATCAGGCCAGAATCGTATATCAATCAATACATTGACCAAAGCTGGCAGCCATTGATCCAAACCCCGCCATTCCCAGAACATACAAGCGGACATAGCACTATTTCGATGGCCGCCGCCGCAACGCTTACAGGACTTTTCGGCGATAATTTTGCTTTCACGGACAGTACCGAAATGGAATTCGGCATTGATCCACGTAGCTTTAATTCATTCTATCAGGCTTCAGAAGAAGTGGGCATGAGCCGCCTCTATGGTGGGATTCACTATCGTCGTGGCAATGAAGCGGGTCTGAAATGTGGAAAGGAAATTGGGCAGTTCGTTGTGACTGATTTGAAGACCCGTAAGTAACAATGAATCAACTGTTTTACACCCAAAAAATAGAAAACGGCTTTGCTGTTTTTGAAGAGGAAGAAGGTCGGCATTTGCTTACTGTGCTGCGCAAAAAAACGGGCGATCTTCTACAACTTACTGATGGAAAAGGCTTTTTTTACGAAGCCGAATTGGCTGATGCGGGCAAGCGACAGGTGCTTGCCCGCATCATTTCCAAAACCGCTGCACCCATCCTGCGCCCGGCACGACTCCACATTGGCATAGCGCCAACGAAACAGATGGAACGCCTGGAATGGTTTTTGGAAAAAGCCACCGAAATCGGCGTAGACGAAATTACCCTGCTCCTTTGCCAGCGCTCCGAACGCGACAGTATCCGGCTCGACCGTCTGGAAAAAATCCTTGTTTCGGCCATGAAGCAATCTTTGCGGGCCTGGCTGCCAAAATTGAACCCGCCCATTCGTTTTCAGGATTTTGCAAAAAAAACAAGCGAGGCGCAAAAACGCCTCGCATGGTGCTCTGAGGCACTTTTGCCCCATTTGAAAAACACGCTTTCTCCCCTTCAAGATGCTGTGATTGCCATTGGCCCGGAAGGCGACTTTTCTCCTGAAGAAGTCAAAATTGCACTCGCCAATGGCTTTCAAGGTGTTAGCCTCGGTCAAGCCCGTTTGCGCACGGAAACCGCAGGGCTGGTGGCTGTTGGGATATTTGAGATATTGGGAAATTGAGACCTCCGAGGTTTTCAAAACCTCGGAGGTCTCAATTTCCCAATATCTCATTGACCTATAAGTATCGGCGCTGTTTTGCCGCTGCCCATGATAACAACCTTGGCGTTGGAGGAAGTAGCCAATTCTCGTTGTGCCTTGATTTGCTCGTATTGAAGCAGTTTGTCGGTCAAGGTCGAAGTCAGGATACGCTGATAGTCTGAAATACCCTGTGCTTCTACACGCTTACGGTCCGCTTCCTGGCGCTCTTTGTCGAGTACAAATTTCATTTTTTGCGCCTCTTGTTCGGCATTGATTTTTGATTCGATGGCGAGTTTTACGGATTCTGGAAGGGTAATATTCCGAATCAAAATGTCTTCCAAAACGATGCCTCGATCTGCGAAGTCCTTCTCGATGGTCTGCGTAATTTTTTGTTGAAACTCCTCGCGTTTAGTGGAGTAAAGTGCCACCGCGTCGTAAAAAACCGCATTGTCGCGGATTTTAGTGCGCGCAAGTGGACGGATAATTTTGTCGGTAATAACTTCCCGACCACCCGTGTTGCGCAAAATTTCAGGCGCTTTGTCTGGTACAATATGGTACAAAACGGAGAGATCAATAATCACCTCCAAACCATCGGCAGCTAGTACCCGAATGGCATCGTCGCCTGTCTTGGAGCCTTCGTCATGTACGGCTGACATCGTGTAGTTTTGGGTACGCACATCAAATTTTTTGACCTCAACCAGCGGATTCACAAAGTTCAAGCCTTCCGTAAGCGTTCCCGATTGAATTTTGCCGAAAAGGGTTTTTACACCGACTTCACCGGGTTCAATTTGCACAAAGCAAGAACTGGAAAGGCCCAACAAGATGATTGCCAAGCCAATATAGCGAGCCGTTTTTCCGAAAGTAGCAAAATTAGGGTTGGCCTTAGCAAGGGATGCCCCAAGCACGATGGCAAAAATGCCGAGAAAAATAAAAAACATGGTTGTGATTGTTTGAATGGTTAAAAAAGTCCTTCAGCTTCACCGTTTACAATACCAATGGTACGCCAAACTAAAAATGCGAATAGCAGCATCACAAATGCCTTCATAGACCGGATGACCCTGGTTGCCATCGTATACTGAACTGCTGCGTTTTCAGGGGTGATTTTTACCAAATAATTGAAGTTTTCTGGTCGGCGGTTAATCAAGGTCATAATTACATACAACACAAACCCCACCAAGGGAAGCACCCACAAGCTTGTTTTCGATCCGAAGCCATCGGGATTGCCGTTTATATTGTAGTGCGTTGGGATTTGCTCGGGCAACGGACCGTAATTTAACATGGCCAAACCCAATAACAGGAGCAAGCTAATAACAGCCAGTGCTTCTAAAGCATAGTCAAGAGGCCGCAATGGGATATGGATTTTGGGGCGTTCAGATTTTGACAAAGTTGCCATTCGTACGGAAGATGATTTGGTTAAAATTGCTGGCTCAAATGTGTGCAATTAGCAGGACGCACAGCGCTTTATTTTCGAGCAATCTCCGGTAGAACTCGGCGAGACAAGGCAAAAGAGGTAGTAGTTTTACTCAAAGACAATCTCCACCACATCCTCCACTTTCAGTCCGAAAAGTGTGGCTGCACGCCCCATATTCACCGCAATTTCAAGAAACCCAGCTGTGTTGAAAAGACAAAGTTGTTCACCCACTGCCACATCGCAGTAATTGCCTGAAAGTTGGGTAATTGGGTCATTCCGTTTGAAAAACAGTGAAAAAGGCCGCTCATGTGCAGCCGCTTCAAATATTTCCCGACGAATATTGACCACCACATTTTCAAAATTGTCCACATGAATCACCGTACCCCTTATTTGTGTAGGGGTGATGACGGGTTGGATGCTTATTCGTTCGAGCAGGGGTGCCGCGTGTTCGCCCAATTCCTCAAAGGACTTGCCCCCGGCCAAATATTCCACAGCCCTAGAAAAAATATTTTTCACCGCAAAATGCTCTGCGGGGTCGGCAAAAAGGTTGCGCAAGTCAGCGGGTTCGAGCTTGCTGAAAAGCAGGGAAAGCAAACCATTATCGGGTGCAAGGAAAAATGCCCCTCGTGTCGCGCAACCACAAAGCGAAAATCTTGCTGATAAACGCAGTTGACGCCAATCAAATGGATGGTGCCTTCGGGGAACTCACGCCAAACGTTGGCCACTACAAAAGCCCCCCGTACAATGTCGAAAGGAGTGATGTCGTGTGAAATGTCTACCAGTTGGAGCGAAGGCACACGTCGAAGTAAAGCCCCTTTGAGCGCTCCAACATAAAAATCCTGTGTGCCAAAATCGGTGGTAAGGGTAATGAATTGCATGGGTTATCGTTTTCGATGGAAAAGTCCCAATCTATAAGTCTTGTGGTTTCTGGTTTCAGCCAGGAAGTAGATTTTAGAATCTACTGCGTTTCGGTGGCTTATGGTAGAAAGAAGTAAGTTTTTGTTCTTGTCCGGCTGAGGAAAAACGTAGGATTCGCCCTCTCTAAGGCCAGACCAGAAGAACGCGTTAATCTTATTATCGCCCTGAATTTCGTCGTTGAACAGAAATAGGCTTCCATTATCAAAGCCAAGCGCCCCGATGGAACCTGCGAAGAGCCAATCTGATTGCCATTTTACCGATTGTGATTTCTTTATCCTAATGCCGTCCAAGGCCTGAAATGAAGAATCAATATTCAATACCATCGAATGATATATGCCGTAGCTGTCGCTATATGATCCGGCTATAATCAATCTGCCATTTTTTTCCAGATGAACGCCGGACAGGTCGAATGCTTCGAGATAGGGTTTCTTTTCATCTTCTCTTTTTACCGAAACTTTTTTTAGGAATGCTGGTGAGAATGGCAATGGCCCACGTTTTTCTACGGTTTGCCCAAAGGGATTCAACACAAAATCTACACAGCCATAGAAATGCTTATTACTACCGTCAGAGTATAGCCCAGCACAATGTATCTGACCATCTTGATCCTCGAACAACGTAGCATCAATCAGTTTGGATTTGCCCATGTCGAGGCGGTAAACATTAGCATTGTCGCTGTCGCTGCTCAGCTCGAGTAATATCGTGCTGTAGGGTGCATGTTCGCGTTTTGTCTTAGTGCCGTCTATGGCGACAAAGCCATAACTTCCCAAACTGCTTTCGATTTCTCCCTCATACACCTTTGCCAGGCAGTAAAGTTTGCCTGTTGCACTAAGTTGAAAATCCTTCACCTCAAAATTGTTCGGCACAAAAGGGATTGAGAATTCCTTTGCCCACATTGGTCGCATTTTTCGGTCGAACACCTTGACGTTGAACCGGTTGGTGAAATGTGCTTGTGGAAAGGAGTAGAACATGATTTTTGAACTCATTCGGTCGCCTATCATGCCGAGTTGAAGATACTCTCGCATTTGGTCAGGGCCAAAACGCGCCTCAACCGTGTCTTTGAATCTGAAAATCTCAATGGGTGTGCCCGAAAGTTTTCGCTTGAAAATATCCATTTCCTGCGCCTTTACAACAATCATGTTATCTTCACTGGTGTAGTTCGAAAAAGCAAACCACGTCTTGTTATTCGCGTGATATGGGAAATACCAACGGTCGTAGTGTCCTTCTGTTTGGCCGTCTTTGAGAAGCTTGTCTTTATGAAGCGGGCTCCAACCGTCTAGGGTAAAGCTGAAATTGCGACTTAGGGTGGTATCGTAGTGTTCAAATATGGGGGGCTCTTTTTGCCACTCGATCCATGTATGTTATCGCCTATCAAATAACTTTCTTCGATTTCCTGACGAAATAGCAATATCCCGCTGGTGTCTGCATAAAGAATCCTGCCTGCCACAATATCCTGGTCTGATTCCATTGGCTTGCTCCATTGGATTTCAAACGGATTTTGGCCGTGAATCTGCCAACAAAACGCGATTCCGAACAACAATGCGACATGTTTTTTTGAGTTTTTCATTGAAATGAGAAATGTCTTTTTTTCAAAAGTGAAACTCTACTATTCATTTTTCTGTTTAAAAAATTCCGTCCAAAAAACCCTAGTTTTGTGGGCGAAAGCAAATTATCTCTTTTATCAATTGCATGGAGGCGCGTCACAGTAAAACCATTGAAAATCAAAGCATTTGTGCCGTCCTACCTCCCGCTGCTGCAAAAACACTGAGGATAACAATTTGAGCGAAATCATTCTTACCATCGAGGGCATTGACCCTCTCGAACTCTTCGGCGAAAACAACGCAAAGTTAAATCTTTTGCGCAAAGCCTATCCAGATGCTACCATCACTTCGCGTGGCAACAGCTTGAAAATCACAGGCGAAAAGAAAGACGCACAAGCGGCCAAGGCCAAATTCGAGATGATGGCCCGATATCTCCGTGAGCATCACGAACTTCCGGTACAAACAGTGGAAGACCTACTCGGCGGCGAAAACCCCTTTGAGGTACGCATTCCCGTCTCTGGCGACGGCGCCGGAAGTAATGTCATCCTCTATGGGCGCGAAGGACGACCAATCAAGGCCAAAACCCGCAACCAAAAGCTGATGATTGAGGTGTGCGACACCAACGACATCCTCTTCGCGCTCGGTCCTGCGGGTACAGGCAAAACCTACACGGCCGTAGCACTCGCCGTGCGTGCGCTGAAAAACAAACTTGTCAAAAAAATTGTGCTCACCCGCCCCGCTGTGGAAGCTGGCGAAAACCTCGGCTTCCTGCCTGGCGACCTAAAAGACAAGGTGGATCCCTACCTGCGTCCGCTCTACGATGCCCTCGACGATATGTTGCCTATGGACAAGCTCAATTTTTTCATGGAAAACCGTGTCATCGAAATCGCGCCGCTCGCTTTCATGCGCGGGCGCACACTCGACAACGCCTTCATCATTCTCGATGAGGCGCAGAACGCAACGCCCCTGCAAATCAAGATGTTCCTAACGCGCCTCGGCCCATCGGCAAAGTGTATCATCACCGGTGATATGACGCAGATTGACTTGCCGCACCACCAAAAAAGTGGACTCCGCCAAGCAGTCGAAATCCTGGACGGGGTAGATGGCATCGCAAGCGTGCACCTCAATACTGAAGACGTGGTGCGTCACCGACTGGTGAAAGAAATCATTAAAGCCTACGATAAGGTGGATGCTGAAGAACGTGCAAAACGAGAACGCAGAAAAGCCGAACAAGAGTCTGAAAGAGAAGGAACTGACCCAAAACATTCGAAATCCCGGCAGCCACGGGGGCTGAAAGCTAAGGAATCTTTTCAAGGCCTAAGCCAGGCTTTTGGCTCAATATGATTTTCCCGTTCACTAAAACAGGCATCTCAAATGGGTTGTTTCGAATGAGCCAGCAGCCATCTATATCGGCATAATCGCATAGCGGGGCAAGCAATGCGGCCGCCGAAATGCCGCAGGATGTTTCCGTCATGCAACCTACCATGACTTTTAAATCTTTTGCACGGGCAGCTTCAAGTGCACGAAATCCTTCGGAGATTCCCGTGCATTTCATGAGTTTGATGTTCACACCATGGAAGCAATCGGCCACCTGATCGAGATCGGTAAGTCGTTGAAAACTTTCGTCGGCAATGATGGGCAAAGGCGAGCGAGCGCTTAGCCAAGCTGCCGCATCAAGGTCGTCTTTGGGAAAAGGTTGCTCGATTATTTGCACGTTTTGCTCAGCCAGCCAATGCACAAGATCAAGGGCTTCTTCCCGGTTTTTCCAGCCCTGGTTCGCATCGGCGTAGATGGGTTTGCTGGAAATTTCGCGGATGGTGCGGATGATTTGGCGGTCGTCTTCAGCGCCTAGTTTGATTTTAATGATTTGGAAATCAGCGGCTTCCAGCATTTTTTGTTGCAAAATTGCCGGTTCGTCCATGCCCAATGTGAAGCTTGTGGGCGGCATTTTATCCGGCTCAATACCGAACAATTGCCAGAGTGGGCGGCCTTCCATTTTGCCCCAAAGATCGTGCAGCGCAATGTCTACAGAAGCTTTGGCTGCGTGGTTGCCGGGGGCGAGGGCGTCTATTTCGGATAGTATAGTTTGTATCGAACTTTCCGTCCCGAGGCCTCGGGATAAACTTTCGGAAAGTTGCAGCACACAGATGCCCGTTTCAAAAAAGCCGCTGCCGTATCATGATTTTCGCCATAATAGGGAGGCATTGCAGCTTCGCCGTAGCCTGTAAAACCCTCGAAATGAATTTCCGTCAGCATTGCATTGGTATGCGTACGCGACCCTGTGGCCAAACGAAAGGGGTGGCGGAGTTCAAGCAATATTGGACGGAATAAAAGTTTCATTCTGCGTTTTTTGGGCAAATTTGAACCAGCAAATTCATTTGTCCTAATTTTGCCCTGAAATGGAAAAAAAAGAACCCTTCAACATTACGGTAAACGATGGCCAGCACGAGTTTGCGGTGCAACCCGACGAGGCCAAAAACCTCGACATTGTGCCTGACGGCGAAGGCGCTTTCCAAATCCTGCACGAGGGCCGTTCTTTTCACGCCGAACTTTTGGAGCTGAATTATGCGTCAAGGCATTTTGTGTTCAAGATAAACGGCGTAAAATACAAGCTCCATATTGCGGATCATTACGAACGGCTCGTGCAAAAACTCGGGCTAAATGCGGGAAGCAGTCAGAAGCAAAATACCCTGAAAGCCCCCATGCCTGGCCTGGTACTCAGTATAATGGTCGAGCAGGGGCAAGTTGTCAGTAAAGGCGACCCGCTACTAATACTTGAAGCCATGAAAATGGAAAACGTGATAAAAGCAGCCAATGACGGAACGATAAAATCCGTGGCCGTGCAAAAAGGCGCGGCGGTGGAAAAAGGACATCTGCTTATCGAGATGGAATGATGCAGATATCAACCACTGGTGAATAGCCAGTGAAAAACACAACCATTTTGCATAACAATCTGGTTGCAACACTTAGTACAGCAATAATTTTGATGAAAAAAATATATCTGTTTCTACTCTTCTTCTCAGGCTTTACCCATCTCGTTTTATCGCAGGAAGTACAGTTGAACGAGGACCCAAAAGTGGCGCAATTGATGAAAACATGGGTGAACGCCAATCGCGCCGACCCTGGCATTGAAGGCTGGCGCGTACAAATCATGGCTTCTACAGACCGGACACAGGTAGAGCAGGGTCGCATACGTTTCCGAACCGAGTACCCGGAAGTAGCCGCAAATTGGGTGCAAGAGCAGCCTTACTACAAACTCCGCGTAGGAGCCTTCCGAACCAAACAAGAAGCCCTGACATTCATCAGTCTGCTGAGAGCTTGGACTGGGGCCTACCCTGTTAAGGATGTCAAAATTCATCCGAGAGACTTTTTGGAGCAATAATTATGGCCACCCAGAATCCCACACTTTATGGTTTCGACCGCCTCACCATGGGGCTTTACCTTGCACTTGTTGCGGTGGGTTGGTTAATGATTTATGCTGTCACCTACAATCCCGATACGCCCAAGGCTTTCCTTGACATGGGGCACATGGCCGGCAAACAGTTGGCATTCATAGTAGTATGTCTGGTGATGATGTTCTTGATACTATTGGGCGACTGGTCATTTTGGCGGACGTTGGCCTTGCCGTTATATTTGGTCACTGTTTTGCTGCTGCCGGGCACGCTCCTATTTGGGCGAGAAGTAAACGGAGCGAATGCTTGGTACCATATCGGGGGATTCACTTTCCAGCCCTCTGAAATTGCCAAATTTGGCACCTGTCTGGCGATGGCGGCATTTCTCAGCAGCCCAGGCGTGGATTTGCGGCAATGGCGCGACCGAATTATCGCGTTCGGCATTTTTCTTATACCTACCGTGCTCATTCTGCTCCAAAGCGACACTGGTTCTGCATTGATTTTCTTTTCCTTCCTGCTCGTTTTGTACCGTGAAGGGCTTTCTCCTGTGCTGTATGCCCTCGGCTTTGGCGCAGCAGCGTTGGCTATATTGGGTTGGAAATTCGAACATCCCGCGTACACCGTTGCTTGCCTGATCGCGATAGTCAACTTCCTGCTAATCAACCGTTTCCGCGAACACAAGCGTATTTGGAGATGGGTGCTGTTTGCGCTTCTTCTGCCCATAATCTGGTGGATTCCTGTAATAAATGAAGTGTTGAGCTGGCTCGGCATTGAAATGGCCGATGATCAGAAATATTTGCTCATGCTTGTGCCGCAGATCTTATTTTTCATCGCAGCATTTCTCCCCAATTATTGGAAGAAAAACAACCTGATACAAAGTCAATTGCGAACCTGGGTGGTACTGCTTGTGCTCTCTGCCTCGCTCGTTTTTGCCGCCAACGCCTTTCTAAACCTACTTCCACCTCACCAGCAACAGCGTATCAAAATTTGGTTGCGCCCAGGTGTAGCCGAAGCCAATTCGCGTGGGGCGGGGTACAATCTCATACACTCCAAAATGGCCATCGGATCCGGCGGATTGCTCGGCAAAGGCACTTTGGAGGGCAATATGACGAAATTGAAATACGTACCCAAGCAGAGCACCGACTACATTTTTTGCACGGTGGGTGAAGAGCAGGGTTTTGTTGGCGTGGTGGGATTGATCGGTCTGTTTCTGTGGCTGATGTGGCGAATCACCTTTTTAGCCGAGCGACAACGTTCCAATTTTTCGCGCATATACGCCTATTGTGTGGCGGGAATTATCTTCGTCCACGTGGTGATCAATATTGGCATGACCATGGGCCTGATACCGACCATTGGTATCCCGCTGCCATTCGTCAGTGCAGGCGGTTCTTCGCTTATCGGCTTCACGCTGATGATTGCTGTGTTGTTGAAATTGTACACTATTTCCGGATCAAAACCGCCCCGCCTGTTTGCCCATTCTCCAAGGTCACTTGAACCCGGTAGGCTGCTGCCTCGTCCTTTATTTTATTGAAAATCAAAACCTGTGACCGTCCTGCGGGCAAATGCTCTGTAGCCACAGACTTTATTTTTCTACCTGAAAAATCAAAAACATCGAAGCGGGCTGACATGGGTTTTTCCAATTCGATTTCGGCAAAAACCGCCCCATCGGAAGGATTGGGAAAAAGCCGGAATGGCACGATGCTAACAACGGGTTCAAATACAGAAGAACTGCCGCTGTTCTCAAAAAGAATCAGCACGTCATCCCCTTCATCCGTACCAGTAATGTCCAAATCGCCATCGCCGTCGCGGTCATGCAGAATCGCACAAGAGGCATTGAGCGAAGCCGGAAGAATATCTACCTGGGCAAATCCTCCTGTGCCGTTGTTCTCAAACACCGAATAATTATTGCTGTCGTAGCTACTGGTTACAATATCAATATCACCGTCCCCATCAAGGTCGCCCGCGTCAATGGCCAGCGGGAAAATGTGGTCGTTGGCGGAAAGATTGACCGGATTGGAAAGTCCGCCCTGACCGTCTCCAAAAATAACGGCTGTCTTGTTCCCTTGAGAATTGGCCGAGGCCACGTCTGCAAAACCATCGCCGTTGAAATCAGAAGCACAGATCATCCAGGGATTTCCCGTCACGGTTTTTTCTGAAGAAAAATTGAAGCTGCCAAAGCCGTCGCCGAGGTAAAGCGCCACTTTTTGACTCGAATAAAAGCCCACAAAAAAATCAGCGATGCCGTCGTTGTTTGCATCGGCCAGCGCGAGGGCACTTTCACCATTGCCTGCGGGGTTGAACAAACTGAGCACAAATGTTCCATCTCCCTGGTTATCAAGATGGTTCATGGTTCCGTCGTTGCGGTTGGCGGTCAGGATATCGTCGTCGCCATCAAAGTCAAAATCGCCTACGAGCACAGCACGGGTGGCATTTCCAGTGGTATATTTGTCAACTTGAGGAAATCCGCCTTGCCCGTCGCCAAAGAGCACCCGGGTCTCATTGTTGTGGGCTGTTGTGATCACCAGGTCAATTTCGCCGTCGTTGTCAAAATCGCCCGCTTCACTGGGACTGGCCGAGCCTGTCCCCAAATCCAGGGGGCGCTGGTCGTTGGGAATTGCCCCGCGCCGTTGTTCAGGAGAATCCGCACATCGTCCGTTTGCTCGTTGACGGCGGTGATATCGCTGTGGCCGTCGTTGTTGAGGTCACCCGCGTATGCGCCGTAAGTCTGAATCCAGGATTCACCGGGCAGGCGGAGCTCGATTGTTTCAATCTTGTTTTGTTGCAAAGACCCGGGCGCAGTTTTTATACCATATTGCCAAAAATAGCCTTTTTCGAGGGGTGTCCCAAGGGCGGAAAGGAGTTTTTTATTGACGGAGACCGTTACCATTTCACCTGCAAAAAAGGGCTGAGCAGGGCTGAACACGATACGTTGGCCGCCATCTTCCAGCGTAAAACTACCCGCTGCCGGGCCTGACCAGCGGCCAAATACACGCACGGAAGCGGGAGAAACGGAACCAGGGTCAAGCGGGGCATCGAATTGAATCTCAATGTTTTGAGGGCGAAACTGCGCCTGACATGTTGGTGGGGGATACGCTTAGGACTTTGGGACTTTGGCCGAAGGTTCCTAGGGAATGACATAGGAAGATGAAGAGTAGTAGTGGGCGCATGGTGGATGGTGGATTTGTTTGTTGCAAAGATGGGGGTTATATGAGTGGTTGGGGAGCAATTTGGGGAGATGAGTATCTTTGGGGTTCGTTTTGTAAAATTTAGCATTCCTACCCAACTTCCCGAAAGTTTAACCCGAGGCCTCGGGACGGGAAGTTCGATATCAATCTCCACCGCCCTTGACCTTCCAACTCCTCCACACCGACCCCCACTCCCGCGCCCGTTCCGGCCAAATCGAAACCGACCACGGCACGATCAACACCCCCATTTTCATGCCTGTCGGCACGGCAGCCACCGTCAAGGCCGTGCATCAACACGAACTCCGCGACGATATCAAAGCCCAAATCTGCCTTGGCAATACTTATCACCTTTATCTGCGTCCGGGACTGGATGTGTTACGAGCAGCTGGTGGCATCCACGGTTTCAATGGCTGGAAAGGCCCTGTGCTGACCGATAGCGGCGGCTTTCAGGTTTATTCGCTCGCCCATCGCAGGAAGATCAAGGAAGAAGGTGTCACCTTCCAAAGCCATATTGACGGCTCCAAGCACACATTCACTCCGGAAAATGTGATGGACATACAGCGCATCATCGGGGCTGATATAATTATGGCCTTCGATGAGTGTACGCCCTACCCCTGTGAATACAAGTATGCCGAAAAATCGCTTGGCCTCACGCACCGTTGGTTGGAGCGTTGCATCGAACGCTTTGACAATACCGAGCCTATTTATGGCCACAAGCAGGCATTTTTTCCGATCGTACAGGGCAGCACCTACCCGGAATTGCGAAAAATTTCTGCCGAAACCATCGCCTCCCACGGGCGGGAGGGCAATGCCATCGGCGGACTTTCCGTCGGTGAACCCGCTGAAGAAATGTACGCCATGACCGAATTGGTCACAGAAATTCTCCCAAAGGACAAGCCCCGCTACCTCATGGGCGTTGGCACACCGAAAATATTTTAGAGGGAATCGCCCGCGGCATTGACATGTTCGACTGTGTATTGCCCACCCGAAACGCCCGGCACGGGATGTTGTACACCTCAGAAGGGATCATCAACATCCGTAACAAAAAGTGGCAGACCGATTTTTCGCCGATTGACCCCAACAGCACGGTACACTCCAGTCGTACCCATTCGAGGGCCTACCTGCGGCACCTTTTTATATGCAACGAAATTTTAGGGATGCAACTGGCTACTTTGCAAAACCTGGGCTTTTACCTTTGGCTTGTCGGGGAAGCCCGCACGCGCATTCTGGACGGCACTTTTTTGACCTGGAAAAATGAAATGGTGAAAAAAGTGAGCCGGAGGCAGTAGCAAGTTGAAAGTACCAAGTAAAAAGTATCAAGTAGAAAGTAACGGGTAGATAAAGAAGAATCGATTGAGCATGCCACTTTCAACTTGATACTTTCAACTGAAATCTTCTAAAGCAGCGTTTTCAAAAGTTAAAACCTCTTCTTTGCCGAACCTTTTAACACAAAGAAGAAAATAGGCCCAAAAGAATGGTCGTTCTGGCGTGGCTTGTTAAAATTTATTCCCTCGGTGCAGGAAAGTTTGGGAAAAACCTACCTTCGCCCACCCGACCTTAATTTAAAGGCGTTTGCCACTTCCTTCATTTAGTCGTTTTTCAACCAAACCACAGGTCTTGTCTTGATTATGAAAAAAACTACTCTACACTTTTTTACACTGTGCTTCGTGATGTTCGCGGCAATAGCGCAAGCCCAAGACATTCACTTTTCCCAGTTCTACCAAAGCCCGCTTAACCTTAACCCGGCTTTGACAGGCGTGATGAATTGCAACCACCGTTTGGTAGCCAACTACCGCAACCAGTGGGCTTCCATCCTAAAAAATCGCGCTTACAACACCTATTCTGCTTCTTACGATCAGAAACTTCCTGTGGGTCGTTATGACTATTTTGGAGTGGGCGGTACGCTTTGGGGCGATAAGGCTGGCACTTCTGAGTTTGCCACCATTCAAGCCCGTCTTTCTGGCTCATATGCCAAGAAAATGGGTGGCTACCGCAAAAAAGCACACTATCTCGTGTTCGGCGCCGATGTGGGCTTGAGCAATCGCAGCATCAAGAGCTACAACCTCCAATGGCCGAGCCAACACGACGGCAATGGCGGTTTTAACGACCAGCTTCAAGGGGATGTCATTAACGACCCAAGCTTCCTTTTTGCTGATCTTTCGGCAGGGGTATTGTGGTTCAGCGTGTTCGACCAGTACTCGAACTTTTACTTTGGGGGTGCGTTCAGCCACTTGAACCGTGCGAACCAATCGTTTCAGGGCGCAAACATTCCGCTTTACAGCAAATTTACTTTCCACGCTGGTGGTGAGTTCATGACCGGCCAAAAGTTTGGCCTCAACCCTGGTGTGGTAACCTTCTTCCAAGGCCCATCCTGGCAGGTGAACGTGGGTAACTCGTTCAAATTCATCCTCGGCAACAGCCGCCGCTACAATCAGGCCTTCCAGTTTGGTCTGTGGGCGCGTCTTGCCAACAAGCTGAACGACAAGAAACTGATGGATGCTGTCATCATAAGCACACGTTTCGATTATGAGCAGTTTAATATCGGTTTCAGTTATGATGTCAACACTTCGAGCCTGTTCACTGCCACCAATGGCAACGGAGCATTCGAATTCTCGCTCATCTACAAGATTTGTGGCCCAGAACGCCGTGGCGTTTACTGCCCAAGTTTCTAATTGATTTCCACACTCATCAACACCACTCCACAGTTGGGCTGTTGATAAAAAGATTCCCGGAGGCTTTGCCACACCGGGAATCTTTTTCATTTTTGCAATCCTCAATTTCCTCTCTTGGCAATCATTTTGATAAAAACACGTTGATTTTTAATCGTTTACACTTCTACCGTTCATTTTAAAAACCGAGACTTAGTTATGTTTGGATCAACAAAAGAAACAGAAGACTCCAAGAAAACTGTAGTTACTTCACCCGCAGGTGCGCTCAACGCATTGGTGAAAGGCACAGTAATAGAAGGTACCGTGCGTTGCGACAGTGATTTGCGTGTGGATGGCACAATCAAAGGCAAACTCAGCTGCCAAAGCAAGGTCATCATCGGGCCCACGGGTATGGTTGACGGTGAAATACGCTGCCAAAACGCCGTCATTGAAGGTGCTTTTAAAGGCAAGTTGTACGTCACCGAACTCCTTAACGTGCGCGAATCCGCCGAAGTAGACGGAGAAATTGTGACAAATAAGCTCATCGTGCAGATCGGCGCCAAATTCAATGTTGCCTGCAAAATGGACGTTGGTGCATCGAGCAACGGCACAGTGAAGCACTTTGACCTAAAATCAGCTACTGATGCCACGAGTACCGCAGCCAAAGTTGTCGCCGCAGGAACGGCGGAAGTCCGCAATTAAAGCCAGCATGAAGTACGGCGGCATGGCCTTCCAACTTTTTGGGGCTTGCTTGCTTGGTGCATTCATCGGACGATGGCTGGATGGCTGGATGGGATTGGAGCGACCATTGTGGGCGGTGTTCCTGACGATTTTATTCATGGCTGCTTCCATTTATGTGATTTACAGGCAGTTGCTGAACGACAAATAAAACCGAACCGTTCTATGGCATGAAGCCGTAGGACGGTTTTTTTCAAGAATATGAACCCAAAATATTTTTTCCAAAATCTCTTTTTTGTCTCAATTGGCGCAGCGACAGTGCTGGCTGGGCTTCATTTTATTGCAGCACAAGCGCAGCAACATTGGAAATTTGCGGTAGGCTCTGTGCTTCTTTTTGCCCTGGTGTGTATTGGGCTTTTTTATGCCGGAGCAAGTTCTGCACGGAGCAAAAACAAATATGCCTTCACCAATCTCGTATCGGTGTCGGTATTCGGAAAAATGGTGGTGGCTTTGGCTGCACTATTTGTATATCAACAAGTTGCGATGCCCACAAACCAGTGGTTCGTGGGCATTTTCTTATGGTGTTATGTGGTGTTTACTGCTTTTGAGGTGTGGTTTATGACAAAATTGGCCAAGACATAAATTGGACTTTGGACTGTTGGACAATAGAAGTTAGACCGCTCTAGTCCATAGTCCAACGTCTAACAATCCAACGTCTAAGCAAGATGAAACGACCAAAAAAAGACGAGTTTGCCTCCTTTTACCAAGGATATTTGAATGCTGTGCCTTCACGCGGCACCGTGCAGGGCTTGTTGAAAAAAACTTTTAAGGAATCTCAACAATTGCTCGGCAGCCTTCCGGAAGAGCAGGGCAATCATACCTACGAGCCGGGAAAATGGACCATAAAGCAAATGCTGATTCATATTATTGACGCAGAGCGGGTATTTGCTTTCCGTGCCTTGTGGGGCATCCGCGGCGATCGTGCGCCCTTGCCGGGCTTCAACCAGGAATTCTGGATGGAAGAATCCAAGGTGGATGAGCGCAGCATCAAAGATTTGTTGAAAGAATGGAAATCGGTGCGCGACAACACACTCGCGCTCGCGGCACAATGCTCAGAAGAGCAGTCGAAATTTTTGATCAAAGCGAGCAATTGGAAAGTGTCCGTGCGCGCACTCTTTTTTATCATTATTGGGCATCAACTGCACCACATGAATGTGCTGCGGGAAAGGTATTTGTGATTAAAAACGAAATCAACATCCTCCATGTTTGAAAAACGTCTATTCGACTACCTCCACCAACAACTTCGGGACTACCCACTCGAAAAGGCTTTTGGCCGAAAAGTCAACGGCGAATGGCGTTATATCTCCACCGCCGAAATGGTCGCACTGGTCAATCGTGCCAGTCTCGGTCTGCTGCAACTCGGCTTAAAACCGGGCGATAAGATTGCCACCGCCGTTTACCAAACCATCCCCGAATGGGTGGCGCTGGATTACGCCATGCTTCAAATTGGTGTGATAAACGTGCCGATGTACCCCAGCATCAGTTCCCGCGAATACGAGTACATTTTGAACGAATCTGAGGCTAAATACTGTATTGTCGGCGAAGGCGATTTGCTCGATAAGGTGTTGGCTGCCAAAGAAAAAGCCGCTGGTTTGAAAGAAATATTCAGCTTTCACCAGCAGTCGGGCGCTCGGCATTTTTCTGAATTGTTATCTGCCGAAAATGCAGATTTTTCAGAAGTTGAACGCATCAAAAGCACCATCCGGCCCGAAGATTTGGCCACCATCATTTATACCTCCGGCACCACAGGCAACCCGAAAGGCGTAATGCTCTCGCACCGCAATATTGTTTTTAATGTGGAGCAGGTTGGCAAACTCGCGCCCATTTATACAGGGAACCGTGTGTTGAGTTTTCTCCCCGTCAGTCACGTGTACGAACGGGTAGCGGTCTATCTCTTTACCGCTGCCGGAGCCAGTGTTACATTCACGGGCACGGATAATCTGGGTGGAGAAACGGGTGATCTTCAAGCCATTAAACCCCATTTTTTCACCTGTGTGCCCCGCCTTCTGGAAAAAGTGTACGATCGGATTTACAACAAGGGGCTGGAATTAACCGGGCTTAAACGTTGGATATTCTTTTGGGCATTGAGCCTGGCCGAAGATTGGGATTTTGACAAAAAATTCTCAGGCTGGAAGGCTTTTCAATGGAAAATCGCAGACCGGCTTGTTTTTTCCAAATGGCGTGCAGGTCTCGGTGGCTCCGTGCAAGGCCTTACTACGGGTGCGAGTGCTTGTCCGATGCGGGTACTGCGCAGCTTCAATGCGGCGGGAATCCCCGTTCGCGAATTGTACGGACTCAGTGAGGTGGCGCCAGGCCTAAGCGTCAACGGATTTGGTCCCGGGGAGGCCATGCTTGGTACCGTGGGCATGGTGATAGATGGGGTCGAGCTTCGCATCGAAGAAGGCCCTGATTTTCGGCCAGGAGAGGGGGAAATACTTGCCAAAAGCCCTGGCCTGATGCTCGGGTATTACAAACAACCCCAACAAACCGCCGAAATGATTCGCGAAATCAACGGCGAACGCTGGCTTGCCACAGGTGATGTAGGCATGTTCGTAGATGGTTCCGGCGGTCGCAAGTTTTTGAAAATAACTGATCGAAAAAAGGAACTACTGAAGACAAGCGGCGGCAAATATGTGGCGCCCACACCCATCGAATCCATGTTAAAAGAACATCACCTCGTGGAGCAGGCAATGGTAGTCGGCGAGAACATGAAATTCGTGTCCGTGCTTATTGTACCCTCCGCTGAAGGTCTGCGCGACTGGTGCAAAAAACACGGGGTGGAATGGACCACTTTGGCGCAGATGATTGAAAACCCAAAGGTGCTGCACCGTTACGAGATGCTCCTCGAACGCGTAAATCCGCACTTCAGCCATGTAGATCAGCTCAAAAAATTTGCACTGGTAGCAGAACCTTGGGAAGCGGTGAAAACCGACGGTACAGAAGCCGAGCTCACGCCAACACTCAAAATGAAGCGCCGGGTTATTTTGCAAAAATGCAGTCGGCAGATTGAAGAGATGTACGGCTAGAAAAATATGTTGCCGGGAGAGCTCCGAGGTTTTCGAAAACCTCGGAGCTCTCCCGGCAACATATTTTTCTAGCCGTTAAAAAGCGAATCATAAGGATTTTGATCTTTTTTAGGCTCCCGCTTTTCCGGTTCAATGGGTAGCTCAGGTATTTCTACCTCCTCGTCGAAGCTTTTTTTAGGCGTGCTTTCCAATTCTTCAAACGCTACAAATTCCTCCTCCCGGCGGTTTTCCTCTTGACCAAACTGGCGGCGCAACTGCTCCATTTTGCGGTATCCAATTGCTTTTAAGAAAAGGTACAAGGAGAAGAACGGAAACACCAGCACTGCAACTGCCAATGTAAGCAGTGCATACAAAGGGTTGGTTTCCAAAGTTTTGAGCCAACTTTTAATGGTGTCCGGAAACACACGCCAGTTGATAATGAGCGCGAGTACCAAAAGCGCAGGAGCTGCCCAAAGCAGGAGATAGTATAGCCCTTGAAGGAGGTAGTATCCGCCAACTATAAACAGCACCGAGAAAATAAGACAACCTAGCCCCCCTCCCGGAAACTGGTTCAGGCTTCGTCCACCGTAAGAATATTTGTAAATCATAGTTCAAAGTTGGGTCTCTCCCAGGGCCAGTATGGTGGAAAATTCGTCGGAAGACACAGGCATTACCGACAAACGTCCGTTGCGAACCAAAAGTAGTTGTTGCAAATCGGGATGCGCTTTGATTTCTGTGAGTGAAACAGGGCGTACCAAGGGTTTCAGCGGTTCCAATTCCACACAAGACCAATCGCCTTTTTCGGCCGTCGGATCCGGGTAATGCTCGCGCGCTACTCGGACGACCGCCACAACCTCCAAGCCGATGTTGGAATGGTAAAAAAAGCAGAGGTCGCCCAGTTTCATGGCCCGCAAGTTGTTGCGTGCCTGATAGTTGCGCACACCGTCCCAACGGCCACGGCCTTCTGCTACGAGTTGGTCGTAGCCATAAACATCGGGTTCTGATTTGACGAGCCAGTAGTTCATAATGGTGGATTTGTTTAAATTCGGGATTTGGGGATTCGGTTGATGCAGTCACATTTTCAATCGGGGATGGTAAAGGTAAATCGTCTCTTTGAGGTACTCTGTGTCAAGGTGGGTGTAAATCTCCGTCGTTGTGATACTCTCGTGCCCCAGCATGTCTTGAACCGCCTTAAGGTCAGCGCCACCTTCCACTAGATGTGTAGCAAAGGTGTGTCGGAAGGTGTGTGGGCTTATGTTCTTGACGATGCCCGCTTTTGCAGCAAATTCCTTTACAAGAAGAAACACCATCACACGGCTCATTTTTCCGCCCCGACGATTGAGAAAAACTACGTTTTCCGCTTCTTTTTTTATGTTGGTGTGCAGATTTCGAACGTTTTCAAGGTAAATTCTCAAATACTTCACGGCTTCGGCGCCGATGGGCACGAGGCGTTCTTTGTTGTTTTTTCCCACCACTTTTAAAAAATTCGCTTCGAGAAAAAGTTGGGTAAGACGAAGGTTCACCAACTCACTGACGCGCAAGCCGCAAGCATACAACATCTCCAATATTGCGCGGTTGCGCTGGCCTTGCGGCTCCGAAAGATCCACAGCATTGAGCATGGCCTGTACTTCATGGACGCTGAGCACTTCCGGGATTTTGCGGCGCATCCGCGGACTTTCGAGCAGCTCTGTGGGGTCGTCGTCAAGCATGTCTTCGACCAACAGATACTTGTAAAATGCCCGAAGGCCCGAAATCAATCGGGCCTGGGTGCTGGCTTCGAGGCCAAGGCGATTGGCCCACAAAATAAACTGGGTCAGATCATTTGCCTTTACCATTAGCGGCGGCAAAACACGAGATTCCAGCTCCAGCCATTGCACAAACTTGCCCACATCGTTGAGGTACGCTTCGATGGTATTATGGCTCATCGAGCGTTCCAGCAAAAGGTAATTGCGGAAAGATTGGAGGGCGGCGGGCCAGTTCATGGCGGCAAGGAATGTCCAATGTCCAACAAGGAATGTCCAATGTCCAAATGGGCACTGCTCGTTGGATTTGTGGTTATTATACGCTAATTTTAGATTGGATTTTTAGCCCAGAGTCTACTTGGACATTGGACATTCCTTGTTGGATATTGGACATTCCCCTCACTCATACGCAGCAAGCCCTGTCACATCCTGCCCGGTAATAAGCAAATGAATATCGTGCGTGCCTTCATAAGTAAGCACGGTTTCGAGGTTCATCATGTGGCGCATCACCGGGTATTCGTTCGTAATGCCCATACCACCATGGATTTGACGTGCTTCGCGGGCGATTTCGAGGGCCATGTGTACGTTGTTGCGCTTGGCCATGCTGACTTGTGCAGGGGTCATTTTTCCTGAAATGGCCAATGTGCCAAGCCTCCAGGCGAGCAATTGTGCCTTTGTGATTTCAGTAATCATCTCTGCCAATTTCTTTTGCGTCAATTGGAAACCACCAATAGGGCGGCCAAATTGAACGCGCTCTTTGGAGTAACGCAAAGCCGAATCATAGCAGTCGAGTGCTGCGCCAATCGCGCCCCAGGCAATGCCGTAACGCGCCTTGGTTAGGCAAGAAAGCGGGCCTTTCAGGCCTTGAACACCTGGCAGTACATTTTTCTTGGGCACGCGTACATCTTCAAACACGAGTTCACCCGTGATGCTGGCGCGGAGGCTCCATTTGCCGTGAATTTCGGGCGCTGTGAAGCCCTTCATTCCTTTTTCGACTATCATTCCGATGATTTTTCCTTCTTCGTTTTTAGCCCAAACTACGGCGATGTCAGCCACCGGAGAGTTGGTGATCCACATTTTGGAGCCGTTCAAAATATAGGAATCGCCATCGTCTTTAATGTTGGAAAGCATACCATTGGGATTGGAACCGGCATCCGGCTCCGTGAGTCCAAAGCAGCCGATGAACTCGCCTTTGGCCAATTTTGGCAGGTAGTGGCGGCGTTGTTCTTCAGAACCAAAGCGATAGATCGGGTACATTACCAGCGAGCCTTGCACAGATGCCATGGAACGTACACCAGAATCGCCGCGCTCCAGTTCCTGCATGATAACACCATAAGCGATTTCGTCCATGCCACCGCAGCCATATTCGGCGGGTAAAGAAGGACCGAATGCGCCGATTTCGGCCAGACCTTTAAACAAGTGCGTGGGGCATTCTGCCCTGTTGGCATAATCTTCTATGATAGGGCTGACTTCTGATTTCACCCATTGGCGCACGGCATCACGGGCGAGCAGGTGTTCAGAAGAAAGCAGTTCATCTACACCGTAATAGTCATGGTGTTGGTAGCGGTCTTCGCGGGCGGTGCTGGGCTTTTGCATGATATTGCTCAAAAAAATGTCGGTTAGGTAAAAATTTCGGGCACAAAAGTACGGAAAGTTGTTCGGGCAAATCGAACTGGAAGAAGTACTGGCGGAATTTTGACAGAATATAATTTTTGAGGAATGCTCAACGAACCCGCCCAACATCCTCAACCCTCAATGCCTGTGCAGATAAAGACAACCTGCAAAAGAAATCTTACTTTTGCGCTTAAACTAATGTCTTACAACACAACGGCTATGAAAAATTTTCCGCAGAAATGGATGAGCGTCCTGCTCGCATTTGTCTTCCCTGTACTACTAATGGCACAAAACAACGGACTTCACTATGAAGTAAACCGCGTTTATCCCTATTTATCTGTTTCAAAAGAACAGTTGAAAGCAGCCAACAGCATTGCCGAGTTTAATAAGCATTTTAAACCGAATTGGATTCGGGCGTATGAATCGGTTACCGTGTTTACCACCATTCAGGGCAAATTGCAACAATCGGTGGGCAACTCCGATGTGCTCACACCAGACCAAAAAGCCAATCTGAATCGTGTGGATGCTGGCACGGAGATTTCAGTGGTGGTTCGGTATTTGCCGGAAAACACTTTGCAACACAATGATATTCAGGAATTTGATTTTACTTTTTCAGTAAATCCCGACTCCGAGGCAAGTTTTGCAGGAGGCCCAGAGGCCTTAATGCAGTATCTACAAAAAACGGCTATTCAGCCCATTCCGGCAAATCAGTTTCAGGGCTTGGATATGGCGGCATTCAAGTTTACGGTGAGCCAAACGGGCGATATTGTGGAGGCGAGTATTTTCCAACCCACTAAATCAGCGGAAATGGACCAAATTTTATTGGAGGCCATTCGCAAAATGCCCACTTGGAAGCCAGCCACTTATGCCGACGGCACGACCGTACAACAGGAATTTGCCCTCACCTTGGGCAATATGGAAAACTGTATGGTTAATTTGCTGAATATCCGCAGGAATTGAATCTTGTAGATTTACTCACCATTCCCAACCTTCCAGTCCTTCCAAAGGATCGGGTTTAATGTTGAGTTTAGTCTCAGCACGCTGTTTTTGACGCTCCAGTACAAGCCTTGCAACACCGACATGGGGTGGCTCGAGTGCGCTGGGGTGTATGACTGGGCGGATTTTTTCTTCCAGCACATCCAGGCGGTAAAGCAGACTCATTAGATAATCCGGACGGCGTTGGAGCATTTCCTCGATGCGCTCGGCCAGGAGGGCAAGCAACTCGGCCTCGTCGGCGGGGGGAGGCGCAGATTCGAGCTCGAACGGTGTTCGAATGAGGGCTGTGGTTTGTTCTAATGCATTGTCAGACATTGGGGTAAAAGTACGGTGCGGTTGGCAGCATAAAGGCTTTCGCGCTTCTAAAACACCAATAATTTGTACACTTTCAGTGGTCGGCCCTCTTCTACAAAAGTCATGAAATAAAGTCCCTGCGAAAAGCCTGCTGTCGAGAAGGCAATGTGGTTTTCTCCTGCGGAAAGCTCCACCTCTCTTGCTTGAACCATTGCTCCTTGCGCATTGCTGATAAGCAAGGAGCCCATTGTGTTTTCACTTGTTACCAAGTTTAGATAAGCAGATTCACCAGCCTTCACAGGGTTTGGAAATATTTTAGAAATCTCCAAGTCCTCAACATCGGAAATGGTGGCCGACTTGCACACGCCCCCTGGCAATCCCTTTACGGCGAGGTTCAATCCCAGTGAGTCTTCAAAGATTATGCTCGAAACGGTATTGCACAATCCAATGGCCGTACAGTTATGGATGGTATCCAGTACTTCCAGGCAGATGTCAAAAATCACCTCACCATCAGGGATGGAAATGGTCGTTCCGTTAATGGCATCAACAATAGTTAAGCGCAGATCAGCAGGGGTAATGAGTTTGTAACTGTCAGGTCCAAAAAAGTCAGCAACGGCAGGGTGCAAGTTCTCAATATCAATGAATTTCAATAAGTTAGAATCCCAACAGACGGAAAGTTCGCTGTCCGATATATCAAAATTTTCTACACGGAGCGGCACACAGACACTTTCTCCAATTGAGCCACCTGCTACCTCTCCAAATTCCAGCCCTATATTATTGAAAGCCGTGCATCCACTCATATCTATCTGAAATTGCAGACCACAACTTTTGCCGTCTTCAATGGTAATGAGGTAAGCGCCAGGTTCAACCACAGAGAACAGTACCGAGTCGCCGTGAAGAAGGTCCGATTGTGCGGTCAATAACTGGGCATGTACCGTAGGATCCGAAACCAACGAAATGTCAATATCATAGGTTTCGAGTAGATTGTCCTGAGGATAACCTCCCTGTACAATAAAAGACCCCAGACAGTCATCCCCTGAATTGTTAGACACGTTAGTCACACCAATTCCATTCAGGTAAACCACTTCAAAGGCCTCCTCAACATTCACATGCACACAGGGGCCTATAGGAGCTCCTATAGCGCTTGATTCAAACCCAAGGAATTGGGCATTGTCAACTGTTATGGGTGCAAAACGCATCAAAAGCGGCTGCTCAGCATTAAAAGTCGTTTGCATTAGACCGGAATTTACCAACCATGTATCTCCTTCGGCATTAATGGTTGGATATATCCACATCCCACTCACAGCGCCTTCTAAAAGGCAAGTTTCCATCAGGATTTGCTGCAAATTATCGCCTTCAATAGTTGGTAAACACTGATAGAGCGCCCAGCTTACCCCAGGTTCTGTGATTGGATAGGGATCGCCAGTGAGTACAGCATCTCCGTTATGATCAATAAAAATGGAATCGCCAAGGCACAAATAAATCGTGTCTAAATCGGTGTCGGTGCTTTGGCCAATGAATGTGCCGACTTCAAACGTGCCTGCGAAATTGCAAATCCAATCTTGCTGATTTTGAACATTGTGTGAAATTTCTGAAGCGATAAAAACAGGGTTTTGCCCAAAGGTGATGGCTGAGAAATGCACTGAAAGCGCGAGCAGTAGAAATGAGTTTTTCATTTACAGGACAAAGGATTTAAGGATGATTGCTTACAGTCTTCCATGAAGGACTTGCAGGACTAAAAGTAAGATAATATAAGCAGTAACACATGTTGTTTTACTTAAATCAAAAACCTCCCCCCTTCATAAATCTTTTCCCCATCCGCCCAAATCTCTCCGCCCTGTGTCATGTCGGTGATCATATCCCAATGCACGGGTGATTCGTTTTTGCCACCCGTTTGCAAATAGCTTTGCCCAATGGCCATGTGGATGCTGCCCCCGATCTTCTCGTCGAACAGGATGTTCTTCGTGATGCGCTGGATGTCGTAATTCGTGCCAATGGCCGCTTCTCCAAATCGGCGGGTGCCGGGCAGGTCAAAAATATAATCGAGGAATTCCTGCCCGCGCCGGGCCTCCCATTTTTCGATAAGGCCATCTTTTACCCACAGGGTCACGCCCTCTACTTCGTTGCCCTGATAAATGCAGGGGTATGAAAAATGCACGGTGCCGTTCACGCTGTCTTCCACGGGACTGGTGTACACCTCGCCGGAAGGCATATTCGTCTGGCCGTCTGAGTTCATCCAAATCCGGCCTTGCGTGCTGAATTGAATGTCGGTGCCATCTGAAAGGTAACGAACCGTTTCACAGCGGTTCAGGTGATCCACGATACGCTGCTGACTGGCTCGGACAGCAAGCCAGGCGGCTTCAGGATTGTCGTTGAAAAGTTTGCAGGCGCCAAAGACAAATTGTTCATACTCGCTCAAACTCATGCCCGCTTCCTGGGCCGAGGCATCCGTAGGATATTGGCACAAGTTGCGGCGCAGACGACGATCTGCTGTACGCTCGAAGTAGGCTTTGTTGATGGGCGCCAGGGTTTCGTTTCTTGCCTGGGCACGTTCCGGGCTTGCGACGCTGCTCTCTCGAAGGTTATAGGGCGCGCGGATATTCAGATAACAGTCAAATTTTTCCATCGCAAGGGCCTGTAGGGTGGGAGGAGTGCGCAATGCTTCCTCAGAGGCATTTTGAAAAAAAAGCCGTTCTCGCTCTCGAAAGGCGAGGTCGCATTCCACCAGAGCAGCCCCTGCGGTATAAGCTTCGCGGTACACTTCTCGCACAAGCGGCTCGGCAAGCAACGTGCTGGCAATGAATACTTTGTCGCCAGGGCGCACTTGCAAGCAGTAGTGGGTGAGCAGGCGAGCATAGCGGTTAAGAATTGTGTCCATTTTCCAATTTTTATTTTGAGTAAGCGTTATTTTTTTAAGCCTCGCCAAATTATAAACTGAGGCTTTGCTTTTTATTTAAAAAAAACAGACAAAAATTTGTGGGTTTTATGATTATTGTTTTTCTATCTTTGGCGGCTTTTTCGGAGGGGGGACAATGGCTCAAGTTTTCACGTCCCCGTACCGATTGATTTTTTCAGGGCCAAAAGTCGGGTTCGCTCGATTAAAATACGATATTATTCAACGCATTAAGAAGATGTCTGCAATTGCCACCGGCCACGACGCGCTAATCGAAAGCCTTCAGAAATATTTTGGTTTTGATGCCTTTAAGGCCGACCAGGCCGCCATTATCCAAAGCCTCCTCGACGGAAAAGATACCTTTGTCATCATGCCTACGGGCGGCGGCAAAAGCCTCTGTTACCAACTGCCTGCCCTCATGTTGCCGGGAACGGCCATCGTTATCAGTCCGCTGATCGCCCTGATGAAAAATCAGGTGGACAGCATCCGGGGCTATTCCGACGAAGATGAGGTGGCGCACTTTCTCAATTCCTCGCTCACCAAGGTTCAGATGAAGAAGGTGAAGCAGGATATTACCGACGGACGCACAAAAATCCTTTACGTCGCACCCGAAACCCTGACCAAAGAGGAAAACATAGAATTTTTCCAAAATTCTGAGATTTCCTTCGTGGCAGTAGACGAGGCGCACTGTATCTCCGAATGGGGCCACGACTTCCGCCCCGAATATCGCCGCATCCGCGTAATGCTTGACGCCGTAGCCCGCGACGTGCCAATCATGGCGCTCACCGCCACCGCGACGCCCAAGGTACAACAGGATATCCTGAAGAACCTTGAGATGACGGAAGACAGCACGTTTGTGTCCTCGTTTAACCGCGACAATCTCTTTTATGAAATTCGCTCGAAAGTCAAAAAAGAGAGTACGATCAAGCAAATTATTCAGATCATTAAGGAGGAGTTCTACGGCGAATCGGGCATTATTTATGTCCAAAACCGCAAAACTGCAGAGGATATCGCCGAGATGCTGATGGTGAACGACATCAAGGCGGCGCCCTATCATGCCGGACTTGACCCTAAACTCCGCGCTAAAACTCAGGATCAATTCCTGATGGAAGACATAGACGTGATATGCGCTACCATCGCTTTCGGGATGGGCATTGACAAACCCGACGTGCGTTTTGTGATGCACTACGATATGCCAAAATCCATCGAAAACTACTATCAGGAAACTGGCCGTGCCGGGCGCGACGGCTTGGGTGGAAAGTGTATCGCGTTTTACAACTACAAAGACATCCTGCGCCTCGAAAAATTCCTTCGTGACAAACCGGTGGCAGAGCGTGAAATGGGCGCTCAATTGATGCAGGAAGTGGTGGCATACGCCGAAACGGCTGCTTGTCGCCGCCGATTCTTGTTGCACTACTTTGGCGAATCGTTCGAAGAAGAGAACTGCCATAAGATGTGCGACAACTGCAAGAACCCGAAGGAAAAAATGGAGGTGAAGGCTGAGGTCGTTGCAGTGGTGCAGTCCATTCTCGACCTCAACGAGAACTACCTGATGAAAACCATTATGGATTTCATCATGGGTCGCGAAACCAAAGAGATGAAGGATTTCCGATTCACGGAAATGGATAACTTTGGTGTGGGCGACAATAAAGACGAAAATTTCTGGAGTTCCATCTTCCGCCACGCGATGATCAACAACCTGATCTACAAGGAAGTAGAGCAGTTTGGCATTTTGAAAGTATCCCCAGCAGGGCGCGAATATCTGAAAGACCCGCAACCCCTCCAGATCACGATCAACCACGACTACGAAGACGGCGAATACGATATTGACGACGAAAAGGGCGGCACAGCAGTGCTCGACGAGCCATTGATGCACATCCTCAAAGACTTGCGTCGCGACATAGCTAAAAAACATAACCTCCCGCCGTACATCATTTTCCAGGACCCTTCGTTGGAGGAAATGGCGACGAATTATCCCATTTCTATGGACGATATGTCCAAGATCGTGGGCGTATCGCAAGGCAAGGCGCAGAAATATGCCCAACCTTTTGTGGATGCGATCAAAAAATACTGCGAGGAAAACGAGATAGAGCGCCCGATGGACATCACCATCAAAACGGTGGCAAACAAATCGAAATCCAAGGTCAGTTACATCATGGCTATTGACCGCAAAATCGGCCTCGACGAGATTGCAAAGGTCAACGACATGAGCATGCCCGAACTTTTGGAAGAACTGGACGGAATCGTTCAATCAGGCACCAAACTCAAACTAGACTATTACCTCAACAAAGTGGTGGACGAATATGTGCGCGAAACCGTCATCGAATATTTCAAGGAAGCCGAATCAGATTCCATTGATGATGCATTCGCCGAACTAAAAGACGATGAGATTACCTGGGAGGAGATTCAACTCATGAGGTTGAAGTTTTTGAGCGACTACGCTAACTAAATTAACCACATAGCACACATGGGCCACATAGTTGATTTCCCCCTTTTAGGAAACTATGTGAACTATGTGTGCTATGTGGTTTTTAATATACACAGCATATGCAGCCAAAAGAATTTCTAAAAAAACTCGGGCTCCGCACCCGAAATACCGGCACCTCTACTGGCCAAAATATTATCTCTGGTAGCCGCCGCTACATTGAATCAATTTCTCCGGTGGATGGACAATCCATTGGTTTTGTGGGCATTACCACCCGCGAGCAATACGAACAGGTAGTGCAGTCTGCCGAACAAGCCTTCAAAATCTGGCGCGACATGCCCGCCCCCAAGCGCGGCGAAATTGTGCGCCAATTCGGCGATGTATTGCGTCAATACAAAGAACCCCTTGGTCGCCTCGTCTCCTATGAAATGGGCAAAAGCCTTCAGGAAGGCTATGGGGAAGTGCAGGAAATGATTGACATCTGCGACTTCGCGGTTGGGCTTTCGCGCCAGCTTTACGGCCTAACCATGCACTCCGAGCGCCCGGGCCACCGTATGTACGAACAATGGCATCCACTGGGCATTGTTGGCATCATTTCGGCCTTCAATTTTCCGGTTGCAGTTTGGTCCTGGAATGCCGCCCTTGCCTGGGTTTGCGGCGACGTTTGCATTTGGAAAGCCTCCGAAAAAACGCCGCTTTGTTCCATTGCTTGTCAGAATCTTTTCCAAAAAGTATTGAAAGCCAACGATTTGCCTGAAGGCATCAGTTGCATCATCAACGGCGATTATAAAGTGGGCGAGTACATGACCAAAGACCACCGTGTGCCGCTTTTGAGCGCGACGGGCAGCACGCGCATGGGCCGCATTGTTGGGCAGGCAGTTGCCGCACGTTTTGGTCGCAGCATCCTCGAACTGGGTGGCAACAACGCCATTATCATCACGCCATCAGCCGATATGAAAATGGTGCTGACAGGCGCAGTGTTTGGCGCAGTCGGTACGGCAGGCCAACGTTGTACCAGCACCCGCCGACTCATCATCCATGAGAGTGTGTACGAGCAGGTGAAAACCACCCTTGCCAAGGCTTATCCGCAACTTCGCATCGGCGACCCGCTTGACCCAAGTAACCATGTGGGGCCGCTTATTGACAAACACGCCGTAGAAAACTACCTGCATTCCATAGGCGAAATCAAGAAGCACAAAGGCAAATTCGTGGTTGAGGGCGGCGTACTTTCCGGCCCTGGCTACGAAAGTGGCTGCTATGTAAAACCCTGCATCGCGGAGGTAGAAAACTACTGGGACATCGTGCAACACGAGACCTTTGCGCCAATTTTGTACCTGATTAAATACAAAACCATCGAAGAGGCCATTGCTCTGCAAAATGCTGTGCCACAAGGACTTTCGTCGGCCATTATGACCACGAACCTTCGTGAAGCCGAGCGTTTCCTCTCTGTAAACGGCTCCGACTGCGGCATCGCCAACGTGAACATTGGCACTTCCGGCGCAGAAATCGGGGGCGCATTTGGCGGCGAAAAAGAAACCGGCGGCGGCCGCGAATCGGGTTCAGATGCCTGGAAAGCCTATATGCGCAGGCAGACGAATACAATCAATTATTCGGAATCGTTGCCGCTGGCGCAGGGGATTAAGTTTGATTTTTAAAGGTAGATTATCTGAACCCCGGAGGCCTTCAAAGGCCTCCGGGGTTTTCTCAATAAATCACCAATCCCGAATCACTCGGTAATTACAGCTGATGGTATGGGGGGCGCCAGTGTTGAGATCTTGGAAAGAACCGCTGAAACTGCCCGTCATCAAATCCCCAACATTCCCGTACGCCGTGACATTGGTCGTCAGGATATTCCCCACGGATAAATCATAGGAGATTTGACCTGTCTGTAAGGAGCGCACGGGGAAGGAACCCGTTTGACCACTGTTTTCAAAGCTGAATTGGATATTGCCATTGTTCTGCGAACTGTCTTGCGAGAAAATGAAGGTTGTCGTGATATCCAGTCCACCAGTGGGCGAAATTTTTGTAAATGACTGTCCGTCAAGGGTAAACTGGATGTATTCCGCGAGTGCGGTGCAGACCGTGAGGGTGCCAAGGTTGATGGTGCTGGGGGGCGTTGAGAATGATGTGGGCGAGCTTTCAAGCAAGTTGGTCAAATCGTAGCCAGTAGCTTGCCCAGTTAGAGTCGTATTGCCACAGCCAGCCAAAGCGAAATCAAATTGGCCGTTTGCGTCGGAATAGAGGAAGAATTTTGAATCGCCCAACTCTAATTTAGCATAACCGTTTGCCACGGGTTGTCCTGTGCAGTCGAGTAATTGACCATTGACTGTTAGTACAGTTATTTGTCCGGAAGGTACCGTGATGGGCGGCAAGGTAGTCTCCGCTGAAAACGGTCCAATATTTTGCGTATAAAATACCTGGCTTCCACAATCAAAGGGCCCCACAACCTCCAAAGTCAAGGCCTCATCTTTAGGTACGCAACCACCGAATTTGCCATCGCCATCTGTGTAGCCGAAGGAAGATGCGCCTGTGGAGAGCATGGTGATGCGCACGATGGCGTTGGCGAAGGGTTGGTTTGCATTGTCTAGATAAACGGTCCCATGAAGCTGCATGAGCGGGAACGGCGCGTCGCAGTTCCAGAAAGAAAAGTGCGTCACTTTGCCCACATATTCGTTGCCGACTTTTTGCGCCGAGCCTTCTTCATGCCAATGGCCATCCTCCAAATCGTAATGCCAGAGAGGAATGCTGGAAGGCGCCGAAGCCAATTGGCTGGCAAGGATGGGCATCCGAAGTTCCACTTCCTGGCCAGAAGCGATTTTAAGTTTTTGCCCGCTTGTACCTTCAATTTCCACCCCAACCATGCCATAAGTGGCCAGGAAAACTTCCTCATCTGCGGCAGTTTCGGCGGTCATGTCGCCCGGAATAAAAAGTCCGAGATTGGGGTCTGAGGGATCAAGGTATCGCGCAAAAACACGCACAGTACCAGTGTAAGCATTTCCGTTGGCATCGGTGATGGCGTTGGCAGGAAAATTCAAACTGGGACCGCCGGGTACGTTTACGACTCCACCATTGCCTGCACCTAAAAGGCCAACTTGAGTTTTTGCCAGCAATTGGATCGTGACAGTTTGCAGGGCATCGTCTTCTACAATGTACGGACGAGAAATTTCAAAATATCCTGCTTTACTGACGCTCACCATTGCGTGGCCAGCGGGTAAACGTACGGACTGGAGGCGGAAAATGCCATTGCCATCGGTGACGGTGGATTCTTTGCCCGCTTTTACGAGTGCGCCTTCCACGGCATTGCCACTTTCGTCAATGATGCGCCCTGCGAAGCTGACATCAGCCTTTAAGCCGTTTTCAAAGGGGTCCTCTTCATGGCAAGCCACGAAAAACGCGCCGAGGAACAGCGCCAGCGGAATGAGCAATTTCAAATTTTGCATGATGTGTATTAGTTTGTGTGAAAAATTTGTGTTGGTGACTGCTACACGCAAAAAGGTTGGTGGGGGTTGGGTGGGGTGGGTGTTTGAAGGGTTTGAAAAGGTTTGAAGGGTTTGAATGAAGGCGGCACAGAAAACATTCTCAGCGTTTAAATTCACATTTTTTGCCCCCAAGCGAAATAGTTTTCAACTTTCCTTTGCCGAAAAGAGAAGCTTTCCTACTTTTGCCGCCCGTTTTGAAAAACTGCCAAGTCAATGGACGCTTTTGTTGCGTACTCCCTACCCATTCAAGGGTTAAAAACAGGGGTACATTCTTTCAAATTTGAGGTTGACAGCGCGTTTTTCGCTCAGTTCGAGGATTCGCCTGTTCAAGAAGGCAGGGTCTTTTTTGAACTCGAATTTGACAAAAGGCCCGATTTAATGCTCTTCAATTTTATCTTGGGGGGCTTTGTGAAAGCTGAATGCGACCGATGCACTGCCACGATTGACCTGCCGCTTGAAGACGAAAGACAGTTGATTGTGAAATTCGGCGAAGAAGAGATGGAGGTGGATGATGAGGTGATTTTCCTACATCGGGATGCACCAGTGTTCAACCTAGCAAAGTATCTCTACGAATTTGTAGTGCTTGCGTTGCCCATCACAAACACTTACGATTGCGAGAATGACCCCGAGCCGCCCTGCAATTTTGAAGTGTTGAAGCACTTGAAAACCGATACAGAAGAAGACAAGGCCAGTTCAGTTTGGGACAGCCTTAAAGATTTGAATAGCGATAATTAATTGAATCATAACTGGTTGTTAGAAGACCCAAAGTCCAATACTCAACCCGCCTGAAAAATACAGGTGTACAAAGGAATATAGGTCATGCCAAATCCAAAATGGCGGCACTCCAAACGCCGCAAACGCGCTCGCCGCACACACGACCATGCATTAATGCCCACACTCGGCACTTGCAAGAATACTGGGGAAGTTCACATGTTCCACCACGCTTATACCGTGGAAGGCGACCTTTACTACCGTGGTCAAGTGCTGGTACCGGGCAAAGCTCGAGCCGCAGCAGAAGAATAGTCACGCCTCTTTTTTTAGAAGGCATTGAGGAGGCTCCAATTCCGCACGTCGGGATTTATGGGGCTTTTTCTATTTGGTTAAATGGTGATTGGTATACTGGTGATTGGTAGTGCGATTTTAAAGTAAGACGGAAGGAAAATTTCCCAATCACTAATCTACCAATACACCAATCACCAATAAACCAATCACTATTAAACCAATCACCAGCAACATGAAGCAACTCATCAACACTCCTGCCGCCCCATTGCCCATTGGGCCTTACAATCAGGCCGTTGCGCATAATGGCCTGCTTTTCGTGTCGGGCCAAATAGCCATTGATCCTGCAACCGGAGAACTGGTTTTGGATACCATCGAGACCGAAACGCACCGGGTACTTCAAAATCTAAAAGCCATTGTAGAAGCTGGTGGGAGCAGCCTCGAAAAAGTGCTAAAAGCCACGGTTTTTGTCAAAGACATGAACCTGTTTGGCCGAATCAATGCCGTATATGGGGAGTATTTCAAACCTGAATTCGCACCTGCTCGCGAGCTGGTTCAAGTATCAGAACTACCCAAATTCGTGAACATTGAGATTTCTGTAATCGCTTCTATCTAATGTACCCCGGAACGCTGTTCCAGGAAAAGTACCAGAACAGCATTCCGGCATATACCACAATATGAAAAACGTCCTCTCTGCAGTACAGCCTACGGGCGATCTCCATCTAGGTAATTACTTTGGTGCAGTTCAAAACTGGGTGCGCCTTCAGACGGATTACAATTGCTTGTACGGAGTGGTAGACTACCACTCCATGACCATGCCCTACAATCCAGTACAGCTGCGAGAGAACACTTGGAAAATGGTTTTTTACCTCTTGGCATGCGGTATCAAGCCAGAGAACCTGTTCATCCAAAGCCTGGTTCCAGAACACACCGAATTGGCCTGGATTCTTGGTTGCACTACCAGCTACGGCGAACTAACGCGCATGACGCAGTTCAAGGACAAAACAGATCAGCTGCACGAGACAGACAAAGATGCATTTGTGAGCCTTGGGCTCTTTGCTTACCCTGTACTTCAGGCAGCCGATATCTTAATCTATCATGCTGATTATGTGCCAATTGGGAAAGACCAGGAACAGCATCTGGAACTTTCCAGGAATATTGCCCAGCGCTTTAACCACCAATTTGGCAAGGAGTATTTTATACACCCCGAACCACTTTATACCGAAACGCCTAAAATCCTTTCTCCTGCTGACCCAAACAAAAAGATGAGCAAAAGCTTGGGTGAAAAGCACTACATCAATCTTTTTGGGGAGGAAGATCGCGTCCGCAAACAAATTAAATCAGCGGTGACCGACACCGGCGAAGCTATAGCCGGCGAAATGAGTGCCGGGGTTAAAAACTTGTTTGAACTCCTGCGTGCCTGCAAGGAAATGGATGCACATGACTCATTGATGGCCGATTACCTTGCAAATGCACTTCGTTACAGCGATCTGAAAGAAGGCGTGGCCAATGCAGTAGTCAATCTTATCAATCCTTTTCGCGAGCGGTTGGCTGAATTGCAGGCCGACAAGCGGAATGTAAAGAGCCAAATCCAAGAGGCGAGTGCAGAGACCCGCAAACGAGCGCAAAAGACGCTCCGTGAAGTGCGGGAGATTACGGGCTTGGGGTCGTTGAAGGGTTAGAATTTGCTTAAACGATAACCCACGCCGATTGTACCACGCATAAAAAGAATAGGGAAAGTTTCTTGTTGATATTCAATTCGATATGAATTGTTGAGCGGGGTTGTCGTAAAGGCTGTCGCATCTGCTGAATAAAAATCCTGTTTAAATACATAGGTTTCGTTGTCTATTTTTTTGTCGGAAATAATAGGGCCAAAAATCCCGATTTCTGCAAAAAAACGGACGCGTCTAATGGGTATAACTAGTCCTATGTTGCCCGTAACGCTACCCTTCAATTTCCCCTTAATCTTTTCTACATATTCTAATTCTCTAATTCGCAGCCCTATTTCCCCTGGCAAACGATACATTAGACCAAGCCCCAAAGTGCCCCGGACCTGGACTAACCGTTTGATTGGAACAGATGCTCCAAAGCGAATCCCCAAATCAATAATGTCATAATTGACCCAATCATTGCCGGGAACTGTGCGGACATTTTGGAAGTACGTGCCAGCGCTGTTTGTAAAGTCTCTTGCAGCTTCCCAATGTGTTTCGCTAAAATCTGTTGCGCCTTGGTTATGTAAATATTGAAGTCCAAGCGAGAAGTACCCGCCAACCTCCTTCCTTGAATTGGATTCCCTGCTAAAAGAGATCCCCACCATATAGGGCCCGGAAAATTGTTTTTTCCGAATATCACCCTTGAAAAAATCGTAACTGTCAATATCTTTTACATTTGAAGCGTAGATGCTGAAGAAACCCTCATATTCGCTGGCATTGTTGCGCAGCCGGCGCTTGTTTGATTTTTTTAAAAAACGGTAATTGGTACTGCTTTCTCCTGCGGCAAGATTCTCATTGTCAACCATTTTGACAAAATCAAGTTCAACAATTGCTGAAGGCGGCGGAAGCTGCGCTAATCTTGGGTTGTTGGAAATGACAACGGTTTGAAGTGATTGCAGGTTCTGAAGCCCGGCCAAGGTCGTTAACTTTGTACGCCTGATGGTAAGTGACCGGAGCATTGGGGTATGACTAAACCCACTCAAGATGTCGAACTGTTCTAAGTTTTCCAAAACTAAGCTTTCCAAAACCGGGTAAGCCTCGGCCCCATAAAGACCATTCAAGTTTGCCATGTTTGCCACTTCCAGTGACTTGAGCTCAGGCCATCCTGTGTCTGTATTTGTAAGGGATTTTATGTTGCCATTTCCCCGAAAAGTAAGGTGCTCAAGGGTAGGTATACTTAACGAAGGCAAGAGGCTGATGAGCAATGGGTTGTTTTCTATCTGGAAATTTTTGAGCGATTGAAGATTGTCAAGGCCTTGTATTCGAATAAGTACTGGATTTTCGCTTACAGCAAGGTGTACAATTCCAAAGATCTGTGCAAATCTGATTTCTTTTAGAGCGCCATTCTTGTGAAAACCCAAGCTCGAAAGTTGGTCTAAGGAGGGCTGGTTTTCAAAACCAGAGAAGTTCGGACAATTTTCTATGATAATCGTGTCTATGCCTGGGTACCCTGCTAGGTCAAATGGAAGATTATTCTCCATTTGAGCATTCCCAATGATCACAATTGTGAGTTAGCTGGGTGGAGGCGAGCATTTCTTGGGGCACTACCCACCAATCACCCTTCAGGACCAAGCGGCTTCCGTTAACATAGTTGTTGAAAATCCGATGATTTTCTTGCTGCTGAAGCATTTGGTTAATTCGCTGGACTTGCTGCATTTCATAGTTGGTGCTGCCACCTCCTGGTTCCAATCTCCTTGCTGCATCGAGGTACCATTTTTCAGCCTCGATAATTGCGCCGGCAAAAAAAAGTGAGTCGGCTATTTGTCCAATTTGGGTTCCCGAAATAAGGGTATCAAGTATCGACTCTGAACGCACAAATCTGGCGAGAGAAAAATATATCTTGGCCTTGCCATAATCATGTGCTCCGGTATTGGCGGGGCTGAGATAAGCCTGCGCTTGACGCGTAAGTACTTCAAAAACATCACGGTCGGTACGGGAAATATCAGAAAGCAATTGTTCTCCACGTTCTGCCAAATCCTTCGATTGTTGCTCATATGCTTCCGCAAGTGCTGTTTCTCTGGCGAGGAGGATAAGAGCCTGTTGTTGCTCGGCCAAAAGGGAGTCTGCTCTGAATTTAGCAATTTGGGTCTCTGATTGTTGGGCTTTTGCCGTTCTTTCTGCGGCTTCAGCACGTTCACGCTCAGCGATTTCGGCCAGGCGTTGCTTTTCTATCGCGGTGAATATTTTTTCTACCTCTTTATCAATGGCCGAAGATCGGGAGCCGTCACACGCCCTAGCTGAATTGAATTTCAGGAGTGCTTTGCGGTATTCTGCCTGCCGATAAAATTCTCGCCCTTCGTCGAAGAGGGTTTGGCAGGGGTTTTGCCCAAATGCCGTGCAGGCGGCACATAAGAGGACCGCGATTATAGAAGTCTTCATTTTGTGAATGGATTAAAGTAATTTAATTGATAGGAGACTCCGAAATTAAGACCCCAAAACATATCGAAGGTGCCTTGTTTGTAATCTATCTCATAACCATTTACTACAGGCTCAATAACAAAATTCGTACTGGTTTCGGAGTAAAGGGTTTGCCGTACTGTATGCTTGGAAATGGTGTTCCCTCCAAATGGTATTTGAAGATGAACATCGAAAAATGGCTTAAACCGTTTGACGTTTACCGCGAAACCTATTCCTGTATAAAAATAGGGCACAACCTTACTTTCTACTTTTTTTGAATAAAAAGTCCCCTCGCCACTTAGATAAGCGCTAACTTCTCTGTCGGGCATCCTCCACATAAGGGTTGGCCCAAGCAGAAAGTATAAGTCATAGAATTCTTCCTTGTCAATAAATTTTCCAATCAGTTTGAAGTCCAAAAAGCGCAAATCGTATTTGCTGCTTCCATCAAAGTAGCGCACTGTCTCTGTCTGTACGCCTGTGAATGGATTGGTAATCGTTCTCGCTGCCCGATAATAAGGTAAGTACTTCGAAATATCGTTTGTATTGCTACCCTTAAATAGAATGTAGTCAATTGCTGGAACAATGCTCCACCACCTGCCCGAGCTTTCGGTATGATAGCTAATACCAGTTGAGTATACGGTTTGAAAATTGTTATTTGAGATTCCGTCGCTCATTAGCCCTAAACGCAGGGTTACGTATTTTTTCAAAAAGTCGTTGCCTGGAAGTTTTATTTCAGGCACGTCTTTCAGCGCCTGCCAGTTGCCCAAGCGCCGGAGTCTTGGATTGTTGGAAACATGTACTTGCTGTAACTTACCTGCCCGTCTCCAATTAATGAGCGAACGGAGGTTATCGTTAGAGGCTATATCTAATGTTTGTAATGCTGGGAGGTTTCGGAGGCTACCCAGGGTTTTAAGTCGGGGGTTGGAGGCAAGGATTAAATTGTTCAGCAACGGCAAATGACTGAATTTTTGGATGTGCCGAAGATTTGGATTGTTGAACAATCCGAGGTGCCTCAGTTGAGCATACTCGCCTGCTCCGCTAAGCGTTTCTAAATCAGAGATATCTGAGAGTGTTAAGCTGCTCAAACGAGGCATATGGTCGAGGACGAGATCCTTGCTTGACATCTTTGGGTTACCTTTGACAGATAGCAATTCAATCGCAGGCGATTGCGCCCAAATATTCACTTGCGTGAGCAGCGCGTTGTCCAATAAAGTTACCTCAGCAAGTGCGGGTAAAAGTCCCGCCGCTTGAATACGGATAAGTTCAGGATTGCTGCGGATTTGGAATTGTTTCAGAGCGGACATACCGTCTGATAGTACCAGCGTTCTCAGCACTGGACAGGCATTGATGCTCAGCACTACAAGCCTGTCGGCAATTTTACCCCAATCTTTTATCTCCGTTAAACGAGGGCAATTTTCGATGCTGAGAGTTTCAATTCCGTTTTGCTGAAGCAAGCTGTTTGGCAAGCCGTCGGTGAGTGCGCTATTGTTGCGAAGGACGATGAATCGAGGGTTTTGACTTTCGAAAAGTGCCAGTGGTATCGTCCACCAATTTCCGTCAAGCACCAGGGTATCCCCCCTTTCCACAGTTGTTTTTTGGGAGCGTATCAGGCTGTTTATATCAGCGATACGTTCTATCTGTTTGCGTTCGTAAGCAGGATTTTCAGCCAAATTACTTAGATCAGATAGAATTTGGGCGTAGAGGCTTTGAGCAGAATCAATTTCCCCGACAAAAAAAAGATGGTCGGCGTTTTGCCCATTTTTGGCACAGCGCGCCATGATTGTGGCTTTCGAGTCAGGTTGAACAAACTGTGCCAGTGAAAAATAAACACTGGCCTGTTGGTAGTCGCGGCTGCGTGTGATACTGTCGTAGGCAAAAAACTGATATCCCAATGCGTTCAGTTGTGCAAAACTCAGCGAAGCGTCTTCTTGAGTAAGGGTCCGCCGGAGGAGCAACCCACGCTCGGCTAAAGAATCTGTTTTCTGCTGTTCAGTTCTTGCTAATGCTCTTTTTATCTTGGCCGCTTCGTGCGCTTTTTGTTGAGCGGCATAAGAATCTTCCGCGATATTTAGCTGCCGTTTCATTTCATCCAAGGCTTCTTTGGTTTTTTGAAGGCTCTGATCCGCACGCTGGCGGTTTCTTTTTTCTTTTTCCTTCTGTAGTTCGATGGCGTCGAAGACTTTGTTTATAGCATCCTCCACTTCTTTGGCTTTAGTAGGGTCACAAATACGTGCAGATTTGAACTTGTTGAGCGCTTGCTGATAGTCCGGCTCTTTTTGGTTTAAAAAACCAAAGCCATCCCGCATAATTGCTTCACAATCTTTCTGAGCATAAGAATAAGTGGCAGCAAAAAGAAGCCCAAACAAGAGGCTCTGTCGGAGCATGAGGCGTAACTTTCTAGGAGGGGTAAAAATAATCATTTGCAATGCATGATTATGGTTTGTGATATAAATATGTCATGTATGCGGTCTTGGATAAGTCAAAATCTGCCGAATTATTTTTTTCGCATTCGCGTATTGCAATCTTCAATTTTCTTTTTCACTTCTGCATTCTCTGGCTCAAATGTGAGGGCTGTCTCGTATTCACTTTTTGCAAGATCAAAATCCTCACTTTTAAAATATGTGTCCCCCCTATCTAGGAAGCGGCTTACCACTGTGGGTGCTAACAGTTTAATTTTCGCTTGAGCTTGTTCTACTTGGTACAAGGCATTAAGTGCTTTCTTTTCATTTTCCAATGCCTTCTTTTCATTTTCAACGGCCTCATTTCGAAGCGCCAGCACATACACCACCACTATGACCACCCCAGCTAGAGCCAACAAAGTCGCCCCTACAAAAGCCAACATTCGGCGCCGTTTTTCACTGCTTAACCGCTCTGCTTTAAGGCGTAGGATGGGAGCCACCAATGTATCGTGACTCACCTCGTAACTGAACCCGCCCATGCCGTTCGCCTCCCGTCGCAGCAAAAAGGCGTTTTCAAGCTGTTGCAGCGTTTCGTGTGTCACGCCGGCACTGGCATAACGTTGTGCCAGCACATCCGAGTCCACGCTCAAACGGCGCGACTCGCCCGTTTTTTCGTCGTTAAAAATAAGGCTTTCTTCAATCAGGCGTTGGGCGGCCCTTGCGGTTTTTGGAGGCAATTTGTTCAGGAGGCGTTGGTAATAACCCTCGTAAATATCGTTAATTTTATTAGCAAAATGTACTGGCTCTATACAGTTTCCCGGGATTCGCCCTGCAGCAACCTCTCCTTCCAGGTATTCGCACAAAATCTGCAATTGGAACGCCTCAATGCCCTGTGCCTGCCCAGTTTGTTTGCCTTCACCAAGTTTTTGGAGTATCAGATGCATGGCCTCGGGACTATATCTGAAAGCCGGTGTGTCGTATCCGCCTGCTTCCATTGGGAGTGCTGCGGGCTTCAAGATGGCCTCCTGGGCTTGCTCCTCACTTAGGCCCTTTAGTTCAAAGCGTTTGTTCAAAATGGCAGGCAGTTTGCCCTTCATGCTGTCCAGGCGACTCATCCGGTCTGCTCGGATGGAAAAGAGTACTTTTACTTCCATTGGCTCAGCGAGCATATGTCGTTGATCCTTTTCAAGATGGAGGCTTGCCTCCCATACTGATTGCGGTTGATCGGCATACAGCAAGTCGGCCAATTGTGCTACGAAATTCTCTTGAAAACCAATGGGATAGGTAAAAAACTCCTCAAATTGATCAAAAACCAACAAAAAACGGGCATGGTTGCCACTTTTTCTTTTGAAATGATACCATAGCGTTCGTTCAGGCATCAAGGTTTCCAAAAAGGCCGATGCTGGGCTATCAGGCGTTTTTTCAGAAAGACGAGCCAACAGGATTTCTGTTGGCGAAAGACTCAATCCTTCTACAAAGCTGCCCAAGCGAACTACAATTGGCAGAAACTTCGCTTCCTTACTGTTTGTCATTTTCGCCCACTCTGGCAATAGCCCGGCATTTATGAGCGAACTCTTGCCATATCCCGATTTCCCGAACAACACCACTAATTTTTCCAAAGCCATCAACACACTCAGGTCGCGCACATCGCGCTCGCGGCCAAAGAAAAGGGCCTTGTCATCGGCCTCAAAAGGCCGCACTCCTGGGTAGCGTTTCTTTTGCATGGCGTTCAAAAATCAGTTTTGAGGCGATCTTGTATTGTTTGAATTATACGGTTGGTCCCAATAAGGTAGTCTTCTGAACGAATAGTCTTTTCGGCATTTCCTTTTTCCAAAATGTGGTATTGCGACAATAGACCACTGGCGTCGTCAGCGGATTTAGGATTGTTTTTCAATCGGTTGAGCGCGGCCAGCAGATCGCCATTCTGCACAAGATGGAGAATTTGCAGTGCCTCTTGCCCTTGAAGCGCTTTCGAGGTTTCGCGAAGCAATCCCGCACTGTCGGCACGTTGTATAAGTTCTTGAAAAAATCTGTGTTCGTCTTGAATAAACTCGATTCCAAATTGCTGGACTAAAAATGTTGACGTATTTTCACTTATTTCAGAAGTGTCAAAGGCAATTTTCCGAGCGCCTTTTTCTGCATTTAATATCCGAAGCAGCAATTGAGAATACCATTTGTCAAAATCAAAACCAATAAAAAGGAAATGTTCGGCATTTCGAATCGGCAATGCCAGATTGGGGGGAATTCCAGGAGAACCCAGCAAGGATTTCAGCAAGCTGAAAAGATCATCATAGTCGAGAACTAAAGATTTGAAATCCTTCAGGGAACCACAAAGGTTGTAAATTAAAGGCTTGCTCGAAGTTGGCGCTTCCACCTCTTCTACTCCCGCCCCGCCATGCTTGAAAAAAGCAAAATGGTGCTTGATGCTGTATTTATTGGCTACTTCCGACAAGAAAGCATCGGGATTGATGGATAAAAAAACCTGTGCAGGTAAGCGTATTAATTGGAGCAACAAATCTTCGGGCACATCCCGACCAATTTCGAGATTTTTGTAAAACAGCGCCACTTCGCGCTGAACATCATTTTTTGTATATTCTGTTTTATTGCTAAACAAGAAAAAACCATCACGCTCGTAATAGTATGCTATGGCATTAGGAAGTTCTTTTTGCAAGTGGTCGCGCATCACGTCACGCAAGGTACGGTCTCCAATTTTCACGATTTCCGGCCCGATCAGCACTACACATCTTCCAGACTGAATGTCATCTAATAAAAATTCAAATTTTCTGTCCCATTCGGGAGTATTGAAGATAGACATAAGGCAAATCTTGTTCTTGGTGCAAACATATCCATTTGCTTTGTTTTATATCTATTATTTAGATTTTTCATTGGCCTTAGCACTTCGATTAATCACGCGCTTTCAAGCAGAACAAGTGGCAAAAATTATTGCAAAAACTTAGTGCCTTGCAGCAAGTAAGGCACAAAAAAGCCGCTCAGAGAATCCTCTGAGCGGCTTTTCATGCTGAATGTAGCGCAAATTACTGCGCTTTTTTATCGCAACCAGCAGAAGGCTTGGCGCAGCAAGCTTTGCCAGCGGCGGAAGCACCACCAGCACAGCAGGCTTTCTTTTCACCAGCCGAGCAAGATTTTTTAACCATGCCTTCGGTAGCGCCGGCAGTTGCCGTTTTTGGTGCAACATTGACGAATGCGCCAGCAGCTTCGTCGTATTGTACGCTTACAAACTGTACGCTGCCCTGAGCATCAGCTACTTTGCGAACATAGGAGATAGAGCCGTCATCAGCTATGCGTTTTTCGATGCTTGCGTCAGCAGAAGCAGCTTTAGCCGCTTTATTGGCACAGCATGATTTGCCGGCAGTTGCAGCACTGCTGCATTGAGCGTCAGCAGATACTATACCGATCGCGAGGAAGAAGGCGAAGAAGAAAATCGCTTTTTTCATGAGTCAAAAGATGTGATTGAATGTGAAATAATTTATTTTTTGCTTTCAAAAGCGCTTCAAAAGTAAAGCGTTTTACCCAAACAAAAATCGTTTAGGGATATCTTAACAGGTAAGTTTCGTCATTGCGTCATTAAGGTCATTGGGCGTTTAAAAAATTACTCAATGACCTTAATGGCCCAATGACGAAACTTACTCCCCTTTTCCTGATAAAATCAAATTGTACCGCGCAGTATCATTGATCAGTTTCACTGCCTCTTTTACCTCGGGGTCGTTCACAAGGTTTTTGCGCACTTTGCCGCGCTGAAAGTAGTAACGTCCAACTATTTCCTGCTCAATTTCGTGCAGGATACGGTCGCGTTGTTTTACGAGCTCGCCCTTTTTCTCCGCCTTTATTTTAATTTCCAAAGCCTGGATTTCTGCTTCCAGAGGCCAATTTTCACGGGCGGCTGTTTCGCGTAATTCAGCCAATTTTTTTTCTGAATGGGTCTGATAATCAAAGTTTTTGGATTGCACGAATTTTGAAAAATCATCAAAATCGGTGAATTCGAAAATTTCAATTGAATCAATACTGGCCCGTTTTTGTGCAAACAAGGTGGCGTAATCGAAAACAATGTTTTGATCGAGCAGGGCTTTTACCACCCCCATCGCCGTGTCGTGTGGCAAGGCAATATCAGGTTTGATACCACCGCCATCGAGCACGATGCGGCCATTGCGGGTTTTGAACTGGGCTCGCTCTTCTTCCGGGATATCCACAGGCTCACCGTCTTTGTAGCGCACTGATTGGATGCAGCGACCCGATGGAATGTAGTATTTTGCTGTGGTGAGTTTGATGCGGGCATTGTAGCCGAGTTCTTTGGTGTTTTGGACAAGCCCTTTTCCATAACTTTTTTGGCCCATAACAACGCCGCGGTCAAGGTCCTGCAATGCTCCTGCGGTGACTTCACTGGCAGATGCGCTCATCTTGTCCATGAGTATCACAAGCGGAATGTCTTTGTCATTCGGAGCGTACTGTGTGCGCAGGTTGAGGTCCCATTCTGGAACTTTCCCACGCGTGCTTGCCACCAGCTCCCCTTTGGGTACAAATACATTTACAAGATTGACGGCTTCGTTCAGGAGGCCACCGCCGTTGCCACGTAAATCAAGGATGAGGCCCTTCAAGTTGGGGTTTTTCTGTTTGAGCGTGGTCAAGGCGTCGCCTACATTTTGGGCGGCATCTTCGCTGTAGGTGGTAAGGTTCACATAACCAATCCCATCCGCCACAAGGCCGGAGTGCGGCACGTTGGGGATATTGACTTCACCGCGTTCGAGGGTGATTTTCAAGTCTTTAGATTCGCCGGGGCGACGCACTAACAAATCCGTTTTGGTGCCCGGAAAACCGCGCAAAAATTCTTGTACCTGTTGTTCTGTGCGGCCTTTAGCGCTTTGGCCATCAATACTCACCAATGCATCACCAACTTTCAGGCCTGCTTTGTGTGCAGGGCTGTTCTCAATGATTTCCACGATCACTACATAATCGCCAACCCGCTCGCCCGTGGCACCCAAACCGTTGTATTTGCCATCTACCTGTATACGGTAGCCTTCGATATCGGTTTCAGAGATGTAGTTGGTGAATGGGTCAAGCCCTTCGAGCATCGCGTCCATGCCCCGTCGCATTACTTGGTTTGGATCGAGTGCATCCACATAAGAATGATTTACCTCGCGGTAGGCGTTTGCAAAAATCTCCATGTTCTTCGCAATGTCAAAGTAGTTTGCCTGTGCCTGTAGAAGCGTTAGCGCGAAGAATGGGGAGAGGAGCAGTAATTTGAGTTTGTTGTTCATGTAAGAATCCGTTGCATCAATCCGTGTTGATTCGTAATCGAGTGTGGTAAGGACGCCAGAAGTGCTTCTACTGTTGTCCCCAAAAAAAGTTTTTAGACCAAACGCTCATTCTACGACCAATTTCCGTACTCCCGCGCCGCGTTCCGTTTCCACCCGCAGGGCATAAATCCCTTTTGGCAGATGAAGGAGTTCGACTTGCAAACGCTCCAGTCCGGATGCCACATTTTCGGTCCGCACCAATTGGCCAGCCATGTTGAAAAGGCTCACTTGTGCCGCCGATTCCAGGGCTTGGTTAAATGACACCCAAACTGAACGGGTTGCCGGATTTGGGAAAATCGAGAAGTCAATCTTTTTGATATCAATGTTTTGCGAACCAACAAGCGGTTGGGCCACAAACATGGGCGTACCAAAGAAACCGCCTTCATTGTCCGTTGCGACAAATCGGAATCCGTCGGGATCTGGGCTGATGCCAAAATCGAAAAACCGAATCAGCCCAGCGTCAATATCGGCTTGAGAAAACTGGTCGCCGGGATTCAATTGGCCGAATCCGTCTTTGGTAATGATGCCGCGTTGTGGCACGGTCAATACGGTAAAAATGATTTGAGCGTGGGCGTTGTTCGGGTCTTCAATCAAGAGGAAATCAGGCGTAATAACCCGATTGGTGCCACTGGGCAGAGGCATCACAATGTTGTTCACCAAAAAAGGCGGCTGGATACTAACCGATTGGCAAAACTGAATTTTAAAGTTTGACAACGTCCCGCCCGCTGTAGATAACTTATCTTTTATACGCAATGTCCAGATGCCCGTAGAATTTTGCCCAATGATTGGTGCGAGCGGATTTTGCGGCCTGTGAATCATGCCGTTGTTTGGCGGCGGACAGGAAAAAGTGCCGGGCGCGGCGTCCGATAGCCCTAAGTTGAATCCACCATTGAAGTTGCCGCAACGGTCCTTCCAAAGCAACACTTCGGTGCCTTGCGGACTGATCAGATGAGCCTCTAAATCTTTGAAATATTCATGATAACCCTCAATATTACTTATCACGAGGTCGCTGATTGTTCCACCCTGAATGACTGTAATTTTAGATTCAACAGTGGGTGTCCCATTGGCGGAAATGTTTTTGGGAAGGTCGTTCGCGGTGAAGCTCAGACAGTTTTCAGCGAAGGTGGAAAAGAAAAACGGTTCCGACCATTCGTGTATGCCGCACTCGTTGCGCGGTCTTACCCGCCAGAAATAAGCCTTCCCTTTTTCCAACAAGAAATTGATTTTCATAGAATCAAGGGTCGTAGCCGAAACGGAAGCCAAAATGGTCGTAAACGCTGGGCTATCTGAAAATTGCACATCGTACTGGTCGGCATCCAAGCCCTTGTTCCAGTTTAGTGTTTGCGTGAGCATTGCATTTGTGGTCCCATTCACTGGCCATTGGAGTTCAAAACCCGTAAAGTCGTTTCGGCGAAGCAGGATGGAAACTGGACGAAGCAGCGTGTCAGTACCCGAAATAGCCCGCACGGTGAAGTTGAAATTGCCTTCCACTGCAACTGTTTGCAGGTCAATGCTGAGCATGCTGCTCTCCCCCGGATTGATATTCGTGGTGCTGAAAGAGGCTGTGGCCCCAGGAGGCAAATTGCCCAGAAGATCAAGGGTAACAGGGGTGTTGTATCCGAGTACAGAAGCCGTATTGATTACAGTACTAAAATTATCGGGCAGACAAACCGTGCTCCCATCCGTCGAAAGCCCCATAGTAAGCGAGGGCTGCACTGGATCTTGAATTTTGAAATTGGCATTAGATAAGTCGAAGAAAACATTGTCAGCAGCCTCAATTCGGACCCGGGCTAGCGAGGTCAAATTATTGGGCACGAGCACAAATTGACTGCCATCATTCTCTGTGTTTTCCGCCAAAATAATGGGATAGGCTAGTCCTGTATTCGTGCTCAAAAGGATGTTCACTTTCTGGCAATTAACAGGTGCGGCATTCGTATTTGCGACATCCCATTTCACCTCCACCAATTCGCCCACATGCCAGATCGTGTTTGCTGTATTAGGAGAAACCACCAAAAATGGCCCGGCAAGCTCCACCGCTTTGAAGGCTACATCCGCCCAGCCAACGCCACCGCCGTCCGGTTTGTTATCGCGTGCGGTAAGCCGGAAAGTCAAATCTCGGGTGTAAGTCGGAAGTTGTTCTGCGGCATTGAAACCATTGGCCAGAATGGTGCTTAGGCGTGGGAAAATCCGATTGGTCTCATTGCCCGCAGGCCAACTTCGGAAAATGGCCGTGTTGCCTAGTGGCTCACCGAGCGGTGTTTCAGGGCCAGCGTCCATACCTTCCCAGGTATAGGTAAGCGCGTCTCCATCGGGGTCTATTGCCGAACCATTCAACTCGAATGGCGTAGAAATCGGAATACTGAAATTGTCTTGATATTGCAAGGTCACTACAGGCGGATTGTTTAAGGTTGTTTGCCAAGTGCCGCAGGTACCACCAAATGTGACAAAGTTTTTGATTTCCTCAATGCTGCCACCGTGATAGTATAAATCTCCTTGAAACTGAATGTTGTCTGAACCACAACCTCCCACATACGACATGATCGTGCTGCCACTACCAGGCTCAAAAGCAGTTTGGCCCTGACGCTGATCATTGGCTCCAGGACCACAATGGCTCCAGGTGTGTCCACCACCAAGCTGGTGCCCTACTTCCTGGCCCACTACGAAAAGAAAGCGATCTCCGTAATCGCCAATGCCACTACCAGCCGAGCAGCCTTGTGCCTTGTTCAGGCCGCAGGCCGCTCCGCCCGCTACCCCACCTCCACCTCGGATGTACACATGGCCGAGGTCATGGGAGTTGAAGTTGGTGTACTCATTAAGTACTCCAGTGTTCTGGGACATAAAGTCCTCGTTCGAGCCACCGGGGTAAGGGTCCGTATTTGGGTCTGTAAACATTACATACTGCGTAGCCGCTGTCAGTTGAAGGCGGAGGTCTATATCACGCTCAAAAACGGCGCTCACCGAATTGGTGTATTCCGTCACTGCTGAAAGCGCCAAGGGTTTGGTGCCTCCGTGATCTTGCGTGAACTCACCAGGGGCTCCCACACAAAAGCGATATACTTTAAGTCGCACAGGATCAAGTTCTTGTCCACGGTCCTCGGCGGGGGAACGAAGCGCTCTTGGCCTTCACCGAACCACACCGTTCCATTGGGCGCGACCCCTGTTCGGAACCCTTTTTGGCTATCATTATCGGATGCATCGGCGCGGTTGTAGGCGATGTACAAACTACTTGCCTGTCCTGGTGACACAGGTTTTACCATTGCCGAGGCAAAATCGGGGTGCAATATCAAAGCACGAAAACCTCTCAAGGTGGTGCTGAATCGAACCGTGCGCCGCGAATCGCTCAGCGAAATTCCAGCGTAAGTGCGGATGTATGGGCAAGCAGCTGCCAGTTCAGGATCGAGCATCGCAATTTGCCAAACAGAGAATTGCTCCATTTTGCCATTGCCCATCGGGACACTGATGACGCATTTGCGTTGTGCCGCCTCAGGGGTAAATTCCCAAGGAGCAGACTCCAGCACAGCCCGAATGCCAGCCTCATCCAATTGGTAAGCATCAAATTTATTGGGCAACGCCACTTGCGGCACCCCCTCTGCAAGAGAAATTTTTTCTGTTGAAACAGCTTTGAAAAACAAGGCGTCTTGCGCCAAAACAGCGTTTGCCAGAAAAAGGCAGAGCAGGAACGAGGGTAATTTTTTTAAGGACATAAGATTGTCGGTTAACTATTGAATGCTAGCTTTTGTGAGCCTTGGTTTTAAATTATTGCCTTACTGTTTTATCAGTTTCCTCGTCAGTGTATTGCCCTCCGCGGAGATCCGTACGAGATATAGCCCACTGGAGAAACTTCCCAAATCGAACGACTGCGTGAGATTATCCGTTGCATTGGCCGAAATGTACCATAAGCGCTGACCGAGCGGATTGAGGATTTCGATTTGTGTATCCATGGAATGATCGAATGTAGCGTCCAGGGTTACCAAGCCGTTTGTCGGGTTTGGATAAAGGGAGATTTTGGCAAAACCCTCCAAATCATCGGTGGAAGAACTGTAAAGAATAACATTGAGCGCGTCCGTACAACCAAAAGCATCCGTTACGGTAACGGTGTACATACCCGCCGCCAATCCTGTTGCCGTTTGCTCGGAACTGCTATCGCTCCAAGCGTAGGAATAGGGAGGATTGCCAATGCCGACATGGACGGTAGCCGTGCCGTCGCTGAGGCCCGGGGTGGCGGGGGTCAGCTCTGCGGTCAAATCCATATCAGCGGGACAAGAAAGCAGGTTGATATTGTCGAGGTCGAACCAGAAATCGCTGGCTCCCCAGACGCCGTAGAAACGGATTTTGATTGCTTGGCCCGCGAAGGCATCGAGGCTGAGTTTCCGTGTCCGCAACTGTATCGTCGGGCTGTGATTAAAGGCAGTTATGCTGTTGATTGTTTGATAAGAATCTCCACAATCCGTTGAAACCTGGATTTCAATTTTAGTACCACCTTGCAAAATGGTAGCCGTTTGACCCTGAGAAGCGAAGTTGGTGATGCGGTAACTGAAGCTCAGCGAATCGCCTGGATTGATGGCGCCTAATCTTGGCATATCGGCTGTAAACTCGGTATTCCCACTGTAAAGATTGAATGCCAGCACTTTGGAAGCATTGTTGTGCTGATCTGTTACTGAAAACCCAAACGTGGGATCATACGTCCAATCGGCTGGAGGCACGCTGTGTGATTCGAAATTTTCCTGATAAGGCACTGGTTTGGCCACATGGTTCACAGTGTAAGTGAGCGTATCGTTATTGGGATTTTGATCGCCGTTAAGTATAGTCCAAGATTTAATCTCAAATGCCTGGTCGCGGCTATCAAAGGGAACACTAAATGTGTGCGAAATACTATTGTCCGTAGCAAGACTGCCGGGAATGTTTTGCACCACGGGCGCCGCTCCGTTGATGCTGTATGCAACTTGAATGCCCGATTGGGTTTGGTTGCCCAGGTTCGTGAACGAGAACACGATTTGATCGTTGGCGAGGCCACATTCTACTGATTCGCCAATGGTGAAAATGCTCAATCCAGCAAGGTCTTTGGCTAAAGACTCGAAAATATGCACATCGTCAATGCCAAATCCGCCCCCGCTGAAGAATGGCGCCGATGACATGACAAAACGCAGATGAACCTCGCTTTCGCCCGCCGAGTTCGGCAGAGAGTGTCGTGCTTTAATCCAACCATCACTGGTGCCAGACCACACTTCGCCCAGACTATAGAATTGATTATCAATGGTGTACCAATTTATGCCCTCCCCAATTTCGCCTACTTTTTCCCAGTTTTGGCCCCCATCAAAAGTCATTTCAAGCCAGGCCCCATCGTAATTTTCTACGAGGTTTCTGATTAGAGAGAATTCGATGGCTGGGTCTTTATCCAATGCAGAAAAATCAAAACAGGGAGATTCCAGGTAGGAAAGTTCAGAGGGATTGTAACTGCCCGTGAGACTGGTTACCCAGGCATTTATACCGCTTGCTGCGGCAGGAATGGAGGGTTTGTTTGGGGTGCCAAATTCCCAGGAAGCATTTTGACCACTTGGCGTCCAACCACCGTCCCAAACCTCAAATTGCTGTACATATTCGGGCTGCAAACGATTGGTGATAAAGTAGGTAAACGTGTCGTTTAGCAGCTCTTCATCATTCGAAAGCAGGGTAAAAACATCAATTCGGTATTCGCCGGGGGCGGAAAAGTCGCTGAGCGTCTCAAACGCTATGACTGCACTGCTGTCTTTGCCCAAAATACCGGTATAAAATCCGTCGCTGGGGGGCACCACAGGAGCATCCGTGCCGTTCACGGAGTATCTAAAAGTAATGAGCGATTGGGGTGCGGAACCGTAGTTTGCCAGAATGACTTTTACAGAATCAAAGCCCAAATCACACCCGCTCACAGGTGCGACCACGCCAGAAATGCCCACATCGTTGGTCCAATACGTCTGAAACGAAATCGGGCCAACAATTTCGGAATAACCACCTGCCACATCACAGTATTGCTGGACGTATGCGTCATACCAGGTCTTTTTTTGGAGGCCATTGATGGTTGCTTTGGGCAACAAAACATCAAGCGTGTCGCCCTCACCCAAACCAAGCGAGAATCCTTGTAATCCATAGATAACCCGCCAACCGACAGGGGCAATTGTGCCTCCATAATTGGCTTTCCAGCGCAGTTTGGCGTAAGTGTCCCATACGTTTTCCACTGCAAGACCCGTGGGATTGCCGCAGGGGAAGCATTCACCTACACCTGTATAAATCGTCCCGGTAATAGGAGCCGTGCTGGTCAGGAACGGCCGGCCAACATTATCATAAATATTGAATGAAACCTCCCAGGGAAAGCTCCCTGTGGTATAGGTGATAAGGAGGGGCGCACCTTCTTCTATATTGAACGTGAGGGTACTGTCAATGCCATCATCGGTTGTATTGTTCAAGGTGTAGGCCACCGAATCAACACCGCTTTTAATTGTGAGCGTACCGCCATTCCAGCCGTCACCGTAATTGTCGAGCATTTCGAGCGTGTAAAGGCACTGGGTTTTGGCTGAAAAAGCAAGCAGGAATAAAAGGGCGAAAAGGAGTGCGCGTAGTGGTTGAAATTTCATGATGCTGCCTTGTTGTTGAAATTGGGGCAAAAAGTGAAAACCAAAGGTAACCCAAGCCTCAGATTTGAAGCCTGTGAAGTTGCATTCTGCAAGTTTTGGCGAAAAAAGGCCAGAAGTGACACTTTTGGGAAAAGTGTTACTTCTCGCAAGCTTCCTTACCTTCGCGCACCCGTTTCATAACCAAACCGATTTTTGTCCAAATCTATGCCGCGTACCCGACCTAATTATCTCTACGCCATTGCCAGCGTTGCGCTGGTGCTGTTCGTGCTGGGCTTTTTTGCGCTTATGGCCATGCACGGGCAAAGGCTGGTGACCATGTTCAAAGAAAAAGTGGACCTTTGGCTGGAACTAAAACCCGGCCTTGCGGAAGCTGATGTGGCAAGAATTGTAGCTGAAGTACGTCAGCAATCCTTTGTAAAAAAAGAAAGCGTCACGTTTATCACCCGCGAACAAGCCGCCGCAACCATGCGCGAAGACCTCGGTGATGAAAGTATGCTCGAGGATATGCCCGACCTGATGCGCGATGTAGTACGCTTCAATGTAAAAGCCGAATACCTCGAAGACCAGCGCTTGGTCGAGTGGCGCGAAAGCCTTCGACAGGACTCTCTGGTGAGCGACCTGTATTTTGAAGCGGCAAATACAAGCAACATTGGCAACAACATCCGCAGCCTTGGCATAATCACCTTGTCTTTGGGGGTTTTCCTCATCTTTGCGGCTATTGCGCTTATTCACAACACCATTCGGCTGGCATTGTATTCCAACCGTTTTATCATAAAAAACCAAGAACTGGTAGGTGCATCCTGGGAATTTATCAGTCGTCCTTACATCCGCCGGGGAATTATAAACGGCCTTTGGAGTGCGGCGCTGGCCATTGTGGCACTTGCGATCACATTGTGGTGGCTCCGACAGCTGATGCCGGATTTGGAGCAATTGCAAGACATGAACGCGGTAGTGCTGGTGTTTTCTGGTCTTGCGCTTATGGGAGTTCTGATTTCTGGCCTCAGCACCTGGTGGGTAGTGAATAAGTTTTTGAGAATGCGATTGGATGACCTTTATTAACAACCTAGACCTCGTAGGTTTCAAAAACCTACGAGGTCTTCCGTAAGCAAGAAATTAATACACTGACCATAGTCTAAAAATAATGGCAAAACAACAACAACAACGCCCCGGCCCACAACCACAAGCCAGAAAAACGGCCCCGGCACCTGTGCGCCGCCCAGCAGAAAAAAAGGAAAGCATCTTTTCTGCCGGGAGCAACGAGCTAATATTTGGCCGTCAAAACTTTATACTCATGGGTATCGGCCTCGCGCTGGTACTGGTAGGTTTGGCTATCATGTCTGGCGGCGCAATGCCCGACCCCAATAAGTGGGAGCCGGAGCGAATTTACAGCCCGATGCGTATTACGTTGGCTCCAATACTCATGGTAGCTGGCTTTGTGACGGTAGTTTTTGGCATCTTCAAACGAAAACCCGAACCCGCTAGCCTTCCCAATAGCACCGAAGCATGACCCTTCTGGAAGCCATCGTCCTCGCTATCATTGAGGGGTTGACGGAGTTTTTGCCGGTGTCGTCCACAGGGCACATGATTATTGGCTCCTCGGCCATGGGCATTGCCTCGCAGCCCTTTGTCAAAGTGTTCACTGTAGCCATTCAATTCGGTGCTATACTCTCTGTAGTCGTGTTGTATTGGCGGCGGTTTTTTCAGAGCATTGGGTTTTATGTCAAGCTGTTTGTGGCGTTTTTGCCCGCCGCTTTTTTTGGGCTTTTGTTCAAAAAACAGATTGACGCACTGCTCGAAAACATCGTGGTAGTGGCAGTGGCACTCATCGTAGGGGGCATCATTTTCGTGTTGCTCGATGACTTCTTCAAACGCCAACGCCTGCTTGAAACCTCTGTAGATCAAGATGTTACATTGCCTCGCGCACTGGGCATTGGTTTTTTTCAGGTCATTTCGATGGTGCCGGGTGTGAGCCGTTCGGCAGCCACTATTTTTGGCGGACTGGCAAACGGACTTTCGCCCACCACAGCGGCTGAGTTTTCCTTTTTTCTGGCAGTGCCGACTATGTTTGCGGCCATGTGCAAATCGCTCTGGGATTTTGTCCAGGAGGGGGGCGCAACTTTCAGTGATCAGGAAATTATGCTGCTTGGCGTGGGCAATGTGGTAGCTTTTTTGGTAGCCATGGCGGCTATTCGATATTTCATCCAATTCCTCACAAAGCACGGGTTCAAGTGGTTTGGCTGGTACCGTATCGTGGTGGGAGTAGCGATTTTAATTTTGTGGAAACTCGGTTACTTTGACGGGGTGAGCGTGGGGGATTTTTGATAAAAATTCACCACATAGCACACATAGCCTTTCGAGAAAAACGATGTTTACTATGTGATAATAATTCACCACATAGCGCACATAGTACACATAGCCATTTCGAGAAAACTATGTGTACTATGTGCGCTATGTGGTTAAATAGAAAAGTAAATGTTAGACAAACTACAAGCCATACGCGAAAAATACATCCACCTCGAGGAGCAACTCGGCGACCCTTCCACCGTGGCCGACCCTGAAAAGTCGAAAAAGGTAAACAAGGAGTACCGAAAGCTCCAACCCCTTGTGGAAGCAGCCGAAAAGTACGAAAAAGCCATCTCCGACATTGCCAGCGCAAAAGCCATGCTGGCAGCTGACAACGACCCGGAAATGCGCGAAATGGCCCGTGAAGAAATCGCTTCGTTGGAACCAGAGCGCGATGAATTGGAAGAACTGCTTATAACCCTCCTTACTCCCAAAGACCCTGAGGATGAGAAAGATGTGATTTTTGAAATCCGTTCCGGTACAGGCGGCGATGAGGCAGCGCTATTTGCCGGAGACCTCTACCAAATGTATTCGCGCTATTTTTCAAAACAAGGTTGGGACGTTGAATTAGTGGACGAAACCCCCGGCACAGCAGGCGGATATGCCAAACTTGTGCTCGAAGTCTCTGGCGAAAACGTGTACGGCAAACTCAAATTCGAGTCCGGCGCGCACCGGGTGCAACGCGTACCCGAAACCGAGGCCAAAGGCCGGGTGCACACTTCCGCCGCTACCGTAGTGGTACTCCCTAAAATGGAACCCGAGGACATCAACATCCGCAAAGAAGACATCCGGACCGACACCTTCCGTGCTTCAGGCGCGGGTGGTCAGCACGTAAACAAGACGGAATCTGGCGTGCGCTTCACCCACTTACCCACGGGCGTGGTGGCTGAAAGCACCGAGAGCCGTTCGCAGCACAAAAACCGGGACATTGCCATGGGACGCCTCGTGCAACAGATCCGCGAAGCCCAAATTCAGCGGGAAGCCTCCGCATTTGCATCTGCCCGCAAAAGCCTCGTTGGCTCTGGCGACCGCTCAGAAAAAATCCGCACCTACAACTGGCCGCAAAACCGCGTGACCGACCATCGCCTGGAAGGCGACAACAAAAATTTCAACCTCGACAAGGTAGTGGAAGGGGATATCGAGCCACTCATTGAAGCATTAACCATTGCAGACAATGCGACGAAGTTGCAAGAGGGATAGTATTACCATACATTTGGCTTGTTTTCACATTCTATTGAATTACAAATAAATTCAACGCACTATGAAATTACGCAAGCCACTCCTATTTGCTACAGCAATTATCGCCGCGCTACTTCTTGCTTCCTGTGCCGAGGTACAAGCAACCAAAGAATGCCTAACAGGGCGCCAGTATGGATTTTTGTATGGTTTGATACACGGCTTTATTACCCCGCTCAGCTTTATTGCCAGCCTTTTTAAAGACGATGTAGCCATATATGCCGTCAACAATACAGGCGGATTGTATGACCTAGGGTTTTTGCTGGGATCGAGTGGCTGGGGGTTTATGGCGGGGAATAGATCGAAGAAGTGAGGGTTTTATAGCCTCTTTGCTAAAGTTAGCATCCCAAACAAAAAAGCGTTACACAGGAAACCCCGTGTAACGCTTTGATTTTTAAAGTGGGCCTGGCAGGAATTGAACCCGCGACCGTCTGATTATGAGTCAGCTGCTCTAACCAACTGAGCTACAAGCCCGCGTCCGTTGCCGAACGGCACAAAGGTAAATTTAATTCCTGTTTTTTGAATTTCGTTTCACACTTTTGCCACTTCTTAATTCCTTCCCGACCTTACGCGGGCAAACATCAGCCAAAACATGGGTTTTCAAAAAGTAAACACCTTAGAAAGCAAAAGCGAAATGCAGCACTTCGTCCGAAATCTTTTGGGCGACGTGCAGGCCTTTGAGTTTATGCTCCAAAACGACTGGTTCGAGAGCGACATCACGCGCATCGGCGCCGAACAGGAAATGTGCCTGGTGGACAACAAGACCTTCAAGCCAGCCTGCATCAATATGGAGGTGCTCGAACGCATGGGCGACGACAAACCCTGGTGTGTGACCGAGTTGGCAAAGTTCAACCTCGAAAACAACCTCAGTCCCCGCGAATTCACGGGCACCTGCCTGAGCGATATGGAGGCCGAAAACCTTCATTATCTGGCCATTATCCAAAAAGTACTCGACGAATTCGATGCGAGTATCATCCTCTGCGGCATCCTTCCCACACTGCGCAAGCATGATCTGGAGATGCACAACCTGACGCCTAAAGACCGCTATTTCGCGCTCATGGCGGCCATACAAAAACACTTGCTAGGCACCTCTTTTGAACTGCGCGTGGAAGGTGTCGACGAACTTTTGGTAAAACACGATTCTCCCCTTTTGGAGGCTTGCAACACGAGCTTTCAGGTGCATTTGCAGGTGGCGCCGAAGGAATTTGTGAAGATGTACAACATTGCGCAGGTGCTGGCCGCACCCGTGATTGCTGTTTCCGCCAATTCGCCGCTGGTATTTGGCCGCCGCCTTTGGCACGAGACACGGATTGCGCTTTTCCAGCAAAGTCTGGACACGCGCACTACTTACGATCACATGCGCGAACGGCTACCCCGCGTCAATTTTGGTTCCGGCTGGTTGCGCGGCGACATCACAGAAATCTACAAAGAAGACATCAGCCGCTTCCGGGTGCTGCTCGCCGGCGCTATCGAAGAAGACTCCATGGCCATGGTTCGAGCGGGAATAACACCAAAACTCCGCGCCTTGCAAATCCACAACTCGACGGTATATCGCTGGAACCGGCCCTGCTACGGCATTTCGCCCAACGGCAAACCACACCTGCGCATCGAAAACCGGGTGATGCCTGCTGGCCCTACAACGGTGGACGAGGTAGCCAATGCCGCTTTCTGGCTCGGCTGCATGATTAGCATGGGACAACATTACCCAGACATCACCAAGCAGATTGATTTTGCCGACGCCCGCGACAACTTTTTGAAGTCGGCCAAATTTGGAATGGATACCACTTTCTCCTGGTTAAAAGACAAAAAAATTCCTGTCAAAGACCTGATTATCAATGAATTATTGCCTTTAGCAAAAGAGGGTTTGAAGATGCAAAAGGTAAAACCATCGGATATTTCCAAATACCTGGACATCATTGAAGCCCGCACCACGGAACACAAAACGGGCGCACGTTGGGCTTTGCGCACTTTCACCAACCTTATAAAAGAAGTAACCAACGACGAAGCAGTCACAGCCGTCACAGCGGCCACCATTAAAAATCAAAAAGAGAATAAGCCTGTGCATACCTGGAAAGAAGCCACCGCCAAAGACCTCGAAAACTGGCAACCCTCGCATATCAAAGTCGAGGAGTTCATGTCCACCGACCTCTTTACCGTCCAAAAAGACGACCTCGTGGCACTTGTGGCGGAGATCATGGACTGGCGGCGCATCCGTTATATGCCTGTTGAGGACAGCAAGGGAGAGCTGATCGGCCTCATTTCGAGCAGAATGCTGTTGCGCCATTTTGCCCGTTGTTCAATGGATCACACTGATGCTGAAAAAGTAATGACGGTTAAAGATTTAATGATCGAAAAACCCGTCACCGTCACGCCCGACACCTCCATCATGGTAGCCATGAGCAAAATGCGTGAACACCGGATTGGCTGCCTTCCGGTGGTGAAAAGCAAGGAATTGGTGGGGATCATTACGGAAATGGACTTTTTGCGCATTACATCGCGGTTGTTGGAGCGGATGGAGAAATGAGTGCGTTAAATGCCTGATCCCGGGGCTTCGGGAGCAACAGAAACGGCGTAGCCGTGCCATTATGGTAACCGGTCTGCCACGACCAATGCAAACGCCGTAGGCGTGACATTATAATGCCATGCCTACGGCATTTCCATTTTTTCCGCCCCCATACGGGAGCTACCATAATGTCACGGCTACGCCGTTTTTGAGTGGCTTTCGATATCGTTGGTTATAAAAATATCATTCATAAACCTTGTTGAAGGAAGAGCGGAAATTCATTATTTTTGGACTTCACAAACACCTTTTTAATGAAATCCATCGTCGCCTTCCTCTTTGCCTTTTCATTCACACAAATTTTTGCCCAAATCCCCCTGACAGCAGATAAGCGTATCCACGTGGATCAGTTTGGCTACCTGCCGGGGGCGTCAAAAGTCGCTGTAATAGCAAGTCCGCAAATTGGTTACAACGCTCCGTCTAACCTTAACCCATCTACTAAGTATCGGGTAAAAAGGAGCCACGACCACGTCACCGTATTTGAGGCCAATATTACTCCTTGGGGCGGTGGAAGTACGCATAGCCAATCGGGCGATAAGGCCTGGTGGTTCGATTTTTCTGCGTTGACGACTAATGGGTATTACTTCCTCTATGATAGCCTGAATAACCTTCGCTCCACCAGTTTTACCATCTCGGATTGCGCCTATGCCGAAGCGCTCTATCACGGTTTTCGTACCTTTTATTACCAACGCTGCGGGGCGGGGAAAACATTGCCTTTTGCGGAGGCGGATTGGGCTGATGCACAGCCCTGCCACCGGGGCAACCTGCAGGATGAAAACTGTTACAGCATCCTGAATCCCGTACCAGCCACGGCGAAAGACCTGCACGGCGGCTGGCACGACGCGGGCGATTACAACAAGTATGTCACGTTCACGTATGGCACCTTAATGGACCTTTTGCTGGCTTACGAAGAAAATTCTGCCATTTGGGGAGATGATTTTGGTATCCCGGAATCAGGCAACGGCGTGCCGGATCTGCTGGATGAAATAAAGTACGAGTTGGATTGGCTGCTTCGAATGCAGCAATCCAACGGATCGGTGCTGTGTGTGGTGGGCGTACAGAACTTTGCTTCCGCAAGCCCTCCCAGCGCAGATCAAGCGAGACGATACTATGGTCCGGCTACCACGGCGGCTACGCTTTCGGTTGCGACTACTTTTGCGCTCGCTGCCCGGCAATTCCAGACCATACCATCCATGGCTGCGTTTGCCACAACCCTACAAACTGCTGCAATAAATGCCTGGAACTGGGCGGAAGCGAACCCAAATGTGACGTACTACAATTCCGGCAATATTGCGGCTGGCGAAAACGAACCCGACACCTATAATCGGGATATGCGCAAATTGGCTGCCTCCTGTTTCTTATTTGGCTTGACCGGCACGGTTTCCTACCGCAATTATTTTGACAACAACTACCTGAATGCCCATCTCTTACAGTGGTCGTACGCTTACCTTTTTGAACCGCACACCCAGGACGCGCTCCTTTTTTATTCCAAACTTCCCAATGCGACCGCCTCCGTTAAAAACAACATTCTGAACACTTACTCGAACAGCGTCCAAACGAGCAACACCGACAACCTGCCCTCTTTTTTAAACAAGACCGACGCCTACCGTGCATTCATTCGCGATGACAACTACACCTGGGGCAGCAACGAAAGTAAAGCGCATCAGGGCAATATGTTCTTCAATATGAATCACTATGGCCTAAATGGAGCAAATGCCGCAAATTACAAAAACGCAGCTGCGGGCTTTCTTCATTATCTACACGGGGTGAACCCTACCGACTACTGTTTCCTTTCCAACATGGGTGCGCACGGCGCGGAGTTCTCCATCCCCTCTTTGTATCATTCATGGTTCAATGACGGCACGATATGGGACGAAGAGGGGGTTTCGCAATTCGGGCCTGCACCGGGCTTTTTGCCCGGCGGGCCAAATCCCTATTTTCAGCCCGATGGCAATTGCAACTGTGTTATTTCCCCGCCACAAAATCAGCCCATTCAAAAATCGTTCAAATCCTGGAATACCGGTTGGCCTGAAAACTCATGGGAGCTAAGTGAAGTAGCCATTTACACCCAGGCTGCGTACCTGCGGCTTCTGGGCAATGTTTTAGCTGATCAGAACCAGCCACCCTCCTGCGACATAGAAAATCCGATTGTAATTATGGGCAGTCTGGATGTTTGCGCCGATGGAACCTATAATTATACAGTAATGGAAGTGCCGGGCAGCATCTATTTATGGGAGGTTGTTGGCGGCATAATCACGTCGGGCCAAGGCACTAACAGTGTTTATGTGCTCTGGAATACCAACGCTCCTATGCCAAGTATTACCATTCACCACAGCTTTCCATGAGCTGTCTGCACGTTTTATACCGTCCCGCCAGCAGCAGACGAAAACCGTAACCCTCATTTCAACGTTGGTATGCTGAAAAGCCCTACTTTTGGAATCTAAATATAGCTCCCATGCTGCGCTCAATTTTATCCCTGCTGTTTTTAGCCGCCTTTGCATCCAAAGGCCTCACACAGATTGCCCCAAAAGAGGAAGTTGGCTTTCTTTACAATCGTGAAACGACGTATAACTTTCGTTTGGCTACACATAAAAGTTTTGGCTTTGGTATGGAGTGGGGGCGTTTGCGCACGTACAACAAAACCAAGACTTTGAGCCTCGGTATCAGTGAGATGAAACATCCAAAAGAGCAAAAACAAAACGCTGCACCCAGCGTCCGGCGTTCCTCAAGACCATTCGTGTATGGCAAAAAGAACAGCCTTTTTGTGTTGCGTTCAGGATGGGGGCAAAAGCGTTATTTTTCTGAAAAAGCCAAAGTGAAAGGGGTGGCCGTTGGGATGAGTTATTCGATTGGACCTTCCCTCGGGTTACTAAAACCCTATTATTTGGCACTCAACCTTACCGGCGATTCACCGGGTATTGGCCGCACTGCCATCGTGAAATACTCAGAAGCAAATCATAACGATTTTCTGGACAACTCCCGTATCCTCGGCGCTGCTCCTTTTACAAAGGGCTTCGGTGAAATTTCTGTCCTCCCAGGCGGTACAGCTTCCCTAGCCTATCACATGGACTGGGGCGCCTTTGATGAAATGGTTAAAGCCCTGGAAATTGGCCTTACTGTGGATGTTTTTGCAAAAAAAGCCCCCATTTTCGTCAGCGACGAACAGAACCAACAGCTGTTCTTCAACTTCTTCCTAAATTTGCAGTTTGGTAAGCGGAAATAATTGGATCGCATGAGAAGCACACAAGAAATCAAGGCTACCCTTCAATCAGCCAAACCATTGTTAATGGCGAGGTATCCTATCGAGTCACTCGCTTTTTTTGGGTCATTTGCCCGTAGAGAAGCAACTGAGCAAAGCAATGTGGACATACTCGTTGAATTCAATGCAAGCATCGGTTGGCAGTTTTTGACCCTAGCGGACGAATTAGAAGCATTACTTGGCCTAAAAGTGGATTTGGTATCTCTAAAAGGGGTAAAACCTCGCTATTTTGAGTATATTCAGAAAGACTTGATTTATGTCTGAACGCTCCCCCGAAGTATATTGGACAGCATTCAATCCATTCAGCTATACACAGAAGGAATGTCGTCCCGATTTTTTTTGGATGACCCCAAAACAAGGGATGCTGTTGTGATGCACTTTGTAGTGATTGGAGAAGTCAGCAGCAGAATTCCTGAGGATTTTAAAAAAGAGAACCCCCAAATTCCCTGGAGCGAAATGCGCGGCCTGAGAAACCGCATTGCCCACGATTATTTTGGTGTTGACTACGAAATTGTCTGGGATATCATCCAAAATAACCTTGCAAGTCTGGCGCAACAGATTCGCGAGATTGGTAATTAAAAGGCCCAAAAATCAAAGAATAGATTTTCTATGCTTGAGCTTCCTATTGTTGAATCTCCGAGGTCCGAAGCGGAATCCCGCCCCAAACGCCCTGATTGGCTCAAGGTCCGCCTACCCATGGGCGAGAACTACCGCAATGTGCGCAGCATTGTAGATGAGTACAAACTCCACACCATTTGTCAAAGCGGCTCTTGTCCTAACATGGGCGAATGCTGGGGCGCAGGCACCGCCACATTTATGATTTTGGGCAATGTCTGCACGCGCTCCTGCTCTTTCTGTGCAGTCAAAACCGGTCGCCCCAACGAATACGACACCGACGAACCACGCCGTGTGGCCGAAGCCATCTGGCTAATGAAGGTCAAACACGCAGTTATCACCTCCGTCAACCGGGACGAACTGCAAGACCGGGGCGCTGAAATATGGCACCAAACCGTTCGCCTCGTAAAAGAACGCAGTCCTGAAACGACCATTGAAACATTGATTCCCGACACAAAAGCGAATTGGGAGGCCCTGGAACGCATGATTTCCGCCGGACAAGAAGTGGTGAGCCACAACATGGAAACCGTGCCGCGGCTCTATCGCAAAGTCCGCCCTCAGGCAAAATGGGAGCGCAGCCTCGAACAAATCCGCCGGATCAAAGACTTTGGCAAACGCACCAAAACGGGCATCATGCTTGGCCTCGGAGAAACAAAAGAGGAGATTTTCCAGTCCATGGACGAGCTCGTAGAAAGCGGTTGCGACATCCTCACCCTTGGTCAGTACCTCCAACCTACCAAAATGCACCTCGAAGTAGCAGAGTTTGTGCATCCGGAAACTTTCGCCGAATACCGGGAAGTAGGAATGGCCAAAGGATTCAAATATGTCGAAAGTGGGCCTTTGGTTCGCTCCAGTTACCACGCTGAGCGACACGTTTTTTAGAAGACCATGCCAACATTCAAATCACAAGTCAGCGACCTTATTGCGCAAACACGTTTGGAGGAGGCCCTGGACCTCGCCAAACAACAAGCCCTGGCTGGCTTGATCGAATTTGACACGCCAATAACGGTCATTACCGCAGAGTGGAATTACTTGAGAAAAACAGCGCTTCGTGGTGCGTTGTCCTTTAGCGAAGAATCCACCAAGCGTCAGGATATCATTTTCCGCCTGCTCAGTATGGTCGAAGACATGGAAAAAATGACTGGCAAGTCTAATTCCGTCGCTTCAGTCAATACTCCGCCTAAAAGCGTCATCCTTTTCCTGGGCGCCAACCCTTTTGAAAATCTGGTCCTGGCACTGGATCGCGAATTGGAATTCATCAGCGCTGGCCTGAGCCATTTTGGCAAACGCGACGCATTTGATTTTAGAGCCAAAATGCACGTTACGCCCACCGATTTACAGCGAATGCTACTCGAAGCGCAGGGAATTCAGCCGCGCTTTGTGCATTTTGCGGGAAATTCTGTCGTAAATCACCCGGATTATGGCACCGGAGTCATTTTTGAAGACGAAGATGGCCAACCGCGCATTGTTAAAGGGGAGGTGTTGGCCGCCATTTTTGGTCAATTTCCGAGTGTGGAATGTGTTTTTCTGAACACCTGCGATTCTGGCCCGAGCGCGTTGGCTGTTGGTAAAAAAGTGAAATATGCAATTGGCATGAATGACCGGGTGTACGACGATGTGGCCATTGAATTTGCCGTGGCTTTTTACGAAGCCATCGCTGGCGGCAATGATGTCCCTTTTGCCTTCGACTTTGCCAAAATGCGGGTGCAACTTGGCAACGCTCCCCAACAAGCCAGCATTCCGGTTTTGGTAGCGGATGGCGACTGCAAGGAGACTACGTATGTATCCGGCCAGAGCCATATTGACTGCGCCAACCCGCGGGTAATGCGGTGATCAATCCGTGTTCCATCAGGTACATGGCATCCTAACACCTTTTACAGTATGAAATACCGCCTGCTTCTTCCCCTTTTGGTTTTGTCAATCCGCCTCGCAGCACAACCTGGCTTACCCGTGGCAGATCAAACGTTCAAATTAAATGGCGAAAGCGAGCATTTTTACGCTTTTGCTGAAGGCGATCAAATTCAACTCCACGTACAGGAACTGACAGGCAAAAAGATCAAGTCCATCGAGTTCTCCCAATACCCGGAAAGCAACCTGCTTTTTCGCGCCTACGAATTGGATTCAGTGTTGGAAAAAACCATTCTGATCCCCAAAACAGGCATTTACTTCCTCCGTTTTTTTGAAACAGGCTTAAACAAAAAAATCTGCAGGTTCACCCTGCATCGCAGCGCTGGGAGTGCTGAAACTGCCCGTTTTGATACCCATCTTAATTGGGATGTGAAAGCAACCCCTACTTTCCGCATTGGGAAAAAGAGCGTACAAGCGGGTAAAAAAATCGAGCTCGTTTCGCTCGGGGGACAGACGACCGTGGGTTCCAAGAAGTTTTATTTGAAAAAACCCATGAATGCCTACCAATTCAGCCTGCCACCCAATACCCGCCAGTGGGCCTACCGGATCGCCGTAGGTCAGGCCGTACAGGAGGCCCGACAGCAGGATGCGCAAAAAACTCAAACAGATTTTTCAAGGCGGCGCCGCCAAAATAATGGGCATACAGCCGGAAACAGCGCTCGCAGCGTTTGCACTCGGCATGGCCATTGACCTCAGCACTTCAAAATCCGGCGAAGATGTGGACTATGCAATAGTGGATTGGGACAACTGGCAGCATTTTTCAAAGGGAGAAGACTACTCCGCTTACATGCATCAATCTGGCATCAGTGTGGATGCTCAACGCCGATATGCACCGCTCGAAGGCACTTTTTTCTTTGCACTCCGAAGCGACAACTGGATAGATGACATCACGGTAAGCATTGATATTGAGGCTGTTGTCGAGACGCCTTTGTTTGAGACGCAGATGTACCTGGAACCGGAGGGCCATTAGGGAATTTCCAATGTGTCCGAGTAACTATTGGACATTCACTAGGCTGCGTTCCGCTCGTCAAGCTCTGTGAGCACTGCTCCAGCGAATTTACCATCGAGCGAACGCAGAAATTCAAGGGAAGTTTGATCGGCATTTTTCAGCACCGAATTAGCATTGAAAACGGCCAGTACTTTGTCGGCAAAGGGGACGAGTTCCTGGGCGTCGGAATACTGGTTGAGTGCAGCAGCTTCCATCAGCACAAAGTCGTAGTGCTGGTGCATTTCTGCGAGAAAAGCACGGAACTGCTCTGGTTCGAGCAACTCGGCGGGCGATTTTGGGAGGCCCGTATTGCCAAGAATATCAACGCGTTGAGTTTCGCTTTTTTCTGCCGTTTGGGTTTTTAGTTGGAACACTTCGGCCAGTCCGTGGTCCTGAAGGGCTTTGTTCAGGATGGTCTTGTTTGCGCTGGGTTGGTCAGTGAATGTTTCCGGCAGCGGGGCTTTGAAATTGGTGTCGAGCATAAGTACCCGCTTGTTGTTGAATGCCAGCGAGTGCGCCAACGAAAGCATCGCGAATGTTTTTCCTTCCTTGGCTTTTGGGCTGACAATCAGAATGTTGCCGCTGCCAAGCGCGATTATTTGCCCCCGGATTTTGCGCAGGCTTTCCCGGAATGGGCCATACACACCCTCCTGGTTTTTGGCTGAAAAAATACGCTCCAGATCAAAACCTTTGACCGGCACAGCAGGGATGGCGCCGATTAAAGGAAGCCCATTGGTGTATTTTTGAACGTTTCTGGCGATTGAATGGTTTCGTCCATATACGCCAATCCAAAAAGCGCGATGGCCGTCAGCGTGCCCACCACAATGGCCGCAAAAATGCTTATCAAGGTCCGCCGATCTGGCTCTGGCCATTCAGGCAACTGCCCGTTCTGGACGATGGAGAGCGGGTTTTCTGCGTTTTCAAGGGTGAGTCTGGCTTTGATGAACTCATCATAGATTTTATCAAACTCAAGTTGGGCATTGTCTTGCTTGGACTGGAGGTTGGAGAAGACCTCGTCGCTGACCACCATGCTGCTGAGTTTGTTTCTGAGGGAGTAGATTTCACTGCTCGTGCGTTTGTAACTTTCCTCTGCCTCGATGCGGTCGAGGTCATAGTCCACGCGGTCTTTGTACAGGTCTTCCTTGGTTTTTTTGCCTTCTTCGTTGCGCGGACGGCCTTGCGAGCGGGCAGAGGAGCGCATAACCTCCTCCAACTCGGATTTGGCAGCGGTGAGTTCTTCGGCCAGTTCGGCGTCTTTGCCGCCAGCCTCCGCATTGCGGCGGGTGAGTTCACGCACACGCTCCATCTGTTCGGCAGTATTGTTCTTTTCCAAAAGCCGACTCTGTGTCTCCCGTGCATCACGCGATTCGCGGTCGCCCTCGTATTTTTTTATACGACCCACGGATTCGGCGGCAGACATTTTTTTTGCGGCGGCGCGTTGACGCTCAAATTCCAATTTTGCAATTTGCCCTACCAGTTCCTCGCTTTGTTTGCCCAACACAGGAAGGCCTTTTTGTTTCAAATATTCAAACTTCAAATCGCTGATCGAATCCACCACGGCCTTCTTTTCATTGGCGAGCTTGGTATAAGATTCCACGTTTTGTCGCTTGTCACGAACGAGCAAATTGAAGTAGTAGGTCAAAAAACGGGTGGCGTAGGAATTGGCCAAATGTTGGGAAAGCGCCGGAATTTCGGTGGTAACTGAAATGTCAAGATAGTCCGTCTGGGCCTTTCTTTTTACCGAAAGGCTGCGCAAAATCGCGTCGTTGTCGTAGCCGTAAGCGCGGGCAACTTTATCCAGCAAAAAATCGAACTGTGGGCTGAAGGAGGGGTCTTCAAGGCTGTCGAGCTGAATTTTTTGAAGTTCGGCAAACAATGTTTTTTTCTCTTCTTCCGAAATATTGGACAAGCCAAGATTGGCCTGTCGAAACGGTTTCTCCTGGCCATTGCCAGCCTCTGCCGCCAAATCGTGCTGGAGCATTTCAATGGTAACCAACTTAATGGCGGTGCGTGATTGGGCAAATTCCAAAAGGTTGGAAAACGCATTGTCCACCTGATATTGCTGAACAAAAGCATCTGAATTGTCGGACTTAATGCCCTTATAATTGACAATGCCCGTCGCCAACACCACATTCGATTTAAATTGCGCAGGTTTTTGCCCAATAAAGATAAATGTGCTGATAGCTGCTGCGGCCATGACACCCAGAATGAGCCATTTGCGGCGCAAGAGTATGTTGAGGAGGTAAGTGAAATCCATAATTGGGAAAGTGGTCAATTAGATTAAAGTATGATACCCGCCTTCGGTAGGGTTTGAGCGGGAAATGTGTTTGGTCTAAAAAATCTGCAATGTCGGGCTATGGTAAACGCGATGGAAGGCTTCTTAGCTTTCCAAAAGGTGTCGCCCTCTCCCTCGGGGGCGCGGTGTGCATTGGGTTGGTGGGGTCTTTGGGTTAGAAGCGTGTTTAAAAGCGGGTGGGATTGGAGGATTGCTGGAACAGAAACTACTTTTGAACAGCGCAACCAAAACCAAACCTTAATTACAGGCGATATTGGAATACCCTTAGATAATACTGACAATTCCTATCATTTGTTCACGGCCATAGATTGTGACAGCACTACCGTACTGGATGGCTTTATTATCGCATCTGGAAATGCCAATGGTTCAGCATCAAACCAAAATAAAGGAGGGGGCTTATTATTAGTGTGTAATGATCAAAATATTTTGTTTGGGCCGATGATAAGCAATTGCATCTTCTCACATTGTCAGCAACTTTTGGCGGGGGTATAGGAATTGCTTCTATAACGGGTTTTGTTCCAGCGTTCAATTACGGCGCCCCTTGGGGTGGTGGGTATATTCGGAAGGGGGGTTACGCAAGGGGCAACCGCAACATTAAAGACTGCAATTTTACAGCAACCGCGCAAAATTTGGGTTGGGAGGAGCAGTTAATTTTGAAAACACTTTGAAAGTTCTTAAAGGTGTCGATTCTTCGGACCTAAGGCGGGTTGGGGAGGAGGAGTGGATAAGCCAGTTCAATTCGGATATCTCCCTCATTGCTTGCACATTTGAAGAATGTTTTGCGGCTGTAGGAGCAGGTCTTTATATCAGAGACAATGATGTTGCTTCAAAAACAATATCTTCCAAAACACACATTCCGCAAGAATTCAGCAACCAATGAAGGTGGGGCGCGGCTGTATTCGGAGGGCCTAATTCCATTATAAACATCCTACTGGATAGTATGAATTTTGAGGACAACCTTGTCAATGCCGAAGGCGCAGGCATTAACATTGGAAATTCCGGCAAATGCGTATTAAACCTTGAGATAAAAAATTCTCGCTTTACAAATAACAATGGTGGAGCTCTTGGTGCAGGTGCTATCCGAATATTTCACTACACAGGAGTCAATACAAAAAACAATGTACTAATTCATAATTGTGTCTTTAATAACAATACAGGAGCATATTCAATAATAGTACCCCCACCTCCATACAACGCTTCCTGCTATACACATATCCTTAACTCCACCTTCGTAAACAACAGCCGCTATGTATTCAACAAAAATTGGAGTCCGGATTTCGATTATGTGAATTCTTACAACTTTATGGACATCTATAACTGCGTCATTATTGACACCACTGCGCTAAAGAGGATGTTTTATAACAACTCATTTAACCCTTTCACCATGCACGATTACCGGGTGAACCACTGTCTGATCAGCAAACCCGATTGCATTTTTGATGGGCAAAGCATTTGTGGCGACCAGATGCTCTACAACGTGGACCCTGAATTTGAAGACAACTCCTTTATACCAAAAGAATGCTCGCCCCTGGTAAATGCCGGAAATAATTTTGGCCGGATACTTTTAATATCACCAGCGATTTACTGGGGTTGAACCGTATATTTTTCGATACTGTTGACATTGGAGCTTACGAGGTCACGCAGCCTTGTATTTCAAATGCGTCTTTCCAACCATCAGAGGAGAGGCTTCCTCTTTTTAGGTTGTTGAAAAACCCGATTACCGGGCACGAACACTTGACATTCCTAGCAGACCAAGTGGTAGATAATGATGTTACATTACAAATTTTCGACCTGACCGGAGTACTGTTGACAAACAAATTTTACCCAAAAGGGAATAACCAAGTGCTCAGTTTATCTCCCAATTTACGAGCTGGTGTATATGTGGCAGCTATTGCTTCCGGAGCGAAAAAACAAGTGCTGCGATTTGTGGTGGCTGGTCGGTAACTGTGGACTTTACCAGGCTGGATATCACACCAGAAGCCGCAGAACAGTGTCGTAAAATAATTTGATCCGATACCCGCGGCTGTAATCTCAAAAAAGTATCAATTTCGCAATTTCACTGCTTAAATTCGGAATTTATGCTCATACACCAAACGAGTGACAATGCTGATTGCCATCACCTATGCTGCCTTACTCTTTACCTATCGTTGGGGCTGGTCCGCTAGGCCAGTATCCAAACTTCCAGAGGGTTTTGAATCTAAAAGCATTATCAGCGTCCTCATCCCCGCCCGCAATGAAGCCGAAAACATTGAACCTTGCCTGAGGTCTATTTTGGCAGGGAATTATCCCCACAATCTTTTGGAAATCATTGTGCTGGATGATTTTTCAGAAGATCGAACGGCAGAGATCGTGAACCAACTTTCCGAAAGTTTAATCCCGAAGGAATCGGGATCCGAAAGTTCCATCTCCTGCATCCACATGGCCGACAACCTCCCGCCCGAATCCCGATTCACGCCCAACAAAAAAAAAGCCATCGAAATCGGTGTATCAAAGGCCAAAGGCGAAATCATTGTAACCACCGATGCAGATTGCCTGGTGCAGAAAGATTGGATATTGCTAATCGCTGCTGCTTTTGAAAACCCTCAGACCCAAATGGTAACTGGGCCAGTCGCTTTTCATCAGGAAAAAAGTCTTCTGCAACGCTTTCAGTCGCTCGACTTTTTAGGAATGATGGGCATCACTGGTGCGGGTACCCAACTGGGTTGGCACTACATGGCCAATGGCGCAAATCTCGCCTTCCGAAAGCAGGCTTTTGAAGCGGTGAACGGCTTTGCAGGCAATGCACATCTGTCTTCGGGCGAAGATATGTTCCTGGTGCAAAAAGTTGCAAAGCGATGGCCCGGAAGCGTGTCATTTCTCAAAAACTGCAATGCGACGGTACTTACCAAAGCCTCGCCTGATTTGCAGGCATTTTGGCATCAAAGGTTGCGTTGGGGTACCAAAAATGCAGCAATTCCAAGCTGGCCAATGCGACTTTCTTTGCTGACGGTTTTCCTTTTTTGCTGGAGTATTTGGGTAAATCTTGCATTGGCCATTGCTTATGCGGGTATGGATATTGCCGCCAATTTCTACTGGATTTTCTTATTTCAAATCATCGTCAAGGCCGTTTTTGACTATTATTTCCTCTCAGAAATGTGCCGGTTTTTCAATCGGAAGGATTTGTTGCGTTGGTTTTGGCCTTCGTTTTTTATGCACACGGCTTACATCGCGCTCATTGGAACAATGAGCATTTTCTACAAAAAATACGAATGGAAAGGGAGACGCGCTACCTAATGTTGGAATTGGCGACCTTGTCCTCTGAACAAAAGATACCCAAACCCGTTTTTCGCTCACCCCTCTCACTCTCTCACATTCTCACACATGTCCCACTTAAAAGAAGGCGACCTCGCCCCTGTATTTTCAGCCCTGAACGAAAAATCCGAAACCGTGAGCCTCGCCGATTACAAAGGCAAAAAATTAGTGCTCTATTTTTACCCGAAAGACGACACACCTGGCTGCACGGCTGAGTCCTGTAGTTTGCGCGATGGTTATCCGCGTTTTCAGGCAAAAGGCTATGAAATTCTGGGAGTTAGCCCCGATTCCGTGAAAAAACACGTAAAATTTCAGGATAAATACAATCTGCCTTTCCATTTGCTGGCCGACGAAGACCACGCTGTAGCCGAGGCATACGGCGTATGGGGCGAAAAGAAATTTATGGGCAGGGCCTACATGGGCATTTTGCGGACCACCTTTATTATTGATGAGACGGGCAAAATCGAGCGCGTTATTTCGAAGGTTAACACAGACAATCACACCGAGCAAGTATTGGAGGATTAATTAGGTGTACCGAATAAATTTCAATTGTTGGTTTTGGCACTTTGAGTAGTTTTACGGCTTGCCCGCCGAAGCCCTTTAGGGCGAAGGAGGGCTTGACCCAATTAAATTCAGGTTATCCTGGGGTTTAATAAAGTAGTAAACAATCAAGATTTCCCACCATAGCTCTAACCGGCTTCGGTGGGCAAACAATCTAAAACGACCCTCCTTCGTCCCGAGCACTCGGGACTTCGGCGGGTAAATAAAACAGCATCCATGAAAAAAATCGGAATCCTACACGGCAAAGAGACCTCTTTCCCCGAAGCCTTTGTGGCACGGGTCAATTCAAAAAACGTAAAGGGCGTGGCTGCTGAGCCTACCCATGTGGACGAACTTATGCAGGGCAATCCCACCCCGTATGCAGTGATGATTGACCGCATCAGCCAGGATGTTCCCTTCTACCGGGCTTATGTAAAAAATGCTGCGCTCAACGGAACAGCTGTGCTGAACAACCCGTTTTGGTGGAGTGCCGACGAGAAATTTTTCAACAATTGCCTCAGCACAAAAATTGGGGTTCCTGTGCCAAAAACCATTCTGCTTCCCTCAAAGGAAATGCCGCCAGACACCTCTGGTCAGAGCTTCCGCAACCTCAAGTATCCGCTGGAGTGGGACAACATGATCGAGTATCTCGGTGGTTTCCCGCTCTTTATGAAGCCGCACTCGGGCGGCGGCTGGAAAAGCGTGTACAAAGTGGAGAATTTCGATGAGTTCTTTCGCGACTACAACGAGACCAACACACTTGTGATGATGCTGCAAGAGGCCATCGAGTTTGACGCCTATTTCCGCTGCTATTGCCTGGGCGGAAAGTATGTGCGCATCATGGACTACGAGCCGCGCAACCCCCACCACCTTCGTTATGTGGCCGACCATAAGGTGAGCAAAGAACTCCGCCAACAAATGCACGATCTCGTGCTGCGTATCAACCATTACCTCGGATACGATTTCAATACCGTAGAATTTGCCATCCGCGATGGCATTCCTTACGCCATTGATTTCTGCAATCCCGCACCCGATGCTGACATAAATTCGGTGGGCGAAGAAAACTTCGAATGGGTGGTAGAAACGGCTGCTAAAATGACCATCGAAAAAGCGCTGGCGCATAAAGCTGGCGGCAACAACCTTACCTGGGGTCAATATGTGCAGGATTCAGTTGCAGGAAGGATGTCGTCTATTCCTACCGAAGCGAAACCTGCAAAAGCAAGCAGTAAAGCAAAAAAGTAATAAACAGGAGTCATCCCCAATTTTGAGGTTTCTTTGATTGATGATTGACGAATACATGATTGTTGAGTTTTGATTTAATGGACGATGGTATTATTGACGATGGTGGCACATCGGCCATTATCAATCAACCATTAATCAAAACTCAACAATCATGTATTCGTCAATCATCATTCAGACCAAATCAGCTCAAAATCTGGGGTGATTCATGTTGAAATAACAAAACATGTACCCAGACCTTTCCTACCTCTTCCACGATCTGATCGGCACTGCGCCCGACAATTGGCTTTCTATTTTTAAGACCTTTGGTTTTGTCCTTGCCCTCTCTTTTTTAGTGAGTGCACTGGTATTCAACATCGAACTCCGGCGCAAGGCTCGCGAGGGTTTTTATGCGCCCGTCTCGGTGTCGTTTACGGAAGGCTTGCCTGCTACCGGAGGAGAAATCTTTGCCAATGCATTGGCGGGGCTTCTCATTGCAGGAAAGGGGTTTTATGCCTACCAGCATTATGGCGAATTTCGCATTGACCCGGCTTCCGTGATCCTTTCTGGAAAGTTACACTGGATAGCGGGCATTATAGGAGCAGCCGTGCTGGCGGGAATTACCTGGTGGGATGGGAAACGCCGCAGTAAAAACCCGCCCGTAACCGTCGAGCGGCAACTCTATCCACACGACCGTCTGAGCGAAATGACCGTGATGGCAGCCATTGGCGGCATTCTGGGTGCAAAAATTTTCGACCTTTTCGACAACTGGGAATCGTTTTTGGAAGACCCCGTTGGCGCCCTGACTTCAGGCGGTGGACTGGCCTTTTTGGCGGGCTGGTAATGGGATTTGCGGCAGTGGTTTGGTTTATGTGGCGGCACAAAATCCCGTTCTGGCCAACCGCAGATGCTGTGGCTCCGGCGCTTACCGCGGGTTATGGCTTTGGGCGTATTGGTTGTCAGTTATCTGGCGACGGGGATTGGGGCATTGTCAACAACGCGCCGAAACCCGGTTGGATGTCGGCGTTGCCCGACTGGATGTGGGCTTACCGGTACCCGCACAATGTGCTCAAAGAATCGGTTCCAATAGAAGGTTGCTCCTTTGATTATTGCAAAGAATTGGCCGAGCCTGTGTACCCCACGCCCTTCTACGAAGTGATTATGATGTGCATCGTTTTTGGCATTTTGTGGTCTTTGCGCAAGCGATTTAAAGTCGAAGGCATGATCTTTTTCATTTATCTTGGACTAATTGCCATTGAGCGGTTTATCATCGAAAAAATCCGGGTAAACGTGGTACACGATGTGATGGGTTTTCAACTCACCCAAGCAGAAATCATTTCCATTATCTTGTTTTGTGTGAGTATCGGAGGTATGGTTTATGTGTCGAAAATCAGGAAAGAGCCTGCCTCATCATAGCCGTACACATGAAATATCCGTTGCGCAATCTCTTCCTATATCTACTTCTGGCGTGCTCCATACCAGTTTTCGCACAGCCCGAATTTGATAAACGCCTGAGTTTTGAGGAAATTCAAGATTTGCTCAGAGAAGGCATCACTCCCTGGGATTTGCGCAAACAAGCCCTCGCATGGTATCAATGGTCTTATTACGACGAAGAGAAGACAGGAATTACCGATTCTGCATTTCAATACCTCGCCCGAAGTGCCAATCTGTTTTTGAAAGCCAACGACACCCTTGCCTATTACAGGGTCCGTTCTGATTTGGCCGACCACCTTTCGGCCCGGCAACTTTGGGACGAGGCGATCAGTATTCAGCAGGAAGCTCTCGATTATTATCAAAAAACGGGCAATCTACATTACGAGACACACCTGCTCGCCAAATTGAGCAGGGTGTATGCCAACAAAGGCGATGCTAATCAGGCCGCAACCTTAAAAAGGGCATTTTCAGCCAAAAATCGCATACTGAAAGATACCATTCTGGACATTACCATGGCGATGGATGAGGTGCAGCGTAATGGACAAATTGGTCGCTATTCCATCGCCCGGTATGAAGCTTCTAACGCACTCCGATTGGCGGAACAAACAACGCGAACAGATCTGATTGCTTGGGGACAGTATTCGGTGGGGCATTTCAGTTATTTGGACCGCGATTACAAAATGGCCCTGTTTTTTCTTAAAAAAGCGGAAAAAACAACCCCGCGGGTCAACTTGGCTTTACGCCACAATATTTGCCGCCAACTTTGGAATACCTACCAAGCACTCGATAGCCTTGAATTGGCGCTCGAATACGCCAATCGCTCTGCGGCCACTGGCGATTCCCTGCTCGCGCAGGAGCGGGAGGCTTCACTTCATCGGCTAGCAATTCAATACGATACCCGCGAAAAACGAAAGGAGATAGAGCAGCTTGTCATACAAAAAGGCGAGGCCGAGGCGCAATCCTTACAACAGAAAATAGGCCTTGCCACCCTTGGCGTGGCTTTGGCGGCAGTATTATTGGCCTTGTTTTTTATCGTACGCGACTACAGCCACAGGATGCGGGTGAACAAGGTGATCGCAGCACAAACTGAAGAGATCAACCACCAGAAAATCAGGGATTTAGAAAATACCCTCAAAATCGAAACCATGCAGAGTATGCTCGCCGGACAAGAAAGCGAGCGACAACGTGTAGCGCAGGATTTGCACGACAGCGTAGGCGGATTGTTGGCGGCAGTCAAAATTCAACTCGAAACCATGACTGCCAAGAAACCAGAACGCGCTCAGGATGAAGACTGGAAAAAAGTACGGGGCCTGTTGGATGAAACCGTATCCGAAACCCGTCACATTGCCCGAAACATGCAGCCCAGCGCCTTGATGGAGTTTGGTTTGGTCACCGCACTGCGCGACCTCTGTAATCGGGTGCATGGCGAAGGTGTACCACACATTACCTTTCAGCATTTTGGAGAATTTGCCAACATTGATCGGGAAATTGCCCTCAATTGTTATCGTATCATTCAGGAATTGTTGCAAAATACCCTCAAACACGCCCAGGCAAAAGAAATATTGGTGCAGATAACCCGTACCGACAACCAACTTGCCCTCCTCGTGGAGGACGATGGGACTGGTTTTGATGCAAAAAGTACCAAAAAAGGTATGGGCACCGACAATGTGGCCCGCCGTGCTCAATTCCTCAAAGGTGAATTAAGTGTACAATCGGCCAAAGGCCAGGGCACGAGTACTTTAGTTACCCTCCCATTTTCAGAAACTCAGGGTAAACCCTGAATTCAAAACCCGGCTTTGCCCTGATAAAATCGGAGGGAGGTATAATGACTTTTGTGTCGGGCATTTCATGAACCGATTACAATGTGCCTTACCCCCCATTTTTTTTGAAAGATTGTTTTCTTTTATAGGGTTCGTCCTGCTTTGAATCAGGATGGCTTCGTTCTAAACCTTTCGCGGTTAAAGAGCCGCAATTTTCCCCCTTACTACACGCTTGTGTGGTATTTCTAATCTTCCTACCATACGCGATTATGATCGCCCGCCGCTCGATGGAGCAGCGGGCGATTTTTTTTGTTTTGGGAGATTCTGAACATCTTACTTTTCGGCCTGTTTCAGACTGGATAATGGAATTGGGACATTAGACCATTCCGTTAAACATCTCCACGGACAATAAAATCAACAAAAATATGGCATTCACACTTCCTGAACTTCCCTACGCCTTCAACGCCCTCGAACCCCATGTGGACGCGCGCACCATGGAAATCCACCATGGCAAGCACCACGCCGCCTACGTCAACAACCTAAATGCTGCGCTGCAAGGCACGGAGCACGAGGGCAAAAGCCTTGAAGAGCTCTTTGCCATTATGAGTAAACTCCCACCTGCTGTTCGCAACAACGGCGGAGGTCATTGGAACCACTCCATGTTTTGGGAAATCATGGCGCCCAATGCCGGCGGTGAACCTACGGGTGACTTGGCCGCTCAAATCCAGAAAGATTTTGGTTCTATGGACGAGATGAAAAAACAGTTTGCTCAAGCGGCCACAACGCGCTTTGGCTCCGGCTGGGCCTGGCTTTGCAAGGATTCCAGCGGCGGTCTTTTCATTACGTCCACACCCAACCAAGACAATCCCCTCATGGATGTGGCCGACAAAAAAGGCCAGCCTATCCTTGGGCTTGATGTCTGGGAACACGCCTATTACCTGCACTACCAAAACCGACGTCCGGATTATATAACGGCTTGGTGGAACGTGGTGAATTGGAAAGAGGTTGCTAAACGCATGAAATGATATGAATGGGCCACGGATGAGGCAGGAGACCTCGGAGGTTTTCAAAAACCTCCGAGGTCTCCTGCCTCATCCGTGTTCCCTTCACACACACCATCGCGTTATTTGAAAATAAGGCACAAGTCGCGCCCCAAAGGCACGGAACGATTGTTCTATCTGCTTGTCCATACTTCCTTCAAAATCAAGGCTGAGTGCACGTTCTGCACAAAAACGAATGGCTTCCATAAAGAGGCTGTAAATGGCGCATTGACTTTTAAATGCGGGCTCAGTACCCGTGAGCAACACCGCCGCTTGCCGTTCGTCAAAAACCAGGTAAAAGCCTGCGCTGGGTTTTCCGGAAGTCTTATCATACGCTATAAAACTGGCTGATTGATTGCGCTGATTTAAGGCAAGGTGGAGGTTTTTGAATGTCTCTAAAGAGTAGGGTTGGCGGCGGCCTTTACGTTGGAAGGAGCGTTTGTTGAGTTCGAAAACCATTGACCAAGCTTCGTCGTCGCGCCGTAGTTCGGTGCATTGCGCGGCTTTTTTCAGGTCGCTGCGCAGCGTGTTCTTGAACCCCGCCGTTATTTTTTCCAGATCATTTAATTTCTCAAAAATGTAGGTGTATCGGGTAGTCTGCCGGAAACCTTCCCAATGAAATGGGAGCCAGTTGGTGATTTCAGGTCTGAAATTTTGTTTAAAAAACACTGTTCGCGGCAATTGCCGGATAAGATCAGCCATCACTTTTTTTTCAAAGGAAAGTCGGCTGGTTTCTTTGAAATCAACAGATTGTGGGTAACGAAGCCAAGGACCTGCATAGGTGGTAAGGGGCGGAAGTTGTATCACTTTCAGTCCCCAACGGCGGGCGATGTGATAGGGCAGGGCGCCAACGATGTCACCACCTTTGTCTGATGCAAGTGCAACTTTCCAGCCATTTGGGCCGCAAACTGCATCGAGCCACCAGGGGGGGGGCGCCGGGGGGCCGGCCCCCCCCCGCCCCGGGGGGCCCCCGCCGGGGCCCGAGCAGCCGGCGCGTCGCGCCGGGGCCCCCCGGGTGTGTTTCTGGAAATGGATGGCGTTTGTCTTGGGACGCGCTTTTGTGCGAGCCATTGCGGCAGAACTCAGAATATCGCGCTTTACAATCGGGCAATGCTGACTATTTTTGCTCTCCGGTTTGCACCCAGGCGAGTGGTTGGAGGGCGGGGCATCGAGCACCGGGGGATTTTTTCCAAAATGCCAAGATCGCCGGGGGGCCGAGGCGAAGAAAACACCTAACCTTTACTGGGAGCCCCAAGCGACGCTCCGCGAACTATTCGACTACCTCAGCGACAATCCTCTTACCGTGGCTGCCTACTTTTTTTTGCTCTTGATCACGGCTATTCTCGCCGGACTGTTGGGCAAAGGAGAAGGCCACCTCAGCCCCTGGAAATATCTGTATTCTGCAATCGTCTATCTGGTATGCGTACCCGGCATTTTTGCCACCGCGCTGGCTGTTTATCTTTTTTTATTTGAGCAAGGGGGCAGTATTTACAATGTCAACCTGCTTACCCAGGTATTACCCGTTGCTGCCATGATCATAACACTGAATGTGGTACGGCGCAATGTAGCCTTTGGCAATATACCCGGTTTCGGGCGGCTGACGGATCTGATGATGACCATTTTCACGGTTTTTTTGTTGATGTATTTACTCAACCGCCTACACCTCGTAGCCTGGGTGTACGTCCCCATACAATGGTTTATACTCATAGTGGTGGGCTTGTTGCTCATAGTCCGCTTCGGACTTAAACGTTTGACTACGTGATAATTAGAAATTGTTTTTGTCTAATATTGTTGGTTGCCGCTGCGTGTACCGACCCAATAAAGGAAACACGCCAAGTTTTCACACAAGACGATGTGGCAGTAGAAGTCGGGCGAGAAGTGGAAATACTCTACTCAGATAGCGCAGTGGTGCGCGTACGTGTTACAGGCCCGGTATTGCACAATCATTCGGGCCGTGAAAAGCCCCGACAGGAATTTCCTGAAGGAATACAAATGGACTTTCTATCGCCAGATCTTTCGGTGCGCAGTGTACTGACCGCCAAAACTGCCACGCGATATCAGGAGGAGGGAAAATAATAGCGCGCGACAGCGTAGTGTTGACAACGGTAAAACAAGAAAAACTCGAAACAGAAGAACTCATCTGGGACGAAAAAACGGCAAAAATCCGCACCGACAAATTTGTGAAAGTGACCCAGCCGGGTGAGGTCATTTATGGCTTTGGCCTGGAAGCTGAACAAGATTTTTCTTACTGGAAAATCCTTGTGCCAAAAGGTCGCATCAAGGTGGATCAAATAAATGAGGTGGTAAAATAGCCCATGGAAGTTTCCTATCCGAAAAGAATCTTAGATTGGGCTAGTGCCCTGCGTATCGGGAGCCACACATTCCCGGCTACGCTGCTTCTGATGGCTTTGGCCGTGGGGACAAGCTGGGCTTTGCTGCCTGTTTTCAGTTATGTTTTTGGCACGGGTTGGGTAGCGGGCGCTGCGGTGCTTGTGCTGCTTTTTAGCGTGTTTTTGTTGTTTAAAAACTTGATTTTCAAAGGCATCTACAAAAATCCTCATCTGGATGGTGAAGCCGCTTTGCTCGAATATCTTGTGCAACAAAACCATTCGGGCTTGCCCGGTGAAGAAGAAGTGGAAATGGAATTGCTAGAAAACGCGCTCCACCTCAAACAAGTGCGGGCACATGATTGCATGGCTCCACGTCCGGAAATCGTACATATTGAAGTGGGGGCTTCCGTAGAGGATTTACGCAATCTTTTTATTGAAAGCAGTCTTTCGCGAATCCTGGTTACAGAAGGTGGCGACGTGGACAAGGTGCTCGGATACGTGCATGTTCAGCAACTTTTCTCGCACCCGGAGAGTATTCAGAGTATCGTAATGCCAATCACATTCGTGCCGGAGAGTATTCAAGCCAACGATTTACTTAGCAAATTCATCAAAAATCGCACAAACATTGCATGTGTAGTGGACGAATATGGTGGAATCGCGGGTCTCGTTACGCTTGAAGACGCGCTTGAACAACTCTTCGGTAAGATTGACGACGAACATGACCAGGAAGAATTCATAGAAGCACAAGTGACGGACCATGAGTTCATTTTTTCTGGCCGACTCGATGTGCAGTACCTCAACGAAAAATACCCTGCGCTCCATTTACCCATTGGCGACTACAACACACTCTCCGGCTATCTCGTCACGGCAACCCAAACCATTCCAGAGCAGGGGCTAAGGCTCGAACTGGATGGCAAAATTTTTGTTCTGGAGTTGGTGAGCAACCGAAAAATTGAAACAGTTCGCGTTCTTTTAGAACAATAGTTACAAGTTAAAAGTATCAAGTTTCAAGTGGTACCTGGAAACTTGTCACTTTTAACTTGATACTTGTCACTTTAAAAGCGAAAGGCCTCCCACCGTTGGGAAGCCTTCACGCAATCAAACTTGCAGCGTAAATTTTTGTGTTTGCTTGCTTTAGGAACGGGTGAATAATAACTTGTTCTTCGGACTTTTGTTCACAACTCTTTTGTGCGAAGGCCTTTCAGGCGCGAAAAGGAATTAGTGACAAGTTATTATTCACCCGTTCCTTAGGCTAGTTTGTCCACGTCGCGGATTAGTATGCTGTTTCGATTAAAATAAATGAGGTTGGAGCGTTTGAGTTCGTTGAAAACAGAGGTCACGGTTTGACGGCTGGTGCCAGTGAGACTGGCAATTTCTTGCTGCGTAAGGTGGTGTTTTACAAGCGTTTCGTAACCGACACGGCGACCTTCGCGGGTGGCTGTTTCCAGCAAAAACTCGATGATCCGTTCGCGGGCATCTTTCACCACCAGATTTGCCAGTCGTTCTTCTACCCGTTGGAGCCGTTGAGAGATGTGGTGCATGCAAGCAAACACAAGTCGTTGATTGTCTTGCATCAGTTTTTTAAAATCTGCCAACTTGACAACCAGATAATCGGCGCCGTCGTGCAAGCTTTGCGCAAACTCGCTGCGCATTTCTTCGCCAGCAAGCGCCAAATCGCCAAACAATCCTTCAGGGGAAATCAATTCCTTGATAATCTCCCGACCTTCGCTGGAGAATGTGCCGGTTTTCACGCGGCCTTGTATCAAAAAATAGAGGTTATCTGCCGCTTCGTCGGGCACAAAGACGAAGTGGTAGCGGGGGGCAGAGCGGAATTGCGCACAATCCGCGAGTTGCGCTAGTTCCATTTCGTTCAACGAAACGAACATGGGCAATTTTTTGAGGAAATCAATTTTCGCATTCTTGTCCATGAGCAGCAGATTTTGTGTTGATTAAAGTTTTTAACAGCACAAAAGTAGGCGCGGGATTCGCAAGCAAAAAGGACATTTTTAATGGTTTGTCGGAAGATTAATTTTAAGATAATTTTTTTAAAAACCTGATAATCAACTTTATAAACCCAATCTTTAGAGAATTTAAAAACTGGCACTCTTTTGGCGCATTTGGAGCAAATCCCTAATCTTTCCGCGGCTGTTTGCCCAATCCGATTATTCCATGAATCTAGCACAGGTACTTTCTTTTTTGGCGCTTCTGTCCAGCGCTACCCTGCAGGCACAAAATTGCAGCAATCCGATTATCCTCAATTCGGTTTCAGTATCGAACACGCAGTGCGGCGCAAGCACGGGCACCATTATTCTGGAGCCTGCTGGAGTTGGACTTTTTCTTTTTGAATGGACCCCATCTGTTTCCATTTCCAACGTAGCCACCAATCTTGCGGCAGGCACTTATAACGTCCATATCGTGCGTGCGACAAATCCGGTTTGCACACTCGATACGCTCATATTGGTCAACAACAGCAATGGGCCACAGGTGCAGGCTACCATAAATCCAGCCCAATGCCTGGCATCAAACGGCTCCATTTCGCTCACTCCGACCAATTTTTTGTTCAATTGGAGCAACGGATCTTCAGGGGCCACCATCACAGGGCTGGCCAGCAAAAACTATTATGTGACGGTGACAAATCCCAGCACCGGCTGCTATTCCGTCTTCAAATATTTTGTGCCAAAAAATCTCAACAGCCTGACGGTGAATGCTTTGGTGCAGGAAAATTCCAAGTGCGGCCTGAACAACGGCAGGGCTCAAGTGATTGTGACAGGTGGTTCCGGACAGTATTCGTACAACCCCGGCCCCGGGCCGCAATACAACGATCTTGCCCCGGGGAATTACACGATACAAGTGTCGGACAACGCAACCGGTTGTGTAGGCTCTACCAATTTTACAATTCAGGATTTGCAGGTGACGGGTTCAGTAAGCATCACGCCACACGATGTGCGATGTTACGGTCAGGCTACAGGTTTTGTAGAATTTGGTGTAACCGCAGGGCAAAATTTTGAACTCCCATTTGTGTTCACTTTAAAAGATGCGAACGGCAATAATCATTCTCCGGCACTCTCCCTGCAGGCACGTTTACCCTGCAAATCGCCGATGCAGATGGCTGTAACCTTTCTCCTCAAAATTTTACCATCAACGAGCCACCCGCATTTAACCCTCAAGCAGGTGACGCCGGAAACATGCGCCTAGGCGGTCAAATTTCCTTCCATTTCAGGCGGAAATGGCGCCCCTACATCGTAAATTGGGCCGACCTGCCGGGCGATGACAACCCGGAAGATCGGACAAACCTTCGAGCGGGGCGTTATTCCGCGCTGATTTACGATTCCCTTTTTTGTATCTATTCGGTTGATACTGTATTGGTTGCGCCCAATTGCAACAACTTGACGATGGCGCACATGGTACTTGGCAGGAACACTACGGATTTTTTCTGTGTGCCTACTCCCGTCGGCCTTGCACCGGGTGCTACTGCGTTCAGCATTTTGGGTGGAGGGCTTGCCGGAGCTCTGCTTACGGGAGCTGGTCCCTAAATTCCAGTGGTTGTCTGGCCTATTCGGCAGGCCCAAACCCTGGTTTCGGTGTAGATACGATTTGCATTATCAGCACAGCAGCGCAGATTGGTCTGAAAGACACGACCTGTGTCATTGTCAGTATAACGCAACAACAACCGAGCAAGCAGTCGGTGTTTTTTTCCGTACAGGTGAATAATTCTTCCACTGCTTGTGGGACGATACCTCCGGCATTTTCCAACACCCATATCTTACAATTGGGTCGGCCAGGTTTAGGTGGTACAAGTGACACTTACGGTTCTTATCTGATTGACAATGTAAGTGCCTGTCTCGCTTTTTTGCCAATAATGCGCCGGGCTTCAATGTGGACGAAATCCGGGTGGCAGTGTTTGATACGCTAGCGGACAGGTGCCATATTATTTCATATTTTCCAACAATAGTACCCCAACAGGATTGTTCCAGTGCCGTAGCGCTGGCCGACACGCTCCATTTAATTGCAACCGATTGCAACGGATTGGTCATGGGCTGTGTGCCAATCCCTTACGACGACATAGTGAACTACACGATTATTGACAATGGCGCACTTTACAATACGGGCTATTCAGCCTGTGCCCCGACAGCATTTTGAGTTACAACTTCACCGTGTTGCCGCCTGGCGGTGGGCCATATGAACTGACGGAGTGGAAAATTAATGGCCAGACTTTAATTGGCAATTTCTTGAATTTCAATGGGTTGGTTGAGCTAATGAACCTACTGGATGCCGTGCCAAACACTTGGACGGCACAGGGCGTTGGCCTTATTCGGGGAGGCAGTCTCGCGAATACCTACGGGCCATTGAAGATAAAATCGGCGGGAGGCATTACGGCAGTTTACAACCCATCCTCGATGCTGGTGGCGCTTGCACCAGATGCGTTTTGCGCCGGGTTTTCATGAACTTGTATTGCGTAATGTGCTGACCGCATGCTCAGACACAGTGACGGTGGACGCACTTTGTTTCCATTGTGCGCCCATACACAGCTATCCCCTGGATGGGCTTGGCACTGTAAAATGGAACGCTTCCAACTGCTGGACGGACACCGTTTTTTGCACCAATATTCCCAATCTTGATTTGGGCCAACACCTCGTCACCGATAACGGCTTACCCTTCATCAATTACAGTGTGTGCGGGAATTTTATTGGGCTGAATCTGGATACGGGATTCCACCAACTTTATATCCGGAACAACACCACTACTTGTGAGTGGAGCGTAGATTTTTACCTGGAATGCAAGAATGTGCTGAACGAACAGACGATCCCGGTCAATGTCCCCTGGTGGTTTGGTAAATGTCTGCCTCGACACGAGTTTTGTGGACAGCCCGATCACCAGCATCGCCAATATCTGCGAAGATGAAGGAAGCGACATTATAGGCTACTCGTTCAATGCCTCCAGCAATGGTGTGTCCAGATTACGGGTCAAAACCTGGGGGCCGACACGCTGTGCGTCCAACTTTGCAATGACGTTGGCGAATGCGCCGACTATATTTTGCTCATAAACGTTACAGGCACACCTTCCGACAGTCTGCTCGCCGTGCCGGATGTGGTCTTTACCTTGAAAAACGAAATATTAGATTTTAGCATCATTGCCAACGACATCGTGGACGGTATAGTGGGAAATCTGAGCGGTCTGGCGAATGTGGAATTTTTGAGCAATCCTACGCTTGGCTCTTTCAGTTACAATCCATCTACCGGCATAATAACATACGAACCAGATCAGGGTAAATGCGGTGTGGACTCCTTTAGTTACCGTATTACCAACGGCGCTGGGCAGCAGTCGAGTACCACGGTCAGAGTGACCATTTCTTGCGATAAAATATTGGTATTCAAAGGCATTTCACCCAATGACGACGGGCGAAACGACACCTGGCACATTCTCGGAATCGAGCAATTCCCCGACAATACGGTGCAGGTATTTAACCGATGGGGGAATCTTGTTTTTCAGCAAAATGGCTATTCCAACGCAGAAGCCTGGAATGGCCAATGGAATGGAAAAGACCTGCCCGATGGCACTTATTTTTACCTCGTAGAACTTGGTGGAAGTGCAGAAAAACTGAGTGGTTGGTTGCAGATTTTGAGGTGACGAATTTATTTCACACAACGCCACTACGACACAACGATAGGACAATTTCGTTGTGTCGTAGTGGCGTTGTGTGAAAACCCCTTACAGCGTTAGCCTATATAATAAAAATCACTCAAAAATGAGAAAATTATCGTCAATTTTATTCTTAATTATTCCGACAATATTTTTTGGACAACAAACCATTCAATTTGCAGACTCCATTCGGATAGCCTATAATATTCCAGAAATAAGTTACGCAGTCATAGACAGTAAAACAATATTAGAGATTTCGTCTTTGGGAATGCACTCTACGGAACTTCCTGACACTGCAACAATTAACGACAGGTTTCACATTGGCTCTAATACAAAAGCGATGACGGCTTTTATAATTGCAAAATATGTGGAAAAAGGGAAGCTAAAATGGACTACAAAATTCTTTGACCTCTTCTCTGATTGGAAAGAAAACTCCAAAGTAGAGTACTATAATATTACACTACAAGATTTGCTTTCACATAGAGCAAGAATACAACCGTTTCAAGGTGATAATGACCCAACAATCCCCGACTTTAAAGGAACAAAACAAGAAAAAAGAAAAGCCTTTGGCAAGTTTGTGCTTACATTAAATCCTGTTGAAATAGACACCTTACATAAATTTAATTACTCTAATGCTGGCTATACATTGGCAACTTTAATGTTAGAAAAAGTAACAAAAAAAAGTTGGGAACAATTGGTGGAGAAAGTTTTTAATAAAGATTTGAAATTAAATGTAAAATTTTCTTGGCCCGAAAACCAGAAAACAAAAGATACCTGGGGTCATTCTTTTGAAAATGATAAATTAATACCTGTTGCTTCAAATACAGACTACCAATTGGATTTTACAGAACCAGCAGGAGATATAAACATTGAATTGAAAGATTACGTAAAATTTATTCAATTGAATTTACAAGGATTGCAAGGATATAATAATTATATAAATGCAAAAACATATCAATTTATACATAAAGGCATTGATGGCTATTCTTTAGGCTGGTATAATATTTATGAAAACAGCAAGGAACTTTCAACACATTCAGGGACAGCAGGGACATATTATTCACTTGTTCACATAGACAGAATTAAAGGAAAGGCGTATATCATTTTTGCCAATTCTTTTAATCAGGATACACAACAAGGCGTTAGACTATTGATGAGAAAACTGAAAGAAAATTACAGAAGCTAACATGGTTTTGGTAAAAGAAAGGGAGCAAAAAAGTGTGGCACACTTCACCAACCACATTGATTATCAGCATTGTATTTCAAGAAAGTGTGGCACACCTCACCAACCATATTAATTATCAACATTGTATTTTAGGTGTGCCACACTTTTCTGAACACTTTCACCAAATCATCAACTGCACCGAAACACTCACGCCAGCAGCCAGGCCAAGCAGCGCGATTTTGTCTCCTTTATGAATTTTCCCGCTTTGCAAACGTTGCTGCAAAGCAAGCGGGATAGAGGCCGACACCGTGTTCCCATAAGATTGAAAAACGGGCTCCATTCGGCTCATCGGCACATCTGTGATCTACGAAATGGTCTGGATGGTACTCGTAGAAACCTGATGCGTGAAAAGGTGCTTGATTTCATCGGGTTGCCATGCTGCTTCTTTCAAACAGGTCCGAAAAAAATGCCTCGCCTCATTGGCCAGCACCTCTTTTAGTTCCACCATTTTGCCTTCAAAATAATTCTGCTCTGAAGTATGTGGGAAAAGCGAGCCGCCGCCTTTAACAGTGCAAAGCTCCCAGTGCTCGCCCTTTGTCATCAGGCGTTGAAAATGAAATCCGCTGTCATCAGGGGAAACTGTCACGAGTGCAGCGGCGCCGGCATCGCCAAAAGTGAAGCCTGCGAGATATGGCCCCATTTGAGCATCATTTTCGAAGTCGAAACGAATGGCATCGCTGGGTTTTTCACCGGTTACTACCAGCACATTATTGCAAATTCCTGCAGCAATGAGGCTACTGGCTGTCATCAAGCCGCTCACAAAACTGTTGCAGGCATTTTTTACATCCATAGCAGGGCATTGCAGGCCGAGTTTGTGCTGCACGATGTTGCAAGTTGCAGGTTCAATGAGGTCGGCGCAAGCGGAAGCAAAAATCAAAAACTCAATATTTTGCCCACCAAAACGTCCCAAAATGGGTTTTGCAGCCTGAACCGCTAAGTCAGAAACCTGCTCATGCTTTGCGGCAAATCTTCGTTCCTGGATACCGAACAGCCTTTCCAACCCATTTGTGGGAAGCAGCCGCCTGCGGGAGTTCACAAGCGACTCTATTTCCGTATTGCCTACGCGCCGTTCGGGCAAGTAAGTAGATACGTCTGCAATTTTTGTTCTTCTCATTTTTTTGACCCAGCGAGAAAATTCCCAACATGCTCTAAAGCGCCGGTCTTTTTGCCAAAGCCTCCTGTATAACGTTCCAAACCTGTGCGCGTTCAATTTCCTCCAATTTTAGGCGTGGTGCTCGCACGTGCTCCGTTCCAAGTCCGGTGGCTACTTCTGCCAATTTTATGTACTGCACCAATTTCGGGTGAATATCCAACTCCAACAAAGGCAAAAACCACTGATAAAGTCGCCTCGCTTCTGCTACGCGACCCGCTTGGGCATGGCGGTAAATCGCCACCGTCTCGCGTGGAAAAGCATCCACAAGTCCCGCCACCCAACCATGTGCGCCGAGCAGTAGACTTTCAAGCGCGAGTGTGTCAACCCCGCAGAGTATTTTGAACCGGTCGCCGAATCGGTTGAGCATTCGTGTCACATTGCTGACGTCGCGGGTGCTTTCTTTAACCGCTTGGATGGTAGGCCAATCCACCATCACGTCAAACATTTCGAGCGTCACCAGGATTTTGTAATCCACCGGGTTGTTGTAAATCATGATTGGAAGGGGCGTAGCCTCTGCTACAGCACGGAAATATTCCAGGGTCTCACGATCGTCTGCTTTGTACCGCATGGGAGGCAAGAGCATGAGTCCGCTTGCACCGCAACGCTCGGCTTCCTGAGCGGCGGCGACTGCTGCACGTGTTGTTTGCTCCGCAATGTTCATCACCACAGGCACCCGGCCAGCAGATTTTTCGACGCAAAATCGCACTAGTTCGTACTTTTCTTCATTGAGCAAACTGCTTGCTTCACCAAGCGTGCCGCCCAGCACAAGCCCTTCCGCACCTGCGGCGATTTGGGCCTCCATATTTTTTTCAAACATCTGGAAATCAACCGAATCAGACTCGGTGAAGGGGGTGGTAAGAGCGGGGTAAACGCCGTGCCAAAGGGTATGCATAATGGTTCGATTATTTGATTGGTGCGATTGATTCGATTTGCGAAGGTATCAAAGCCTTCAAAAAAGCCGAGCTTCTGCTTACTTTTGCGCACCGTTTTTGAATCCCATCTTGTTAAATTTCATATCTAAACGGTGGTCCATTTACCATTCACCACTCATCACTTATCACTAAGGAAATGTCCAAAGTCCTAATCATTGGCGCAGGTGGCGTAGGCCGCGTAGTTGCCTACAAATGTGCCCAGCACCGCGACGTATTTGGCGAAATCATGCTCGCTTCACGCACCAAATCAAAATGCGATACCATTGCCACTGCCATCCATGAAGCGTATGGGGGCAAAAAAATAGAAACAGCTCGGGTAGATGCCGACAACGTGGCAGAAACCGTCGCGCTTATTCGCCAATTTCAGCCTGATTTGCTCATCAACGTCGCGCTGCCTTATCAAGACCTGCCGCTCATGGATGCTTGTCTGGAAACGGGCACCAATTACATGGACACCGCGAACTATGAACCGAAAGATGTAGCCAAGTTCGAGTATTCCTGGCAATGGGCCTACCAGGATCGTTTCCGCGAAAAAGGTATCATGGCCTTGCTGGGATGCGGGTTTGATCCGGGTGTAACTTCCGTTTACACTGCCTACGCCGCGAAGCATTACTTTGATGAAATCCATGAATTGGACATTGTTGACGCAAATGCGGGCAATCACGGCAAGGCTTTCGCCACAAACTTCAATCCCGAAATCAACATCCGTGAGGTGACGCAACGAGGTAAATATTGGCAAAATGGCCAGTGGATCGAAACCGAGCCGCACGAAATCTGGAAAGACATTGACTATCCTGAAATTGGCCCAAAACGCTCCTACCTCATTTATCACGAGGAACTCGAAAGCCTTGTCAAAAACTTCCCGACGCTACGCAGGGCGCGGTTCTGGATGACTTTTGGGCAAGAATATTTGACACACTTGCGTGTGATCCAGAACATCGGCATGGCGGGTATCGAGCCAATCAAATTCCAGGGTATTGATATAATTCCTCTGGAATTCCTAAAAGCGGTACTGCCCGCGCCGGAAGACTTGGGCGAGAATTATACAGGATTCACCAGCATTGGCTGTCGCATCAAAGGTGTGAAAGACGGCAAAGAGCGTACTTATTACGTTTGGAACAATTGCTCCCACGTAGCGGCATATAAAGAAACCGGCACACAGGCGGTCAGTTATACCACAGGCGTTCCCGCTATGATCGGCGCACGTATGATTTTGGAAGGAAAATGGGCTGGCAAAGGCGTTTTTAATGTCGAAGAAATGAACCCTGATCCATTTATGGAACGGCTCAATGCCGATGGGCTTCCCTGGCACGAAAAGGTGGATATTGATCTGGAGATGGATTGATGTAAGTCGAACTTCAGTTCGACAACATTGCTAAAAAAGAGATTTATATAAGCGGCGATGTGTTTTTAGTAACGCATCGCCGCTATTTGTTTTCAAATACTTGACAAAAAAAGCGGCCTCCAAACTTTCGTTTGGAAGCCGCTTACTGTTGATTGATTTCGATCTATTTATCTACTGTTACTTCTTCTTTGTCCGTGCTTCGCGTGCTTTAGCCAAGGCCTGTTCACGCGTCAGTTTTGGCGCGTTTGGATCCTTTTTAGGCTTGGCTGGCTGGCCTTTTGCGGCACGGTTGGCAGCTGCGGCAGCGCGGGCTTTTTCCATCACCTCAGCGCGGGAAAGTTTTGGCGCCAAGGCCTTGGCGGCTTTTTCTGCGGCTACTTCTGCACTGCTACGGCGAATGCGTGAGGGTTTTGCAGGCGCGGCTTTTTTCGGTGCAGCAGCGGCTTTTGCAGCACGGTTGGCTGCTGCGGCTGCGCGGGCTTTTTCCATCACCTCAGCACGGGAAAGTTTTGGCGCAGCAGCCTTGGCGGCTTTTGCAGCAGCGACGGCCGGGTTAGGTTTACGGCCACGTTTGCCTTTTTCTGCTGCTGGTTTAGTAGCTACAGGCTTGGCTGCTTTGGCAACGGCTACTTTTACACCGCTTGGACGGCCACGTTTGGCCTTTTCTGGTGCGGCTTTTTGTGCCACTGGCTTAGCGGCCGTGGCTACGGCCACTTTTACGCTGCTCGGACGGCCACGCTTGACCGTTCCTGGTGCGGCTTGTTGAGCCACAGGCTTGGCGGCTTTGGTTACTGCCGCTTTTACGCTGCTCGGACGGCCACGCTTGGCTTTTTCTGGTGCGGCTTGTTGAGCCACAGGCTTGACCGCTTTAGCGACAGCCGCTTTTACGCCGCTTGGACGGCCAGGTTTGGCTTTCCCGGTTGCTGCTGCTTTTTTCGCTACAGGCTTGCCAGCTGCGGCGCGGTTGGCTGCGGCTGCGGCGCGGGCTTTGGCCAAAATTTCAGCACGAGATAGTTTTGGCGCTGCAGCCTTGGCTGCCTTTTCGGCGGCTACTTCTGCGCTGCTGCGACGAGTGCGTCTGGCTTTTGCAGGTGCTGCTTTTTGGGCGACTGCCGGTTTTGCGCCGCTCGGACGGCCTCGTTTGGTATTCCCAACCACGACAGATTTTTTTGCGGCAGGTTTACCAGCGGTTGCACGATTGGCTGCTGCGGCTGCGCGGGCTTTAGATAAAATTTCAGCACGAGATAGTTTTGGAGCAGCGGCCTTAGCGGCTTTGGCAGCAGCGATCGCTGGGTTTGGTTTACGGCCGCGTTTTTTTGGGTCTTCTGTTATCGAAGCCGTTTCAGAAGCAGGCTTCGACGGTTTTCCGGCACCACGGCGGGATCGGATTGCCTGGATTTTCTCTCTGTAGTCCTCGGTCTTCATCTGTTTTTTGGGCTTTGCACCGGCTTCCAAGGATACGTTGGCAATGGATTTGTTCCCGCCTTTTGCTCCTTTTGCTTTTGATGCAGCAGACTTTTTACCGTCAGATGCTTTTTCGATGTTGCCATCGGCCACCATTTTAATGTGTGCAAGGTGGTGCTTGCCGTGCCATGCATACAATGCAATGGCTTCGCGCAGGGAAACGGTGCGCTTGCTTGCTGGGTGGAAGTAGCCCCGATCAAGATCATCATCGGAGAGCGACATCAGGAAATCTATCCAACGTGAGTGAAGTGCGGAGAGAAGCTTGAGGGAGGTTTTGGGAGAGCCGTGTTTTGCATCTTCAATTTCGGCCCAGAGGTTTTCTTCGTAGGGCTTAATGATGGGTGCGGTCTCGGTGGCGGCGAGTTTAAAGCGAACGTAGGCATTCAAATGGCTGTCAGCGAGGTGGTGAATCACTTGGCGAGCGGTCCAACCTCCTACACGATAGGACCTATCCAGCGCGCCATCACGGAGTTTTTTGAGTAATTTTTTAAGGTCTTTTGGAACACGCGCAATGCTTTTTATTTGCTTGCGCGTTTCATCAAGGGAGTAGTTTTTGCCGTATTCAAATTTCCCGATGGGATAACGGCGATCTGTTGTTTCTTTCATAAAAGTTGAATTAATATTATACTGCTGTTTTATCAAAATTGGAATTTGACTATTGACAATTAACAGTCAAATATTCCAAGCCGATTCGTGTTTGTTCTTTTAGAGCATGTTGGGGGTTTTCTGCTGGCGGCAAAAACGAGTGATTTTTTTGTCAGTTTTTGCGTTTTTGAAGGAGCATAGCACTCCCTCTTTGACTGAAAAAAGGTGAAAAATGGCGAAAAAAGAACCTTTTTTGACCCAGCGAGAAAATCCCCAACATGCTCTAACTGTCTTTCCATCGCCATAAATATCGGCAGGCAACGGTGCGCCAAGGCCGCCATGGTTCGGCAAGTTCAGTCATACGTATTTTCAAGAGGCGAGGGTTTTGTTCTTCAATATTAAACAGGCGTTGCATGCCTTGTTGTATTCCAAGGTCGTCTACCGGGAAAATATCGGGGCGTCCTAAACTAAACATTAGCAGCATCTGCACGGTCCATTTTCCCACACCCTTAATTTGGATAAGGAACGACAGAATTTCATCATCGTGCATAGAAGCCCAGTCTATTTTTTCAAGGTCGTTTTCTATGGCGAATTTTGCCACGTTCTGAAGGTAACTTGCTTTTTGTCCCGACAGTCCAACACTTCGCAATTTTTCAAATTCAATAGCAACAACACTATCCGGGTGTGGATAGTTGTCAGGAAATAGAGAAAGGAATCGTTTGAAAATAACATCCGCAACTTTTACACTCAATTGTTGGGACACAATTGATTCCAAAAGATCATAATAAATTCTGCCAGAGGGCGTAAAATCGGGCATTTCTATCTTCGTCAACAATGGACGAATAGTTGCCTCTTGTTGCAAATGCGCTATTGCAGCTTGCGAATTCATCGGGCAAAGGAAATTGATTTTCAGTAGATTGTACTAAAATGTTTGTCTATTTATTGCTTAAGTCGCAGAAACGCTATTATTTGCAATAGATTGCGCTATTTTTTTGCTATTTCACTTTTAATTCTTTCACTTTTTTTTCTACAGGTTCTATAATAACGGGGATGATGTTTTTTAAAAGAGCATCTGGTGATTCATATTCGTGCAATGGTAAAACCCATGGGAAATTACGAAAATAGTCAAACATGGCGTATTCGCGCTGCGCTTTCCAGATAAGTGGCACGATGGGAATAGAAGGATTATCTGGAACAAATCCGCGTAATTCCTGCGGAATAGATTTTGCATCTGTGATATCGGCAATAACAAAACGCGACATGCGGGCGAGCAAGTTGATGGTTTCGTCTATGCTTTTATTGCTCGCATTTTCAAAATCAAATACAATAGGTAAGTAATTTCTCAGCCGAAGTTCGTCTTTGATAGCATCCAAAACTGCTTTTCTTTCTGAAGTAAACCTCCCAAGAATTAGCACGGCCTTGGAGGTAATGGTTTCTATTACGTCGCGGATTTTTTGGTTGTTTAGCATTAGGTAGATGAACTGGGCGACGTCTAGATCGTCAACGGTGATTTCGGGTTCGCCTGGAGGAGTGATGATAAGGTCTTTTTGGATAAGGCCATCCTTTTTGATGTCCCAAACAGAGATACCGTATATATTGACGTTTTGGAGCCGTGCATTTACAAGATTAGTTCTGACAAATCGAACTCCATTAAGATTTGCCGCTATAAGGTTTGCCCCCATAAGGTTTGCGCCAGTAAAATCAGCGCCTGAAAGCTCTGCACCAACAAGGCTTGCTAATGAAAAATCTGCTGAAGATAGATTTGCACCCGTAAGGTTTGCGCCAGATAAATTTGCACCACACAGATTAGCTATAGACATATCGGTGCCACCCATTTTTGCACCGATAAGATTTGCGCCATTCAGATTGGCGAAGGCAAATGCTGTATTAGAGAGCTCTGCCCTTGTAAGATTTGCTCTTGAAAGGTCTGCCATAACAAGGCTTGCATTGGAGATATTTGACCCAGTGAGGTCTGCCAAGTTAAGGTCAGCATAATTAAGTTTTGTATTGGAGAAATTTACATCAAAGAGGTCTGCCTTAGGCAGATTTACCTCATTCAGGTCGGGGGCTACCTCCGGGTTCTCCTCCCCCACGGCATTGCAAGGGGCAATGTTGTTCGCGATTTCGCGTATTCGGAGAGGCTGATTTTTTAAAACAAAAAATAGTTTTTCGCACTACCTTGCTGCCGGTTTTCCAAATGTCATAATGACCCAATGACGACCCGCCTCCGCCCCTGCCCGCCAAGGCTCGGCAGGCGGGAAGGCTATGGCGGGTAAAAATGACCCAATGACGATTTTGACGCAATGACGAATAAAAAACTCTTCCTCCTCGACGGCCACGCGCTGATCTACCGCGCCCATTTCGCATTTATTGCCCGCCCGCTCATGAATTCCAAGGGCTGGAATGTTTCCGCTGTGCAGGGTTTCATGCGCACCATGTGGGACCTGATGCAGAACGAAAAACCCACCCATATTGCCGTCGTTTTCGACCCGAGGGGTGGCACCTTCCGCAACGAAAAATATGAGGCATACAAGGCCAACCGGGAAGCACAACCGGAGGACATCACTTTCGCACTGCCCTGGGTGAACAAGATCGTACGGGCCATGAACATCCCCGTTGTCATCGTGCCCAACTACGAAGCCGACGATGTAATCGGAACGCTCGCCAAACAGGCTGAAAAAGAAGGATATACCACCTTCATGGTCACGCCTGACAAGGATTTTGGACAATTGGTGAGCGACAATATTCAACTTTACAAACCCAGCAAAGGAGGCGAACCCGCCGAAATCTGGGGCCCAAAAAGAAGTCTGCGAACGTTGGGGAATCAAGCGCGTGGACCAGGTGGTAGATATGCTTGGTCTCATGGGCGATGCGGTGGACAATATCCCAGGCTTGCCAGGCATTGGTGAAAAACCGCCGCCAAACTCCTCGATGAATACGACAACATCGAAAACCTGCTCGCCAATGCCGACAAACTCAAAGGCAAACAGCAGGAAATCGTAAAAACCCACCACGAAAAAGCCACACTTTCCAAATGGCTTGCCACGATTGATATAAATTCTCCCGTTCAGTTCCATGAAAAGGAATTTGAAATCGAGCCGTTCAACCGCGAGGAGTTGCTGGAGATTTTTAAAGAATTGGAGTTTAAAACTTTGGCGGATGCGATTCTGCGTAGCCCTTGGGCGGGCGCTTCTTTACCGGCGACTTCAGGCGCCGAAGGCACAAATCCGGCAGATAAGACCACGGGGACAAAAAAGCCAACAAGTAAAGCCCCCGCTACAGGAGCCGGCACCCAAGGCAATCTGTTTGGAGAAACCGAAATGGACTCCCAATCCATCGCCTCGCCCCTCGAACCACAGGAGGGTACGTTCCATACGCGCGGAACCCATAACATTGAAAACACAGAGCATACCTACCATTTGGTTGATACGCCCGAGAAACGCGCCGAACTTATTGCACTGTTGAAAAAATCCAAGGCCATATCCTACGATTCGGAGACTACTGCGCTTGAAGCGCCACAGGCTGATTTGGTTGGATTTTCTTTTGCCGTAAAAACCTTTGAAGCCTGGTATGTGCCCATTCCAGCCGACCGTGCCGAGGCACAAAAAATCGTGGAAGAATTCAGGCAAGTGTTTGAGGATGAAAAGATTGTAAAAATCGGACAGAACCTGAAATACGACGCAATTGTCCTGTTGAATTACGACTGCGAACTCCGCGGGCCGTACTGGGATACCATGCTGGCGCACTACCTGCTCGAACCCGATCTCCGCCACAACATGAACTACATGGCGGAAACCTTACTGAATTATGCGCCCGTCAAAATTGAAGAATTAATTGGGAAGAAAAAGCCGGGCATAAAGCAGGGCACGATGCGCGACGTTCCGATTGATATTGTTAAAGAATACGCTGGCGAAGATGCCGATGTAACCCTGCGTCTGCGGGATGTTTTGAAACCAAAACTTGAGGAAGGCGGCCAAGTGCTGGTCAAACTTTTTGAAGAAGTAGAAACCCCGCTCGTGAAGGTATTGACTGATATTGAACACGCGGGGGTTCGGATTGACCCTGATTTTTTAAAGGAATATTCCAGCGAACTGGCGGTATTGATCGTGGCATTGGAGGAAAAAATCCTGAAAGAAGCAGGTTTCAATTTCAACATTGCCAGCCCGAAACAGGTGGGCGAAGCCTTGTTTGATCAATTGAAATTGCCTTATCCCGGCAAAAAAATGAAGTCGGGCCAATACTCCACCGATGAAGAAATTCTCTCGGAACTCGCTGTAAATCACCCGATTTGCGCCGACATCCTCTCGCATCGTGGGCTGATGAAATTGAAATCTACCTATGTGGACGCTTTGCCTGCTTTGGTGAATCCGCGCACTGGCAGGGTACACTCCAATTTTAACCAGGCCCTCGTTGCCTCTGGCCGACTCAGCAGCCAAAACCCCAACCTGCAAAACATCCCTATCCGCACCGCTGAAGGTCGAAAAGTCCGCGAGGCGTTTATTCCCCGCGATGCTGAGCATGTAATTTTAAGTGCCGACTATTCGCAGATCGAGCTCCGCCTCATTGCCGAAATCAGCGGCGACAAGGCCATGCTCGAAGCCTTCCAAAATAAACTCGACATCCACACCGCTACGGCTGCTGGTGTGTACGGTGTGCCGCTCGACCAGGTTACCAGTGATCAACGTCGCGCCGCCAAAACTGTCAATTTTAGCATCATTTACGGCGCGGGTGCCAGCAACCTGAGCCAACAACTCGGCATCAAACGTACCGAGGCTAAAGAGTTGATTGAGAACTATTTCCGACAATATTCCGGCCTGCGCGGCTACATGACCAGCATCGTGGAATTTGCCCGCTCAAACGGCTATGTCGAGACCATGCTGGGTCGCCGCCGATACCTCCGAGACATCAATTCTGGCAATGGCATGATGCGCTCCATGAGCGAGCGCGTTGCCATCAATACGCCCATCCAAGGCTCTGCCGCCGACCTCATCAAAGTTGCGATGATCAACATCCGTCAAGCCATGCGTGAGGCTGGCCTCAAATCACAGATGATCTTGCAAGTGCACGACGAATTGGTATTCGATGTTCGAAAGGACGAATTGGAGCGGATCAAGCCTTTGATTTTTGACAAAATGACGACTGCGCTGCCGAACTTGAAAGTGCCGATTTTGGTGGAAATTGGGGTTGGGGAGAATTGGTTGGAGGCGCATTGATTGGACAAAAACCATTAACTTGCACACAAATTTGACATTATGTCTGACTTGCAACTTTCTTCAAAAATCGAATCGACACCCGGCGTCGCAGGTGGCCAGCCACGCATTGCAGGCACTCGATTCACGGTCAAACAGATTGCCGTTTGGCACGAATTTATGGGTTTAGGTGCTGACCAAATTGCCACAGAATACAATCTTTCTCTGGCGGATATCTACGCTGCGCTCTCCTACTTTTTTGACCATCGGGCGGAAATTATGCAAGCAATCGAGGCAGAGGAAGCCTTGGTCGATCAGATTAAAAAGCGTTTCCCTTCCAAGTTGGCAGCGGCCCATGCATAGTGTTCGATTTCTCATGGACGTTCCGTTCACAGTGCTATCACTGCTGGTTTGCGGCGACGGGGAGTTGAGGTTTTGACCTGTCAAGAGGCTGATTTGGGGAGAGCCCCAGACGAAGAAATACTCACATTCGCCGCCGAAAATGACTGGGTGGTCTTTTCACAAGACGACGATTTCTTGAAAATTTGCTCTTTGGAAGAACCGCTCCACAAAGGCTTGGTTTATAGTCACAAGCGCAATTCCATAGGACGAATCATTGCTGGGTTAATGCTTATCCATGAAATTTTGGAAGCCGAAGAGATGGAAAATCATGTAGAATTTGTTTGACCTAAAATTCAGGTGGAGATTGGTGGCTCATCAATCCTTTTCTGTAACAAACTAAATGCAGGTCTTTCAAACATATTTTACATTTTACGAGAAAGCGCTCGTAAAATTACGAGGCACATCTCGCAAAATGTAATAAATTTTATTTCTTCTTATTCTTCTTCCTATTCTTCGCCTTCCACTCCTCCGCCTGCTCGATCTCCAACATCACCGCCTTCCACTTATCCGGCTCTTCTTTGGTGAGGACCAGCGTCTCGGAGTATTCCGTTTTGTTTAGTTTCAATACTTGAATCGGCTTGTCGAGAAACGCCTCGATTTCCGCCAGCATTTCTTTTTCCTCGGGACTGCAAAACGAAACGGCCAGGCCTTTTTTGTCGCCCCGACCAGTTCGGCCCACCCGGTGAACGTAGTTTTCGGCTACATCAGGCAGATCGTAGTTCACTACATAATCCACATCGGGGATGTCAATGCCGCGGGCACTCACATCGGTGGCTACCAGCACTTTCACCGCGCCGCTTCTGAATTGGGTCATCACGGTCAAACGATCCTTTTGTTCCTTGTCGCCATGGATCGTAATGCTTTGAATGCCAACCCGTTCCATGGCTTTCATTACGCGCTCGGCGCGGACTTTAGTGCGCACAAACACCAGGATTTTGCTTTCGGGGTTTTCGCTGATGAGTCGTTCGAGGAAATAACGTTTGTCGTCCATTTCCACAAAAGCCACCGAGTGGTTGATGTTTTTCGCCACCGGGTCTTTGGGGGAAATCTGGATTCGTATGGCGCGCGTGACCAGTGAATAGGCCAGTTCTTTGATGGTTTCGTTGATCGTAGCGGAGAAAAACAGCGTTTGCCGCTTGCGTGGGAGGAATTTCATCAAATCTCGGATGTCGCGTATAAACCCCAGGTCAAGCATGTGATCGGCCTCATCTAGCACCAGAATTTCTACACGCTCCAGCCGGATAAAACCCTGACTCACAAGGTCGAACATACGTCCGGGTGTAGTGACGAGTATGTCAATCCCTTTTTCCAAACGTTCAATTTGCGGGCCTTGCTCCACGCCACCAAACACGCAAAATGTTTTCACTCTTGTATGGCGCCCTAGTTTTTCAAACACTTCCGTAATCTGCAATGCCAGCTCGCGCGTCGGCACCATTACCACGCACTTAATGCCTTCGGAACGTCCCGACACCTTGCGGTCGTGTAGTAGGTGAATGATCGGAATGGCAAACGCTGCCGTTTTGCCTGTACCTGTTTGGGCAATGGCCAGCACATCCTCCCCTTTCAGGATGGGCGGGATGGCTTTGTATTGAATGTCCGTCGGTCGCCGGAATTCCATTTCCTCCAGGTTGCGCTTGATCTCTGTGGCGATGCGGTATTCTTCGAATTTCATGCTGTTGGTGATTGGTTTATTGTTTACCCGCCGTAGCCTTGGCGAAGGAGGGGTGATTGGTTGATCAGGGGATTTGGGGATGGCAAAGGTACACTTAGCAGATTTGGGCAAATGTGCGAATTGGAATAGCTAGGTTCGACTCCGTCATTGTAGTTTTGGGATTCAAAATCACCACACCTCCGCCCTCGCTTACTTTGTGCTGAAAACTTCAGCGGATAAAAGGGCTATGGCGGGTAAATTTTTTCACAAAACGACTTATTTATTCAACCATGAAGCAAATCTCTACTTTGTTTTTACTCCTGTTGACCTGCTATTTGAACGCCCAAACAATTTTTGTGAAGGCGAACGCATCAGGCTCCAACAACGGCAGTTCCTGGGCCAATGCTTACACCTCACTGGATGCTGCTCTGGCTGCAGCAGTCCCAGGTCAGGCGATTTGGGTGGCCTCTGGCACCTACAAGCCGAGTTTCCCAGCTCCCGACAACTCGTTTGCACTACAATCGGGCGTCGAACTCTATGGCGGCTTTGCTGGTACTGAGACACAACTCAGTCAGCGCAACCCTACGCTCAATGTGACTACGCTCAGTGGCGACATTGCTGGAAATGACATTGCTGGCAACTTTGACCTAAACCGCACGGACAATGTGCAGCACATCCTGATTGCTTTTTTCAATACTTCTACAGCAAAAGCGGTGGTGGATGGTTTTGTCTTTCGCGGAGGCCACACGCTTGTGGATGATCCCAACCCTCCCCTCAGTCGTCAAGGCGGCGGCATCCTGGCAGGCACAAAACTGACGGTGCGCAACTGTAACTTTATAAACAATTTTGGCGAAAATGGAGCAGCCCTTGCAGCCTTAGGGGCCGATAGCGACGGCATTATTGTGGACAATTGCCTATTTGAGGCAAACAAAGCTACCGAACAAGGCATCCTCCTATTACTCCAAACACCTACAGGGGAAGTCAATAATTGCATTTTCCGCAAAAACCTGACCAACCGCGGAGCGCTTTATCCACTCGAAACCACTGCAATTACCATTGACAGTTGCTTGTTCGAGAGCAATAACGGTGGCGCTAATTTTGGTGCAGCCATGTTTTCGTGGCAGGCCAGCTGGACTATGACGAACAGCATTTTTCGAAAAAACAAATCGGCCAACGCGGCTGGGATTTACATTGATGGTCGCGTGGGTGGTGATGTTGCCACCATAGACAACTGCCTGTTTGAAAGAGATACCGCGACGGATTTTGGCGGCGCCGGCATTTACGGTTGGCAGGCAACCTTGGTGCTAAAAAACACAACTTTTCGCGACAACCACGCGCCCAACGCAGCAGGCATGTACGTTCAAGGCCGGGAATTCGATAGTGAACTGATAATTGACAGTTGCTTGTTCGAGCGCAATATTGGGACGGCCTATGGCGCGACTTCGATCTACAACAACGGCACGAACTACACGCTCAGCAATTCGATTTTTCGGGAAAATGTGGCGCCGAGTTCAGGTGCTGCCATCTACAATAGCGACTCTACCATTTTTACCGTTACAAACTGCCTTTTTGAAGCCAATACGGGCGCTTATGCTTCCGCTGTTGCCAATTATGGCCTCGATTGTAATGGCACTTTCGAATCTTGTACTTTCCATAACAATAGGGCTACCCAGGGCGGGGCGGCGTTGAGCAACGGGTTTGAAGCAGACGTTTTGTATCGAAATTGTACCTTCACGAACAATGAGGCAAGCTTTGGGGGGGCGATTTTTACCCAAAATGATGGTACACGTTTGAGCATTGAAAATTGTTTTTTTAGCCAGAACACTGCTTCGGGAAATGCAGGCTGCATTTACATCAACCCGAACATCCCAACCAGCATTCGTAACAGTACGTTCACCTTCAATACGGCTAATTTCGGAGGCGTTTTGGAAGCCAATGGAGATAGCATGCTCGTAATAGAAAACACCATTTTCATCGACAATTTAGGTGGGATGCAAGGGGCTGCGCTCAATCTCAACGATACGAAATCGGTGCTCACCAACTGCCTTTTTGCCAGAAACCTGAACCTCGGGGCTGGCGCGGGCGGCGGCATTTCTATCAATTCCTCTGATAGTCTATTCAGTACGGTAAAGGCCGTAAACTGCACATTTGCTGAGAACATTGCTACCATTGGAGCGGGAATCGCCCAATGGGAAGCACCGCTGGGCAACGCGAGCCTTTCTCTCTTAAACTGCCTTTTTCATAACCCTGGTGGCGACAACTACGGTATTGAACAGGGCGCACCATCGGTCAGCTCGCTCAATGGAAATCAAAGCGGCGATGCTACGCTGGAAGATTACCTGACAGACAGTAAAGATGTTCACAACCTACCTACCACTTTTTTTGACCCGATTAACGACGACTTCCGCCTAACGATGGGCCCAGCCGTTGATGGAGGCGTGGCTGAAGGCGCTCCAACTACCGATCTGCTTGGCAACCCACGTCAGGGATTGCCCGACCGTGGTTGCTACGAACTGGGCATTAATAGCGTCAAGAATGTTGGATTTCAAGTACTTGCAATGACTTGTTCACCCAACCCGGCCAGTGACCGTACGACCCTGAGTCTGCAAAACGACCTGAACGGCACAGCAGAAATCGTGGTGTGGAACCAGGCCGGGCAGCGTGTTGGAACATTCACCGCTGAAAAATCTGGTTCAGCATTTTTGTTCCCGCTAGAACTTCGCGACTGGCCTGCGGGCATCTACCGCGTTCAGTGCAGGATGGGTACTTTGATGCACGAAGGCTCTTTTGTAAAGATTTGAGTTGTAACTAAATGTGACATAATTTGAACCACAAAAAGGACACAAAAGATCGGATCGTGCTACTTTTGTGTCCTTTTGTGACTTTTGTGGTTCAAATTATGTCACATTTAGTTATGTGGTAAATAGATACTTCAGATGTTGGAAAAATCAAATTTTCGGTGTGAGATTGTGCAATTAGAATTAACTTCGTAGCACACACGCAAAATCCGCTTCAACCAATGAAACTTGCTACATGGAATTTAATTCCCACCGACGAGGCCGCTGCCGAACGACTTCAATCAGAACTCAAAATTCCGCTCCTTTTTTGCCGCCTGCTCGTACAACGCGGCATTTTGAACATCGAAGACGCTCGTACCTTCTTCCGACATGATCTGAACAACACCCACAATCCTTTCCTCATGAAGGACATGGATTTGGCGGTGGAGCGCCTTGACGTCGCGCTTCAAAACAACGAACGTATTCTGCTCTATGGCGATTATGATGTGGACGGCACCACCAGTGTTGCGCTGATGTATGCCTTCCTTTCTGGCTTCCACGCCAACCTCGATTATTACCTCCCCGACCGCGACAAGGAAGGTTACGGCGTGAGCCTTTTGGGCGTAGAATATGCCCGCGAAACGGGTTGCACCCTCATAATAGCGATGGATTGCGGCATAAAAGGCCATAAACCCATTGCGCTCGCCAAGACGTATGGCATTGATTTTATCGTATGCGACCACCACTTGCCCGAGGGCGGATTGCCCGATGCCGTGGCCTGTCTCGACCCAAAGCGCGAGGATTGTCCGTACCCTTACAAAGAACTCAGCGGCTGCGGCATTTCCTACAAACTCGCTCAAGCCCTAGCCCTTCATCACAACACGCCTTCTGAAGAAATCATCTCGCTGCTCGATCTTGTAGCCGTCAGCACTGCCTGTGATATTGTGCCGATGACGGGTGAAAACCGAATCTTCGCACACTTTGGGTTGCAACGGCTCAACCGTTCCCCTCGGCTTGGTCTCTGGGCTATTTGTGAGCGCATCAATCGTCCAAGGCCCCTGGATATTACCGATGTTGTTTTCGGGATTGGCCCGCTCATCAACGCAGCAGGCCGACTCGCTGACGCCCGTGAGGCCGTTCGTCTGCTGCTTTCCGTTGACAAAAACAGCGCGCTGGACAATGCCAGTCAGCTCGTTACGCGCAATAAAGAACGCCGCGAAATGGACTACGCCACCGCCGACGAAGCCCACCGAAAATTCAAGGAAATGGCCGACTGGAGCGGGCGAAAAAGCACGGTGCTTTTCGAGCCAAATTGGCACAAAGGCATTATTGGAATTGTAGCGAGCCGTATTGTGGAAACTTTTCACAAGCCAACGGTGATCCTTACAGAAAGCAATGGGAAAGCAGTCGGTTCAGCGCGATCGGTGGCGGGGTTCGATCTGTACAGTGCATTGCAGCAGTGCGAAGACCTGTTTATCACCTATGGAGGACACGCGCACGCCGCCGGTATGCAGATGCCTTTGGAGAATGTGGATGCCTTTATCGAACGTTTTGAAACCGTGGTGAGCCAATCCATTGCACCTGAAATGGAAGATCCCCAAATAGATGTTTGCACGAAAATCAGGTTTGATGAAATCACGCCCGAATTCTGGAAAATGCTACACCGCTTTGAACCATTTGGCCCGTATAATCGAAATCCGGTTTTCTGGGCTGAGGAGGTTTCGGATACCGGCCAGAGTAAATTGCTGGACAACAACCACGTCAAACTTTCCCTGCGGCAGGCGGGTAGCAAGGTTGAAATGACAGGCATTGGATTCGGCTTGGGGAAGGCTTTTGAAAAAGTGCAGGGAAAGCCATTTGGGCTTATTTTCAACCTCCGCGAAGACGAGTGGCAGGGGCGGCGGACTTTGAAGATTTATGCGAAGGATATGCGGTAAGTGTGCAAAATCACCAGCGACGATGACCAAAATCGCGTTTTTTGCATACCCTTTAACGCCTCAAAAACCACACCTTTGTATATCTCTTCACCACAAAAAAGTAATATTATGACTACCGGGAAAATAGTATTGAGCATTGCAGCTGGCGTAGCCGCTGGTGTCGTATTGGGAGTGCTTTTTGCTCCAGATAAAGGTTCTGCTACACGAAAAAAGATTGTCCAAAAGCGCGATGACGTAGTTGATGGATTGGGCGAAAAAGTCAATGAATTGCTTGACACGGTCACGAACAAGCTTGAGGCCGTGAAAAAGCAATCTGCCAAAATGCTCGCAAATGGGGAGGCAAAGCTTGAAGCGCTGGAGGAAGAATTTTCGGGTGCGATTAATTCTAAGTTGAACTAAGCAACATGTAGGAGGCTGACTTGCAGCTTTCGATTTATGAAAATGGGATTTCATGCAAAGGAGATGCCTTGCACGAAATCCCATTTTCGTTTGTGGATCTACACGGGATACCTAATCACGCCTAGGCTTATACTTCGCCAGTTCCAAAAACTTCTGCGCATCCGTTAATTGTAGTAGCTGATCCATGGTCGTATTGGGAAAGCGTTTCATGTACGAGCGCACGATTTGCAGGCCTATCCAATTGCCGATTTCACCAGGCGCTTCCTGAAAAATGGCGGGCGCGTTGGGGCTGGGAGTCACAAGTTTTCGGATTTTGTCAAAATCTGTGGAATACAGTAGTTTTTCGCCGAGCAAGCGCGCCCACACTTCCGCTTCATTGGCGTAACAGCCTTCCATTTGTTTGCGGGTATAGCCCATTTTCAGGCTGTCGGCCACATCGGGCAAGAGGCAATCACCAATATAAAGTTGTTTTCCGTTGTGCAGCATCAGGTCAAGCAATCGCTGACCCGGTGCTGCATCGGCGCAGTTTTGGGCAATTGCTTTACTCAAACGCACTGCGATATAGTCTTTTTGAAACTGTCGCCGCATGAAGTATGGAAAAACCTCAGGATCGTATCCGGGGTAGTTTTCGCCTAAAAACATATCCAGCCCGATGCCGCACAAACTATCGCCTGCTGTAAACGCATCCGTGGCATATTCCGAGATCATCGTGACCACCTGTGGCACTGGTTTTTTAGGAAAATAGAACCTGTAGTATTGGAACATCTGGCTTAAATCCTTTTCAAGCCAGCGCAAATCACCATACACCTGTTGCACTGTGTCGTACAGATGCCGCACCTGCGGAACGGAAAGAAATCCGCTTAAAGCCTCGCGCGGGGTTTCGTTGGGGTTGGATTGGTCGTGAATGATTTCGTTGCAAAACAGTGGCAGCATCATTGGGTATTTCCCCAACAGGCTTTGCATGCCCATTTGAATGTTGGCGGTATCAAGCGCAAAAACATCCTGCTCAAAACGCAGGATTTCGAGATCCACTTTTATGTCAGATACATCGGGGCGAGGGGTGCGGGTTTTTTTTTTTTTTTTTTTTTTTTTTTTTTGGTTGGTCGCGGTTGGCGCACAAGCGTTTTTTTACTGAAAACGAGCAGCGAGAGGCAGAAAAAGAAGAAATGGGCTTGTACTTTCAAAGTGAGGAGGATTGGGATGCGGGAGAGAGTTATTTTGGACAGTTCAAAAAACTGGCGGCCGCAGGGGGAGATTGGGGGAGAAGAAGATTTTGGGGGTTTTTGGGGGAAAAATTAAAAAAAAAACCCCGCCCCTGTTTTTTTGGGGGTCGGGTGGTGCGGGTTTTCGGCCACACCCCCCCCCCCCCACTTTTTTTTTTTTTTTTTTCTTTTTCCCCCCCCCCCACATGGGGTTTGTTTGGTTTTTTCCATTTTTTTTCAGATTACCCCCCCCCCCCCCGGGTGTTTTTTTTTTTTTTTTTCCTACTTTTTCCGGGTTTGGCCTTCTCCTTTTTTTTCCCCGTTTTTCTTTTTTTTCCCGGGGGGTTTTGTTTTTTTTTTTTTTTTTCCCCCCTCCCCTTTTCTTTCCCCCCCCCCCCCCCCCCCCCCCCTCTCCCCCCCCCCCCCCCCCCCCCTTCCCCCCGGCCCTTTTTTTTCCGCCCCCCCTCCGGTGGCGTTTTTGTGGGGGGTATTCGGGGCGGGCCCGGGGCCGCCCCCCCCCCCCGGATTTTTTGTTGTTTCCCGCCCCGCCCCGCCCGCCCTCTTTTTCGGGTTCCCCTACCCCCCCCGGGGGGGCGGGGTTCCCCGGGCTCCCTTCCCGGGGGGGGGGGGTTTTTTCCCCCCCCCCCGGGGGGTTTCCCCCCCCCCCCCCCCGCCGCCCCCCCCGGGGGGTCCCCCCCCCCCCCCCGCCCCCCGGCCGCCGCCCCCCACCACGTCGGGGGACCAAAGGAGGGGGGGCCGCCTACCCGGAAAAAACCGCCGGGGGGGGGGGGGGCCCCACCCCCCGGCCCCCCCCCGGCCCACCCCCCCGCGGGGAAGGCGGGGGCGCGGGGGGCGCGGGCCGAGGTTTAGTATGGGGCACGGGGCGGAAAAAAAATTATAATTTTTTCGGGAAAGGGGGGGGATTTCCGGGGGGTTTTCCGGCCCGGGTGTTTTTGGCCCCACGCGGTTTGTTTATTGTTTTTGTGTTACGCCCCCCTTTGGCCCCTTTCGTTTCCCCGCCGGCTTTGTTAACGTTTCGGGGGGCCCTTTTTTTTGGGGTGTTTAACGGGGGGGGGCGGCCCGGCCCGTCCTGGTTGTGGAGGGATAAACCAAATATCAGAAGTATTTCGGCCCCAAAGGAAGGGTTTCGGGTGTATATTTTTTGTTGTTTTTTTTTTTTGTTGTTTTTCCGGCGGGTTTAGAAGGGGTCTTTTTTTGGCTTTTTCCCCCGGTCCGGCAGTTTGGTTTACCCCTTGGGGGGGTTTTCCCCGCCCCCCCGGGGGGGGGGTTTTGGTTTTTGTTCCAACGGCGGCGGGGGGTTTGTTTCCTGTGGGAGGGTGGTCAAGTTTTTTCCGGCCCCCCCCCCGGGCGTTGTGAATTTTTTTTTTTTTTTTCCCCAGACAAAATTTTTTTTTTTCGGGGGGTTTTTTGTTTTGGTTTTTTTTTACGGGAGGGCCCCCCAGGCTTTCCCCCGCCCCGGCCCATTTTGGTTTCCCCGGCCAGGGGGGGTTTGGGGGTTTTGGGGGCGGCGGGGGGGATGTCCAGCGAGCGCAAGGCAGGAAAACGGGGGGGTGGCGGGGGGGGTCTCCCGGCCGGCCCTTTCCCCGGCCATGGGTGGGAGTCGGCGGCCCCGGGCCTTTTGTTTTTGTGTTTGTTTTCGTTGGCTTTGGGGGTTTTGTTTTCCCCCGGGGGGTGGCGGCTTCGGTGTTTGGGGGTGGCGGCTTTTAATGGGTGGTTTTTTTCGTCCCGGCCCCGGCGGGGCCGGGGGGTTTTTGGGTTCGGCGGCCTTTTTGTTTCTGTTTTTGTTTTTTGGGGGGGTTTTTTTGTTGGGTTTGTTGGCTTGTTGGGGGTTTTTAATGGGGTTTGGTTTTGGGGAAAGTGGATTATAATATTTTTTTTGTAGGTTAACCCCCCAAAATTTTTTTTATTTTTTTTAAAATGTTAATTTTGTGAAAATTTCACCCCCCGTGGGAAAGGAGAAAATTCTTCTTTTTTGTAGGGGTTGAGAATTTGTGTTAATTTTTTTAAGGGTGGGTTTTGGTTTTTTTTTTTGTTGTTTGGAACGAGTTGGGAAATTGGAGAAGTATTTCCCCTTTCCCCCGGGAAGAAAAAAAAAGAAGTATTTTTTTGGGGGGTTTGGGTATTGAGAAAATATACAAACAAGAGTATTGGAGCGAGAGGAGAAGAGGGGAAAAAAAGAGGCAGGGGAGGGGAAGTGAATAAACAAAGGGGATTGGGGAAAGGGGTTCCCGGCCGGCGGGGAAAAGGGATTAAAAAGGACCCGATTGGGGGAAAGAAGAAAAGAAAATGAGTTAAAAAGAAGGGAAAAAGGGGAAAAGAAGGACCCCAACGAAGGGAAAAAAAAAAAAAGATTTAGGCAAAGAAGGCAGGGAAAAGGGGAAAAAAAAAAAAAAAAAAAAAATAAAGAAAAAAAACAAACCCCCCAACAAAAAGAGGCTTCCACTTCCACCGGTTTCTCGGGTTTTTCCCCAAAGGGTCAGGGGCAGGCGGGGGGTTGGTTTTTTTTGTTTTTTGGGGGAAGGGGGGGGGGGGATTGGGAGATTGATTTTTTGATTTTAACGATTGTTTCGAGGTTTATTCTTCAGCCTGTGAGAGTACTTCTTTCCGTAAAGATTCACTCATCCAAAACCCTGCGATGGATTCCAAGTCGTGCAAAATTGGAGATATGACAGGAATCAAGCCTTCAGATTTGGCCTTCAACAAAACCCCCAAAACACCGATTGTTTTGATACCCATTGCATTGGCGATTTTCCAACCACGCCGTTCGTCAATCAACAGAAAGGCGGCACCCAACTCTTGTGCAAGAATGATGGCTTCGCTTTCACCAGGGTCAAGTTGTTTGGAAAGCCTACTCACAGCTAATCCATCGGTTGCCGACTGAACGGAAATCCAAGGCGCATTTTCAATGGCTGAAATGTCGTAGCCAAAGTCAGTCAATTTTGACAATTCTGAAATGACTGCAGGAGGAAGGATAATTGATCCAAAAAGGTGGTGCAAAAGATGAAGCTGTCCAATGACGTGCAAGTTTGAAATAGGTGAAGTATCACTTACGACCAGCATCAGGCGACTTTAAGGTGTTGAAGGTCTTGCCGAAGCTCTTCTACATCATAATGCACGGCAATTTTTCGCTTTGCCAATTCTTGTTGGAAGATTAGTTGGGGCAATTCGGCCAGCAAGGCCGCTTGGCCCAAGGTAAAAATCTCCTCTTTGAATAATGCAATGGCAATTTGCAATTTGACTTCCTGCGCCGTGGTGTGGCTTTTTGCCAGAATCGTATCCGAAAGTTCAATTGTCATAAACCAAAAATTTTGCCTCAAAAATAGTGGATTTCATCCATGATTTCTCCAATCGAATCAATCCCACAATCAAAAAATCAAATCAATCCCCTACACCGGATCCACATCCACCGCCACCTGCACCTGACTCAATCCCGGCCTGCCCAGCATTATCTCCGTAGTGTGTCGAATCAATGCCTTCGCCCCAGATAATACTGGCGCCGATTTTTCCAGTTTTAGCATGATGTTTTGTCCGAAGTAACTCCTGATGCGGGCGATGTTAGGGATCACCGGGCCGAGCACCCGGTCGCCGAGTTTTTGGCGTAGCATTTTGGCATAAAAGCCGCCGCTTCGTTCACGACTTTAGGTTCTTTGTGACGCAATTCGAGGTGAATCAGGCGATAAAAAGGCGGGTATTTGAACTCCTTTCGCTCTTTCAATTCGCGCTCGACAAAGCCAAGAAAATCGCTGCGCAGCACTTCCTGCACAATCGGGTGTTTTGGGTCGAAAGCCTGAATCAGCACATTGCCACGTTTGTTCTTGCGCCCGGCGCGCCCTGCTACCTGGGTCAACAATTGAAATGCCCGCTCTCCTGCCCGGAAGTCGGGGAATTTGGTCAGTGCATCGGCGCCCAACACACCCACCAACGCAACATTATCAAAATCAAGTCCTTTGTCTCCATTTGGGTGCCCACAAGAATGTCCAGGCGGCGTTCCTCGAAGTCATTGAGCAAGGCCGTGAGGTTGCTTTTCGTGCCCGCTGTATCCATATCCATGCGCCCAATACGGGCATTGGGAAGAAAAATCTTGAGTTCGTCCTCGATTTTTTCGGTGCCAAAACCTTTGAACGTGATTTTGCCCGAACCGCAGGCGGGACAGGTTTTGGCTGGTTCCTGTACATAACCGCAATAGTGGCAGCGCAGGCGATCTGTATGCTTATGGTAGGTGAGGCTCACGTCGCAATAGCGGCACATGGCATTCCAACCGCATACCTCACATTCGAGCATAGGGGCGTAACCACGGCGGTTTTGAAAAAGAATGGCTTGCTCGCCGTTGTCCAACGCTTTTTGCAGATTTTCCAGCAGTGGCGTGGAAAAAATGCTCTGCATCTGGCGGTTTTTCAGTTGCTCGCGCAAGTCAATTGTTTCCATCGCTGGCAGTTCGAGTCCGCCGAAACGCTCGGGCATTTCTACGAGGCCAAACTTGCCCGTTTGGGCATTGTGCCAGGTTTCAAGCGAGGGGGTGGCCGTGCCGAGCAGGGTTTTTGCCCCATAAATATTGGCCAAGAAAATAGCCGTATCGCGGGCGTGGTAGCGCGGAGCCGGGTCGTATTGTTTGAAAGAGGAATCGTGTTCTTCGTCAACGATGACGAGTTGCAGATTTTGGAAGGGAAGAAAAAGACCACTCCTTGCGGCAAGCACAATGGGCTTTCCAGCTGCTGCTGATTTCCAGACTTCTACCCTTTCCTGGGTGTTTATTTTGGAATGATAAACTGCCACCTCATTTCCAAATACCTTTTGCAATCGGCTGATAATCTGCGTGGT
>JADJFA010000007.1 GCA_016708875.1 Lewinellaceae bacterium
GGCTCTAGAAAAAGCAAAAGCCCTGAAAAACGGCTTAACCCCCCCTTCCCACATTAAGCACCCCACAACATTTTTTTGCACGGTTATTGTAATATTCAGCATATCGTCAAAGTTAATGGGTCGCCTTTTCAAGCATAACTTGAAGACGAAACTTGCTACATTTACACACTATGTTTGCTACACACCAAATCTTTCGCTTCACTTTTACTTTTCTTCTTGCTTTTAGTTCGGTTATTCCGGGCTGGTCTCAAACAAATCCTGTTGAAGTCTATCGCAGCGCATCCTACCGTTCGGAGGCCTTGCCCAAAATATTGACCAAAATCAGTGGCCGACTGGAACGTGACCTTGCGACCTTGCCAAAAACCCACAAATCCTATCTGGCAAAGGAATACAAGGAACGCACTGACAGCTTGAAAAGCGAGTTGTTGGGGGGCAATTTCCTGATGGATGCGTTGGGAAAGCTGGTTTCAAGGCATTATGGACGAAATTCTGCGCAATAATCCTGAAATCCCCAAAGCAGACATCACCTTATTGTTGAGCCGCTATGAGTCGGCCAATGCCCGAAGTGTGGGAGAAGGCACGCTGGTGTTTAATGTGGCCATGTTGCCCTACCTTAAAAATGAAAGTCAGGTGGCCTTTATACTTTGTCATGAGCTGGCGCATTATGTCAACAACCACGGCAACAATGCCTTGCACCAGTACATCAACACGCTTTACTCGCCGGAGACGCAGAAACAATTGAGGGCAATTTCAAAAGGCAAATACAACAAAACCGAACGCGCCCTTGAATTGATGAAAAGTATGGCTTATAACGGTCGGAGGCATAGCCGGTATAAGGAATCGGAGGCTGATTCACTGGGGTTTGTGTTCATGTCCCGGACTAAGTATAGTCTGTCGGAAGCCGTTACAGCCCTTCAGGTGTTGGACGAATTGGACCATTCAAATTGGCCGAGTATACCCTATTCCGAAATTTTCAATTCGCCCAATTTCCCGTTCCAAAAAACCTGGCTGGAACAACCCGCTTTGGGTGGTTTCTCCGCTCAAAAACCGAAAGAATCAGAAGAATTTAATGAAGATCCACTCAAAACGCACCCGGATTGCCCCAAACGGATTGCCCTGACCCAGACGCAGCTGGCCCTCTTGGGCGAACGCCCTGAGGGAAAAAATTTCCTCCAACCCGAAAGCAGTTTTTTGCAACTTCAGGATTGGAGCCAATACGAAAATAGTAGAGGGCTTTATGACCGGGAGAATATGGTCGCGCCTTGTTCCGCAACCTCATATTGCTCACGGAACGTCCCGATGATGGCTATCTTAATGCTATGACGGTCAAGTGTTTATATGAAATTTGCCTTTACCAGCGAAGTCATCAATTGCGGCAAGTGCTGGATTTGCCTAGCGCTGGATACAGTCAGGGATACAACCGGTACCTCAAATTTGTCAACCAATTCAGGGTCTCGGATCTGACCCGTGTCACCTACCATTTTTATCAGGATCGCTGGGAGAAATTCCAGAAAGAGGAGGATTTTGCCTTTGCCGCGATATTAGCGAGCGATTTGGCGGACGATTCAGCAGCGTTCAAGACCCGGAAGCAACATTATTTGTCGTCCTTCCCCAAAGGGAAATATTTGAAGCAGATTGAGGCGCTGGATGAATAAGCCTTTTGCTCCTAAGTACCGATGAAATAACAACCTCACGATTTGGAGGAGGGTAATTTGGTGGCAGGTAAGGCGCGAGGAAGACCCATAGTGGGGCTACGGAACTGACGAGCAATCCCGATTGCTCGGGACCAAATTAGACCCTACAAATCGTGAGGTTGTTATTTCATCGGTACTAAATTGAATCATTTTTCATACGCATAATAACGTTTAATTCACCGGCAAATCACACAGCCGGCACATCACAAAAACATGATCAAAAAACACACCCTGATGCTATTCGCATCGCTGTTCATCGGCATCTCATTCCTGAACGCCCAAAAATTATCCTTTGCAGATGTAACAGAAATCCGGCTAAAGGATATGGCTCCGATTTACCAAAGCAAAATCGTGCGCGGTTATTACGCTTTCTATTTTATTGACAAATCAGATAAGAAGTACATGGCGAATTACCAGCTGGTACTCATGGATGAAAACCTGAATAAAATAGCCGAAAAGAAACTCGTGGAACACAAAATGCAGAACTGAAAAATGGCCTCCTACAATGGCAATTCTATCCTGTTTGTGTTTTACAATCCGGGCAACGTGACCCTGGAATTCCGACGCTACGACCTGCAATTGAATCAAATATCCTCTGAAACGCGTAGAATCGGACATATTGAGGAGATGTTCATTAAGGATCCTAATACCGGGGGCCAAAAGGTAGCCGCGCACACCTATTCCTTAGACAGTATCGGGTATGTATTTTACAACTTTACCGGAATGACTGGTAATAATTACAAAATGCAGTTTTTGCCTGAAACAGCACTAAAACCCTGGTTTCGGGAGACTGGCGAAAAAGACCGCAAAGGGCTGCTCCCCATGCCTTTGTGCCACAATGGCAAACTCCTGCTGCATCATTTCACTGAATGGAGCACGCCCACCAAATACCTTCAGGCCATCAATCTGGAAACGGGCAAAGTGGTGTTCGACAAAGAGATGGTCATTGACAAACACGTTGTTCAAGTGCTGCACGCTTTCCCGGATTCGATGGGCAATTTTGTGTTAGTCGGTCAATATTTCGCAAAATCCGCGAACATTCTACAAGGCAATAGCATAGGCCTATTTGTGGGAAAAATCAATCAAAAAGGGGAGTTCATTGCCCATAAATACCACTCTTGGGCCAAGGATGTTTCTCAAAAAGCGAAATGCAATGAGGACGGCAAGTTTGAAGATCGGGGGTACATTTTCTTCCGCGATGTGGTGCATACCAAGGATGGGAAGATTTACATGGGCGGAGAAATGTTCGAATTGGCAGGTTTTGCGCTTTCCCGTGGGGTGAGGGTGCAGGATTTTGTTGTTGTCGAAATCAACGCTGACATGAGTTTGAACCAAGTCAAATTTATTGACAAAAAGAGCCATGTCTTTACGATTAGCGGTATTCCGCTCACCCAAAGCCCAGACAAATTGGCTAACTATGTCAATACTCTTGGAGGCTTCGACTATTTGTACGCACACATGAGTGAAGACAACAACGCCTTTACTTTCTTCTATACGGTACGTCCCGACAAAAGCAGTAAGACCAAGGAAAAACTGGCAACCGTTTCACGACATGCAGGAGATGCTGCATTCGAAACAGATGCCATTGTTTTAGACTCTAAAGCGGATTTCCAAAGCGTGCTTCCAGCCAAACCCGGACACTTGCTTTTTATCGAATATTTCAAAAAAGCCAAGAAACTGGATATGCGGATCGAGAAGTATAATTATTGAGTTTTTTAGTCCATACTTTTGCCTCCCTATGTTGCAAAACTGGCTAAAACCGCTCCCAAGTCGTATTTGTTAATTCGTCTTTGATCAAGTGTCCAAGTGGGTCGCTTGCATTGCAACTTGTTTTTTGTCAACTTTGTGGTTGAAAATTTGCATCTTTGTTACCATGTCTCCTAACACTCAAAAATTAGTGCTCACGGTACCCTCGTCTAAAATGGCGGCCGTTTTGAAAGTACTGCAACAATTCGAAGCTGTGAAAGTGGATAATTTAGCAGACATCATCAAACGCTTTGTTCGTAACGCGCCGAAAAGGTGACGATTACCGACAGGAAAATCGCTGATATTCTCATGGAAAGCCGTTATGGCAATAGCGCTTCCTGATGTTCAATGAAGGTCATCTTTGACAACAATATTTGGCTGAGTTTTACCATTGGCAGTCACATGGCAGACATCCCAGACTTTACAACGACCTGACATTGAATATTTGCGTGTTTGGAGATGTTTGAGGAATTTGAACGGGTACGGCTCTCCCAAGTTGCAAAAATATTGAAACCTCAACGGCGGCTGCAACCCCTGATGAATGCAAAAGCGCCGTCATTTCAATAGCATTTCGTTCCGCAGATTTTATTGATCCAAAAGACAACTACCTTCTTGATTTGAGCAAAACCGTTGGAGCAGATTTTCTCGTGACTGGCGACAAACCTCTCCTTAATTTTGGAATTTTACGGCACAACGCAGATCGTTTCCCTACCGCAAATTTGCAGTTTTGGAGACCGTTTAAAAAAGTTTGTCATTCCTCCCTATGCTCAAAACTGGCTAAAACCGCTCCCTACTTCATTCTGCAAAAACGCCCTTGACCCGCTGCCCGCATGGTCTTTTGGCAAAAACGCCCTGCTCCACCGAGGCGAAATGCCGGACCTGAAAAAAGTCCGTGCAGCGATCATCGGCGTGGGCGATAAGGAGGCCAATCTCATTCGGGAACAATTGTACCGCTGCGCTTTTCCTTTTCCCCAAGGCTCGGTGGCCGATCTGGGAAATCTCCGGAAAGCCGATGCAGCCCTGCTGATACCAGTCTTGTACGAACTGCTGAGCGGCAAGGTATTGCCTATTGTGATCGCCGGAAAAGAGGAGATCGCCCGAGCTCAATTCCTGGCCTATCAGGAGGCAAAAGCCCTGGTAAACATGGCTGTGGTGGACGAGTGTTTCCGGACCGATGGTGTTTACGGCCCGCTTTTGAAACCACGCCACCCACAACTTTTCCATTTTGGGATCATGGGTTTGCAAGTGCATCAAACTCCGCCGGAAGCCATTGAGTTTCTGGGTAAAAACCATTTTGACCTCGTACGTTTGGGGAAATCCCGGGCAAACATTGAAGAAACAGAACCCGTGCTTCGGGACGCAGATTTGTTGTCCTTCCACCTCAGCGCCTTGAAACAAAGTGAGGCCCCAGGCGTGGAATCGCCCTCTCCTTCCGGCTATTTCGCCGAGGAAGCCTGCCAACTCTGCCGTTACGCGGGCATGAGCGACAAACTCACTTCTTTCGGGCTCTATGGATTCCAACCAGAAGCAGACCGGGACGGTTTAACCGCCCAAAGCTCCGCGCAAATGATCTGGTACCTGCTCGAAGGATTATTCAACCGCAAAGGCGATTACCCTGCTTCCACGACCGGACTAACAGAATATGTAGTGGATTTCCGAAAACTCAATCACCAACTCACCTTTTGGAAAAGTGCCAAAAGCGGTCGCTGGTGGATGCAAGTTCCGGTGGCTACCAAGCGCAAGCATGATCGGCATCGTTTGGTGCCCTGCTCGTATCAGGATTATCAATCGGCCTGTCGGGAGGAATTGCCGGAACGGTTGATGCAGGCGTTGGAGCGGTTTTGAGGCCCTCCTTCGCTTTTACTCGCCTTAGCCTTTGGCGGCGGCGAGAAGCTACGGCGGGTAAATTGGTGAGTGTTCCGTTGCAACATCAAACTTGACATAATGAACCACAAAAGGCACAAAAGAGCACAAAAGTAGCATGAAATGGTCTTTTGTGACCTTTTGTGCCTTTTGTGGTTCAAAACCTTACATGAGGAAAGTAGTGCTTCAGGATTTTCGGAAAATATCTGGATGGTTGAATACTTTACTCGCATGAAATCTATTCGTCTTTTGTCCTTTTTGGCGGTCGTCCTTTTCAGTTTGCTCTTATGGGTTTATGTCCGCGAATTCGCCGTGCTGTCAAACACACTTGAAGTAAAGGCACTGGTGATAGGCTCGATGCTGGTGGTTGCGGCGCTGACGGGTGGGGCATTATGGTATTGGCGGGAACGGTTCACGCCGTTTGAGCGGCATTTTCCGGAAGTGGTTTTGATATTGGTTTTCAGCGTGTTGTTTGCGCCTTTGTTTGGGAGTTTGTTGAATCGGAGCCTGGGAAAAGACGAAAACCAGTCCTTTGAGTTGTGGCTGAAACGGCCTATTTCGCTTCGGGATATGGCATTTTGAAAGGGGAAAAATTGACTCCCACGGGCTGGCGGCTCACGGTTCGGGAGGGCAAGCGTGAACGGCGGCTGAAGTATAAAAGCCAGGCCTATTTTCCGCTTTCCAAACCAGGGGATAAAATACTCTTGCCCGTTCGTCAGGGGATTTTGGGGGCGAGGGTGGTACAACTACGTTAATTTACGCTAACTAAATGCGCAAATATTTATATTAAACACATAGGCACATTAGGACACATAGTGTGGAAAATCGCGACTATGTGTCCTAATGTGCCTATGTGTTTAATATAAAATATTCGTGTTCATTGACTTAGTTCATACATCAATTTGCAAACGAATGCGACTTTTATCCGCTCTTCTGACCACGCTTTTATCTTTCCAACTTTCCGCGCAAAACGCTGCCGCTTTTTTTCCCGAAGAACTCGTGGTGACGGCCAATTCGCTCAATCTTCGCGCCAAACCGGACGTGAATTCCCAAAAAGTAGTGAGCCTCCCTCAGGGCACTTTACTCCAATTTTTAGATTCCTGGAACAATGGCCAGTTCACCCAGGCAGACACCACCGATGAGAACGCGCCCTATGGCCGATGGCTCAAAGTGCGCAACAAAAACAACACGGGCTGGGTATTCGATGCCTATGTCAGCAGCACTACTCAACTCTATTACGAGAATTCGCCGCAGTTCGACATGCAGAGCATTTCGCCGCTATTTTGGTACGGCGTGTACGCCCGCGATTCTTTTGCTGACGAAATCCGAAAAGTGCAGGTTCGCTTGGCCGAAGAGCCAAACGAGTTTTACGGGGGAACAATCAAAATACTAAAAACCAACCAATTAGACCCGAGTAAATTCCTCATTGCCAGTCACACGCCCTTGTCCACAGGCTATTGTGGTCCACTCGGCGTGTTCGACCCAAACCAGATGTTTTTCTCCAAATCGCTCGGCCCAGGCAGCCAACTTTCCATTTACCCTGGCAATGATCTGAACGATACCATCATGAAGCCCACCTACGGGCTTGCGGCTACGGGTTGCGCAAGTTTTGACAATAACTTTGTGCGCATCACCGATTACAAACTTACCCTGCTCGACTATGCCAATGAACCAATTTTGACCCAAGACCTCACCGAATGGGTTCGCACCGAAATTCCCGAAGTGAATCCCACAGTGGACTTGCTCTGGTTCGGCGACCTCGACCGCGACAACAAACCAGATGCCATTATTCAGGATTGCCCGTACGAGGTAGGTTGCCGGGCTTCTCTTTTTCTTTCCTCAAAAGCCCGGTCAGGGGAATATCTCAGGAAAACCTGTGAGTTCTATTGGCCGGGGGATTGATATGAAGTGATGAAGTGATGGAGTGATAAAGTGATTTTGAAAAACATCGTTTACTTTCAACTGCTCAATAATGAAATTCGACTCGCTCACGGTAAAAGAACACCCCGAAAACCGGACGACTGCACCGCACGTATTGCCGCTCTATGCCACCTCGTCCTTTGATTTTGAGGACATCAATCAGGGCATCGAGATTTTCAAAAACATCGAAAGTGGTCACGCCTACAGCCGATATGCCAACCCAACAGTGGACACCGTGGCTGCTAAAATAGCCGCCTTGGAATCTTATGGTCTGGATATGAAAGCCTGGGCGGTGATGACTTCGAGCGGAATGTCGGCCATTGCAACGCTGTTGCTCGGCACCTTAAAAAGCGGGGATAAAGTGCTGAGTCAAGGCAATTTATACGGTGGTACCACCGAACTTCTGAAGGGGATTTTCAGCCAGTTTGGTATAGAAACGGTTTTCGCCGATTTGCGCAATTTGGAACTGGTAGAAAGAACTTTGCGGGATGACAAAGCCATCAAAATGCTCTATTGCGAAACGCCTGCCAATCCAACGCTGGCTTGTGTGGACATTGCCGCATTATCAGATTTGGCACATCGGCACGGGGCATTGTGCGCTATTGACAACACCTTCGCAACACCAGTTTTACAGCAACCCTTTGCCTTGGGCGTAGATTATGTGATCCATTCCACGACAAAATATTTGAACGGCCACGGCAATTCCATCGCCGGGGTAGTGATTGGCCGCGACCAGGAAACCATGCGCAAAGGCGTGTGGCGCGCCATGAAACTTATCGGCACCAACTGCTCCCCTTTCGAGGCCTGGCTGACCAACAATGGCTTGAAAACCCTCTCGCTGCGCATGGAACGGCATTGCTCCAATGCGCTAAAAGTGGCTCATTTTTTGGAGCAACACCCTGCTGTTGAACGGGTTAATTATCCCGGTCTTCAATCACACCCCGATTACGCGCTGGCAACGCGGCAAATGCGTGGCGGCTACGGAGGAATGTTGAGCTTTGAACTTCGCGGCGGACTCGAGGCTGGCATTGCGTGCATGAATCGCATTCAATTTTGTTCGCTCGCACCAACCCTGGGTGATGTGGATACCCTTATCTTGCACCCCGCTTCTTCCTCGCACTTAGCCGTGCCCAAGGAAATTCGGCTACAAAATGGAATTACAGACGGATTGGTGCGTGTATCTGTAGGAATCGAAAATGTAACCGATATTGTGGCCGATTTGGAGCAGGCCATAGGATAGTTTGAGTTGTTTGAAGGGTTTGAAGGGTTTGACGCGTTTTGAAGTGTGCCGACAACTCAAACCTTTCAAACAACTCAACACCTCAAACCCTTCAAACGCCTCAACCCTTCAAACAACTCAAACAACTCAAACAAACAACCCCCTAACCACAATTTTCAACTTTTTTGTTTATGAAGCACTCACTTCTCTTTCTACTTGTCGCTGCGATCCTCGTAGCCTGCAAACCTCAGGACAATGTTTCGGCCCAAGAGTCGCCCACCGCGACGGCACCGAGCAGCACCGGAACCCTTATTAAATTGGAAACTGGCGCTTGTCGTGGCTATTGCCCGATGTACAAACTTACTTTTCGCACGGACGGCAGCCTGGAATACATTGGCATCCGCAATGTCGAAAAAATTGGTTTGGAAACCGTCCGACTCAACGCTGATGAGTATGCCCAATTGCTAAAAGAAGTAAGAAAAGTGGACCTCTGGCAATACCCTGCCGTCATTCCAAGTACAGTGGTGGATGCCCCCGTGCATACCTACACGGTTTTTGAGGGTTCAAAGACGCATTCGGTAAAAGGCACTGCAGGCATACCCCAGCCAATCCTGGAGTTGGAAACACGTATGCAGGATATTGTTGAAGCGCATGGTATTGCAGTCCGCAAGGGTGATGCATGCAAGGTTCCTGGCGCTTTAACCGCCCAGGCAATCGTAAAATTCAAGATGCACGTGAATGCTAAGGACTTCTGCAATCAGTTCTCCGATATTAAAGTTCGCACAGTGCGCCACCTCTCCGAAGACAATACCTGGGTTATCGCTTACAGTCCTAAAGAACTAACCGAAACCCAATTCATGAGCTTGCTCAAAGACATGGACGGCGTGTTGGAAGTTGAGCCTGACAAGCAGAAATAAGCTCATTTTCATGTCTGATCTCCTCATCAAATTCATCAAATTTGGCATTGTAGGCGTGTCGGGGGTGGTAGTTGATTTTGGCGTAACCTGGCTTTTAAAAGAGCAGTTGCGCCTGAACAAATACATCGCCAACAGCGCGGGATTCGCTTGTGCCGTAGTGAGCAACTATTACCTCAACCGGCTCTGGACTTTTCATAGCGCAGATCCTCATGTAGGGATTCAGTTTGCCAAGTTTACAATGGTGGCACTCATTGGCCTGGGGATGAACAATGCGATTATTTATTACCTGACTGAGCGTCGGGGAGTAAAATTTTATGCCTCCAAACTCGTGGCCACGGGCGTGGTGATGCTCTGGAATTTTGGGGCGAATTACTTGTTTACGTTTGCGTAGAATGGGCAGACTAAGAGTGGTGGAACACGGATGACACGGATAGGACACGGATTTTCACGGTTTTACCCTAATTGGAGAAAAATCCGTGAAAATCCGTGTCCTATCCGTGTCATCCGTGTTCCACCCCTCTTAGTGCGCCGTCATCCACTGCTTAATTGGCAAAAATCATCTGCCGCGCATCCACCCTTTTCCCACCAATCATCAACGCATAAGCAAAGGTTCCACGCACGCCATAGCCGTGTGTGTAGAGCACCTCGTTCATTCCTTGCAGCAAGGTGACGGGGATGTTTTGAATGACTTTTCCTTGAAAATCACTGATTTGTATAAATGCCGATTGCGAAGTGGGCGGCAGTTCATTCACCCAAAAAGAAATCCAGGTCGCCTCGTCGAACGGGTTGGGACGGTTTTGAAACAGTCGGATATTGGGTTCGGCCTCGCTGTTGTCAGGTTCTTCTGTGTCTGAAAGCGACGCAATTTTTTCAACCGAAAAAAGGCTTTCTGCCCCCCAGGCATCCACACCTGCTACGCTGACATACACGGGGCCGCTTGGATTGCAGGACAACTCGTCTGAGAACGCAGGTGAAAGGGTAAAAATGGTATCCCAATCGTTTGTGAGGCTACGCACTGCAACGCGAATTGTATGCGTGTCAATGGGCGAATCGAACGTTACCGTCAATTGGCTCCCTGAGCGCATGGCCGTGAAATTGGGCGGAAGCGCACCCCCCCTTGCCACGATTGCAAGCGCATTTCCATTGATAAGTGCATTGCGTGCGAGGTAGTTGAAATCCACAAAAAATGAGTCAATCACGTTGTCTCCATCGGTGTCGGCGCCCAGTACATCCTCGGAGGTATGCTGACGGTCCTCGTAGCCAGGGCCATTGCTTGCATCGCCGTGCTCGTTCGCGGAGGTAAAACGCATGGCAGCATAGCCATGCTCCCGGAAAGGAATATGATCACCGCCTCGACCCGTGCTGTCTTCAGGGCTCATAATACGCACATTCATAGGCACTTGCGCCGTGGGAAGCAGGTTTTCCTGGTATTGAAGTTTGATGAACCGAGCCAGTTGTTTGTTTCTTGAATTGAAACTTCCCGAGGAAAAAAGCCGCACACTGGTGGAATCTACATCGTTTACACCAGGGCAGGAAGGCGGCGAGGAAGTCTCCCCACAAAGGATGCCCCCGATCACGTCGTTGTTCAAAACAGCGTGAAGCGGGATGTTTTTTTGCTGAATATAATCCGCAAAAGCCTCGGCGCCCAGCAAGCCTTGTTCCTCGGCGATGGTGGCCACAAATACCACCGTGTTGGCAAATTGGTAGCGCGACATCACGCGGGCGAGTTCGAGCACAAGGGCTGTGCCCGTGGCATTGTCCTCTACGCCTTCTGCAAGGCAGGCCGTGTCGCAAAGCACATCACAACGGCTGTCAATATGCCCTTCCACCAGCACTACTCCACTGGCAGGGTCGCTGCCTGGAAGCACGGCGAAGATGTTTCGGTGTTGGTTTACACCACAAATGGCCAGATCGAATTGGAGATAGGAGGGAATGAGCCTGCCAGCGTTGGCTGCGCCGAATTCCGCAAATTTTTGGTGTGTCCAGCGCCTTGCCGCGCCGATGCCTGTGGTAGCAGAAAGTGTGTCACTGCCTGAGTTGCGGGTGCCGAATTCGCTGAGCCGGATGATATAGGCTTTGAGGCTGTCGGGAGAGATATTTGCCTGCAATTGGGCGGCCAGTTCAGTTGGCAGTAGCGGGGTGGCCGTGGCAGGAGCGTAGTCAGTGGGGTTGTAATTGCCCAGCAGGATTTGTTCGGCGAGGGGGGTGGTGGAGAGGATGTTTGTTTGGGCGTGGGTAATCGCGGATGACAAAAGCAGCAGAAGGATACGAGTAAGCGAAATTTTTTCATGCAGGATTTGATGGTGATCCCATTCAAACTCTTACCAACGAAAAATAAACCTTTATTCCTTTCTCCGCTCAACCCTCCATATTGGGGTGACCAAATACACCTCAATATACACATCTGTCCCCTCTTTTGAAAAGACAGGCCCCCCCCTGAGACATCAAAAGGGCCCTTCACGGGTTTATTGTCCCGGTACACTGCTGTTGCGTGTCGAGTGCGCCGGGCTCTCAACACCGTTTGGTATGCCACTGTCGTATTTTTAGTGAGGTGTTCCTTGTGAATATATTTCTTTCTTGAAGTAGTCATCTTTATTTGTCATGTGATTTCGTTTTGAGGTCTTTTGGCTTTTCTTTTTGAAAACCATTGCCAAACACAAGTGACCCACATCGAAAAACAAAAATTCGAAAATGTTATTTCTACCTGAACCCTGATTTCAAAAGACCGTCGGTGCCTTCCAGATGCTTGAAGCTTTCGGGAAGTTGGGTGGTGTTTGGAAAAGTTTTTGTGATTAGGAGGTCTCATTTGTTCGTTGGCAACAATGTAAAGATGAATTAGAAATTCTTTTGAAAAAAGTTATCCGAGCCTTGGCTACTCTATCAAGGAAATTCTGACAAATTTAGGCATACCAGTAAACGGAGGCCTATCTGAGAAAAGAGCACAATATATTTGGGGCAATTATTTCCAAATGTATGAAACACATCTACTACGCGGCGCTTTCCCTTTTTTGTTTTTTCCTATCAAAAAACGGCTTTTCGCAAAATATCACCGTCCCCTGTGGAGCTGATTTTTGGCTGGAAAAATCCTTGCAAGACCCGTCTTTTTCAAAAACACCTGGAATATGAAAAAGGTATTTTACAGGTTTTTTGAACAAAAAAAATCATCGCCAGACCAGTCAGGAATGGTCAAAACAATCCCCGTTGTAGTCCACATCGTCCACGACGGCGGGGCTGAAAATATCAGTGACGCACAAGTACAACAGGCAATAAACTGGCTCAACCAAGCTCTCGCCAATCAAGGCTACTTCGATCAGGGTAGCGGCGCCGATTGTGGCATCCAACTTTGCTTCGCTCAGCGCACGCCAAATGGTCAGCCCACCAACGGCATCACCCGCGACCAAAGCCCTTTTACTGTGATGCAAATGGAAACCCAGGACCAGCAGGTAAAAAACCTAAATCGCTGGAAACCCAAGGATTATGTGAATATCTGGCTTGTGCGCAGCATTTGCTCCAGCAATTACGGTTTGCAATGTGTACGGTTATGCCAACTACCCTTTTGCGCACGGTTCCAATATTGACGGCATTGTGATCGAGGCTGGGTTTTTGACGGAAATTGAAAAAGTCAGCGGACTTGCGCACGAGATGGGGCACTACCTCGGTCTGTACCATACTTTTGAAGGAGGCTGTACGAACACCAACTGCCTGACCCAAGGCGACAGAATCTGCGACACCCCTCCCGACCAAAGCACCGCCTCCCTGCCTTGTACGGAAACCTTCAACTCCTGTTCTACCGACACCCAATCGGGGCCGTTCAGCACTGACCAGCCAGACATGACCAGAAATTTTCTGGACTACGGAATCCTTTCTTGTTTTCACGACTACACCACAGATCAGGCAACCCGCATGAACGCCACCTTGGATGGGATTCGGAAAAGTCTGCTGGAATCGAAGGGTTGTTTGCCGCCTTGTCCTGTTAATACGGTGGCGGGATTTACAACCAGCGCAACCACCATAAACGTAGGCCAAACCGTGACCTTTAATAACACCAGTCAAAACGCTGGTGCTTACACATGGACGGTAAATGGCACCTCGTTTGGAACGCAAGCCAATGCCACGTACACGTTCTCAGCACCAGGTACCTATACCGTGTTGCTGACCGCCCTACCCTCCAACACCATGCTCTGTGAACCGAGTACAGCGTATGTGACCATTCAGGTGTTGTGTGTTATCACCGCATCATTTAGCGTAAGCGATGAATCTCCAGACGAGAACGAAACCATTCTTCTGCTCAATACGAGCCAAAACGCGCTGGTATATGAGTGGTTCGTAAATGGAATAAGTCAGGGCAATTCGCTTGACTCCATCAGTTTCAACAGCCCCGGTGATTATCAAATACAATTGGTTGCGACGAATGGCCCATGCACGTCAAGCGCGATTGTGGATGTGCAGGTGCTGCCGATTTGCGATGAAGAGAATCGGCTTTTTCAAATGGCATATCAGGAAAACCCGCTGGGATTTACCAGGGGCAAAGGAGTGGCCGTATTGGAAGATGGTAACTTGTTATCTATGTACGAAACAAGGGGTTCAAATTTGAAGAATAACGTAAATCTGGTCAAAATGACCCCTGCCGGGCAACAATTATGGGCAAAGACCTTGGGTGATAGTGTAGCGATGACTGGAACCCTTGGGGGGCTTGATTGCAACCAGTGACGGAGGATTTGCGATAACATTTTACACAGGAGATTCCATTAATCACGCAAGAATTGGAAAATTTTCGAGCGATGGCGATTTAGTTTGGTTACGGCAATTAATTGGAGGTGTGTTATTGCGTGATCTGGTCTCAAGTCCAGATGGGAAAATTACTGCTTGTGGGCTTGGCCAAGCTCAAAATGAAAACAGTGCTTTATTTGTTCAATTTGATGCCAATGGTGGTCTCCAGTGGATCAGAGAATATAAATCTAATGACTTGGTAGGCGCTAATTCCATTGCAGGATTACCCGATGGCGGTTTTATTGCTTTAGGTGCCAGTTTATTTCGCTTATCTGCTAATGGAGATTTGAATTGGCAACGCCAAGTTGGATCTAAATTCTCTGATGTTGTGGCATTGGAAAATGGTGAGTTTGCAGCCTGTGGAAAACATATCTTCATAGATGGCGCATTCGTGAAATTCTCCTCAGATGGCCACCCGATCCTGTCCTCATCGTATTCCGGCATCAACGGCATTGCGGCAAATTTTACTGCTATCATTAAGGATGCAGAAAAAGGGTTTGTATTAACCACCAATTCTAATACCAGTAGCTCAGACATGATTGTCAGCCTGGATTCAGTTGGAAATGTTAATTGGGCCCGCAGATCTGGCATGGTTAATTGCACCTATCAGGGCTTAGCAAAATACAATGACATAGGTTATGTGCTGACTGGCTCAGGCAACACCTTCGTCCCTATTGGACGGGGTTTGATTTCAAAAACGGACCGAAAAGGCAGAATTGGCGATTGTCCGAGCATGCAAATTCCCATAGAGGTGACTAAAGACGTTAATATCGGAACAATTGATGCCATAATTATGGAATTGCCCGCCCATCAATTAGTAGATGCTTCTATTGCTGTGCACAATTGGCCTATAAAACCTGATACACTTTGTGCTTCTGGCTGTGCAGTGGGTGTCGAAATCTGCAACAACAAGCTCGACGACGATGAGGACGGCCTCTTCGATTGCCTCGACCCGGAGTGCAATTGCACAGAGGCCGAATGTTCCCCAAAACAGTACAATATCTGGCACTTCGGTTATAAATCCGGACTGAATTTCGACACAGATCCGCCCACTCAAGTGGATAATGGCATGACTGATTGCACCGGAATATCGGCAACCATGTGCGATGTAAAGGGTAATCTCCTGTTTTACACCGATGGACTGGTGGTGTACAACCGTTTTCACCAACCCATGCCCAATGGTACATTTGGGGTTGGGGATACCGCAAATCAATCCATCATCATCCCTTACCCTGCCAATGCGAACAAGTATTTTATCATTGTCAATTATTCAGGCGGACAGGTTTATTCCTCGATTTTGGACATGACCTTGTCAGGAGGAAATGGCGATATTGTAGCAGCGCACAAGAATATTCAGCTCGACGGCATTTCTGCAAGCTTGGCAGCGGTAAAAGCCTGTTCCTTCAACGGGTATTGGTTGCTGACACGTTCAATGGCACAAACAAGTCAATTTCACACTTTTCGTGTGGATCAATTTGGCTTATGGCTATTTCCCATTGCCAGTAATACTGGAACATCTGTAGCTTCCGTTCAACAAATAAAAATTGCTCCCGATGGCAGTCGGGTGGCTTGTACCTATCGTTCCGCAGATAACGGTCATTCTTTTGTCTCTATCTATGATTTCGCTTCAAATTCAACTGGATTCGTTTCCAACCCACTTGTTTTAGGCGAATACAGCAATCTGAATTTTGCGTCGGGCGTGGAATTTTCGCCAAATGGTCGCTTTTTGTACGTAACAGGATATTTTCCCGGGCAGGCTAAATTGATTCAGTTCGACCTGGAGGCTGGTGATTTGCAAGCCATCAAGAACTCAAAGGTCAATTTAGCCACACTTCCCGGCCAAGATTTTGGCTACCCTCAGCTCGCACCCAATGGGAAAATATACATGACCAACTCCACCATTGTTGACTCAATAAATTGGGTACTGGGTGTGATCCATCACCCCAATGTAGCAGGTGTGGGTAGCCAATACGTGCATCAAGACTTCGACTTGTCCAATTTCCACCCAGATGGTGGCGCCGGGCTTGGGCTTTGCAATGTTATTTCTTCCTATTATCTGGAACCTAAAATACCTGCGTTCTCCTTATCGTCAGCCGATACCATCTGCGTATTAAACACGCCCATCAATTACCAAATCGAAAACATTCCATGCGATGTAGATTCTATCTCCTGGCGCGTGGAAAACCTGAGCACCCAAATTTTGCCCAACATCCAAAACGCCACCATACGCTACCTTGCACCCGGCACCGGGCGGCTCATCGCCACAGTACACACGCATTGCGGCACCTCTTCCGACACCCTTGAAATACTGGTGGTTGCGCCGCACAACATAACCCTCGATCTCGGCCCTGATCGCGTGGTGTGCGACAATGGCGTGTTTTCTTTCAACGCCGGAAGCGGTTTCGCCCGATACCTCTGGAGCGATGGCACGGGCGGATTCCACCGTAACCACCCTATTCCCCGGAAAATACTGGGTAAATGTCTGGGACCTGTGTGGAAACCATCAATCCGATACCATTACGGTCAGCATCGCCCCAAATTCCGTGCTCGACCTTGGCCCCGATTTGCCGCAGCAGTGCTCTGGGACCTCAACCAGTTATCAGCGTCCGGCCAATTTTCAGTCCTGGCATTGGTCGCCCGGGGATTTCCTTAGTTGCACGGACTGTCCCGATGTCACAGTTTTGCCAACCATTAGCGCCATGTGGGTAGTAATAGGACAAACCGCTGAAGGCTGCATTTCGGTGGATACGCTGCGCGCTACTATTCGCGACACCTTGCTTTTCAGTCTCGACACCAGTGTTTGTGTAGGACAAACCCTCATCGTTTTGGGTGTACAATTGCCCGCTGATACTACCGGACACTTTTTCCAGCCCGCTTTAGGTGCTGGTTGTGATACCATCCTGACAGTGAATGTTTTAGGCATTGAAAATTCAGCTTCAGAATTGGAGGTCACCATTTGTTCCAATGCCTTTTTTGAATACAACGGCACAATGCTCCCTGCCGATACCGTGGCGGTTTTCTATCTGGCCAGTTCGTTTACCTGTGATTCGGTCGTTACCGTCACAGTCAATTCATACCCGCCCCTAAGCCTTATTTTGCCGATGGACACCACCATCAGCATCGGCGCCTCGGTGCTTCTGGAAGCGGAACTGACAGGAACTGGAACGCTAGATTTCGCATGGTCGCCCACGGAGGGTTTGAGTTGCATTGACTGCCTCGACCCGCTAGCCAGTCCCTTGGACACCATCACCTACACCCTTGCCGTAACCGACCAAAACGGCTGTACGGCCCAGGAAAGCGTCACCGTTCGCGTCAACGAGGAATGCCGGGTGCGCGTGCCCAATGCCTTCACGCCCAACAGCGACGGTTCAAACGACCGCTTCCGGCCCATCACCGACCCTTGTGTGCGCACGGTGCGGCTATGGAAAATCCTGAACCGTTGGGGAGAAACCGTTTTTACACAAATCAATTTCCTTGCCACCGACCCCGAACTGGGCTGGGACGGGATTTGGAATGGGAAACCGCATCCTTCGGATGTGTTGATTTGGGTGGCTGAGTTTGAGTATTATGATGGGAGAAGAGAGTCGCAAAGGGGGGAAGTGACGTTGGTAAGGTAGTGGGTGGAGACATGGGTCACCCCGAATCTATAACATTAATGATCCGCTCCCTTGAAACATCAAACTTGACATAATTTGAACCACAAAAGGCACAAAAGAGCACATCAGTAGCCCGATACGGTCTTTTGTGTCCTTTTGTGCCTTTTGTGGTTCAAATTACGCTACAGGGGGAAAAGTAGTTCTTTTCTGATGTTTTTACTTGTAAGATTTTATATTGTTCCAAAGTTCGGGGTGATTCAACGCTGCGCCTCTGCGGTGAGATAAATACTTAAAAACCCAAGAGCCGCCACGCATCATTGCGGGCGGCTCTCAGGTCAAGTGTTTTTGTGTTTATTGCCGTCGTAAAATGCCCGCCTATTTCGTCGGGACATAAAATTCGTATTACGGAAGCAACACCTTGTCAATAGCATGTACGACGCCATTGCTGCCTTGCACATCCGTAATAATAATGTTGGTCGTGCGATTGCTACCATCTACGATTTTTGCTCCTCCCGTCAAGTTGATAGTGAATGTCTCCGCCCCAAAAGTTGTAACCACCTGACCGTTGGTCAATTGTGAAGCAAGCACATTGGCGCCAGGCACCACGTGATATTGAAGTACAGCATTGAGCGTAGCGTCATCCACTTGATCAAGGCTGCTCAAGCCTAATTCCGTCAAAAGCGCTGCAAATGCGGCATTCGTTGGAGCAAATACCGTGAACGGGCCGGCCCCAGAAAGCAGTCCCACGTAATCAACCCCAAGACTTGGGCGGGTAAGCGCTGCCACCAGAATGGAGAAATTTGCGTTGTTAAGCGCGTGATTCACAACTGTTGGCAATGCGATTACTTTGTCAACAATGTGTACAACCCCAATAGCCTTCCGTTGGCACGCCGGCTGCGCGGATTTCGCCGCTTACCACGTGGTTGAGCAGAATTTGCTGCAAAACGGGCACAGGCACATCTTCCAGCGTGGCGAAGCCATTGGCCGAAAGAAAGGTGCTAAACGCCGCATTGGTCGGTGCGAAAACCGTGAAAGGGCCTGGAGCATTGAGGGCATCCACCAAACCTGCACGACTCAACGCCGCAACGAGGGATGAAAGATCACTGGTCGCCTGTGCTGTTTGCACGATGTTCTTTGTGGTGGTCGCGTCATCGTCATCCTTACAAGCGGTGAACAAAAGGCTGGCGCTGAGCGCGAGGAACATGCCAAAAAATAACTTCTTCATAGTTTTGTGTGAAAATTGGTACGGTGAAAAGTTTGGTTTGAAAAGAAGGTGTAACCGGCAACCCTTCTATTTTGTTTAACTTTTTTAATTTAATTTTTAAAAACATTAAACAAAAAATCCAAAATGTCTATTTTTAGCATTTGAAAACCTTTTTGATTGCCGTTTGACCACCAAAGCATAAGAGACTAAAAAATTGGCATGTAGAGGTGCTCCTTTTCTGCTTTCGTTCGAAGAAAAAACTGAGCAAAAAGATGTTTGCGGGGAGAAGCACGGGGCTTGGGGGCGAGTTGAATATTTTGATGGGAGTTATGAAGAAAGAAAAATAGAGCCTAACTTTGTAGAACAATTCAACAGCAAAAATGAACGCACGTATCGTACTAGAATTTCCGCAAGCACCTGAAGCGAAAGAGATTGAGCTGCTTGTTGCGTTGGCTGAAAAGTTCAATGGCGTTTTGGTTGAATCCTCAAACGCTTCAAAATCGGGGCAAAGACAAGATGACCTGTCAAATATTCAAGCGGCTTCTTTAAAAGGTGCAAGGACACCATCTTTACACCTTGGCATTGACAATTTCCCCCAAGACCTCGGTGCTTATGCCGTAACACCTGAACAGCTGAATGCGATTGCCAACATTTTCGACGATGAGCCAAGCGCTGAAGCGCTTTGCGAATTGCTGACCCCTTGAGTCGTTAAATTCAACCGTCAATAGCCCATTAGCTGATATGAACTTCCTCTGGGACACCAATATTCTTTTGCACTGTGTCCGTCGTTCAGTTAAATACAATGAACTCAACCAAACCCACAACTTTTTTGCTTCTGGTAATCAGGTGTTCTTGTCAGTAATCACCATTGGCGAAATTGAATCCATTGCTTATCAAAGGAATTGGTCCCAAGCAAAATGGAACGAGTTGCAATTGGTTGTTGGCGCCACATCATTACTAAGCATTTACGAAGAAGTTATTCATGCATATGCCCGGATTGATGCTTTCAGTCAAGGCAAACGATTTGGGCAACCTCTCCCTATTGGGGTCAGTGCTCGAAACATGGGCAAAAACGACCTTTGGCTTGCTGCTACTGCCCATGTAGGAAAATTCATTTTCGTCACCACCGATTTGGACTTCAACCATTTAGATGGTGTGTTTCTTGATCTATTGAAGGTTTGAATAGCCTCGCAGCCGAATGCTGTTTTACCTTTGCACACTTTTTTACCCGCCGTAGTTTTAACGAAGGCGGGTTTATCGCCATAGCTTTAACGAAGGCGGGTTTATTTGCCCCCCGCATCCCCAAATCACCCTGCCTGCCGGCAGGCAGGAACAAATAACCACTCCTCCATGACTGACGCAATATTCAACGTCCCCTACCCTGTCAACGAACCGATCTGGAACTACGCCCCAGGCTCTCCAGAAAAAATCGCCCTGAAAAAAGCCCTTGCTGAAGCAAAGGCCGGGCAAAAAGACGTGCCGATGTACATCGGAGGCAAACACGTTTTTTCGGATGAAAAGAAGGCCATGCACCCGCCCCACGAGCGCAACCATGTGCTGGGACAATATTCAAAGGCAATGCGGAGCACGTAACGGCAGCAATAGATGCTGCCCTCGCAGCCAAACCCGCCTGGGAAGCCATGCCCTGGCAGGAACGCGCCGCCATTTTCCTACGCGCCGCCGATTTGCTCACAGGGCCATACCGTGCTAAAATGAGCGCGGCTACCATGCTCTGCCAAAGCAAAAACGCCTATCAGGCGGAGATTGATTGCATCTGCGAGCTGGCAGATTTCTGGCGGTACAATGTATATTTCATGCAGGAAATCTACAAACAACAGCCGCTCAGCACCCGCAACGTATGGAACCGCACGGACTGGCGACCACTCGAAGGTTTTGTTTTTGCCCTCACACCCTTCAATTTCACGGCCATTGCTGGCAATTTGCCTACAGCCCCGGCCATGCTTGGCAACGTAGCAGTCTGGAAACCTGCCGAATCACAGATTTACTCTGCTTCGGTCATCATGGAAATACTGGAAGAAGCTGGTTTACCTGCAGGGGTTATCAACCTCGTCTATGTGAGCGGGCCTGTCATGGGTGACGTGGTATTGAAACACCCCAGTTTTGCAGGCATCCACTTCACTGGCAGTACGGGCGTTTTTCAACAAATATGGAAAACCATCGGCGAGAACATTGCCAACTATCACTCTTACCCGCGCATCGTGGGCGAAACCGGCGGCAAGGATTTTGTGATGGTGCACAATTCTGCAGACCCGAAGGCAGTGGCCGTGGCACTTGGCAGGGGTGCGTTTGAATATCAGGGACAAAAATGCTCTGCTGCGTCGCGGGCGTATGTCCCCAAAAGCATTTGGCCTGATGTGCGAGACTATCTTCTGGCCGATTTGAAAAGTATGCAAATGGGCACTACTGAAGATTTCCGTAATTTTGTCAATGCAGTAATTGACGAAAAGGCGTTTGACAAAATCTCCAATTACATCGTCGAGGCGAAGAAATCGGACAAGGTAAAAGTGATCGCGGGCGGCAATTTCGACAAATCAAAGGTTTCTTCATCGAGCCGACCGTGCTGGAGGTTTCCGACCCGATGTACGTCACGATGTGCGAGGAGATTTTTGGGCCGGTGCTGACGATCTATGTGTACGAGGACAAGGATTTTTCCAAAACGCTCGACATCTTGAACGCGACTTCGCCATACGCACTCACGGGAGCAATTTTTGCAAACGACCGCGCCGCACTCGCACTCGCCAACGACAAACTCCGCCATGCTGCGGGCAACTATTACATCAACGACAAGCCCACAGGAGCAGTGGTCGGCCAACAACCATTCGGCGGTGGTCGCGCCTCAGGCACGAACGACAAGGCTGGTTCGATGATCAATCTTTATCGTTGGTTATCGCCGCGCACTTTGAAGGAAAACATGGTGCCGCCCACGGATTATCGGTATCCGTTTTTGGGGGAGGAATGAAAAAAGAGGTGACATCTCCGACGGAGGAGGAGGTGTCACCTCTTTTTCTGAAAGCGCCGAACGATATGATAATCAAGATAATCTGCATCTCCGTAATCATGTTTCCACTGGAATCCCATTCGATTTTGCCCCTCAAAGGAGAATTGCAGGGTTGAAATAGTTTTGTTCAATGGATGTCGTTCTGCTTCAAAAGTATAACTTGAATCGGTTTGCGCAATAAGGTGGTATGTCCCATCAGGTGTGCCACACTTACCGCCATAATTGCCTGGGAAACAGCACAATACTCCATCCTGAACCCGAAATCTGAACATCTTGGAGTAGTCTTTCTTTATTTTTTTATTGGCCTGATAGTTTCCTTCCAACTGGTCGTTGGTCACCATCCAGGTAAATGCGCGTCCTTGGTCTTTGCCGATGCCCTTCCATGTTCCGGATAATAGCGGAAGTTTCTGTGGGATGGTCGAATCCGTTGGTTCGACGAAAAGATTTGCGGTGAGGGAGGGTAACCTGATATCCGAAGATTCTGATTGGGAAACTTCGCTGCAAGCCTGAATGACAAGAAAAAAGGTGATAAACAGGAGAATACGTTGAGCAGTGTTCATTTCTAAAATTTTTAAAATGAGAAATACTTTGCCCGGGACGCATTATCCTTCCAAAATACATAAGGTCGACTGACTTTTAATAGTTGGCGAAATTGTGCGCTACATCGCACTCCTCCAAATCGTTTGCAGCACCAAAGTACCCATATAAATCGCGCCCAAAAGCGTCAGCCAGCGGAACATCTTGCCCAAACGCTCTGTGCCTTCGAGCAGCGCATCGTCGTCGGTTTCGCTGGAGCGCAAAAGCCGCCAAGCCTTGTGGCCTTCTATTATGCCCTTGGTAAAACAATAAATAATAGCGGAGGTGCCAAGCAAATTGAAAACCCGGGAAAGGTTGCCGCCTTCCAAAAGATAGAAGTCGCCCTGTTTCTGAGACCAAAACCAGAATATGGAATAAAGCGAAAGCAATGAAACGGATATACCAACAATGATACATAGCACCATCAAGGGCACCCCGATTTTGGAGGAGCGGCGCAACTGCTCCAGCAATCTGTCTGTGAGCCAGAGGCCGTGGTTTTCAACAGTTTCTTGAACTGTTTCGTTATCAAGATTTTCCATAACTATTTGAGTCTAAACCGCGTAGGTTTTAAAAATCTACAAGGTTTTCGAGCATTATTCAGATTGAAGCGGTTCTTCATAAATGCTGTTGTATTCCGTCATAATTTGAATGGTGCTGAACCACTGAATAGTAGACGACCATAGCCAAAGCGCAGCCATAACTAAGGCCAAAAGCAAAAAGCGATGTAAATGCCGGAAGGCTTTTTCCAGTAACAGTTGGTCTTGTCCAACCAGTGCGCGTTCCAAATCTTGGCCGAAACGGAAACAAAAATACCCCACCGCCAGCATAGGGGAATACAATAACAATACACCAACATGCACCAACGCACTTTGGTAAACGCCCATGCCTGAAGTAAAAACCTTCAAATGCTGATATATCATCCAGCCATAATAGGCACTGATAATAAATGCAAAGCGTTTGGCCCAGGGCGCTGTTTGCGCCCAATAGTCCTCCATCCATTGCCCGGCAGGGCGATCGTCTTCAGAAGGACTGAAGTCTGAGGGGGCGTCTAATGGAGTATTTGTCATGGCGATAATTTTGGGTAAACATACTGAATTCTTAAAATAGCAACGAATCAGGATCACGTTTTTAATCGTTACAAATCCAGTTTCCTTACCCACTTTTCATTCTATTGTTTTAAATCCTTCAATTGTTTTGCTTTCTTGTTCAAAAAAATCAAACAACAGCAATTCGTTTTCTCCTTTTTTTAACCACGACGCAGGGCAATATAAGCGTTGTTGAGGACCGATATTCCAATAACGGCCCAGGTTGTCCATTTATATACAAGACTCCTTTTGAATACTTACTCAGATCAAAATAAGTATCTCCAGTTTTGGTCAATTGAAAAGTTCCCTTGAAAAAATTGCAGGGCATATCCTCCCTAAATCTTTTTTGATTCAATTTTTGATTCCCCTTAATAAATGTTTCATCCATGGGCAACAAAGTGATTTCCCAGTCCATTAAAGTCATGCCGTTTAAAGTAACGCGATCTGTAATACCTTTTCGGTCAATCATAAATTGTGCGAAATTTATATGCCCCATTCCTTCTACCAGTATTTCCAGAATTGGGTTTGCCACTTCCGTTTTTGGAAGCATTACTTCCCAATTGCCGCCATCACGATAGACCGTATCAATAAAAACGCCATTTAAAAACACCAAGGCATAATCATGGGGTTCCCATATTTTCAATTTGCCGCTTTTATGTCCGAAAAGTGTTGTTTTGTATAGAATCAAGCCCTGGTTTTGGTTGAAGGCCTCCATAGGTTTGGGTTGTGGCGCGTTTATTATAGGTAAATCATAATTAAAAATGTTGTGTGCCCTATACAATGTGATATCGGGTATTTCAATTGTTTCAATTGGTTTTGGCAGCGCTGGAATTTTATAATCAACATACTGTTCAATTAAATTGCGCAGCATAAAGTATTTGGCAGTAGGTTGCCCTTGTTCATTGATCGGCGCATCATAATCATAACTGGTTATATCCGGTTGATACATGGTGGGCGAAAAAGCATTTGCGCCAGCAGTAAACCCAAAATTGGTCCCGCCGTGAATGACATAAAAATTAAAGGACTTTTTATTTTGTAATAAGAATTTCATTTCGTTTTTCAAACCATTGGTATCAGGTCGTTGCCATTTTTCTCCCCAATGCGTCAACCAACCCGGATAGGTTTCACCACTAAAAGCCGGCACATTAGGATTTCTTTTATTTGCTTCTTCAAAATCTTTTGCGCTGCTTCCGCTGTCCAATCCAATAGCGGCCCCGTCTATATTTCCTGCTTCCAGCATATAAGAAGTTGGGCCGTCTGAAGTATAGAAAGGGATATTGATCTTGTTTTTAATCCACAGCGCTCTCAAGGCTTCCATGTATTTTTTATCATTGCCATAACTGCCGTATTCATTCTCTATCTGTATCATTACTATTGGTCCTCCCCTTGTGCATTGCAAGGGTATAACTTCTTTTGCCAGCTGGTTGATGTATCTGGTTACAGCCTTCATGTACCTTGGATCCATACACCGAATCTTTATATCCGGGATTTTTAAAAGATACGATGGCAGTCCGCCAAAATCCCATTCCGCACAAACGTAGGGTCCCGGACGCAGTATTACCCACAGGCCTTCTTCCTGGCAAATGCGTACAAATTCAGCCACATTTCTATTGCCGGTTGAAAAATCGAAAACACCTTCTTTGGTTTCGTGGTAGTTCCAAAACAGATAGGCTGCAATGGTATTGCAACCCATTGCTTTTGCCATTTGAATGCGGTGCCTCCAGTATTCTTGCGGTATCCTGGCTGGGTGCATTTCACCACTGATGATTTGGAATGGTTTTCCATTCAGAAGGAAATCGTCTTTGCCGAGGACAAACTGATGTTTTGTCTGGCAAAGTGCAGGGACGGCATTTATCTGTAATAAGAAACAAAGTATTAAAAGTTTTTTCATAAGCCTTAATGCAATCTGTGTTCAACCCTAGCCAATTGCGTTACCTCAAAGATTTTCCTGCTCACGAATTTCCACCACTACTTTTCCAACAGTTTTTCCTGTCTGAAACAGCCGCACCGCGTCCGGCAATTTATCAAAAGGAAAAACATGTCCCACGTAGGGAGGCGCGAGGCCCAGCGCTTCCAATTCAACCAATAAACCCCGAAGCAACTCGGCGTTTTCATACAGCCATATCAGATTGAAGCCCAGCACGGCACGGTTGGTTTCTACCATACGTTGCGGATCAATTTTGGGACGGGTAAAAAAGTGCCACAGCAGGTGGAGCTTGTTTGGACGATCGCTGGCAGTAGCATAGCGAGCCGAGCCAAATACAACCGCCCGGCCCATCGGCGCCAGCCTTGAAAAAGGGATGCTGAAAAATGGGCCACCCACACTGTCCATGAGCAAATGAAGTGGCTGGTCACCAAGTGCGGCCTTGAGTTTCTCCTTAAAATCCTTCCCGCGCACGATGACTCGGTCGTAGCCTTCCGACTTTGCAAAATCTACTTTAGCCGCGCTTCCCACCGTGCCAATGGTAAAACAACCGTAGGCTTTGGAAATCTTCAACGCCTGCAATCCTACACCACCTACTGCACTGTGAATCAGCACGTTTTGGCCCCGCTGCAATGCACCCAAAGTTGCCATACCATAATAGGCAGTGAGGGTTTGTACGAGATAGGCCGCACCCGTATTGAAATCCCAATCATCTGGCAACGGGATAGCATACCGGGAATCAATGTTCAGGTGAGTGGTGTACGCGCCAAAGCGGGTGACGCCCATTATTCGGTCGCCAGGTCGGAGATGCGTGATGCCTTCGCCTACTGCTTCAATAATGCCCGAATACTCCAGACCGGGTGTGAATTCGCCTTTGGGCGTAGCGCCATAAAGCCCCCAAATGGCAAATACATCTGCAAAATTTAGGCCGATAGCGCGTACGGCCACCTGCACTTCGCCGGGAGCAGGTGCGGCGAGTTCAAAATTTTGGGGTTTTAGATCTGCCAGATTGCCAGCGAGGAGAGTGTAGCGAGTGGGCATTTACAATGAAGTCAATTTAGAGGGATATGGTCACCGTGAAGAAATGGAGCCAATGGGTATGGTACGGAATCGGGGTAAGCGATTAAATTTGATGAGGCAATGGATTGGAGGACTATTGCAGGGCAATACTCGTGGAGTTTAAGTAGCCGAAGTGTGCTTTCAAAAACCTCATCTATTGGCGCAGAAATGCTCACTGGCTCGTTCGTGTAAGGGTGATGAAACGACAATAACATGCTGTGCAAGAACATTCTATGCAGGTCGAATACGTCCCGGAAATAAGAGTTGTGCTTCACATCGCCATGTCGTTTGTCGCCAATGACGGGGTATCTGAGGTGGGCAAAATGTTTGCGGATTTGATGCCTGCGTCCAGTTTCCAGTTGCGCTTCAATAAGGGAGAACCGCGCCGTTTTATGGCGCAACCCCATGGGGTGGTCTATCTCCGAAGTGCCAAGGCGTTTGAAATGGGTAATGGCCTGAAGTGGCCCCTTGCCGGAGTCGGGGTCGTCGAGCGCGTAGTCAACAGTACCCGTTTCCGGCACCCAGCCGCGCACGATGGCGAGGTATTTTTTCTCCACGATTTTGTCCATGACCTGCTCGCCAAGCAGCCCGGAGGCTTCGGCATTTTTACCAAAAATTAGGACACCCGAAGTGGCCCTGTCGAGCCGATGTACGGGGTACACGCGCTGCCCGATCTGGTCGCGGAGGAGTTGTACTACAAACACGGTGTCCTCGCTGATTCGGGTCCGGTGCATGAGGATTCCGGGCGGCTTGTTGATGGCCGCAAAGTGATCGTCGGAGAAAAGAATGGGAAATGCTTTCAAGCCTCAAACTTACTGCGACTAAGGCAAACACTTTGAGTCATGCCGGTGCTAATTTTGCAGGAGAAAAATCTGCTATTTCATTTTTATATAATCTTGGCTTTTCAAAATGATTCAATCTTCTTCCCGCCTGCTAATTTTTATCGCTTTTTCCCAGTTAGGCGTATGCGTTTTTGGACAATCAGCTTACCCCAGTAATTTCACGCCGCATGGCCCTGGCGGTGGTGGTTATATGTACAGTCCATCTATCAGCCCATTCGACGCTAATCACCTCTTCCTTGTTTGCGATATGGGTGGTATGTATCGCTCCCAAGATGGCGGACAAACCTGGAAGATGCAAGCCACCCAAAACCTTGTAAGCACTGTAAAAGGCAAAGTACAATTCAGTTCGGACCCGAATATTTTATACGTCGTCAGACGCTCCAGAACCAACTTGAACGACCCGCTTTTGCGGGGTGAGTTGGCAAAAAGCACCGATGGTGGCGCGAGCTGGCAAGCCATGACCGACCCGACTGAAAGTGGGGTGCATCGCCTCGAAATTGACCCTGGCAGCACCCAGCGCCTCATCACGAATGAATATAATCAACTGTTTTTTAGTGCGGATGGGGGCAACTCATGGACCTCTGTCTTCCATCCGTCTGACAATCAAATGTGGCTGGGAGGTGTATTTTGGGATGGCCAAAACATTTACATTGGCACGAACCACGGACTCCTGGTTTCTAAAAATGGCGGGACGAGTTTTGCGATCGAAAATCACAACGGTCTACCTGCCGGGACGGGCATTTATCACTTGGCAGGCGCAAAATCCGGGGCGACAACACGCCTGTTTTGTATTCCTTCCCCCGCATCAGAAATGTATGCCTGGGGCGAACCCTTGGGTTTTAATGGACTTCGACAAGGCGTTTTTCGAATGAATTACACGACGAACGCGACCTGGGCAAACACGCGGGGCAACATACCAGCCGATGTTGATATTGCCTGGGTAGATTTGGCAAATAACAATATCCAAACCATTTGGGCAGAAGGAGCAGATGCCCAAAGTTTTACCCTGACCTACAAGTCCACAGACGGTGGACAAAGTTGGATGAGTGTTTATCAAACGAATGGAAATCAAAATATTAGCACAGGTTGGATTGGGGCGGATGGCGCATTTTGGTTGCAGCAAAACGGTCCGGCACTTGGTTTGGATGTTTCGGACAACGACCCCAATCACGTTATCCGAACGAATGGTCAGGTGGAAATTACCACCGACGGAGGCACTGGCTGGCGATCCGCATACGTCCTCCCAAACTATTTGAACCCAATTGGCCAGCCAACACCGATTCAAAAGTTTTACAAATCATCCGGACTGGATGTAACCACTACACACCAAATTTTTTGGAAAAACGACCAGGAGCTTTATTTGTGCAATACAGATATTGGCCAGACCTATTCCTCCGATGGAGGTGATACCTGGACCTTTGCTCGAAACACCTTTTTTGACTATGGACCGGTTGCCAACAACAATTGGTACCGCATGGTCGAACGCCCTGATAACCATGAACTTTTCGCTGCGGTGACGGAACTCAACGATATTTATCTTGGCTATAGGACTGCGGATTCGGAGATTGAAGGCCCCGGTGGTTTGGTTGTGCATTCAACCGATGGAGGGGCAAGTTGGGACACGTTGCACAACTTTGGACATCCCGTAGTCTGGCTTGAATTGGACAAAAACAACCCCGACCGAATGTGGGCAAGCGTGGTAAACCATGTAGATGGCGGTATTTTCAGAACAAGCAATGGTGGGCAATCCTGGGATAAACTTAGTGCCCCACCGCGTACAGAAGGTCATCCGTACAACATCATCAGTCTTGCAGACGGGGGCCTGGTGGTCACATTCTCCGCCCGAAAACTCGACGATGGCAACCTGACCGAAAGCAGTGGTGTGTTTTATTCACCTGATGGTGGAAATACATGGCAGGATCGAACCGCAGCAGCCATGAAATTTTATACAAAAGATCTTGTTATTGACCCACACGACCCCTCAGGAAACACTTGGTATTCAACGGTTTGGGGAAGAAACAGCGTGTGGCCAGGGCCGAACAATCAGGACAATGGAGGGCTTTATAAAACAATTGATCGTGGATTGACCTGGACCCGTATTTTTTCAAAAACCCCAAGCGACCAAACTGAAAGCATCACGATTCATCCCTCTAAACCCGGCACGGCCTATTTGACGGTTGAAAACGATGGGCTGTATTTCACGGAAAACCTTGGCGCGGCTACTCCAACTTTTGATCTGGTTACAAGCTATCGCTGGTGGCGACCGAAGCGGGTATTCTTCAACCCAAACGATGAAAGCGAGATATGGGTTACCAGCATGGGCGGCGGCGTTTGGAAGGGCATTTCAAGCCCGGCAGGCACGATCAACTACACCCCCTCAACCGAAGATTTTGTCAACCCGGAGCGCGGATTCATGCAATTTACGGAGACCAACTCCACCAACTATACGCCTCTCAACGCTACGGACCTAGCCTTGTGGCGAACCCTAAACCAGCCTTTTGGCGCCGATTATTCCATTTACTCCACCCTCGGTTACCGGGGCTTTTATCTGGAAGATTTTACAAATGGCCCGATTTCCAACGCCTACATGGATGCCATGCAACTGGATTTTGACGCTGCAAGACAAGCAGGGGTCAAGTTGGTAGTGCGTTTTGCATACACCCGAAAGACTACTCCTCCTTATGGCGACGCATCAAAAAGCATTGTCTTACAGCATATTGCTCAGTTCAAACCGCTCCTTCAAGCCAATGCTGACGTAATCGCTGTGCTGAATATGGGCTTTATTGGCGCATGGGGCGAAGGTTATTATACCGATCATTTTGGCGACGACTCGCAGCCTCCCTACGGCTTAACGGTTCAAAACTGGAACGATCGAACAGAAGTACTGAATGCCTTGCTCGATGCCTTGCCCGCAGATCGTTCGGTGCAAGTGCGCGTGCCACAAATGAAGCAAAAAGCCGTTTACGGCGCATTAGCCCCTACTAATTCTGCTCCTCTTTCTGTGGGGGAAGCCTGGCAAAACACACCCAAGGCCCGCATAGGCTTTCTCAATGACTGCTTTTTAGCGAGTGAAGATGATCTGGGTACCTACAAAAATTATGATACAGGTGTAAGCGGCTCCGACACGGCTGCTTTCAAGCCATACTTAGCCGCAGACAGCCAATTTGTGCCTGTCGGTGGCGAAACCTGTATTGACTGGGATCCCTATTCCGACTGCGATGGTCCGCTCGGCGGTAATGCTCAAACAGAAATGGCGCGAATGCACTTCTCGTACTTGAACTCAGGCTGGAACAACGCCGTCAACAACGAATGGGTCAGTGGCGGTTGCATCGGAGAAATCAAGCAGCGACTTGGCTACCGGCTCGAACTTCAAAAAGGAGAATACCCTACTACTGGAAGTCCGGGGTATGCCTTTTCGTTTAAAATTGACTTGAAAAACATAGGGTTTGCTGCGCCATTCAACCCCCGAGAAGTGCGGCTCCTGATGCGGAACGTAGCGACTGACGCTATTTGGACATTCGATTTAGCGGACGATCCTCGTGCCTGGTTGCCTGGAAATCAGCTGCATACCATCGAACACAGTTTATGCCTGCCACCGAATATGCCTTTAGGGAATTACGAACTCTTGTTACATCTCGCCGATCCCTTTCCTGCGCTGAGCAACCGTCCCGAATACGCCATCCAACTCGCTAATGAAAACACCTGGGAGTCAGCCACAGGATACAATCGGTTGTTGCATCAGTTTACGTTGATCCCTCCCGTACCAACCATCGAGATGCAAAGGATGTGTCCGGGAGGTTCGGCTATATGTGCCGGGATGGAGTTCTTTGCACCGGGTAATTTCCCGGTTGCACTGACCGATTTCCATGGCTGCGACAGCCTGGTGCACTGCAACATAACGATCGTCCCGACCTACATCTCCCCGATGAAGTTCGTGAACCTTTGCGCACCGGCGACGCATCAGGTATGCGACGAAACCTTCGACCAAACGGGCATTTACGCTACATTCTGTACGGGCTTTCTCGGATGTGATAGCATTGTGAACATTGACCTCGCCGTTATGCACCCTATTGCACAGATGGCTCCTCCTACCCCACTAGATTGTGGCCCCAATGCAATAATCACGCTAAATGGGTCAGCCTCTAATATAAATACGGCTACAGGCGGCGTGACACTTTACGAATGGACAGGTCCGGGTATCATCGGGGCAAACAATCACCCCAACCGCAGAGTGAATCAACCCAGGCCAATATTGCCTGATTTTGAAACACGGTCGTGGTGGTGTCTATTGTTACGATACAACATGTGTGACTGTAACGGCAAGCCCAATAGCCACATTCGACAATGGAATTTTGCTTTCGACCCCGGCATCGGCCTATCAATGGATCCTCAACGGGGTTCCGATTCCCGGGGCGACAAACCAGACTTTTATTCCAACGGTTTCTGGAGACGACGCGGTTCAGGTGGATTGCCCTGGTACGGGCTGGGTAGAATCAAACCTCGTTCCGGTGGTGATCGTGGGAGTTTTAGAAGCAAGTCCCTGGCAAATGAAAATTTATCCCAACCCGGTTTCGGAAACGGATAAATCCCTGATCTTGGAAATTCAAGGGCTTGATATTCAACCCGTCACGCTTGTATTAACTGACCTTGCAGGGCGGGAATTTTTGCGGAAAAAGGAAGCGTATTTTTCCGAAAAAATAATTTTGGAGACTGGGCAGATTCCTACAGGCTCCTATTTCGTACAAGCGTGGCAACATGGAAAAATAGTGGCTATGGGATTGTTTTTGAAAATTTGATCAAGTACTGCACACCAACTTGCCTTGCCCAATTCAAAACTTTGGTAACTTTCGCCGCAAAAAAATCCATTCCCACCAAACTTAGATTTCAATCATGGACAGCCAGACAGACAATTGGACCTATGCCGAATTCCACGCTTTTGTGATGCTTTATGCTGCCAATACCGATGGCAACATTTCTCCAGAAGAAGAAAACCTCATAATCCCAACCCTCACTGCCTCAGAATACACCCGAATCAAATCAATTTTCATGGCTTGTGGTGATTCGGATGCCCTGGACATTATCTTTTCTTACAAGGAGAAATATTGTAAAACACAAGCCGACAAGGATAAAATCCTGGCAGATATGCTTGAAATCTATAAAGCAAATGTTGGCCTGGAACAAGTCGAACGCGGTGTGCTCCATATTTTTGAGCGGATGCTTTGTCAATAAGTTTCCCTCCAAAAAAACGCGCCTCCCTGTCCATGAACGAGGAGGCGCGCTGCATTTAAATCTTTGTTCAATTATTCACAGTCCTCCTTCAACTGGCGAAGTTCTTCCGGGCTGTTCAGCGTGACCAAAGAGCCGTCGTCGTCCATTTTTACCGTGAGTGGGAACAGGATTCTTGGGCGTTCTGTTGCCCCGGGATTGTTCTCGCGCCATGTGCGAATTAGCAGTTTAAATGCCTGCCTATCAGCCACTTCAACAGTAGTTCCATCAGGAAAACCTACCCTGATCGGGAACACCAGGTCAAAACAAGAAAGCCCGTGCTGGCCATGTCCTTGTGGATCATGATTGCCAAAAGTTGCCCCAGCACAATCTGCACGCAGCCTCCGCAATTCCTCCTCAGAATCAACAGTAATGATGTCCCCATCCTGAGATATTACCGAGATCGGGAATTCAAAAGACAGATGCGGACGCGGGCGGTGGTGTGGGCGCGGGCCGCCACCATTTGCCTCAAAAAAGGCGCGGAGCGCTTGCTTTACTTCCTCGTATGAATTTACCTCTGCTGTAGAACCGTCGGGCAAAACGATTGTAAGTGGGAAAACCAGTTCGTAACAACCGAAACGCCCCATTCCACCACGCTCCTGTGCGCTGTAAAGGGCCTGATCCACGAGTTCTTCCGTCGTCAATTCAGTTGATTTGTTGCAGGCAACCATCACGGCCATGATGGCTACGATGGGCAGAAAGAATAATTTGAGTGCTTTAATCATGTTTGATAAGTTTTTGAAAGTGAAAGTGTTGCGATTGTTGACTTTTAACTGAACGGTGATTTTATTTCCTGCCAGTTGAAAGGTGTTTGCCAGATTAGGTCAAATCAAAACGCAGGGGTTGCATTTGGGAAAGAAAAAATTAAACAGCAAAACCGCAAAACCGGAAAACCGCAAAATGTAAAACCAAGAGCATGTAACTCGCAGTTTTACATTTTGCGGTTCTCCGGTTTTGCGGTTTTGCGGTTTAATTTTTTCCCCATGCAACCCCTAAGTGTTTTGTCACTACCTACCCAAGTGTAAATGCCTTTGGCATATTCAGACGAAAGACATGGCCGAACCCAATTTGCAAGCCTGCCTCAGCGGCGACCGACTTGCTCAAAAACATTTCTTCGAGTGCTTCAAGGGCAAAATGTTCGCCCTGTGCCTGCGCTATGCCAATAGCCGGGAGGATGCGGAAGACATTTTGCAAGAGGGGTTTGTAAAGGTCTTCCGTGATTTGAACCAGTACACCGGGGCGGGAAACTTTGAAGGCTGGGTGCGCAAAGTGTTTGTCAATACTGCCCTGCAACACCTTCAAAAGCAAAAAAAGAACCTTATAACCATGGAGTTGGACGGCCAGGATTTCCCAGACGAACCTGAAACCTATCTATCAGACGAGCCGCCAGCCAAAAACATGATCCGAATACTCCAACAGTTGCCAACAGGTTATCGCACCATTTTCAACCTTCACATACTTGAAGGCTATTCACATCCCGAAATCGCTGAAATCCTCGATATCTCGGTTGGCACCTCCAAATCTCAGTTGCTCAGAGCAAAAGTACATTTCAGAAAACTGCTCGAAGGCAGTCTAACAACTTGACAATCATGGAAGAAAACATACACGACGATAAATTGGACGACTATGTTCGCAAGTCGTTTGAGGGCTATGAAGAAGACCCCTCTCCCGATATGTGGAGCCGGGTCGAAGGCGACTTATTGCCCCCTGCTTCCGTGCCAACTCCCCGCGCAAGCTACCTGCGGTATGGCTGGCAAGCACTGGCAGCAATGGTCATTTTGATCCTGTTTTCAATGCTCGTTTGCGAGCATCTTTACTATGAAGAAAAACTCCGGGCTTTAACAGCCCCTCCTGCCGAAGCGCGTGAAAGCAAAGACAATTCAACTGGAAAAGCGGTTCAAGAAATTTCGACGCTCCCGACACCAAATCCAACTCCAAAAGCAGTTGGATTCAACCACAACCAGCCCGAATGTGCTTGACTCGGCCAATGAGCGAATCTCAGCGAGCCCGCTGAATATCCAGAAAGTTATGGAGGGAAGGTCTAAGTCTTCTAATCAACACCGAGAAAAATCCGGCGTCAAGGAGGGCAGTTTCATATCTCCCCACCCTCAAAAATCAGTTGCGCAGGAAGCCCACAATGAGAACGACAAAATATCTGCGACCCCATCCATAATCGGTGTCGCAAAGCCTGAAGTCCCTTTGCATCAAGCAATTGAATCATCCAAAAGTGTAGATCAAAATATTCCAAAGCCTATTGATATCGCATTCATTCCGATTCCACCAAATGTGCTCAAATGGCCAAGTCCAAACTCGCCTGCCATCGCCATTGCAAAAATTCCGATAGAACCTGTGCACGAACCTTCTGGCTGGTATGTTGGCCTACAAACAAGCCTGTTTGCCAATATTGAAAAACCCAGAACCCCGAATTCCCGGCCAGGCCGCCCCGCTTTTTCCAGCAAACAGAAAAACGCGGGCATTACTTCAATTTGGTGGTTAAAAACGGGCAAAAAACTGAACGAGCGGTTTTCATTGGAAAGTGGTGTTGGCTATCAAAGCACCACCCGCTCTGCCACCCACACACCCCGGTTCCGATTCGGTGATGGCACCCATCAAGGCCCTTCTGGTACACGACGGATTTTCCAATATGATCTGAGCACTCAAGAGGGTACCGCAGAGGTAAGTCTGCGCATGGAAGAAACCTCTGGATCGCCTGCATCAGACGATGAGCCAGTAACTTTGAGCATCACCACCTCCGCACGGACCGAGATGCTACGCATACCGCTTTTGGCAGGATACCGGTTTGGAGGCGGAAGATTGCAAGGCAAACTGAAAGCTGGCCTATTGGGCAATTTTGTGGTAAAAAACGAACTTGATATTGCAGCGAGGGTATCGCAAAATGCTAGATTTCAACCTGTTTCAGGAAGTGATGGCTACACGGTTCGATTGAATCAACCAGAATTTTTCCTTGGGTATTGGCTGTCCGCAGGTGCCGCATTCAAATTGAACCGTCAAATCAGCCTAATAGCAGAGACTGCTTTAGTGGGCGATTTTCCACGCAACGATCAGTATCGTCGCCGACTCCCCGAACGATTTTTATTGGGGCTAAATGTTGGTGCGAATTATTATTTCTAGAGAAAAAGCAACCAAATTTCCAGTAACTCGCTGCATCTTTGCCCACCTTACTTTCAGCAAAAACAGAATTGCAGCGTATGCTCCATGAATACAAACTCCCCTCCCTTGGCGACGGCGTGAGCGGGAAAGTGACCGAAATATTGGTAAAAACTGGCGACAAAGTTTCGCTGGATCAAATCGTTTTGGTAGTTGGCACCGATAAAGTGGATGCCGAAATGCCCATTGATGCTGAAGGCATTGTGGAAGAAATCTTCGTAAAAAAAGGCGATGAAGTTACCGAAGGCACGCTCGTGATGAAGATCAAAACGGTAGCCCAGTAGCAGTGAGGCAGTAGTAAATACCCCAGCCGCCACTGCTACTATCCCTGCCGCTGCCACAACTTCACAAATAACTGCTGCACCTGCTACTGCTACTGCACCTGCTACTGCACCTGCTACTGCCACTGCCACCCTAAGAACCTCCCCACTCGCCCGCAAGCGCGCCAAGGAATTCGGTGTAAACCTTTCTGACATTCGTCCAGCCGAGGGCGCAAGCCGCCTCTCGTACAAAGACGTAGTGGATTTTGTAAAAAAGAAACTAGACACAGGCGGTGGATCTTCAATGGGAGGTGGTAATATGCCACGCAGGCCACTGCCTGATTTTTCAAAATTTGGCGAAACAGAGCGCAAAGCCCTAAGCAATGTCGGTGTGAAGACTTCCGAAGCAATGTCGTATTCAACCAATACGATCCCGCATGCTTACATTTCAGAAAAAGCCGACATTACCCGTCTCGAAGCCCTTCGACAGCAGTACAAAGAGCAGGTTAAAACAGCAGGGGGCAGCCTCACCATGACGGCTATTTTAACCAAAGCAGTGGCAATTTTGCTTCGCCGGATGCCACAATTCAACAGCAGTATTGATGTAGAAACGAATGAGATAATCTACAAAAAATACATCAACATTGGCATTGCGGTGGACACCCCTGCTGGGCTATATGTTCCGAATATCAAACACGCTGACCAAAAAAGCCTGACTGAGATTTCCATAGATTTAACCGACATAGGCACACGTACCAAAAGCGGTAAAATCACGTTGAATGATATCACAGGCGGCACATTTACTATTTCTAACATCGATGGAATTGGCGGAACCAATATGCATTCCATCGTCAACTGGCCTGAAGTCGCCATACTCAGTATTGTGGCCGCACAAATGGAACCTGTGTGGAATGAAACAATTAAAACATTCGAGCCGCGTCTTATGATGCCCATGACCATTGGTTGGGACCACCGCGTTATCAATGGCGGTGACGTAGCTCGTTTCATGGTTGCCTTGAAACAGATACTGGAAGAGCCTTTTTCAGCTTGGCTCTAAAAAACGAGGCAGCGTTTCATCTGTTTCATTACGTCTTAGCATTTTTTGCAAGCAATCTGGTATTATACCATTTCTTGTACTTTTTTAAATCATACCGTTATGATGAAAATCTACACTCTACTTCTTTCCATTTCTCTGCTGTTCTTTTGGAACAATACAGCAAATGCTCAATGCAATGGAGCGCCATGCATAATACCTGTACCTGAGGAAAATGCCCAGGATGCCTGTATTTTGCCAAACCCTGGTGCCTTGGACTGCTATTTTGGAGCCACTTGGAATAGTACTCCAGTATCCTTTCCACCTAGCTGGTGTACCACCATTGAAAACAACCACTTTTTTGCCTTTACTGCGGATGCCACAACCGCAAATTTTGAGATGTGTACGTATGGTTGCGCTCAAGGTGGAGCCATACAAGCCGCAGTTTTATCTACTACGGACTGCATAACTTTTGCTTTTGTCTCCCCTTGTCTTGGAAATATTGGCACAGGGTCTTGTCAGACCTTGACCGCCACCAACCTAGTCCCTGGCGAGGTATATTATCTGATGATTGATGGAAGCGCTGGAGCACAATGCGACTACTCTATCAACGGCGTGAACCCGACGATCAACGGGCCAACAGATGGCGTCTGCCTCCCATCTCCTCAGACAAGCAATTATACCACTAATACCGTTTCAAACTGGTCAATTAACCCGCCTACAGCAGGCAATATTCTCGGCAACAATCCAGGCACAAGCATAAACGTCCAATGGCTACAAACCGGCCCAGCCGAGGTTTGCGCCCAGTCCATTGTCTGCTCTAACGCCCCCCTCCTATGCATCCCAATCGTTATCGGCGAGAACGTGACTGCAGAAGAGACGGTATTTATGTGCCAGGGATACAATGTCGAGTGCGCAGGCCAGACCTTTTCCGCAGGCGGAAACTTCCCCGTCACGCTACAGTCCGATACAGGCTGCGACAGCGTGGTCACCTGTAGGGTGAATGTGATCCCCACCGTGACCGTCAATGAGACCCACAGGATGTGTCAGGCAGGCTCCGCCACCTGCGCCGGAGAGGAATTCTACGGGCCAGGCATTTATCCCGTCACGCTCCAAAACTTTCAGGGCTGCGACAGCATTGTGCGCTGCAACATAATAATCACGCCGACCTACAACTCCCCCATGAAGTTCGTCAACCTCTGCGCCCCTGCAGAGTATGAGGTCTGCAACGATGTCCTGACTCAAACGGGTATCTACGCAAACTTCTGCACTGGCTTTTTGGGCTGCGACAGTATCGTGAATGTTGACATAGCCATTCTCGACCCCATAGCGAACATCGCACCACCCGCCGTGCTCAACTGCGGCGCCAATGCAGTCATCACCCTAAACGGCACAGGCTCCAACGTGAACAACGCCACCGGTGGAGTCACCCTGTACAGCTGGTCAGGCCCCGGCATCGTCGGCCCCAACAATACACCCAGCATACAAGTGGACGAGCCGGGCCAATACTGCCTGATCCTCCAGCACGGGCGCGGGGGCGTTTATTGCGCCGACACGGCTTGTGTAACTGTAAATGCCAGCGCCTTAACACCGGGAGCCAATGCAACAGGGGGCAACCTCACCTGCACCTCCAACACTACTATGCTCTTGGCCACCTCGCCCACCGGCGGGGTCAATTTTTCCTGGGCCGGACCGGGCATTACCCCCGCCAACCAGTTCCTCCCAAACCCCACGGTGGGCTTAGTGGGCACCTATACAGTCACGGTGTTGAACCCGGCAAACGGCTGCTCCTCCACCGCAACAGTCACCGTCAGCGGCGACCTCACTGCTCCAACAGCCAGTGCTGTGGGCGACACCATCACCTGCTTACAGCCCACCGTGACCATTGATGGTGCCACCAACGCGGCCACACCTACCTGGAACTGGGCTGGCCCGGGCATAAATCCCGGCAACCAAACGGTAGAAAACCCCAACGTCCTGCTCTCCGGCACTTACACCGTCACAGTTACGAACACCGCCAACGGTTGTACCAATACTGCGACTACTGCGGTGACCATCAACAACTCCAACCCGGCTGCATCCGCCGGTCCCAACGATACCCTCACCTGCCTCGCACCGAACACCACCCTGCTTGGCTCAGGTGATGCCGGAGGCCAGCCGATAATCTTCTCATGGACAGGCCCGAGCGGATTCTCGTCCAACATTGCACAACCAAATGTCAGCGCGGCAGGGACTTACATCCTCACCGTCCGAAACACCTTGAACGGTTGTCTGAGGATGGACACTGCCGTCATTACCTCCAATCAAATCCTCCCCAATGCGACTGCAGGGGCCGACTCTACCATCACCTGCACGCAGCCAAACGTGTTCCTGATCGGGACTGGCTCCAGTAGCGGCCCAGCCTTTACACCAACCTGGAGCGGGCCAGGCATCAACGCCGGTAACGCCAACCTGTACAACCCAGAAGTGGGACTGCCAGGCACTTACACGTTGCTGATCACCAACAACACCAGTGGCTGCACCGCAACCGATACGGTTCTTGTGAACCTCAACAACGCCCTGCCCACTGCCGACGCTGGCGCCGACCAGCAGCTCACCTGCTCCAACCCCAGCGGGGTGACCCTCAACGGCAGCGGCAGCCCGGCCAACGTGACATACCTGTGGAGTGGGGACGGCATTCAACCCCACTAACGAAACGGACCAAAACCCGCTCGTCAGCCAGGCCGACACCTACGGCCTGACCGTGACAGACCCGAGCAACGGCTGCACCGCAACCGCTCAGGTCATCGTGACACAGGACGCCAACGTGCCCTCTGCCGACGGGGGACCAGACCACGTGCTGAACTGCACCGTGACCGCTGTAGACTTTGACGGCACTGGTTCCACTTCCGGGCCGGAGATAACCTACAATTGGAACGGCCCGGGCATAAACCCCGGCAACCAGGACGACCAAAGCCCCACAGGATTGTCGCAGCCGGGCACCTACAATCTGACCGTCACAAACACCAACAACGGCTGCTCGAGCATTGCCGTGGTCATTGTCCAGATCGACACCCTCGGCCCTGTCGCCGATGCCGGCAATACCCTGACCCTCAACTGTTTCAACAGCGCAACCGATACCCTCGACGCCTCGGGAAGCAGCCTGGGCTCCAACTTCACTCTGCTGTGGGCTGGTAACGGAATCAACGCAGGGAACCAAAATCAGGTCAACCCTGTCATCAGCAACGTGTCGGGCACCTACACCCTGATCGTGACGGATATTGACAACACTTGTACGGCCACCGACCAGGTCACTGCGGTGCTTGACCTCGCACCTCCCACCGCCGATGCGGGCAGCGACAACATCATTGACTGTGTGGTCACTACTACCGTTGTCGGCGGTTCTTCTTCCCCTGGCCCAAACTTCTCGTACCTGTGGACAGGCCCGGGCATTGACGGCACCAACGAATCCTTGCTGGCACCCACTGTTGATGAGCCGGGAACCTACACCATCGTGGTAACGGACCTTACCAACGGATGCACCGCTTCCGACGACGTTTTCATTGACACCGATGTGGTGCTGCCGACCGTACTGGCAGGAAGCGACGGGCTCTTGACCTGCGCCAATCCGGACGCTGTGCTGGACGGCTCCGCATCCAGCACAGGTGCTAACTTCCAGATACTTTGGACAGGACCCGGAATCAACGCTGGCAACGAAAACCAGCCTTCACCAACAGTGACTGTCCCAGGTACATATATCCTTCAAATTACGGACGCGCTCAACAGTTGTGTGCAGCGCGACACCGTTGTCGTGGACGAAAACATTGCCGTGCCCACTGCCAGCGCTGGCCAAAATTTGATCTTGAATTGCCAAATTGACGATGTTACGCTTGACTGCAGCCTTTCTGGTGTCAGCCCTACCATTGTTTACAACTGGGCAGGGCCTGGCATAACACCAGGCAACCAGAACAACCAAAGCCCGGCAATAAATCAGCCCGGAACTTACGACCTGATCGTGACCGACAACGCGAACGGTTGCTCATCCACCGACTTTGTCTTGGTGGCTCAGGATACGGTTGCACCAGCTGCAAGCGCCGGTGCTGACGGCCTGATCACTTGTGCTCAGTTGACACAGGCCATTGACGGATCCGGCAGCAGTTCGGGACCTAATATCCTGTACGTCTGGCAGGGCCCGGGCATCAACGGAACCAACTTCAACCTGCAAAGCCCAACGGTGAGCGCCTCCGGGACTTACACCGTAACGGTGACAAACTCGATAAACCATTGCACAAATACCGACGTGGTCTTTGTGGCCCTCAATCAAGCAGCGCCTCTCATAGCGGCTGGCCCGGACCGTACACTCAACTGCACGGACGTAACCGCACAACTGGACGCCACACAATCGGCTTCCGGCCCCAACATCAGTTTCCTCTGGAACGGCCCCGGCATCCTGCCCGGTGGTCAGACCAGCGCGACACCAACGGTGAACCTGCCGGGAGCCTACACGCTCACCCTCACCGACGCTGTGAACGGCTGTACCAGCGAAGCATCTGTAACGGTTGGGATTGACACTTTAAGTCCACTCGTGTTCGCCGGCGCCGACCTGGTGCTGACCTGCGCAAACGCTGCTCAAGGTGTCGATCTCAGCTCATCGGGATCGAGCACTGGCTCCGACTTCGTGTACCTCTGGGTCGGCCCCGGCATCACACCCGCCAACGAAGCCATCCAAAACCCGACCGTCATGCTCCCGGGCACCTATACCCTGATGGTCACCGACACTACAAACGGCTGTGCCAACGATGATGCGGTGGTCGTGGACAGCGAGCAAAACCTCCCGACAGCGGAAGCTGGCCCTCCTCAGGAACTGACCTGTGCGGTCACCTCTGTCACCCTCGATGGAACTGGATCTTCCTCGCCTAACGGCAGCTCTTTGGATTTCATCTGGGACGGCCCGGGCATCCAAGGCAATGCCACGAGCGAAACACCCGTTGTGATCGCAAGTGGGACCTATACGCTCACTGTAACCAGCGTTATTACCGGCTGTTCTTCGACAGACCAGGTTATCGTCACCATTGACAACACGCCCCCTACAGTGTCGGCCACATCCGACACGATCACCTGTACCGCGCTGCTCTCTACCGTGGCAGCAACCAGCTCGCTGCCAGGTTCTACATACCTTTGGACAGGGCCGTCCGTGCAGACTACGAATGAGACCAACCAGTCACTCGAGGCAGACCAGGCTGGGCTTTATTCCGTCACGGTGACCGCCCCCAACGGCTGCACTTCCACGGCTAGTACAACAGTTTCCCTCGACGCGAACGTGCCGCAAGGCATCGCAAACGGGACGGTGCTCAATTGCCTCAACAACGGCACAAGCCAGATTGGAGGGGAGATCATCTCCCCAACAGGATCAACAGCAACCTGGACAGGGCCGGGCATCGGTATTGTCAACACTTCGGTGGTAACGGTAACACAGCCAGGGATATACACCTTCACCATTTCCGCACCAAACGGCTGCGTCCGCCCGATCACCGCTGAGGTAATCGGCGACTTCGCCCAACCCAACGTGATATTGCTGCCTGCGAACGTGCTTGACTGCAACACAACGGAAGTCACTTTGAGCGCAACAGGCAGCAACTCCGGCCCGAACTTTACCGGCACATGGACGACCGCAAACGGCAACTTCGTCTCGGGGACCAACACCCTTTCCCCGACCGTCGACCAGCCGGGTCTGTACCAGTTCCTCGTCGTCAACAACACCAACGGCTGTAGCGCGACCAAGCAGGTGGAAGTCTTTGTTGACCCCGCAGTGCCAAGCGCCTTTGACCTCACGGCTAGGGACATCCGCTGTTTTGGAGAAACAAACGGCTCCATCAGCGTAAACGGCGTCTTGGGAGGTACTCCCCCGTTCATCTATTCCATAAGCGGAAGCACTGGTTCGGCAAACGGCCAGTACACCGGATTGCCCGCAGGGCAGTACCTGCTCTCGCTCGAGGACGCCAACGGATGCCAACTGGACACCCTCGTCACCGTCAGCGAGCCGGGTGACCTGCTCGTCGAACTGGGACCTGATGTGACCGTCAGCCTCGGAGAGATGGCAACCGTATCCGCACAGGTCGTCAGCACCGTTGGGCTGAGGTCTGCAACCTGGAACTACGCCCCCGGCTGCACCGACTCCACGACCTACTGCCAGTCCTTCACCTACTTGCCCTTCGACACCTACCGCCACGTCCTGACGGTGGTGGACAGCAACGGATGCACCGCCCGCGACGAGGTCATCGTGATCGTCAAAAAGGCCAGACAGGTATACGTCCCCAACATCTTTAACCCGAACTCTTCGGAAAACTACGTCGTAACCGTGCATGCGGGCATTGAGATGTCACGCTGATGCGATAAGGGAAATGTAAGCATAGAAGCACTAAGACCAAACCAGCAGTTTTGGATATCAATCTGGTGGCTCCTTAGTCAAATAACAATCACAGTTCAATTTAATAACGGGCGATTGGCATTCAGCCAGTCGCCCGTTGTTGTTTCAAAATTAAGTATTGCTTAAATGCCAGATTACGCATTGCTAGGGCAATTTTATTTTTTATTTAAGTAGCCAAGCAGCGATTAGATCGGCTTGAACTATCTTAGCGACTTTGAATTTCCATTCCACTTGCCTAATAGAAGCACTTCTCACTTTAAGATTTCAATTCAGTTTCAAATGAAGAAACTTTACATTTTTGTTTTGCTTAGCTTTTTGCTATTATTTATTGGTAAAAGCCATTTGTTAGCTCAATGCAACGGCGTTCCCTGTACAATACCAGAGCCATCAGTAGATCCACATGATGCTTGTATTTTGCCAAACCCTGCTGCTTTAGACTGCTATTTTGGAGCTACAACATTCGATACCCCAGTGTCCTTCCCGCCTTGGTGTTCAGGCATCCACAATAACCACTTTTTTGCATTTATTGCAGATGCCACGACTACCACCTTTGAGATTTGTGTTTATGGTTGCGCTCAAGGCGGGGCCCTACAAGCTGCAGTTTTTTCTAATGTGGACTGTAACGATGGCAATTGGGTACTTGTATCTCCCTGTCTCGGCAATATCCCAACGAACTCATGTCAGGATTTAGTCGCGTCAGGGCTTACCCCGGGTGAAACTTATTATATCTGCATTGACGGGAGCTCCGGAGCCGTTTGTGATTACTCCATCAACGCCGTGAATCCTACGGTCAATGGCCCGACGGATGGTATCTGTATACCATCCAGCCCTATTAGTACCTATACCACTAACTCAGCCTCCAATTGGATAGTCAGCCCACCCGCGGCTGGCAACATTCAGGGAAACCCCAACGGGGTAACATCGGTGAACGTCCAATGGCTGGAACCTGGCCCTGCTCAGATCTGTGCACAGTCCATCGTATGCTCTAACGCCCCACTCATTTGCGTCGACGTCTTCGTGGGAGAGGATGTCGCCACAACTGAAAACGTGCAGGTTTGCCAAGGGCAGACTGTGGAGTGCGCCGGACAGAACCATTCCACGGCAGGCAACCACTTCGTCACGCTTCCAACTTTTTTGGGCTGTGACAGCGTGGTGAACTGTTTTGTGACCGTGATCCCGGCCATACAAACCAACGAGACCCACAGGATGTGCCAGGCTGGCACTGCCACTTGTGCCGGAGAGGAGTTCTACGCCCCGGGCAACTATCCTGTTACCCTAGAAAACTTTCAAGGATGCGACAGCATCGTGCGCTGCAACATTGTAGTCGTGCCGACCTACAACTCCCCCATGAAGTTCGTCAACCTCTGCGCCCCTGCACAATACGACGTCTGCAACGAGGTTTTGACCCAAACGGGTATCTACGCAAACTTCTGCACTGGCTTTTTGGGCTGCGACAGTATTGTGAACGTTGACATAGCCATTCTCGACCCCATAGCGAACATCGCACCACCCGCAGTGCTCAACTGCGGCGCCAACGCCGTCATAACCCTCAACGGCACAGGCTCCAACGTTAACAACGCAACCGGTGGAGTCACCCTGTACAGCTGGTCGGGCCCCGGCATCGTCGGCAACAACAACACACCGAGCATACAGGTGGACGAGCCGGGCCAGTACTGCCTGATCCTCCAGCACGGGCGCGGAGGCGTTTATTGCGCCGATACCGCTTGTGTGACCGTAACGGCCAGTGCCTTAACACCTGGAGCCAATGCAATAGGAGGAGTCCTCACCTGTACAGCCTCGCAGGACACGCTCCTGGGCAGCTCACCCACCGGCGGGGTCACCTACTCTTGGGCAGGCCCAGGCATAACTCCCGCCAACCAGTTCCTCCAAAACCCTATTGTGACGGTTTTGGGTACCTATACAGTCACGGTGTTGAACCCGGCAAACGGATGCTCCTCTACCGCCACAGCCATCGTAAATGGAGACCTCACTGCTCCAACAGCCAGTGCTGTGGGCGACACCATCACTTGCTTACAGCCGACCGTGACCATTGACGGCGCCACCAACGCGGCCACGCCCTCCTGGAACTGGGCCGGCCCGGGCATAAATCCCGGCAACCAAACGGTAGAAAACCCCAACGTCCTGCTATCCGGCACTTACACCGTCACAGTTACGAACACCGCCAACGGTTGTACCAATACTGCGACTACTGCGGTGACCATCAACAACTCCAACCCGGCTGCATCCGCCGGTCCCAACGATACCCTCACCTGCCTCGCACCGAACACCACCCTGCTTGGCTCAGGTGATGCCGGAGGCCAGCCGATAATCTTCTCATGGACAGGCCCGAGCGGATTCTCGTCCAACATTGCACAACCAAATGTCAGCGCGGCGGGGACTTACATCCTCACCGTCCGGAACACCTTGAACGGTTGCCTGAGGATGGACACTGCCGTCATCACCTCCAACCAAATCCTCCCCAATGCGACTGCAGGGGCCGACTCTACCATCACATGCACGCAGCCAAACGTGTTCCTGATCGGGACGGGCTCCAGTAGCGGCCCAGCCTTTACACCAACCTGGAGCGGGCCAGGCATCAACGCCGGTAACGCCAACCTGTACAACCCAGAAGTGGGACTGCCAGGCACTTACACGTTGCTGATCACCAACAACACCAGTGGCTGCACCGCAACCGATACGGTTCTTGTGAACCTCAACAATGCCCTGCCCACTGCCGACGCTGGCGCCGACCAGCAGCTCACCTGCTCCAACCCCAGCGGGGTGACCCTCAACGGCAGCGGCAGCCCGGCCAACGTGACATACCTGTGGAGCGGCGACGGCATCAACCCCACCAACGAAACGGACCAAAACCCGCTCGTCAGCCAGGCCGACACCTACGGCCTGACCGTGACAGACCCGAGCAACGGCTGCACCGCAACCGCTCAGGTCATCGTGACACAGGACGCCAACGTGCCCTCTGCCGACGGGGGGCCAGACCACGTGCTGAACTGCACCGTGACCGTTGTAGACTTTGACGGCTCTGGTTCCACTTCCGGGCCGGGCATAACCTACAACTGGGCCGGCCCGGGCATAAACCCCGGTAACCAGGACGACCAAAGCCCCACGGGATTGTCGCAGCCGGGCACCTACAGCCTGACCGTCACAAACACCAACAACGGCTGCTCGAGCATTGCCGTGGTCATTGTCCAGATCGACACCCTCGGCCCTGTCGCCGATGCCGGCAACACCCTGACCCTCAACTGTTTCAACAGCGCCACCGACACCCTCGACGCCTCGGGAAGCAGTCTGGGCTCCAACTTCACCCTCCTGTGGGCCGGTAACGGAATCAACGCAGGGAACCAAAATCAGGTCAACCCCGTCATCAGCAACGTGTCGGGCACCTACACCCTGATCGTGACGGATATTGACAACACTTGTACGGCCACCGACCAGGTCACTGCGGTGCTTGACCTCGCACCTCCCACCGCCGATGCGGGCAGCGACAACATCATTGACTGCGTAGTGACAACTGCGGTTGTCGGCGGTTCTTCTTCCCCTGGCCCAAATTTCGAGTACCTGTGGACAGGGCCGGGCATTGACGGCACCAACGAATCCTTGCTGGCACCCACTGTTGATGAGCCGGGAACCTACACCATCGTGGTAACGGACCTTACCAACGGATGCACCGCTTCCGACGACGTTTTCATTGACACCGATGTGGTGCTGCCGACCGTACTGGCAGGAAGCGACGGACTCTTGACCTGCGCCAATCCGAATGCCCTGCTGGACGGCTCCGCATCCAGCACAGGCGCCAACTTTCAGATACTTTGGACAGGACCCGGAATCAATGCCGGCAACGAAAACCAGCCTTCGCCAACAGTGACCGTCCCGGGAACATATATCCTTCAAATTACGGACGGGCTCAACAGTTGTGTGCAGCGCGACACCGTTGTGGTGGACGAAAACATTGCTGTGCCGGCTGCCAGTGCTGGCCTGGACCTGATACTGGACTGTCAAATCCTCAATGTTACCCTTGACGGCAGCCTTTCTGGTGTCAGCCCTACCATTGTTTACAACTGGGCAGGGCCTGGCATCGCCCCAGGAAACCAGAACAACCAAAGCCCGGCAATAAATCAGCCCGGAACTTACGACCTGACAGTGACGGACAGCGAGAACGGCTGCTCGGCCACCGACCAGGCGCTTGTGGTACAGGACACTGTGGCGCCAGCTGCAAGCGCCGGTGCTGACGGCCTGATCACTTGTGCTCAGTTGACCCAGGCCATTGACGGATCCGGCAGCAGTTCGGGACCTAATATCCTGTACGTCTGGCAGGGCCCGGGCATCAACGGAACCAACTTCAGCCTGCAAAGCCCAACGGTGAGCGCCTCCGGGACTTACACCGTAACGGTGACAAACTCGATAAACCATTGCACAAATACCGACGTGGTCTTTGTGGCCCTCAATCAAGCAGCGCCCCTTATAGCGGCTGGCCCTGACCGTACACTCAACTGCACGGACGTAACCGCACAACTGGACGCAACGCAATCGGCTTCCGGCCCCAACATCAGTTTCCTCTGGAACGGCCCCGGCATCCTGCCCGGTGGTCAGACCAGCGCGACACCAACGGTGAACCTGCCGGGAGCTTACACGCTCACCGTCACTGACGCTGTGAACGGCTGTACCAGCGAAGAATCTGTAACAGTTGGGATTGACACTTTAAGTCCACTCGTGTTCGCTGGCGCCGACCTGGTGCTGACCTGCGCAAACGCTGCTCAAGGTGTCGATCTCAGCTCATCGGGATCGAGCACTGGCTCCGACTTCGTGTACCTCTGGGTCGGCCCCGGCATCACGCCCGCCAACGAAGCCGCCCAAAACCCGACCGTCATGCTCCCGGGCACCTATACCCTGATGGTCACCGACACTACAAACGGCTGTGCCAAAACTGATGCGGTGGTCGTAGACAGCGAGCAAAACCTCCCGACAGCCGATGCCGGCACCCCTCAGGAACTGACCTGTGCGGTCACCTCTGTCACCCTCGACGGGACTGGATCTTCCTCGCCCAACGGTTCGCTGGACTTTGAATGGGACGGCCCCGGCATCAACGCGGGCAATGCCACCAGCGAAACGCCTCTGGTGCTCACGAGCGGAACCTACACACTCACCGTAACCAGCGTCACCACCGGCTGCTCTTCGACAGACCAGGTCATCGTCACCATTGACAACACGCCCCCGACGGTGTCGGCCACATCCGACACGATTACCTGCCTCGACCTGCTCTCGACCGTGGCAGCAACCAGCTCGCTGCCGGGTTCCACATACCTCTGGACAGGGCCGTCCGTGCAGACTACGAATGAGACCAACCAGTCACTCGAGGCAGACCAGGCTGGGCTTTATTCTGTAACTGTAACGGCCCCTAACGGCTGTTCAAGCACAGCCAATACTTTGGTCGAAGAAGACGATGATGTGCCGCAGGGCACTGTAAACGGAACCGTGCTCAACTGTCTCAACAACGGCACAGGCCAGATTGGAGGCGAGATCATCTCGCCCACTGGCTCAACAGCAACCTGGACAGGGCCGGGCATCGGCATCGTCACCGCTTCGGTGGTAACGGTCACACAGCCAGGGATATACACATTCACTATTTCTGCACCAAACGGCTGCGTTCGGCCTATCACCGCAGAGGTAATCGGCGACTTTGCACAGCCCAACGCGGTGGTGTTGCCTGCGAACGTGCTTGACTGCAACACGACGGAAGTCACTTTGAACGCAACAGGCAGCAACTCCGGCCCGAACTTTACCGGTACATGGACGACAGCCAACGGCAATTTCGTCTCGGGGACCAACACCCTTTCCCCGACCGTCGACCAGCCGGGTCAGTATCAGCTCCTCATCGTTGACAACACCAACGGCTGTAGCGCCACCGATGAGGTAACCGTTCTTGTTGACCCCGCAGTGCCCACCGGTTTTGACCTCACCGCAAGGGACATCCGCTGTTTTGGAGAAACAAACGGCTCCATCAGCGTAAACGGGGTCCTGGGAGGCACTCCACCGTTCATCTATTCCATAAGCGGAAGCACTGGTTCGGCCAACGGCCAGTACACCGGATTGCCCGCAGGGCAGTACCTGCTCTCGCTCGAGGACGCCAACGGATGCCAACTGGACACCCTCGTAACCGTCAGCGAGCCGGGTGACCTGCTCGTCGAACTGGGACCTGACGTGACCGTTAGTCTCGGTGAATTCGCAACTGTCTCCGCACAGGTCGTCAGCACCGTAGGGCTGAGGTCTGCAACCTGGAACTACGCCCCCGGCTGCACCGACTCCACGACCTACTGCCAGTCCTTCACCTACTTGCCCTTCGACACCTACCGCCACGTCCTGACGGTCGTTGACAGCAACGGATGCACCGCCCGCGACGAGGTCATCGTGATCGTCAAAAAGGCCAGACAGGTATACGTCCCGAACATCTTTAACCCGAACTCTTCAGAAAACTACGTCGTAACCGTGCATGCGGGCATTGACGTGGCGAAGGTGAACTCGTTCTTCATCTTCGACCGTTGGGGAGACGAAGTGTTCGAACAGCTGGACTTCCAGCCAAATGACTTTACGGCAGGATGGGACGGAACCGTGCGCGGCCAGGAAGGCCAGCTCGGAGTGTACGTTTGGTACTGCGAGGTGGAGTTCATTGATGGAGAGACCAAACTGTTTAAAGGAGATGTCACGCTGATGCGATAAGGGTTATTAAACCGCAAAACAGGAAAACCGGAGAACTGGAAAATATAAAATCGCAAGTAGATTGATCTCGATAAGGGCAGGTTTTGCCTTCTTTGGATCAAAGTGCACGGTTTTATATTTTCCTGTTCTCCGGTTTTCCTGTTTTTCGTTTTAATTTAGGTGCTTGTAATAGTCTGGGATGAATTATGCGAATCAGTGGTAAAAACTGTGTAGAAAGCCACGTAGTGGTCCCGACTACGTGGCTTTTTGATCCGAACAATTCAATGCAAGATCTATTTTTGAGCTTATTACCAAATCGCATGAATCATGTTGCGGTTTCAAAAACCTATTGTTGTTTATTTGGAGGGTGACAATGGCTAAACAATGAGCTACTATTTGTCATTCCCTTACAGATGTGCGTAAAAACAAACGGCTGCTTCCTCGAATCGAGAAAGCAGCCGTTTGTTTTATCCAAATCTCCAAGCAATCTAAGGAGATACCTTCATCAACTTAGGTTCTGAATTACCTTCCGAGTAAATTTCGTCACGCGTACGGTATGGGACGCTGTTAAGCAGTTTGATGAGATCGTCGCGTGCGATTTTGTATTCCTCAAACAATTCTCCTGTAATGGGCAAAGGCTGCGGAAGGTTGAGGCGAAGATGATCCACTTGGCGGCCATTTTTCCAAAAACGGAAGCATACATGCGGCCCGGTGGCTAGTCCCGTAGAACCAACGTAACCAATCGTTTGGCCCTGTGCGACACGAGTACCTGGACGAATTCCACGCGCAAATCCGCTCATGTGCAAGTACTGCGTTTCGTAGGCGCCATCGTGACGGATGCGCACAAAATTGCCATTGCCACCGCGCCGGGTGGCTTCGATCACGGTTCCTTCTGCCACAGAGATGATAGGTGTGCCGTGCGGTGCGGCATAATCGGTACCAAGATGAGCCTTATGATATCCTAAGATTGGGTGCAAACGATTCATATTGAAGCGGCTACTGATCCGGCTGGCTTTTACAGGAGCTTTGAGAAACGCTTTTCGGGCAGGGCGGCCATCAAAGTCAAAATAGTCGGTTTTTTGACCTTCTTTTTTGAAATGGAAAGCATAAGACTCTTTGCCTTCGCGCTCATACACAGCGGCAATAATTTTGCCTGTGCCGACCGCTTCCCCTAATACGTAGTGCTGCTCGTACACGACTTTGAAGCGGTCGCCCTGTTTTTGATGGTAAAAATCTACGGAAGAGGCCAGTACGTCAATCATGCCGTCGGCTAGTTCATCGGAAAGGCCGTTGTCGGTAAGGGCTTGCCAAAAGCTCGTTTCCAAAACACCTGAAGCGGCCACAATCTCCGTGCGGACGTCGCGCTTCACTATTTCGACATTGTAAGGCTCTTGCAGGTTAAAAACGGTGTATTCATAAGGAGTTGGCTCATAAATCATCATCTCCGGCGCCTGGCCGGGCTGGCGCGAAAGGAACTGAAGATACCTGCCTACCCGGAGGGAGTTGATTTTGAACTTGTCTTTGCAATTATCCACCAATTTGTTCACCTGTGGGTAGCTGAGGCCCGCTTGTTCCATCAAGATGGCGCCGAGAATATCACCGCGTTGTAGTTCTTTTTCGGAGAGCGAATACTCATCCATAAAGAAGCCCCAGCGGATGTTCTTTGTTTCGAGCGGGAGTTTGTCAGCTGCTTTATCCGCCGTAGTTATGACGGAGGCGGAAGTTTTAGCGGAGTCAGGCTGGTAGTAGGTGAGTGTTGCGGCAAAAATGCCTGCGGTGATGGCAGTGCTTGCGGCGATGAGCGAAGATTTTTTTACAAAAAAACGCTGCGTACGCCGCAGCCATCGCTCTGGATTTGAGTCTGGATTCACGATAGAAAGGACGATTAGAAACGGTGTAATTAAAAGTGCCAATGTGGTCCCGCCTTCGGGTTGCACGCTTTGGTGGCTAGAAATGTGGTCAATGTGACCCAGGTCCCAGCCTTTGGCATGGGCAAATGTAGCATTGCGTTTTGATTTTCGCCCTACGAAGGCTTTTTTTTAACCAACATGGCGAGGGACGGTTTTTACACAAGATGTTGAAAACGTATCCCTCAGCGGCCCTCCCCCAACTTCTCCAGCAGCCACTCCCGCTCAATAATACCCGGTGTAGTTTTGATTTCTTCCATTAGCCGTGTGCGTTTGGGGCCGTTGTTGCCCCAGCCGTACTTGATGATTTTGTCCAGTTTTTTCAGGAATTGATAATAGCGCTGTTTGGTCTCGGTGGAAATTTTAGTGCGGCGTACCTTTTGGTCGAGGGCTTTCATGCGGTATTCCAGCAGTTCATCTAAGGTTTCAAAATAGATTTTAATGAGCAGCATTTCTGCCCAAAGGCTGTAGTTAGGGTTTTCAAAATGCTTGTAGATCAATGTGTTGAGGGCATTCTGGTATTCCTTTATGTAAAAGTAGTATTCTGCCAAACACAAGCTGTGGGCCTCAACAGGATATTTCGTTCCACATATTTGGGCGGGTTGATGTTCATCCAGTACTTTTTTTACCCAATCAAATTGCCCAAGTTTTAAGCCAAAGAGGACAAGGACTTTTAGAGAATTAATCATGATTGCGTCCCCTTCATAAAAATACCCTTCTTCATAATGAGCCTTATATACTTTAAAAATTTGATTCCGTACGTCAGAGTTTCCCGATTTATCATACCGACGGCCCAGGAAAAAACGGTAGTAGGCTTTTAAATTGCGAACTTTTTCAAAAGGGATTTCTGCTTTGTGCCGCTCAAGCAGCGATTCAAAAGTTGTAAAAGCAGCATCGTCCTCAGGGTGTTGGATCAGTTGAAATACCAGACGGTAAATTTCATGCTGTTGGACAATGGGATACTTTTCCGGCAAGGTAAACACAGCCTGATTTAAGGGTGCAGCGATGTCAAAAATTATCTGGGAATGCTTTTGCTGATAACTCAGAACACACAATAACTCAAGTTTAGTGATAGCATAAGCAATGTCAAGATTCTGAATGGCAATTACCACGTTTGCGTCATCTTCAAAGCGGTTGTTCAAGGTCTCAAATGAACCTGCCTCGTCTTCCAGATAAAACTGTTTTTGAAAGTAAGTAGCGTCTCTGTAGGTACTTTGTTGCTGCGATTTTCTGGTTGCGTACACTACTTGCCAAAATCGCTCCTCCATCCCATAGCGCCGGTAAAACTTAGCCATGGTGAGACCTTCTTCAAATTCCGGATCATTTGCCTCAAAAGCAGATTGGGCCATAAATCGTTTTACCAAACTGAACAAGTCGGAAGCCAATGTATCCAAAGGGCCTTTTTGTCCCTCTTTAAAGGTCTTTTCAGGAAAAAATTCATGTGCTACCCTTGCCTTGGATAGTTGCGGGTGCTCTTCGACAGCATGGTAAATCATGATATACTCATAAAGTCGAGTTAATTCGATGGCGTTGCTTTTGTTGTTGAAGTAAGGGGATTGCAGGAAAAGTCGCAGTCGGCTATGCTCTGAGGCGTTCAATAATTTTAAAACTTCAAGGAGTTTTCGGTTCAACATAAAATTTATCAGTTTGGGATGATGCGTGATGATGGGCAGGTTCACGGAAAATCAAAAAAAAACGTAGGGGAAAAATGAGGGCGAATTTCCAAAACTTGCCCTGTTTTCTAACCAACCTAAATCGGTTTTGATTTTTATGAAATGTTTACGCCTCTTATTTGTTTTGAGTTTGCTGTTGCAAGGCCTTTTTGTTCCAGCAAATCCTATTGAAAATCCACTTTCTTGCTCTCTGCCGGCGCCTGACTGGATCACCGCTACGAACATCACATCGAACAGTATCACGGTAGAATGGGCAGATGTTAATGGCGCGTATGGATACCGGGTTTCCCGTTTTGATGTTACAAACGGCGTCCCGCTGCCTGATGTGGATGTATCAGAGCCAGAATACACCTCCGCACCTCACGATCCCGGCACCACCATTTCATTTGAGGTAAGCCCTATTTGTCAGAATGAAGAATTAGGAGGGGTCATTGGGGATGATTATACCACAAACTATATCATCGTGGATGATATAGTTCACTTTACGGCGCCCAATCCCCCACCCTACTCTTCTTCTGTATTTCCAGGGGCTGATTTTGGCCCCATGGTGCTCACAGATGCAAACAAGAACACCCCTACGGTTGGTGTTTATCGCATGGAAGCTCATTATACAGACATTTTAGGGCTTCATTCTGCTGAATTTCTTTTGTGGAGTCATTGCAGCACTCCATCAAATGGAGCCCCCAGGGTAATGTACTGGGATCAATCGGGATGGCAGGGCAACATTACTTATGTAGAAAATCACCTCAACAATGACCCTTATGGCCCCATTGTCTCCATAAGTTTTAAGTCATACAACCAACCATTTTTTACGATTTACAAGGCTGCGATGACATTCCAGGAGGGCGTGCCCACTTTTGGCAACCTGTCCATCCGTAACGACCACAATAATTATATCTATGTCGGGCGAATGTTAAATTCCGAACATAACCCTTGCTACGTAAATCAAATGAAGGGTGGCGGCGGCAATGACCCGAACGAATTGGCTTCGTTTGACCCTGAAGAAACACAGGGTGTCGAGCGATCCTTCGCTCCCGGAGTTTTGCCCTCTGAATTGATGGTGAGCCCCAACCCTTTCTCCAACGGCTTTAGCGCAAATTATACTTTGGAAGCAGAAAGTCCGGTTACCTTCTTCCTGTTTGACCATACCGGGCGCGAAATTAAAACGATGCGTCTGCCCAATCTCCCAGCGGGCCAATACAGCACCAGTATTTCTACCGACAATCTTCCTGCTGGTATATATCTGCTCGCATTCCAGACCAACCATGGACGTAGGGTAAGCACGCTGGTCAAACAATAATCCCTGTATAACTTCTGTGAACAGAATCGAAACACGGAGACCCTCTTGCCAAAAGCAAGGGGTTTTTTTGTTTTTGGACAGAGAAGGGGGGGGCCAGGGCCCCCCTGTTTGATCCGATTGGTTTTTGTTTTTTGTTGAAAGGAGGAAAAAATAGTGTTGAATATTAACACCTACATAACACACGCACGTCAATCAATCAAAATCAGAGAAATCTCAAAATTCGGGATGACTCAGGTTTACCCGTTCACTTCACATCTCAATATAAGAATTCCCTCCAAAACCGTAGTTGTCCGCTCCAGCAGGCTTCGCCCACCTTTGCCTCCACGATTGCGCAATCAACCCATTACCGTAAACCCATTTCTGACCCGATGCGACACAACAACTACTTACTCATCTTTTCACACACAAAAACAGATTTACAATGAAACGATTTTCTTTGTTCCCGCTGCTTGCCATTGGAGTTTTCGCAGCATTTATCTTGTTGAACGCCTACCAAAAGGATGCCGGACTGGATACCGTCAAAGGTATTAAGGACGATGTTACCGCTTCGAATCGCGCCCAGGTATGTTACGGCGTCAACGTTTACGACGGGGTGAATCCATGCTCAATTATCCAGCTGGACAATGCCACAGGGAATGTGACTAACGTAGCAGCTCAGGCCACTTATGTGGACAACAACAACATCACTTACAACCTTGACAACCTCAAAGGCATTTGCCTGACCGGTTGGGGCCAATATTTCATGACTACAGGCAATCCTATAAACCCAACCGTCAATCCCACACTCATTTACAACAATGCCTTGTTCAAGGTTGATCCAACTACTGGTCAGTCGAGTTATGCCTCCACTTGTCCGTTTGGCACCGTTTCAGATTTGGAACAAAACCCTAACACGCTCGTTTTTTACGGCTTGCTCGACAACTCGAACTCGATTGTTGAAATAGTGGATAACAACAACAATTATGGCACATACAACGGCCCATTCGCCATCACAGGCATTGCCGCTGGTTACACCTTGAAAGGACTTTCTCTGGTAAGTGATGTAAATGGTGTGTACATGGTTGGTTGCGCTACACGGGCGGGCGCAGGCATTACCGCGAAACTGTACCGAATTCCTTTAAATGGAGGCCCCGCAGGCTTTCTTACGGACCTTGACCCGCTTGCGGCCTTGGCCGGAGGACATTGTGGCATCGGCTTCGACATTGATATTAATCAGTTGTTGATTAACAGGGGGCCATTTTCACAACTTATTCCGGGTTTGAACAGGATGCCCTGGAATCCTCCTTTCGGGCCGGTTACAATGACCGGAGCCTGGGGCGGTTTGGGCTGGGATTATGAGGACCTTACCTCAGACGTGCAGTAAGTTGGCGCAAGTTCGACAGGCTCGTTTTTATAACCCGAAGTGCCGGTGGCAATTGCCATCGGCACTTCGCTTTTCCCAGCTACCTGGAAACAAAAAAACCACGACCCCGAAACCCGGAGCCCTGGCCTGAAAGTATGTTTCAATGATTCTTACTCAGATTTGATGACCTTCAAGGTATGTACCTCGCCATCTGCTTCTATGCGGAGCATGTAGAAGCCGGGAGAGAGGTCAGCGGTGGGCAGGGAGTATTGCTCCTGTCCGCCAGCAAATTGTTGGTCGAGGACTTTTTGGCCGCTGAGGTTGAAGAGTTGGAGGGTGACGTTTTCGGCGGTGTTTTGTTCCAGGTATACGTCCAGGATTTCGGAGAAGGGGTTGGGGGCGGCGAAGGCCAGCAAAGGCTGCAACTCACTAGAAGAGTCATCTCGCTCGCCACTAATGCCTTTAGGTGGTTTGGAAAGGCCAGTACCAGCAACCCTCACAATTTGAAAATTTTCTCCATCTCCACCAGTCCATATTAGACGACGCTCGGAATTCTGTACGTACATCTCAAAAGAAGCCTTGGTCGTTTCTCCAAATTTAATATGGATTGTATTGCCTCCTTGCCAATCGTCATCGCCTTCATGACTATCAATCCAAAATATATACGGCATATTCGCCGGGACTGGATGTCCCGTCACCTTAAATTTGAGTTTCGGATTAGATACTGCATACACATTGAACGGATGAGCAAGGCTACCGTTGGAGCGTTGAATCCTAAAATGAGCGGTTGAACCATCTGAGGGAAGCACACAGTATTCTCCTACGGCATTGATGGTGCAATTTGTGCCGCCTTCGGGCGGTGTGTACCCACTCACGATCAGTTCAATACCAATGGCATCAAAATCTGGAGTCGTAGCCTTATAATTGCTATCTGTACCATCCGGGCAAACGGCACAAGCAGTAGCATAATAGGTTTCACCTGAAACAAGCGTATTAAAGGTTACGGTTTGGGCCACAGATGGCCCTATAAATGCCTGATCTATCAATGCACCGTCGCTTGACCGGAAAACCTTAATATGGTGGGTTACACCCACAGTCGGAACCCAGCTTAAAGTTACCCAGGTAGTGCCTATGGCCGTTACCTGAAAATTTGTGGGAGCCGGCAAATCACAGGCAACTGTATTGACTGAAAAGGAACTGCTCAATGTCAAGACAGGTGTCGGCGCGCTGCCCAAAACCAAAAAAGGAGACAGGCCCCAAAGTATCAGAAGGAAGATTTTTCTGCACATAAAGTTTGTGTTTAAGTTAAGAAGTAAGAACGGTTGCAAAGTTAGAAGCGAAGGTTTCGAAAAAATAGGACACTTTTGCCGATTCATTCTGAGCCGAGATTTATGACTAATTCCTACTTGCTTGAGATCATTAAAGCATTGCAGCCCGAAGAAAGGGAAGAAATGTCTAGGTTGCTAGGTGCTCCTCAATTTAACAGATCTGGAAATGCGAAAGAATTGGTGCGTTTATATCAGATAATCCTGGATGCTGCACCGGAATTCCCAGAGCCCTTGCTTCAAAAGCACGAGGTGTACTTTCAAATTTTCGCTGATCAAGCTCTTGTGCCAGGGAAGTTGGAAAAACTAATGGCAGAGCTGAACAAACTGTTGCGTAGCTATGCCTTGGCCAAAAAGTACCTTGCTGATAACAACGAGGTGCAACAACAAATTGATTGGGCAGCATGGCTGAGGGAGCGTGGGTTGCAGGAACGTTCCCGCCAGGTTGTGACTAAGCTAAAAGCTCAAAAAGGAGAAAACGAGCATGAATCCTTAGAGAAATATCGCGAAGCATTGTTGATTGCTGAAGAAATTCACTTGTGGGAAGTAACATATAATCAGTTAAAGGGTGATCTGGGTATCCCAAACCTGATTTATGACCTAGAGCTATATTACTTAAACTACAAGTCAGTAATGACAAACCGTTACTTGATCCAACAAAAGGCCCACAATTGCCGGATTTGGTTTGGCTCAACAAAGAGGCCAGTTTTTGGCAAGCAGAAAGTGTGCTTTTACGAATCTCGAGTGAAATTAACAGAATTATCGGAAAAAGCCTGCCCGACTTCGAGGAGTTTCAGTATTTAACGCAATTATTACAAAAAGATAGTACTATCCTCTCTTCTGAAACCCTTGCTCAATTTTACTACTACTTGCGCAACACCTGTACTTTATTGATAGATGCCGGGAATTTGGAATTTATTCCCTTACTACATGCAATACATAAAGACAACCTTAAACGGCAATATTTCCTTATCAATGGAGAAATATCTGCTAATGCATACCTGAATTTAGTTCAGGTAGCCACCAGGGCGAGACAAACGGAATGGGCTAAAAAATTCACGGAAGATTATAAGGGTTTAATCACAGGGGGTGATGAAGACCAATTTTTTTATCGCCTTAATATGGCCCAATGTCTTTTTGCCGAAGGTAAATTTGAGGAGGCCTCGAACCATATCCCCGATGCTCCTTCATCTTCTTACTACCACCATATCGCACGCCGTTTGGAGCTTAAAATCTACTACGAGCTTGATTCTGATCTGCTGCCTTACAAAATGGAGGCATTTCGAAAATTCATCGAGCGCACGGCTTCCAAAAATATCGCCAATAACCTGAAGACGCTTCATATAAATTTTATCCATTTTCTGCTCCAACTCAGCCAATCCCCCAGAAAAGACAAGAAACGCTCCGCTCTACTGATTGAACGCATCAACAATAAAAAACTGGTAGCCGAACGCAGCTGGCTGCTCGAAAAAGCTCGGGAACTGGGCTAGTTTTTCCTCCCCCGGCCTGCCTGCCCCAAAGAGGGCTGTTTCAGAATACCTCCTATTTTCTGTCCGATTTCTTAATCTGCTTTTCTGCCAAAAAACGGCAAAAAAGCAGCCTTTTTGTTTGCGTTGCGGTGTTCCGCTTCGGGTCTTCTTCCTTTTTCTTCCTGGTATGTACCGCCCAAACTGTCCTTTTTTAACAGAGGAGGAAGGGGACACCTTTGTTCCAACAATTAGGCGCACGGGATTCTAACCCACCTATATTAAAGTAACAAGCACACAAACAACTTCGCAAGATAACCGCACTTTGAACCTGTGGGAATCCCCTGAACAAAACTTTGTGTTTATTTAAGTGCGGAGGCGTGGCGTAAGGTAGCGCCTCCGTTTTTTGATTCAACACGCTGCAAACAATCTTTTCATTTCACTTTTTTAATTTTTACCATTATGAAAAAGTCAGTCTTCTTCTTCGCACTCCTTATTTCTTTGGGCTATGGTTGTTACAAAGCCAGTGATTTGCAAACTCCGGCAACGCAGTCCGCAATTGACAATCCGGTTGGTGTCAATACAACGGATGTATCCGCACTTGATCGTGGCCTCAGTGCTGACTGCTGTATTCAGTTGGCTGTAGCCTCTACCATCTTTGATGGCATAGATGTCTGTGGTGTGATTACTTCAGCGGATAATTGTACTCCTTTTACCAACAATTGTGGTACCAGTTCTGGGTTTTTGGAGACTATTAAAGATAAAGATGGGGTTTTCTGTGTGCCGGTTGGTCAACCGTTTAGCATCACAAATCTCAGTGGGTCTCCAATCACAATTTTTCTTATTACTCTAGCAGGCAATACTGCACCTGTTACTTTAAATGCGAATGGTACGCCTGGAGATTCTATTTCCTATGCCTATGACTGCGACAATACTCCGGTTGTTTGCAATTGAGCAGCATTCTTATAGCGGAGGCGTGGCACCGAGTCACGCCTCCGCCTTCTTTTCAGGAAGTATTTCGCCATTATTGACAAAAAACCCCATAACACAAACCTGAAAGGCAATCTGGCATACTTTGCAGCCTGTATCCAAAAATATACTTGTCATGCGATTGCCTTTAACCCTTTGCCTGATTGGTGGTTGCTTCTCAGCACTTGCCCAAATATCAACCTTCGACTTTGGCAATGAAGACTGGCGATGCGATGGCGACCCGGAAAGCAGCTCTGCTTACTGGTTTTCCAGCGGTGGCAATCCCGGCGGCCATATCCGAATGACAGATGCTTCCACTGGCGGGACCTGGTATTTCATCGCTCCTGCAAAGTTCCGAGGCTCTAAATGCGATGCTTACGGCAAATTCCTGCGCTATGACCAGTTTGCCAGCAATGTTTCCAACGCCAATACATTCGCCGATGTAGAACTGAAAGGAGCTGGGATTACCCTTGTGTTCGACCACCCTATCCTGCCCAAATCTACCTGGACACACTATGATCTTTTTCTTAGGGAAGATGCTGGCTGGCGCATAAATACGACAGCCGGATTGGTGCCCACCCAAGCGCAGTTCAAACAAGTGCTTTCCAACATCACCAGCCTGCGCATACGCGGTGAGTTTCACCACTTTGCCGTGGATTTTGGCGGTCTTGACAATGTGTTGCTGGAGAGCAATTTCAGCTTCGACCTGGATGATGACAATAGCTCTGGGCTGACGAATGGAGATTACCGCTCCGACACTTCTTGTTTCGCCAATAGCCCGGTTGTGGGCAATGATCCGGTCCTTACTTCCGAAGGACCGATTGATTCTATCTCTGTTACTTTGTTGAATCCCAATGGTTTGGAGGACATAACATCGAACGGGTCTCCGGCCACCCTTAGTATTATACAATATAGCCCAAGCCACCTCAGCATTATCAATTTGGGCAACGCTACACCCCTAGATTTCCTGGCAGCCATTCAATCGTTGACTTATCTCGACCATTCGATTCATCCCTTGCAAGGAGTCAGGCGGATAGAATTCCGAGTGTACGCGGCTTGTGGCGAGGCGGGCAAGCAACTTGCTCATTTGCCTGTTTTCCCGCCCCGAGTGCAGGGCTGGCGGGTGACACTACGGTGTGCTCCAACACGCAGCCCTTCAACCTATTCCATGTGTTAAAAGGTTCTCCAGACCCCGGCGGACGTTGGGAACCGAAGCCGTCCATTGCGCCGGGGTATTTTGATCCCAGTCAGGACTCGGCGGGGGTATATGCCTACATTTTTTCGCCCACCAGCGAATGTCTGGGTGATACCGCGTTTGTAACGGTTGCCCTGGAAAACCCACCCGTGCTGCGTTCGGATACTACCTTATGCTACGAAAAAACGCTGCACATCGAACGCCCTGCTGAACTCCTGAGCTGGGAATGGAGCAATGGCAGCCAACAATCAATCATAAACGTAACGGAGCCAGGAATTTACACGCTTAAAGGCACCACAGAACACTGCATTTTTGAAGACAGTATTGAAGTCAGTTTTATTACCTGCAAAGTCTGTAATCTATTCGTTCCCAACGTCTTTTCGCCCAATGACGATGGGAACAATGACGTATGGAACGCATTTTTGCCCTGTCGTTGGCTGCATTTTCGAGTGGAAGTGTACGACCGTTGGGGAAGCCTTGTATTCCAGGCTGATGATCCTGATACTACATGGGATGGCCGTGTTCGAGGCAAAGATGCGCAAACGGGTGTGTACGTATGGCGTTTGGAATGGGATGCGGAATACTTAGGGGAACGGCAGCGCTGGCATGCAAAGGGGGATGTGACGGTGGTGCGGTAGTGTTTGAGTTGTTTGATTGGTTTGAGTTGTTCGAATGGTTTGATTCGCAAGTCACTTCAAACCACTCGAACACTTCAAACAAGTCAAACCTATTTTTTCCTCACCACAATAAAATTCACGCCCGTGAGTGCCATTAGCGCCTTCTTTTTTTCTTCGATTTCGGCAGGCTTTAGGTAGAGAAAGCGGACACCGACCACGTGTGTCTTGCCATTTTGTTGATAGTATTCCTCGTAATTCTCCTCTGTGAGCAGTTTGCGAAGTTTGTCGGAGTTGTTTTTGTCCGACAGTGATGCAATGATGAGGATACACTCGCGCCCGTTGCGGGCAATATTTACTTTTTCACGGGCAGATTTTTCCTTCTCTTCGAGCGATTCTTTTGCAGCTTTGTCGAGTGCTTCATCGTCTGAAGCTGCATTCTCCTCTATTGTAGGCGTTTCCTCTATAGATTTTTCTGCTTCTTTATGGGTGTCAGTAGTTACGATTTCTGTGTCCGCTTTTTTCGCTTCCTCAGCTGCTTTTTTCCGGTGCTGCCAATACCAAATGCCGGCAGAAAGGGCGGCCAACAATAAAAAGACACCCAAAGCGGTGCCGACATTGGAACTTCCCCCTGAGCGTTCTGGAGCATAGGTTGGTTCCGGCATCGGAGGTGGCGGAGTAGCAGGTGTATAGGCTTGGGAACCAGTCGAAATGGTGGTATTTGATTCCGCAGTGCTGGGGCTGGCTTGCAGCGTTTCCGTTACCTCTCGCGAGCGGGCAATAGGTGAAAACTGCAAGGGTGGCAAGCCATAGGAACTCGCATTGAAATTGGTGGCATCAGGGAGAAACTGAATTTTCTGGACGTAGTTTTTGTAGAGCCTGCCTATGCCGGGCAGCGTCACGATTTCGCGCTGGTCAAGCAGGTTGCGCATTTTTTCTACAAATTCCTCCACTGTCCGGCCTGCATCCTCGGTGGAAAGCCCATGTGCATCCGCGATGTCTGCCGTGAGCAAGCCATCATCAATGGTAAGGTTTTCGCTAAATGCGAGTGTCTTTGCAGGAGGGTTTACCGTACCTCCCACATAGTCCGTGGAGGCAGGAGTACGCGTGGCTGTAAATCCACCAAATCCGGGGATTACGAGCGCATCGTGCAAAAAAAGAAGTTTTTCGATGTGGGCTGGGATATCAATCTGCATAGTATGAACCGGCTTGAAGGTTTTCATTTTGGAAATGTTTGGCTTGCAAGTTATTACGACATTGCCAAAGGGGGAAGGATTAGAAATCAGGCAAAGGTACGCCCCTCAAATGTACTATGGTTTCAAAAATTTAGATTTGATTTTGCTGGAGGTACATTGTCTTTTAAAAAATCCAAGGGCGTCAAAAAAATGAGAGTGTTCAAGAAAGGGTGGCACACCTCACCAACCATATTGATTATCAACATTGGAATTTAGGTGTGCCACACTTTTCTGAACACTCTCAAAAAAATCCATTCAAAGGGATTGGTGTGTAAATGACAATAAGTTCTACATTTGACCGCGAAAACAACCAGCGTATATGGACACAACTGGCGAAGTTGGGGCATTTTTCAAATCTGCTTTCTCTGTTGACAATGTGATTTTTGGCTTCGACGGTGGCGACCTGAAAGTGCTCCTCATCCAGCGCGGGCAAGCCCCGTTCAAAGACAAATGGGCATTGCCCGGCGATCTGGTCTATCCAAACGAAGACCTCAACACCGCTGCAGAGCGTGTGCTCGAACAGCTGACCGGTTTGCGCGGGGTGTACCTGGAGCAGGTCAAAACATTTGGTGCGGTTAACAGACACCCGCTAGGTCGGGTAATCACGGTTGCTTACATCACGCTCATCAAAATCAGCAACTTTACCGTAACGGCGGCTTCATTCGCTCAATCGGCCAAATGGCACAGCATTGACCAAGTGGGCGATCTGGCGTTTGACCACAACGAAATCCTCGAAAGTTGCCTGCGGCGGCTGAAGCGCAAAGTGCGCACTGCTCCCATCGGCTTTGAATTGCTGCCCCCAAAATTCACCTTGACCGAACTCCAACAGCTGTACGATTCCGTACTGCGCTTGCCCAAACGACTCGACAAACGCAACTTCCGCAAAAAGATACTCTCCATGAACCTACTCGTGGAATGCCCCGAAATGCAAGAGGGGGTGGCACACCGGCCAGCCAAACTTTATCAGTTCGACCGTGAGAAATATGGGCAGTTCGTGAATGAGGGCTTCGTATTTGATATATAATGGTGATTGGACTGGATTGGTGATTGGTGGACTGGTCATCATTCCGAAATCCAACTTTAAATCAAATGGTTGGGAAGCTCTGTAACCTGCTGACAGCCAATCTGTTCCATCACTTGCTTCAGCTGAGTTTTTAGGATAGCAATCGTGTGTTCCCCGCCTGAATTGCCCAGCGCTGCAACACCATACATGAAAGACCTTCCAAGAAATGCAAATGCTGCGCCGCTCGCCAATGCCCTGGCCACATCCGGGCCGCTGCGAATGCCGCTGTCCAGCATGATCTTGATCTGTCCGGCGTATTTTCGGACAATTGGTTCCAGTGCATGGATGGAGGATTGACCTGCGTCCAACTGCCTGCCGCCATGGTTGGAAACAATGATGCCGTCCAAGCCCAAGCGAATTGCCCGGTCTGTGTCTTCTTCACTGGCCACTCCTTTTAAGACGATTTTACCTTTCCATCGTTCGCGTATCACTTTGATTTTCTCCTCGTTCATTCTGCCAGCAAAAGTCTGGTTCATGTACACGCCTAATTGTTTCATATCCAGGTTTTTGGGCATGTACTTTTTCATGTTGGCAAAATTGGGCTGCCCATGTAGCAGGGTTTGAATAGCCCAGTTCGGCTTTCCCATAATTTGCAGCACATTGCGCAGGGTCATTTTGGGCGGCATGGCCAATCCGTTGCGAATGTCGCGCGGGCGGTATCCAAAAGTCGGCACGTCACTGAGGAGTACCAGGACTTTGCATCCTGCTGCCTCAGCCCTATCAAGCAGATCATCTCGCAGGGCATTGTCAGCAGGGTGGTACAGTTGAAACCAAAATTTGCCTTCAGTCAATTCTGCAATTCGCTCGATGCTGGAAGTTGTTACAGTGCTGAGTATGAATGGTATGTTGTGCGCCACGGCTGCCTTTGCCAAAATCTCCGGGGCATTGGGCCACATCAAGCCCTGCAAACCAACTGGCGCAATGCCGAAAGGCGCATCGTACAGATGGCCAAAGAGTTCAGTTTTCAAGTCCGAGCCGCTATGATGGTTGAGGTAATATGGTTTTAGTTCTACCTCGCGAAGTTCGGCGGTGTTTTTATGCAGGTTCAGGTCTTCATTGCAGCCACCGTCCAGGTATTCAAACGCAAAACGCGGGATGCGTTGTTGGGCCCGGGTGCGCAGGTCGTCAATGGAGGGGAAGTTTGGGTTGTAAGATAGATTCATAAAATCTATATTATCCGTGTCTAATCCGCGTCATCCGTGTGCTGATGGAACACGGATGACGCGGATTAGACACGGATTCTTTTGAGTGAAATCAAGTTTTTCGACATTGGTTTTTCAATCCAACTGCCGTGAATCGCCATGGCTGCACCAATAGCTGAGGCTTGTGGGATTTCCGCCGCAAACACTTCCAGTTCTGGAAAAGCAAGGGCCAACAAATTCATGTAAGTTTCATTTTTAGAAAAACCACCGTCCACAAAAATGCGCTTGATTGGAGAGTTCCCGATGGCTAATCGGGTTGAAACGGCCTGTTTCTCAATGAGTTGGCGCATAGAGTCGAGGTAGCGGGTTTTCAAACTTTCCGAAAGTTTAGTCCCGAAAAAATCGGGATCGGAAAGTTGAATTTGTCGGTAAAAATCATCCGAAACAGTGAATTCATCTGCAAGTGCTTTCGTCATCTCTTCATGCTCATGCCCTCCAAAATACCTTACAGCTTTTACCGGTTTGCCTTCATAACTCAGATAACAGAGGCAATCCTGAGCGAGTTCCTCCGGTGTAAGTGGCTCCTGGCTGAATGGATTGAGCGAAATGCACCATGTACCCGTGGAGATCAACACGAAAGGATCGTCAAAACAGGCAAGATAAGGAATCAAGGCCGCCGAACTGTCGTGCAAACCAACGCCGATGTTGATTTGGTGATTGGTGGATTGGTGATTGGTAGATTGGTGATTGGTGATTGGGAAAGTAGAATTTGAAGGTAAAATAGGTGGAAATTTGTCTGGGATGTCCTCTGCTTTTACCCACTCGTGGTAATCGTTTTTCTTAAAATCCCAGAGCATCGTGTGACACCCTATGCTGGTGATTTCGGTATTCGGAACGTCGGAAGGGTTTTAACCCTTCCGACGTTGTACCTCTTCCGACGATGTACGCTATAAACTGCGGCAAATGCAAAGATCATTTTATCTGCCTAAAAATCAATGGTTTGCGATGTTTCAACCAATACAACTGCAGGCCGGAATTCAAATTCCCTAGGATGGGCGAGGCTGTTTCGAGGGCGATTTTTGACTCCGCGCCATAAGTGTCAAAAAACTGTTTTCGCAGGTCGTCAGGGAAGGGTTTGAGGTAATTGTATAATGGTGTAAGCGGTTGACCCTCAGCATCCAGATGGACAAAACTTGCACCATAAGTTGTCACATTGATGGCCCGGATTTGAAAACGTTGGTCGCGCAAAATTTCCCGCACAGATGTTAAAACCCAATGTTCCAGCAACTCCAAATCTTCACAAGGCTCGCTGTCTTCGTCGGTAGTTTCGGCGAGTTGGGTGCTTTTTTCATACACGATGCGATAGTCCTCGTCAAAGACGAAGCATTTTTTATTGGTCTTGCCAATGTCGAGGATAAGGATCATAATCTGTGTTAATCCGTGTTTCATCCGTGACATCCGTGTGCTGATGGAACACGGATTTAACGGATGAGACACGGATTTTTAGAGTCCGGTAGCCATGCTTTTAGCACCCCGTTTTTCAATCAATTTTTCCCGAATCCCCAAACTCCGGTAAAGGCCAATGGGTTCCATTGCCCCTCCAGCCTGGCGGGCAGCTTCGGCTACAATAGCCCGGGTATCCGTTGCAAAGATGTCTCGAAGTAATTCCTCGGCAGCCAGCACGTCGTTGTTTTCCTGAGCCTCGGAAAGTAACGCCCGGTCCACCAACAAGGCTTTGGCGTAGGTGCTGAGGATATTCTGCACAGATTGCAACAGGTCTTCCAGCGGGTCTTTGACGTTGTGACTGGCATCTATCATCCAGGCAAGCGAGGGGTTTTTCACCCGGGGATCGGTCATGGCATCCACCAATTCGTTGAAAATCAGGAAGAACTGATAGGGTTTGATGCTAGCCGTGGTAAGGTCGTCGTCGCCATACATGGAGCCGTTGAAATGAAACCCGCCAAGCCGCCCAAAGTGCATAAGTCGGGCTACGATCTGTTCTATATTGGTGTTGGGCAGGTGGTGGCCCAAATCCACGAGCACTTGTGCGTTTGGACCGACATGCTGGCAAAGCGAATACGAGGTGCCCCAATCCGGAATGACCATCGAATAAAAATTCGGTTCGTAGGGCTTGTACTCAATGAGCATCGTCCAATCATCCGGCATGGCCTGGTAGATCTCTGCGAGGGAATCGGCGGTGCGCTGCCAAGCCTGGCGAAAATGCTGTTGTCCAGGGAAATTGGACCCATCCGCCAGCCAGACCGTCAACACCTTGGAATCCAAGGCTTTACCATGTTCAATGCAAGCAATATTGTGGTCAATGGCCTGCTGGCGCACAGCCACATCAGTATGACAGAGCGACCCGAATTTGTAGGAAAGCGACTGGTTGGGCTGATCTTGAAAGGTGTTGGAATTGACGGAATCTATCGTCAAACCATGTGCAGACAATTGACTTTTCAAAGCCGCTGGGTCGCGAGGAATATCCCATGGAATGTGCAACGAAATGGAATCGGAAGCGCGATTGAGTTGGTGTAAAAGCCCCACATCTTCAATTTTTTCCTCCAAACTGCGTGGTTCACCGCCTCTAGGGAATCGCCCAAAACGTGTGCCGCCCGTGCCAAGCGCCCAGGAAGGGATGGCAATTTGAAACGCCTTTATTTTTTCGATAATCACTTGAACATCAATGCCTTTTCGGCTCAACAATTCAGCAATGTATTGAAATTGAAATTCGTGTGATGCACGATTTTGATGGTTGAATTCCTGGATTTCGTTGTTAATATCCATCATATTGATCTTTATGATCCGTGCATCTTCCGTGTGCTGATGGAACACAGATGACACGGATGGGACACGGATTTTTTGATTTTATTTTAAATAAAACACCTCGCGAAGGGGCACACTTTTGGGTGATTGATCTGGATTTGTTTCCATAATATCAGACATATACTCCCACCAGCGTTGCATCACCGGGAGACTGGGCAAATCATCCAGACGAGCAGGTTCATCAATGTCCAAAACGCCGAACAGCGCGAGCGTTTCTTCGTCCAGGAAAATGGAGTAGTTCCGAACGCCTGTTTTCCGGAGGAGATCAGCAAGTTCCGGCCAAAGCGTGTCGTGACGGCGCTTGTATTCCTCGGTCTGGCCGGGATGGAGTTTCATTTTGAAGGCGATGCGTGGCATAGGATTTTTTTTCGTGCTGATGGAACACAGATGACACGGATGAGACACGGATTATTTTAGATTTGGCTTAAGCCTATTGTCGTACACCTTTCTTCTAAAAGAAGGTTTTTTGCCAAAGTTAAACAGCAAACCTACTTCCATGTCAGTTCCTCTGAGGTAGTTGATTAATTGAAATTCATGCTCGTCAATAAGTGCTTCAGCCGCTTTCAATTCGATGATAATGAGCTTATTGACTACCAAGTCAGCAATATACTCTCCTACATCAACGCCTCTAAACCAAACCTTGATTTTTCGATGTGCTTCAACTTCAAGACCTGCCTGTTTTAGGGCTAGATAGAAGGCATTTTGGTAAACTCGTTCAAGAAACCCATGACCGAGTTCGTAGTAAACTTGATAATACACTTTGATGATTTGTTCAGTGAGTAATTCATGTTTCATTTTCAAATTGGATTTTTAGTCGTGTTCCATCCAAAAGCAATTAGAGCACAATGATGATTTGGTCTTAATAATCTGACAAGAGAATTGAATAATAATCTCTTACTAAACTACGAATAATCTCGCGAAAACCAAATCATTAATCCGTGTCTCATCCGCGTCATCCGTGTTCTATCAGTACGTTGATCTTATCTCAAAAATCCCATAGCCACACCCCCATCCACATTCAGCGTATTGCCGGTTGACTTGTTTAAAAGCCCACTCACAAAGGCAAAACAGGCATTGGCAATGTCCGCAGGCAAAATGATTTCGTTCAGCAAAGTCCGTTTGGCGTAGAAGGAGGGTAATTCTTCCACCGTAATTCCATACGCTTTTGCGCGGCCTTCCGCCCAGCCGCCCGCCCAAATATTAGAGCCTTCTATGACAGCATCTGGATTCACGGTATTTACACGGATATGATCAGCGCCGAGTTCGGCGGCCAGTAATCGTGTAAGATGAGCTTGGGCAGCTTTGGCTGAACCATAGCCCGCATTGTTTGGCCCGGCAACCACCGCATTCTTCGAGACGATGTTCAGGATATCGCCGCCAAAGCCTTGTTTGCGCATCACGTTCACCCCAGTCTGGCTGACCAGGAACTGGCCTTTCACCAGAATGTCATAAAGTTTGTCCCAGTTCTCCTCCGTGTGTTCAGCCAGGGGTTGGGAAATGCTGATACCTGCGTTGTTTACTACAATATCCACACCGCCGAATGCAAGGCTGGCAACTTCGAATGCGTTCGCAACTGATTGATTATCTGTCACATCCAGCGAAATAGCCCTTATGGTGTCCTTGCCAAAATCTCTTATAAACTCTGTCTCGACTTCTGCCAGACGTTCCTTGTTCAAATCGTTTAGCACGACACAGGCGCCTTCCTGAGCAAATTTTCTGGCAATGGCTTTGCCAATGCCGCCCGCCGAACCTGTCACCAAAGCCACCCGTCCGGTCAGGGGTTTTGGCTTGGGAGCGCGTTGGAGTTTCGCTTCCTCTAGTAGCCAGTATTCGATGTCAAATGCCTCCTGTCGCGGCAAGGAAGTGTATTCAGAAACAGCCTCCGCGCCGCGCATCACATTGATGGCGTTGGTGTAAAATTCAGCCGCAACCCGGGCTGTCTGTTTGTCTTTGGCAAATGTGAACATCCCCACACCCGGCCAGAGTATGACGACCGGATTGGGGTCGCGCATGGCGGGACTATTTGGCCTCCGACAACTTTCATAGTATTGAGCGTACAGCTGACGGTATGCTTCAAATGCCGGGGTCAGTTTTTCTTTGATGATTGAAACGTCGGACAAATCCTCGTCGGGTTTCAATTCGAGTACCAGCGGACTGATTTTTGTCCGCAGAAAATGATCGGGGCAAGAAGTGCCGAGCGGAGCTAAACGTGCTAGATCATTTGAATTAATGAATTGAAGTACACGCTCATCATCGGAAAAATGGCCGACCATGCGGGTTTGGCTGGAGCAAAAACCGCGGAGAATGGGAGCGAGGGTGGAGGCTTGTTTTCGAGCTCGCGAGGAACTTTCCGAAAGTTTTAAACTTTCGGAAAGTTGGATACTCGCTCCGCCAAACACAGCCCGAGCTTTACCCATATTCTCTTCCAAAAACTCCGCACATATCTCAATGACTTCCAGCGTATTAACATAACTCTCATAAGCCGTATCACCCCAGGTAAACAATCCATGAGAGCCAAGCATGATGCCCCGCAATGCAATGCCCTTAGCGGCATTTTCTTCCAAACAATCCAGCAATTTCAAACCCAAATCAAAGCCGGGGCGTTGCCAACCCACCCATCCGACTTGACCGCCAAACAATTCGTTCGTGATGCACTCCCCATCCTTTGCAGCAGCAATAGCAATGGCCGCATCGGGGTGCAAGTGGTCAATGTGCTTGAAAGGTAAAAACCCGTGCAAAGGTGTATCAATCGAAGGTGCTTTAGAGGCGAGGTCGAATATACAATGATTGAAAAGCTCGACCATTTCGTCTTCGTGTTCAAGGCCGCGATAGATGTTTTTCAGGCTCCGCAAACGCTCGAGGTACAACGCAGCCAAGCCGCTACGCTGCATGGTGCCAAGGTCGCCGCCAGAGCCTTTTACCCACATCACTTCCACTTCTTTCCCGGTAAGCGGGTCTTTCGCCAAAGCTTTGCAAGAAGTATTGCCACCACCGTAATTGGTCAGGCGGAGGTCGGCGCCAAGCAAATTGGAGCGATATACGAGGAGCGCGACTTCATCGCCGACGAATTCGGCAGCCTTTAGTTCATCCCAGAGGTAGGACACGTGTTTGAAGATTTGGGCCATTTTTCACAGTTTTTTCTCTATATTTGCCCAAAATTTGGCGCAAATGGATAAAATTATTAGTCTTGATCAACTAGACTTGGTAAACGGGCTGTATAGTTACGCTGATTACCTGACTTGGAAGTTTGAACAAACGGTAGAACTTATCAAAGGCAAAATTTTGCCGATGGCTGCGCCAAGCCGAAAGCACCAGGATATTTCACGCGAGTTGAATGGCATGTTTTACGAACATTTCAAACGACACAGTTGCAGATTTTACGCGGCACCTTTTGATGTACGGCTATATGACAAGCACAAATCAGCCAAAGCAAATAAGGACGTTTTCAGCGTCGTTCAACCAGACATTTGCATCATTTGCGATATGCAAAAACTGGACGACAAAGGATGTTTGGGCGCACCTGATTTAGTGGTCGAAATTCTTTCGCCGGGGAATTCTGCTAAAGAAATGAAGACTAAAAAACTCCTGTACGAGGAAAATGAAATCCGAGAATACTGGATTTTTGACCCCGAACACGAAACCGCCTTCCAATTTCACCTTACCGAGGCGGGCGTTTATAGTCCTGCTACAATCTATGTCAATGAAGATATTTTGGACTGTGTCATTTTCCCAGATTTGAAAATAAATATGAAACAGATTTTCAGATTTGACGAAAATGATTAGTACTGGGCAAATTTGCCAGGTTTAAATCCGTGTCTGATCCGCGTCATCCGTGTTCCCTCAGAACACGGATGACGCGGATAAGACACGGATTTTTATTTTATCGAATTCCCCCAGCCCACCAGCAACACCGACACCAAAATCACCCCAACCCCTGTCAAAATCGTTGCAAAAGTGCGGCGACTCACGCCTTTCCACTCTTTCAAAAACAAGCCCCAGGCGCTGGAAACGAGGATGATAAAGGCCATGTGTAAAATCCACGACGATGCACCGTTGCCCATCTTCGATTCGCCCATGCCGTAGAAGAAAAATTGCATGAACCAGGTAGTGCCAGCCAAGGCGGCCCAACCATAATTGGCCAATAAAGGCGTGCTGCTGTTGGAATAGTTGCCAAAGGTTTTGTTCCTGAAATTCAGCAACATACACCACACGAAATTGGTTGTCAGCCCTCCCCAGAGCAGCACCACGAAAATCACGTTGTTCTGAAAAAGTGGATTTGCACCGTGCTCGATGGCTACCGCGGCCATGTCTTTTCCGGCCTCAATGCCAAAGTTGAAACAAGCCGAGAGGATACCAGAAATGGTAGCAACCAGCAGGCCCTTAGTCAGATTGAATTCAGCAACCCCTTCTTTTTTGGTCGCATCGTCCAATTCTTTCTCTTTCAACATCCCGGCCCTGCCACAAATGGCGATACCCAACAAACAAACGGCCACCCCGAACAAAATCAATTGCCCACCGGCACTGCTGAACATTTCTCCGATGCCCACTTTCCCAGGCGTAGGGCTAATCGCGTAATAAATGGACGGTACCAAGGCCCCAAACGCAGAACAATACCCCAATGCAACACTCATGCCGAGGCTCATACCAAGATAGCGCATTGCGAGTCCAAAAGTGAGTCCGCCGATGCCCCAAAGCAGTCCAAAAAAGTAGGTCCAGAACAAGGTTCCACTTTCCGTACTGCGAATGATCCCCATAAAATCTGGCACAGTGAGGGCAGCAGCTACAAATGGCACAATGAGCCACGAAAAAATGCCGCCCACGATCCACGCGCTTTCCCAGGACCAGCCCTTGACTTTGCGAAATGGAACATAAAAACTGCCGGACGCAAAACCTCCTATAAAGTGAAAAATGATGCCGAGTAAAATTTTCATAACCTCAAATTTATCCGTGTCTAATCCGTGTCATCCGTGTGCTGATGGAACACGGATGACACGAATCAGACACGGATTTTTTAGTTTGTTGATTTGAAAAAATATTTCCCGGAACCGACTTTTAGTTCAACAAAGCCATTTTCAGTTCCACCAATTTTGATGTCCGGCAGCATGGCCAAAGGTTTCCCAGACTCCGTTATAGCGAGCGCATCTGCAGCAGGAATCAGAATGGTAGCGGTGGTATTTGCGGGGATTTCCACGTTGAGCGTCAGGGCTTTATCATCTTTCTGCCAGCGACTGGAGGCTTGCCCATACAGTGTTTGCAGGGTTGCAGCAGCTTCCATAAATCCACCACCCGGACGTGGCTGGATACGGATGGCTTTGTAACCCGGAGCATCCGTTTCCGTGTCAAGACCCGCCATGACCCGGTACATCCAATCGCCGATGGCTCCGTATGCGTAGTGGTTGAAAGAGTTCATCGTTATCGCCTGGAAACTACTGTCAGGCCGGATACCGTCCCAACGTTCCCAGATGGTGGTCGCACCCCTCGTAACCGGATAAAGCCAGGAAGGATAGGTTTTTTGATTCAACAGGGTGTAAGCCAGATCATTGTAACCAAAACGGGTGAGGACATGACAGAGGTAAGGCGTGCCCAAAAATCCCGTTGTGAGGTGTTCGCCGTAATTTTTAATGTTTTCTGCCAGGTTTTTAGCCGCTTGTTCCCGCTGGTTTTCTGGCAACAAATCGAATTGCAAAGCCAGCACATAAGCCGTTTGGGTGGGCGAAAGTGGTCGGCCATTGGGCGTTACATACTCGTTCAGATAGGCTGTTTTTATTTTTTCCAATAACTCGGAATAGATGGCTACCTCGTCTTTTTTGCCCAATACTTGTGCTGCATTGATCAGCAATTGGGTAGAATGCGCGTAAAAACATTGGGCAATCAAGTACTTGTCTGTAATGGCCGAGCGACCATCGTTGTCGTCTGCTTTGCTGTAAAACAGCCAATCGCCAAAGTGCGCTCCCGTGTTCCACAAGTCGTTTTTGCTTTGCGTACGCATATACTCGACCCAGGCTTTCATACTTGGGTACTGGTCTTCGAGAATGCGCCGGTCGCCATACGCCAGCCACATATTCCAGGGAATAATGGTAGCCGCATCGGCCCAGCCGGCGGACGCGCCATTTCGAGGACGCAGCACATTTGGAATCACCCAAGGCACCATTCCATCGGGTTGCTGATCTGCGGCAAGATCTTTCAGCCACTTGGCAAAAAAGTTGTGCGTGTCAAAATTGAAGGTCGCCGTTCGGCTAAAAGCCTGGGCATCACCTGTCCAGCCTAAGCGTTCGTCTCGCTGCGGGCAGTCGGTCGGCACATCGAGGAAATTGCCACGCTGCCCCCATTGGATGTTTTGCTGCAACTGGTTGATAAGCGGGTTCGAACTTGTGAAACTTCCCGCCGGGCGCATGGCAGAGTAGAGCGCAACTGCGGTAATGTTTTCAGGCTTTAACTCACCGGGATAATCAATCTCGTCCGCCGAAGCTTCAGCGTAGGTGGAGATTTGCGCATACCTAAAACCGTGAAAAGTAAAATGCGGCTCGAAACGTTCTTCCCCTCCACCTTTCAAAATCCAGGTATCCGTACAACGGGCAGCACGCAGGTTGTCGGTGTAAAAATTGCCTTGTTTGTCAAGCACTTCAGCAAATTTCAGCACCACACGGTCACCTGTTTTGCCCTGCGCTTTCAATTCAACCCAACCCACCAGATTTTGTCCAAAATCGGCCACAAGCTCGCCTTTTGGGGTGCGGAAAATGTTGACAGGTTTAAAAGTTTCATGCTTTCGGATGGGTTCATTGTAAGTGCCAATCAAGTTTTCTTTCGGAAAATCTTTCTCGGCTACCTTGCTCCATTTCGAGTCGTTGAAACCAGGCAAGGACCAGCCAAGCTGCTCTAAACGAGCATCATACGTCTCCCCGTGGTAAATTTCTGAATTGCGAACGGGGCCATCCGTACTGTATTTCCAGCTGCCGTCCGAGCCGATGGTTTCGCGGCTTCCATCGGTGTATTCAAGTTCCATTTGAAAGAGCAGCGAGATATCTGAACCATAAAATCCGTTGACATGCGCCCAACCGATATTGCCGCGCCACCAACCATTGCCAAGGGTGACGCCGATAGCGTTGGCGCCGTTTTTCAGCATATTGGTCACGTCATAAGCCTGATATTGGAGGCGTTTTTGATAAACTGTCCAGCCCGGTGTGAGATAATCCTGCCCGACCCGCTGACCGTTTATTTGAGCCTCATACAATCCATGCGCGGTGATATAAGCAGTGGCAGTGGCGATTTTTTTCTTTGCAGCAAATTCCTTGCGGAACATCGGGCTGGGTTGGGTGGAATCTTCTGGTGCTGAAAGAGAAATCCATTGTGCCTTCCAATCGGCTGGACGCAACAGTCCCATTTGCCAGAAAGCTGGCTCGCTCCAGGCCGACACGTTTCCAGCATTGTCCCAGACCCGCAGCTGCCACCAGTACTTTTTGCCTGAAATCAGCGCGGGGCCATTGTAAGGAACCCAAACGGAGGCATCGGATTGGGTTTTTCCGGAAGTCCAGAGCAATTTTTTGCCGGATACAAGATCGTTTGAATTGGAGGCCACGCGAATTTCGTAGGCCGTTTGCAGCACATTGCGACGCTCGGCAGTAAGTTGCCAAGCGAAGCGTAGTTGTAATACATCAAGTCCGATTGGATTGACCAGGTTCTCCAGGCGAAGATTTTGGACGCTCACTTGAGCAGTAACTGAAAGACAACTGAGGAGTAGCGATAGAAGTACTGTGTTTTTCATGTCTTGCTAAAATCTTAATTTCCTGCAAGTATCAAACTTTTGGAGGCAAACTAATCCATTATTGACTGGCAATAATTTCAATTGAGCCAAAAAAGAAAAAGGCCCCGGTGCTCGTTTGCCCCGGGACCGGTTTCCCTTGTATAATCTCATGAAAATCTGTGCGTCTGTGATCAATCGCCCTCCGTTCTTCGCTCGCGTTGTTCTCTCTGATTGATGATACAAAGGTGCGGGTGTTTTGAGCAGCTGGATAGGACAGCAAACAGGACTTTCTCGCCCGGTAAATTCAAGCCATTTTTCAGGCTAATTTATCGCAATACATTGATTGTGTATAGTTTACGTCGCTCATTTTTGGATATTTCCAGTCACATTACGACGATATTTTGGCAGCGCAGGCGATAAAATTATCGAAACTGCGTAGCAGTGCCATTCTAGTAGGCACAAAAAAAACGCGGCGCTCGTTTGCGCCGCGTTCGGATTTCCCGTATATAATCTCATGAAAAGTTTCAGTTCCGGTTGTCAATGTTTGGCTCGCTGTTTCTCTGTCACTGTCGTTATTTCTTATTGACAGTACAAAAGTGCGGCAGGCTGGGCCGCTCGACAAAGACATATTTTAGCGTTTGTTGAACACTAATTTTGAGTACTAGGTTTAAAAATACTTACAAATCTTTTATTATTTTTCTAAAAATCATATTTTTCTTGAAAAAAAAGAAGCGCATTATAGCAGCAAATCTCCATTTTGTTGAAATTTATTAGCCCATAATGGTGTTATTTTTTCTGAAAAAATTTTTCAAACATGAAAAAATCAGTACCCGGACAAAAAAATATTTGCAAAACACATGGGCACAGTAGGACACATAGTGTGCATGCCTCTTGCAAATCTCGTCAATTATGGACGTTACCGCAGCGTTTCTGCTACTTGCTCTTTTTTCCCACAAAAAGCGGTGTACCTTTGAAGCCTGCTTTTTAATCCTTAACAGTTTAAACCTGCGGATAAACCCGCTCATCTCTAACAACCTGTTTTTCAACATTTAACGTCCGATGAAAAGAATGTTACTTGCTTCTGCACTCTCCGCTATCTGCTCTTTGGCTTCGGCCCAGATCACCGTTACCAATGCTACTTTCCCTGCTGCTGGGGATTCCTTAGTGTACGCCATTGACGATGTACCCCTAGGGATCAATCCCGCTACTCCTCCAGGTAGCAATCAAATCTGGGATTTTAGCACCCTCCAAAAGGACGACACCCTTTCAGTTGTGTATCGGCCTGCAAGTGCAGGAACCGAAGTAGCAAATTTCCCCGGCGCAGACCTCGTTGTAACGGGTCAGGGCGAGACCTATTTCAACGTGACGAACACCAATTTTGAAACAATGGGCTATGCAGGTGCTGACCCAGCTGGATTTGGTCTCGATGTGGTGGCTAAGTTCACCCCAGTATTATATGATCGCTACGCGCCCATGAGTTTTTTCGACATTAAGAGTCAGACCAGCAACCTTTCACTTTCTTTTCCCACCGACCAGCCACCATTGGACAGCGTTTTCTCGAATCTACCAGTGAACATAGATTCGATGCGCGTTAGGATTACTACGAACCGTCTCGGTGTTGTTGATGGTTCGGGAACTACAACGATTCCGGGTGGCACCTACCCCGTGCTACGCGAAAAGCGTACAGACTACACCACGACAAATATCGATGTCTATGTCTTGCTTTTCCCAGGCTTTGGCCAATGGGTTGATTTGGCCACTATCATTGGCGGCGGCGGCGGCGGCGGCGGCTTGGGCAATTTTCTCGGCACAGACACAACCCTTACTTACCGTTTTTACAACGATATTGAAAAAGAAGAAATCGCAATAGCGACGATGAGCAACGACCTATCAACGGTGGAATCCATTCGCTTTAAAAACAATGTAACCACTCCGGCCATCGAACCGAAAATAACTTTTTCGGGCGGCATCCAAGCCTTCCCAAACCCTGCTGTGGAGTGGGTGCGCTTTGATTGCTCAAATCTGGTTCAGGGCGAGTACACGCTTAAAATCTTCAATATCATCGGCAAATTGGTGTGGAAAAAGAATTACACACTGGGCGGAACGACCTCGTTCCGCGTCGAATTGGACGATTTCAAAAAAGGAACCTATATATATAGCCTTGTTGATAAACAGGGCAATGCCGTAGGAACCAAGCGTTTGGTGGTGTTGAAGCCTTAATGATTCACGTTTTTATTAAGCAAAGAATTAAACCGCAAAACCGCAAAACCGGAGAACAGGAAAATTTAAAACTGCGAAGGAATTGATCTCGAAAAGGGAAGATTTTGGCCATCTTCTAATCATAATGCTTGGTTTTAAATTTTCCTGTTCTCCGGTTTTCCTGTTTTGCGGTTTAATTTTATGCCTGCTAAAATTCCTCATTTTTGCGCCATGTTTTCTGCTGTTTCAAAATCGTGGTGGGCGAATATTTTGCTTTACGGTCTCTCTTTGGGGCTGTTGCTGGCTGCACTACAGTTTTCCCAATACCGTTTGCTGACCCAGGGTAATGCCGAAAAATGGTACATCGGATTGGTTGCTGCACTTTTTGCTGCAATAGGCATTTGGGCTGGAAAGAAACTGATCCAAAAAAATGACCCACAACCTGCTTTTATTGTCCCTGAATTTCGTCCAAAAGAGGAGGTTTTGGAGCGGCTCGGCATCACCCCCCGCGAATTGGAGGTGTTGGAGCAAATGGCCCTGGGATTGAGCAATCAGGAAATTGCAGACAAACTGTTCGTTTCCCTCAACACCGTCAAAACACACAGCTCAAATGTGTTTTCCAAACTGGGCGCGATACGACGCACGCAGGCTATACAACGGGCAAAGGAAATGGGGCTGATAGCCTAAAGTGTGGCACACTAAAGGGCACTTTAATCGTCAAACCACAAAAATCGCTCCCTCAAAAGGGTGATATTGTCCTGGACCTTGAAATCACCCGAAAGTGTGAGGGCTGAACCGGGCAAATACGCTTGGTTTGCAGCAGTTTTTCACACAAAAATTTCCTTTTTATGAAACAGACAATTCTACGTTACGGGCTTATCTCTGGTGCTATTGCAGCCGTGCTCATGGTAGGCACTTCTATGTATTTCGCATCCACCATGAATTTTGACAACGGCCAATATTTTGGCTATGCGGGCATTTTGCTCAGCATGCTTTTTTGTGTATTTCGGCGTACGATCTTACAGAGAGCAGGTGAATGGAGGTGTTTTGAGTTTTGGAAAGGGCTTTCAGGTCGGCCTGCTGATCGCCATCGTGTCGTGCTTGTGCTATGTGCTGGCGTGGATGTTGGTATCCGAGACGCTGATGCCCGATTTTATGGACAAATACATTGCTCACAGCCTGGCGCAAATGCAGCAATCCGGTGTAGCACAAGCCGAAATCGAGCGACATACTACCGAAATGGAGCAATTCAAGGAAATGTACAAAAACCCTTTTATCAAGTTTGGCCTGACTTTTCTGGAGCCGTTTCCGGTGGGCTTTTTGGTGGCCTTGATTTCGGCTTTGGCGCTGCGAAAGAGCGCGGTGTAATAATTATATATGCGTTTGGGGCAGCGTAGATCCCGAATTTCCTAAAAGCCGCATCGCGGCGACATTATGGTAGCCCAACGGGCGGGTAATATGGCAAAAACCGCGTAGCGGTGACATTATTACACCGATTAAAATGCCACCGCTACGCGGTTCCGTAAATTATTCGACGCTAACGCTACCATAATGTCGCCGCGATGCGGCTTTTTAGGCTTTGGTAAAATTTTTTTTATCAGGCGACATCCCTTCATTTCATTACAACAGCTAGTGTTGGTCGAAAAGCGAACATGGTTTACTTTCATGAAGTGCTTTATTTGCGGTCCTCTAAATTGTCGAAAACTACCTGCTACGCAATTTCTAAACGGCATTTTCAACTACTGTTACTATGAAACTACTACACTTTCTCGCCTTTCTTCTGCTCACTCTTGGTATTCCGATGGCAAGTTCTGCCCAAAACCAAAATATCACGTTCCGCTCCAAACTCTCCTTCCCTGGCCAAACCGTGGCCAACATGTGCGGATGGTCCTCTCCTACCGGACAAGAATATGCCTTGGTAGGTGCTTCCAAAGGACTTATTATCGTTGACGTAACAAACCCGGATGCTCCTGTGCAGATTGTGCAGGTTCCTGGCCCCGACGATTTTTGGAAAGAAATAAAAACCTACTCCCATTATGCGTATGTCGTTTCAGAAGGTGGACAAGGGGTGCAAATTGTGGATCTCAGCGCCCTTCCGTCCCCCAATTTGCCCAACAAATTTTACAAAGGAGATGGGGCAATCCTAAATCAGCTCGATGCCATTCACGCACTCCATATTGACGTCACAAAAGGCTTCCTTTATACCTACGGGAGCAACAATCTATTCAGTGGCGGAGCATTGGTTATGAGCTTGAACGATCCCTGGAACCCAAGTTTTGTGGGCAAGTTTGATGCGCTTGGTTACATCCACGACGGCTATGTTGACAATGACACACTCTATGCCGGGCACATTAATGCTGGCCTTTTTTCCATTGTGGACATGACCAACAAGGCTGCACCCGTATTGCTCAATACCCAAACTACCCCCACCAATTTTACCCACAACACCTGGCTTTCCGAGGATCGAAAAACCATTTTTACCACAGACGAAACAGGAAATTCGTTCCTCGCCTCCTACGATGTGAGCGACCCATCAGACATCCAGTTTCTGGACAAAATGCAGACCAACCCCGGCTCTGGCAGCATCGTTCACAACACACATATCCGGGGCAATTACGCCATAACCTCTTGGTACACACAGGGTGTGACCATCGTTGACGTGACAAATCCCAACAATCTGGTTGAAACAGGTAATTATGACACCTACCCACAAGGTTCGGGCGGCGGCTTTGATGGCTGCTGGGGCGTGTATCCCTATTTACCGTCGGGCAATCTTGTGGCAAGCAACATCACACCTGGAGAACTATGGGTGCTTACACCCAGCTACCAGCGCGCTTGTTACCTCGAAGGAAAAATAACGGATGCCGCTAACGGTCAGCCACTTGCAGGCGCCACTGTAGAGATCGTGGGGGTCAGCACGTCTGCAAAAACTACAGGTGCAAATGGCCTTTATCATACAGGCCAGGCCCAGGCCGGCATGGCACAGGTACTCGTGACCAAATTTGGCTATGAACCAGCTTTTGCCGCCGTCAATTTAATTACTGGCGAAGTTGTAATGCTTGATGTGGCACTGACAGCCGCATCCAGTTACACCGTTGGCGGGCTGGTGCAGCAGTCGGGTAATGCGGCACCCATCCCGAACGCGCATGTGTCCATCATTTCACCCGATGCGTCTTATGAAATTACGACAGACGCTAGCGGCCAGTTTAGCATTCCAAATGTAGTGGGCGGGCTGTATGATATTGTTGCCGGGGCTTGGGGTTACCGTTACAAAGTACAAAACCAGGTCGTGAATACCAACCAACAAATCGTGCTCGAACTGGAAGAAGGCTATCAAGACGATTTTGTGTTCGACTATGGATGGCAAAAAAGTGGGAGCTCCGCAGGAGGAATTTGGGAACGCACCGATGCTCCGCTCGCAGTAGTTTTTAATGGTTTTGCACTGTCACCAGGGGAAGACGTAACCGGTGATGTGGGCTTTTCCTGCTATGTCACAGGAAATTCTTCAGCTGATATTGACGCGGACGATGTAGAAAGTGGCACTTCTATCCTTACCTCTCCCGTCATGGATTTGAGTGGCTACTTGAACCCACGTATTTCAGCGCAGGTATTTTGCCTCGCAGCAAATGTTGCCCAGCAATTTGTGGACTCCATCAAAGTATATGTCAGCAACGGCACACAGGAAAAACTCGCCTGGAAGCGCAAGGGCGACAATTTTGACTGGCAGCTTATGGAGTTTGACGTGACGGACTTTGTACCGCTCAGCAGCACGATGAGTATCCGCGTAGTTTGCTTCGACAACCCCAACGGTACGATATTAGACACTTATGAAGCTGCTTTGGACCAGTTCAACGTGTTGGATCAACCACTTGGCACAGCGAATTTGGAGCAAACAAGTACGCTTTCTGCTATGCCAAATCCTTTTAATGGAACAACGGTAGTCCAGTACGAAAACGTTGAAAATCAAAGTGTTATGAGGGTTTTTGACCTTTCAGGACGGACTGTTCAAACGTTCGAGCTTGCGGGAGATTCGGGACAAGTTATTATTGGAGGTAACCTGCCGAAGGGCGTTTACTTCGTCCGAATAGAACAGGAGGGGCAGGTATCTAAGGCTTTGAAAGTGGTGAAAGTGAATTAAGGACTGTTACCCGTCCTACGGCTCAGAGCCGTAGGACGGGTTCTTCGTTCACTCCCGAATATCAGCCCAAAAACGCCCCTCAGAAAAAGTGACTTTCTTGGGGTTGGCTGGATTTAGGCGCGGCTCCCTTATATTGAATGAAACATGAAAATTGCCTTCCACACGCTTATTAGCCAAGTCTATTTTGGTGATAACCAAGGTGTTCTTTACGTCGGTGGTATCCACACGGTATCCGTCTTCGACTACATCCCCATCAGAAGTATAAGTAGTGTATCCGGCAGATACCTCTCCTTGAGGCAATTGGTCTATGCCTGTTGTAGCTGTAGTAAATTCATACGTTCGTGGACCATTTTTGAGTGGATAAGCAAAATGTAAGCTTTCTCTCCTGCTCCAATTATTCGTATAGGTAAAAAAAATGACCGAGAGCTTGGTCGAGTCTAAATATGCTACCCTGCAAAACGTCTCTGCACTCCAAAGCGCAGTCAATTTATTGGCATAAGCCGCTCCTTTTGAGGTGTCGCCCGGCTCAAAAATGGGCACATAAATCGGCGGATCAGGGATGGGCGGTGAGGGATCTTTGGGGATCGGCTCCTTTTGGCACGATACTAATGCTAACAGGGTCAGCAGCAATACAAAGGGGACGTTTTTCATGGGAAAGGTAGATTTAGGGTTGAAAGATGAATTTTTGAGTGCCGGAATGTTTTGTCCAAATGAAAAGAGCGCGAGTTTCCACAGAAATCTCAATTTTGCGCAGCAAATTACAAAAATGTATCCCGAATCCATCATTCAAGCCTTTCTTCGCAAATTCGGCGAGACCCCGGCCATCATCGTCCGCGCTCCAGGTCGCATCAACCTCATTGGAGAGCATACCGACTACAATGAAGGCTTTGTGCTACCTGCTGCCATTGACCGCGCCGTTTGGTTCGCAGTGTCACCCAAAGACGATCAAGGGCTTCATTTTCAAGCACTTGACTTGGGAGCAGCATTTCAAACCAACTTGAAAAATCTGGAAAAATCGCCGCTCGGTTGGCCCAATTACCTGCTCGGCTGCTTTTCGGAATTGCTCCGGGATGGTCACCAGATCGGTGGCGCGAACGTCGTTTTTAGTGGCGATATCCCTGTTGGCGCCGGGCTTTCCAGTTCAGCGGCGGTTGAAAGCGGAATGTTGTTTGCGCTGAACGAATTGTACCAACTCAGCCTTTCCCGCCCCGATCTCGCCCGTTTGGCCCAGCGATCCGAGAACAATTTTGTGGGCATGAATTGCGGCATCATGGACATGTTTGCTTCCCTCATGGGGCGCGAGGGATGCGCATTAAAACTTGATTGTCGAAGCCTCCAGCACGAATATATCCCCTTAAATGTGCAGGACACTGCCATCTTGCTCTGCGATACGGGCGTGAAGCACCAACTCGTAGACTCCGCCTACAACACCCGCCGACAAGAATGCGAAGAAGGGGTGCGACATTTGCAAAGGATTTACCCCAATGTACACAGCCTCCGTGACGTGGATATAAATATGTTGCATTCAGAAAAAAACCATCTCAGAGAAGTAGTTTTTCAACGCTGCAAATACGTCGTGGAAGAGAACGGGCGGGTGGAGTCTGCTTGCAAAGCATTGAAAGAGAAGGGTTTGCCAGCCATTGGTTCATTGTTGTACGCCAGTCACGAGGGTTTGAAAAACGAATATCAGGTCAGCTGCCCGGAACTCGATTTTCTTGTAGACCACACACCCGACAGCCTTAATTTTTTTGGTGCACGGATGGTTGGCGGCGGATTCGGAGGATGCACCATTAACCTATTGAAAAAAGATGCCGTGGAAGGCTTTCAAACGTACATTGCCCGTAAATACCGCGAAAAATGGGGACGTAGGGGAGACCTCGGAGGTTTTCGAAAACCTCCGAGGTCTCCCCGTGACCACACTCTAGTACAGAAAAACCCTCCCATTCAAAAAATATGAACATACTAGTAACAGGCGGCGCAGGCTTTATTGGTTCCCACACTGTTGTGTCCCTTGTAGAAGCAGGTTTCAATCCCGTTATCGTGGACGATTTTTCCAATTCCGAGCCCTCAGTTTTGTCGGGTTTAAAAAAAATAGTAGGCCGTGAAGTGTCCTGCCACGTGCTGGATTGCAATAATTATCCAGCGATGCGGCAAATTCTTCGCGATGAAAAAATAGCTGGGGTCATCCATTTTGCAGCATTCAAGGCAGTGGGCGAATCCATGCAGGAGCCTTTGGCATATTATCGAAACAACCTTGGTTCTTTGCTCACTTTGGTAGACGCCATGCTTGCCGAAGGTATATCAAACCTCATTTTTTCTTCTTCCTGCACCGTGTATGGCGAGCCGGACACCTCACCAGTGACGGAACAAACACCTATAAAACCCGCAGCATCTGTTTACGGAAATACCAAGCAGGTAGGTGAAGAGATTCTTCGCGATGTATCTGCTGTCAAACCCTTGAAAAGTCTGTCATTGCGTTACTTCAACCCCATCGGTGCACATCCTTCGGCGCTTATCGGCGAACTACCGCGCGGCGTACCAAGCAATTTAGTGCCTTTTGTGACTCAAACAGCAGCTGGACTGCGCGAGTCGCTCACAATTTTTGGAAACGACTACCCAACCCCAGATGGCACCTGCATCCGCGATTTTATTCACATAATGGACCTTGCAGAAGCGCACGTGGCGGCCCTCCAATACGCTCTAAATAAATCAGAGTCAAGTTTTTACGACACCTTCAACCTCGGCACCGGACAAGGAAATACAGTACTGGAATTGGTCAAAACCTTTGAAAAAGTGAGCGGCAAACCCCTACCCTACTCTATCGGCCCACGAAGAGAAGGCGATGTCGTGGCCGTTTGGGCCGACGTGAAAAATCGCGCGAATTACTCCGCTGGCAAACCAGGCGTTCGCTCCAGGAAGCGCTTGAGGATGCCTGGCGCTGGCAGCAGCGTTTATAGATTATATTTACGCCATGATGAACCGCACCGAAAATCTCGATCGCCTGGCCAAAGAGGAGTTCGACCTCTGCATTATCGGCGGCGGGGCGAGCGGGGCGGGCTGTGCACTGGATGCTGCTTTGCGTGGCCTGAAAGTCGCACTTATCGAGAAGACCGATTTTGCTGCTGAAACCTCCAGCCGTAGTACCAAACTCGTGCATGGCGGTGTACGTTACCTCGAACAAGCGTTTAAAAACCTCGATTTCGCCCAACTTCGTCAGGTGCGCCACGGCCTCGCTGAACGGCGATTCGTGCTGCAAAACGCGCCGCATCTCGCCCACCCACTTGGCCTGATTACCCCTGTTTTTAGTTGGTGGGAAGGCTTGTACATTTCAAGTGGGCTGAAACTTTACGATTGGTTCTCAGGCCACCGATTGCAAGTGCCTGACAATCAAGTGGCAAATAGATTTCCTCCCAGCCGCTGGCTCAACAAAAGAGAAGCCCTGGAGATGATGCCCGGTCTTTCGCCCAACATTCACAGCGCAGTATTGTACTACGACGGCCAGATGGACGATGCCCGCTATTGCCTCGCGCTCATTCAAAGTGCTGCCGAGGCGGGGGCAGTAGTAGTCAATCACCTGGAAGTCAATGGATTTCAAAAGAATGACAAAGGACATTTGGTTGCTGCGATTGTAAAAAATCAAGTTGAAAATAGTCCTGCATTCGAACTTAAAGCAAAGCAATTCCTGAATTGCACCGGCCCTTATGCCGACGCTATCCGCCAAATGGCAAACCCCAGTCTAACGCCCCGCATTAGGGCTTCAAAAGGCGTTCACCTTGTGTTGCCGCAAGCGGTTTTTAACAGCGACAAGGCCATGCTCATCCCAAAAACCCGCGATGGGCGTATGGTTTTTGTCCTCCCATTCGAGGGTAGTTTGCTTCTGGGCACGACCGATGAGCCCTATTTGGACCTGGAAAAAGAACCTGTGTTGGAAGCGGATGAAGTGCGTTTTTTACTTGAAACTTTACAGCCCTTTGTTTCAACAAAAATTGGAAAAGAACAGGTTAAAGCAGGGTTTGGAGGAATCCGCCCGCTCCTGCAACCCCCAAATAACCAAATCACCGTATCCACAAATCACCAAACCAAATCCCTCCTCCGCGACCACGAAGTGGAGCGCGACCCGATCTCCGGGCTAATTAGTCTCTTGGGTGGAAAATGGACAACCTATCGCCTGATGGCCCGCGACGCTGTAGACACGGTATGTGGCGTTCTGGATGTTTCCGCTGATTGTCAAACAGAGAATCATCGTTTGGTTGGCGCCGAAAAATACGAGTTGGATTTATGGAAAAAAATTCGCGCCGAATTCAGTTTTGACGAGGACATTTGCCAACATTTGGCCTCAAAATATGGCGGTCGTGCCACTGTACTGGCGGCTTTAGCCGCAGGAAACTATGAATTGGCCGAGCGCATTCTGCCCAATTTCCCATTCCTGAAAGCCGAAATCGTCTATGCCGTACAGGAAGAAATGGCCTTGACTATCCGGGATTTTCTTGCCCGTCGCATCCGGCTTGAATTTTTAGATTGGGAGGCCGCCAGACAAGCCGCTCCCGTAGTTGCAAAATGGATGGGTAAAGCATTGGCCTGGTCCGAAACGGAACAAACGAAGAGAACAGAGGAGTATGTGGCGCTATTAGATTCCTTTCTGAAAATCTCAAAAAAGGCTTGAATGGCACCCAAATAAACGCATTACCAACTAAACAAATCACCTTTACCCGCCATAGCACGAAGTGCGAAGGAGGGATAAACGAATCACCTTTACCCGCCATAGCACGAAGTGCGAAGGAGGGATCAACGAATCACCACTAAAATGAATGTCTTTCTCGCTGAATTCCTCGGAACAGCCCTGCTCATCTTGCTCGGCGATGGCGTCGTAGCAGGTGTTGTACTGCGCGGCACAAAAAACGAAAACTCGGGTTGGATTGTCATCACCATTGGCTGGGCATTGGCTGTTATGTTCGCTGTGTATGCAGTGGGTCATGTGAGTGGAGCGCACCTGAACCCAGCCGTCAGCATTGCATTGGCTGCCACGGGGCAATGGTCGAACCTGTTCACACCCAGTACATTGCCAATTTACCTGGCCGGACAAATGCTAGGGGCAATGCTTGGTGCAGGACTGGTGTATCTGCATTATTTGCCACATTGGGCACGCACCGAAGACGCTGGAGCCAAACTCGCAGTATTCTGCACAGCACCTGCAATCCGCCATACGACGGGCAATTTTATCAGCGAATTCATCGGCACATTTGTATTGCTCTTTGGGCTGTCTGCTTTGGGCGCAAACCGTTTTGCCGAAGGGCTAAACCCGCTTGTAATCGGTGCGCTGGTGCTCGCCATTGGCCATTCACTGGGCGGCACCACGGGCTATGCCATCAATCCCGCGCGGGATTTAGGTCCCCGAATTATGCATGCCTTGCTGCCCATTCCCGGAAAAGGTGGTTCAGATTGGGGTTATGCCTGGATCCCCGTTGTAGCGCCAATCTTGGGCGCTATTTGTGGGGCGATGGCCTATCGGGCACTTCTTTTGTGAGTTAGAAAAAGTAATGTACCCAATTAATTAGAAACCGCCCGCCGCGCAAAGAGCACGACGGGCGGTTGTTATTTCAGGTTGTTCGAAATAAATCTCGCGTCACTGGATTTTACTTTACCAACAATTCAAACATCACGCGGCGGTTTTGCTCACGTCCAGCGGCTGTTTTATTGTCTGCAACAGGTTGGGTTTCTCCATAACCTGCAGAAGAAATGCGGTTAGCGGAAATGCCTTTGCTAACGAGGTAATCATAGCAAGACTTGGCGCGACGCTCGGATAAGTCCTGGTTCATTTTGTCATCGCCAACATTGTCTGTATGACCACCAATGTTAAGGCTGTACTCAGAGTAAGTGTTCATCACTGATACCACTTCGTCAAGCACGGCGTATGATTTTTTCAAAAGAACAGCCTTTCCAGTTTCAAACTGTACCAATTTGATGGCACGCTCAAGTTTGGCCTTATCTTCTTTTTTGATTTCAGGGCAACCACGCAAAGCAGCAACCCCAGGCTTGTCTGGGCAACGGTCAGTGTCGTCAAAAATGCCATCGCCATCCGAATCAGGGCAGCCTTTGTGTGCAGAGTCTCCGCGCTTATCAGGGCAAGCGTCGTCTTTGTCCGCCACGCCGTCGCTGTCGCGGTCAGGGCAGCCCATGGTAGAAGCAGGGCCTTTATCGCCGGGGCATTTGTCTTCTTTGTCTGTAATGCCGTCGCCGTCGCGGTCAGGGCAACCCATAGTAGCCGCAGGACCGGCTTCACGTGGGCATTTGTCGCTTGCGTCGGTGATACCATCACCATCGGTGTCTGGGCAACCTTTCATGGCAGCGATGCCTTTCACATCAGGGCATTCGTCGTCGGAATCCATGATGCCATCGCTATCACGGTCGGGGCAACCCATTGTAGCAGCGGGGCCTTTCAAATCTGGGCATTTGTCATCGCCATCAGCGACACCATCGCCATCACGGTCAGGGCAACCCATGAGGTTTGCGAGGCCAGCTATATCAGGGCATTTGTCGTCGCCATCAGCAACACCGTCGCCGTCGCGGTCAGGGCAGCCCATGAGTGCTTTAAGACCCGGTACGTCAGGGCATTTGTCCTCCTTGTCGGATATCCCGTCCTCATCACGGTCAGGCTCTCCGAAATATACAACAAGACCGAGTCCATGCTGCCAACCCGGGCGGTTCTCGATAGAGAATCGGTATTGTGTTTGGGCGTTTAGGAATACATTGGGCATGATGCGGAAATTGAGGCCAGCACCAACCGGAATGTTCCAGTCAAATTCCTCCAGATCAAAATCCCAGGTAGTACCCATACCAAGATGTACATTGGGGTTTATGATAGAGTTTCGGCTACACAGATTGTTGTGGATGAGCAGGTCAAGGTTACCAATAATGCTGTTTCGGTTGGCTTTGGGGTAGGTAACCGTTCCGAATTTAGCCGGAACCATCAGCCAAGTGCCTTTGTGCAGACGTCGGCCGTATGCAACTTCCACACCTCGATCGTTGGCATCTTTGAACACATCTTCCCAATCCTCCCAGGCAGGTGACGGGTTGATATAGTTGTTCCAAAGTGTGCGGAAAGCAAGGGATTGGTTTGGCTGAGCAATTGTGTCGTTTTGAACCAAAAAGAGGGCAAAAACTAAGCAAAGGATGGTAAATAATTTCTTCATGGAGAGAATGGTTTGGTTATACACAGTCTTGAGAAAACACCTGTAAAACTAGTGTCAATCATTGATTTAACGCAGCAATGTTAGCCATTTTCTTAAATATGGGGCTGCGAATTTTTATCCCTTCTAAATTTGGCAATATTTGCACGAAATTTCAAAGGAAAATTCTTGCTCCTCTCAACTAGCGGTAGTTTTGTTCCTTCAAACAGCTCACATCGCTCCATCACTTTTCTCACTCCATCACTTCATAAATATAACGAATGAGTTGGCTCTCTAAATTCTTTTCCTCGTCCATCGGCCAAAAGGTCATCATGTCTTTGACGGGGATTTTCCTTATGTTGTTTTTGATCGTTCACCTTTTGGGCAATTTCCAGTTGCTTAAGGATGATGGCGGCGAGGCTTTCAACACCTACGCCTTTTTTATGACCCACAATCCGGTCATCATGATCATCTCTTACTCGCTCTATGCTTTCATCTTGCTCCATACGGTTCAGGGACTGCGGCTGTGGCTATCCAACCGTGCATCACGCGGTGCTGAGCGGTATGCCGTGAGCCACACACGCGGTTCAGAGCGTTCGGCGCGCAACATGGCCTGGCTGGGGATCGTTATTTTTATCTTTTTAATACTGCACCTGTGGCAGTTCTGGCTTCAAATGAAGATGGGTGTATTGCCCCCTGTCGAAGTAGCCGCCTACGACCACCCTGTTCAAAACCTCTATCTACCCGTTGCGGAAGCGTTCCAGAACATGTACTATGTCATTTTTTATGTCGTGTGTATGGTTGTAGTTGGATTCCACCTGTGGCATGGGTTCTGGTCCTCATTCCAGACCCTGGGGCTTGCGCACCATAAATATACGCCCATTATCAAAGGCATTGGGTATGTGTATAGCATTGGCATCTCCTTGGGTTTTGCATTGATCCCGATCCTTTCTTATTTTTCAAAGTGATTTCATTTACCCGCCGTATCAGTCTCGGCAGGCGGGGGCGAAGGAGGGTCACCAAATAACCACATACCCAAATCACCAAATCACCACCTACTCACCCCACCTACGCACCGCCTGCAGCGGCGTTTCGGCGGGTAAAAAAATCAACATTATATGGCCTCTGGCTCAATACTCGACTCTAAAATCCCTGCCGGCAAAATGTCGGAAAAGTGGGAGGAATACAAAGGACACGTGGCCCTTGTAGCGCCCAATAACAAGCGAAAGATTGACGTGATCGTGGTCGGAACAGGCTTGGCAGGCGCCTCTGCCGCTGCTTCTCTTGGAGAATTGGGATACAACGTGAAAGCATTTACTTTCCACGATAGTCCACGGCGTGCACACTCTATCGCCGCGCAAGGCGGCATCAACGCCGCTAAAAACTACCGCAATGACGGCGACTCGGTCTATCGTCTTTTTTATGACACCATCAAAGGCGGCGACTTCCGCGCCCGTGAAGCCAATGTGCACCGTTTGGCCGAGGTGAGCTCTGGCATCATTGACCAATGTGTCGCACAAGGTGTTCCCTTCGCCCGGGAGTACGGTGGGCTTTTGGACAACCGCTCCTTTGGCGGCACACAGGTATCGCGCACTTTCTATGCTCGCGGTCAGACTGGCCAACAACTTCTCATCGGGGCTTACCAGGCCCTAAGCCGCCAAGTCGCGCTGGGCACAGTAAAACTTTACAACCGCCATGAAATGCTTGATGTGGTGACCATTGACGGCAAATGTCGGGGCATCATTGTGCGCAATTTGTTGACTGGCAAGGTGGAACGCCACGCGGCACACGCAGTAGTGATTTGTTCTGGCGGCTACGGCAATGTGTTCTACCTGAGCACCAATGCCATGATGTGCAACACCACGGCAGCCTGGCGAGCACACCGCCGCGGCGCATTTTTTGGCAATCCTTGCTACACGCAAATCCACCCGACCTGTATTCCGGTTTCTGGTGAATACCAGTCAAAACTGACCTTGATGTCCGAATCATTGCGCAACGACGGACGTGTATGGGTACCAAAATCAGCCAAAGACCGCTTGACCGATCCAAGGCAAATCGCAGAGGCCGACCGCGATTATTACCTCGAACGCCGTTACCCTGCCTTTGGCAACCTCGTGCCACGAGACATCGCCAGCCGCGCTGCCAAAATCGCTTGCGATGAAGGTTTGGGTGTGGGCAAAAGTGGCCTCGCCGTGTACCTCGACTTTGCCGATGCCATTAAGCGAAAAGGCAAAGCCGCTGTGGAAGCAGCCTATGGAAACCTTTTCGAGATGTACCAAAAAATCACCGGCGACAATCCATACGAGACACCGATGCGCATTTACCCTGCCGTTCACTATACAATGGGTGGACTTTGGGTGGATTACGAACTAATGACCACTATCCCAGGCCTTTATGCATGTGGTGAGGCCAATTTCAGTGATCACGGCGCCAATCGCCTCGGCGCATCTGCCTTGATGCAAGGTTTGGCCGACGGCTATTTTGTACTACCGTATACCATCGGTTCCTATCTGTCAAAAGAAATCAGCACTGGTACAATCTCGACCGACCAACCGGAGTTTGACCATGTGGAACGGCAGGTAAATGCACGAATCCAGCAACTTATGACCATCGGGGGGAAGCAAAGTGCAGAGAGTTTCCACCGTCGCCTTGGGCATATCATGTGGGACAAATGTGGAATGGCACGCAATGCAACAGGTTTAAAACAAGCCATCAACGAAATACAAAACCTCCGAAAGGAGTTTTGGAGCGATCTTTTTGTACCGGGCCGCACGGATGATTTCAATCCTGAATTAGAGAAGGCTTGGCGTGTGGCGGATTTAATTGAGTTGGGCGAACTAATGTGCCAGGACGCACTGGCTCGCGAGGAAAGTTGTGGCGGCCATTTCCGGGAGGAGCACCAAACTGAAAAAGGAGAGGCACAGCGCGACGACAAGAATTTTATGTACGTGGCAGCCTGGGAATGGAAGGGCGATGACATAAAGGCGGCATTACACAAGGAAAAATTGGAGTATGAAGAGGTGAAAGTTGCTCAACGGAGTTATGAATAATCCTGACCACGTCAACAAAGAGTGGTAAAACCGACTAATAATTTAATCATTTTAAACTTTTAAACAATGACAATTAAACATTTGGCAATCAGCCTTTTACTGGCTACGCTTGCCTTCGTCGGCTGCAAAAAAGACGAAGAGCCAACCCCAGAACCACCTTTGGCTACACATGCAATCCTGCCTGGAGAAGGGATTAAGGAAGTAAGAATCGGTAATGCAATGCAAGTCGCGATTGACTTTTTTGGAACGCCTTTCCCTACTAATTCCTCTGCTAATGGGATTTATACACACTTCATCATCTACGTCTCTAAAGGCGCAACGGTGTATAGTGAACCAACACCCACCGCCACTTTCGATCCACAGATGAAAATTGGACGGATAAGATTATCGGCTCCTTTTGATGGGAAAACACTGAAAAACATTGGCATCGGCAGCACCAAAACCGAAGTAAAAGCGGCTTATGGCGACCCAACTAGTTCGAACCCAACATTCGGTGACGAATATGCCATAGGGATCACGTTCATTTACGACAATGCAGACAAAGTAAAGAACATTGATTTAGAGGCACCGTAAACTTTGTTGTAAAGCGAAAGCGGTCATTATCGTAGTCCCAAAAAGCCAAATGTTTTACAAAAGTTATATGCCATGAAAACCTGCGTCGTGCTTTTTTCCCTTTCTTTTCCCTTCGGGGAATTGCTCGGGCAAAAATCAATCAAACTTGAAAATCCAAGTTTCGAGGCTGATTTACCCAGCCCAGGCAAAGTGCCCTCAGGCTGGGTGAATTTAGGCGCTGCAGATCAAACACCACCAGACTTATTCTTTGGGGTCAGCCCAAGATGGCAACACATACCTTGGTCTGGTGGTGCGCATGACGGGGACTTGGGAGGGCTGCAATGGTTTTTTAAAAAGGGAGCGGTTATTCATTCAGCCTTTGGTTGACAAGATCGAATGCACTCAAATCCACCCACGACCCCAACAATCCTATGGTATCTAAAATCCAAGACTTCAACAATCCAACGATATTGAAAATATGGGGATACAATACGCAAACATCACAAGATGAACTCTTGGCCGAAAGTCAGCCAGTGAGCCATTCCAAATGGGTGCGATACGATTTTGTGCTGACACCGACGCTGGCTGACTACGACGAGTTGGATTTGATGGCTTGTTACGCACCAGGATTCGAGCAACGACGGGCATTTTTTGGTTGGCCCCCGGCCCCGGGGTGGGGGGATTGGGGGGGGGGGGGGGGGGGGCCCCCCCCCTTTGCGGGGGGGGTTTTCCCGCCCCCCCCCCGGGGGGGGGGGGGGGGGGTTTTTTTGGGCCCCCCCCCCGGGGGGGGGGTTTGGGGGGGGGGGCGGCCCCCCCCGGCCCGGGCGGGCGGCCCCCCCCGCCCCCCCCCCCCCCCGCCCCCCGGGGGGGTTTTGGGGGGGGGGGGGGGGCCCCGGGGGGGGGGGGGCCCCCCCCCCCGGGGCCCCGGGGGGGGGGGGGCGGGGGGCCCCCGGTTGGGGGGGCCTTCCGCCCCCCTCCCCCCGGGGGGGCCCCCCCCCCCCGCTTTTTGTTTTTTTCCCCCGGGGGACCCCTCTTTTACCCGGGGGGCCCCCCGGGGCCCAACAGCGGGGGGGGCCCCCCCCGCCGCGGGGGGTGGGGGGGGGAGGGGGGCCCCGGGTTTGGGGGCTTTGGGCCCCCCCCCGGGGGCGGGGGGCTTTCCCCCCCCGGGGGGGGGGGGGGGGTACCAACGGCAATTTGCTGATTGACAACTGCTCCCCAATTGTAAAAATTGAAAAATGACCCGATTAGTCCTCTTGTTTTGCCTTTTTAGCTCGGTCATGTTTGCGCAGGACCGCTCGGCACATATCTTATTGGGGTCACCTATCGGCACATTGGGGGAAGGTGGCGAAGGACTGAAGGCTAAACCTGGTTTCGCCATCGGACTTGGCTACTGGTTTACCAATTCAAAAGGCAATGCCTGGTCTTTGGGCGCAGCATTTGTCTCGTTCAAACGAAAAAACGAAACCGAGAAGGAAACATTTGAATACCTAACCCTCCGCGTGATGCCTTTTGTGTGGCAATTGGATAAAAAGAAACAGTGGTACTTTGAGGGAGGTATTTTTGGAAATTACTTATTGCACCAGGAGTTTCAGGTAGGAGGTTCGGTTGTAAATTCCACCAAACTAATCCAAAGAACCTACCTCGGGCCAAGTTGCGGTTTTGGTGTCCGGCTAGGGGATGAAGGCAGAAGCCGGATACTTTTGGGCATTCGCGATGAATTCGGTCTTTTGGGCTTTGGAAAAGGATCAACATTGAAGTTCAACACGATAACCCTGTTCGCAGGGCTGGAAATCTGAGTTGTTCAGATAAACATATACTCGAATCAAACCCGTCAAGTCGGGACAGGAAAATCAACAATATAGATGAAACTCACACTTAAAATCTGGCGGCAAGGCGGCCAATACAAAGGCGAATTCGTCAACTACGAACTCCCCGAAGTGAACCCCGATATGTCGTTCCTCGAAATGCTCGACGTGCTCAACGAACAACTTGTGGCTCGCCGCGAAGAACCCGTAGCCTTTGAGCATGATTGCCGTGAAGGCATTTGCGGCACCTGCTCACTCATTATTGACGGTCGCCCGCATGGCCCGATGAAGGGCACAACTACCTGCCAAGTACATATGCGGCACTACCATGAAGGGGATACCATCGTGATAGAGCCATTCCGTGCCAAGGCATTCCCGGTCATCAAAGACCTTGTGGTAGACCGCTCCTCCTTCGATCGGATTATCCAAAGCGGAGGCTATGTGAGCATAAACACTGGGCAGGCCCAGGATGCCAATTCTATACCAGTTGAAAAAGAACAAGCTTCCCATGCCTTTGACGCTGCTGCCTGCATTGGCTGTGGTGCTTGTGTTGCTGCCTGCCCTAACGCCTCTGCAATGCTCTTCACTTCCGCCAAGATCAGTCACCTTGCCCTGCTTCCTCAAGGCCAGGTAGAACGCCAACAACGTGTGTTGAGCATGGTGGCGCAAATGGACAAGGAAGGTTTTGGCAAATGTTCCAACGTGCAGGCCTGCGAAGCCGAATGCCCTAAGGAAATATCGGTCAACAACATTGCCCGTATGAACCGGGAATTTGTGGCTGCAACCTTCGCATCTGAAAAAGAGATGGCATAGATCAAGCACTTATCTCGTGTCAAGGCATCCATCTAGAGGGGTGAATTTGCAGATATTTGATTTCAAAAGGATCATATCTGTAACTTCACCCCTCTGTTTTTTATCTTCACAAACATATCTTAACCATGAAAAAAACACTACTGATTCCACTCTTCTTTTCCGTCTTCTGTGCCGCTTTGCTTCCTGCTCAAAATCCTGGTTGCGACGGCTCCCGCTACCTTGATGACGTTTTTCCGACTGTCAAAAAATCTACTGTCGTGTATGCCCCAACAGTCAGCCATCTCGGACAACCCATCAACCTTTCCATGGATGTGTACGAACCAATGGGCGACAACCTATCCGCTCGCCCGGTGGTAATCTTGGCGCACGGAGGAAGTTTCATCCTTGGAGACAAAACCATGATGCAGCGTTGGTGCGAGCTGCTTGCTAAAAAAGGCTACGTGGCCGTTTCCATCCAATACCGCCTTTTCCCCTTCCTTGTATTGGGAATACCCGACTCCACTAAAATTTTTGATACAGCGATAAAAGCAACCGGCGACATGAAGGCTGCAGTGCGTTATTTCCGCGAAGACGCAGCCACCGCCAACTTGTTCCGCGCCGATGCTGCTAATATTTTTATTGGCGGATATTCGGCTGGCGCCGTCACAGCATTGCATGCAGGTTTTTTGGATGAAAACGATCAAATACCCAGCTTCCTGCAAACACTCGTAACCAACAATGGTGGTTTAGAAGGAATTAGTGGAACGCCCACTAATAAAACCTACCCATCTCAATCCAAAGCCGTTGTGAATATGTCAGGTGGGCTTTACCGCAGTTTTTGGGTAGACAGCACTGAGTCGCCACTGGTCAGCATTCACGGTACAGCCGACGCTACCGTGCCTTATACGTACGGACTTGCGGCCAACATTGCATTTCTGGAAGGCAGCAGCCTCGTTCATGTACATGCAGAAACGGTAGGGTTGTGGAACAATCTCCTTACTGTACCCGGCGCAGGCCATACGGATCTTTACGATCAAGCCCAATGGCAGCCTTACATTGACACTTTCTGGGTGAATGCCACAACATTGCTCGAATCACTGGCATGCGCTACGGTTGGCATTAACGAATCAGCACCTGCACTTGAACAATGGTCAATTTATCCAAATCCTACTTCTGGTAAAGGCTTCAGCATTCAATTGCCCGAATCTGAATCGTCTACTGATCTGCAAATATTTGACCTGTTGGGTAAAATTGTTTTCCAGCAGAAAAATGTTGTAAACCAACAATTTGTGCATATCAACAGTCTTCAAAAAGGAATCTACCTTGTACAAATTTTACATCCTGACAAGCGGTTTGCACTAAAACAGTTGGTGATCGAATAGCGCAAAGTTCATTTCGAGGGGGTAAACAAAAACGGGTTTCGATGCGTCGCATCGAAACCCGTTTTTTATATCAAAACCTTTTTGGAAGGATTAGTATTGCCAGAGGTCATGTTCCCAGTTGAAAATCTCGTTCTTGATTTTCTCAGATTCCATGAGCAAATCTACCCCTTGAAGGTATTCGTCAATTTTACGGTCGTACACGTTAGACTCTTTGTAGATGTACGAGGCGAAAAGGCGTTTTTCAAACACGTCGTCCCAAGTAAGTTGAGCACTGGTGTTACCGCCGAGCGCAAAGTAATTGTGCCTTGCGAACATTTCGCGAGCGTGTGGGTAATAGACCCAAAACATGGGCTTCTCAAAGCGGAAGTTGCCTTCATTGTCGCGAACGTCAATCATTGGCGCGATGCCGAGAATGCGTACACGCAACATAGAGGCCTGCTTATCGAAGAACCACACCTCTTTTAGACGGAATCGCTTCACGTCTTCCCAGTTGATGTCGTTTCGCACGATTTGCACTTTCTCTTCGTAAGTTTCCGGGTCAAAGGTCACCACGGTGTCCGCTTTCGAGAGCATCGAAAGTACATCGTCGGTGCTGAGACGCTTTTTGAACTTTGCGCCATCCTCATCAGTGCTGTACACAGGCAAATCGCCTTTGGTAGCAGCATCGGAAAGAATTTTGAAGAACGGGTCTTCTGGGTAGGCGAACGGGAGGTTCATTTTCTCACGCACGTCAATGATACGCCAGATGCGTTTTTCCCAGAAAACGTCGCTTTCGCGGAGCAGAGGGTATTTCAAAATTCTGCGCTCACTCACGATTTCTTTTTTAACCACTTCGTCAATTGGGGCATCGGCTGGGTCTTCCACCAACGGTGCTTCCTCTTCTGTGCCAGTGGTTTCGATTTCTTCAGGATCCTGTGCCAACAGCGTCGTCGTCCCGCCAAGCAGGAGGAAGAAGCAAAGGCAAGTCAGTTTCATAAATGTTTGCATGACTCGCGATGGGTTTGATTACAGTTAAAATAGTATGTTTTGTAAAAAGAAGTTTAATTTGGACTAGATGGTTTAAATGGATTGAAAGAGATACAAACCATCTAAACCATCTAGGCCTAAATAAACCTGATCAACGAATTTTGAATGCCAGACCACCAAGGTTACGCGCTGCGGCGTCTCCCGGGCATTTGCATTTAATTTCGTCAAAGAAGTAAGCGTCTCCTGGCTTGGCTTTGCTGATCCAATCCTGTACATCGCCATTCCAACGAGCGCCAGAATTTTGCTTAGTGATTGGGTCCTGGCGTTTAGGTAGGTAAGTGACTTCAAAACCTACTACGTCGCATTTTGCTTCAAAATCAAAGTTTTCCAGAACCGTAGCAATACCACCTTGAGCTCTGAACTCACCATTTGGCATTGCTTTGCTTCGGTGTTTGGCACCAAGCAGCGGGGTGGGATCAGGAATACGCTTAACGCGGTATGTAAACTTCTGCGAAACACCAATTGCCGATACAGTAAGCGAGGCTTCACCAGGTGTAGTTGCAGTTACGACGAAGTGGCCTCCGCCTTTATTGGCAACATTGACACCTGAAGCAGAAACTTTTACGTCGTTGGAAGAAACACCTGCCGCCGAAACGGAGATTGGGTTTTCTACACCGATGTAAAACACGTTCATTTTGTCCAATTGAACAGCTATTGAACGCTGGCCTACTTCATACGCAAACTCCTTCGTGTAGGTTTTTACCTCTTTCGTAAGTGGGTTCGTTACGTTAATGGTCACATTGTACTTTTTTTCACCTAAACCCGACGCAACCGTTGAATAGTGCGCCTTGCCTTGCTCAACGTTGAGGCCAGTACCACCTGCACTAATTCTAATGTTGTCCGCTTGTGTGCTGTAAGCGCCTAGGAAAACATCAGCCTCATATTTTTCGCCTTGAATAAGATAGGCCTTATTGGCAGAAACGACTGGCTCGTATGTATCCATACGAATCGTTTCCTCACCGCCTACTTTTTTAGCACAAAAGTTAAGAATGGCGGAATAAGAGTTCTTTGAGTCGCTCTGCATTTTGCCCAAAATAGGGAAAACTGCAGCAACAGGCATCTGTTTGAACTTGAATTCCGGCCAGTTTTTGGCCTTAATGCCTGCAGGCAATTCTTCAACCCTAAGCGGTAAGGAGGCTTCTACATCTTTATCACCATCTGCTAACTTAAGCAGTTCTACACGGGTTTCTTCAATCTTATTTTGAATTTCCAAACCCAAGCCTTCACTGATGAACATCCGGGTAGTCAAGTCCTTATTCCGAATATCTTTTGGTTGACCTGCTACTTTAGGGTTTGGGCCACCTGCTTTCTCAAAGAGATTATTGCGAATCCCTTCAATATAAGCAATAAAACCATCAGCAACGACCTTTGCTTGGGCTGCGTTTTGGCGGTACTTCTCATTTTGGTCGGATTTATAAGCATCCGCCTGCTTGTTGATGCCATTGAGTACCGCTTCATTTGAGCGGTCAACAATAGAACCACTATCTTTCATGCCCTTATCCAATGAGAAAAAAGCATTCATTACCTCGGCTGACACGTTAAGTGCAAGCAGCGCGGTCAACACCAGATACATTAGGTTGATCATCAGTTGCCGCGGCTCCTTTGGTATTGACATAAGTCTTTAAGTTTTTGATTGTGAAACAGAAAGGATGTTACCAAATAACTTCGGCTTACTGACGACCGATGTTGGCCATTGCAGAAAGCATGTTACCGTAAACTGTGTTGAGCGAACCAAGGTTTTTGTTGAGTGCACCCAACTGATCTTTGTAGGCTTTCACATCTTCGGCAGACTTAGCCATGTCAGACATAGCTTCGTTCATTTTGGTGTAGAAGTTGCTCATGGACTTGATCTGATCTGAAGTACCAGAGAAATCTACTTCTTGCAGTGCTTTGAGCGCACCCATGCTTTTAGACATAGATTGCATCTCAGTAAGCATTCCACCCAATTGGCGCTCAATCACGTCACCGTGTAGGGGAGTTCCCATGTCGGCAGCAGGACCAGCGGTCAAAGGCTGAAGGCGTGCATCGTAATCATCAAGACCGGGGTACAATTTTTGCCAGTAGTAATCTGGCTCCGGTGGGATGATACCCAGCATTAAGAAGATGATTACCTCGATGCTCATGCCAAGGATCAGCATTTCGGAAGCGCCTTCCCATGATTCGAGTTTGAAGAGTGCACCTGCAAGCACGAATGCAGCACCGACACCAATTGCGAGGTTTTTGACGTACTTAAACCCTTTTGATTTAACGAATGAACTCATTGTTCTTGAATGTTTTAGCAGTTACTGAATGATTTTTGACTGTACTGTTTCAGACGGTTTTTTAAAGGCGGCGCAAAAATAGAAATCAAAAAAGAACTTAATGGCTCTAAACACCGGACAAACTGAAGGCTGGCCTCCACATTTGTCCGCCATTAGCAAACCAACGAAGATGCTTTATGATTTTTCTGCCGAATTTTTGGAATGATTTGCCAATGGGCAAAGCGAAGAAAAGAGGATTCAAAAAAACGAAGGGCAAAACGCAAGAACTGTCTTTTAATTTTATGTTAACAGATTTTTTCTTGCTTTTTGCCCTTCGAAACCTCTTGATTTAGAAGTCATTGATGGAACGACCGAGGAATGTAAGTACACAACGGAAGCCGATATAGCACTTCGTGGTGTCTTGGTATTCGTAGGTACGGTTTGGCGTTTGGAGGAAGTAGGCTACGTCTTTCCAGGAACCACCACGAATTACTTTGCGCTTGGCAGTTTTTGGATCGTCGTCTTTCGCGTCATAGCGAATGTCAGGGTTCAAATCGTGGATGAAGGAGTAGGAATTCTCAAAATACGCAGATTCCGTCCATTCGGCCACGTTGCCAGACATACAGTATAGACCGTAATCGTTCGGATAGTATCCGTCAGCCTTTACTGTGTAGAGGCCACCATCTTCGGGGTATACACCACGTCCGGGCTTGAAGTTTGCCAATAGGCAACCTTTGGCGTTACGGGTGTAATATGCTCCCCAAGGGTATGGCGCTTCTTCGCGGCCACCGCGAGCGGCGTATTCCCATTCGTGCTCAGTTGGAAGACGGAAGTCTTCTGACATTTCTTCTGTCTCACCGGCCATATTCCAGATTTTGGTGCGCCAGTAGCAGAAGGCTTTTGCCATTTTCCAGTTTACGCCGACCACAGGGTAGTCGTCGAAGGCCGGGTGCCAGAAGTAGTTGCGCGACATTGGCTCATTGTATGAGTACGAGTAGTCGCGAATCCACGTGAGCGTATCGGGATAGATTTTGACCGATTCGCGGCGGATAAAACTGGTCCGGTTGACATCTTTACCGACCGGTGCATGTGCTGCACCTTGCCAGTCGTACCACTGGAACTCAAAAACGAGTTTGTTCACGTCAAACTCTTTGCGACCTGCAAAGCGTTCGTTGCCTTGATAAAAAAGGTCTTCGAGGGCTCCCTCGCCACCTTCTTCACCGTCGGCTTCCCAATCAATATCGCCACGTGCTTCCCAATCGAGGCTTGGTTGAGGGGGAGATTGGTCGTTCTCAGACTCTTCCAAAACAAGGTCGAGTTTCCGCAGAGCGAGGGAGTCTACCACCCAATCAACAAATTGGCGATATTCATTGTTGGTGATTTCTGTGTCGTCCATGAAGAATCCCTGGATCGAGATCGTCTTGGGTTGAGAAACCAACGATCGGCTGATGTCTTCATCGCCAGAACCGATGGTAAGTGAACCGGAGGGGACATAAACCATACCGTATGGATTAATCCCTTTCCATTTTGGACGGCCGGTCACACCAACTAGTTGACCGCCTTCGCTGCGACCGCAAGAAGCGGCCAGTGCTGCAAGAAAGAGCAGCAGAAGAAATGAATGCTGTAGTTTTTTCATGTTAAACACCCGTGTTTTCCTACTTAATATGTTCGGTTTGGAAAATGTGCCCGTAAAGGTAGACAGAGGATTAAATTATTTCCGAAAACTTTTCTGAATAAAATTTGTGAGGCCTTTGAAGGCTCTCTCAAGTGAAGACGCTGACAAACGCCGTTTTAACTTTTCATTGTATTCAGAAGCAGTCTTTTTTAGCTTTTTCTTAAGGCGGCTCAAATGTCGGCTTTTTGTCAAATTTGATGCCGGAAATGTTATTTTTTTTCAAAAAAAACGTGGGTTGTAGATTACTGGCGGGAGCTTACCTATTCCAATAGGCTTATTGAGGCTATACTTGATCAAGAGTTCATGACTGCCTCGATGGGCTGCACTTAGGGATGAGAGCGGAATATCGAACGCGTAAGCCAGTGTAGTCTTTTCGTTAAGTTTGAATCCTATGAACAACACAGTGGCATCTTGAGATTTTTTTCCGAAGCCTCTCATGGAAACGCCGGCAAATGTATTTTCGCGCCACCGTGCCATCGTCGAAAATTCTAATTGTGTCTCCTTTAAGTCACTTTTAACTAAACCGGATGGCTTCAAAATCAGGTTCTCCCCCAAACGAAGTGTGTAGGCAGCATACATTAGGTAGTGTTGCACTGGCTGCAAGCCAAATGCCCCATTTCCTTTTTCTTTCAGTTTGGTAGCAAAAACTGGTTGGGCCGACACGCCCAGCTCCCATTTTTTAGATTGTAAAAATACGCCCGCTTCAAATATAGGGGAGCCAGCGCTCACTTTCCCAATGGGCAACACCGATTCATTGTGTGAAAAACTTGGCTCTGCGTATGTGCCTTCAGGCGCCCGGAGTTTTGTACCGTCAAGATTGTATTGAAGCCAGCCCGTGCTCAAACCGAATGATAGAAGCGAAGTCCGATTCAACTCCATTTGATAGCTGTAGCTCAAAACTGCTTGCGTAGTGTTGTGCGCTCCAATTACATCGTTTTCTACCCGCATACCAACACCGCTACTGATGGCATAGATCGGCAGGTGGGCGTTGATGTGCTGCGTAGCTGGCGCGCCAACAAGGCCGGACCATTGTTGACGGTAGACTCCAGTAGCGACGAGCGTATTTTCGAGGCCAGCGAAAGCGGGATTGTGTGCGTATGGGTTTAAGGCGTACAAACTGTATTGCGGCACTTGCTGCGCAGCAAGCCAGCCGATGCTGCACACATATATAATAAGTGTGTGGTAGTATTTCATGTTCATTACGATTGGAAGCCCTTTGAGATGGTGAAAGTAAAGCCTTGTTACGAATTCACCAATTCCCAAAATTCTTCGAGGCTTGAAACGGGTCTTTGGCAAGCAAAATCCCGGCAAACGTAGACAAGCGCGTCAGCTGCTCCGGGCTTGTCTGCCAGAAGCGGCAGCGTATCATTTGGCGCTGTGCTCGCGGAGATTACTTTGTTTGGCAAAAACCGACGCTGGATTTCAAGGGCTTTTTCAAATGCGTTTTCGCCAATAATAGCGATTTCGTGAATTGGGTAGGCCTCGTTCAACATAGCCGTAGCCCAACGTTCAAATGAGAGTGGATATTTCTCTACTGTATCGCGCATGGCAACAAGCATCTCTGAAGCAGTTTCACGCCATTCAGGACGATCGAGCAGGATACCCAAGCGTTGGAGGTTGTGCACCATGGTGCTGTTCCCCGATGGTGTCGCATTGTCGTAAAGGTCTTTCTTTCGGAAAAGAATGTCTGTTTGATCCTTGTCTGTGAAAAAGAACATGTTCGATTCAGGGTCCTGAAAATGCCCAAAAACAAAGTCCGTGCATTCACCAGCAAGTTGCAGGTATCGCGGTTCAAACGTAATCTGGTAAACATCCACCAAGGCTGCAATTAGGTAAGCATAGTCGTCAAGGAAAGCAAATGGCTGGGCCGCACTGTGCCGCCAACTTCGGTGATTGGTGATCTGTGATTGGTGATCTGTAATTGGTGATCTGTGATTGGTGATTGGCGGGTTTTGGAAGTTGTCCAGGAGAAAATTGAGGTTACGAACAGCAGCCTGCCGGTAGTCTTCGTGGCCAAGGGCCGTAAACGCTGCTGCATAGGCAGATGTCATGAGCGCATTCCAACCCAGTAGGATTTTATTATCCAAACCAGGCCAAATGCGTTGGGAGCGTCTCGCATGGAGTTTTTCCGCACTGGAATGTAGCCGTTTTTGGAGTTCTTCTACCTTTATATTATGGTCTGCCGCAAATGTGTCGTAAGTGTATGGTCGCCAGAGAATATTTTTTTCTTCCCAGTTACCGGCTTCGGTGACGCCATAAAATTCGCAAAAAAGCCCTGCTTCCTCCCCAAGTATTGCTTCGATCTCAGATTTGTCCCAGACAAAAAATTTCCCCTCTACTCCTTCTGAATCGGCATCCTGCGCTGAATAAAAGCCTCCCTCTGAGTTTGTCATCTCACGGGCAATGTAGTCGAGGGTTTGCTGAATGATTGTCGCCCATTGATCTTTGGCACTTGGCTGTTGACTGCTTTCTACTATCTTATAAGCCTCTGAAAGTACGCTCACAAGCAAGGCATTGTCATAAAGCATTTTTTCAAAGTGTGGAATGAGCCATTCGCGGTCAGTAGCGTATCGCGCAAATCCGCCTCCAATTTGGTCATAAATGCCTCCCCGCGCCATTTTATCAAGCGAAAAAAGTGCATGCTCCAAGGCTTCCGGATTTCCAGAAAAGTAGTGCCAGTTCAACAACCACTGCAAAGCCATCGTGGACGGAAATTTTGGTGCGCCTCCAAATCCGCCTTCAGAATGGTCGAATTGAGCGCGCATCTTGGCAAACATGGTTTGAGCGTTCGGAGCGGAAGTGGCTGAAAGATTGGAACCTTGAAGTGCTTGGGAATTAATAAAGATTCCATCGTTGCGCTCGATATTTGTCAGCAAACGCTCGGCCTGGTCAATGGCGGTGTCGCGCTTCGTTTCCCAAACATTGGCGAGATGTTCCAAAAGCTGCAACCATCCCGGGCGGTTGTGCATGGAGCGCGGAGGAAAATAAGTCCCCGCATAAAAGGGCTTTGCATCTGGCGTAAGGAAGCAATTGAGCGGCCAACCCCCACTACCCGTGAGCAACTGACAGGCTTCCATATATATCGCATCCACATCGGGTCGTTCCTCTCTGTCAACTTTGATGTTGATGAAATGCTCGTTCATAAACGCTGCAACGTCCTCATTTTCAAACGACTCGCGTTCCATCACATGACACCAGTGACAAGTGCTGTAACCAATGCTTACCAAAATAGGCTTTTGCTCGGCACGGGCACGCTCGAATGCTTCTGGTTTCCAGGCGTACCAATCCACCGGATTGTGGGCATGCTGGAGGAGATAAGGAGAAGACTCGTGTTGTAAACGATTCATAGATAGGGTATTAAACCGCAAAATTTAAAACAGGAGAACAGGAAAATTTAAAATTAAGAGGGGTAAACCGCAAAATGGAAAACTAGAAAATGTAAAATTGAGAGGGCTTGGAAAACTGAAATAAATCAGTTAACTTTGAAAACAAAAAGTGAAAACATGAAAAAATTTGACTTTGAAGACCGCCTCGTTGATTTTGCTGATATGATCATTGATGTGGTCGAAAACCTTCCGAATTCCAAAGTCGCCAATCATCTTGGCAGCCAACTGGCCCGATCTGGCACTGCTCCCGCATTACTGTATGGTGAAGTACAAGGCGCGGAGTCGAACGCTGACTTTTTGCACAAGGCCAAACTGGTATTGAAAGAACTTATAGAAACCCAGGTTTGCCATAAAATCATTCGCAAACGGAATTACATCGAGCCAATTTTCATCGAAAAAGTACTCCAGGAAAACGGCGAATTGGTAGCCATTTTTACCGCTTCTGTAAAAACCGCTTCGCAAAACCAGGCCGGGGCTAAATGAACAGTTTTACATTTTCCTGTTCTCCGGTTTTACATTTTGCGGTTTCCCTTCTCAATTATAAATTTTGCGGTTCTCCGGTTTTACATTTTGCGGTTTAATCTCAGATAACAGCGTGCCCGACCGAATCCGGCAAATCCGGTATTTGATCCGCTACTTTTTCGCGTTCGCTGATGATTTCTACCAGGCGGCGTGTGGTGCGGCGACGAATTTGGCGTTCGAGGTCTTTGTTGGGTTCTTTTAAAATGTACTGGAATTTCATCGCTACCAAGTCTTTTTTACTTCTGCCACGCGGAGGTAATGACTTTCTGGCTTGATCAGATCCTGGAATGGGCCAAGCGTCTCGATCAGAATTTGCTCCAACTCTTCCACATTTTTCAGGTGTTTGAGGTCAATTTCAAACTCGATGCTCGTCCGCTTTATGTCTCGTTTAGTGTAGTTGACCACCTCAGAAATGAGCAACAGGGAGTTGGGAATGTAAATCATATCATCGTCGTCGTTCAGCAAATGGATGTTTTGCAGCGTGATATCTGTGATTTTACCCCGGTGCAACCCGATGCGAACATTGTCGCCAATGCTTAGTTGGCCCGAAAACGTGATAATCATCCCGTTGATCATATTCGAGATGTAATCTTTCGTAAGGATGGCAATACCTGCAAAAACAATGGACAATGAGGTAAACAATTGCCGAACATCAATCCGAAACAAAGACAAAAGTCCAACCACCAGGCCGACCACCAGGAGCAACAGGTATATCTGCCCTACTCCTATAATAAAGTTGTCGTCGCGTTTTATTTTGTGCCGACGACGATACCACCAGGTGGTTCCAAACTGCACAAAATCCAAAAGCATCAAAAAAATAGCGATGCTTGCAAGGGTTCTAACATAATAATCGAGCGGCTCGTGATACTTCGACCCAGCGTAATAATGGGATACATCCCACTCACCCAGACGGATAAGCACAAGCGTCGTGAAAAGCATAAGTTTGAAAAGGAGTATCAGGTATTTCATAGGCTATAGACCTTTGAACAAAGGACGTTAGACTCTGGATTACTGAGCACAAGTGAACACCTCAACAAAGTTGAAACTGGCTCTTAATACCTTACAAGCGTAGAACTTCCCGAAAGTTTAAAACTTTCGGGAAGTCGCTATATCTGGATGTAAATCAATGGCTTGATTTTACAATTATTACATCACCGAATCCACCGTTTGGAGCGGCAGGCCGAAAGCATCGGCTACTCCTTTGTACACCACTTTTCCGCCGACGATATTAAGGCCGAGTTTCAATTCGGCATTGTCAGCGCAGGCTTTTTTCCAGCCTTTCTCGGCCAATTGGAGCGCGTAAGGAAGTGTCGCGTTGGTCAGCGCAAGTGTAGAAGTAAAAGGCACAGCGCCGGGCATATTCGCCACGCAATAGTGTACCACATCGTCTATAATATAGGTAGGGTCGGCATGGGTTGTCGGGCGGGTCGTCTCGATGCAACCTCCCTGATCCACCGCTACGTCTACGACTACTGTGCCGGGGCGCATGAGTTTTAGCATGTCGCGAGTGATGAGGTTGGGCGCTTTTGCACCTGGCAACAAAACTGCGCCAACGATAAGATCGTGGGTTTGAATGAGTTGGCGAATGTTGTACTCGTTTGAGTATTGCGTGACCACGTTGGCTGGCATTACATCGCTGAGGTAGCGTAAACGGGTCAGATTCACATCCAAAATTGTGACCATAGCACCCAAACCGGCGGCCATTTTGGCGGCCTGTGTTCCCACGATGCCCCCACCCAGAATCAGCACTTTTCCCGGTGGAACACCCGGTACTCCACCCAGCAGCACACCCCGGCCTTTGGCGGGTTTTTCCAAATATTTCGCGCCTTCCTGAATAGCCATCCGGCCTGCTACTTCCGACATCGGAATGAGCAATGGCAACTGGCGGTCTTTGGTTTCCACTGTTTCGTAAGCGAGGCAAATTGACTTGCGCTCGATCATCGCTTTGGTCAATTCCTCGCTAGAGGCAAAGTGGAAGTAAGTGAAAATCAATTGATTGTCCCGGCAGCGAGCATACTCCTCGGCAATGGGCTCTTTCACTTTCATTATCATCTCGGCCTTGGCCCACACCTCATCAGCAGTAGCGAGTATCTGTGCGCCAGCGCTCAAATAGTCCTTGTCTTCAAAGCCACTGCCAATACCGGCCGTGCTTTGTACAAAGATGGTGTGGCCGCGTCGAGCGAACTCCATGGCGCCTGCTGGAGTGAGCGCCACGCGGTTTTCATTACTTTTTATCTCTTTTGGTACACCGATTATCATAATGACTGGTATTTATCCCCTCCTTCGTCCCAAGCCCTCGGGACTATGGCGGGTGAAATGGTTAGAAAATTTTTTAGAATGTGTCGCAAAGGTAGAAATCTCAGGGAATGTCCAAGGGAATGTCCAATTTCCAACAAGGAATGTCCAATGTCCAAGTGGGCTTTGCGCTTGGGATTTGTTGCCATTTACCATTGAAAGGCTACATTGGTGTCCAAGCGCTAAGTCTATTTGGACATTGGACATTCCTTGTTGGACATTGGACATTCAAAAACCCCTTATCTTCGCGCACTTTTTGGCCAAGGGCGATGTGATTTCGTCGCTCTGCTCCAAAAAATCACGAATAAAACAGCACGCTGAAGCGTGACAGTACCAAAACAAACTATTGATTTTCAATGATTATTGAACAAAACAAAGTCGTGGCCGTCCACTACACCCTCAACGAAGGCACTGCCGAAGTACAACTCGTAGAATCCACCAACGGTAGCGAACCACTCACTTTTATCTATGGCGTGGGCATGATGATCCCTGCTTTTGAGGCCAATTTGACCGGACTGTCTATCGGCGATACGTTCGCTTTTGGTATTCCAGCCGCTCAAGCCTACGGCGAATATGATGCGACCGCGCTGGTAGAAGTGCCCAAACAAATTTTTGAACACGAAGGCAAAATTCCTGACGGCCTCCTCGAAATAGGCAACGTACTCCCGCTACAAGACCAGGAAGGCAACCGTATGCAGGGCATGGTGGCATGGGTAGGATTGGACAAGGTAAAACTCGACTTCAACCACCCGATGGCCGGTGTTGACCTCTTTTTCACAGGCCATGTGGAAGGTGTACGCGACGCTGAACCCTCCGAACTTGAGCACGGTCACGTGCACGGACCAGGTGGGCATCATCATCATTGAGTCTGGAAATAATGAAGGAAAACAACGAACGACCTGAGCCCAGAGCAAGTCAGCTGGTTGATATTTGGTCACGCACCATCGTGGCGCTTTTGATAGGGGTACTTATCGGGGCAGTCATTGCATTGTTGGGGCCAAGTGCGCTGGAGGAACACATCACGTCGCTCGTTGTTGGTTTTGTGGTGCTGGTGGTATTTCTGGCCGGGATTTCTTTTGTTTTGGTGCAGAACAAGGAAAAAGTGTTGCAACGCCTTTTCGGTGTTAGTGATACCGATCTGGCCGAAGTGAAAGAAAATGCCCAACATCTTTTCCTGAACGCCTGGCATCGGCATTTCCCAGAAGCGCAGGAAAACTTCAACCTGCTTTTCACCAAAATCTTCGCCTGGTACTCCTGGATGAGCTTCCGGCGTTGGATTTTGCTGGTGTTTCAGATGCTTTTTTTGGGGTTTGGGGGCTTGCTAGGCACGATGCTTTTGTTCAATCAGAACAAAATCCTTACCAAGCAAAACCAACTCCTCCAAAGCCAAAATTACCGTCTCGACCAACAGACCTACCTCCAGGAAGCTGAGCGCCGCAGCTCGCTTATCTTCCTGATGGGCAATCTATTAGATGCCATGGACCGCGAACTCAAAGCAGACATTGGGCAGCCCGGTGTGCGAGACCTTTCGCCTCAAATCATTGGTCGGGTAGTAGCGTTGAGTAAAAGTCTGAGGCCTTACAAATACCTGGAAGGAGATTCGCTCGTGGACCGGGAACTCAGTCCGGAGCGAGGTCATTTGCTGATAAGCCTCGTAAACAGCCAGATAGATAATAGTTCGTTGCGCCGAATCTTCCAATTCTCCGATTTTTCCTTTGCCGACTTGAAAGACGCAGCGCTTTCTGGTGAATACCTGAGCGGCATCAATCTTCATCATGCCGACCTTTCTGGTGCAACGCTCGACGAAACCGACTTTAGCCGGGCCGATCTCAGCGGCACTGATCTTTCTAATGCAGTGCTCGCCCGTGCGAATTTGCGGGAAGCCCGATTCCGACAGACGAACCTGAAAAACGCCTATCTCGAATCTGCAGACCTTACGCAGGCCAATTTTTATGGTGCAAAAATGTGGAGCGTGAATCTGGCAGGCGCCAAGCTCCGGCAAACGCATTTTACCAATGCCGATCTCTCGGAGGCAAATCTTTTCGGGGCGACCATACAACGCACCGGCTTCGATCAGGCAATTTTGGATAGCGCTGTGGTGGATAATTCCGCATGGCTTGCACGACTTCCAGCAGTTGGCCAAGACAGCGTACGGGGGCGAAACTACTTGATTTCCAATTATTTAGTTGATTCTGTACAGACCAACTCGAGGGTTCGGTATTTGCTTCTGAAAAAGCGGAAGGACTAAGGGCAATTTCGTTGACTTAATCGTATAGAACACGGATGACGCGGATTAGACACGGATTAAAGATCAAATTAAGGTCAAAATCCGTGTCTAATCCGCGTCATCCATGTTCTACAAGATTAAGTCAACGACTTTGAATACGGTGTAATTAAAACACCTGGTTCACCGCAAAAAACAGTACGAGGTAAATCCAAAGCCCGTCCAAAAAATGCCAGTAAATCGTGAGCAGGCGAAGGCTCAGGCGTTTCTCAGGATCGGAAAAATAGACCAACACTGTAACCGGGTCCACCATGTGCTTTTTGGCAGCGAGGTAAAATTGGAAAAGGAACGGCAGCCCAGCCAAAACGTGTATCAGGTGTACAAACGAAATGACGTATAAAAAACCCGTCGTAGTAGAAGTGCCCAGGTTGATGTTGTGCTTAAAAAGCCACCACCACGCTACAGCCTGCATCCCGGTAAAAAAAATCGAGAGCCAGATGGTGATTCGAAGATTTTGCTGATAACCTAGCGTGTCGTCGGCTAGATAACAACGTCGGGCGCGCACCATTGTCCAACTGCTGGCAAGAAGGATTAAAGTGTTGAAAACGAACAAGATCGGCACCCGAACGGGCGGCACTTCATTGGTTACCCGAATGTAAACGTATGCCACCGTGAGCGCCAAAAACAGAAATGCAAGGCCGAACAGCAGGATGAACAACATCACATTTTTGGGATGGAACAGGAATTCGTTTTGCTTAGATGCCATGATTTAGAAAGTAATTAACCCAATTGCGGTTACTGCCAAGGCGACGCCCACCCAATTGAGTCTCGAAAGCCGCTCCCGAAACAGCGTGACTGCCCCAATGGTTGTGACCACAATTATACTGACATTCGCTACGGGAAACACAAAAGAACCTTCCAGTCCGCTGTCCAGCGCGAAGAGCATGAATAGCATCGAACCATAATTGGGGATGCCAAGGATGATGCCCGCAGCCACGTTTTTCCAGGAAAATTGAAGCCGGCCAGTCGCCCATCCGACGATTGCAAGGAGCAAACCTAATATGCCCGCCGTTCCAAAAATGGTGATGATAAACGTCGGGTCCGACATATCGGTAAAACCTTCGTTTTGGACGCGCACGAGCAGAACTTCCAGCAAGCCCGCCAAAATCCAGGTGGCGATGGGGATCCAGAGCAAATTTTTGCTGTTCTGTCCCGGAACTCCGTTCCGGGACTTTTCCGTTGTTCTTTTCCCCAGAACGGAGTTCCGGGGTACTTGGCCAATTCACCAAAACAATAGAAATAAGCGCGAAAAATATCCCCAGTATTTTAACCCAACCCGCCGATTCCTGATAGGCCAAAATGGCAAAAGGCACCGTCATCAGGATGGACATTTTTTGCATGATCTGTCCAATGGTTACCCCAAAATACCGCACTGTAAGCGCCGCCATATTGAACCCGCTTACAAAAATCAGCCCCAAAACCAGGGCATAAGGCATCCAAGGGGTGCCAAAATTTTCTGTTTGCACCGGAAAATGCCCCAAATGCAGCCAACCACAGCAAAAGCAAGTAGCGTAATTGAACACAATGGCCTGAAAACCATCTATGCCAAAACGCGCAAAAAGTTTGAAAATGAAGCCCAGCATTACTGAGCAAGCCACCGTCAAGAGGAGGTAAAGCATATAGTTCGCGCTAAATTGGCTGCGAAGGTAGCAAGGGTTTTTTGAGCCGCTAATTGCACCAATCCGCACGAATGAAAATCATGCAATTGGTCGCAGATTAAAAAATCAAAATATTTTCCTTAAAAAACAAAGAAATAACTTTTGTTAAATTCTACATTTGTGCGGGCAGACACGAGTCTGCTTTAATCTCCACCTTAAAGTTCTTTAACCCGTTTTCTCATGGTTCAAACTGCTACACCTTTGGTGTCAGTAATCGGGCTTGATATTCTCAACGCTTGATCTGACTCTGTACAGCGAGGGTGTCTCAGAACAGGAGACACCCTCGTTCAGAAAGTGCAGCAGTAAGACATTGGTAATCCCGACCGCAGAAATGAGGCTGTTTGGTGTCCATCTTTTGAAAAGCCAAAGGATGGATTCCAAACAGCCACTACCTTTGTACGCAAAAAGCGTCCTTGTCCACTCCCAATCATACCCAGGCTTCGTCACCGCTCCAGCGGATAAAAAATCCTCGACGAAAAGACTTCCTAAAGCTCGCCCTACTTCGCGGCCAACCGGAGATATTCCATTCGATACAAGGCGAAGGAAAAAGCACGGGGATTCCATCTGTATTTGTGCGCACATCCTTGTGCAATCTCCATTGTATCTGGTGCGACACAGACTACACCTGGAACTGGATCGGCACTCGATTTCCTCATAACAACGACACAAAACCCGGTTACCAGAAGTTTGCAAAAAGGACTGGATTGCCGAATGCGAGGTGGTATCAATAGCAGATGCAGTGGCAGTTTTTAATTGTAACAACGTCATACTTACCGGTGGTGAACCTATGCTTCAACAGCCAGCACTTGTGACGCTTATGGAGGTATTGCGCAGTAAATCAGGCGATTACCGGTTTGAAGTGGAAACCAATGGCACCCTCTCCCCCACCCCGGACTTCGACGAGGCCATTGACCAATACAACGTTTCACCTAAATTAGAGAACAGCGCCACTCCGCTCCGATTGCGTGAGAAACCCGCTGCATTGCGCTTTTTTGCTGCCTCGCCGAAAGCTAATTTCAAATTTGTGATTGCAGAAAAAAGCGATCTCGATGAGGTGATGGCCCTTATCAAAACTTATTCCATCGCTTCCGAAAAAGTGTGGCTCATGCCTGAGGGAACTTCTGCTCGTATACTCGCCCAACGTCGAAAATGGTTGGTCGAAATTTGCAAAAATCATGGTTTTCGATATTCCGACCGCCTGCATGTTCAGATATGGGGGGCGAAGAAGGGGGTTTGAAAAAGTTTGAAGGGTTTGAATTGTTTGAGTTGTTTGAAGGGTTTAGCAAAAAGCCGTGTTATTTTTGCAGCATTTGTAAATCGTCCCCTTCAAACCCGTCAAACTTTTCAAACAACTCAAACAACATACCATGTCAGTCCAACTCAACCAAGCCAAGCAGACCGCCAGAAAAATTGGTCGCCGATTCCTTTGGATAGTATTCGGGATATTTCTCCTCGTTTGCATCGGCTACTTCACTTACAGCCAACTTTCATACTCTGACGGCTATCGTTCAGGCCAATTGTTCAAAATATCGCGGCGTGGCGTGGTATTCAAAACCCACGAAGGCACGCTCAACCTCTCCCCTAATGGACTTATGACGGCCTGGGAGTTTTCTGTGAAAAACGCGCAGGTTTCTGACAAATTAGAAAAAATGGAGGGCAAACTTGTCCGGGTACATTACATCCAGCGTTATCAGGTTTTCTTCTGGCAAGGCGAAACGGAGTACATTGTGGACTCGGTGGAGATTGTGCAAGTGGGCTGGTCCGTCCTCTAAGGCAGACGCATGAATTTTAGGAGGTAATATTTAAGATTTGCGGAATTTTTTTTGATTGACGATTGATGAGTACATGAATGATGAGTGTTGAAGTGATGGGCTATTGTTGAAATTAGGATTGATGATTGAGCGGAACATCGGCAATCGAAAATCAAACCTCCACATCAACACTCATCATTCATGTACTCATCAATCGTCAATTAAAAAAATAAAATATCACCTCTTAAAATTCATGCGTCTGCCTTGGAATCGCCCACTGAATATTTCCCAAACGCCCACCATCCGGTGAGGCAAAACAGTACCGCGGCAAATGCGGTATATTGCACCCCGAGGGGGGTTTTCGGAACTTTTGCCAAAAAGCAGGAGCGAGGGGAAAATCAAATTGGCAAGTGAGACGCCTACTTTCATTGTGAATGCGCTCACGCCAAAAAACATTCCGGCCAACTGCTTCCCGCTCTCCCTTTCTTCGCGTTCCACCTCGTCGCCAATAATTGCATTGGGCAAAATCCCAAAAATGGCCAATGGTCCTGCAGCCGCCACAGCCAACCCATAAAGCAGCCATTCTTTGGGCAATGGTATGTTTTTGACAAAAGCCACTACCATAAAAATCGCTCCGAACATTAGGTAGGCCGTCAACATCGCACGGCGTTTGCCCCATTTATTCACCAGCAAATTCATCGGGAAATAGAGCAGAAAACTCGTGAGAAAACTCACGATCGAAAAGGTGAATGCCATGCCTTTGTCCAGACCCAGTAGCAAGGTGGTATAAAAGCCCACTCCCAACTGAATAAAAGTAAGTGCAAGCCAATACAACAGGAATGAAGTCAAAAACCAGCGAAAATTGCGGTTTCCAAACACGGCTGACAAAGCCTGTCGCAAATTGTGATCGCTTGGTAATTGGCGTGCGTAGCGTCGTTCGTTCAAGAAAATCGCGGGCAATAGCATGAAAATCATGGCAATAGCATGTAGAAGCAATACTGTATTTTGGAAAGCATGCAAGGGCGTCTGGCCTGCTTGTTCAAATACCCCTTGCAGGGCATAAGCGCTATTTCCCAAAACAAAACCCAGCGCCCAGGCGACCGATAAGAGTGTGCTGATGAGCAACCGATCCTTGGATGTATGGCCGAGTTCCGCCAGGAGCGCGTTGAACGGGATGACATAAAGCGCAAAAAAGAAGTAGTACAGCGCAATGACAATGGTCAGCCAAAGGAAGTTTGAGGCGCTTTCAGAAGTATCAGGTGGAAAAAAAACCAGGGTAGCAAACAGCGCAAACGGAACCGCACCCAGCAACATGAACCATCGCCGTTTGCCAAAGGAAGATTTTTTTCGGTCGCTCCAATTTGCTACCAATGGATCTACGATACCATCCAAAACACGCCCGCCAGCACTCACAATACCGATCAACGTAAGTACGCCCACCACCGCTCCTTGATAAATAAGCGAGGGAAACATCGGCTGGCCCTGCTCTGGTGGCATGTAAAAATACACCAGCAGATTGCCGACCGAAAAACTCGCCAGCGACCAACCCAATTGGCCCATGGCGTACAAAATCAGGACGCTGAGCGGAGGACGCACAGGGAGCAGGGATTGCAAGGGAGGGGAGTCGTAAGGGGGAGTCGTTTTGCCATGTGGCAAACGTAGGGCGAAATTTATATCGCCCCACTTCTTGCGAAATAAATTTCGCAAACCAATCGAAATGAATTTCGATCTACTAAAAAACCGAGCTCCCCGTCATGGTAGTGAACAACTCTAAAGCCTTCATTCCCAGCACTGAATTGCCTTTTTTGTTGAGTTCCGGACTCCAAACCGCAATGCTGTAATGTCCGGGCAGCAAAGCTGCGATGCCCCCGCCTACTCCACTTTTGCCAGGCAAACCGACGGCAAAAGTAAACTCACCCGCTTCGTCATAGAAGCCACAGGTTTGCATCACTGCATTGAGTCGCTTGGTTTGGCTGGAGCTGAGCAAGCGTTCGCCGGAGTTTGGTTCGATACCATGTTGAGAAAAAATCTGCATGGCCCGGGCAAGTTCGGCGCAGGTCATTTCGACCGAACATTGGTGAAAATACACATCGAGCACCTGCTCCACGTCGTTGTGCAGATTGCCGAAAGATTTTAGAAAATAAGCCAGCGCGAAGTTTCGGTAGCCCGTTTTGCGTTCAGATTCGGCAACCGAATTGTTGAAATGAATGTCTTCAGTACCAGCCAGTTGCCGCAAATAGCGCAGGATTTCTGCTTTGGGGTTTTCAAATTTTGAAACCAAAATGTCCGTCACCACCAAGGCCCCGGCATTGATGAGCGGGTTTCGTGGCAAGCCTTTTTCATACTCCAATTGCATGAGCGAATTGAAGGCATTGCCGCTTGGTTTCCACGCCCACACGCTTCAACAAATCCTCGCCAAGCAAGCCAAACGCTCTGCTTAGCGCGAATACTTTGGAAATACTTTGAATGGAAAATTTGGTTCTACTGTCTCCAAATTCGTGGCTCGTACCATCGTTCAGTTGGAGGCAAAGCCCAAACTGTTGAGGCGAAACCTTACCAAGTTCGGGAATGTAATCAGCCACCTTTCCCTGCCCGAACAAGGGGTGTACTTCGGAAGCAATGTTTTGAAGGATGCTGGCATAGTCCATGGGGCAAAATTACATTGATTCGATTGGAGCGATTGATTCGATTGGAGCGATTGATTCGATTGGGTTCGTTGAATAATCTCCGTAGTACCTTTGCCTGCGATTTTGATAAAACCAATCGTTTCAATCGAATCAATCGCTCCAATCGTTTCAATCGCTCCAATCTTCTATGTTGCTCCAAGGAATCCTGCTTGGCATTTCGCTTAGTTTTTTAGTTGGACCTTTGATGTTCGCCATCGTAGAGGCGGGCATTGGGCAGGGTTTTCGGGCGGGGGTAGCGGTTGCGGCAGGCATTTGGGTAAGCGATCTGTTGTATGTACTGGCAGCGTTTTATGGTGTTGAAGCGATGGAAGCATTGGTGGCATTGCCGCGTTTCAAAATCTGGGCAGGACTGGCGGGAGGTTTGTTGTTGGCTGGTTTTGGGTTGGGCACTATTTGGAAAACCCGGAATCCGGTCAAACTTTCGGGGAGTTTTCTCAAAGGCAAATGGGTGGAAACGCCGAATCACAAAACCTACTTGTGGTGGTGGCTGCGGGGTTTTTTACTGAACACGGTGAACCCCGGCACAGTGTTCTTTTGGCTTGGCATCGTAACAGCGGTAGTGGTACCTAGCGGATGGACCCGTCAGGAAATGCTGGTCTTTTTCGGGGGAATGCTCGGTACGCTTGTCATCATGGATACCCTGAAGGCCTGGGCGGCGAAGCGCTTGCGGAAGTTTCTAACTCCTGAGCATACGCGCAAAATTCAGCTTGGTTTGGGCCTTTTAATGGTCGTTTTTGGAGTAGTTCTGATCACTCGGGCGGCTTTTTTATAACGATTATAGTCTTCTTTGGGCAAAGTTGCCGAAATTCGCTTGACGCATTTCAGGAAGTACTGAAATTTGCAACCAATGATTTTGAATTACATCCTTATGAATTTAAAATCTGTTGAATTTGGCATTGCCCGCCCTATTCAACAAATAACCCATAAACGCATCAACAACCATAACCATGCGCATACTATCCACTCTTTTCCTTACGGCGCTCTGCGCCAGCCTTTTGGCTCAAAAATCTCCCAACTACTTTCAGTCCATCTCGCCCGATGCTGTAGTGTTGTCCGAATCCGCCCAGCGCGAGTTCGAGCCCTTGCAATATTCGGCATTTGTACTTGACTATGAGGCGATTGTATCCCAATTGAGCAACGCGCCCCGCGAGTTCTCTACGGACGCCAAGCAACGTTTTGTTGCGGTAGCTTTGCCCATGGCCAACGGTCTCATGGAGGAGTTTTCTGTGTTGAAAACCAGCCCAATGGCTCCAGAATTGGAAGCACAACACCCCGAAATCCTGACGCTATCAGGCAACTCGCTCTATACAGCGGGTATGCAGGTACGGATCACTGTTTCGCCTTATTGGGGTCTGCGGGCTATGATTATCCGCCCTGATAAAGGCTATGAACTTGTGCAGCCCGTAGCATTAGGGCAAAACCAATATTACATGGCCTACGACCCGATTCACGAGCCGCGTCACCCACTCGCCGGGACACTGCCAACGAAGATTGAGAAACCGCTTGATGTTTCAAACTTGAAAACAAACAGCACTCCGCGCTTTTCCACCGGAGCACCAGGCCCCGAAGACGGCAGCCTCTTGGAAGGCGCTGTAGTGGTGAAACAATACAACTTTGCCTGCGCTTGTACGGGTGAGTTTTCACAAGACAATGGCGGCACGAAAGACGCTGTATTTCAAAAGGTTACAGAGTTCACAAATATGTTGAATGCCATTTATGAGCGCGACATCAACATTAAGCTTTTACTCATCCCTGAATCGTATGACATCATTTTCTTAGACCCCACCACAGACCCTTATACAGGAACAGATGTTGGTGGCTGGATGAGCCAAAATTCAAGCGCTATGTTCAACGTGCTTGGCTCAACCGATAAATACGATGTAGGCCATGTGTTCGCAAGATATCTCGGCGGTGCAGCCATCGGCGTTGCGGGTGGCACATGTTGTACCCAAACGAAAGGTCGTGGATGCTCTGCATGGTATGGACCACCTTATGGAAGCGAGTTTTTTGCCATTGTGGGTCAGGAGATCGGCCACATGTGGAACTCTGGGCACACTTTCAATCAGTGTGCGCTTGACAGCCAATTCAATTATAATTCAGCATGTGAGCCAGGTAGTGGCAGTACGATTATGTCGTACAATGGCGCCTGCGGCTCCAATAATGTTGGAGGGGGCGGTACCGCACTCTATTATCACGCTTGCTCTATTGCCGAAATTCGCAATTTTGTTGAAAACCAGGAGGGCAAAACTTGCGGCATGGATTTGATCAATGGCAACAACGCCCCCATTGTTACGACCCCTTATACAGACAATGTATTCATTCCGATAAGCACCCCATTCGAACTGACTGGCTTGGCGGTAGACCCTGATGGAGACACACCTTTGACTTATTCCTGGGATGAAATGGACATTGGCCCAACCACCCCGCTAGGCAACCCTGTGGGCAACTCTCCGGCTTTTCGTTGGTACGAACCTACCACTAACCCTATGCGTACTTTTCCGCGTATCTAGACGGTGATCGCAAATAACAATACCGCCACCGAGGTACTTCCTACCTACAACCGCGACCTCAATTTTGTCCTGGTTGCCCGCGACAACAAGCCCGGAGGCGGAGGTGTTGGTATGGATACGGTGTCGCTGCGTTCTACTACCACCGCAGGGCCGTTCCTCGTGAGCTACCCAACTTTGGCAAGCACAATATGGAAAGTAGGCGAATTCCAAACTGTGACCTGGGATGTGGCTGGCACGGATAACACATTGGTCAATTGCCAAAAAGTAAACATCCGCCTCAGCACCAATGGCGGCACCACAAATACAGTAACCCTGGCTGAAGGTGTCCCGAATATTGGGAAAGCCTGTATCCAGGTGCCAAACAATGTCACTACCACGGCGCGTGTGCGGGTGGAAGCAGCAGACAATGTTTTCTTCGACATCTCCAACGCCAACTTCAAAATTGAGCAGCCAACTGTAGCGAATTTTTCGATTTGTGCGGCTGCTTTGAATGGTTATGTTTGCTTGCCCAACCAATACAGCACAGAAATCAGCACTGCTGCCGTGGCAGGTTTTTCAGGCCTCGTGACCCTTTCGGCCACAGGCCTCCCCAATGGCGCAACAGCTGATTTTAGCCCAAATCCAGTACCCGCAGGCAGCGCTTCCACCCTTACTATTTCTTTGCCTGCAAACGCAATTGAAGAAACATTCGACGTAACAGTGACGGGCACTTCTGGCGCGGGTACATCTACTTCTGTAGTCACTTTGACAAGTGTAAAAAATGACTTTACAGGACTTGTGCCCACTTTGCCCACCAACGGCGCAACCGGCGTGAACACGCTTCCAATACTTCAATGGAGCCTTGCTACCGATGCTGATGCATATGATGTGGAGTTGGCAACCAATCCATCTTTTGCCCCTAACACCATCGTTGCCACGAAGCTGAACTCCAGCACTGGCACTTTCCAAATATCCAATGCATTGATAGAAGGCGGCGTTTATTATTGGAGGGTGCGTGGGAAAAATGACTGCGGAGATGGCAATTGGACTGAAACACAAGTATTTGTGGTAAGTGTGCTCAGTTGTGCTCAACTTGGCGCCAACGACCTTCCAAAAAATCTTTCAGCCAACGGCACCCCAACGGTTGAATCGAAAATCACCCTGCTTGCAGGCGGCCAGATCAGTGATGTGAATGTTACGAAAGTGCAGGGCTCCCACGATTATTTTAGCGATTTGGAAGTACACCTCATCAGCCCCACGGGCACCGATGTGTTGCTTTGGAAAACGCGTTGTGGTAGTAACAATGGCCCTTTCAACATCCGTTTTGACGATGGTGCAGCGGCCGTGTTCGCTTGCCCTCCCCCTAACAATAATGCTGCCTCCAAACCAAACGGATTACTCAGCTCATTTAATGGCGAAAACGCTGCTGGCGAATGGACCCTTCGGGTGAAAGACAATCAGGTCAGCTCAGGCGGTTCTCTATCGGCATTTGAACTCCAAATCTGCTCCAACGAGGCTACCAATCCACCCTTGATCACGGTGAACAACGTGCTGCAACCATCCTCAGGCAACAATGCGGCCATTGATGCCAGCTACCTTAAAGCAGAGGACTCTAACAACACCCCCTCAGAACTGATTTTTACACTTGTTAGTGCACCACAAAAAGGCTTGCTGGAAAGCAATGGCTTGAGTTTATCTGTTGGAGGCCAATTCAGTCAATTCGACATTGATAATGGGGCATTGCGTTACTTCGATTATGGTTTGAATGCTGGTGCCGATGAGTTTCGGTTCGTTGTTTCCGACGGTGAAGGTGGAATGGCTACAGGGGTCTTCCATATTTCTCCGCTGGTGGGCACAAAAGACTTACTCAACAAGCTCGCATTTGATCTTTCGCCCAACCCGACAGACAATGTATTGCGCCTAACGTTGAATGAAGCACTTACTTCTGATGCGCTCATTTCAATGTACAACACTGCCGGGCAGCGCGTTCATACATGGTCATTGGCTGCGGGCAGCAGTTTCCTGACTATGCAAATTGCTGATTTGCCCGATGGCGTGTATGCCGTTTCTATTGAAAATGAGGCTGTTAGAGGCGTAAGAAAGGTGGTGGTACGGTAAGTAGAATTAAACCGCAAAATGTAAAACAGGAGAACCGCAAAATTTAAAACTGAGAAGCGCTTGATCTCGAAAAGGCAAGATTTTGGCCCCCTTCGAATCATGGCGCGCGGTTTTAAATTTTGCGGTTTTCCTGTTTTAAATTTTGCGGTTTAATTTTAATCAAAACTGAACAGTCGCCCACCTTTGGCCGTTGCCCAGCCTTTTTTTTCCAACGAAAAAACATGGGTGAAATCGGCATCCGAAGGCGCTTCTTCTACCGGATTCCAGGATTCGCCGCCGTCTTCCGTTTGCCAAAAAATGCCGCCGTCGCCCACAATCCAGCCCTTTTCGGCGGTGGCAAACCAAAGCGCACGAAATTTTTTGAGCCTTTTGCCTGTACTGCCCCCCTTGCGAATGTTTCGCCAGTGCAGGCCACCGTCTGTGGTTTTTATAATCGTGCCTGAACTACCGCAGGCGTACCCTGTCGAATGCGTGGGAAAATGGACGCTTTGAAAAAAATCGCCCGTGATGTCAAGCCTTTCCCATGATTGACCTGCGTCGTTGGAGCGCATTACCCAGCCGAAACCCACCGCATGAAGCGTAGTGGTATCTGAATACCAGACAGACGCTATTTCATTGGGGAAAGCCTGGACAGTATCCGTTTTCCAAAAAGGTTCTGGCCCAAAAGTATGTGCAAAACCACCGTGGTAACCTTCTCCACCTACCACTGCCCCGCGTTTTCCATCAGGGAAATGGCAAGCCCGAAGCCATTGATAATCAATACGAAATACCCGCCACCGCTGCTCTGTCGGTGGTCGGTAGAGCAGGGTGTTTTGGCCACAAGCGTAGCCCTGTCCCCTTGAATCAAAACAAACGTGCTCCATTTTCCAATCAAATGTTGTGTCTGTTTGCCAACTTAAACCGCCGTCAAAAGTGTTCATTACAAAGCCATGTTCCCAGGCCTTTCCGCCTGTGAGCGAGCCATTTAGTGAATCAGAAAAGGCGATTGAACTGAGGTCTTCGGACACAGGGCTGGGCAATTCTTGAAAAGAAGGGAGTGAGATTGGGTCTTTGCCGCAGGAGGTCAGTAGCAATGGCAGTAGCAATGGCAGTAGCAGTTTTACCCGCCATAGCTTTAGCGAAGGTGGGAGCAGTTTTACCCGCCATAGCATCTCGCCGCCGCCGTTGGCTAAGGCGAGTGAAAGCGAAGGCGGGAGCAGTTTTACCCGCCATAGTTTCAACGAAGGCGGGAGCAAGGCAATATCTTTCATGCGCCAAAAATACAGTTTGGGGAAGTTTTGTCGGCATCGTCTATCTTTGTCAAAAATTTGCAGCGCATAACTCCTTTCTCATGCCTATAGATATTGGCTTTATCGCCTTCTTCGCTTACGGCTTTTGGCAAGGCTATTCCAGAGGGATTATCAGTACTGTATTCAACCTCATCCTCTACATTTTTGGCTTTGTCTTTGCCTTCAAAATGGCAGATTCCACCTCAGCCATACTCAAGAGTATGTTTCATTCCGACAATCCTACCATGTTTTTGGCAGGCTTTTTTGTCAATTTGCTCATCATAATGCTTATCGTGCGCACGCTTGCGCGGAGTTTAGAAGCAGGGTTGCGGATGGCTTACATTGGCGTCCTGAACCAGTTGGCTGGTGGTGTAGTGATGGGCGGATTTTTGGTTGTGGCGTACAGCGTGTTGGTTTGGTTTGCAACGAAGGTTCAATTTATCAACGATGCTACCATTGAAGAATCTAAAACCTATACTTTTCTAAAGCCTATTCCTGCAAAAGCCAAAGATTTTGCCGTCCGCATGAAGCCCTTTGCGCTGGATGTATGGGGTACTTCGATGGATTGGATGGACACCATAGATGAATATGGAGGCAAGCGCACGGAAACCAAGGACAAGACTTATCTGCCACCAGACGACCCAAAGGCCATCGAAGAAGACCCAAGGCCCAGTCCAAGGCAGCCTGCACCCAAGCCCAGCCCTATACTAGAGGACAGCGACGGCATTGAGGAGTAAAGCCTCCAGACTGGAATAACTTTTGCGTAACAAGCCACGAAACAACCTGCGAGTTACGTTTAAGGTCTATACCGTCCGAACCGGGTGACAAATAATAAACATGAAAAACTACGGGCTTCTCATTCTTCTTTTCTCAATCTTGCTTGCTGCGCCTTCCTACGCGCAAGTTTCGCGTACCGACACTCTGCCACGCGGCGGTGCATGGGCCACGCTCGAGGTTGTAAATGGCGACAGCACTTTCCTCATGGCGCTGCACCCAGCGCGATTGGTGGCCAAGCGAACCTTCAAGGACTTGGAAGAGCAAAAACAATTCCGCCGATACGTCTGGGCCGCAAAAAGGGTCTATCCTTATGCGGTGCAAGCCGTAGCGCTATATGAGCAGATTGAGGAGGAAACGGAGGATATGAACAAACGCAAACGCAAACGCCATATCCGCCATGAGCACAAAGAACTCAAAGAAGACCTGACCGAACGCATGAAAAACCTCTCCAAGACAGAGGGCAAGGTGTTGGTAAAAATGATTGAGCGTGAACTAGATATGCCATTCTACGATATAATTCGAAGCACACGCGGCGGAGCAACGGCTACTTATTGGAATACGCTCGGAAAGTTCTGGGGCTATGACCTCAAAGAAGGATACCGCCCCGGCGATGATCCGCTACTTGATGAGGTTTTTATTGATTATGATTTTGGAGACCCGTTGAAGTAATAAGTTACAAGGAACAAGTTAAAAGTTACAAGCATAGAGTTGGATAAAACTTGCTACTTTTAACTTGCTACTTTTAACTTGCTACTTTTAACTTGCTACTTTTAACTTGCTACTTTTAACTTGCTACTTTTAACTCGATGCTTCCACAAAATACATCGCAATTTCCCCCTTGTTCTTCGCTGGGAGCTTCCCTCGGAAGGTGCAGTTAAACTCCTCGCGCACTTTTTCCCAAGTCGTTTCTGAGACATTGATTTTTCCTGGCTCGCCGCCATGTTCGAGGCGGGCCGCGACGTTCACGGTGTCGCCCCAAATATCGTAGGCAAATTTGTGGCTGCCCACTACGCCTGCCACCACGGGGCCGGTATTGATCCCAATGCGCATTTCAAAAAATGGCTGGCCGGCTGCGGCTTTTTTCCCGGCTAGCGCACGGATGGTTTGTTGCATTTCCATTGCGGCGCGCACCGTATCGAGGGCATGGGTGTTATTGGGTTCGGGCAATCCCCCCGCACACATGTATGCATCGCCGATGGTTTTGATTTTCTCCAGTCCATGTCGAACCACGATGGCATCGAAAGCCCGGAAATACTCGTCCAACTCCCTGACCAATGCCTCTGGCGACATGGTTTCGGCAATGGTCGTGAAATTTTTGAAATCGCTGAAAAGCACCGTAACCGATTCATAATGAACGGGTTTAACCGTGCCGTTGGTTTTCAGTTCTTCGGCTGTTTTTTCTGGCAATATATTCTGGAGCAAGGAGTCGGCACGCTGCCGTTCGCGTTCAATGGTTTCGTTTTTGGCCGTCAGCAAACGATTGGCTCGGGCGCGGAGGCGGTTTCGATTGAAGAGTAGTGCAACCAGTAGCACAAGCAATACGGCTCCTCCGAGCAATGCGTTTCGGAAAGTACGGGTTCTTGCGAGTTCAGCTTCCCGTAGTGCAGTGTTCGTCCTCTCACGGTCGAGTGCAAGTTGACGTTCTTGAGCGCTGGTATTCGCTTGTTGGGTCTCAATATTCTGCGACCGTTTTTCATCTATCAGCTTGTAACGCAGATCGTTATACTGTTTCTGGTAGTCGTAGGCTTTGGCGTAATCGCCCAATGCTTCATAAGCCCGAGCAAAATCCTTGAAAACACCCAACCGGGCATTCTCATTACCGGGTTTACCTGCAATGGCGGCACACCTGCGGAGATAAATCAAAGATTCTTTGATTCTACCCTGACGATAAAGCACATCATTGATGGTGTTATAGGTAGCCATCAAGCCCTGCTCATCTTCTATTTCCAACTGAATCTGCTCAGATTCTCGCAAATATTTAAGGGCTTCCTCGAATTGATCAAGATGCTTGTATGCATCACCAAGATTGTTGCCCACTCTTCCAATTCCGAGCTGGTACGCTTCAGCACGATAGATGCCAAGCGCTTGTAAATAATGCTGAACCGCCAATTTGGACGAATCCGGGTGCCCCATCTCATCCAGTGCATTGCCTACATCTACAAGCCCATCAGCAATATCAATTGGATCGCCCAGCTTTTGACGCAAACGAAGCGACTTCTCGTACCATCCCCTTGCTTTTGAAAACATGTCTAGGTCGAAGCGATTATTCCCAAGTTGGGTATATGTTCGGATGGTAGTGGCATCATCACCTTTATTCTCAAGCAAGAGCCGCGCTTTGTTCAATTCAGCAAAAGCCTCTTGAAAAGCACCGCCTGCGGACAACACACCGCTTATATTGATCAGCGCCCGAGCCATTCTAACTGAGTCCTTCAAGGATTCATAAATGGTAAAACTCTCGCGGTGGTGCGTAAGTGATTCCTGATATTTCACCAAGGATTCATACGCTTTGCCAATATTGGCGAGTGCCCTTGCTGCCCCGCTTTGATCGTTGAGGTCTCGGCGTAATGTGAGTGCTTTTTCATAGCGCGCAATGGCTACAGAATCATTCCCCCGAATTTCTTCAACCACCCCCAGTCCGTTCCACGCCGTGGCCTCACCCGCTTTAAAATTCAATTTTTGCGCCAGCGCAATGGCCTCCCATATTTTGGCTTCCGCCTGCTCGGTTTCGGATTCATTGATTTCCCAGGCTAAATCGGTCAGGAGCGTGACGCGGTGGGTGTCGGCGGGGGCGGTTTCCAGGAGCTTAAAAAGGGAGTCGGCAGTTTGGGCGGCAATTGCAGTAGGCCGTAGCAGTAGGCAGTAAGCGGTGAGCACTACGAATTTCCCGAAAGTTATAAACTTTCGGAAAGTTGAAAGAAGCGCCAATATCTCCCCATTTTTCATGGAGGCAAAAATGCGGCAAATTTGAACAAACTAAGCAAATCCTAACAATCTGTGCACGATGAATCCACGTTCTTTGCTTCAAGTTATTGATCATGAATTTTATGAAAAACCTATTTTATATCGGCATTGTCGGAATCGTCCTTTTTGAAATTGCCAACGTGTACTTCATCATGCCGATGCCGGGCAGTCAACGCATACATAGCATTGATCTGGCTTTTTACTTGTATCAATTGCGTTGGGTATTCCGGGGAATTTTCAGCGGCATGATCCTATAGGGAATGTTCTCCGCGTTCCGTGTATCGCCCTGGATATCAGGCATATTGCTGGCACTCGCTTTAATAGTAGCCTATCAATTTAATTTTGAAATGGCTGCGGAAAAAATGTTTCTCCAGCCCCGCAATCTTCAAATGGCCGATGGTAAAACAAACACTGTCAAGCTGGAAAAACTCGTGATGGGCGTTGAAATGAACGGGCAGACAAAAGCATATCCAATTCAATTTTTGGGCTATCACCATCAGGTATTCGACAACGTTGGCGGCGCTCCGATCATGGTCACTTATTGCTCTGTTTGCCGCACCGGGCGCGTGTTTTCCCCAACTGTGAATGGCAAGCAGGAAACTTTTCGCTTGGTCGGCATGGATCATTTCAACGCTATGTTCGAGGATGCAAGCACGCACAGTTGGTGGCGGCAAGCAACTGGCGAGGCCGTGGCCGGGCCGCTCAAGGGCAACGCACTTCCTGAAATCCCCTTTACCCAAACCACGCTCCAGGAATGGCTGGATTTGTACCCCAATAGCCAGATAATGCAAGGAGACACCTCTTTTTCGGAAGATTACGCCGACATGGACACCTACGACCTCGGCATTGGGCGTGGCGAGCTCACTGGTACCGATACCCTTTCCTGGAATGAAAAATCCTGGGTGGTGGGTATTGCTACCGATAATAAGAACGCCAAAGCATTTGACTGGAATCGGCTAAAAAAGGAGCGTATTATTCAGGATCGGGTTGGAGATCAAGCCATTTTGCTGGCCCTGGCAGCCGACAACGCGAGTTTCGTGGCGTTCAAAAGGGCCGATACCACTGCCCTGTTTTCACTGCAAAATGACACCCTGCACATGGGCGAAAAACAATGGGATTTGATGGGGCGTGCCATTCAATCAGGAGATGAGAATCTGCCGCGGATATTGGCTTACCAAGAATTTTGGCACAGTTGGCGGACGTTCCATCCGTATACGACCAGGTATTAGAACGGATTCACCGAGGCATTTGCCCTACTCACCTAAGTACCTGAATTCCTTAAGATCAGGCTCCTAGTTTTGCTGCATAAACACATTACCTAACGCAGGTTTATGCAGAAACTACTTCTCTTTTTTCTCTTGCTTTACAGTGGGAGCCTTGCAGCCCAAACTCGAGTTGACTCTGTTCGAGTCAACAAACTCTACCTCGGAACCTTCGAAAAAGTGCTGGATCAAATCAGCACGGAACACAAGGTCAATTTTGTCTTCAACCGCAAAGCATTGTCAAAAATTGACCTGGTTGAACGCCCGATTGATGAACCCTTGCTCCGTTTTTTAGGGCAGATTTGCGCGGCCCACGAACTAAAAGTTATCCGCCTCCCGGATGGTGCACTCAAAATCATGGGTGCCTATGAAAACCCTGCCATCGAAGCCCTGGCGACCAAAGATTCCAAAGTAGGGGCAAAACAAAAAAATATTACTGTAGCAGGCCTTATTACGGATCGAACCAGTGGAGAAGCGCTGCCCTTTGTTACTGTTAGGGTAGTAGGTGCAGCCATTGGAGTTACTGCTAATGTGGACGGGCAATTCACTTTGCTCAATGTGCCAACTGACACCAGTTCACTGATATTCAAATATGTAGGCTACGACCCTTTACTGATTTATCTACGGCCTGACGCGCCACTACTGGATATGCAAATCAGTATGAAATCGGAGGCCACGCTCGAAGAAGTTGTCATCACTGCGGAGCGGGAGGAGTTGTTGAAAGCTTCCGAACAGATTTCGATGCTTAAAATGACGCCTTCTAAACTCGCTACCCTACCCTCGCTGGGTGAGCGCGACATCTTTCGCTCCTTTCAACTCATGCCAGGCATTAGCGCTGCAAATGAGCATACGAGCGGGTTGTATGTGCGCGGCGGCACGCCCGATCAAGCGCTTACCTTGTACGATGGATTTACGGTATACAATGTGGATCACCTGTTCGGTTTTTTCTCCGCCTTCAATTCAAGTTCTATAAAAGACGTGCAATTATACAAGGGCGTTTTTGATGCTAAATATGGTGGCAGACTGTCTTCTGTGGTGGAAATTACGGGCAAAGACGGCAATAATCGCAAATTCAATGCAGGTGGCGATCTTAGTTTGCTGAGCGCCAATATTTGGATGGAACAACCTTTTGGCGAAAAATGGACTACGATTGTGACTGCCAGAAGAAGCTGGAAAGGGCCGCTTTATGAAAAGATATTTGATCGGTTCAGTGGTGAGGCAGAGGAAGAGAGCAATCCATTTGGAAACCGTTTTGGAAATGCACAAGTCGCGTCTTATTTCTACGATGTTAATGCCAAAACAACCTGGAAACCCAACAAAAAAGACGTTTTTTCGCTCAGTTTTTACAATGGCGCGGACAAATTGGATAATTCAATCCGCCCGCAGCTTCCGGATGGCTTTGCCGGTGGGGGCGGTCGGCTTAATCTGGAAATCACTGACCTGACCAAGTGGGGCAACACCGGAGCAAGTCTGAAATGGAGCCGTAAATGGAACGAGCGACTTTACTCCAACTCACTGGCCAGTTATTCCAATTATTTTTCCAAACGCGAGCGCTCGGTAGGTGGCTCTTTTACCGGAGGCGATGGTGAAACGCAGGACATCCGACGCGGCACCTTTGAAAACAATAACCTCAATGATGTGTCCGCCAAAACCGATTGGGAATGGAAGTTTTTACCGGGTCAGCAACTAGAGTTCGGCGCATCAGCCACCCAAAACGACATCACTTATACTTATGCGCAAAGCGACACGGCAAGTTTACTTGACCGAAGCAGCAATGGCCTGACCGCAACGGCGTATTTGCAGGATAAAGCCAGTTTTTTCAAGGAAAAACTCATCATCACGCCCGGTCTCAGAACCTCCTATTTTTCGCCTACTGGCAAAATGTATTACGAGCCGAGGGCTAATATCTTATTCAAAATCAGTGATAAATTCAAACTGAAAGCTGCTACCGGACTTTATTACCAATTTGCAAAACGGGTAATCCGCGAGGACATTCTTTCTGGCAGCCGCGACTTTTGGGTGCTTACAGATGGTGTGCGTTTGCCTGTAGCAAGCAGCAAGCAGTACGTTGCTGGTTTTAGTTGGGAAAACAGAACCTGGCTGTTTGATGCCGAAGCCTATTACAAAACCCTGGATGGCCTCACAGAGTATTCCCTGCGTTTTACACCAACGGGGCCGGGCGGCGGCGGGCCTGGTGGCGGAGGCGGAGCTCAGGTGAGTTATGAGGAGAACTTTTTCAATGGTACGGGTACAGCACGTGGTATAGACCTGCTTTTACAGAAAAAACATGGCCGATTCAATGGCTGGATCGGTTACACGCTGGGAGATACGCGACAAAATTATCCGGTATATGGCGCCTCAGATTTTTATGCCTCGAATGATGTAACGCACGAGTTTAAAATAGTGGGCTTATACAAATGGCGCAAGTGGGATTTTTCCGCAACATGGATTTACGCTTCCGGGAAACCCTACACCGCGCCAGAAGGCGGGTATCAGATTACACTACTGGACGGCACAACGCAGGATTTCCTCAACGTATCCGCCAAAAATGCCTACCGACTTCCAGACTATCATCGCATTGATGTCGCTGCCACTTACAATTTCTGGCTTGGGAATGCACCTAGCACCCTCGGCCTGAGCATTTTCAACCTGTATAATCGCGCCAACGTGTGGTACAAGGAGTTTGAAATCATTGACAATCAAGTAATTGCTACGGATGTAAATTATCTGGGCATTACGCCGAACATCACTTTAGGAGTAAAATTGAGGTAGGAAGGATGGAACACGGATGACACAGATAGACACGGATTTGCGCAGATTTCTGAATGAATGCGATAAATCCGTTCAAATCCGTGTCTAATCTGTGTCATCCGTGTTCCATCCTTCCAGTAACCCTAAAACATTCATTTTTTGTTATTATGAAAAAAATAATCATTGTCCAACTCGTTCTCTTTCTATTGGTTGCCTGTGAAAAGTCCGCATTAACTACCGCTGCAGACTCAAAAAGTCGCCCGGTAGTTGAGGCCTATCTTTCACCTGGCCTAACGCCGGAAGTGAAAATCACCTACCAACTTGCCTTTGGAAGTACCGATACCATCGTGCAGCCTATTCCGGATTTGAATGTTACCCTCGAAGCAGACGGGGAGCTTCATCCACTTCTTTATTCAGGTATAGACAGCGCGTACCACGCTGATGGCTCCTGGCAGGTAGAAGCAGGCAAAACCTATCGCCTTGATTTCAACTTTAGCGGCAGCCTGATTAGTGCAGAGACGACCATTCCGCAGCAACCTGAAAATTTTTCAGCTTCTGCTACCAGTATCGCCCTTCCGCAAATTGGCAGCGGCGGTGGTGGCGGTGGTTTTCCAACTTTCCCGGACCCCATTGAATTGACCTGGAGCAATACGGACGGGTCTTACTATTTGGTGGTGGTGGAGAATCTGGAAAGTAATCCGGAGGCCATTTTTGAGGTTACGGATGGGAATCGCCCGCCTAGGCCAACATTTAGAAGCGAACCAGAGCAAAATTCCAGTTTTGAAGTTGGGTTTCAGAATTTCACCTATTATGGTACGCATCAGGTATTGCTGTATCGGCTTAATGCCGAATATGCCTCTTTGTATGACGACAATGGAAACAGCTCGCAGAACCTGACCACTCCATACTCGAATATTGTTGGGGGATTGGGTATTTTTACGGGCTTGAATGCGGACACCTTAATGTTAGAAGTGACGAAGTATGTTTAAGTCCAGAGCAAACATAGATTTATAAAAAGGTCCAGTAGGCCTAGTTCTGATATTCAACCTATGTGCCCTCGTGCTTGTGTGTTAAAAAAAAGCGCCCCATGCGACAATCAATTCCAAAAATACTGAGTCATGTAGCCGCCTGGCTGGCCTTTCTAGCAATCCCTTTATTGCTGCTTCCTCAAAATAAGGTTCGATTACCGCCCCCCGCCGAGATGGTTGATAAGACACCGGAACCCATGCGGGCGCTTTTCTTTTTGTCGCTGAATGTTCTGCTCATCGGCTTTTTCTACCTCAACTATTATTTGCTGATTCCACGATTATGGACCCGGCAACGACGCTGGCAATATTTTGCCAGTATCGCGGCTAGCTTTTTAGCCTTGCAATTGTTGGTTTTAGGATCGAACGCGCTGCTTTTGTCCTATTTCAATGCAGGTATGGAAGGGCGATTTTTTCCTGGCATGGGCGTTTTTTCCTCCTTTTTAATGTTTAGCCTTGCCTGGGCGAGTAGCAGCGGAATCCGTTTGAGTGCGGAATGGAAAAAAGCGGAAGCGCGCCGAAGGGAAAGCGAAAATGCTCATTTGAACGCAGAACTCAATCAGTTAAAAAGCCAGCTCAACCCCCATTTTTTGTTCAATACCCTCCATGGCATTTACACGCTGGCGCTGGCAAAAGACGATGCTGCACCAAGTGCCGTACTGAAACTCAGTCATCTGCTTCGCTATGTTACAGCAGAAACGGGGGAAGATTTTGTACCCCTCGAGCATGATTTAGAGCATCTTCAACACTTTGTGTCCTTGCATCAAATGCGCCTGACGGATCAAACCCCGGTTAATTTTACTGTAGATGGCAATCCTTATGGATATAAGATTGCGCCTTTAATGCTCCTGCCTTTTGTCGAAAACGCATTCAAATTCGGAAGCAGCACCCGCGATCTTTCCCCTATAGATATTGGGTTGAAAATCAAGGACAAAACCCTGGAATTCACTTGTAAAAACCTGATTAAAAACACTGGACAGGACTCTACTGGTATTGGAATTACCAATACCCGGCGACGGCTTGAGCTATTGTATCCAGATCGGTATTCTTTAGAAATCACAGAAAACGAGGGCATTTTTAGCGTTTACCTTTTTATTGAAGTGTAACTCTGGCCGCGTTTGATCATTCTGTTCGTTTTTACAACATGACTTGCCTCGCTCTTGACGATGAACCGCTCGCCCTTCAATTACTCGAAACCTATTCGAGTCGCCTTCCGCAACTTTCGCCACAAGGCTTTTTTAAGAATCCTGACGAAGCCAAATCGAGGCTTGAAATTGGCGACATTGACCTTGTTTTTCTGGACATACAAATGCCGGACATCAATGGTTTGCATTTTTTAAAACAGCTTGAAATCTCGCCCATGGTGATTTTCACCACAGCCTTCGCGGAGTTTGCGGTCGAAGGGTTCAATCTTGATGCCGTGGATTATCTGCTAAAACCTTTCGATTTTTATCGCTTTGAAAAAGCAGTGAACAAAGCCTTTGATTACAGGCAGTTTTTGAACACACGAGATCTTGAAAATTCCAACATGCCCGATTTGCCACAGCCAAAAAGCATTTTCGTAAGGGTGGGATATAGTATGACGCAAATTAGGTTTGAGGACATTCGGTATATCGAAGGCTTTGATGATTACATAAAAATTCACACCGATGGCAAACCGGTGTTGACCCTGTTATCGCTCAAAAACATACTGGAAATATTGCCACCTGAGCAGTTTATTCGGGTGCACCGATCGTTTATCGTAGCCCTGGACAAAATCGAAAGTATTCGGGCGCAAAAAATTACCATCCTTGGACGTGAGATTCCTGTAGGCCACACCTTCAGGACACCGTTGAAAGAATGGTTCACGAGAGACAGGCTTGACTAAATAGAGCCAATTTACAAGTCTCAAAATAAATCCATTCAGTACTTGCAAAATATAAATGTTGCCCTACCTTTGCGTCAACCATTTGGTTAAATCGTTTGGTTGCACATGGAAGAGTCACTTACTACAGAACAAAAAATCATTGAAGCGGCTGAGGGCGTTTTTCTAACAGAAGGTTATGCAGGAGCCAGGATGCAACAGATCGCCGACAGAGCTGGCATTAATAAGGCCATGCTGCACTATTATTTTCGGAGCAAGGACAAGTTATTTGAGTTGGTTTTTCGTCATAAAATGAAGCAATTTGTCCCCCAAATTGCACTCACATTGCAGGACGATCAACTATCATTTTTAGACAAATTGGATCGTTTTGTGATGGCTTATCTTGAAATGTTGCGCAAAAACCCCTCGCTTCCCCTTTTTATCCTGAGCACCATGAATCGCAACCCTGACCTGATGGTGCATTTCAAGATAGAAGTTGGGCAAATGGTCGTACAGGTTATGAAAGACGAAATAAGTAAAGGGAAAATCCGGCCAGTGGACCCGCATCAATTTATGCTGACGCTGGTGGGTATGTGTATTTTTCCGTTTCTGGCCCGCCCGGTTTTTATGGGTATTTTTAACCTGAACCAGGAAGCATACGCGGCAATTGTAGCCGAACGACACCTGCATGTTATGCAATACGCACGAGCCATTTTATCAGTCTCCTAGATATAACAACCCTTTTCGGTGCTGAAAAGGGTTTAAATTTATCCAAACACCAACCAGATGGTTAATCTAAACAGTTGACATGAAATACCTGATCGTACTACATTGCCTTCTTTTAGCGGCAACACCTTCTGCCCAAAAACAGCACAGTCTGACAGATTGCCTGGCTCCTACTGATGCCCATCTGCCGCCCGCACAGCAACAACCGCTCATAGAAGCCGCGCACCGAGCCGCCTTGTCGCAATTGCGCAGCAATTATTTGCCGCAAGCTAGCCTCGGCGGTCAAGCTACCTGGCAAACCGAGGTGACCAGCTTGCCCATCAGTTTCCCCGGCATCGAAGTACCTACGCTGAGCAAAGACCAGTACCGTTTCACACTCGATCTCACACAATCCATCTGGGATGGGGGGCAAAACTCGGGGCTCACTGCGGTACAAAAAGCCCAAACCAAAGCCGAAATTCAGCGTGTACAAGTGGACCGCTACGCCGCCAGGGAACAAACCATGCAACTTTTCTGCGCCGCTTTGTTGGCTCAAAAACAAGCCGAGGCCCTTGCCGCCACGAAAAAAGACCTGCTGGTTCGTAAGGAGCGCCTCGCAGAACAAGTGAACAACGGTACGGCCATCCCAGCCAATGTTGAAGCGTTTGAACTGAGGCTGCTCGAACTGGAACAACAAGAGGAAGAAGCGCGCTCCCGAACGGCATCGGCGGCAGATGGGCTGAGCTTACTGACTGGCCTGAGCATACAGCCTTCCGATGTGTTGCTGCCGCCCATCGAAGCTTCAACTGCCGCCGAAATTGCCAATAATCGGCCTGAATTGGGACTTTTTTCACTACAACAACAACTCACCCAAAGCCAGGAAAAACTCAGCGCGGCCAAAACAATGCCCCGCCTGAATGCTGTTGCCACACTTGGATATGCTCGGCCAGGGCTTAATTTTTTGTCCAACGAGTTCAGCCCCTACGGCATTTTCGGGCTTAATTTCAAATGGAACCTACACCCGCTTTACACCGGGTCTGCACAAAATGAAAAGGAACAATTACGGCTGCAAAGCGCCCGAATAGACGCCCAACGTGCGCAATTTTTGCTGCAAAACGATCTGCGGGTGCAACAGCAAACCCGCGACATCGAACGCCTGCAAAAAGTACTGGAACGCGATCAAACCATCATCCGTCTGCGCGATAACCTGGTCGGTACGGCCAATGTTCAGTTGGACAACGGCATCATCACAGCTTCCGATTATCTCACGGAAACCACCAACGCCACCAATGCCCGCCTCACCGCTACCATCCACGAAATTCAACTAATGCAGGCTAACCTACAGTTGCTTTTTATAACCGGAAATCTGTAAAAACCGCTCCCTCACTCGCAAATTCACATGATATGAAATACCTCGCACTACTGCTTTTTTTAGCCATTTTCTTTGCCTGCGGCAACAACAAAACCGACTCGGACGCTACGGGCATTTTCGAGGCTCGGGAAGTCATCATTTCCGCCGAATCTGCTGGCATATTGCAAAAATTCAACGTAAACGAAGGCCAAACCCTGGCTGCCGGGCAGGAGGTGGGCAGCATAGACTGCACTCAACTGGGCCTGCAAAAAGACCAAATCTCCGCCAGCGAACGCGCCCTCGATTTGCGTCAAACCGAATCTGCGCCCCAAAATCGAGTGCTGCAGGAGCAAATTGCCTTCCAGCAAAGCCAAATCGCCGCCCAACGTGAACAACTTCGCGTGGCAAAGGTGGAACAGGACCGTATGAAAAAACTGGTATCAGCCAAGGCTGCTCCTGCCAAGCAGTTGGACGATGTGAATGGCCAAATCGCTGTGTTGGAGAAACAAATCGCGAGCGCAGAGCAGCAAGTCAAGGTATTGCAACAACAAATCCAATCGCAGGATCAGTCGGCAGCCATTGCCAATCGCGGTATTTTAAGCGAGAAACAGCCACTTAATGTGCGCAAGGCCCAATTGGACGACCAAATCCGCCGCTGCAAAGTCATCAATCCACTCAAGGGAACGGTATTGAGCAAATACGCCGAGGCTTTTGAAATGGCCGCGCCCGGCAAAGCGCTGTACAAAGTAGCCAACCTCGATACGCTTACGCTGCGTGCCTACATTGTTGGCGATCAACTTCCCCAAATCAAGCTTGGGCAGGCGGTGACGGTGCAAGTGAGTCAGGGCGATGGTGTGATGAAACCCTACGCCGGGGTGCTGACCTGGATTTCGGACAAGGCCGAGTTCACGCCCAAGACCATCCAGACCCGTGACGAACGGGCCAACCTCGTATACGCTGTCAAAATTGCCACGCCGAACGACGGTTTTTTAAAGATTGGGATGTACGCAGATGTGAAATTTTAGTCCACGAAACGGGAGCCGGATATTTCACAAGGGTATTAATAAGAAGTGCCATCACCGCGAAAAAGAACAACCATGATTTCCATCCAAAACATTTCCAAGTCTTTCAACAAGGACAGTGTGACCGCTTTGCGCAACATCAACATCGAGGTGGAGCGGGGCGAGTTATTTGGGTTGATAGGCCCTGATGGTGCTGGGAAAACCACGCTGTTCCGCATTTTGGCCACGCTGTTGTTAGCCGACGAGGGCCGCGCCGAAATCGGCGGACGGGATGTCGTGCGCGATTACAAAGCTATCCGACGTACCATCGGTTATATGCCGGGGCGTTTCGCCTTGTATCAGGATCTGAGCATTTGGGAAAACCTCCAGTTTTATGCTTCGGTGTTTGGCACAACAGTAGCCGAAAACTACGAGCGTATTAAGCCAATCTACAGTCAAATAGAGCCGTTCAAAGACCGTCGAGCGGGGCAACTTTCGGGCGGGATGAAGCAAAAACTGGCTCTTTCCTGCGCCCTCGTACATAAGCCGGATATTTTGCTGCTCGACGAACCGACTACGGGGGTGGACCCGGTGTCGCGCAAGGAATTTTGGGACATTCTCCAACTCCTGCGCGGACAGGGGTTGACCATCATAGTTTCCACGCCATACATGGATGAAGCTCGACTATGCGACCGCATCGCGCTCCTCCAAAAAGGCCAGATTCTGGAACAAAACACCCCTGATGGCATCGTTTCAGGGCATTCCGAACCCCTGTTCAGTGTACGCGGGCCAAACATGTTCGCGCTCCTGCAAGCGGTGCGTTTGTGGCCTGGCACTTATTCTTGCTTTGCCTTCGGCGACAGTCATCATGCCTATTTGCGGCCGGGTGCCAAGCCCGCGGATTTGAAAGATTTTTTACACCAAAAAGGGTTTGAAAACGTGGCAGTCGAGGCCATTCAGCCTGATATCGAGGATATTTTTATGCACTTGTTACCGGCTTAATTGATTCAACTTTTACAACCATCCCGCTCATCCATGATTATCACGACTGAAAATCTTACCAAAAAATTCGGCCAATTCACCGCCGTGGACCAAATCAGTTTCTCGGTGGCAGAGGGCGAAATATTTGGTTTTTTGGGCGCCAATGGTGCCGGAAAAACCACTGCCATGCGGATGTTGAGCGGACTGTTGGCTCCAACTTCGGGCCGGGCAAAGGTGGTGGGATTCGATGTAGCCACCCAACCGGAAGACATCAAGCGCAGCATTGGGTACATGTCGCAGCGGTTTTCGTTGTACGAAGACCTGACGGTTTTGGAGAATATCCGACTGTTTGGCAGCATTTATGGGTTAAAAAAGGTGGAATTGTCGCAAAAAGCTACCGCCTTGCTCGAGCAATTGCAGTTTACCGAACAACGCAACACACTCGTGGGCGCCTTGCCGTTGGGATGGAAACAGAAACTCTCCTTCTCCGTCGCCATGATGCACGAGCCTCGTTTGGTATTCCTCGACGAACCAACGGGCGGCGTAGATCCAATCACACGACGCCAATTCTGGGAATTGATATACGCAGCCGCCGGACGCGGCGCCACGGTGTTCGTGACCACCCACTACATGGACGAAGCCGAATACTGCGATCGTGTTTCAATTATGGTAGATGGGCGAATTGCCGCGCTCGACACACCGGCCGCCTTGAAAGTCCAGTTCGAGGCCCGCGACATGGACGAGGTTTTTTGCGCCTCGCCGCCACTTCTAAAATCCGTACCGCATGAAGATTTTTCTCGCATTCCTGCAAAAAGAATTTTGGCACGTCATACGCGACCGACGTAGCCTTGTTGTCTTGATTGGTATGCCGATTTTGATGATGTTGTTGTACGGTTTTGCCCTGAGTAATGAGGTGAAAAACTCGCGCATCGCCATCCTCGACCTTTCGAAAGATGATATTACCCGCGAATTGACGCAGCGCTTGGATGCCAGCCGATATTTTTCGGTGACAGAATACATACAGTCTCCAACACAGGCCGACCAGTTGTTTCGGCAAGGCAAAGTGCGGGCGGTGGTGATTTTTCAAGAAAATTTTCAGCGCAATCTCCTGCAAGCCAATGCCACTGCGGTTCAAATCATTGCAGACGCAGCCGACACGAATACCGGCAGCACGGTGGCTTTTTATGCCGCAAGTGTGATCCGCAGTTACCAAAATGAACTACAGGAGCTACAAAAACTGCCCTATCGCATTCATGTGGAAAGTCAAATGGTGTACAACCCACAGCAGGAAAGTGCGCCCAATTTCGTGCCGGGCGTGATGGTGCTCATCCTGATTCTGCTTTGCTCAATGCTGACGGCAGTAGCCATTGTTCGGGAGAAAGAAAGCGGCACAATGGAATTGATCCTGGTTTCGCCTGCCCGCCCCTGGGTGATGGTAGTAGCCAAAGCCATACCTTTTTTACTGGTCGGTATGCTCAATGTAGGGGTCATATTGATGATGGCGTACACCGTATTAGGCTTGCCTATGCGGGGAAGTTTAGTGCTTTTATTAGCGGAATGTGGTCTGTTTGTCTTGTTGGCCTTGTCATTGGGGCTCCTCATCAGCACCCGAACGGATTCGCAGCAGACGGCCTTGTTCATCTCACTGGTCGGCCTGATGTTGCCTTCTCTAGTGTTCAGCGGATTCATGTTTCCGTTGGAAAACATGCCCAAACCCTTGCAAATTATCAGCAATATCGTGCCGACGAAATACTTTTTCAGTATCCTCAAATCAGTGATGATCAAGGGACTGGGCTTTTCTTACGTCTGGAAAGAAACGCTGGTCATGGCAGGTATGACCCTGGTGTTACTGACGCTGGCTGTGCGCTCTTTCAAGATACGGTTGGCCTGACGCTTTCTTCAAATCAAACACACTCAATCCATGCTTTCCGCACTCATCCGCAAAGAATTCAGTCAAATCCTCCGCAATGTCAACATCATTCGGATGATGCTCATGGCCCCATTGATTCAACTCATCATCATCCCTTTAGCTGCTGATTTTGAGGTAAAAAACATCAATTTGGCCGTTCTGGACCGCGATCACTCTACTTATTCGCATAAGATAACCAATAAAATGGTTGCGTCGGGCTATTTCAAATTGGTGGATATGCCCCACGACGAAGCCGCTGCACAACGCGCCATGGATGAAGGCCGCGCTGATTTGGCACTGGAAATACCCGCCCATTTTGAGCGTGATTTGGTGCGCGAGGACGAGGCCACCGTCAAAATACGCACCGATGCTGTCAATGGGGTAAAAGCCGGTCTTGGCATGAACTATGGCGGACAAATCATTTCGGCGGTGAACAATGAAATCCGACAGGATTTTGTACAAATGCCGCGTTTCAACCCCCTGCCGATGATTGACATCAACACCCGGTTTTGGTACAATCCTGATTTCAATTACCGGCATTACATGGCCCCGGGCATTTTGGCTCTTTTGCTCACGATGGTGGGTTCGATGATGTGCGCCCTGAACATTGTGCGTGAGCGGGAAATCGGCACGATGGAGCAGATGAACGTCACCCCGGTGAAAAGTTGGCAGTTTTTGCTGGCCAAACTTATCCCATTTTGGGTCATCGGTCTGGTGTCGCTGACCATTGGTTTGCTGGCGTGTTTCCTGATTTTTGGCATTGTATCCGCAGGGAGTTACCTGACAATCTACCTGTTTGCCATGGTCTACCTCGTTGCTGCGCTGGGCATTGGACAATTGATTGCTTCGTTTACGGACACGCAACAACAAGCCACACTGTTTTCCTTCTTTTTTATGATGATGTTCGTGCTGCTCAGCGGTTTGTACACCCCCATCGAAAGTATGCCACCTTGGGCGCAATGGCTGGCCTGGGCCAACCCGGTAACGCATTTTGTGGATGTGATGCGCTCCGTGGTGTTGAAAGGCAGCACATTCATGGATTTATTGCCACGCTTTTGGAGTATTTGCGGTTTTGCGGTGTTGTTCAACGTAATAGCCGTGTTTAGTTATCGAAAAAGGATGGGCTGACAACTTGGCAATTCGATCTGAAAACGCAATTCCATCCCCGGGTAGTTTGGTGCAAAGCGAGCAAGTTGCCTACCTTCGCAGCAAATTTTCGCTTCCCAATTATGCTCAACAAACGCATCCGCAAAGTCGCCGTGCTCGGTTCAGGTCTCATGGGCACTGGCATCGCCGCCCATCTCGCAGGCTGTGGCCTCGAAGTGCTACTGCTTGACCTCGCCACCAGCGGAAGGCAATCGCAACAAAATCGCTGCCGATTCTCTGGCCAACGCCTTGAAAGCCAAGCCCGCGCCGTTTTACGACAACAAATTCGCCAGCCGCATCAAAGTCGGCAACTTCGACGACGATTTCCCGAAAATAAAAGAATGTGATTGGATCATTGAGGTCGTGGTGGAGCGTTTGGACATTAAAAAGCAGATTTATGAAAAAGTGGAGCAGTTCCGTTCGAAGGGTTCGCTCGTTACCTCTAATACGTCCGGCATTCCCATTCATTTGATGGCAGAAGGCCGCAGTGAGGATTTCAAGAAGCACTTTTGCGGCACACACTTTTTCAATCCGGTGCGCTACATGCGCTTATTCGAGGTCATCCCAACTGCTGATACAGATCCTGAGGTGACGGCGTTTTTTATGGAGTATGGCGACGTGCATTTGGGCAAACAAACAGTGCTCTGCAAAGACACCCCGGCCTTCATCGCCAACCGTGTGGGCGTGTATGCTATGGCCAAAATTTTCCAACTCACCCATGAACTAGGTCTTGGCATTGACACCGCAGATGCGCTCACTGGCCCGGCCATTGGTCGCCCCAAAACGGGCACTTTCCGCCTGGCGGATCTCGTAGGCATGGACACGGCGGTCCACGTCATAAACGGCATGAAACAAAACTGCCCCGACGACGAGCAGATTTCAAAAATGGAGGTTCCGAAGTTTCTGAATTTCCTCGTGGAGAACAAGTTTTTTGGAAACAAGTCTGGGCAAGGTTTTTACAAAAAAACGGCTGAAAAAGACGCAAAAGGTCGTCCTGTGGTGCAGGCCCTGAACCTCAACACCTGGAATACGCCGTTCCGCAAAAAGAAAAACTCCCCATTCTCGACACGCTGAAACAAATCGAGGAACTGCCGCGCCGCATGAAGGCCATTTTCAACGGCACGGATAAGGGCGCGGAGATGCTGAAGCGCTCCTTCCTCGGCTTGTTCGCCTACGTTTCCAACCGCGTCCCGGAAATCTCAGACACCGCTTATGCCATTGACGACGCGCTCCGTGCAGGCTTTGCCTGGGAAGTTGGGCCGTTCCAGTATTGGGACATGGCAGGCGTGGCCGAAAGTGTGGAACTCGCCGAGAAACAAGGCGAGAAAATTGGAACATGGGTGAAGGAAATGTTGGCGGCTGGCAACACCTCTTTTTACAAAACGGAGGGAGGTAAACGCTTGTGTTACAATCCTTTGTCCAAGAAATACGAAGCGCTTCCGGGTGGCGAGTCCTTCATTATTCTGGATGCCTACCGCGCTCAAAAGCCCGTATACACCAACTCCGAATGCACCCTGCACGACATTGGCGACGGAGTGCTTTGCCTCGAATTCCACTCCAAAATGAACGCCATTGGAGAAGGGATTTTGCGCGGCATCAATGACTCGATTCAGATTGCGGAAGAACAGGGTTGGAAAGGCATCGTGATTGGGAACAACGCCCAGCAATTCACCGTAGGCGCCAACCTGATGATGGTCGCCATGATGGCATACGAGCAGAACTGGGACGAACTGAATATGGCTACCAGCGTGTTTCAGCAGACTTCGATGCGCATTCGTTACTCGTCCATTCCGGTGGTGATCGCCACGCAGGGTTACGTTTTTGGTGGTGGTTGCGAGTTTTCAATGCACGCAGATTCTGTGGTGGCAGCGGCAGAAAGTTATATCGGACTGGTGGAAGTTGGCGTGGGCATCATCCCTGGCGGCGGCGGCACGAAAGAATTTGCTTTGCGTCTCTCGGACGAAATTTCCAAAGAAGGCGATGTGCAAATCCCGCGATTGATTGACCGGTTCAAGACCATTGCTACAGCGCAGGTTGCGACATCGGCTTACGAGGCATTCAACTACGGCTACTTATTGCCACAAAAAGACTCCGTCGTTCACAACGCCGCCCGCAACATCAGCGAGGCTAAAAAGAAGGTGCTGGAACTGGCCAATGACTATGTGATGCCCATCCAGCGCAAAGACATTACAGTGCTTGGCCGCACAGGTTTGGGCGCGCTATACGTCGCTGCCCACTCGCTCAAACTCGGAAACTACGCCTCCGAACATGACATCCTCATCGCCAAAAAAGTGGCCTGGGTGCTCTGCGGAGGCGACTTGACCAGTTCGCAGCAGGTGAGTGAGCAGTATTTGCTGGACATTGAGCGCGAGGCTTTCTTGAGTCTTTGTGGGGAGCAAAAAACGCTGGAGCGGATACAGTATATGTTGGAGAATGGGAAGCCGTTGAGGAATTGAAATGAATTGACAATATTTATACCATGAAAAACACCATATTGATAATAATATGCTTAGGCATTTATATAGCGGGTTCATCTGCCCAAGCTCGGTATCAAGTTGGTGACTCTTTGTTTGTATGGGCAAAATCGGGTTTGAATCTTAGAATTAAACCTTCTATTGATGCTCCAAAACTAACTGTAATTCCCTACGGAAATACGATAGAGGTTATTGATACTGCTATACAAACTTTATCTCACTCCATTGTGATAGCAAAACCTAAAGAGAAAGACGGATTCAGATTGAAAGGATTCTGGGTTATGGTGAAATATGGAGAAAAGGTAGGTTTTGCATTTGATGGCTATTTGTCAAAACTTCCGGTTGTTGATATATCCAAAGATAAAAAAGAAACCGAATTCAATGGATTTTACCATTATGCTGTACGACTTTGGGGAAAGCCCTTGAAGGAACGACGATGGCAGACTCATTCGGGGGAAAAGAATCATTTCGATATGATTTTTAAAAATGGCACTACCTACCATGGCTACGAAGGAATGAAAGGAGGAAAGTATATTTTTAGGATTCCCACATTACATTTGACCGAAGCCTACTTATTGGGAAACGCGATACACGACATAGAAAGTTATGTGGGTTGTTACCAAGAAGCTATTGTAGAGAGAAGAGGCGGCGTAATTGAATTTGGATGTGAACTGTTATCGGGCAAAATTTATATAGAGCAAGGAAACGCCGTTGTTGAATTCGAACACTCTGAATAACAGCTGATACAACTGACTTGAAGCATATGCTTTCAAACCCAACATAATAGTCCAATCCACTCTCTATGGTGAACAAAAAAACGCTCGAGCGGATTCAGTTAAGGTTGGAGAATGGGAAGCCTTTGAGGAATTAAAATCCTTACCTTTGAAATCTGAAAGATAAAAAATCATGGAAGTACAAGCCAGTCCAAAACTCACCCCCTGCAGCTGGAACTGCTAAAAATCTACTCGTTCAAACCAACGGAAGAAGAGTTGAAACAAATCAAAGAATTTCTCGCTAAGTTCTTTGCGCACCGTTTTACGGAGCATGTTGCAAAAGCCGCTGAAGCGCACGGCATTACTGACGACGACCTTGACAAATGGCTGAACGAACCTAACCAGTGACATGCGCATCGTACTGGATACCAATGTCTTTTTAGTCTCCGTGCTTCCGAGACACAAATACTGGTGGGTTTTTCAGGCTCTGCTTGACCGTGAGTACGATTTGCTGGTCAGCACAGACATCCTTACAGAATATCTGGAACAGTGCACTTTAAGATATGGCCTGAACACTACTGAGGAAAGGTTGGATTTTTTACTGGATTTGCCCAATGTGGAATTAATCACGCCTTCATTTCATTGGCGCCTAATTCATGCAGACCCTGATGATGACAAGTTTGTGGATTGTGCCGTAGCTGGCAATTCTGATTTCATAATAACCAACGATGGGCATTTCAATATCCTGAAAGACGTCCCATTCCCAAAGGTGGCAACTTTGCGGATTGATGAATTTCAAGAGATTTTGGTGGAGCGTCGAAAATTTCGGACTTAAAAATATCCGGAAACGGATGTAAGTAAGAATACATGGCAGAACTTGCCCTTTCGTCAAACCAACTCCATGACAAAATCCACAGCCGCCCTCATCTCCACCCTCGGCCACCCCTTCCTACTCCTCCCCCTGGTCCTGGCCTGGCTAACCATTTGGAAAGTCGGTTTTGAAGGTGCACAGCCCATCATTGCAGCAATCTCTATCTGCATCGTGAGCATGGTGGTGTTCTTGTATATCAGGAAAAAAAGAGGTCAAATTTCCAATTGGGATGTTTCAGTTCAGAGCCAGCGTTCAAGCAGTATTTATCGGCCAATTTTACTACTGACAGGGGCAGCTGCGGCGGTCTTGTATTTTTTACGCCAACCCTTTGTAGGCGACACCTTGTTTTTTGGCTTGTTGATGCTGGTGTGTTATGGGATCAATTCCCGGATTAAAATCTCGCAGCACACAGTCATGGCCTTCTATGTTAGTTTTCTGGTGCTTCCTGTCCATTTTTGGATTGGGCTTGGCTTGTTTGTTTTTGCTCCTTTCATCGGGTGGTCGCGCATAGTGCTGGGGCGGCATAAAAAAAATGAGGTACTGCTTGGAGCCATCGTGGGCACATTATTCGGGATTTTGCATTGGTGGCTGTTTGAGTAGTTTATTTTGAACCACAAAAGGCACAAAAGGACACAAAAGAGGCGTGACATAACTTTTGTGTCCTTTTGTGCCTTTTGTGGTTCATCCCCCCCCTGTTGCGATGCCATTACTTCGTCCATTTTTTCAACTTTTTTGGGTGGCATGCTGTGCCGTAACCCTGTTAGCACAAACGCGCCTGCTGCTCGGTCTTCCGCTCACGCCAGACTTGCTTGACGGGTTTGTATTCTGTGGGACGGTGTTTGGTTACCATTGCACACATCCAAACACAGGTTATCGAATCCTGGCTTGGGGCATGGGTGTGATTGGTGGGCTTTGCTTTTTGATATTGTTTATGGCTTTGTCCCCAAGGACGGGAGAGCAGTTGATCTTCCTTGCGCCTGTTTTGTTTTGGTTGGCATATTATGGTTTTCAACGACCGGGCAATTCGGGCTTGAGGAGCCACCTTTTCGCCAAGCCGCTTACAGTTGCGCTTGCCTGGACTTGGGTGACGGTGGTATTGCCAACATCCCCTGTACAATGGGAGGAATTGCCATTTCTGTTCCTTGGAAGAGCGGCATTTATCTTCGCGCTGGCCTTGACTTACGACCTCAGCGATTTGGAATATGACCGGGATACTGGCCTCGACACTTTGGCAGGGAAGCTCGGCGCAAACATGTCTTTCCTCCTGATTTACTGGAGTTTATCCGTTGCCGGAGCCTGTGTTCTCGCTAATGCCTGTTTAAACGTTTACGACTTCCCCAAGGCAATTGGCTTGTTTGCCTCCCTGTTTTTCAGCGCATGGTGGCTTCGCTACTTATTGCAACAAGATGCTTGGAAACCCTGGCAGAAACCGCTCATTGACGGTTTGATGGTGTTGCAGTTTCTACTGGTCCTATTATTTTCCACCTTATTTTAGTTCCTTTTCTCGCTTAAAATAGACCAATTGTCCAACGCGAAACCCGCATCAAAATCGCCCTTGTCAATCGTGCCGTTTTCGTTGCTATCGTAATCGAACAGGATTTTCCAACGCCCGTTTTCAAACCGCTCCACCACGTGGAATTTGCCATAGGCGTCATAAGATTCCCCTTTCCCGTTGTCGCTGTGGTAATGGTAAATACCACGCTCGGAGGCAAATTTTGCACTGACAATGCGTTCTATAAATGTAAATCGGATTTGCGTTTTAAAGCCACGTTCCTTCCCTCGTTGAAATCCCGCCCGACTGTTCTCGGCATACTTTTCCAAGTCAAAAATATTACCAGGAATGCCGCCAGAAGCCCGGATAAAATCAGGGCTGTGCAGTCCGATATACTGTTCTGCATTGGCGGCGGCGTAGGCTTCCGAAAAAGGAATCCAGATGTCGCGGTTGATGGCTTCAAGCCGGGCAATGGTGCTGTCAGGGGTGGTTTGAGCGGCGGAGAATAGTGGGTAAACCAACAGGGCAAGCGAAAGGAGGGAAAGTTTTCTCATAGACCAGGAAATAAGAATCGTTAAGTTCCCAAGAAACTTCCCGAAAGTTCCAAACTTTCGGGAAGTTGTAATAATCAGCAAGTAAATTCCTACAAACATTTCCCTGAAAACTCCCGGCAACTGGATCGCCTACCCTTGCACATAATCTTTAAGATAAGCGAATTCCTCCGTCAAGGCCCCTTTTTCAGCAATCATGCCCCGACAAATGGCAGCACTTTCGCGGCCCTTCAAGAGTTCAGGTAAAATCCGCTCCAACAACTGGCGACCAAAAAACGCCGATGCATCGCGGGGCAGTTCAGAAGGCAGATTGTCAATCGTCATCATGTCCACGCCGTTGGGCAAGTAGGGCGGTACTTCAGTACCGCTCACCGGGTCAAAACCGTACACAGGATCCGCTATTTTAGTGGCTCTTATGGTACTGGGCACAGACGAAGCAGGCATCAGATCGCAAGTAATGTCGGCAATGACTTTTGGGCGAAAATCGGGTCGCTGCATGTCCTCCAAGGTAAAAAACATCGGGGCTTTTTTGTCGTAAAAAATTCCATTAATAAAGATGTCCGTCAAAGGCCAGAACCGGTTAAATGTACTGACGTATTCATCTCCATGCGCATAAAAATGGCTTTTATCAAAGGGTTTTCCGGCCCTATGTACTACATAATCCTAGGCTTTTAATTGCGTAAAAACAGCCGTATCGAATTGATTTTCAAGAAATTCCTGGGGCGACACCTGTTCAATTCCCATATCCCGCAAATTCTTGGCTGCGCCGGAAGAGACCCGTCCGCCTCCAGTCAGGACAATTCTGAGCGGTGGCAGTTGAAGCCGTTCGTACACTTCCAAAACCTCGGCATAATCATGGCTTTCACAAAGGCGTGGAAGTGAAAACGCGCCCGTGCGTTTGCCCCAGGTCCAAAGTCCGTTATGCGCACCTACAATCCCTGCATAAAAACCAAAAGCGATCAGGCGTTCACCTTTTTCATCGGTCAGCACTTCGTAATCAATGAGCCGAATATTTTTCTCCAAAATGGCCAGCAAAAGTGGACGGTTATAAGCCTGTTTTTTGATGGTATGGGAAAAAAGAGGTAGGTTTTTCCGGGGATGAGTTTGTCAATAGGCACTTCTTTCACCCCCAATAATATATCACAATCAGAAAGATCCTCTTGTAAATGAATTCCGTGTTTTACAAACTCTTCGTCTTTGAAACACCGGAGCGGCGAGGGCTCCACGACGATTCGGACCGGCAATTCCACTTGGGCTTCGGCACACTGTTCAGGTGTGAGGGGAGAGCGGGCATCGGGCGGGGTTTTACCTTCGCGAATGATGCCGATTTTGACTTTTAACTTTTGGCTGTTTACTGTTGAATCTGGCACGCGTTTCCTGTTTTATTAAAAAATTGAACCGCGAAGGTAGGCCATTCGGTCAAAGGAATTTTGATGTGGGCGATGTAAAAACAAAGCAGCGGCACGGAAATCGTGCCGCCGCTTTGCATCAAGAAAATTTCATAAATAGGCTTACTGCACAACTAATTTTTGTGTCAAAACTTGTCCATCTACCTGTGCCCAGCGAACCAAGTACAAGCCTTTGGGCAAATCTTGGAGATTCAAACGAACGCTCGTTTCGCCTTCTGAGACCTGCACGGACCGAATTGTTTGTCCGGAAACCGAAACTATGCTGATCGAACCAGAAATGTTGTTTTCGGGCAGAATCACCTGCACATAATCGCTGGCCGGGTTGGGCGATATTGTGATGTTGACTGCTGAAGAAATAGCCGCGATTTCGTCGCGCTCTTCTCCTCCTGGCTCACCCAAGGCATTTGCATTGGCAACTTTCCAAGGCTCTTGGCCGAAAGGTAGATTGTGCGCGGAGAGGTACAAGTCTGATCCAGCAAGACGCATTTCAAGGAGATTGCAGCCGATTGGTCCTGTGCGGATATCGCCAATGCGAACCGTTCCATCTTCCGTGCCGTTCGATTTCCAGAGTTCAATACCATTTTCAGCCGTATACGCGCCGAAGTATACATTATTACCGGCAGCTGTCATTCCGAGCTTAGAAAGTAGCGGTTCAGAATGTACGGGACCAAAGGATTTTATCGGTGTCGCGATGCCATTTACCAATATGCAAAGCTTGGCACTGGATTGATCTGGCACGGTTTGGAAGAAAAACAGATTGTTGCCTGTCGCTTCCAAATCGGAGGGCCCAACCACGGGGCCGCCTATAGATTCAACATCTGACAAGTTAGCGTTGGTTTTGAAAATTTGACGCGTCCCGTTTTGCTCAGTCGTTAGCGCCGTAAAGTGCAGCACACCATTGAAATTAGTCAAGTCTTTAGGGAATGAGCCTGCCAGAATCTTGTATTAAGTCGGATATTGGGGAGGCATCCGTGGCGTTGTCATTTGTTTTCCAAAGTTCGCGCCCACGGGTCGCATTGGCTGCGCTGAAATACAGGTGGTTGCCCACTACTGTAAGGTACTGCGGCTCGCCACCGACCATAAATATCTTGATGGTACTGACAGCACCGTTCACCATTTTACAAAGCATTGGGTCGTTTGCCGTTGAGTATTGCGTAAAGTACAGGGTACTTCCTTTTGCCACCAGATTATCGGCATGAATGATGTTCCCACCAGTTGCTGCAACGCTTGTTCTGGCGGCGTTTACTTTGTAAATGCGGTCACCAAATCCATTATTATTTGTAGCCGTGAAATACAAGACTTTATTGACGTTGGTCAGATTACCGATATTGCTCCACCCCACCCCTGCAACAATGTCAGAGATGCGTACCGGGACAGCATTAGGAGTGTTTTCCAATTTATAGAGCTCTCGGCCAGTGCCAGGCTCATACGCTACAAAAAACAGGGTTTTTGCTCCATTGGATGCTGTTACTACCAAAAAATCGGTTGGAGAGGAACCTTTGGCACCGGTATAAATATCTGCACAGAGCATTGTGCCTGCCTCCGTGCCGTCGGTTTTCCAAAGTTCACGGCCTTTACTGTTCTCTTCTGCCGCGAAATAGGTGGTGTTGTCCATTTTGACGAAACCCGTGGGATTTGAATTTGCCTCCCGCAAGTTTCGCACCGTGGTGATTGTGGTCCCATCTGTGCTTCGCAGTTCGTTGCCATCTGTGCCCAGGCAGCCGAACATCACCTTGTTTGCATAACCGCACAAATTGGAAATATTCGAGCCGCCAGACCCTGGCGTGTAGTTTGCAACTATCACGGTTCCGGCCGCGGTACCATCCGTTTTCCAAAGTTCGCGACCTTGGGCTGCGGTTGCCGCTGTAAAAAACAACTTGCTGTTGGCAGTCATAAAACCTTCGGGCATGGGATAATCGCCATTCGGTATCAATGAAAAGGTTTTGAGCGGAACGGAAATGTTAGAGTTGGTAAGGACATACGACAATTTAGGGCCTGCCGCGAGTGCCTGCGTGAAACACAATTTTGGGCCGAACGCTTTCAGGTTGCCCACATTGCTTGTGCCACCAATCTTGGTGGCGCCGTTGGGCACGGCACTATCCAGCCGGTAAAGTTCGTCGCCAGGCCCCTGAACCGAAGTACCCGCGATGAAAAACACGAAATTGTTTGGGTGCCATACGATTTGACGGAAATAGTTGCCGTTTGGAATCACGATGCTCGTCTGGCGGAGCATGTTTTGTGTGAAGGGGTTGTACTTCCAGATTTGGCAGCCATACGCGCTGCTATCATTAGCCGAAAAGTAGAGATTGATCCCGTCCGTACACAGGTTTTCGGGGTTGCTACTGGTAAATTCATCTGCATTAAGGTCTCTGACCATTTTAGTGCCTGCTTCTGTACCGTCAGTCTGCCAAAGTTCTACCCAAGCAACTCCGTAAAACGCTGTAAAAAAAAGCGTGTTTCCTACTCCGAGAAGATTTCGAGGCCCAAAAGGCCAGGGGCTGGAGCCTTAATTTCTTTAGTTCCGATTTCAGTGCCGTCGGAAACAAATAGCCGGATGTCCTCTGCCAAACCAGTGGAAAGGTCTACGATAAAAAACAGCTCCCGTTGCAGGAAACAAGGTTTTTCGGTTCGCTGCCAAGCGGGCCCACGATGAGGTCTTCCACGATAACCGTACCTGCGGGCGTACCGTCGGTTTTCCAAAGTTCAGTACCACTTTGTGGGGTAGTGGCGGTAAAAAATACCGTTCCATTGACGTCACAAAAGTTTTCCGGCGTGGAATCTTCCTCTCCGGAAGCAATGTCCTTGACCATTTCTGTGCCGGCCTGGGTGCCGTCAGATTTCCAAAGTTCGCGGCCATGTATGCCGTCATCAGCATTAAAATAGACCAAATTATTGGCTTTAACGAGGCCATTGGGTGTACTGCTTCCTTCCGCTGTGTTTATGTTGCGGAGAAGCACGGGGTTTTGCGCAGCCACAAATAGAGCCAGGCTGCAAAAGAGGAGGGTGAAAAGGGTGGTTGATACAGTTCTCATAAGTTGTTTTTTGAAAAATGAAAGAATGGGCCTGAATGCGGGTTAGTTCTGTTACGTGAACAGTGGCAGTAAAAAATGAGAACAAAAGCGAGGCATCGTGAACCTTGAAGCTGGTTTGTGGGTTATCTTTGCAACCCGCTGAAGCGTTGTCATTTGGCATTGCGAAAGAGGTCATTATAGAAAAATCTGCCGTTGCCCTAAATAGGGTGATGGGTTGGAATAAAAAACCCGCCGTCGCCCTTGCCCTTCGGGCTGCGGGCTATGGCGGGTAAAGGGGCTGCTTTGGTATTGACGGGAAGGTGTAGTCGTTTCGTAAGCATGCAGGGGCATGGTCGGTTACCCCTTAAAAAACAACGACCAAAATGTAACTGGCGAATACCAGTACGCTATGGCTGCCTAATTCTAGCGAATTAGGACGCTTTTGTACCGTGTGAGGGCCACGCCCAGCGTCCCCCTCTTAGCTTCCGATTTCTGATAGGGGCCACCGTGCATCAAACTTTTTTCAGGATAGTCTCACAGGATGCTCCGGATGCGCGATGAAACTCAGGGGATAAGGCGCAAATGTGTGGGTCACTGAACCAGTCTTGTGCTCGAAAACCTAAGCAGTGAATAAGCATGTAGAAGGCGTTGCGACGCTTTGTCCGGACGCGGGTTCGAGTCCCGCCAGCTCCACCATCCATCGTTTCGGGTTAGTTTAGGTTAGGTTCGTATTGTTGATTATCAATGATTTAGCAATATCGAAAGCCTAAACTAACCCAAACGAAACCAACCGGACGAAAAAAATCTTACACCACTTTTTGCACCACCAACATTAAGGCTTACTTTTGTAGTGACGGTTAAACATTCACCAACTGCAAAAAGTGACCTATGCGCAAACCTCGCTTTTCAGCGCAGCCGGACACCCGGTTCCCACATTTCCAGATTTACTTACAGTTCACCTACTCGAAAGGAAAGTTCCTTCGATACTATACAGGTGTGACCGTTCCCAAAGAGTTTTGGGAGAAAGACAAAGCACGGGCAAAGCCCGACCGCAAGTTTCCAGACTACGCCGAAATAAACGCTCAACTGAATCGGATTGAAACCGAAGCCGCCCAAATTGCGCTTCGCAGTCAGTACAACAAATCCGACCTCAACAATGAAGTTTTCAAAAACGAGCTGGATACTTTTTTGGGCAAAAAGGAAGTGGTAGAAAAAAGCCTGACCTTCCTACGCTACTTCTCAAAAGCTATTGAGGAAAGGAATGCCAACCCCAATTATGCCAAAAGCAGCATCAAAGTGTACGTTTCGACTTTCAACCATCTGAAAGCCTACGCCGAAGGGGTTTTGCGGCGCGAAATCACCTTTGCCGATTTTAACCACGTCTTTTTTAGCGATTTCTCCAACCACCTTTTTAGTAAGGGTTTTGGAAACAACTACGTCCACAAACTCACTTCCACCCTCAAAACCATTTTGAGGGAAGCCGACCGCCGCGAGGTAGCACCTGAATTGAAAATAAAGGATGGTTGGTTGGTAGCCAAACGGGAAGAACCGCCCGCTATCTATTTGACCGAAGATGAACTTTCGCAACTGTTCAACCTTGACCTATCCGACAATCCCCGCCTTTGCCGAGTACGAGACTTGTTTCTTATTGGCTGTCATACGGGGTTGCGATTCTCAGGTTTTACGATGCTGAAACCTGGCAACTTTAAAAGGACTGCCGACGGAAAGGAGTACATCGAAATGATGACCCAAAAAACAGGGGCAAAGGTCACGATCCCGGTAAAATCCGAAGTGCGGGAAATCCTGACCCGCTATGCCTACCAAATACCGAAGCCCATTTCCAACCAAAATTTCAATGAGTATTTGAAAGAGGTCGGCCGATTGGCAGGGCTGACAGAACCAACCATGCTAACCCACTTCCGAAATGGAAAACGGATTGACCTAACCTGCCCCAAGTTTGAATTGATGACCACCCATACGGCGAGAAGGTCATTTGCCACCAACGCCTACAAAGCGGGCGTACCCGTGAAATACATTATGACCGTGACAGGCCACACCACTGAGCGAGAGTTTTACAAGTACGTCCGCATCCGACCCGACGAACACGCCTTACTCGTTTCTGACAACCCATTTTTCAAGTAACTAACCCTCCTTAAAGTATGATTATCGAAGAAAAAACATATAACGAACAGGAATATGATGGATTGGTCAGCACTGATGGAAAGCCCATTCGTTGGCAAAGAATTGACGAATCAGAAAGAATCAATGCTTTTACAAAATCCATTATTTTATCCATTGCTATTTCGTGCAGTAGATAAAATCCGAGATTCTGCAAAGTTGGAGGGTAATAGACGGTTACTTGCCAACCTCGAAGATTTTGAAATCAAGTTAATGGAGTATACTAATATTTTCCCAGTAGACTTACCAGATGCAATCCTGGCAGACAAGGAATTAGGGGGAAAATTTTTAGCCGATTACGCCATAACAGCAACGAGTGATGCAGATTGGTTGAAATTCAAAACAAAATCTTCGACCAATTAGAGACGCTTCCAAGCGAGTCGAAACTGACCTTTCTTGAATGGTGCAACAATATGATGGATATGAACTGGAAGAGGCACAAAAAAACCTGTCGAGCCATGGACTGCGCACAAGACAAAGGGTACACTCGTAGAGTTTCATTAATTAGAACATTGATTGATGAGGCCAAACCACAACCAGTCTTAAAAGTTGAAATTCTTGAAAACCAGCCTGTATTAGAGTTTCCTTCAACAAAGAAAATTCAATGGTTAGGCACTCAAAAAGAGTTAGCGGAACTGTTCATCCGATTGAGGGCAAAGGGATGGATAACCGATTTTGAGCCTGAAACTATTAAAGAGTGTTTCACGAAATCTGATTCCATCCACCAAATTTTGAAACCGGGGGAATACACTGAAGATTTGGGCGGAACATTTGAACAGGTATTCACACCTGAATATGTTTCAAAATTTCATGGTGTTCTACCTAACCCCAAACGAAACTAACCAATTGAAAGTCAATACTAAGTCATTACGGTAATGACTTGGTAATTTCACACAGGAAAGCACACCTGCACCTTCGCATCAACAAAACTCATGCGATATGCAAGACATAGTGCTTATTTCCATTCCTGAATCAACGATTCGTAACATCGTTGAACAAGCGTTGCGCAAGGTCATTTCTGAATGCCCACCCGCCGCCACTGCTGACAATCAAAGACTGCTCACCCGAAAAGAAGCCGCCGACGTTGCGGGCGTGTGCATTGCCACGCTTGACAACAAGGTAAAAAACGGCGTTCTAAAAAGTACCGCACGGGTGGCGTTGTCCGCTTCCGCCATCAGGAAGTCGTTGAGGCTTTTACCCAAACTCTTTTTGATAATCCCAAACGAGTAGCCACTGCTCGCAACAAAAAACCGTAGGCTATGGAAAAGAAAACACCACAGCCTTTGCGGGGGGCAATCTATACGTTAGCACAAAGTGGGACATTAAAAAATGGCTCAATCGCAGATTCAGCAGAAAGAATAGTGTTCGGGGCGGGTTCTGAGTTTGGGGACAACAAGGTTTGGAGAAACCGCGCAAAGCGTAAAACGATTTCCCAAAAATTGAATTTGGGGCTGATTCAAGCGGCTGAAAAAAAGGGCGAACCAGAACGAATACGCGGCTATTGGAACGCCTATTATTGTCAAAACAGGGTAGTAAGTCACGATGGGCGCATATATGGCAAATACTGCAAAAGCCGTACTTGCACCCTTTGTTGCAGTATCAGAAAGGCGGAAATAATCAATCGCTATCTGCCTGTTTTGCAAAAATGGGAAGCCCCGTTTTTCGTCACTTTGACGGCAAAAGCAGTCAGGGCGGAAGGGTTGGCAAGGCGTTTCTTTGTTTTCAAAAAAGTGTTTCGGCGAATATGTGAAAAGCATAAAAAACGGAATCAAAGAGGCAACGGGCAAAAACTAATGGGTATTAAGTCGCTGGAATGCAACTTCAACCCTTCCAAACAATCGTACAATCCACATTTTCATGTACTTGTACCAAACGAATGGGTAGCGGATGTTTTGATTAAGGATTGGCTGAAATTGTGGACAAGGAATTTTGCACTCCCCACAGCACAACACAAACGCCCGGTACAAGACCTCGAAAGGGATTTGGTAGAAGTTATCAAATATGGCAGTAAGGTTTTTACAGAACCCGACACAAACAAGACTGCAAAAGGTAAAAGCCTTCCAAATATCCACACCGCCGCGCTCCACAACATCGTTACGGCTATGGAGCCATACCGCATTTTTGAGCGGTTCGGATTCAACCTTCCAAAGGAAGAAAAGGAGCGCACGTTTAAGGTCGTTCCTGAAGGACAATCCAAAGAATGGGTTTTTAATCTTCCCGACCATGATTGGAAAAACCCAAAGACTGAAGAACGGCTGACCGGGTACACCCCGACCGCTCGACTTCTTTGGCTATTGGAGGAAAATATGGACACCGATTTGGAGTAGGTTGAAAGTTTGCGGCCTTGTATGGTTGGGCTGTTTGAGGGCGGGTTTCAAAGATAGCAAAAACGAGATACATTTGCCCACCCGCTCACCAATCTACAAGCCCGCCCTATGCCACTAAGTTGGAACGAAATCAAAGCCCGCGCCCTCGCATTTTCCAAAGAATGGGAACACGAAACCAGCGAAGACGCTGAAGCCAAATCTTTTTGGGATGGGTTCTTTCATGTGTTCGACGTATCCCGCCGCCGCCTGGCAACCTTTGAAACCGCCGTGCGCAAAGGCGACAACAAACAGGGCTTTATAGACCTGCTTTGGAAAGGGGTAATCCTGGTGGAACACAAATCCAGAGGTAAAGACCTGGACAAAGCATTTCAACAGGCCAAAGACTATTTCCCCGGCCTGAAAGAACACGAATTGCCCAAATACATTCTCGTTTCTGATTTCGAGCGGTTCAAACTGTACGACCTGGACACGGGCGCAAAGCACGAATTTCAGTTGCGCGAATTGTCCGCCCACGTTCACCTTTTCGGGTTCATGGCGGGCTATCAGAAACGCAGCCACAAAGACGAAGACCCGGTAAACATCGAAGCCGCCGAACGCATGGGGCGGCTGCACGACACCCTGGAGGCAGCGGGCTACAAAGGCCACGCTCTGGAGGTGTATTTGGTGCGGGTGTTATTCTGCCTGTTTGCAGAGGATACGGGTATTTTCGAGCGCACCCAATTTCAGGAATTGGTAGACAACTACACCAAGCCCGACGGTAGCGACCTGGCTTTGCAAATTGCCCAACTTTTCCAGACCCTCAACACACCCAAAGAAGACCGTTTCAAAACCCTGGATGAAACATTGGGCGCGTTCCCGTATGTGAACGGCAAACTATTTGAAGAAAATTTGCCCCTGGCAGCCTTTGACACGAAAATGCGGGAAAGCCTGCTTTTGTGCTGTGCCCTGGATTGGAGCAAGATTTCACCCGCCATTTTCGGCTCCATGTTTCAGGCCGTCATGAACCCCAAAGAGCGGCGCAATCTGGGCGCGCACTACACCTCAGAAAAGAACATTCAGAAAGTAATCAAACCGCTTTTTCTGGATGACCTATACACCGAATTTGAAAAGGGCAAAGGCAACCGCGCCCGCCTGAATGAATTGCACCGCAAAATCTCCACCCTTCATTTCCTCGACCCTGCTTGCGGGTGCGGAAACTTCCTAATTATTTCCTACCGTGAATTGCGCGAGCTGGAATTGCTGATTTTGCGCGAACTATATAAAGGCGGGCAAGGCTTTTTGGATGTTCGGGAAATCATGCGCGTGAACGTCGACCAATTCGCCGGGATCGAATACGACGAATTTCCTGCCCGTATTGCAGAGGTGGCCATGTGGTTGATTGACCACCAAATGAACCTGAAAGTTTCAGATGAATTTGGACAATACTTTGTGCGCCTGCCATTGAGTAAGGCCGCTAAAATCGTGCATGGAAACGCCTTGCGGGTGGATTGGGCGGACGTTGTACCCAAAGAGGAACTGAGCTACATTTTGGGCAATCCGCCGTTTATTGGCACTTCGTATCAGTCGGCAGGACAGAAAGAAGACATGGCCTATATTTTTCATGGAGTTAATTCTTTTGGGATGCTGGATTATGTGGCAGCCTGGTATTTGAAAGCGGCAAACTTTATTCAGAACACCGCACCAAAGTTGCATTCGTAAGCACAAATAGCATTTCACAAGGAGAACAAGTAGGCGTACTTTGGGGAGAGATGTTTACGCGGTATCGGGTGAAAATCCACTTTGCACACCGCACTTTCAGTTGGAGCAATGAAGCACGGGGGAACGCTGCCGTGCATTGCGTTATCATAGGCTTTGCTGCTTTTGATATTACCGAAAAACGACTTTTTGACTATGAACATATCAAAGGAGAGCCAACGGAAAGGAAAGTCAGGAATATAAACCCCTACCTCGTACCTGGGAATGACGTGTGCCTTCAATCCATTTCAAACCCAATTTGCAATGTGCCAAAAATGCAATCTGGTTCTGCCCACGCGATGGCGGTTTTTTAGTTCTATCAAAAGGCGAAAAGGAGGAATTGGCAAAAAACGTCCTGAATCAGAAAGGTTTTTCAGGCGGTTTATTAGTGGGGATGACTTCATAAATAATATTGAGCGTTGGTGTATTTGGCTCAAAAAAACGTGCCACCTAATGAATTCAGGAAATACCAGAATTTCAGGAACGATTCAAACAAGTTAAAACTTTTAGAGAAAACAGCACACGACCCGGAACCAAAAAAATGGCTGCTTTAGCCTACCTCTTTGCAGAGGAACGGCAGCCTAATTGGGACTTTGTACTCATTCCAAAAGTTTCCTCAGAAAACAGAAAGTACATACCGATTGCCTATTTGGACAAAAGTTTTGTCATTTCGGACAAAACCTTTGTTGCGCCCAACACATCTATTTTCCACTTTGGGGTACTTACTTCGCAAATGCACATGGCATGGATGCGCTACACCTGCGGACGGTTAAAAAGTGATTATAGCTACTCAAATACACTTGTTTATAATAATTACCCTTTTCCCATAGCTCCTACGGAACCACAAAAAAAGAAAGTCGAAGAAGCCGCGCAAGCCGTTTTGGACACCCGCGCCAAGTATCCAGGTAGCAGTCTTGCCGACCTTTACGACCCCGTGACCATGCCGCCCGATTTGGTGAAAGCGCACCAAGCCCTGGACAAGGCCGTGGACTTGTGCTACCGCCCGCAAGCCTTTGGCAGTGAGTTGGCGCGTATCGAGTACCTGTTTGGGCTTTATGAGCAGTACACCGCGCCTATGTTTGGCGGGGCGGGGAAGAAAAAATAATAAAGCGCGATAGCCTTCGGTAACAGATTTGCCTCGGAGCTGTTATCCAACTCGGTGTTGGGTCAGAATTATTTCCAGGTCTTTTGGTATTTCCATCGGCTGCAATGGTGGCACATTAGCTCCGCCTGTGTTGCCAACCGGAATTTTTCCGATAAAAGATTTTACGCCGCCTACAAGCAAGCGGGGTATTTGTCCAAGGACTTCCTGCGGACTTTTAATGAAAACGCCGAATCGGAGCATCAACCAATGCACATAGGAATGCTCACAGGGCCAAGCTTGTGCCAAAATGTGCGCGCGTTCAAGATGATGCCATGCCTGTTGCAAATTCCGTTTTGCAAATTCGGTTTGATATAAATTTAGCTCGTGACGGTAGTAAGTTTGCAAGCCTTTCGGCATTGTCCAATATAGTTTCATGCTTCAAAGTTATTTTATTTGAAATTCATGCGCTGAATCCGTACCGCGTTCAAAATCGCCAACAAAGCCACGCCAACGTCTGCAAATACCGCTTCCCACATTGTCGCCAGCCCGCCTGCGCCCAACAGCAAAACGATGACTTTGACACCAAAAGCAAGTGTAATGTTTTGAAAAACAATGCGCCGGGTGGCTTTTCCGATTTTAATAGCCGTCGCTATTTTGGAAGGCTGATCCGTCTGTATGACCACATTGGCGGTTTCTATGGCGGCATCGCTGCCCATTGCGCCCATGGCGATACCCACGTCGCTCAAAGCCAAAACGGGCGCATCGTTGATGCCGTCGCCAACGAAGACAATGACCTTTGATTTGTCCGCTTTCAGTTCCTCCACTTTTTGCACCTTTCCTTCGGGCAAGAGGTCGCCAAAAGCCGTGTCAATCCCGACCGCTTGTGCCACTTTTTGGGTGATGGCGTTCTTGTCGCCGCTCAACATGACGGTCTGCCGAACGCCGTTTTCGTGCATTTGCCGGATGGCTTCGGCGGCATCTTCTTTGATTTTGTCGGCAATCAAAACGTAGCCAACGTATTGGTTTTCAATCGCTACGACAACGATGGTCTCGACGATACCTGCCAGTTTTTCATCAAAAACTACCCCGAATTTTTGGAGCAATTTGGTGTTGCCCGCCAAAACAGTTTTGTCGTTAACCCTGCCTTTCAAGCCATGCCCGGAAATCTCCTCTACCTCCGTTGCTTGAAATGGATTGGGGTCGTTTTTCGTATGTTCGGCAATGGCTTTGGCTATCGGATGCGTGGATTGACGTTCCAATGCCGCCAACGTTTTGAGCATTTCGCTCTCGGCTATGCCCTCGGCTGCGACTTCCTGAACCTGAAAAACGCCTTCCGTCATCGTCCCCGTTTTGTCCATGACGACGGTGTTCACACGGGTCATCAAATCCAGATAATTCGAGCCTTTGAACAAAATGCCATGCCGGGAAGCCGCTCCGATGCCACCGAAATAGCCCAATGGAATGGAAATCACGAGCGCACAGGGACAGGAAATAACGAGGAAAACCAATGCCCTGTAAAGCCACTCGCTGAACACATAATTGTCCGCCACGAAATACGGCACGACCACCAAAGCCACCGCCAAAAAGAACACAATCGGCGTATAGATTTTGGCGAATTTCCTTATCAAAAGTTCGGTCTGTGCCTTTCGGGAGGTGGCGTTTTGAACCATGTCGAGGATGCGGGCGAGCGAACTCTCGGCAAATTTTTTCACCACTTTCAGTTCGATGACCTTGTCCAGATTCAACATCCCGGCGAGGACGGCTTCGCCTTTTTCGATGGTTCTTGGCTTGCTCTCGCCCGTCAGGGCTGCCGTGTTGAAGGCACTTTTTTCGGAAAGCATCTCGCCGTCGAGCGGCACTTTTTCGCCCGAACGGACTTGGATGGTCTCGCCGATTTCCACCGTTTCGGGCTGGACGGATTGAAAGCTGCCGTTTTTCAGAAGGTTGGCAAAAGCGGGGCGCACGTCCAAAAGTGCCCTGATGTTGCTTTTCGCCCGGTTAACCGCCGCACTTTGAAATAATTCGCCGATGGCGTAAAAAAGCATGACCGCCACGCCTTCCGGGTATTCGCCGATGGCAAATGCGCCGACCGTAGCCAAGACCATGAGCGTAAATTCGGTGAAAAATTCGCCTTTTGAAATGGCTTGAAATGCCTCTTTCATCACCGGAAAGCCGACGGGAAGATAAGCGAGGACGTACCAGCCAATTTTCAAATAGCCTTTGAAAAAATCCTGTTCGATGTAATTGTCGAGCACAATGCCCACCAAAAGCATGACCAAACTGATGATTGAAGGCAAATACTGTCGCCATACGCCATGCCCTTCATGAGCGTGGTCGTGGTCGTGTCCGTCGTCTTCGATGTGCTGTTCTTTCAGCAAGTTTTGGGCGTTGGCGTTGGTGTATATTTTTCTTCGAGGGTGCAGCAAAGTTGTTTGCCGTCCTTGTCGTAGATGTGTTGATGTTGCATATTTTTAATTCAGAATTCATTTGATTAACAACATTTTTCGCCCGCCTGAATGGGCGGGCATTTGACCGTTCCATAACTGCAATAGACACAGCAATCACCTTTCAGGGGCTTCAAAACCCGTTTGCAGTTTTCACATTCGTAAAAAAACTGGCAGGCATCGGTCGGCATGATCTCAGTTTTCTGGAAGCCGCAGTTCGGGCAGGTGAGCATGCTTTTCAAGACGATCGCCGCTGTTTTTGGGGCGGTTCTTTTTTGCCAAAATTGCCAGCCCGACCACGCCGCCAGCCCTGCGCCCAAAACCATGAGCCAGCCGCTCCATTTTTCCAACCCTTCGGAAAAAGCGGACAGCCCGGCTGCCCCACCAATTGCCGCTGCCAACCACGGCAGCCAGCAACAAACCGTCGCCAGCAAAAAGGCAAAAGCAGAACCAATCATTGATGTGGGTATTTTCATTTTTGAAAAAATTTGAAAGATCGGAAGGGAGTTCCAAACCCTTCCGATCTTGTTTTTTTTAAAAAATCAATGCTCATGTCCACCGCCGCCTTCCGATTTCGTCAGATGCGATTGCAGGTAATAAGCCCCTTTGACCACGACTTTTTGCCCTGCTTCGAGCGGTTGCAGCGGCGTGACCTGCACATAACCCAATTGCGAAGTCCCCGTTTTTACCTCGATGCGCTGGAAATGGTATTCCTTGCCCTCGGCTTCTTCGTGTTTATCGCCGTCGTCGTGGCTGTGTCCTTCTTTCTCATCGTGCACCACGTCCTTTTTTTCGGCTTCTTCTTCACTTAAAACAAACACAAACTCCCGCCCCTCGGCTTTGATAATAGCATCAATGGGCAGCGCATCCACCGTGTTTGCACCCACATCCACCAGTGCATTAACGTACATCCCGGGAATGAGCATCTGTTTTTCGTTCAAAATATCGGCATGGACCGCAACTGATTTCGTCTCGTTCTCGAACGACTTGCCAACGCTGAAAATCTTACCCCGGATTTCGGATCCGTCCTGATTCGTCAAAATAAAGCGCACCGACTGACCGGGCTTCACTTTGAACAAATCCTTTTCATAGACCAACAAATCCACATGCATCTTCGAGTTGTCCACGATTGAAAAAAGCGGTTTGCCAACTTCGGCTGCCGCCCCAATTGTCACGTTGATGTCGGTGATGTTGCCCGAAATAGGGGCGGTAATATTGATAATCGGCGACGTGGAATTGCCCCCGATTCCAATGTTTTGTCCCAAAATGGCAATTTGGCTTTGCAAAGTCCTGATTTTCGCCTCCTCCATTTGCAGGTCGGAGCTGACTTTTTGGAACACCTTTTTGGCGTTCACATTCTCGTCGGTCAGTTCTTTTTGGCGGGCAAATTCGAGTTTCAGGAACTCCAAATTGGTCTGCGAGGCGGTCAGTTCCTGGTTGAGTTTTTCCCGTTCGAGGCGCATGTTGTTGTACGCCATGCTCTGCATCGTCGCCAGCACCTGACCCGCTTTCACGGCTTGTCCTTCAATGACTTTGATGCTCCAAATCGTGCCGGGGAGTTGAACGCTGACTTGTGCTTGATTTTGAGGCGGCAGTTTGGTATAACCGTTGGCGTTGATGACTTCAGATAAATTTTTCTTTTCAAAACCACCCAAAACCAATCCTGTCGTTTTGTACTGTGCCTCATTGAGATGTACTTCTTTGACCATTGCGCCACCTTCCTCGTCGTGGTGTTCTTCCGTTTTTTCGGTGGTCGTGCCGTGATCATGTCCATCTCCTTCTGTATGGACGTGCGGCGGGCGCAAAGCAAAATAGAGGATTGCGCCAATTATGGCAACTGCGGCGATGCCGAAATATATTTTCAGATTCTTGTTCATTTTATTGAAAAGTTGTAGTGTCGGAAACGTAGCGGAAACCTCGCCGACGTTCGTGGACGTTCGACTATTGATTGATGAGAAATTGAATGGAAATCACGGCCTGGTTGAGGTTGTTGATTGCCTCCAAATAAGTCCGCTGGATTTCCAGATTGGTCTGCAATGCCTGTGCATATTCCAGATAGCCGATGTCTCCGCTTTGATAGCCCCGACTGGCGTTTTGGACAATGGATTTCGCATTTGGCAAAGCCGTATTTTGATGGTAAGCCACATTGTTTTTCCAAAAAACAAACTGTGCAGCAGACTGTCGCAACTGCCTATGCAACTGCGCTTGTAAATAATCGCTGTGCTTTTGATGCGCCAATACCTGCACAGCAGCAGCTTCGGTTCTGGCTTTGTAGCCTTTTGCGCCAAAAATCGGAACGCTGATGCCCAATTGAACGCCCTGAAACCGGGGCGTGGCGTTGTAGTTCCGCATTTGTCCGTCCACTTCCTGTGCCCCGGCGAGCGATTGGACGAAATAGCCTGCGCTAAAATCCGGCAATTGCTCCGCTTTGGCGACCCGCCTTTCGGCTTCCGAAACAGCGATTTGCTGTTGGGCATACTGCAACATCGGGTTGTTTTTCACCAAGGTAGAATCCAGTATTTCAAAAAAAACGAGCGATAAAAACTCGTTTTCCTGGATTGTGAAATCCCCCGGAGAATTCATCCATTGCCGCAGTTTCAATTTTTCGTTTTCAAGAAAAGACCTCACCTGAAAAATACTTTGCTGCAATTGTTGTTGCCTGTTTTCGGCGGTCGTTTTTTCCAAAAGATTGCTTTCGCCCGTTTTGAATTTCAGCGAAGCCGCCCGCACGAACTGCCCCAAAAGGCTGTCCTCCCGAATCAAGACCTTTTCCAAAGCCTGGAAATATTGGATTTGGTACCAACTTTGGCGGACGTTAAAAACCAGTTCCTGTTTGCTTATATTGAAATTTTGCCGAGAAGCGAGGATGTTTTGGTCGGCCAAATTTCGCCTGGCTTTCAGCAAAGCGGGATTTGGTATTTCCTGCGAGACCGAGAAATTTTCGTCGAAACGGCTGCTGTTGTTTTGCCCCAGTTGTGCATTGAAATCGGTCTTGGGATAAATGCCCGCCGCTCGTCGCCACTTTTCCGCCGATTGCACCTCGAAGGTGTTTGCCTGCAAAAGTTGGTTGTTTTTGTACGCCATTTCCAATGCTTCGGGCAGCGTGAGGGTCGGGCTTTGGGCTTTCAAATTCATCGAAAAACCAAAAAGCACGACCAGCAAAACCGAAACGGGCAGGGCTGTTTTGCGCCCTCCTTTTAGCCCTTTTCCTCAAAAAAGTAGTACAAAATCGGCAACACGATGAGCGTCAAAAGTGTTGCCGTAATCAAGCCGCCAATGACGACGGTTGCCAGTGGTTTTTGCACTTCTGCGCCCGCCCCGGTGCTGATTGCCATGGGCAAAAAGCCCAACGAAGCCACCGCAGCCGTCATGATGACGGGGCGCAAACGGACTTTCGTGCCTTCCCGGATGCGCTGCAAAACGTCGGTCATGCCCTCGGTTTTGAGTTGGTTGAAATACCCGATGAGCACGATGCCATTTAAAACAGCTACGCCAAAAAGTGCGATAAAACCCACGCCCGCTGAAATCGAAAACGGCATCCCACGTAGCCAAAGGGCAAACACGCCACCGATTGCCGAAAGCGGAATGGCGGTGAAAATCAGGAGCGATTGTTTGATGCTGCCAAACGTGAAAAACAACAGTATTAAAATCAGCGCAAGCGCAACCGGCACGGCAACAGAAAGGCGTTTGTTCGCCTCCACCAGATTCTGGAACTGACCGCCATAGGTGGTGTAGTAACCAGGCGGCATTTTGAGTTTTGCGTCCAAATTCGCCTGAATTTCGTTCACGACGCTTTTCACGTCACGCCCCCGGACGTTGAAACCGATGACGATACGACGCTTGCCGTCCTCCCGGCTGACCTGAATGGGACCTGGCTCGAAGGCGATGTCTGCAACCTGTTCCAACGGAATTTGGCTGCCCGAAGGCAGGGAAACGTACAGGTTTTTCAGGTTTTCGATGTCCTGCCGGCTGTCGTTTTGGAGGCGCACGACGAGGTCGAAACGTTTTTCGCCTTCATACACCACGCCCGCTTTTTCGCCCGCAAAACCCGTGCGGACGACCTGATTGAGGTCGCCGACGTTCAAGCCGTACAAAGCCAATTTGTCTTTGTTGTACCTGACCGTGATTTGCGGCAAGCCTGAAACGGCTTCGGGGCGGGCATCTTCCACGCCTTCCACACTTTGTATCAAAGGCATGACCTGTTCCGCCAGACCTGCCAGAAGTTCAATGTCTTCCCCGAAAATCTTCACCGCCACGTCGCTGCGAACGCCCGTCATCAGTTCGTTGAAACGCATTTGAATGGGCTGGGTGAACTCGGTCGTCACACCGGGTATGTCGTCCAAGGCGTGCTCCATCTTAGACATAAGTTCTTCTTTGGTTTTAGCCGAAGTCCACTCTGACTTATCTTTTAAAATGACCATTGCATCGGCAACTTCCATCGGCATGGGGTCGGTGGGCACTTCCGCGCTGCCGATTTTGGAGACCACCTCTTTTACCTCCGGGAACTTTGCTTTCAACATCTTTTCGGCCTTTGTGGTCGTTTCGATTTCCTGCCCGAGCGAACTGCCGGGCGGAATAATGATATGCGTTGCAATGTCGCCCTCTTCCAAAGTAGGGATGAACTCGCCGCCAAGCCGCCCGAAAACCAGCATCGAGACCAGAAAAAAAGCGACGGCGATGCCGACAACCAAACCTTTCATTTTAAATGCGCCCTCCAAAATGGGGCGGTAAATGCGGTAGCAAGAAGCAATGATTCGGTCGGAAATATTCTGTGTATGCCCTGTTTTTTTGCTCAAAAACAGAGCGGACATCATCGGAACATAGGTCAGCGAAAGGATGCATGCCCCCAAAATAGCGAAGGAAACGGTCTGAGCCATGGGTCTGAACATCTTGCCCTCGATGCCGACCAATGCCAAAATCGGGAGGTAAACGATAAGGATAATAATTTCGCCGAAGGCTGCGGCGCCCTGATTTTATTGTCCATTTGGGTGGTCGTGAGCCTGCTCTTTCCGCCGACCTGCAATCGATGGACGATGGCTTCGACGATGATGACCGCACCGTCCACAATCAATCCGAAGTCAATTGCCCCGAGGCTCATCAAGTTGCCGCTTACGCCAAAAAGCTGCATCAAACTGACAGCAAAAAGCAAGGAAAGCGGGATGACCGAAGCCACGACCAAGCCCGCCCGCAGGTTGCCGAGCAATAAAATGAGGATGAAAACAACAATGAGCGCACCTTCCAAAAGGTTGGTCTGGACGGTTCCGATGGCGTTTTTGACCAATTTGGTGCGGTCGAGGAACGGTTCCACGTCCATGCCTTCGGGCAAGGATTTTCGGATTTGCTCCATTTTTTCCTTGACCAAACCGACGACCTCTGCGCTGTTTGCGCCTTTGAGCATCATCACCATGCCGCTGACGGCTTCGCCTTTGCCGTCTTTCGTCGTCGCTCCGTACCGAATAGAACTGCCGAACTGCACCGTTGCCACGTCCCTGACCAAAATAGGGATACCGTTCTGGTTTTTGACGACGATTTTTTGGACATCTTCGATGCCGTTGATCATGCCGATGCCCCGAATGAAATAGGCGTTGGGTTTTTTATCAATGTATGCGCCGCCAGTGTTCTCGTTGTTGTGTTCGAGGGCTTCGAGGATTTCAGGCATGGTGGTGTTCATGCTCCGCAACTTGTGGGGCTGCACGGCGATTTCGTACTGTTTGAGCATACCGCCGAGGGTGTTCACCTCCGCCACGCCTTTTGTGCCGATGAGTTGGGGTTTGATAATCCAGTCCTGCACCGTGCGCAAGTCCATGGCGTTGTACTTGTCCTCAAATCCGGGTTTCGGGAAAACGACGTATTGGTAGATTTCGCCCAAACCTGTCGAAATCGGTGCCATTTCTGGTATCCCGAAGCCGGGCGGGATATTGTCCTCGGCTTCTTTGAGGCGTTCTGAGATTTGGGTTCTCGCCCAATATATATCCACGTCTTCCTCAAAAACGACGGTGACGACGCTCAATCCGAAGCGGCTGATGGAGCGCAGTTCTACGATTCTCGGAATTGGTTTTACCGATTGTTCAATCGGGTAAGTGATGAATTTTTCGACTTCCTGCGCCGCCAAAGTGGGGGCAGAAGTGATGATTTGAACCTGATTGTTGGTGATGTCAGGCAGTGCGTCAATGGGCAATCGGGACAAAGAGTAAACGCCCCAAAGCACCAAAGCCAGCGTGAACAAGCCCACGACGAACTTATTCTTTATGCTGAAAAGAATGATTTTATCTAACATGAAGTATTTTAATCTCAATTAGCAAATAGCCATTCATACAGGTGCATGAATAGCAATAGCCTTATCTCAGCGTAGAGACAGGCACAAAAAAGCCCTTAAAGGGAGTTGCTAAACGAGCTGGGGAGGGTGGTCAATACCAATAACTACATCTTTCAACCACAAGCAATGGTCAGGAAAAAGAGACTTTTGGTCAAAAATTGAGGTTTTTTGAAATTCAACAGCCTCAATCATGCGGAATGCAAAGATAACGGAGCAGCATTGGCAGCCACAAAAAGGAGAACAGGTATCCTCACAATGCTTGTGTTCGGGGAAATTATTTGACGAGGAGAAGTAGGAGTTTGTCCCTTTGGTTTGTCCAATATGTTCATGCTCACTATCATTGCATGGAAAGCATGATAATGTAAAAAAATACAAACTAAAAAAAAGGCTGAACCACTTCATCGGTGCAAAGGTATGTTATTTAGACAAAATGCAGAGAAGTAAATTTAAGTTCCGATAGTTGATGTTAGCGCAAAGTATGACCGAAAAGCCTATTTTTTTACAGCATGAAAAGCATGGACTACAAAAAGGAGCACAACGAAAGGCGAATCCGCAATTACCAGGGCAGTGCCATAGGTTTGCAGCCATTCAGGAAGGTAAAATGGAGCCGGTTTATCCGGCTCCGTATTAATCTTTCACTTAGTCATTTCAGTGATTTTCAAGGCTAAAGTTTGATTTTGATTCCACCGTTAATAATCCGTCCCTCTGTTGGCGCATACAATTCGCGGGAAAATTCAGGCTGTTGGATAGAGCCAGAATAAACTGGCTGCCAGCGGGTGATCCGGGTATCGAGGAAGTTTTCAAAATTCAGGAACAAATTAAAACGCTCCCAAATACGTTCGACCATAAATCCTGTTATCCAATAGTCCCGTGTCTTTTCGCCGCTTGAAAGCCGTTGCGGGCCAGTATAGTATCCTTCCAATCCAACCCGCCATTTGTCTTCAACTTCATACATGAGCACTGTTCCGACACGATGCCGGGCGGTTAAGGGCAATTCGTTTTCTAATTGATTGTAGTGGCGTTGGCCATCAATATAGGAATACATCAAAAATAATTTGAACGGCTCCAGTCCAAATTTGAGGTTGGTTTCAAAGCCTTTGGTGTCAATATTTCCCATTGCATTTTCATAGGCCAGTGTGCCAGTTGTCAGGCTGTCAGCATTCAAAACCAAAGGGCTATTTAAGCGGGTATAAAAGAACATCTGGTTAATGGAAAATGAAAGCTCTTCCCCTATGTGACCCCGGTAGTTAATATCCCAATTCAGCCCCATAGAGCGTTCCGCTTTGATGCTCTCCGTATTGATCGGCAGCACATTCTGAAAAGCAACTTCCTCGCTTTCCTGAAGAAAAATGGTTGGCAACTTATAGCCCAATCCACCGCCAATTCGGCTTGATGTGGAAGGGTTTATTTTCCAAAGCAAGGCCAAACGAGGCAAGGCAAACGCGCCATAATCCGGTTGATAATCCCCACGCAACCCGCTTTCCAAAGACCACGCTTTGCTTAAATCCCAGGTGTTTTGGATAAATGCTCCAAACACCGGCAAATTGTAATCCCGAACAGTTCGCTGTCCTGATTGGGGGCGTTCATTAAAACGGTCTGTCCAAGCATTTAGGCCAAACAGCCAATCCGTTTTTTCACTTTCCCGAACATATCCAATTTCGGAAAAACTGCTCCATTGTACCCCGGCAAAACGGTGGTTTGGAAGTTCAATAGCGCGGTCAAAGGCTGTGACTGTATTTTTAAGGTACAACCGCTGCCCCTCTCCCAATGGTTTATCTGCCTGCAACTGTGTGGAAATGCGCGTAGTTTGGTTGCGTTCCAGGTAGTTGCTTTCCGGGTTTGCTTCATTCCGAATGAGCGGGATAAACCCTCCGTTGCGTTCCTCAAATGTGGTATTAACGCCAAAGGTGATGCGGCTTTCATCAGGTAGATAGAGAAACAATCGAGGGTTAAGGTTTAGCCTCCTAAATTCTGGTATATCAGTAAATTGGTCATTGTTCGGATCGTAAGGACGTTGTTTATGACCGGATGCAAACAAGGTAAAACCCATGCGTTCATTACGTTTTCCGTAATAACCGTTCAAATCAATTCCTCCAGCCGAAGTCAGATTGGTCATGAATAAAAGCTCGCGTTCCGGTTGCGGGTCTTTCTGGATAAAGTTGATTAGGCCCGCAATTGCCCCACCTCCATACAAAGTTGAGCTACTCCCCTAATGATTTCTACCTGCTTCAAATCAAGGGGCGGAATTTGCATGATGCTGAGGCCACTGGAAAAACCCGCGTAGATTGGAAAGCCGTTTTGCAGCAATTGTGTATAACGTCCATCCAATCCCTGAATCCGAATATTCATGTTGCCGCTAACAGCCGAGGTTTGTTGGGTCTGTATTCCAGTGCTTTCACGAAGCAGCATTGATACGCTACCAGAGTTCATGTTTGATTTTTCATCGAGTTCTTCACCGGCAATCGTTTCAATGCGCGTGGGGAGGTCGCTGATTGTTCGGCTGCTTCGCGTGGAGGAAACAACTACTTCTTCTAATTCCTCCTCCTCTTCTTTCAGCGCAATATGGATTGTGTCGCCCGTTCCGGGAACAACAATTGTCTGCTGCCATGTTTGATAGCCGAGGTAAGATACTTTTACCTCATGAGTCCCTGTTTCTGTTGTGGAGAGATTGACTTTGCCTGTCGCATCTGTGGAAGCTCCAATTTTAAGTGCTGGTATTGTTACAGTAACGCCTACCAGTGGCTCAAGCGTCTTCGCGTCATGTACTTCTATCGTCAGCACAGATTGAGCAAAGCAGAATAGTGGAAGAAGCACTGCCAGGATTGGCAGTACTATGGCTTTAAAATTCATTTTTCCAAGTTTAAAGTAGTGAAAAGGATAAGTTGCTGGCTGGTACTTAATAAGACCAACCAGGGAATGAATTTTCCAAAACTATTCTCTTAGAACTTAGGAGGTTGCCAGACATCCCTATTTGCGAAACGGGATGTGAATTCCAACGAAGCAAAGGCTTTTGTTGGTAAGGTTGAAGGGGTAACAAACATATCCAACTGCAATGCTGCTACCTCAAACCCAAAGCAACAGTGGCAGGAGAAACTGGAGAGCAAGGCGGATGTTCTGAATGAAGCGGATCGCAATCTGAATCATTGCGGTTAGAAACAACAACTTTTTGGGCTGTGGAAGGCTCAAATTCTCTACAAGCAATGCAGCATGGAACCACCGCCAATACCAGGAGGTGAAAGCGGCATGAGGAAGCAAAACCAATAAAGAAGCCTGTTACGCATAGTTATTACTTGGCTGACCTATTTCGGCTGGCAAGATAACACCTTTCTTTTCGATTGGTTGTTGATGTAGTGCTACGTTGTGTAATTGGCGTAAAGTAAAGAGGAAGGTTTATCTTTGCCCCGACCGTGTTGCCCGGTGTTTGACCGTCAATCATTCTTGCAGGGGCAACACGGTTTTTTCAACGTCCAAAATCGGGGGTGCAATCAGCCTATCAAAAACGGTAAAAGTGTGATTTTTTACACCACTTTTTACACCACATCTAAAAAATATCATTATAAATAATTGATAATCAATTATTTATAATTTTAGATGTTAGTCCCGCCAGCTCACTTCACCCGCCATAGCGCCGCCGATAGGCGGTGCGAAGGCGGGCAACATTACTCAAAAGCCTCAGATAGTTGATATCCAACTGTTTGGGGCTTTTTTTGCAGGTTTTGCTGGGGGCTGGCGAACTTCGGCTGGTTTCCGCTAAAGAGATTGACAAAGGATGCCTGAAAAGTGCTCAGAATTTCGCTTTTGACTGTACTTTTGACCAATAAAATAATCGAAGTCATGCCGACAACTGAAATCATTTTACAAATCAATCGACCGGATGAACTCTCCTTGTTGATTTCCTTTTTGGAAAAATCGGGAATTTCTTTCCGGCAACGCACAAAAAAGGTCGCGGCAAAAAACGCCCCTTCGGCCGCATCAAAGCCATCGAGGAAAAACTCCACACTCGGCAAATACATCGGCTCGATGCCAAACCTCAACGCGGAGGCTTTTGAACTGCACCTTCATCAAATGCGAAGCGAATGGGAACGCGATACCTTTTAGATACAAATACCGCCATTTATCTGATAAAAGGCAGCGTTCCCTATTTCCAATCCGGCTACGATAGCAGACGCATCCAGTGAAGCCCCTCAATTCTCTGTCATTTCCAAAATTGAAATGCTCGGCTGGAACGCGCCGACAGAGGCAGAAGCACAAAAATGTCGGGAATTTGTATCCGATTCTGAGGTTTATCCGCTTTCCGATGCAATTGTAGAAAAGACGATTTGGCTTCGGAGGCTTCCCCAAAAACCGAAACTGCCCGATTGTATCATCGCAGCCACGGCGATTGTCCACGACATGGTTTTGCTTACGCGCAACGAAAGCGATTTCTCAAAAATCCCCGGATTGCGTTTCGTCAATCCGTTTGTAGCGACATGACCGCTTGCCGCCATCCAAAAATGACAGATAGAAACATCAGCGGGTAGAAGGCGTTGTGACGCTTTGATTGAACGCTCAAGTTCATCTGCCGCTAATCCAAAACCCACAAGCCAGTTGCCTGAAAATCAGACAACTGGCTTTTTTATTTTATCTACAACCCAATGAATACGGCCCTTATCCCTCACCTCGTAAATATCCACTTCTTATCTTCCTTCCCTTCGACGACAACCGTAAAACGACTGATCGAGTCGTCCAACTCGAATTTGATATCCCCCTCCCCGTAACTCCTTGAATCCACGATTTCGCTTAGGAAGTTGGAAGGCGCCAGCGGACCTGGCAATTCGTCGGCGAACAGCCTGAAATCGCCTGACCTTAAATAGTGGTTAATGATGCCCTTGAAATTTAGCCCTATCCTCAGTGTGATCAGGCTTTTACCACCGCCGATGCTCTCCACGTTGGTTTTTATAACCGAATAAACCCGTTCGTACTGCTCGCTCCCGGCGGACATCGTGACTGGTTGGGCTTCCGAGACATTAAGGGGGCGAGCTGGGGCCGCCTTATTTCCGGGGGCAGCAAGGGTGGCCGGGGAGCGCCCGTTGTTGGCCTTAGCGGCTTCGCTGTCAGTGGGCGCCGAAGCAAAGCGGTAAATTCCGTACACGGCTAAAAGTCCTACAAGGGCTATTGCCCCCATTATCCAGGTTCGATTGGAGCCAGTTCCAGTCGGAGTTGGGCTGGCAAACGGCGCAGGCTGGCCATCACTGAGATCAATCAGTTGGAGCAGGCTGTGGCGGATTTGCCCGAGTTCGATATTGGCCTGTTCATTGGAAATCAGGTCGTTGCGTTGCTTCGTCCGCAGGTCGTTCCACTTGCTTTCGAGCAAAATCAGGTCCTTGTAGTAACCTTGTTTGTGCTTCAGGGCGTTGAAGAGTTCGCCCAATTGATTGTCGGCCAGTAGTTCGAGAAGGGATTGTTTATCCATAGGGAGTGTTATTGGTAATTGATGGATCAAGTCTGACGAAACCATTACCAGTCTCTCATAATCGCGGCAATGTACTCAGATATTGTATAATTTTGACCCTGCTTTGTTCCCTGTTCCGACTATGCATCTACTCCGTTTTCTCCCACTACTATCCTTTTTTTTTATTGGCTGTAATCAAACACCTGACCACGCGAAGTTGAGCAGCCCGGGTAATTGTTTCAGTAATTCATTGGTAAATGATGACACCACAGGCACAGAAACCTACACAACCGGGAGAGGAGCTTTGCTTGGAACAAGGTTCAGCTCTTTTGAAGATTTAAAGTCAGTCATCCAAATTGAATACGACAGCAATATTGTCTTTGTGCGTCATTGTACCAACGGCAGAGAAGTGGTCAGTGTATTGGAGACTGGCACTAGTCAGGGTGATATGGCGAAAGCAGGTAACGATGGTGCACTTTGGGATCGCTTACTCCTGCTGTTTAGTTGTCCATACGCAGTGATAAATAGAAATGATCTGAAGAGAATTTATACACTTTCAAGATGGAGACCAGATTGGTTGGGAGAGGGTGACCTGGCTTTTTTTGATATGGCAAAATCATCGGTAGGAAATATCAATACCCCTGAAATGGCCTTTAAAAATGTGAGAGACAGCACTGAAAAAGGCTACCTCAATTCCTTTAACCATATCACAGCACAGGCATTCATTACTTCTTGTTTTTCGGAGGAACTGGCTGATTTCATTGCCGATTCACATGAACGATATCGTCATCCGGAATTGATCACCGGAAAATTTACGGAAGCGCAAATTACAGACCTGGAGGAAGGCCCAGTTGATAATTATGTAGATCTTATAAACAACGAATGGGGACAGGAGCTAGGCAAATATCTCAAAGAGAAGTATAGTATTGACCGTGAAACAAACTGGACACCTGAACTGCTTGCCAATTATCTGAATGATTTACAGCGCTATTACAGTTGGGCTTTTCAAATTGGTTTTGAACCCTTCAGACCAGAAGACAAAGAAGTGCTCAGATTTTCGAATAAAATTAACATAGTAATGAAAGGCCGTTTGAATTTTAACACATGAGTTTGAGGTCAATCAATTTTTTACCAAACGGTAGAGAGGGATTTTCCATGAGTCAAAAGTATCGTTTACAAAGGAATAACCTTCCTGTAGTTCTTTCACTCCGATTGGCTGCCATTGCTTTAATTTCTCCATCCACTTTTCATCTACCAAAACTTTATTACAGCGAACTCCAATGAGATCAACCTCACTTAAATTTATATTTCTTAAGTCGGAATAACTCAGGTTTGCCCTACTCAAATTTGCTTTAGTGAAGTTGGTTCCCCTGAAATTAACACTTATCAGATTCGCTTGGTTGAACAACGCACCGCCAGATTGTGCCCACTGAAAATTTGCGTCAAATAAATCTGCATCAATTAGTTGCGCGTTTGTTAGCTTAGCTCCGTTCAAGTTTGTCTTTGCAAGGGTCGCACCATTCAGTTGTGCCCAGCTCAAATCCGCTCTTTTCAAATCCGAATGGCTCAAGTTCGCCTGATTCAATTTTGCTCCCCAAAGATTTGCTTCCCCCAGATTGGCGCCTTTCAGGTTCGCACCGCTCAAGTCAGCATCCTTTAAATTTGCTTTCTGGAGGTTTATTCCACTCAGGTCCGATCCTTTCAAACCAGCCCCCCGCAAATCTGCTTCGGCAAAGAGAGCACGCTCTTTGATCCTTGCAAAAGAACCCGTATCAATATTCATAAGTACCAAAGCCTGCAAAAGTTGTCCGCGTCCCAGGCTGTACGCTTTCTCCGAGAGGCTGTCTGCTTCGATGTATTTGTAAGGTTTGAAAGCGATACTCAACGCTGCTATTCTGGCAATGGTGGTATCTCGCAGCGTCCTGCCGGGATTGCGTTTCAATTCTTCTCCAACATCCTCCAGAATGCTACGCATCAGCGGTTCCAGATCATTCTTCTTCACGGTCTCTACCAATGCCGACATTTCCTGTAGCTTCTTATTCTGGTTTTGAATTTGAAGTTTGAAAGACTCGATTTGGCGGAAAACAACTAGCCCACCCACAATACCACCTAGCACAAGTATGCCCAACAGCATGACTCGAATGTGCCTTTGGGTGGCTGCGTCTTTGAAATCTCCGGCGAACGATTTTTTGTCAATCTGCGTTGGCAGAAAATTCTTGTTCCAGGCACTCCACAGAAGCAGAACGAGCGAAACGAGTGCCAACGCCGCTATAAAACCCAGCAGAAACGAGTAGTTTTTTTCAATGTACGGCAGACGAAGAAATCCCAAGGCCCAGCCAAACACGATTCCAATCACCAAGCCTAAAAACAGGTGCTTTGTTCTTTTCATTAGTAGCATAGATTTTTCAAAGGAGCAAAAGTGTGATTTTTTAAACCGCTGTTCAAGCCTAATTTTCCCGGACGAAATCTTCTCCGGTTAACACGATCCATGAGTTGGACTGATTATTGCACTACCCATACTCCCTGTCCATCTGGCACAAATTGAAAGCCACATTCCGGCTCCTGATCAAATTCGTTTTGTCGTCAGGTTTACCTAACACCCTTTTTAATCTGGCTTTAATGCCGTTTTAATTCCGTTCTAAGCTAAAGGGCGTCCCTTTGCTTCAGAATTCTTTTTTTTATTAATCTTCAAATTTTTCCCATGACTCGATTCTGCTTTTTAATCGCACTCTCACTCCTCCTTTCCACCAATTGTTTTTCCAAAACCATTTTAATTTCAAATCAGGCCCCACTCGAAATCACCCTCGTCTCGCTTCAAAATCCCAATTGTTTTGACCCGCTCGGCTCTATCAATGTAATCGCTACTGGAGGGACACCGGGTTACACTTATGTTTGGAACACCGGGGCCAACGGACCAACAATCACCAGTATTTCAACCGGAGATTATAACGTGGTGGTGACCGACGGCGACGGCAGCACCTCAATCTCATCATTTCAGTCTTGAATGATTTTGCCGTACCGCTGGCAGATGCCGGCGCCCCGCAGGTGGTTCCATGCTCCAACACCCTCACTACACTAAACGGCAGCGGCTCTTCCGGGCCTGATTTCGCGTACCAATGGCTGAGCTCCAACGGTGGGCATATCCTTTCCGGTGCTAACACACTTAACCCGGTCGTAGACCACGCCGGAACCTTCCAACTGACGGTGAGCAATTTGAACAACGGTTGTACCGCTTCGGGGACAACAACGGTCACCGGGCAAAATACTGCACCTGCCGCCACTGCTACGGGTGGTGTATTAAACTGCACGTCCAATTCGGTCACCCTTACGGTGGTTTACACTTCATTGAACACGTCCTTTTTCTGGCAAGGGCCGGGAGGATTTAATTCACTGCTGTTGAATCCCGTCGTTAATGTTGCGGGGAATTATGTGTTCAACCTGACTGATACGCTAACAGGGTGTATCACTAAATCAACGGCTGTTGTGACGGCTAACTTCCTGGCGCCCAACGTAGATGCCGCGGGCGGGGGCGTAATCACTTGTGCGCAATCAACGGCGCAATTGACGGGTGCTTCCACCACCCCAGGGGCTACCTTTAGCTGGACAGGCCCAAATGGCTATTCCTCCAGTCAACAAAACCCCATCGTCAGTAGTGCCGGTACATACACATTGACTGTGAAAAACCCGGCAAACGGCTGCACGGCCACGGACGCAGTCACTGTCACAAGCAACCTGACGGCACCTATTCCTACGGCTTCTGTGAATGGCCCACTTACTTGTGTTGTTCAATTGGTTCAATTAACGGGCACTTCCAATACTCCGGGCGTAAGTTTCGCCTGGACGGGGCCAGCCAATTTTGTGTCCAATCTGCAAAATCCATTCGTCGGCAAACCAGGCCTTTATACCTTGGTCATCACGAATCCGGTGAACGGCTGTACGGGAACTGCGACGGTGACTGTAACGCAAAATATCACGCCGCCGAATGTTTCGGCTTCTGGTGGAGTTAAGACCTGTTCGTCTCCATTGGTTGTATTATCTGGCAATTCAACGACACCTGCCGTTTCATATAGTTGGACGGGGCCGAATGGTTTTACTTCCATTCAGCAAACCCCAGCGTTGGTTTTGTCGGTACTTATGTGCTCAAGGTGACCAACCCAGTAAATGGGTGCACGGCCACTGCTTCTGCCTCTGTATCACAAAATATTACTCCACCGAGCGTATCGGCCACCAGCGGGACGATCACTTGTACCAATCCGCTGGCTCAAATCACCACTACTTCTTCGCCGCAAGGGCTGACATTTTCATGGACTGGACCAAACAACTTTAGTTCCAACCTGAAAAACCCACTGGTAGGCGTTAGCGGTAATTACACGGTTATTGCCACCAATCCTATCAACGGTTGTACCAATACTGGCGCTGTTTATGTCAATGAAAATGTAACCGCACCGTTTGCGTATGCCGGGGAAGACAAATCGCTGAACTGTTATTTTACCTCCTTAACCATAAATGCTTCCTTCTCCTCCACCGGCTCTAATTTCAGCTATCTTTGGACCACTTGGGACGGGAACATTATATCAGGCGCAAATACCCTCTATCCACGGGTAGATTTGGAAGGGAATTATACGCTGAAAGTAACAAACACCCAAAACGGATGTGTGGACATAGACAGCATGGTCGTTATCCAATCGCCACCAGTAACAGCGAACATTTCTCAGACAAGCCCTGTACATTGCAGCGGAGGCTCCAATGGCACGGCCACGGTGGTTGGGGGCGGAGGCTCCTATTCCTATTCCTACAACTGGTCTAACGGGCTGCAAACTGCCAGTATAAACGGTCTCACCGCAGGTATGTACACCGTAACGGTGACCGATGGCGAAGGATGCTCGGCAATCGCCACCGCAACGGTCAATCAACTGGTTTTGGCTGCAACCGTCAACGTAACGCATCAATCCATCCCTGGGATAAACAACGGCTCCGCTTTTATAATTGGCAGCGGCGGTACTGTACCTTACACTTTTAACTGGAGTAATGGGGCAACGACATTCACGATTAACAATCTAGCCCCCGGTCCATATTCTGTGACAGTGACCGATGCAAAGGGCTGCACCATTGTAAAGACGACCAATGTAAATGCTGCGAATTGTATCCTAAGCGGCACCATTTCAGGCGTTAACGAGAAATGTTTCGGTGCGGCCAACGGTTCCGCTACCTTAAATCTTATATCAGCAGTTAACCCGATTGTTTATGCCTGGGCACATGGAGCCACTACAAAAACCATTACTGGACTATCTCCGGGCACGTATTCCGTCACGGCTACTGATGCCACCAGCTGTCAGGTAGTGCAAACAATACAGATCACAGGCCCGCAGGTATTGACGACTTCTGTGACCTCCCAAACCAATGTGAGTTGCCCGAGTGCGTCTGACGGCTTGATTACGGTGGGTGTAAACGGTGGCACACAAGGGTACACCTACCAATGGTCTAACAATGGCTCAAGCGCGACCATTTCCAATCTTGCCTCGGGTACTTACACGCTGACGGTAACGGATGCCAATAATTGTACAACCACCCTGAGTGCTCAAATCAACGGGCCTGTCCCCATTACGATCTCTATTTTGAACAAAACAGATGTGGAATGCCCAAGCGGAAATACCGGGTCAATTTCGATTTCGGCTCAGGGAGGGCTTCCACCTTATCAATATTTCTGGTCTAATGGCAGTACAGTTGCTTCCATTTCAGGGCTTACTCCTGGCAACTATACGCTTACGGTCACGGATGCCAACGATTGCCCTAAAAGTCTAAGCACCAATATCCTAGATCTGGATCAGGCGCCTCCAATGCTTCTGTTAAAAAACGCGACCGTTGATCTGGACAACAATGGCTTTGTTTCCATTTCGCCTTCCTTATTTGACAATGGAAGTACCGATGCTTGCGGCATTGCTAATTGGACGGTAACGCCAAACTCGTTCAATTGCAACCAGATTGGCCAAAACACAGTAACGATAACAGCCACCGATCCCGGCGGTCATACCAGTACGGGTACTGCCATTGTGACCGTAGTGGACAATATTGTACCCAATGTAGTTTGCCCTGTCAACATTACCCGCGGAGCCTGCAATGCAGTCGTTCAATTCAACCTGCCATTGGTGATTGACAACTGCCAGATCAATCCGGCACAGTTGGTCCAATTAAGCGGTTTGCCTGCCGGCAGCGCTTTTCCTTCAGGCAACACCCACCAATCTTTTAAATATACGGATCTTGGAGGGAATGTCGGCGTATGCAGCTTTGACATTTTTGTAGAAACAGCAGTAAGCGTTACTTTAAACGAGGCCGCTGCAACTTGTTCCGGCACCTGTGATGGCACGGCCACCCTAACCCAGATAAGCGGCGGAAACTTCAGTGTGGTCTGGAGCAACGGCTTGACCAGCCTTAGCCTATCGGGACTTTGCCCCGGAACCTATACGGCAACCATTACGGATTCGTACAATTGTGTGCAGACCAAAACGGCAGAGATTGATGTCTTGGACATGCAAGCGCCAAGCCTTAATTGTCCGGCCAATATTTTCAGCAGTTATTGCGCTGGCCCGGTCACATACAGCCAACCGGTTGTAACAGACAATTGCGTGCTAATTCCAGGCAATATTCAGTTGATCTCTGGCTTAGCATCCGGATCAATGTTCCCCATTGGAAATACCCTACAAACATTCTCCTACACCGATGGCGGAGGCAATAGCGGAGTGTGCAGTTTTTCTGTAGACATTACTGGACCTTCTACGCAAAGTACTGTCATACAGCCAGTTACTTGCACAAATATGTGCAACGGCACTGCATTACTTACGATAAGTGGGGGCAATGGTCCGTTTAATATTCAATGGAGCAATGGGCAGAGTGGCCCCTTGGCCACCAACCTTTGCGCCGGGAATTACACGTACATGGTGAGCGATTTGGCGGGTTGTGTGCAGTCTGGCTCGGTATCGGTTTCTCAACCATCGGCATTGCTAATATTTGTCGAGCAGGTCGAGAATGATCACGGCAATACCGGCACCGGAAGTATTCAAATCGGCGTTTCAGGGGGTGTGCCATCCTACACTTTCCAATGGACCCGCAACGGTGCGTTTTATACCAACACACAAGATTTAGCAAACCTGTTTCAGGGACAGTACATCGCCATTGTTACAGATGCCAATGGTTGTACGAACAGTAGTGGAGTTATAACGGTATCCAATCTTGTAGGAACCAAAGCCCCCGAATGGATACAGACGGTAATGTTGTCTCCCAACCCGGCAAGCGAAATGGTCAAGATAGATTTCGGAGCGCCTTTAGGTCAGGCGGCGATACTTCGACTGAGCGACATAAACGGCCGGATGGTCACTACACAGCAAATTGAAGCGATTGCTCAACAGGTCTTGATTGATGTGTCTTCATTGCCTTCAGGGCTTTGGATGATTCAGCTCAGCCTGGAAGATGGGCAGCGTACGATGCGGAAATTGGTGGTGGAGCGGTAGATTAGGATGTCTTAACCTGACTCAATACAAAGCCCAGACGGTTGATTTTCAACTGCCTGGGCTTTTTTCATGCTATTTAGGAGGCAACTTGAAGTTGCCTCCTAAATTTTCCACTACTGCACCACCAATTTTTCACCACCACCTGCTCATCAGACTGCACCCAACGAACCATGTAAACACCTTTCTGCAAATCCTGAATGTCCATTTGAACGTTGGTTTCACCTTCAGTTGATTGAACGGAACGAACCAACTGGCCAGAAGCAGAGAGGATGCTCAATGTGCCGGTCAAATTGTTTTCTGGCAAATCCACGTTTACAAAATTGGCCGCAGGATTCGGGTAAACCTTGATTTCGAGCATCCCCGGCGCAGTATATTGAATTGCATTTCGTTCTTCACCTTCGTCTCCTTGCAAGCCAGCTGCATTAACGAGCAGCCAAGGCTCTTGGCCAACCGTGCGGTTGTTAGCAGATAAGAACAGGTCTTGACCGACCAGACGTATTTCCAAAATATTGGCACTGCCTATACCATCCCGAATATCACTGACCAACTCTGTGGTTGCGCCGTCCGATTTCCAGAGTTCGCGTCCATTTTCAGCATCCGCTGCGGTAAAGAAAATTTTGTCGCCAGCAGCCGTGAGCTTTGTGGAATAGAGCTTTGTCCGTCTAAGCGCAAATCGAAGGTTTTGAGCACCGTAGTGATGTTGTTTTCAAGTTTGCAAAGTTGTGGTGCACCCGCTTGAGGGCTTTGGGTAAAAAACAACCGAAGACCGGCCGCCATCAGATTGTCGGCATTCGACATGTTTCCGCCAACTGCGGCCACGCTGGTGCGAATAGCGTTTGTTTTGAACACACGGTCACCCGTGGATTCTCCGCTGGAGGCCGTGAAGTGCAATACGCCGTTAAAATCTGTCAAGTTATCAATACCCGAGCTGCCTGGGCCGACGATGATGTCCGATATTCTTTTGGGGATGGCATTGACTGTGCTTTCCAGTTTCCACAGTTCGCGGCCTTTCGCAGCATCGGCGGCCGTGAAAAAAAGCGTCGAGCCTACCACCGTAAGTTTTTGTGGCATCGGGTATTCGCCTCCGGGAATCAGGTCAAATACTTTGATAATGGAGGTAACCCCATTTTCTAATTTGCAGAGTTTAGGGCCACTATTTATCCCTTTTTGGGTAAAAAACAGGGTGCTGCCGCTCGCTATCAGGTTATTGGCAGATATCATATCACCGCCTGTGAATACTACAGCTGTACGTTCCGGGTTGACCTTGAAAATCCTATCCCCGTTACCCGCTCCATTGTAAGCGGTGAAGTGCAAAGTCCCCTTCACGGCGGTCATATTTCCGATGCTTGCATTTCCAGCGCCAATCGTGATGTCGGAGATACAAATGGGCACAGCGTTGGCCGTATTTTCTAATTTGAAAAGTTCGCGGCCCTTAGTCGGGTCTTTGGCTTCAAAAAACAGGGTCAGATTGCCGTCCGTCGCTTCCACAACGAGAAGATTGCTCGGGCTTGAGCCAGTTGCACCCGGGATGATATCAGCGACTCGCTGCGTTCCGGCCTCCGTGTTGTCTGTCTTCCAGAGTTCGCGACCTGTTTTGCCGTCGTCTGCAACGAAATAGGTGAAGTCGCCCATTTTGACAAACTCGCTTGGATTAGAACCCGTCGGGCCGATATCTTTGAGATGGACGACGCCATTTACCGTACCATCAGAACGCCGCAACTCAAGTCCCCCCACACCATAACTGGAGAAAAACAAATCCGCCCCGCGCACTGCTCTAAATCCATTAATTTGTTCAATATCAGCAGATTCAATTCCCAAAACGAGGTCTTGTACCAAAACGGTGCCTGCCGCTGTACCGTTGGTTTTCCACAGTTCCCGACCATGTATTCCATCGTCAGCGGTGAACATAAGCGAGGCGCCAAGCGCCGTTAACATGCGCGGCTCAGAACCCTCCGGGCCAGGGCGAATGTCGGCCACAATGGAAGCAACATCTTCTGTCGTGACCTTCCATAGCTCCTGACCATGGCTTGGGTTAGAAAGCGTAAAGAAAAACAGGGTGTTGTTCGCCACCGTCAACGAGTTGGGGCTTGGTACCGATCTCGCCCGTTGCACTGTCAACAACCGGTACCATGACGGTACCTTCTTTCGTACCGTCGGTTTTGAACAGTTTGACATTGGCAATGAAATACAGCGCGTTGTTGAAAACGGTCAACGAATTAGCCATGCTTGCACCGTTGGTATTGAGGTCTATCACCCGAACGGTCGTGGCCTCTGTCCCGCTTGTTTTCCAAAGTTCGCGGTCAAAAACCCCATCAACCACCGTTGCAGCCGAAAAGAACAGTTGGTTATTGAACACGGTGAGACCGATCGGATCGGAATTGCCGTTCAGGTTGATGTCTTTGACCTGAACTGTGCCCGCAGGCGTGCCATTTGTTTTCCAAAGTTCACGGCCCTGTGGGCTGGTAGCCGTAAAATAAACAGTGCCGTTGAGAAGTATAAAACTACCCGGATTTGAACCATCCGGCCCAGGATTGATGTCTTTCACACGCTTTGTACCCAGTGTGGTGCCATTGGTTTTCCAGAGTTCAAATCCGGATTCGCCATCATCCGCCGTAAAATACAAGGTGTTGCCTGCAGAAAACAATGCGCGGGGAGCACTGGGGTCAGAATCTGGATTGATATCTTTTACCAAAACGGTGCCATCCGCAGTGCCGTCGCTTTTCCAGAGTTCAATGCCGAGCTGTCCGGTATGGGCTGCAAAAAATACAGTGCCGTTCAAATCACAAAAGCCATTCGGTATTGAACCGGCCTCGCCTGCGGCAATATCCTTCACCAAAACGGTACCCGCTGTGGTGCCATCGCTTTTCCAAAGTTCTCGACCCAAATTCACATCTATTGCATTAAAAAAAACGGTGTTGCCAACGGTCGCCATACTTCCCGGAGAACCATCGAGGTTGGTGTTAATGTCTTTCAATAAGACGGGCGATTGAGCACCGAGCGCAAAGGCCAGGCAATTAAATATCTGCGCAAAAAAGTAAGCGCGTGATTTTTGAAAGATGAATTGCATACGTTATTTGAATTTTAAGTGAGTTAATTCGGTTTAAAAAAACGGCCCTGCCAAGTTTTGAAGCCTGACAGGGCTGCATCAAAGAAAATTCCGATTTCTGCGAATTAAGTTGGTTGGCGAAATGAATTTCGCCCTACGGGTTGATTGATTGGCGAAATGAATTTCGCCCTACTGTATGATCAATTTTTTCACCACCACCTGCTCATCCGATTGTACCCAGCGAACCATGTAAACCCCTTTCTGCAAATCCTGGAGGTCCATTTGAACGCTGGTTTCCCCTTCCGTAGATTGCACAGAGCGAACCAACTGGCCAGAAGCAGAGAGGATGCTCAAAGTACCGGTCAAATCGTTTTCTGGCAGATCCACGTTTACGAAATTGGCGGCCGGATTCGGGTAAACCTTGATTTCAGGTACTTCAGAAGTTGGTATTTCCATGACTTCCAGAACTGCATCGCGTTCGTCGCTGCCATCGTCGTCGAGTGCCGTTGCGTTGGCAAGTTTCCATGGCTCCTGGCCGTTCGTAAGGTTGTTGGCAGAAAAGAACAGGTCGGTGCCGCAAACTGCCAGTGCATGGGCGTTCGAGTTGCCAACACCTGGGCGGATGTCGCTTACGATACCTGTGACTGTGCCGTTTGATTTATACAATTCGTGACCAGTAGCGGCTGCGTTCATTATGAAAAACAAGTTGTTTCCAGCCACAATCGTTTCAATTGCAATCACCGTATTGCCTTCTGGGAATTCTTTAAGCTCGGCGGGTTGAAAGTTAGTGGTAGTAATTTTTTTCAACCACAGCCTGCCATTATGAGTTGCCTGGAAGTAAAACAACGTAGTACCTGCGGCCTCAAGACCACCTATTGAAAGATCCGTTGCAATTGTATCCGCCCCGTTGAATGCAGTATTTACCCGGAAGATTGCTTTTTGACCCGCGATGTTGCCAAAATAATCTGTGAAAACCAATCGTCCGTTGAAATTGGTCAATTCCGAAGCGTTACGGCTCGAAACTTGCGACACGCTAGTGGCCGCAGCATTGGTCACCCAAACCCGACGGCTAATCGCGCCATCGGCGGCGGTGAAGAAAAGGCGGCTGCCAATTACTGTGAGTTCCTGAGGAATTGGGTCTGCTTGGCCTGCTACTGTAGCGAACGTTTTGATTGGGTTCGGTAAGCCTAATTTGTTAAGCGTACGCGGGCCAACCTGTGGGCTTTGTGTGAAAAACAAGGTGCTGCCCATGGCCTTGAGGTTGTTGGCAAAAGTCATGGCCCCGCCTGTTTGATCTACTTCAGTCCGAAAGGCATTTACTTTCCAGATGCGGTCGCCAAGGTTAGGTAGATTTTGGGTGGCCGTGAAATGCAACGTGCCGTTCACATTGGTCATGTTACCGATTCCGGCGTTCGCGGCGCCCGTGCCAATGTTGGAAATGCATATTGGGACAGCTCCAGCGGTGTTTTCTAATTTGAACAGTTCGCGGCCATTGATTGCGGTTTTCGCTTCAAAAAACAAGGTTTGGACCGCTCCATTGGTTATCACGATCAAGTTGGTTGGGTTTGAACCTGTTGTGCCAGGGATGAGATCGGCTACCCGCACTGCATTTCCAATCGTGCCATCAGTTTTCCAAAGTTCGCGGCCTGAAACGCCATCATCCGCAGAGAAGAACGTGAAGTTGCCCATTTTGACAAATTCCTTCGGGAATGATCCCGCCTGACCAATGTTGCGAACCGTAGCGATGGCATTTGGTGTGCCCTTAGACATACGCAGTTCGTTGCCACCAGTACCATTGCTGGCGAAGAAAACATCAGAGCCACGAGCGCAGAGGTTAGTAATACTCGCGTCAGTCGCGCCAACTATAAAATCTTGAACCATAGAAGCCGAGTTGGCTTTGAATTTCCAAAGTTCGCGACCATTTGCCGCAGTTCCAGCTACAAAAAACAGTGTCGCGTTAGCCACAGTCAGGTTGGCGGGATGTCCTGAACTGGAATAAATTTGGAGGGTGGTGATACCGTTGCCCACCACGTTTGCGCGGGAAAGCTCGGTCTGGAATTGGCCGCCTTGGGTGAACACCATTTGATTTTCGAATGCGGTGAGATTTCCGGTGCCAGCAGTGTTAAATTCGGTAACGTTGTTCGGGCTGTTGAGCCTAAAAAGTTTGTGGCCAGCCGAATTTTGGATGGGTTCGTTCACCACGCCAGCAAAGAAAACCGTCCCGTTCACATGGTCCATTTCGCCGACGGAAAACCCAAAAACCGTGTTTGTCATCTGTATGGTTCCAACGTCGGTCCCATTTGATTTCCAGATTTGACGGCCACTTGCCGCGCTGTTTTGGCCGGAGAAAAACAAGCTGCCATTCACATTGGTAAAATTGGCAGGCAGGCTGCCGGCGGTCTCGCCGAGGAATTCCAGGTCTTTCACAATCAATACCGTGATACCATCGGTTTTCAAAAGTTGGTTGCCCATTGGGCTGGTAGGGCTGATTCCCGAAAGGAAAAGTGTATTACCGACCGCCGTGAGGTTTTGCGGCATCGAGAGGGTCTGGCCCAATACTTTAGTGCCAACAGGGGTACCATCGGATACATGAAGTTTAAGTTCCAATGAAGGAGCGCCTCCAGGAGGTGGGACCACCGCTTCGTAAGCCCGGAAAACAACTTGCCATTGCAAGCGGTCAATTGAGCGAACGAACCGCTTTCACCGCCTAAAAGGATATCAGCAACGAATTTGGTGCCATTTGCGGTGCCGTCTGTCTTCCAAATTTGGGTGCCATTTACTGGCGTGGTTACCGTAAAGAATACGATACCGTTCACGTTGCAGAAATTGGCGGGATTGGCGTCACCGCTTGGGTTGATGTCCGCTACCATTACGGTGGAAGCATCGGTGCCTGTTGTTTTCCACAGTTCGCGGCCATGCAGACCATCATCAGCACTAAAAAAAACGGTGGTGCCAACCGTGGTCATGCCGCGTGGTTTGCCATTGACAAGCGCGTTGTTGATGTCTTTCAATAAAGCGGGTGCCTGTGCCGTAGCAGCGAAACTTCCGAAGAACAATACGAAAAAGCAAGCGAGAGATTTTTGCAAGATTTGCATAAGATGTTGAAAATTTTGGGTGGGTTAAGATTTGATTGGTTGCGGTTTGGGAGTGTCCTTTGGCCGCAGTTGATGGGTCAAAGGTGCGGGGCGTGAACACCGGCTCGCTATTTCAATTTTGAGTGGTTTTTTATGGTTTACGCATTGGAGCACGAGGCTATTAAGATCCTTAAAGCATTGTTTTTCAATGCTTTAAGAATCTAAACCTATTTCACTTTTTGATAGAAATTATGGCGGGTGCAGCAGATTTATTTATTGAGTGATACAATTGTTACCGCCTGGCGCAAAAAGAGGCGCTCCGGGGAGCGCCTCTTTAAGAACAGCGAAACCTCGTAGGTTTTTTGAAACCTACGAGGTTTAAACGCCCTATCAAATAGCCGGATTCACGCGCACCGTAAGCGCCTTGTCCGTATTGTAATTCTCTACCGTAAAGCTACTGATGCCCACGGGTTTTACCTTGAATTTGAACACCGTTTGATCCAGGAAATTTTGTCCCGGCGCGATCCACGGGAAATGCTCCCAAGGAGCCGTACATCCAAAACCTTTCATACACTGAATTTCAGAAGGTTTGCCACTGAGCGGGCGAAGGGTCATGGTAAATTGTGCGACCGAGCCAGTATCGCTAAGGATTTCAAGCCGGATGATTTTCAGCGTGTCGTTTGCCAGGGATTTGGCTTCGGTCCAGTTTACGCTTCGGGTATTGGAGGCCGGAAGCTCAAACGAACGGTTAGCCGCAAAATCAGCGCATGCAGCAACTTCGATCCCAGTAGCGGGTACGGTGAGCATCAGCACATCGTCAGAAACGATGATGGTGTCGCCATTTTTCACGCAATTTTGAAGGTTTAGACAGAGCAGGGCCGCAGCAACTGCTATGGAGAAAGACTTTAGTTTGTTGGACATGGTTGGTTGTTTAATGGCGAAGGTTGTGTCTTTATTGACATCCAAACCTATGAGGTTTTGAAAACCTCATAGGTTTCAATTGGTATGAATTGAACGTAATTGTATTGGCGAAGGTAAAAATATCGCCATTGAGTGTACGAACATTTCCAAAGCCCTCCTAACTTCACCCAATGTTAGACTCATCCCTCGTCGACACGCTCTCACGGTTTCAGCCCGCCGAATTGGATCGGTTTCACAAGTTTGTACAGTCGCCTTTTTCAACGACGGGTCCTATGCCCGCGACGTGACGGCTTTGTGGGAATATCTGCGCCCGTTTGCACCTAATTTTCCAGCGCCTGGGCCTACTGTTGAAGACGCATACACCTTTATTTATCCCGACAAGAAATTCGTAAACGGCAAGGTGGAAGTTTTGATGAGTAAACTTCACCAACTGGCCAAACAGTTCGCTGCACAAATCACCAAAACACTTTTTGACACGCCAGAAACGCTACGGCTGGCCCAATTTTTCCTTAACCGCGACTTGCCCAACCGCGCCGCGCCCATTTTGGAAAAACTGCGCAGCGAACAATCCAAGCACTCCATTCACGATGTCAGGTATTGGGGCGCAAGGTTTCTGACCGAACAGCAAACCCACCAGCTCGATACTATTCGCCAAGACAACCATGCCCACGAAAGCTTAAGCGAAACCATCCGCGCCTTACACCATGGATACCTCGCGCTGGCATTGGAGTTGCTGAACAACCTCTTTTTTTCTCGTCGCAAATCAAATGTGGAAGACTCGTTTGCCGAGCTCATGGCGAACGGCATCCCCGCCTCTCTTGCCATCACAGATTTGGAAACAGAACCTGTTTTACGGTTGCTGAGCAAAGGATTTGAATTCGTTCGCAGCCCCGAAAACCACGATCTCGCGTCCATTGAGTCGGTGCTTGAAGACCTCCAAAACAACGCTGCATTTCTGCCCCGTCATGTATCGCGCACCCTGTTCGCATACCTCCGAAACCATTGCACCTGGTGCTATAATCACGGAGAAACCGCCTATGCATCGGTGTTGATGAGCCTGTACAAATCTGGCCTGCAAAGCGGCTTGCTCTTTGAAGATAGCGGGCAAATACAAGCTCGACTTTGCTCAATATGGTGCAAACCGGTTTGGTGAGCCGCGAGTTTGAATGGGTAAAACAAGCGCTCGATCGTTGTCGCGACCATATCATTGGCGTGCCAAACCCTGCTGAGTTTTTCAACTACAATCTTGCAAACTACCATTACTACTTGGGCGAATACGACACTGCGCTTGATTTGCTTCGCGATAGTTCCGACAATCTGTTCAGCGGCCTCATGGCCCGAAAACTGGAACTGAAAATCTATTACGAAACAGATTCTGAATTGCTGGACAGTAAAATGGACAATTTCAAACTCTTCATTTTCCGTCAAGGCAAAAAAACCTCGCCGAGAACGTGCTCCTTATGAACAACGCCTTTATTGATATGCTGCGCAGAATGACCGCCTCTGGAATGCACGGCAATCCCGCACGAGCAGAGAAACTGCGGAAGCAACTTGACGAGACCCCTTCCGTGGCCGAGCGGATGTGGTTGCAGGAGCAATTGGGCCGATTGGGTAAGAAGTAATGAAAAAATAAACCGCAAAACCGCAAAACCGGAGAACAGGAAAATATAAAACCGTTCATTTTGATCCGAAGGTGGCCAAAATCTTCCCTTTTCGAAATCAATCCTCTCGCGGTTTTATATTTTCCTGTTCTCCGGTTTTGCGGTTTTGCGGTTTAATATGTTAGCAGAAATTGACCGGGTGACTGCTAGTCACCCGGTCAATTTCTGCTAGTACTATAACTCTAGCACCAAACTCAAATCGTTCGGGTTATTTGCTGCGCTTATTATTCGGTATTGAAACCCGTAACTTGGTGTAAACGAAGACCACATACAGCCGGTCGGGCATTCCCAGATTTGCAGGACATTACCAGTAGTCTTCGCTGGCAAAGAAATCGTCTCGTTTTTATTGAGGGTGGTAGCCACTCCATTGAGGTATACCGTGATAGGACTGTTGGTATTGGCTGCGTGACGAACCCTTATGCGAGTGCTGGTGTACATTTTGCCGATAAACTCTTTGTCAATCACGGAGAGTTCGGTGTTCCAGGGAATAGAAAACCCATTGGTAGTCAGCGAAGCCGGAATGGAATAGGACATAATTGATAGCGGATCTAAGCCGGTATGCTGGGTAGGTGCATAAGCCAGTTTATTGAGTACTTGCGCATCCACCGTTTGTTGCGACCAGCCTTGTGTAGCAGCGTAGTATGCATAGACTTTAGGCTTATCCCAAGAAATATTGGCAAACGGATTTTGGTGTTCGTGCATCAGCCCCAGAGCGTGTCCAAATTCGTGGAGCGACACCCGACGGACTTCCGACTCACTGGTGTTGTCCGTAAATTGAAGGTTCATGGTTTGGAGATGAGCGGCTATGCTCAAATTGTCAGTCCCCACATAAGAGTTGTGTCCAAGATTGCCAAAACGCACCCGAATTTCGGCGGTGCCTGCAGTTACTTTGACAAAGCTAACGTTGGCATGGGTTGACCATGTTTTAGCGTAGTTGAGTACCTTGTTTTGGAGGGCGGTGCTGCCGTTCAGAAATCGAACCCGAAGCACTTGCCCGGCAGGCCAGAATTTGCCTTTTACGCCCGTGCCGCGGTCATCCGCCGAAGCGCCTTCGTGCAAGATCGAGTGGTCATTGTAATCATGTGCATCGCTTGTGCTGCAGAAATTTGCACTGATTTCAGCAATTTCTTCATCGGAAAGCACATATTCGGTTGGCGAAGTTTCGAAGTTGTCTTTTTTACAGGAGGTAAAAGGAAGAACCAGGGTGGCGATGATGGCCATGAAGAAAAAGGAGTATCTCATTGTGTTGGTATTTTAATGTGTGAAAAGATGTGGCTGCGTATTTTTTTCGCAACTGATGAGACAAAGGTGGGGGGCAAGCCAAGGGCCGCGCTATTTCACTTTTTGCTAGATTTTATAGCCGGAAAGCAGGGCCATAAACCCACTTGTCAATGAAAAAACCGCTATTACTTAAAAAATCCGGGGTAAGAATCCCTAACCAAGGGCTGAAAACTCATTTCACTTTTTGAAAGAAATAATGAAACAGTCCTGTTTTCCAGCGAAAATTATTTTCAAAACACCACCTACCTTCGCCCCATGCCGCTTAGCCCTCTCCAAGATTTCATCTGGCAACACCGCGACGACGACCCGCGCCAATTGGCACTCTCCGCCAAAAAATATCCCCCCTCCTTCGCCCCCTCCAATCAAGACTTGGCGGACGGGAAGGCTTCGGCGGGTAAAGAAATCCCAATATCAGCTGCGGTAATTCAAATTCAAGCCCTGCAAAAAATCCGTTCCAAAATCCCCTCCTGGTATTGTCCCGGCATGGAATTCCCGCTGGCAATTTCCTTGGAACAGGCTTCTTCGGAACGCACCGCCCAATTTAAGGCATCTTTGTTTTCAGGCAAAAAAATGGCCGATCTCACCGGGGGCCTGGGGGTGGATTCCTTTTTCTTTTCCCAGCAATTTGAATCGCTGACTTATGTAGAGCAAAATGCAGATCTGCTGGCGGCGGCCAGGAACAATTTTGCACAATTGGGCCTGAGGAATGTGCAATTCGAGCACCGTTCCGCAGAAGATTTTTTAGAAAAAACGGATCAGGAATTTGACCTCATCTACCTCGACCCAGCCCGCCGCGATGAACGCAAAGGAAAAGTATTCCAATTGGCTGACTGCTCTCCGGATGTCCTGAAAATCAAGGACTTGATGCTGAAAAAATCACCCCGTGTGCTGTTGAAAACGGCCCCGCTGCTTGACCTGAAACTTGCAGCCGGACAATTGGGACAGGTCAGCAAAATTTGGGTAGTCGCCTCTGAGGGCGATTGTCGCGAGGTGCTGTACCTACTTGAACGGGAGGCAAAGCCAATGGATGAAATCCCTATCGCAGCAGTTGTCTTAACTGAGGGCGAAGCCCTGGCTTTTGAATTTAGTTGGGCGGAGGAACAACGATCTGTCGCCACTTTTTCGACGCCCCAAAGCTTCCTCTACGAACCCAATCCGGCCATTTTGAAAGCAGGGGCGTTTAGATCATTTGCCCAGCGTTTTGGGTTGGAAAAACTCCATGCCAATACGCATTTGTACACTTCAATGGAATTTCGCCAGGACTTGCCAGCCAGAAGTTTTGTCGTCGAACAGGTTTGCAAGTACGATCGAAAAACAGTCCAAGCCTTCGTTCCAAATGGGAAAGCCAACATTACTTGCCGCAATTTTCCAGACAACCCTGATCAAGTGCGCCGCAAGCTAGGTCTCGCAGATGGTGGCGAGGTTTATCTGTTTGCTGCTACAGATGCTGAAAACAGGAAGCTGGTGATGGTGTGTAGTAAGGTTTGAATACATTACTTTTGTGGAAACTTTTTCGGATTATGCTTTTAGAAATTCCCGATGCGGCATTTACAGAATCCCCTCTGACCGCCTCCGAACTGCGGCTCGAAATAGCCCTTTATCTGTACTCAAAAAAACGTCTGTCTTTTGGACAAGCGCGTAAAATTGCAGGGCTAAATGTGGTTGAATTCCAAAAAGCATTGACAACCCACGGCCTTTATTTGAATTACGATGCCTCTGACCTCCAGCATGACCTAGAAGTTGCCCAAATAATCCGATAAGAGCATGATTGTCGTAAGTGACACCACTGCCCTCACAAATCTTTTTCAAATTGGCGAAATGCATATTTTGAAGGAGGTCTTTGGCGAAATTGTAATTCCCGAGGCTGTATATCGGGAACTTGGCGAAATACCAGATCAACTTGAAAGCATTGATTCCCAAGATTGGATAAACGTTCAAAAAGTTATTGGGACTGATCTAGTAGAAATGCTCAAAATGCATCTCGACGAGGGTGAATCAGAAGCCATTGCCTTAGCTTTGGAAATTGGATCCGATTTTCTAGTGATTGACGAATGGAAAGGACGGCGAAAAGCCGCCGAGATGGGACTTCAAGTTATTGGTCTTATCGGTATACTTTCTTTAGCAAAACGGAAAGGGATTATTTCTGCCGTTCGCCCTATTCTAGACAAGATGATTGAAATGACTGGCTTTCGGATATTGCCCGCTTTATACAGAAATGCTTTACAGAATATTGGCGAATAGATAAATAAACCTGGTGATGGTGGCTCACAATCCTTTACTCCATTCCAGCGTTTTCCCAAAAATAAACCAGATTATGCGCCAATCCCTATTCTCCCTTTTATGCTTACTTGCCCCTTTACTGGGGTATACCCAAAACCTAGTCGTGAACGGCGGCTTTGAACGCCAATCCGCTCGACAAGCGGGCGTATGGCAAGCGTCCCCGAAGCCTTGTCAATTCTCGGGAGCCTCCGATATTGTGAACTCGAGCGCGGAGGGCTGGAAGACTTTTGACGTACAAACCCCAGACCTGCTGCTTTGGGACTCTATAGCAGGATGCCCTACTTTTCCAAAACCCCGAAAAGGCAAACGCATGATGGGCCTCATCATGTACCACCCTTTTCAAGACGGGCAGTTCGCCTTTGATTATCACGAACTTATCCAAGGCGCGCTCGCAAAACCGCTTGAAAAAGGCAAGACCTACCGCCTCAGTTTTTGGGTCTATACCAACGACTCTTTGGGCAATCAACACCTCAATAAAGTGTATGGCCGCACCACAGGAATCCGCCCTACGCTGTGTGGCAATTTTGGTTTTTACTTTTCCGATGCGCGGATCAATACCAAAGAGAATTTCATGACGAGCCAACTTGATTTTGCTGTAAAACCACAAGTTAACTTGGCGCAAATCGTGGAAACCAAAGGGCAATGGCGCAAGATTTCATTGGCCTTCAAGGCTGACCGCGGAGGCTACAAATATTTCTTGTTTGGCAACTTTTTTTCAGACGCGGTGACACCAATAAATATGGGCGATGAGGAGCGTATGCAACTGGATGAAAAAAACCAGACACTCGAATTTTGGAAAAAGACAAAGCGCATCGCTTATTACCTTTTTGACGATTTTGCCATCGTGGCCGATGAAGATGCTGCCATCGAGCAATCGTTACTGGTAGAAAAAAAATACACCATGCAGGATGCGCTGCTGTTCGATTTTGGGAAGGCTGAGCTTCGCGCCGAAGCAGCACCAGCATTGGAAAAACTCGCGCAGGTACTTCAAAAGAATACTACCCTTCATTTTGAGATCGGAGGCCACACTGACAATATCGGCGACGAAGCCAGCAATCAAACCCTTTCTGAACAACGGGCATTAACGGTGTATAAAGCCTTGATAGCCAAAAATGTAGCCCCGGAACAACTTGCCTGGAAAGGCTATGGAAAAGCCCAGCCCAGCGCCCTGAATGATACCGATGAAGGCCGACAAAAGAACCGCCGGGTGGAGTGCCGGGTGCTGGATTGAAGAAGGTTTTTGGGTATGAATAAGTTTTTAAAAATCTTCCCTTTGTTTTTTGCTGGAACGTATTACTTTTGCGTCCCTTTTACCCGCCATAGCGCCGCCGAAGGCGGTGCGAAGGCGGGTTTAAGCAGAAACTGGTTTGTTATGCAGCCAGATTGAAATATTGTAAAGAAACAAGCCCTCTTCGCCTTATTTTAAGGTTGTAAGAGGAACAAGCCCGCCTTCGCTCCTAAATGGGGCTATGGCGGGTAAAGCGGGCGTGGCGAAATTGGTAGACGTACCAGACTTAGGATCTGGCGCCGTGAGGCATGGGGGTTCGAGTCCCTCCGCCCGCACAATTTTTTGGTGATATGGTTATGAGCGATTTCCTGCCTGTCGGCAGGCAGGGCTTATTTAAATTCCAAGATTTGGCAGATTTTAAAAATTTGCCAAATCTTTTTTTTGCCTAAAATGTTCAGCGCCAAAGACCTCTTCCCGGTCGAGCATTACCACATTTTCACATTATCACATTAGCCATGGTCGTCCGCAAAGACATAGACAATTGCAACGCAGTCCTCACCGTCACCATCACCCGCGAGGCACTGAAGCCCAAACTGGATGCAGAACTCAAAAAGGTTCGCCAAAGGATGCCTATTAAAGGTTTCCGGCCCGGTCAGGTGCCGATGGACTACCTCAAAAAAATGTATGGCTCGTCCATTTTCACCGAGACACTCAACGAGATGTTCAGCGAGGAATTGGTGGGATACCTGCGCGAATCCCGCATCAACATTTTAGGACAGCCGCTTCCTGCTGAAGACCAGCAACAGAAATTCACCATAAACATAAGCAATCCTGACCCGGAGTACGCCATTGATTACGAGATCGGTTTTGTGCCGAAAATCGAAATTCAGGGCCTGGATAAAAACCATTCCTTCGAACGGCTCACCGTGAGCAACCTCGACGAACTCGCCGAAGAAGACCTGCAATATGCCCGCAAACGGGTAGGTGCACGAACCACTCCCACCGATGGCATCGAAGAGAATGATATTGTGAAAATTGCGGCTCGAGAACTTGTTTCCGACAAAGGCGAAGTGAAAGAAGGCGGATGGGAAAACCCAATGTCCTTTTTGGTCAAAAATATTCAGGACGAAGCGTTTAAGGCCAAATTGCTTACGCTAAAAACCGGCGATTCTGTTCGTTTCAATGCCCGTTCGGTGGAAAATCACGAAAAAGAAGAAATGTACCGCAAGTACATTCTTGCCCTTCCTGATGGCGACAACCGCGAAGTGGGTAATTGGTTTGAAGGAACCATTGAGGAGGTGAGCCGGGTGGCCGACGCTGAATTGAACCAGGAGTTTTACGATAGTTACTTCGGTCAAGGCGTGTCGAACAAGGAAGAGGCCATGGAGAAGCTGAAAGCGGGCATCCTGCAATTTTACGATGTGCGTTCCAATGCACTGCTTTTCCGCTCTATTCAAGAACGACTGTTGGAATTGAATAAAGTAGAACTGCCCGACAAATTCCTCAAACGTTGGCTGGGCGTGACCAATCAAGGCAAACTCGATCCCGCCCAAATTGAGCGCGAATACCCCGCCTTTTCCGATAACCTGCGTTGGTCCGTTATCCGCGAAGACCTCCTGGAAGCATATAATGTTGAAGTTAGCGACGAAGAATTGAAAGAAGAATTTGGCCGTCGTGTGCGTAATTATTTCCAGGCTGATCTGCCTGCCCACATCATAGAGGGCAGCATTGAGCGGCTTATGAAAGACGAAAAAGACGTGGAAAACACACGTCGCGAACTTGAATCCGACAAATTGCTCGAAGCTGTTCGCGGTCAGGTGACATTGGTAGATAAAGCCGTTTCCTCCGAAGACTTCCACAAAATAGTGGAAGAAATAACGGCCAAGGCAAAGGCGGAACAATCCGAAGATATTGGAATGCGCACAACGCTTGAAGAGGAACTATAAACGATGAACAATGAACCCGGTTTGATTCGTCGTTCATCGTTTATAGTTCATCGTACCTGGTTCATCATTCATAGTTTATTTCAGTTCCATCTTTCTGGGGCATAACCTTGTAGCGCATTCGTTGTTTCCTTTGCCTCATAAAACATGAGTGCTGGCATCTATTTTTGAATGTATGAAAAAGATGCTGACGCTCTAAAAATTGGTTTTCAAAATGTTCGACAAAAACGAATTTCAGAAGTATGCCACGAAACATCTTGGCATGAGCAGTATGCACCTCGAGAAATACATGGGAACCTCGGTGCCGGGCATTCAGGCTTTCACGCCTTATGTCATCGAAGAACGTCAAATGAACGCAGCCGCACTGGACGTGTTCAGCCGCCTGATGATGGACCGAATCATTTTCATGGGTGTGCCGGTCACAGAATATGTGTCCAACGTAATTCAGGCACAGCTGCTGTTTCTCGAAAGCACCGACCCAAAACGCGACGTGCAGATGTTCATCAACAGCCCGGGAGGTTCCGTGATTGACGGCCTCGGCATTTACGATACCATGCAATATGTTGCGCCTGATGTGGCCACCATTTGCACGGGATTGGCTGCTTCCATGGGTGCTGTGCTGCTTGCGGCTGGCGCAAAGGGCAAACGCAGTGCATTGTTCCACAGTCATGTGATGATCCACCAGCCGATGGGTGGCGCACAAGGGCAGGTTTCAGACATTGAAATCTCCTACAAGCTCATCAAAAAGATGCAAAAGTCGCTGTACGACATCCTAGCGCATCACACTGGTCAGCCTTATGAGAAAATCGAGGAAGATTGCGACCGCGACAACTGGATGAGCAGCCTCGAAGCCAAAGAATATGGCCTAGTAGATGAAGTGCTCGACCGCAACAACCCGAAAAAAGCGAAAGAGTAATTTTTACTAAGTTTCACACAACGACACAACGCTTTGATAGTTATACGTTGTGGCGTTGTGTGAAACCATAAAAGCGTTGTGGCGTTGTGGCGTTGTGTGAAACTATAAAAGTGTTGTGTCGTTGTGGCGTTGTGTGAAACTATAAAAGCGTTGTGTCGTTGTGGCGTTGCGTGAAACTATAAAAGCGTTGTGTCGTGTGGCGTGGCGTGAAATAATTTGTCCTACACACTTATAGCCCCGTTTTCGCAGATACTACTGTGGAAACGGGGTTTGTTTTTATTTCAGCACTTCCCCAACCCAAGTCAACTCGTCTGCGTCTTTGGGGTGTTAAATCTTTCGTAAAGCATGTATTGGCCCTAAAATTACAAAATAGCGCACGCTACTTTTGGACGCTTTAAGCCGTTCTAACATTGCCTCCCAGGTTTCATTTTAAGACACATACAGCCATGAAAAAACACGTACCCATCATCTCGTTATTTGCCCTGTTCCTACTTCTTGGGGCTTGCAAGTCTGATTTCAACTATTTCTATTATTCAAAAGAAGAGACCGAACTTCTTTCCCAGTATCTTAATTTGCCAGAAATCCCCGATGATTATACGGTCACCTTTCCTGCACACTTGAGCAACGTCGGCCTTTTCCCCCGTGCGGTCGAGCGCGACAAAGCAGTGTTGGGCCGTGTGATATTTTATGATAAAAAACTCTCTAAAGACGGTACAGTCTCTTGCGCCAGCTGCCACAAACAAGCCCTTGCCTTCTCAGACAACAAGGTTTTCAGCGAGGGCGTGTACGACCGTTCTACCACGCGCAATTCCTTTGCCCTTGGCTCGGTAGCCAATTTCTCTGCCTACTACGGTACCGACCTAAATGGATTCAACGCCATCCGTTTTTTCTGGGACAATCGCGCCGAAACCGCTGCCGACCAAAGCCGTGGCTCCATGACCAATGCCCAGGAAATGGACATGAGCATGCAAGAAATAGCCGCCATGGTAGAATCTCAGCCATACTATGCGCCATTGTTCAATAAAGCATTTGGAAGCCCTGTTGTCACGGAAGATCTCGTATTGGAGGCCATTTCTAATTTTGTGAACGCGATGGGTTCCTTCCAAAGTGAATTTGACGCCGAAGCAAACCAAAGCGATCCGACTCCTGATGGCAACTTCGGCAACACAGTCTACCACAGCAATTTCTCTGGATTTACATCCGCTGAAAACCGAGGCAAATATCTTTACAATGCCAACTGTTCCTCGTGTCACAGTGGCAATATGGGCCGCCCGGTTTTACAACTTGCCAACAACGGCCTCGAATCCAACCCTATCGACCTTGGTGTTGGCGGCATCACAGGCGTCAACTCAGAAAAAGGCGCCTTCAAGGTACCTACCCTGCGAAACATTGCCCTCACTGCGCCCTATATGCACGATGGTCGTTTTGCCAATTTGGAGGAAGTGCTCGAATTTTACAACTCAGGGATTCAAAACCACCCTTACCTGCATGTCCCCAATCGAATTCAGGTGTGCCACACTTTTCTGTAAACGCTCAAGTATTTTGTTCTTATGCGCCCTTCTATCCCCCTGTTTGCTGCATTTCTTTTTTTCGCCATTGGCTGTAGGCACTACCATTACTCGCCCAATTTTGTGCATACCCCTTATATAGAAAAAAAGGGCGACGGTGTTGTGGCGGCGACATTTGGCGCTAACCCGGTCACTTTAAATGGGGATTTTCACGCTTCGTATAGCCCCATCAAGCATGGCGCCGTGATGCTCAATTATTTCCGTACCCGTTCCAGTTTTGAGGAACCCAATTTTTTGGGCCAACCTGTTTATCAGGAGAGCACCGAAGGATACTTCTTGGAAGCCGCAGCGGGAGGATATTGGCCATTTGAATTTGGCACAGTGGCCATGTATGTCGGCTGGGGACAAGGGCAAATGCGAAATGACTATGGCATTGCGCGAATTTCAGACCTCCGGTTGCAGCGATTTTTTGTGCAACCAACTCTGACCTATAAAAATGATTGGTTCCGGTTGGGGCTTGGGCTGCGCTTAGTACAGCTCAGTTTCCCTTCAGGCACGATTGACTACCGTATCGAACCTGAAGACATCGAAGTAATTAAACGGCTTGAAAAGGACTCTCCTTTTTGGTTCCCGGAGTTGGGCGGCAACCTGGGACTTCACTTCAAACCGGTCACCATTTCAGCCCATCTCGTTTTGGCTGCATTGAGGCCAAGCACAGATTATGGCTTTGATGGCATCAATATTGGTCTCGGCATTTCTCTTGAGTTGCAGGAGTTGTTCAAAAAACGGGAGAAGTAATGAGGTTTCACACAACGCCACAACGACACAATGAATTTCTATCAAAGCGTTGTGTCGTTGTTGCGTTGTGTGAAACTTATCATCTTGAAACTATTCCGCTTTTATCTTATCTTAAACGCTAAACCACCCACATTGCGTGGTTCTGCATCGCCCGGGCACTTGACCAGAATATCGTCAAAGAAGTAAGCGTCGCCTGGTTTGGCTTTTTTGATCCACTCAAGCACTCCGCTATTCCATTCCCCGCCTTGATTCTGACGCGTAATTGGGTCTTCCGCTAAAGGCAAGTAGGTGGCTTCAAAGCCCACTATCCTGCATTCAGCATCGAAATCGAAATTCTGCAACGCTAAAAAGATTCCTTTTGATTGCTGCATTATTTCCGTTCCGATGGCGCTGCTACTGTATTTCCCATCCATTTTTGGCAAAGGGTCAGGGATGCGCTTTACGCGGTATTTTTGATCCACCACCAATTTGATTTCCGCTCCTACTTTTCGCATGACCCGAACTTTTACCTCACCGGGGTTAAATACAGTCACCATATAATCTCCCCCGCTGCCCGTGATGGCGCCGTCTCCAATTAGTTCTACGGATAGTTCATTGGCGGGAATACCTGCCGCAGCAATCCGCAACGGATTGTCAACTCCGATGTATAAGACGTTCATTTTGACTGCCTCAATGGCGATATTTTCTGGCACTTCAGGTTCGACATTGACGCTAACACGCTGATTTGGATGGGTTTTGCCCAAATTATCGGCAACATCCCTCAGATCTTTCTTTCTGCCACCATCCCCTTTAGGTTCGGCGATACTTGGGTCCAATGCCGCATTTCGCGGAGGTGTGGTGTCCAAAACCGGGTATGACGGCAAATCCCAGGCATCGTTCACGGCAGATTCAATCGGCACAGGCCACCACGATGACAGGCCAATAGCCAAAGGCAACAGCATGGCAATGAAGAAATTAGGTCGGGCACTGCGTTTGGGGGAGATGCCCACAATATTCAGAATGCGTTCGGTGAAACGGCTTTTTCCAGTAGCGTTCATAACGAAAGGTGTTGAAGGTTGAAGAATAGAGAGTTGAAGGTCAGTCAGGGTCTTGGCGTATAAAAGCGGGTCGGACGTGTGCCGTAATACCAGTTCATCGCAGCAAAACTCGCGGCGGGATCGCGCTTCCCGGGAGAGCAGCCAAAACAAGGGATGGTAGAAAAAGCAGACTTCCAGCGCCAGTTGAAAGAGGTTTACAAGATAGTCGTGGCGACGAATATGCGCCAACTCGTGCAAGAGTAGGGCTTCCAATTGTGCAGGCGTAAGTTGCAAAAGCATGCCCAGCGGGAACATTACGACAGGTTTCCAAAAACCCAGCGTCAGTGGTTCAGAAATGTGTGGCGATTCCAGTAGTTGAATTTTCGGGTTGAGTTTCAGGCGTTTTGCCCAGTAGGTACAAAGATTTTGGAATGATTCAGTAGCAGGCGACACATCACGTTGCCGCAAGCGCTGTGCCAGCCACCAACCACCTATGAGACGCAGCCAAAGCAGTCCAGCACATACCAACCAGGCCCAGCCAATTTGGGCCGCATTGGCTTCGAGCCAACTTTGTGCGGATTCCCAAAGATTCAGGTTGGCCGTTGTGCCCTCCGACAAAAAAGCAGATGGAACGAACACCGCCTCATTTTCAATTTGTGTGAACGCCGTTTCCACAGGTTTAAGCCTTGTCCATTCTTGGACGAATGTTGTGATTGCCCATCCTGCTGATACAAACATAGCAGTAAGCGAGAGCAGGTAAACTGTCTGGTGTCGAGGGTTCAGCCACCACTCCAATAGTTTGAAAACCAACCAGATAAAGGCAATTTGCCAAAGCGAGTGAGCAACTGTAAGGCCAAAAGCCTGGGCTATGGGGACAAAATTTGCGAGTGGATTCATTTTCCGGAAAGTTGTTGGTCGAGCCAGTTTTTGAGTTCTTGCAATTCTTTGGCGCTTGCTTTCTCATTGCCAAGGGCGTGCATCACCATTTGGAGCGCCGAGCCACCAAAAGCCGTGCGCATTACTTTGCCAGCCAGTTGTTGTTTTACATCCGTTTCTTTCACAACGGCGCGGTATAGGTGGGAGCCTTCTATGATCTCCTTTTCGAGCGCACCTTTTTCGGTGAGCCGCTGAATCTGTTTCAGCACGGTGGTGTAGCCCACGTCTTTCCCCGCAGCAGCGATGCGTTCATGGATGCTTCGGACGGTGGCAGGCTCGATTTCCCAGATTACCTGAAGGATTTCTAGTTCTGCTTCGGAGGGCTGATAAGTCATTATTTGATTGGTTCGATTGATACGATTGGTTCGGTTGCGTTCAACTTTATAACGGCAAAGGTGTACGACAATTGTCGTAAGCGCAAATTTTTTTACGACAAATGTCGTAGATGTCTAAAATTTTAACATTTGGAGTGTCACTGTGCTCCTGCTTGTGAATTGAATATCAATCAGTTGTGTCATAGTGAGCGCAGCAAAGCATCTTTATTATTTTTTGCAGGCGGATGCTTCACTGCGCTCAGCATGACACAACTTCAAGGTGCGGCTAAGTAGCAGAAAACACATCCCGCGGCTAATTTCCCTGAAATCCGCCGTAGGTTTGCACATAAGTAACCAAGCAAAAAAGATACTAAACACATAGTCACAGTAGGACACATAGTTCTGATATTCAACACTATGTGTCCTACTGTGACTATGTGTTTAATAAAAACTAATTGCGTTCACTTACTTTCTGCAACAACATTTCGAGTCATGCGACCTGCCATTTTCATACTACTCAGCATTTTCCTCGCTTGCCAAGAACCCGCGCCGAACAAGCAGTCCGACACCAACGTCTCCCAATCTACCGCGTACAACCCGGAAGCCAAACTCCGTGAGATGGGCATCGTGCTGCCGGTGCCTGGTGCCCCCATCGCGAACTATGTCAAAGCGGTGAGAACGGGCAACCTGATTTTTTTGGCTGGCGCTGGCCCACAAATCAATGGCCAATACGTCACGGGAAAAGTGGGCGCTGATCTGACTGTTGAAGCAGGCTATCAGGCCGCCCGACTTACTGGTATCCAACAACTTGGAGTTCTAAAGGCCGAATTGGGCGACTTGAGTAAAGTCAAGCGCATCGTAAAAGTGTTGGGCATGGTGAACTGCCTGCCCGACTTTTCCAATCACCCCGAAGTCCTCAACGGCTATTCCGACCTGATGGTGGAAGTATTCGGCGAGAAAGGGAAGCACGCCCGCTCGGCGGTTGGCATGGTGGCGCTCCCGCGCAATATGGCGGTAGAGGTGGAAATGATTGTTGAGTTTGAGGAATGATGTGGGACAATGGCTTGAGTATGCCGGCATTTCAGGTGGAGTGATATTAATTTACATTGGGCTTGTTTTGAACTGCTCAAACCCGCTACCTTTGTAAAGCAAAAAAATTAATTCTCATGGAAGTAGCATCCAAAGGTAAAAGTAGCAGGAAACCGGTGGCAAAAGGCTTTACACAGGTATTCAACCCAGCAACGGGCAATTATCTCAAGCGGGATACCGAAACAGGCAAGTTTATAGAAGTAAAAAAAGATGGGAAGCCATTTGAAGGTATTCCTAAAGAAAAAGCAATTGTATTATTCAATCCAGGCATAAGCAAAGAAACCGCCTCCAAAGCAGAAGAAGCCATTATTCAGTATAACTTAAAAAAATATGCACGTTTAAAAGCTGCGTAATATGGCCACTGTAAAAACCTATGAAAACAACGTGTTCATCAATTGCCCATTTGACGAAAAGTACACCCCAATCTTTAACGCTATTTTGTTTACCGTTCGTCGTTGTGGATTTGTACTGAGGTGTGCAAAGGAATACAGCGACTCGAATCAAATCCGGATTGACAAAATCGTTCAGCTGATAGCCGAATCAAAATACGCCATTCACGACCTTTCAAGGGTTACGCTGCAATCCACCAACGAACTTCCCCGGTTCAATATGCCACTGGAATTGGGCATTTTCATAGGCTGCAGCAAATTCGGCACAAAGAAACATCGGGAGAAATCTTACCTGATTTTAGAAAGCGAAGATTACCGCTTTAAAAGATTCATCTCTGACTTGTCTGGCCAGGACATTGAATCGCACAAAGACAATCCCGAAGTCGCGGTTAAATGTGTGCGAAATTGGCTCAGCAACAAAACCAATGTAGTTATCCCCAGCCACAGCCGCGTTTGGGAAGAATTTCAAGAATTTAACAAAGGATTGCCCGGAATCTGCGAGTTGAGCAACTGGGTGCCAGAAGAACTCACTTTTGGCGAATTGGCCTCTCTGGTGACGACTTGGGTGGAGCAACAATCATGAATGGGGAGGTGGAATGAGTGGCATTCCTTTGAGCAGTAATACTGATAAAATATTTTGTGTTTTTATTTTTAAAACAAAACAAAGTATTTTAAATTTGCTCTCTAATATCTTTTCCCAATCTCCTATGAAAAAGGAACTTACAAACGCCACTACTCCCCCATTTTTGAGCAAATATTCCCCCAAATCACGCACAAAATGCACTCGTCCCATCGGGACGAGATATCGGTAGCCCCGAGTTCGCGCACAAAACGCACCCGTCCCTTAGGGACGCAATATCGGTAACACCACACGCTAAAATTCAAATCAAATGGCAAACACCTACACACAAATCCATATCCAAGCGGTTTTTGCGGTTAAATACCGTGCTGCGGTCATTGCTCCGGATTGGAAGGATGAGCTTTACAAATACATAACTGGTATCATTCAAAACAATGGCCACAAATTGTTACAAATCAACGGCATGCCAGATCATGTTCATGTTTTCTTTGGAATGCGCCCTACCCAAGGGTTGTCCACATTGATGCAACAAGTGAAAGAGGACAGTTCCAAATGGATAAAAAGCAGGGGATTTTTACGACATCAATTCAATTGGCAGGAGGGATTTGGGGCATTTTCATACAGCCGGTCACATGTGTCAGCGGTTTGTACCTACATTGAAAAACAAGAAGAACATCATCGAAAAAAGACGTTTTTGGAAGAGTATGAGGAGTTGCTTAAAGCGTTCGAAGTGGACTATGACGAGCGGTACATTTTTAAGCCCTTGATTTGATCCTGCTAAGCCACCGATATTTCGCCCCTAACGGGGCGGGTGATCGGGGCGATGATTCTTGCTACCGAGATTGCGCCCCTAAAGGGGCGTTTGTGCCCTGTCCCGTTAGGAACTCAATCTCAAAGGGGCGTTTGGGCCCTGTCCCGTTAGGAACTCAATCTCAAAGGGGCGTTTGTGCCCTGTCCCGTTAGGAACGCAATCTCAGCAGATGCTGAATTGGAGAAATTTTCAGTTATTCGAAATTTTCGAATAACTGCCGCCGACGGCAAAAATTACAATACTCAATTCTACAATCTGACTGAATTTTCATCTTCTTGCCCCTCCGCAAAATACCCCGCCACCTTCCCAGCCGCCACCTTCCCAATCAACTTCTCCACCTCCTCTTTATCCGCCGCTTTCACCCGCGCCAGGGAGCCAAAATGCGACAGCAATTTTTCTGACGTCTTCTTCCCGATGCCGGGAATTTCGGTCAACTCCGTTTTCAAAAAATTCTTGCTGCGCTGGTTGCGGTGGAAGGTAATGCCGAAGCGGTGCGCTTCGTCGCGGGCTTGCTGGATGAGTTTGAGGGATTCTGATTTCTTGTTGATATGAGCAGGAACCGGATCGTCGGGAAAGTAAATTTCTTCGAGCCGTTTGGCGATACCTACCACTGTAATTTGTCCTTCCAGTCCGAGGGCTCGAATACTTTTCATTGCAGCACTGAGTTGGCCTTTGCCGCCATCAATAATAACCAGTTGCGGCAGTCCCGCGCCCTCTCCAATAAGACGCTGATAGCGGCGCAGCACCACTTCTTCCATGCTGGCAAAATCGTTAGGACCTTCCACCGATTTCACGTTGAAATGGCGGTAGTCACGTTTGGATGGTTTGGCATTTTTGAACACCACACAACTTGATACGGGGTTGGTTCCGTGCAAGTTAGAGTTGTCGAAACACTCAATCCAGAGCGGCGCAGCTTCCATGTGCAGATCTGCCTGTAGGGTGCGGAGGATGCGCTCGGCACTGGTTTGCTTGCCCGTAGCGTTCATGGCCTGCTTCCTCTTTTGGAGCAAATGATACTGCACGTTTTTCTCGGAGAGCTCGAGTAGTTTTTTCTTGTCGCCGATCCTGGGAATAGTAATGATGAGGTCATTTTCAGGCAGAACGACTTTGATAGGCACTATGAGTTCTTTTGTCTGACTGTTGAATCGTTCGCGCATGGTCTGAACGGCCAATGACAACATCATTTCCTGATCCTCATCCAAGTTCTTCGTGAGTGTGAGCGTGTACGTGTGGATGATGGCCCCGTTCACCACTTTGAGGTAATTTACAAAAGCCTCTTTTTCATCGTCGGCAATGGCGAACACATCCACGTCTTTGATACTGGGATTCACCACGGTGCTTTTCCCCTGATAATCCTCGAAGAGCGCGAGTTTTTCTTTCAAAACCTGGGCCTGCTCAAACCTCATCTCCGCTGCCGCTCTTGCCATTTCATCCTTCAAATGATTTTTCACAGCGGCAAAATTGCCTTTCAAAATGTTTCTGATCTGCTCGATTTTCCGATTGTAAGATTCTTCCGATTCAAACGCGACACAGGGTGCAGCACAGTTTTTAATATGGTATTCGAGGCAGGGTTTGAACTTGTTTTTGGCAATGTTATCTACCGAAAGGTTCAACTGACAGGTGCGGAGCTGGAACAATTTTCTAATTAACTCCGCAATTTGCTCCACCCGAAACTTTTGCAAATAAGGCCCAAAATAGGAGGAACCATCCTTGAACGACTTGCGCGTAAGGAATACCCTTGGGAACCGTTCATGCTTGATGCAGATATAGATAAGGGGCGATTTCTCGTCCTTTAGCATCACGTTGTATCGAGGCTGGTGCTTTTTGATGAGGGTGTTTTCGAGCAGCAGTGCGTCGTGCTCGGTTTCCACGATCATGAAATCAATATGATGCGCGTGGCGCACAAGCACCTTTGTTTTGGCGAGTTGGTATTTTTTCTCCCCAAAGTAGGAGGAAAGACGGTTGCGGAGGTTTTTGGCTTTGCCGACGTAGAGAATTTTCCCCTCGGCATCTATGTACTGGTAGATGCCAGGGTCGGTGGGAATGCTGGGTGCGAATACTTTGAATTCTTCGTTGGTCATACGTGGCAACTAAAAGCGCTGCAAAATTAGCAGGAGGATGATATTCCCGGCATTTTATTGATGGTACATTCTGGCCGTGAAGCATCGTACATTTGCACACCTGCATCTATTCCTGTTTCGCTAAATTCACGCACGCCATGCCGAACCATCGCATAACCTTAGTTTGCTGTTTCTTTTTTGTCGCCATTTTCCAACTTTCGGCACAATGCCCTATTACGGTAAATGCGGGCGAGGATGTGTACCTCTGTGCACCACCAACCCCCACTCAACTGAATGGCGACATTTCTGGTGATTACCTGAATTTCAATTGGAGCCCCACCACAGGGATGACTGGTAGTAACACGCTCAGCCCCACCGTGGCGGTGAGCCAAACAACCAATTACGTACTCAGTGCTACCGCGCCAGATTTTTCGAATAATCTGGTAGACAACGGCGATTTTGAAGGAGGCAACTCAGGTTTTACCAGCGATTACACTTATAGCCCAGGCAACCTCGTTCCAGAAGGAGTGTACGATGTGCTCACCAACCCACAAGACGACCACGCTGGATTTGCCCCCTGCAACGACCATACTTCAGGCTCCGGCAATATGATGGTGGTAAACGGCGCTGGAACGCCCAATCAGAATGTGTGGTGCCAAACCGTAAACGTTACGCCTAATACACAATATGTGCTATCTGCCTGGGTGACATCGGTGGTAGCAAGCTCGCCTGCGCAATTGCAGTTCAACATCAATGGGGCACCTTTAGGAGGGATTTTCAGTGCCCCCGGGGGAACTTGCAATTGGCAACAATTTTTTCAATTATGGAACAGCGGCGGAAGTACCAGTGCCACCATTTGTATTGTCAATCAAAACACTCAATTAGGCGGGAATGATTTTGCCTTGGATGATATAGTTTTTGCGCCCGTCTGTTCTGTAACCGATACTGTAACGGTACATGTTATAAACATTAGCGCTGCGGCTTCACCACCCTTGGTAACCCTTCCTTGCGAGGGCGCAACGGCACAACTTTCGGGCAATGGATCCAGCACAGGGCCGAACATCACTTATGAATGGACAACAGGTAATGGCAATATTGTATCCGGCGAGACCACGCTTACACCCATCATAGATGCAGCCGGGGAATATGTCCTCACTGTTTCTTATGAAGTCGATGGTAATGTTGTTTGTGCAAAAACTGCTATCGTCAATGTTATACTCAATCCCAATCCGCTTTCTGCTTGGGTGAATCCCCCCCAACCACTTGGCTGTGGTGCTCCCACGACCTTGCTTTTCGGAAATTCCAGTCAACCCGGATTTACAGTGTACGAATGGTCAACGATGGACGGTAATATTGTTGGTGCCACTGATCAAAAAAACTGTACCGTAAACCTGCCAGGCACCTATACGCTTTTCGTCACCAATACCAGCACAGGGTGTACAGCTACGACAGATGTTACGGTGATCGTGACGAATAACGTGCCTTTAGCCAGTGCAAGTTCTAATGGTCTCATCACCTGCGTCAATGACTCTGTACCACTTTTTGGCGCCGGCAGCAGCGCCGGCCCTAATATCACTTATTCATGGACTACCATTACCGGTCAAATAACGGGTCATCCAGATAGCCTAAACACCACAGCGGGGGCAGGTGGGCTTTACATTCTTCACGTCACCAACACGTCTAACAATTGCACTTCCAACGATACCGTCACCGTGCCTGCCAACGTGACCCCACCAACCGTGATCGGCACGCTGCCGCCCCAAATTTCCTGCGACCCAAACCAGGACACCATTTCGCTTTTCATCTTCCTTGGGCCACCCCCATTTGTCCTCATTAACTGGACCACAGCTGACGGTCATATAGTTTCTGGCCAATATACCCCCGCACCTCAGGCAGATTCTGCTGGCATTTACACGGTATCTGTTTTCGACCCTGAAAATGGTTGTTACAATTACGACACCTCACAGGTAATTGCAAATTTCACTATTCCTATTGCCGATATCCTGCCTGCCGACACCGTCACTTGTCAATCGCCCAGCATACAATTGCAGGGAAGTGGATCGAGCACCGGGCCTAATTTTTCCATAAACTGGACGGCAAGCAACGGAGGAAATATTGTCTCCGGCGGCAATACCCTTAACCCAACGGTCAATGCTTCTGGAGATTACCTGCTTATTTTGAGAGACAGCGTGAGCCATTGCGCCGACACGGCCATGGTCAGCGTATTGGCCGACACCAATATTGTCGTCGCCATAGCCAATGCCCCGGACACCTTAAGTTGCCTGGTCAATACGGTCACACTCAATACCAACGGCTCCTCTTCCGGCAGCAACCTGAGTTATTTTTGGACGACCACCAATGGCAATATTTCCGGCGGACAAGGGACTCCGAACCCTACCGTCAACGCAGCCGGCACCTACCAACTCCTACTCACCAATACCACCAATGGATGTGCCGCCACTGACCTCGCCGTGGTGGAATTGAATACCTCCCCGCCCCCCATTTCCATTGCCCAACCCGATACGCTCACTTGCGCGGTATTGAGCCAAACCATTCAGGCTCAAAACAGTAGTTCGGGTAATTTCAGATACTTTTGGACTGCCACCAACGGCGGGAATATCACAGCTGGCGACAGTACCCTCACCCCGACTGTAAACCAAGCTGGTATTTACACGCTCACAGCCACCAATCTCGGCAACGGTTGCACGGCTTCGGCCTCCGTTTCGGTCCCTTTGGAAGCTGGTTTCCCCACTGTCGCCATTGCGACTCCGGGGCCACTTACTTGTACCACTTTTACCCAGATTTTGAGTTCTGGCGGTTCCTCCAGTGGGCCAAATTTCAATTATCTCTGGACGACCATTGACGGCAACATAAGTCTTGGCGCGAACACGCCAAGCCCTACCGTGACGGAATCGGGCACTTATACGCTACAAATCACTAATTCGTCGAACGGGTGCTCCTCCACCTCAAGTGTGGTGGTTTTACAAGACACGGTTGCGCCGGCAGCCGTGATCATGACACCATCCGATACCCTTACTTGCCTGACCTCACAGTTGGAATTGCTTGGGAACGGAACAGGAAACGGAACTTAAACAAGTAGCAACGACAATATCATTTTCAGTTTGGGCTTTACAGCGCAAATTGACGCGCCGGGAGATTATGTATTCACGACAACCGACCCGAACAATGGCTGCACGGCCTCGGATTCTGTTACAATTTTTGAGAATGTTCAAATTCCCAGTCTCAGCATAACCCCGCCGTTCACGCTCACCTGCATTGACACCACGGTCACGCTCAATGCCATTGCCTCAGGCCAAAACCTTGTTTTTAACTGGCAAACTGGCAACGGAAATATCCTTTTGGGGCAAAACACCTCCATGCCGATTGTAAATGCGCCGGGCAACTATGGTCTTACCATTACCGATCAAACCAATGGCTGTAGCAGAACCGGAGGCGCAATTGTGTTCCAAAACACCACAGCACCCAATATTCAAATTGACCCAGCGTCAAGCATCACCTGCGACGCTCCCAGTATAATCCTCCAGGGCCAAAATCTCTCTTTGCCGGGGAATTTCAGCTATAACTGGACAGCCTCAGGCGGGGCAGTTATCCTTTCAGGCGCCAATGGCCTTACTCCAACTATCGGTGCTGGCGGGGTGGTGACTTTTGCTTGCTTTAATATTACCAATGGCTGTGAATCCAGTGTTTCAGTGACCGTCTCGCAAAACATTAATTTCCCTATCGTTGATGCTGGCTTAGACGACACCCTGAGTTGCCTCACTAATGCTTTGACCATCAATGGTTCTGGGAGTGGCGCCGCGAATCTGGCCTTTACATGGCAAGCCAGCGCAGGTGGAAATATTGTTTCCGGCAGTAACTCCCCTACCCCACTCATAGATCAGCCGGGCGTTTACACCCTTACTGTGGAGGACCCTGCCAATGGCTGTACCGCCACGGACATTGTTGAAATTTTCAACGACGCCAATGCACCTTCGGCTAATGCGGGGGCGGCTGCTACACTTACTTGCGCCTTGTTACAAACCAACCTCAATGGCAACGCCAGCACAGGCCCTAACATTTCCTACAATTGGACCGCCTCGCCTGGTGGCAATATCATTTTGGGCCAAAACACCCTCACACCCACGGTAAACGAGCCCGGCGTCTACACGCTCGCCGTCACCAATGCCAGCAATGGTTGCGTAGCCACCAGCAGTGTCACTGTTCCAGAAAACGTAACGCCGCCCGTGGTGGATGCCGGAGCAATAGCAACACTTACTTGCGCAACCACAAACGTTACGCTCACGGGCACCGCCTCCGGAGGCACAGCCAGCTACGCCTGGACAACCACCAACGGAAATATCTTTTCTGGCGGAAACAGCCTCACGCCAACGGTAAATCAAACAGGGACCTACACTTTCACGGCAACCCTCTCCAGCAACGGATGTTCGGCCAGCAATGTGGTAACCGTTGGGATAGACACCTTGGCGCCTGCATTTCAAATAGCGCCGCCACTATTGCTGACTTGCGTACAATTGAATACCGCCCTTGTGGCTTCTGTGCAACAACCGGGAGCAGGTAATTTTGATGCTACCTGGACAACCATTGGCGGGAATATTATTGGTGGGCAAAACACACTCAACACCAGTGCCGGCGCAGCAGGCGTGTATATTTTAACCATCCAAAACTTAATGAATGGCTGCGATGCACAGCAACAAGTGACTGTAAATCAAGACACCTTGAAGCCAATTGCTATGGCTGCGCAGGGCGGAGACATTACCTGTTCGACCCAAACATTGACATTAAGCGGCACAGGCTCTTCTACTGGAAATCCTTTTACATATAGCTGGACGACCAGTGCTGGCGGCAGTGTTTTGAATGGTGGCAACACACTCAGCCCAACGGTGGGCAGCGCTGGTACTTACACGCTTTTAGTGAACAACGGAACAAATGGCTGCACGTCAACGGCCGCTACTTCCGTGGGGAACAACACCATGCCACCCTTAGCGGCAATAGCCCAGCCGGGCGAACTGACCTGTTTGCAGAACACCGTTACCCTCGATGGAAGCGGCTCCAGTCAAGGCCCAAATTTCACTGCCGCCTGGGCCACTTCAGCGGGCAATATCGTATCGGGGCAAGGCACCTTTTCGGTGGTGGTAAATGAGGTCGGCAATTATATTTTGACCGTTATGAACAACCAAAACGGGTGTACCTCAACGGTCCAAATGCTTGTACAAGAGAATATTACGACCCCGGGCGCATTGATTATCCCCACCAACCCACTGCATTGCAACAGGACAGAAATAATGCTCCTGGGCTCCAGTCCAACCGTTGGGGCCTTGACCTATGCCTGGACCAGTGCTGCAGGCGGACACATTGTAAGCGGCGCCAATTCACCCACACCCATGGTGGACGAACCCGGCGCGTACACCATGCTTGTTACCAACCCTGCCAATGGGTGCACCTCATCTACAACACTGACTTTGGGGGCCATTCCCGATCCAATTTTTGATCCTTCCTTGACGCATCCGAATTGCATCATCCAAACAGGTTCGCTGAATTTTGGTACAGTCACCGGTGGTCAATCTCCATTTCAATTTTCCATTGATGGCGGTCAAACACAAAGCGCCCAGGCCTTGTACAACGGGCTGAGCCCCGGCAATTACACGCTTGTGGTGCGCGACGAAAACGGTTGCACTGCGGCAGAAACCGTGACGATAGATCAGCCGTTCCTGCCCACGTTGAACCTAACGGATGTCCTAAAAATCGAGCAAGGTGATTCGATTTTACTGACCCCTTTGACCAACATTGCAACGAGCCAAATCGCTTCCTGGGAATGGTCGCCCGCAGAAGGACTTTCCTGTACGGATTGCCCGGAGCCATGGGCGAAGCCATTGCTCAGCCAATATTACAATGTAGAAGTGGTGGATATAAACGGCTGCATGGCCGAGGATCGGATTTTGGTGCAGGTGAGCCGGAAGCGGCACATCTATCCACCCAACATATTTTCACCGAACGACGATGGGGAGAACGACCGCTTCACACTCTACACCAAAGGCGTCCGGGAAATCCGTCGCTTGGTCATTTTCGACCGTTGGGGCGAGGAGGTTTTTCTGCGGAAAAATTTCCAACCGAACGATGAGACCTTGGGCTGGGACGGTACCTTCCGCGGCTCTCCGCTAACACCTGCCGTGTTTGTCTGGGCGGCAGAGGTGGAATACATTGACGGCGAAGTGGAAGTGATTTATGGGGACGTGACAGTTGTTAGATGAAATAATTAAACCGCAAAATGTAAAACAGGAAAACAGCAAAATGTAAAACCGAGATATTTGATTCGAAAATAGCAAAAATTTTGACCTGTTTGAGATCATCTGCTTCTTGGTTTTGCGGTTTTAAATTTTCCTGTTTTACATTTTGCGGTTTAATTCCAAATAAAAAAGCCGCTCCTGGGGGGAACGGCCTCTATGCTTCGGTTGGCTGTAAATCGGTCTTTGAAATACTTAAGATTAAATCGGTTATCAGGCTAGTGTCTGTGTTTCCTTAATTGTAAGTTGAAACGCGGGGGAAGGGAAAAGGTCACAGGTTAGGGAAAAATAAAATTTATTTTTTCATCACAACGCCTGCAACTCCACCAATTTCCGATAATACCCACTCAGCCGCATCAAGCTCTCATGCGTCCCGCGCTCCACAATCCTCCCTCCATCCAGCACAATGATCTCGTTCGCGTGTTGCACGGTGCTCAGCCGGTGGGCGATGACGAGGGCCGTGCGGTTTTCCAAGAGTCTTTCGAGCGCGGCCTGCACCAATTTTTCAGATTCTGAATCGAGCGCAGAAGTGGCCTCATCAAGGATCAGGATGGGCGGATTTTTCAGCAAAGCCCGGGCGATGGTGAGGCGTTGGCGCTGACCACCGCTGAGTTTGGAGCCACGGTCGCCTATGTTGGTGTCGTATCCCTCGGGGAGATTGATGATGAATTCGTGGGCATTGGCGGCCTTGGCAGCAGATTCTACATCCAAATTCGAACTTTGGGCAGTTCCCTCCTTCGCCAAGGCTTCGGCGGGTAAAGAAAATGCTATGTTATTCCGCACCGTGTCATTGAACAAAATAGCCTCCTGACTCACGATGCCCATGAGCGCTCGTAGATCGTGCAAACGCAGATCGCGGATATCTTTCCCGTCCAACAGGATTTGTCCTTCAGTGGGATCGTAGAATCGCGGCAACAGATCAGCCATGGTGCTTTTGCCAGCGCCGGACGCGCCCACGAGGGCAACAATTTTTCCTTTTGGAATCTCTAGTTGGACGTTTTCCAAAGCCCCGCGCTCAGCGTTCGCGTATTGGAAGGAGACGTTTCGGAATTCAATTTTCTCCTTAAAATCGTTGACTGCCAAGGCATTCTCTGCATCGCGAATGGCCACGGGAGCATCCAGCACCGCCTCTACCCTTTCCAAGGCGCCCATGCCTTTCCGTATGCTGTAGGTTGCTGCCGAAAATGCTTTGGCTGGCTCTGTGATGGAGTAAAATGCATACAGGAACGTGATAAAAATTGGCCCGGTGATATGCCCGGCAAATACCTGCTTTGCCCCATACCAAAGTAACACCGAAGCAATGGCGATTCCCAAAAATTCGGACAAGGGGGAGGCCAAATCACGGCGACGTGATAGCCGAGTGATGGCGTTGGCATAACCGTCGTTCTCACGGCCAAAACGCTCGCCCTGCCATTGCTCTGCATTAAATCCTTTGATGATGCGCAGCCCGCCCAGGGTTTCTTCCACCAACGACATCACCGTGCCCAATCGCGACTGGGCTTCGCCGGATTGCTTTTTCAAACTCTTCCCGATTCCTCCGATAATGATGCCGCTAAAGAGCAGCAGCCCAAACACAAAAAAAGTCAGAGAAGGCGATACCCACAGCATATACGCCAGGCTCCCGGTAATTACAATCGGCTCACGTACAAGGGCTTCCATCACGCCCATGATGCTCCATTCCACTTCCTGAACGTCGGCGGAGAAGCGGCTCATAAGGTCGCCCTTGCGCTCTTCTGAGAAAAAGGAAAGCGGCAAATCGAGCATTTTCCGCAGCATTTTTTGACGCAAATCACGCACAACACCGTTGCGCACGGGCGCCAAAAAATAGAGCGAGAGGTAGCGGAACAGGTTTTTTCCCAAAAATGTAAGCACCAGAAAACCACACACGATGAGCAAGGCGCCCTCGCGACCGTGGTTGAGTAGCAACTGCTCGAAGAAGGTGTCGAGTTGGTGTTGAAGGCCGGTGCCTGTATCAACGTTGGAAGGGCTTGAAGCCCTTCCAACGTTTGAATCTCCCCCTCCAGGGGGCTGGGGGGTGAATAATATCTGCAAAAACGGCAACAGCGCAGGAATACTGACCACGACGAAAAGTGACATCAGGATGTTGCATCCGATCGCGAGGGAGAGCAGCCGTTTGTAGGGGAGGTAGTATCGGAGGAGTCGGAGCATCTTAATTCTTGAACGCTAATTTTTCCATCATTTCGCTTGCCATAGCGTCTGCATAAATACCGTAACTGTTGACCAAAACACCTTTCGACCCATTGGTCAATGCCGAAATGGCGTAAATGATGACAGAATCGGAAGGATCGCTTTCGCCTTCAAGCCGGAAAAACTTGTCCACATGAAATTCGTGGTGAAAGAGCTCAAAGTCGCCTGCCCGGCACTCCAGACAGTTTTCCTTAAGGTTGAAATCTTCGGTGTAGCCTTCCTTGCGGAGTTCGTCGGTGATTTCGATGAGTGTTTTTTCCATATCAAAATATACACTTTAGTAAAAATCAGTACGCAGCCCAGCGCCTCCAGCGCAAAACAGTAATCACTACCACTATCCCCATCGCTGCAAGTGCTGCCATTCCAACCATTTCGGAGCCTGTTTCAAGGGCGCCATTTCTTTTAAGGTAAATGCCCAATAATGCCCAAGAAACTGCTACTCCATGACCGAGGTTGTTTTGCCTGAACAAGATAAAAACAGCTGCTGCGGCGCCTACTGTTATCATCAAAATCGCCCAAAAAGCCTCGCTCAAACCACCTCCGCGCCAGCCATTGTCTACCAATAGCGCTGTTACATTGGCAATGGTCGCAACGGTAATCCAGCCCTGATAAATGCCAAGTGGCCAGTGCGAAATCCACTTTTCCAGCTCGTTTGCTTTGGAATGGCCTATGCCAATGGTTTCATTGATTCGAAGTAAGGTGATCAGAAAAGCCAGCATGATCACCACAGAAAGTGTCAGCTGTTCCCAGTGCCACGCAAAGATCCACGAGACATTGAATACACAAGTGGCGACGAAAAGCCAACCAATCTTCTCTACAATTGGTTTTACGCGAACAGCCAAAGCCGGACGAAAAAGTGCTGCGATCTGAAACCCCACAAATACTGCCAGCCAAAGGTAGATAATTCCCCAAATGGAAAAAGTGAGGCCCGCAGGGGTGAATAGATTGGGATATTGATCAGATAGTTCGCCCGTATTCTTTCCATTGAGCGGGAGCGCATTCGCCAGATAATTAATAACTAAAACGGAGATGAATGCCAATGGGTTCACCAGCGCAAGCGTACGCATTGATGGTTTCATATTTCAATCTTTCATTTAAACAAGGGGGAACAGTGTGAAGCCCCGGAGGTTTAATAAATCGGAAAGAAACGCTGGTGGTAAGTGACCTTTTTAAAAAAGTGTCACTTACCGCCAGCATCATGTTTGAATAAAGACCGCATAGCCAGCAACATACTTCCAAGCGATAATACCGCGCCCATCAAAAATGGCGCACCAGCGAATTGAACGGATGAGGTCGGATCTGTAAAGTATGCGAACAAATTGGTCATCAGCAATGGCCCAATGATAGATGTCAGGCTTATGAGGCTGGTGAGTGCGCCTTGTAATTCCCCCTGTTCGTTGGCAGGCACTTGCCCGGAAATAATGCCTTGCAGGGCTGGTCCGGCAATCCCGCCCAACGAAAATGGAATCATAAAAGCAAACATCATCCAACCTTGGGTGGCAAAAGCAAAGAGCACAAAACCCACTGCATAAAGCCCAAGTCCGACAAAAACCGAGTTTCGCTGACCTAATTTGGGAATCAAGACACGCGTTAACCCGCCCTGTACAATGCCCGTCATGAGGCCAACAAATGCCAGTGAATACCCTACCCAACGCTCGTCCCAGTTGAATTTCATCATCGTGATGTAGGTCCAGGTGCTTTGATTGGCATGGCCCGCGACATAAATAAAAATGAGCGAGGCCACTAAACTCAGTATGACGGGATACCGTCGCAGACTCAACAGCGAACCGATAGGATTAGCGCGCCGCCAGTCGAATGGACGACGGTTTTCAGGTGCCAGGGATTCAGGCAGAACGAAATAACCATAAAGCCAATTGAGCATCGCCAACCCTGCCGCCGCAAAAAACGGCGCACGAATTCCAAAATGGTACGATACCACCCCACCAATAAGCGGCCCAATAATAAAGCCCATGCCAAAAGCCGCGCCCACGATACCAAAATTCTGTGCGCGTTTTTCGGGCGGACTTACGTCGGCGATATAGGCCATGCCGGAGGTGAAGGATGCCCCGGTAATACCCGCCAAAACCCGGCCAATAAAAAACCACCAGAGGCTGGGTGCAAAACCTTGAATCACAAAGTCAATGCTGAACGCAAACAAGGAGGCCAAAATGACTGGCCTGCGTCCAAAACGATCGCTTAATGCGCCAATAATGGGCGAAAAAAGGAACTGCATCCCTGCATAGGTGAACATCAAAATCCCTCCCCAGCGCGCGGCTGTGCTAAGGCCTCCCCCCGTCAATTCTTCCAACAATCTGGGTAATACCGGAATGATAAGCCCAAACCCGATGACATCAATGAGCATCGTGATGAAGATGAAGATTAAGGCCGGGGTGCGGGACTTTGACATGGATTGGTGATTGCCTGCCTGCCGGTAGGCAGGGTGGACTGGTGATTGGTGGATGTGGGGGGTTGGTGGTTGATTGGTGAAAAAGGGGCGCGAAGGCACAGGAAATCCTGCTGCTTCGCGCCCCTGCTGATATGTAGCCCGGAACGCTGTTCCGGGGTGTTAAAACCCGGGAACAGCGTTCCGGGCTACAACTCCACGCTCTTAAATCCCAGGTATTCAAGAAGTTCGTCGTGAAATTACCCTCTTGAAAATCCTTGTTGCGCATCAATCGCTGGTGAAATGGAACAGTGGTTTTTACGCCTTCCACTACAAACTCGTCGAGCGCCCGCTCCATCTTCTTAATCGCTTCGTCGCGCGTACGGGCGCGACAAATGATTTTGGCAATCATCGAATCGTAATACGGCGGGATGGTGTATCCTGAATAAACGTGCGTATCCACACGCACCCCGTGTCCCTTGGAAGAGTGGAACGAGGTGATTTTCCCAGGGCTTGGCCGGAAGTCGTTGAATGGGTCCTCGGCGTTGATACGGCATTCAATGGCGTGCATTTCGGGGAAATAATTTTTGCCCGAAATAGGAAGTCCGGCCGCAATTTTGATCTGCTCTTTAATCAGGTCAAAATCAATCACTTCCTCCGTAACCGTATGCTCCACCTGAATCCGCGTATTCATTTCCATAAAATAGAAATTGCGGTATTTGTCCACCAGGAACTCTATGGTGCCTACCCCTTCATAATTGATTGCCTCACAAGCTTTGATAGCGGCCTCGCCCATTTTTTCGCGCAATTCAGGCGTCATAAACGGCGAGGGACTTTCCTCCACCAACTTCTGGTGCCGGCGCTGTATGGAGCAATCGCGCTCTGAAAGGTGGCAAGCTTTGCCAAACTGGTCGCCCGCAACCTGAATCTCGATGTGACGCGGTTCTTCGATGTATTTTTCCATGTAAATGCCATCGTTCGTGAACGAGGCTTTGGCTTCGCGGCGCGCCGTATCCCATTGATCTTCAAAGTCTTCGGGCTTCCACACGATGCGCATCCCCTTTCCACCGCCACCTGCTGTGGCTTTCAGGATGATAGGGTAACCGATTTCTGCGGCAGTTTTCAAGCCTGATTTTACATCGGTCAGCAAACCTGGTGTACCTGGAACACATGGCACCCCTGCTTTGAGCATGGTGTCTTTCGCTGTGATTTTATCGCCCATGGCCCTGATCTGGTCGGGGGTGGGGCCAATAAATTTCACACCGTACTGTTTGCAAACCTCGGCAAACGCAGCATTTTCTGAAAGAAAACCATAGCCGGGGTGGATTGCGTCTGCATTGGTAATTTCGACCGCAGCCATGATACGCGGAACGTTCAGGTAACTTTCGGCAGAAGACGGCGGACCGATACACACTGCCTCGTCGGCAAATCGGACGTGCAGACTGTCCCGGTCGGCAGTGGAATATATTGCCACCGTTTTGACGCCCATTTCTTTACAAGTCCGAATGACCCGCAGGGCAATTTCCCCTCTATTCGCAATGAGTATTTTTTTGAACATTTTTTGGAAACCGTCCTTTTTGGCGGGTTGAGACCTCGGAGGTTTTCGAAAACCTCCGAGGTCTCAACCCGCCAAAAAGGACGGTTGTTTTAAAAAAATGAAAAGGAACGTGAAAATCGAGTGCGTTCTAAAACGAACTCCCCTACACAGCCTCCACCATGAAAAGTGGCTGATCGTATTCTACAGGGGAAGCATCCTCGACAAGGATTTTGACGATTTTGCCCTTCACTTCTGAATCAATTTCGTTGAAAAGTTTCATCGCTTCAATGATGCAGACCTTTGAGCCGACCTCCACGATGTCGCCAATTTTGACAAATGCCGGTTTATCCGGGCCTGCGCTTCGGTAAAAAGTGCCGACCATGGGCGACTTGATGGTCAAGAGTTTGGCATCCTCAGAAGCCGCATGCGCAGCGGCAGCCTCCACCTTAGTTTGCGGTGCAACAACTGGTGCTACAGGTGGCGCAGTAACAGTAGGAACCGTCACCACGGGTTGGGGAGAGGCAACCACAACGGGCACGGCTCCCTCAACACCATTGCCTTGATTGCGTATAGTGAGCTTGAAATCACCTTGTTTAAGGCTGAATTCGCTGAGCTTGTGCTTGCTCACCATACGGATGAGTTCTTGTATCTGATTGAAGTCCATGATGTTGGCAGGTTAAAAGGATGCGATTTTTAAAGGGTTCAAGGTGTAAAGGAAAGAAGATTTTAAGAATCATCTAGGTTTGAAAATAAGTCAAATTGACCACATTTCAAACCCCTGGTTCCACAAACGGCAGTTTCGTAACCACCGCATCAAGTTTTTTGCCGCCGACTACGATAGAGATTTTAGACCCTGGTTCGGCATATTTGATTTTGACATAGCCCGTGCCGATTGGTTTGTCGAGCGTGGGCGAATGGGTGCCAGAAGTGACCACGCCAATTTTTGCGCCGCGACGGCTTTCGATTTCATAACCGTGGCGAGGCACCCGACGTTCGTCGAGCAGAAAACCTACCAGACGGCGTTTCACACCCTCGGCTTTTTGCTTTTGGAATTTTGCTTTGGAAGGAAAATCGGCAGTTTTTCCAAGTTTGGTAATCCAGCCAAGACCTGCTTCGAGCGGGCTGGTTTTGTCGTCAATGTCGTTGCCATACAGGCAGTAACCCATTTCGAGGCGGAGCGTGTCGCGCGCGCCCAGACCGCAGGGTTTGATGCCGTATTTCTCGCCGGCTTTAAAGACTTTGTCCCAAATTTTGAATAAATCTTTGTTTTTGGCATAAATTTCAAATCCACCTGAACCCGTGTAGCCGGTGGCCGACACGATTACGTTTTTGCAGCCCGCGAATTTGCCGCGTTTGAAAGAGTAATATTCGATACTGCCTAAGTCAATATCGGTCAATTTTTTCAATGCCTCCACGACTTTCGGGCCTTGAATTGCAATCAAGCCGGTTTTGGAGGAAATATTTTGCATTTTTACTTCAAAGCCACGTGAAAGGCGTTTGAGCCAGCGCCAGTCCTTGATTTCATTGGAGGCATTCACAACAAGCATATACGATTGTTCGCCTGCAACAACCATTTCTGGAGCATCGTCCAGTCGGTATACCAACAAGTCGTCCACAATGCCACCTTTTTTGTTGGGCATGCAGGAATATTGTATCTGCCCGGGCTGAAGTTTCGATACATCGTTGCTGGTGGCACTCTGGAGAAAAGCCAGCGCATCTTTTCCGCGCACGATGAACTCGCCCATGTGGCTAACATCAAAAACTCCCATGGCACGACGCACGGCATGGTGTTCTTCTGAAATGGTGCTGTAAGAAATGGGCATATTGTACCCGGCAAACTCGGCCATTTTAGCGCCGAGCGCAATGTGTTTTTCCGTTAGTGGTGTGGATTTCATCATTATGTTATTAATTGTCCGAAGTCTTTTTGTTAGGTGCTTTTTGTGCAGGCGTTACCTTTTTTTGGATAGGGGTTATTTTTACGGGAGGCGTGCCTGATGCTGGCCGGGCTTCCATGTCGGAGGAGCGTGGACTTTTTCCTGTGCCCTGGTTATTTTCAATGATAACATCCCCGGGAGAAAGACCGAGCCGACGGCGGATGTCCTCAGGAATAGCATCCTTATGAACCGTGAAAGAGATGGTATTTTGGCGCATGTAGGCCTCCGAACAATTGACATAGCCCTTGTTGCCGGAAGTTTCACCCCATGAGTTTTTGACAACGTAGTACATCCCGGAATGCTTTTCGTCGAGCAGCCCGACTATGTGCATCAAATGGTCGTCAGTAGTGACCTGGCGATCAAAAAGTTGTTGGCGCAGCTCCTGTGTGATTTTCGTTTCGGCTTCCCAGAATTTGAATGTATTGGCTTGTGCAATACCGTCCTTGTCTTTCCAGGGCGTAGTGGGTACGATTGCCAGGCCATTGGCCGGAGAAAATCCTTCATTACTCACATCGGCATCCCATTCGACTGTGTAGCCTTGTTCTATGGAGTTTTTGGCGCAGCGCATCAGGTCGCTGATCGGCACGTTGTACATTTCGCCGTTAGCCCAGTTGTCGGGTATTTCCAGAACGAATTTTGTCCAAAACGGGTGGTGCGTAAATGACGTAACCGTCACATAGTCATCGGTATTTAACTTTAGATAATCGCGGTAAGAGGTGGGCGTAAACACCACATTGGCATAGTCAAACTTTGTGGGCACCTTGCCAAATTCCTCGTCCAACGCTTGGTCAATCTGCTTCAACCAGTCGCTTGGGAGTTTCCCTTCTTTGCCTAATTTCACAAAATCGTCGCAAAGTTTTTTGAGCATTTTCTCAAGTTTGGAATGGTTGAAGGGCGCAGTAGGGGATTTGCGCCCTGGGTACATGCTTTCGGGCATAATGCCGTATTGAGCCACAGCATTCACGGCATCGTGTGCAAGGCCACCTTCTCCAAATTGGGCAGTGCCTTGGCGACGGACATAGTTCTCACATTTTTGACGATAAATGTGCCGCACAATGTACATCTCCGAAAGGTCAATGTCCTTTTTCCCAACCCGCATTGCCTCGCTTTCCAGGAACGAAACTGTGCTGAACGCCCAGCAAGTGCCCGTCTGGTCCTGACTTTTTACGGAAGTAGCTTTGTTGCTTTTGTATTCTTTGAAATCATAAGGCTCAATTTGAGCAAAAACAGCCAGCGAAATGGCCGTTAAAAAGACTAAGAGCAGTAATTTTTTCATGTTTATGAATCAGTCGCGTAAAATTTTGAGGGCGAAAGGTAGGGATAATGTGGTCAATGGGAAACCCTCCTTCGCGTTTACTCGCCTTAGCCTTTGGCGGCGGCGAATTGCTATGGCGGGTAAAGTGGTCAATGAGAATCTACGAGCGAAGACGTTTGCGCACTTGTTCGTTTAAGTTGCGCGAAACTGGGATGGTTTCTTCCACCCCCCTGAGATGGAGGCGGTAACCTTGGGCATTACCGCTCACCTTTTCCACTTTGTCAAAATTGACCAAATAGGTGCGGTGGCATCTAAAAAACTGTGGCCAGGAAGCCAGAATATCTTCTTTTCTGCGCAAGGTAGCGCGGAGCATTCTGTTTTTAAGCACCTCATTTTCAAAGAAGTAAACCTGCACATAATTGTCTTGCGCCACAATGTAAGCGATTTGTGAAGCGTCGAGGGTGAGGGTTTCGTTTTGGTTTTCGCCAACGAAGGTTACAGCAGTAGCAGGTTTACCCGCCGGAGGCTCGGGAAGGAGGGGGGGGGGCAGGTTTACCCCTGCCGAGTTTTTTATCTGCCATAGTCGTGACGGAGGCAGAAGCGAAGGAGGGAGTAGTAGGCAGTAAGAGCGCCGCTTCGGCAGCATATTTTTGCTCAATTTCATTTGGGTGAAAAACGCCCCAACAATCGTCGGAAAAATGCCCACGGCGAAGGTAAAACCTTGCCAAATCCAGAACGTGCGAGCATTCAATGGCACTTCCCAGAGAAGGTTTGCGAGCATTAAATTGCCCAGCCCAACACACCCGATAAAAAACAGGTTGAAAAGTATTTCTTTCCAAACGGTCCATTTCTCCTCTTTAAAAATGCCGGGCAAAAGCAGACATAAACCATTAACAATCAAAGTGATACCAACCGTCACCAAACCAAAGTAGCCACACACTACCAAAAACTTTAATTCTGCTCCCGACGCAACCTGCGTCCCAAATGGTTTGATGAAAAAGAGGAAAAGGGTGACAAAAAGTCCAGCCCAAAAAGCGCTGTGCAGGGTGGATGCCAATCGCTGTTCAAAAGGATAAGGCTGCAAAAACCAGGTTCGGATTGGATCCATGCTGGGGTGGTGAATGGTGATTGGTGGAGTGGTGACTGATTGGTGATTGGTAGATTGGTGACTGGTAGATTGGTGACTGGTAGATTTGTAGCTTAAACAGTATGGAACACGGATAACGCGGATTAGCCACGGATTCTTTTGATCTGTAAAATCCGTGTCTAATCCGCGTCATCCGTGTTCTACACGATTAGAGGGGAGGTATTATCTCACAAACAACACATCCACCGTCAATTCAGCATCGCTGCCGCGCTGCCACTTGTAGGCTTTCACAAGTCGGATGGCCTCTTCGTCGCAGCCGTAACCTAGTGGTCGGATGGTCTGAAAATCAATGGGTTGATTGTTTATGTCAAGCCGGAATTTGAGGCCCACCGAGCCGCTTATGTTATTTTGGCGAGCCAATTCTGGCAGGCGGGCGTTGCGACGCAGGTAATTCTGGAAATCGCTCCAACCACCCGCTGGTTGCGATGCTTTGGCCGATGACGAGGCCTTCTTTTTCATGACGTCTTTTGCCCTGGATTTTTCAGGTGCTTCCTTCATGTCTTCTGTGCGGGGGGCGGCATTACCCGGCGCTTGGTCAACATCGTCTTGTTCAGCCACGACTTTCCTGTATTCGGTTTCACTGAGTTCCGGTTTTGCATCTATTTGCTTGTCAGCGGTTTCACCACTGAGTACTGGCGCCGGCGCACTCGCAATTTCTGCGGCGGATCCGCTGGCAGCGGGGCCAGATGCGCTGGTTGGAGGAGCGGGTTTGCTTTGGGTGGATTTCCCCAAACGATCCAGCTTGGGAGCACTATTGTTTACCGTTTCATCCTGAGCATTTTTTTCTTCAGGCAGGTTGGAGGCAATGGGTTGATTTTCAGTGGATTTTACAGCCTCTTGTTGCGCCATTGGGGTGGTCTTTTCTGCTGAGGGGAAGAGCCAAATAACGCTCAAAACCAGGATAGCCACCGCTGCGACGGCAGTTAATATTCGCCTGTATGACACCCAAAGCATACCGCCATCGGTACGTTTGCGCAACCGCAAGCGTATGGACGCCAAATGTGTAGCGTGCTCCGTCTCTGGCAAGGACCAAAAACCCTCCACTGCCTCCCGACGAAACTCGTCAGAATCAGCCAAAGCCTGCAACTCCTGCTCATTGGCACGGGAGAAATCTCCCGAATGCCAGCGTTCGAGCAGTTCGAGCAGCCGTTTGTCGTCGTTGTGAGGGTTGGTTGACATTGTTGAGATATTGGGATATTTTTGGGATATTTAGGAAACGCTCATCGCCCGTTCTTTTCCATACAGATTCTCAGGTTTCGTTTGCCGTTTTGGATGTGGGAACGCACTTTCCCAAGTTCTTCTGTCATCATTTCTGCGATCTCTTTGTACGATTTGTCTTCGTAATAAAACCAGGTTACACAAGTCCGTTGAAGTTCCGAAAGTTCAGCCATGCAGCGTTCGAGCGGAGAAGCGCCTTGTGGCAGTTCGTACTCAAAAGCCGCTTCCACTGCATCGTACCGGTCCATGTCTTCCGGGGCATGGTGGTCAGTGGGTCGTCGCTGGGCTTTTCGCCATTCCATCAGGCAATGATTCCGAGCCAACACATAAAGCCAGCCTCTGAACGACTCTATCTCGTGCTCTTTCACTTTTCTAGTCAGTTCCTCATAAATCGCCATCACCGCATCCTCGGCTTTGCCCGGGTCTTTCAAAATCTTGACACACACTCCATATACCATTGGCATATAACGCTCGTACAGCATCCCCAAGGCACGTGGTGAATTGCCGCCAACATAATCGGCAAGCAACATCTCGTCGCTCAGGTGTTCGGCAGAATTTGGGCGGAGAAATCTCAGCATAAAACAGGGTCTCGGGAAAGCACCGCCAAAAGTAGAGAGAAGTGTTGAAGTGGTTGGAAAGTTGTTTGAGTTGTTTGTATAGTTTGAAAGTTGTTTGAGGGGTTTGAATTGCTTGAGGGGTTTGAAGGGGCAGACCCTGGCAAAGATGCGCGGGACGTTAAAAATGCACACCTTAGGTATTTTCACCTTAAAAATGCCCATATTCTGTGCCAAAAGTGACAAAATCCGCAGCGTATACCAGATTAACTGACAAGTCATGCCATCCTGTCTGAAAAAATGGCAGGTAAAAATGCGTAGCACGAAGTTTGATAAAGGCAACTCGACCGCAGCAGCCTCGATTCAACAGAAAATTTGGTTTTGCGGCCTACAAACTTGTTTCACCAAAATTAAAAATAGATCAAACGTATGAAGCCAATCGCTGACCGCGTAATCATCAAGCCCGCACCCGCCGACGAGAAAACCAAAGGCGGCATCATCATCCCCGATACCGCAAAAGAAAAGCCACAGCGCGGCGAAGTCGTCGCAGTAGGCCCCGGCAAAACCGGCAAAGACGCGCACTCCATGACCGTTCAAGTGGGCGACATGGTGCTCTACGGCAAATATTCCGGCCAGGAAATCAACCACGAAGGCCAAGACCTCCTCATTATGCGCGAAGAGGAAATTCTCGTAATTCTTTAATGGTTGATGAGGATTGGTTTTTGATCAGGTTTATGAAGGTTGATAGTATTAATTCCCTCAGACAAAACATTTCTGAAACAAACCACAAACACCACCTTCCCAAAACCACTCATCACTTAACACTTACCACTAGTAAAATATGTCTGCGAAGCAAATTAACTTCAATACTGAAGCCCGCGAAAAACTCAAAGAAGGCGTTGACGCTTTGGCCAATGCCGTAAAAGTTACCCTTGGTCCCAAAGGCCGCAATGTCGTCATCCAGAAATCCTTCGGCGCCCCAGCCGTTACCAAGGACGGTGTGACCGTTGCCAAAGAAGTCGAACTCGAAGACCCCATCGCCAACATGGGCGCCCAGATGGTGAAAGAAGTCGCCAGCAAAACCGCTGACGCAGCCGGCGACGGCACCACCACGGCTACCGTACTCGCTCAGGCGATGATTACCGCCGGCCTCAAAAACGTAGCCGCTGGCGCCAACCCGATGGACCTCAAGCGCGGCATCGAGAAAGCCGTGAAGAAAATCGTGGCCGACCTGAAATCCCAGACCGAGCAAATCGGTGAGGACTTTGACAAAATCCAGCAAGTAGCCGCAATCTCTGCCAACAACGACGAGGAAATCGGCAAACTCATTGCCAACGCCATGAAGCGCGTCAGCAAAGACGGCGTTATCACGGTGGAAGAAGCCAAAGGCACCGATACCTACATGGAAGAAGTGATCGGTATGCAGTTCGACCGCGGTTACCTCAGCCCATATTTTATCACAGATGCTGAGAAAATGGTGGCCGACTACGAAAACCCGTACGTCCTCATCACCGACAAGAAAATCAGCAACATGCAAGACCTCGTGCCTGTGCTCGAGAAGTCATTGCAGACTGGTCGCCCGCTCCTCATTATCGCAGAAGATGTTGACAGCCAGGCACTTGGCGTGTTGGTTGTAAACCGTCTCCGCGCTGGCCTTAAAGTAGTTGCCGTGAAAGCCCCAGGCTTCGGCGATCGTCGCAAAGCCATGCTCGAAGACATTGCCATCCTCACAGGCGGCACGGTCATAAGCGAAGAGCAAGGTTACAAACTTGAAAATGCCGGTCTCGAACACCTCGGCTCTTGCGAGCGCATTACGGTGGACAAAGACAACACCACCGTTGTAGGTGGCAAAGGCAAAGCGGATGACATCAAATCCCGCATTGGCCAAATCAAACAGCAAATCGAATCCACTACGAGCGATTACGACAAAGAAAAACTGCAAGAGCGCCTCGCCAAATTGGCAGGTGGCGTGGCAGTGCTTTACATCGGCGCCTCTACGGAAGTGGAAATGAAAGAGAAAAAAGACCGTGTGGATGATGCGCTCCACGCTACCCGAGCTGCCATCGAAGAAGGCATCGTACCGGGCGGCGGCGTAGCCCTCGTGCGTGCCATCAAAAGCCTGGACGGCCTCAAAGGCGTGAACGAAGACGAAAACTACGGTATCGCCATCGTGCGCAAATCACTTGAGGCCCCAATCCGCATCATCGCTGAAAACGCGGGTGTAGACGGATCGCTCGTATTCCACAAAGTGCTGGACGGCAAAGCCTCCTTTGGCTACAACGCCCGCACAGATGAGTACGAAGACCTGAAAAAAGCAGGCATCATTGACCCAACAAAAGTAACCCGCGTCGCGCTCGAAATGGCGGCCTCTATCTCTGGTCTCGTGCTCACTACCGAGTGCGTCATCAGCGAGAAGCCTAAAAAAGGCGAAGGCGGCGGCGGACATGGCCACCCGGACATGGGCGGCATGGGCGGCATGATGTAGTCGGAGAAATTTAAAATGTAAAACAGGAAAACCGCAAAATGTAAAATCATACGCGGTCAGGAATAGAATCGGGCGCGTCGGCAACGGCGCGCCCGATTTGTTTTTGGCTGGTATTTGTCAAAACGCTCGAATAAAAACCTCCAACTCAGTTTCTTGACCCAACTCAAGCCGATGCCTCAATCGGTTGCGCGTTTTTTTGACACTCTGTACGGAGATTCCAAGTATCGCAGCAGCCTCACGGTTGGTCAGGTTGGTTGATGAAAAGGAATAGCCTTTCCTCTGCGCTGCTGAGGCTGGGGAAAGCCATGCGCAAACGGTGCAAGTAACGCGGATAGATTTTTCAAAATATGATTTGAACGATTCCCAATCCTCATTTGTCAATACACGTTGATTGAGGAGATTGTCTTCAAAATCGCTGGTAAATTCTGATGGGTCATTTTGACTGTCGGACTCCGACATCAATTCTTCAAAACTTGCCAATAAGCTGTTCTTATCCAATAATATCCGTGTCATTTCAATCAAATTCCTTTCATTTTCTTTCTGTTGGTGTTTCATCTGAAGGGTTTGCACCCGCCAGCGCCAAACACCAAACAAGCCTGAAATAATCAATATCGTGAAAATCCAGGATAGGCGCTCAAAGGCATGCTTCGACGCTACAAGTGCAGTTTGGCTTTTTTGAATTTCCATCTCTTTTTGCTGGCTGGCATACTTACGTTCTAATTCAGCAATATCCTTTTGTGTTTTAGCACCAATGAGGCTATCACGCAAATTGTAATATTTGTTCAAATACTCCAAGGCTTTGGTCAAATCGCCGCTATCCTCGTAAAGATTTGCTAATCCGGAATAATTGGTGATAATGTTGTCGTATTGTTTAAACTCCGTATTAAGATGGAGGCATTGGTCATAGACATTAATGGCCTCTTTATATTGCTGGAGGTTTATTAGAGCTGCTGCCTGATTATTGAGGGCTTGGGCTTCCTCCTTGTGTTTCTCATTTTTGCGATATAATGCTTCAGACCGCCTAAAATAAGGCATCGCTTCTACATATCGCGCTTGATGGAAATAAAAGAGCCCCAGATTATTGAGAGAAGCGGCTAAAGAAACCTCATCTCCGTATTTTTCAATTAAAGGTATGGCTAGGTCAAAATAATTGCGTGCCTGTTTAAAATCCTCCAGCCGGATGTACATGGCCGCGATTTGTTCCAAACTTTCGCCAAGGCACAAACTGTCACCAGCTTGTCCGCAAAGCGCAGCCGCCTGTTCATAGTGCGGAATTGCCGCAGGGAATCTTTCATACGCACGGCTACTACCCCCTTTAAGGTGGGCTACAATGCCTTTCCATCCTGTGTTGTTGGTGTTATTGGCGATGGTTTCGGCTTCCAGAATATATCGCGTGGCTTGTGGGTAGTCCTGATCCTGAGATAGTCTTGGACAAGAAAAATAAAGCCGTAAATCTGTTTTTGAGGATCCTGATTTCGGGCCGCCTGATCGAGGAAATCCTGATGGGCTTTTACCCGAACTTGAACGGAAATAGTTGATTCAGTAGGAATAGGGTCAGCATTTCGCAAGCCTTTTTTGAAGTTGACTGCTTGAGCAAAACTAATGAAGCCCAAATCGGGCAGGTAATGAAGAGGAGGGTGAATATTACCTTCATGTAATGTGGTGTGTTTGTTGCTCAAAGATGGCAACTTTCAGGGTCACCAAAGAAAGAAACTGGCTTGTCACCCATTTTGTACCCCCATGATTTTGAGGATCAATGAATATTCGTTAAGTGATTTGCAGCGATTTATCAACCAATTTAATTTCTGCATTTTATGAAACAAACATTAACCGCCCTCTTTTTTTGCTTGGGTTCCCTTCAAGCATTTTCCCAAAAAGTTAAAGAAATCCCGCCCTCAAATCTTACGCCTGGGCAAACAGTCAACCTCAACATTCGCCCTTGGCACAGCCCAACTGTTCCTGCAATAGACAACCCTTTTGGGGTGTCCGCAATCAATTTTCAGCCCTTAGCTGTCAGCCCTGGTGTAAAAATTACCATGGGCGATGAAGGATTGCCGATTTTTTTTGAAGGCACGCCCTTCAGCGCAGCACTGCCCGTGGATGAAAGCACTGCTGCTGCTGGCGCCATTGCCTACCTTGTTAGCCTTCAGCCAGCAGGTAGCCAAGACCCATCTGCAGAGTTTGTGGTAAAAGGTTCAAACTGACGAACGAAACGGCAGTTTCCATGTACGCCTACAGCAACAGTATAGAGGCGTTCCGGTTTTCGGAGCGGAGTTAATTGCACACACAAAAAATGGTATTTTCGCTTCGGCCGCCGGACGTTATGTTCCTACGCCTTCGTTGCAAAGTGCAAACCCTCAAGTTTCTTCAGAAAAAGCCATTCAAAAGGCTGTAGCACACATCGGCGCCGACCGTATGAAAAAGAGTTGGTCAGCCACAGACCTTGAGCTGATTGGTGGTCAGCAGTTCATTTCAGAGTTAGTTGTTTACCGGGTAGCAACTCAAAACAACGAACCCCGTTTGGCCTGGAAGGTCGAGGTTTTCTCCAATCTAACTTCGCACCTCTTTTATTTCATTGATGCCCAGAATGGCGAAGTCCTGAAGTCTTTCAATGCTGCCTGCAATATTAGCGGACATCATAAAAACAACAAAGGCTGTCAGGAATCACATCCATTGACCATGAAAATGGCCAGGACGAACTGCCTTCAGCAATGGATTTCCAAGCACCACCGCCTCCAATTACAGGCTCTGGGTTGGATCTTGAGGGCATAAATCAAACCTTTGGCGCGTGGCAGCATACCGACAACAAACGCTATTTGATAGATGCATCGAGACCCATGTACGTGGCTGCCGGTTCTGCTATCCCGAATGGCACCATGAAAGGAGTCATTGTAACGCGTGATCAAAAGAACGTCCAAAACGGCCCGTTATCTCATATTACTTCAACTACCGACGTATTTAACGATGCCAACGCAGTCAGTGCGCACCACAATACGATCCTATGTTATGAATACTATCGCACTGTTTTTAACCGGAATTCGATAAACGGGTCAGGGGGTACCATTAACGTAGTCGTTAATGTGCCAGAAGAAGGGCAAGCAATGGATAATGCCTATTGGAGTGGAAGCTCTATGTACTGGGGGAATGGTAAGGACTATTTTAGTCCATTGGCAAAAAGCCTCGACGTGACTGGCCACGAAATGACGCATGGCGTGGTGCAGGAAACGGCCGGGCTGATCTACGAAGGTGAAAGCGGTGCTTTGAACGAATCTTTCGCCGATGTCTTTGCTGTCATGATTGACCGCGACGATTGGGCCATTGGTGATGGAATCATGCTCCCGGGTGTAAGTCAAACCGGTTTCCTACGGGATTTTGTTGACCCACACAATGGCGGCGGCGATTGGTATCAACCCAAACATTATTCAGAAAAAGCGACCGGCTCGGAGGATAATGGTGGTGTACATGCCAATAGCGGTATAACCAACCATGCTTTTTATCTTTTTGTCAACAACCCAGCGGTAGGCAAAGAAATTGCGGAACAAGTTTACTACTACACCCTGCGCGACCGCTTGACTGCATCCTCTAAATTCATTGATCTGCGCTTGGCTATCATTGCTGAGGCCACGGAATTCTACAATGCTGATGTTGTCAATGCAGCATCTTCTGCTTTTGACCAAGTTGGCATAACTTCGGGCGCACCACATTTAGCGGCCACTCCACTAGCCCCTGGCACTGGCAAGGATTACATCATTAGCGTTAGCAACGATGAACAGTATTTGGATATTTATGGTCCGGACGGGACCTTTTTAACTACGATTTATGAGGAAGGTGTGTTGGATCGTCCGAGCGTATCGGACAATGGTGAGCAAATCGTTTTTGTAAACTTTGCCAACCAGATCGTTGGGGTGGAAATTGCCTACAATGACGGTTCGATTCAATTTAATGCTGGAATTGTGAGCGAGGATTCGACCTGGCGCAATGCGGCCATTTCAAAAGACGGCCGCTTCCTTGCCGCGTTGACCACCCTCAACGACAACAAGGTGATCTTTTTTGACCTTGCTGACCCGACCGGGCCTACACCTCGCGAGTATTTTCTGGTCAACCCAACCAATGTACAAGGCGTAGAATGGATAGACAATGTGGAATATGCGGATGTGATCGAGTTCGATTATTCTGGCACCCAGCTCATTTATGATGCTTACAGCAATATTGAAAATGCTGATGGAGACGATATTAGTCACTGGGATATTGGGCTTTTGAAGTTTTGGAAAGATGGTGAGTATACGCCCAATGATGCACCAGAAATCCGCAAATTGGTCAGTCAATTACCTGAAGGCGTTGGAGTGGCCGACCCGGCCTTTTCAAAAAATTCTGCCAACCTCATTGCCTATGACTATTACCAAGATTTGCCCACTGGCGGCACCGAATATCTTACTTATGTGGCCAATATAGAAACAGGCGACAATGGCCCGGTAGTCTCGAATGGCACTGAATTGGGGTATCCCTGTTTCACCACCAAAGATGACAAGGTTTTGTTTCAAGACAAGTCGCTGATCGGTGGCAACAATATGAGGATACAACCCTTGAAACCAAATCAGGTTGAGCCATCTGGCAATCCAGGCAATATCATTTTGGCGCACAAATGGGGTACCTGGCTCAACAACAGTTCGCGGGTCTTAACGGTGGGCACACATGATGCCATGAAAGAGCAATTGGCTTTCTCGGTATCGCCTAACCCGACCAGTGGTTATGCACAGATAAATTTGTCTGTACTGAAGGCTATTGAGGCACAATTGAGCGTGATAAATTTGCTTGGGCGAAGTTGATTCAGCGCAGCCAAAGTTTATCTGCCGGTGAAAACCAGTTTGAAATCAATCTGCAAAACCTGCCTGCAGGCACCCATCGTCCGCATGATGGCAGGCGAAATGCAGGTGCTGTGAAAGTTGTAAAGGATAAATAATCTTTTGTTCCAGTATTAGTAAAACAAATCGGGCGCGTCGGCAACGGCGCGCCCGATTTGTTTTTGAGCACATGTGCACAAAAGTGATTGACTACCACAACATTGCCAAATGCCCGACAATGTCGGGAATAAATTTTACGCTACTCTTATTGGCTGCCCTACATTAGCCTGAGATTATTGAACATCCTTTCATTCATCCACCATCCTTCACCCCAATTTTTCAGGTCTATGCGCATCCAATCTTACAAGACAATTTTCCTGTTCCTGCTTTTTTCGTCGTCTCTTTTCGCCCAGGACTGCCCGCCACCCGGTTTTCCAGAGCCTGGAAATACCTGTCCAGAGGCGCCGATTCTTTGTCCCGATCTGGATGGATATTGCGCGACGATCAATAATATCAATGTACCCCAGCTCTTCCCTTGTTGCAGTGGCGCCTGGATTCTAAACAACGATGAATGGTTTGCCTTTTTTGCTGGCACCACCACCATTACCATTGAAATTGTACCGCAAAACTGCACAGTCGGTAACCAGATGGGTCTTCAAGGGGGCATTTATGACGCTTGCCCAATGAATGGAGGATGCAACGCGATGGATGTACAATGTTCCTGCATCGAAGACCCCTTTATTCTTACTTCAGGTAGTTACGTGGTGGGTCAGGTGTATTGGATCGTGTTGGATGGGTGTAGTGGGAATGTTTGTGACTACACTATAAACGTTTTGGAAGGCTCTACGGTGGGTTTTGCACCGCCAAACCCAGGTGCTATAAGCGGCGCAAATGCAGTTTGCCAAGGCATAACAACTTCATATTCCATCGCATTGGTGAATGGGGCGACTACTTATAACTGGACGCTCACACCATCAGATGCCGGCACCTTAAGCGTTGACAGTGATAGCGTCACAGTGTCTTGGTCTGATACCTTTACTGGCGTTGCTACGCTCTGCGTGGCTACCTCAAACCAATGCTATTTGAGCGCCAACGAATCATGTTTTGATATAGCGGTATCGTCGGATGTAATCCGCCTGGAAAACATCTCCTTCTGCCCCGGCGAATCTGTTACCATCGCGGGCCAGGTGTACAACCAATCGGGAACAGTCATAGATACTCTTCCTTCCATCAGCGGTTGCGATACTATAGTGACCTATACGCTTACCTTGGAGCCGTACCAAACCCGTTCAGAAAGCATCTCGCTCTGTCCCGGCGAGTCTGTGAGCATTGACGGCCAGGTTTATACCCAGTCAGGAATCGTTGTTGACACGCTGCCTGCTTTATCAGGCTGTGCCGGGTGAATCAGTCACGATCGGTGGTCGGGTATTCAATCAGGCAGGAATATTACTGCTGCCTTACCCAGCTCGACACTACGCAAAGCCTCTCCCTGCCCTACCCGTGCAGAAAATATCTCGTTTTGCCCCGGCGAATCAGTCACCATCGGAGGACAGGTTTACAACCAATCGGCAACGGCGATAGACACGATTGTTGCAACCATTGGTTGCGATACCATTGTAACCTACACTTTGACGCTTTTGCCGCAACCTACACGCGCTCAAACCATTGCGTTCTGCCCCGGTGAAACCATTGTATTGGGAGGAACAAACTACACGCAGCCCGGAACCGTGGTACTTACGCTGCCTTCCTCTACAGCAGGTGCATGCGATACCATTATAACATACACCTTGCAATTCCTTACACCAGCGCCTTCAAGCGTCAGTATAAATTGCCCGGGCAGTATCACACTCACTGCTGGTAATAATGGTGCTGCAGTAAATTACATCGCTGCTACTGCTGCTTCCGACTGCCCTTGCCCTGGTATTTCGCTTGATTTGACGAGCGGTTTAGCCTCTGGCAGCATTTTCCCGTTGGGAGTTACCTCGGTTTGTTACACCGCAGCAGACAGTTGCGGGCAGTCCGCTTCGTGTTGTTTCAACGTGACGGTAGAAGAAGACGACGACGAACCCTGCGACACGAAAGTAAATGGCTGCCTGAAATACGAACTCCTGACCATTACAGAGGATGCGGACAAAAACCGCACGTATCGAATCCGAGTGACCAACAATTGCCCGAACAAATTGCTTTATACAGCCTTCCAGCTACCCAATGGAATGGTGGCCATAGAACCGGCCAATTCTTCCATCTACACGGCTCCTTCTGGCAATACCTACCTGGTTCGCAACCCGAATTTCACTCCGCAGTATTCGATACGGTATTCGTCTATTTCGGATAGCATCAACAATGGAGAATCGGACATTTTCGAGTACACCTTGCCTGCTCAAGCCAATGTGACGTTTATCCATGTGGTTTCCCGCCTTGTCTATAATACTTACCTGGAGGCACACCTCAACACCTTCTACTGCCCTATTGGGGTCACGCCCACTGGCAACCGCCAAAAGGGAGAGCGTGACGAAGAGATAGATTTAACGATCCCTAAAAATTCAGGATCGTCAAATCTCAATAGACTCCTGCTTTTCCCCAATCCTGCGAGCCAGATCGTCCGGGTCGAAACCAGCGAGGAGGCTGGCGAACTCATTTTGCAAGACGCAACAGGGCGCGTTATCCTGCGAAAATCGGTAGAAAGTTCAAGCACCACATTTTCGGTTGAAGGATTTCCGCAGGGGCTGTATCAGGTTATTTTTGTGGGCCAAAAAACGATGCGGTATGGCTCGTTGGTGGTGCAGCGTTGAGATAAAGCAATCGGGGAAATTGATTCAAGCATAGCGCAGGCAATCCACCCCTTTTGTCCAATCCTTGCCAAAACGAGCTCCTGGGAAGCACCTAAGATTCGACAAGGCTCTCTACCTTGCGCAGCAATTAAAATATTTCAAACAACGCCAGAACGACACAACGTTAATCGACAAACAAACAAAACGTTGCGTCGTTGCGTGAAATTATCTCCACTTTCCAAATTTTTATCAAGAATGCGCGCAAGTTGCCTGTTTTCCTTTGGGTTTGTTTGGCGAGACAATGTATCTGCCCAAACATTTTTTGCCACCCCTGACGCCTTGCTCGTAAAGGAAGTTCAGTTCGAGCAAGCCAACGAGTGCTATATCTATTTTGATAATCCCAGCGGCGACAGCCTGCAACTACACTGGCGACTGGTGGAATCCAACCTTCCGGAGGATTGGGACGCAGATTTGTGCGATTACGGACTTTGCTATATCGGTATTCCCTCCAATGGCCTGATGAGCACCGTGCATGATACCATTCAACCCTACCTGAAACTGATCGTCCAGCCCGGCACTGTTCCCGGTGCGACCTGGATATGGTTCCGCGTATACGAAGAAGGCAATCCTGACAATTTTGTAGACGTGTTTTATAGCCTGTATACGCCGGGGACGCTCAGTACTGACACGCAACAGGAATTTGCCGTGCAGGTTTACCCGAATCCGGCAAGCGATCAACTGTTTCTGGATAACAAACAATCAACGCCGTTCGCTTCACGTATTACCAATACAAACGGCCAGATAATGTGGCAGGGGATGATTCCGGCATCGGGTAGAGAACAGATTAGGGTATTGGAGTGGCCAAATGGCTTGTATTTTTTGCAGACAGGAAATCGAACACAAAAGATTGTTGTAAACAAATGAACACATTTTATAAAACACATAGGCAGTAGAACACTAGGGTTGAAATTAGCGGGTCGCAAAATCAAAACTATGTGCCCTATTGTGACTATGTGGTTCAATAAATAGTGCGGGGTCGAAACCGGTAAAAAAGAACATCATTTTATAAGTACTAATACATTCAATGAAAAATTTCGTCTTTCTTCTTCTTCTTTGCTGTTTTTGCGTTGGCACAGCCTTTGGCCAAACCCGCATTACAGTATTATCCAAATCAGCCACAGAAACCACGCTCAGTCTGAGCATCACTGACATTGCTAAAACCCTGGTAACCACCCCTCAAGGCGAGGCTTTTGTCGTTGGGTTTCAAGAAGGGACTCCTTTGCTTGAAGCAGGCGCGCCCGATTTGAGCAAGTTCGCTGCCTCACTACTGATTCCCAATACCGGGAACATGGCCGTGGAAGTCATTGCCTCTGATTTTCGTGACATCCCAAACATTGCGGTAGCGCCTTCGAAGGGCAACCTTTTGCGCAAGGTGGACCCTGCCACCGTGCCGTTTTCCTACGGCACACAGTACGAACACGATGCTTTTTTCCCGGGGCGACTGGCTGATTTGCAACAGCCGTTTGTTATGAGAGATTTGCGCGGACAAGCACTTTGGATTTACCCGGTGCAATACAATCCGATCACCAAAATGCTGCGGGTGTATTCCAATATTACCCTCCGTGTATACAATGCGGGTGGACAAGGGGAAAATGAGCGCAGTCCCAACAGGGAGCGTGGCATCAGCCGCCCTTTCAAGCAATTGTACCAAAAGTTGTTCCTCAACTACGACGAGTCCTTTTTGTCAGAAACCCGTAACGGGGAATCACCTGAACAAATGCTGGTGATTGCCAAAGATGAGTTCATACCTCAATTGGAATCTTTTGTGGCCTGGAAACGCCAGATGGGTATCCATACTACTATAGTCCCGGCATCGGAAGTAGGCGGAACCCCAGCTTCGATGTACGATTTCGTAAAGAATTACTACTCAGAGCATAACATCACGTACCTCCTGTTGGTCGGCGACGAATACGCGCTGACCCCTATGGTTCGCCCAGGCAGCAATTACTCCTGCGACAATTGCCTGGGTTATATGGAAGGCGAGGACCACTACCCGGAAGTTTTTGTGGGCCGTTTCCATGCAGCCAATGCGGCGGAGCTCGATATCATGATGAACCGCAACCTGGATTATGAAAAAACACCTCTGGCAGATACTTTGAACAACTGGTGCGCCACTGGCATGGCATCTACCTCCGACCAGGGCCAAGGAATTGGCGACGACAACCAAGCCGACTACGAGCAGGGCAACGAGTGGAAAGCCAAGCACCTGGCCGACGGCTTTGAAAAGTACTGGGAATTCTATGATGGCAATCAGTCTGCCATTTCCCCGACCCCGGGCGACGAAACAGCGGATAAACCAGACAGTCCGGTGAATACCCAATTGGTAAACGTGATGAATTCCCGGGGAATTAGCATTTACAATTACACCGGACATGGATGGGAACAAGGACTTTCAAGCGGCAACTTTAATACCAGTGCTGTTGCAACACTACGCAACCAGCATCGCTATCCAATTGTGGTCGCGGTAGCCTGTTGTGCAGGCAATTTTACCAACAATGGCGGCGGCGACTGTCTCGGTGAGGCCATGCAACGCGCTGGAAATCAAGCCACAGGAGAAGCCTGGGGCGGTATTGCCGGGTTTTACTCCAGCGATTTCCAAAGTTGGGCGCCTCCTATGGAAGGGCAGGACGGAATGAACCAATACCTGGTAGATGCCGATGGCATTACCCTGGATCCAAACATCGGATCCATGGCAACTTATGGCAACGCACTTATGATTGCAGCTTATGGTCAGGGCGGCATTGATATGGCCGATACCTGGAACCCTTTCTGCGACCCTACCACCGTGCCGCGCACTGCTTTGCCATTGTCGCTTTTAACCACGCACCAAAGCAGCCTTATTATTGGGACCAGTTCCTGGAAGTTGCTTGTGATGTAGAGGAGCAATGGTGAGCCTTTATTGCGAGGACAAACCCTGGCGGTTGGCACTGTGACAGGAGGCATTGCTTTGTTGCAATTCCCGTCCCTGGACAATGTTGGTGACGTGACCGTAACGGCCACCCATTTCAATCGTATCCCTTATCAAGGTGTCATAGTGGTCAGCCCGGCAGCGGGTGCTTTTGTAATCAATCAGGCGGTGTTGTTGGACGATGCCGCTGGTAACAACAACCAAAAAGCAGATTATGGCGAGGCCATTGCCCTTAACCTGACGTTGAACAACCTTGGCGACCAAATCGCCAACGCTACCAGTGCCACCCTCGAAACCAGTGATTTGAATGTAAACATTACCGACAACACGGAGATTTTTGGCGACATCAGTGCTGGCACTTTGGTAGAAAAACTGGCAGCATTTGCATTTACGGTCAATGACGATGTGGCCGATGGTCATAACGTGGTGTTTACCCTGAAAATCGAGTTCAATAGTGGTCAAAATTATGAGTCCAACCTGACGGTTAAACTGAATGCGCCAGCCTTAGACCTCGGTGCTTTCCTGATGCAGGACACGCAAGGGGGCGACGGAGACAATCGCCTGGAATCTGGCGAAGTGGCGCTGATCACCATTAAAAACCTCAATGTGGGCAACAGCCAAAGTCCGGATGCGATCGGTCAATTAAGCACTGATTCTCCTTGGCTGAGCATCGGCCCTGCCGTTTCCCTGGGACAATTGGATCCGCTCACAGGCACAGCCGATGCGGTGTTTGAGGTGACGGTTTCCAATGATGCACCACAGGCCGTATCGGCCAATTTTAATTACGTGGTGAATGCCGGAAATTATGCTGCCCAAGCCGATTTCGGGCCTTACACAATCAATGCAATCCTCGAGACTTTTGAAACGGAGGATTACACCAGTTACCCTTGGGATTTAGGTGGCAACAAGCCTGGTTTATCACCCCGAGTTCTGCTTATACCGGCGCTTATTCTTCGCGTTCGGGTGTCATAACCCACAACCAGCAATCCATAATGGATCTTACGCTCAACTTTACGGCGGATGGCAACATCACGTTCGCGCGCAGGGTGGGCAGTGAGGAGGATTACGATTTCTTGCGTTTCCTGATTGACGATGTTGAAATGGAAAGATGGAGCGGTGTGGTGCCTTGGGCAGAAGTAAGTTATCCGCTCACTGCCGGAATTCACAAACTTTCCTGGATTTATGTAAAAGACGGGGTCGCAAGTGCCAACTCCGACCGTGCCTGGGTGGATGATATTTCACTGCCCCCGCATGAGGTGATCGTGTCAAGTTACAGCCCAAATCAGGCTGCCTTTGAGGTAAGTGTGGCGCCCAACCCAACGTCGGGTAAAACCTGGCTGGAAGTGACCATGCCGACCGCAGAAAATATTGAAGTTGTGGTGTTCAACTATCTCGGGCATAAAGTGCTGCAAAACCAGTCCTTAGATCAACGGACGAATGGCAATTATTTGCTGGAACTTGATTTGCTTGACCTGGCATCGGGACTATACCTTGTGCAAGTACGCGGAGAAAGTGGCACCCAAGTGCTGAAGTTGGTGAAGGAATAGGATTGGAGGAATGGTTGATTTTTATTGCCTTCAAAAAACATGGGATCATCGAATCAGGAGCCAATGGGTCTCTGAATTCGGATGACTCTTTTTTTTCTGGGCAAAGCCCTTTGTGGAGCACAGGAAATCTTCAGATAGTATTTATCTGATATAAAAAGGAAAAAACTACATTTTCATGTATCGCCCTCCGCCTTTACATTTGCTTCATAGTTACTTTGTTTTTAATCCAGGCTTAATCTGAAAATGCTTGACAACTACAAGCGCTCATGGAAGACCTAATTATCCTAGTACAATTTTTTCAAGGCACAAAGTTCAAGTCAGGTAGTCTCCTTGATGTTTTACTGGAACCAGAGACACAAATGCGTCAGCTGTTTAATGTCCTGCAATCTGGACAGGTAAAAACAGACGAAGATGCACTGCGAGAACTCCCCTCCTTTAATGGATCCTCTTCCAGCCTATCCACTGTAAAAAGCAAATTGAAAGATCGTCTCAACGACGCGCTCTTGCTTGTTGAATTTAATGACACAGAAACCAATTCCCGGCAGAAGGCCTATCTTGAATGTATAAAGAAGTGGGCGGCCATCACTGTTTTACTATCCAGAAATTACCGTGAACTCGGCTTGCAAAGGCTGGAGCAGCTCCTGCGGTATACCCGACGCTTTGAGTTTACGGACATGACCATTGAGATTTTGTACATGCTTCGCCTACAGTCAGGCTTGATATATGGCAGGGAGCAACAGTACCATGAATATGACGCCCTTTTGCGGCGATATCAGGCATTACGGGTTAAAGAAGATTTGGCAGAGACACTTTACGCCAACCTGATGATAGACTACGTCAACAGCAAGTCTGAAAAAGGGAAATTGCGGAAAAGGCAGCAACGTACTTCGAGGAAATAGCGCCACACCTGGATACTTTTGATTCTTTTAGACTGCACCTTTTTGGTCGTTTGTTGCAAATTGCCATTTACGACAACCAAAACGATCACCAAAAGGTGGTTGGCTTGTGTGAAAGTGCTATTGATTTTTTTGACAAAAAGAATTATAAAAGTTTTAGTGCCCTTCAGGTATTCTACTACTCGCAGCTTGTAGGGCACCTCAACTTGCGCCAGTTTGATCGCTGCCGGGCAGTCACCTTAAAACATCGAATTCTATTTCAGACCGGTAGTTACAACTGGTATAAGTGGGAGGAACTTCATTTCCTGGCCGAATTTAATGCAGGCGAATACGAAGCCGCCCTGGCTATCTGGTTGTACGCAACAGACCGGGTTGAATTCGCCGATCTGCCCCCTGCAATTGGTGAGTCCTGGAAAATTTTCGAGGCTTATCTCCTCTTTTTGATGCGTTGCAAACGACTCAAAGAAAGAAAGGATGGCAAAAGATTCCGTATTGCGAAAATCTGGAACGAAATACATTTTTCCAATCGAGATAAAAGCGGCATGAACATTCCGATCTTGATTATTCAGTTCCTGCTGGCATTGGCCGATAAAGAATACGGACAATGCATTGACCGGGAGGAGAGCCTTGCCAAGTACCGGACCCGCTATCTAAAGCCCGACAACGCCGCCAGGAGTCATTATTTTTTCAAAATGCTGGAACTCATTCCTAAGTGCGACTTCAACGCCTCAATCGTCAAAACCAATGCTGCTCCGCTGCTTGAGCACCTTATGAAGAGCTCGCAAAAGACAGCAAATCAAAATTTTGAGGTGGAAGTCATTCCCTACGAAACCCTCTGGGAAATCGTACTGTCAATTCTTAAGCCAGCCGAAACTAGCACTGTGCAGCCAATGCGAATGGTTAGACAAGCGGTTTAGTCCAGAAAAAAACGCGTTGAACTGTCTCCACCTGTTTGAGTGGGTTGCCATGATCTTTGGACGATCAAATTAAATTTCAATTTTATGTCACATCTTGATTCTAACAGCCCGCAATATCGCGGACAAAGCAAAACTATGCGTCCTCAGCACCTGCTTAGAGTTTGTGTTGAGGTTATTTTTGGAACGCCAGGGAAAATTGCCAGGGGGCTGGCATTTGTCGGCTTCTACCAGTTGAACCTGTTCGTGTGCGCTGGAAGTGCCCCAGTACCCGGGCGTGGCTATGCACTAACCTGGATGGGTCTATAAGCCTATGCTTTGACCGTCGTACGCTGTTACGAGATGATTGCGAGCACTATTTTGTGGATGGCGTATTTCATATTGAAGAGGCCTATCCCCTTCCAAAGGCCATAATTTCTCTGTTAAACAGGGGGGATTTTACAATGGATTCTGGACAATATTCCGTAGAAGTGTCTGACTATTCTTATTTTGTGAATTTTTAAAATATTGATAATCAATAACTTATTATCAAGTCAATCGAATTTGCTTTCTAAACGCCCCAACTTTTCCTCGAAAAAAACGCTGACAACTGTCCACATGCCTACGGACTCTACACCGCTACATTTGACTTGAGAATTTTATCCTTTTAATCAAACATCTTCCACCACTCATGAAATTTTTAGTTACGCTTTCATTCAATCCACCTTCAGGTTACTTCGCGTTCCATTTTAACGATTTTAATCCTAGGACAAATGACAATCAAATCATCGTCATTGATGTGACAGGCAAATAGAGAAAAAGTTCTTTTTCTCTAGCCACTCCACTGCAAAAAGAGCAGCTTCCTACCGTAATCCTGCATGAAACCTTGCTCCGGTCAAAGATGACCGGAGCAGGTTTGTGCTACCCTCTTATTCCCTGGCCGTAACATTTGTAATTCAAATAACCTGAGCTGGTTTACAGGCTTGTAATCAGGGATTTTAATCAACCTTCTTATGAAAAGTTTATCCACAACTATCAAGTTGAGGCGGGCCGTTTTTTGCCAAAAACTAAATGCTGCCCAATACAGAAAAAAAATAAAAAATAACTGCGAGAGAACTGCAGGCGCACTGTGTGCTCGCAGTGACGCTTTTCTTTTTACTTCCTACCGTAGCCCTGACTGGTAGCCGATACGCGGCGCCAGTTAAGGGCTTTTTTATGTCCCTGTAAATCAGGGACAAACCAACTCGATTCATCCTTACTTCTTTTAATTGTTGAATAACGATCTCCTATGAAGCATTTTTACGGATTCCTTTCCAATCTCTTCGCCTCGATCAAACTTCAGTCGGGGAACAAAACTCATCCCAAAGCGAATGGGTTTTCTACCAACCAGAAAAATCTGGCGGGCATTTCACGTGTCCAACTTACGCTAGTGGTCATTACTGGCCTAAGCCTTTTTTCACTGCTTTTTTGGACGATGATATCGCCCGACCAGTTTCGCCAGGTCAGATTGGCAATTGGGGAGGAAATCAAATTGACTTTGTCAGCTGAAAAGCATCTGGAATACACATTCAATGCGCCTCACCAACAATGGATTGACGAGGCTGGCGTGAGCATTAGCGCCAAGAAGGATTTGGGTCGCACAGCCGTTACGGTTTCACATCGAGCCGTAACCATAGACAAGCGATCGTCTATTCGAAAAGTTGTAGGGATTCACCCCGAACACGATGAGGATTTGGACGCAGAAATGCTTTTCACTTATACAGATGCTGAGCTCAACGGCTTGGACGAAACCAAGCTGGTGCTCTACTCTTCAAACGACAATGGGGTCACCTGGCAATCTCATATTAATAGTGTGACAGATCCACAGACGAATACCATCCACCTGGGCGGCATTCGTCACTTTTCATTGTGGACCGCAGCGCTCCAAATGGTGCAAGGTCCTGGTTGTGTGACGACAGGGATAGGCGCCTGGTGGAGATCGGACAATGGTTGTTCGACAACAGCCTGGAATGATTTCAGCGGCAATGGTTACCATACCACAGCGGTGAATAGTCCTGTGTTCGCCACCACAGGTGCAAACTTTAACCCGATGGTTAAGCTCACCAGCGACTACTATAAATACACCGTTGGCATTTTCAAAAACAGCCCTGGTATCGTAAACTCAAAAGTATTTGCAGTCACCATTCCCATCCAAGGCCAAAACAACCACCCTTGGGGAGAATACACGACCAATGGCCACAACTACTTCCTCCTGGCTCCTCATTATAACAATTATACTTATCACGATGCACCCTATGGTCACCGGGTGTACAATATTTTTACCTCCAATGGCGGTCAGTATGGCGTGCCTAATATCATTGCAGGCGAAAGGACGCAAAACAATATGTCCATCCGGACCAATGGTAAAGTCCAGAATTTCCCGGGCAGTTATGGCGGCACCTTTACGTCTCATACAAACCTCAACTTTTTGGGTGCGCACAATGGCTCTCCAACTACCGGCGGAGCCGGGCTTGCTGAAGTGATCGTCTACCGAGACGCATCCTCTATGACGGCCACGCAAGTACAAAAAATGAAAGCTTACCTTGCCCTAAAATATGGGATTACGCTGGACCAAACCACGCCAAAAGATTATTTGGCAGGTGACGGAAGCAAAATGTGGGACGCAACAGCCAATGGCGCGTTCAAATACAACATCGCTGGCCTTGGCCGCGACGATTGCCAATCCCTGCATCAAAAACAAAGCAAAAGCATAAACCCCAACCAATTCATCACTTTTGCAACCGGGAGCAGTATTAAGGCGGACAATGCCTCCAATTCCACTGCAATCACTGCAGACAATTCCTACCTCAGCTGGGCCGACAACAATACCAGCCAAACCACCACTGTAGCCGTAGCTGGTACAAATGTGAGTGACCGGATGACACGGGTCTGGAAAGTGGACAAAACCAACTGGACAGATCAAAACATCACCGTAAAAGCGGCTGGTTATGCCAACCGTTACCTGATTATCCACAACACTTCGGCCACTTTTGCCACTGCGCCCAGCCAGGAAATTCTGTTGGATGCCAATGGTCAGGCTACTTTTAACAGCAGCCTGCTGCCTGATGGGGCTTTTTTCTCCATTGGTAACATCGTTAAAGGCCCAGCCTGCCTCAGCGCGGGCATTGGCGGCTGGTGGCGTGCCGACCAGGAGTGTTATAGCACGTCTTGGGAGATTACAGTGGTGCAGGCCATAATGCAGTCAACGCAGGAACTCCCTCTGTGCAGGCAACTGGTGCGAACTACAATCCATTTGTAAAATTCACCAGCAATCACTACAAATACGATGAGGGGATTTTCAAAAATTCGCCTGGTATCGTTAATTCAAAGGTGTTTTCTGTGGTAGTGCCAGTTGCTGGTCAATACACAGAGCCATGGGGGGAATATACCACCAATGGACACAGTTACCATATACATGCGCCGTATGCCAACGATCACATTTATCACGATGCTCCTTACGGCCATCGCTTTTACACGAATTTTACCACTCAAGGCGGTAAATACGGGGTGCCAAACATTATTGCAGGGGAAAGAACCCCAACCAATATGTCCATTCGCACCAACGGTAAAGTGATAAACCAAGCGGGCAACTATACCGGGACATTTACTTCACATACCACCTTAAACTATGTTGGCGCTGTGCATGGTCTGGCCACAACTGGAGGATCTGGTGTTGCAGAGGTGATTGTTTACCGTGACGCCTCGGCCCTAACCACCACAGACGTACAAAAAATTGAAAGCTATCTGGCGCTGAAATATGGTATTACACTCGATCAGACAAGCGCTACGCATTACCTCGCCAGTGACGGCACCAAGATGTGGGATGCAACCGACAATGCTGCATTCCGCTACAATATCGCGGGGCTAGGCAGGGATGATTGTCAGGTATTACACCAAAAACAAAGCAAAAGTGTGAACCCCGGCCAGTTTATTGCGATGGCTACAGGCAACAGCCTTGCAACAAGCAACCAGGCTAATTTGACTGGCATAACCACCAATAATTCCTACCTGACCTGGGGTGATAATAATGCCGGTATCACGACCATGGTGTCTGTCAGCAGCTCCAATGTAACGGACCGGATGTCGCGTGTTTGGCGGGTAGATAAAACCAACTGGACAGATCAAACCATTACCTTCCAGGCCGCAGGTTATGCTAACCGTTACCTGCTCATACACAATACCTCGGCTTCATTTGCCTCCGCGCCAAGCCAGGAAATTCTTCTGGACGGCACTGGTACGGCTACATTCAGCAGCAGCTTGTTGCCTGATGGCGCCTATTTTACCCTGGGTGGCGTATTCCAGGGCCCTGGCGGGGTCAGTACTGGCATCGGCGCATGGTGGCGGTCGGACCAGTTTTGCAGCACGGCTGAGTGGAAAGATTTCAGCGGCAACGATCACACCGCCACAGCAGTGGGCGCCCCGGCCTTCAATTCCACGGGCGCTAACTTCAACCCCTTGGTGAAATTCTCCAGCAATCATTATAAATATACGGAAGGCGTATTCAAAAACTCGCCCGGTATAGTCAACTCCAAGATTTTCTCTGTGGTAGTACCCATCAGCGGTCAGTACAGCCAGCCTTGGGGCGAATACACAACCAATGGACACAACTACCAAATGCACGCGCCGCATGCTAACGGCACAGTTTACCACTACGCACCCTACGGTTACCGCGTCACGAATGTGTTCACCGCTCAGGGTGGTCAATACGGCGTACCGAACATCATGGCTGGCGAGCGCAGTCAGACGAATATGTCTATCCGCACCAACGGCAAGGTGCAGAACTTTCCGGGCAGCTACACTGGCACATTTACCTCACACACCGATTTAAACTACGTTGGCGCGGTACATGGGCTGGCTTCCTCGGGAGGCTCCGGCCTGGCGGAGATGATCGTATACCGCGACGCTTCGACCATGACGGTCCAGCAGGTGCAGCAAATTGAGAGTTACCTGGCGCTGAAATACGGCATAACCCTCGACCAAACCACGCCGCGCGACTATTTGGCAAGCGACGGGAGCGAGATGTGGGACGCCAACGGCAACGTCGCGCATCGCTTCAACGTTGCCGGCCTGGGTCGCGATGACGCACAGATTCTACACCAAAAACAGAGCAAAAGTGTGAATCCGAGCCAGTTTATCACGTTTGCCATGGGCGACAGTATCGCCGCCAGCAATGCCAATAATCCCAAAAATATTACCAACAATAAGTCCTTCCTCGTTTGGGGCGATGACAACGGCAACCGCTTTAACTCGGTCGCCATCACCGGTTCCTCCAACGTGACCGGCCGTATGGGCCGCGTCTGGCGTGTGGACAAAACCAACTGGGCAGACCAAAATATTACCTTCAAAGCAGCAGGTTATCCCAATCGTTACCTGCTCATACACAATACTTCAGCAAGTTTTGCGAGCGCACCTACTCAGGAAATTTTGCTGGATGGTACAGGCACAGCCACTTTCAACAGCAGCCTGCTACCCGATGGCGCTTATTTCACTATCGGTGATGCATTGAAAGGCCCCGGTTGCGTGAATGCTGGCGTGGGCGCCTGGTGGAAATCTGATTTTGAAATGGGGGTAACTTTCTGGAACGATTACAGCGGCAACGATAAACATGCACGCAATCAAGGCTCACCCAGCCCGCAAGCGACTGGCGCAAACTTCAACCCGTATGTAAAATTCTTTAGCAACCACTACCGGTATGACGAGGGTGTATTTAAGGATGCTCCAGGTATTGTTAATTCAAAAGTATTTACGGTAGTAGTACCACTCGCCGGGCAATACACAGAGCCTTGGGGAGAATACACCACCAATGGACATAATTATCACCTTCACGCCCCGCACGTCAACGGCAATATCTACCACGATGCTCCTTACGGACACCGTGTAGCCGTTGGATTTACCGCTCAAGGTGCTCAACTAGACGTACCGAATATCATTGCAGGTGAGCGAACACAAACGAATATGTCTATTCGCACCAATGGTAAAGTGTTCAATCAGCCTGGCAGCTACGGTGGCACATTTACCTCTCATACAGACCTCAACTTTATTGGTGCGTCCCATGGCCTGGCTACCTCAGGTGGGTCTGGTGTGGCAGAGGTGATCGTCTATCGCGACGCCTCAGGAATGACAGCAACGGAGGTGCAAAAGATCGAAAGTTATCTTGCACTCAAATACGGTATCACACTTGACCAAACAACGGCCACCAGCTATTTAGCAGGTGACGGCACCACTAAAATGTGGGACCATACAGCAAATGGTGGTTTCAAGTACAACATTGCCGGCATCGGGCGGGACAACTGCCAGCAACTCCATCAGAAGCAAAGCAAAAGTGTGAACCCAAAACAGTTCATCACCCTCGCTTTGGGCGACAGCATTGCGAACAGCAATAACAACAATCCAAAATCGGTCACAAACGACAAAAGCTTCCTGGTTTGGGCAGACGATAACACCAGCCGCTTTACAACAGCTGCGGTCACTGCTACCAATGTGACTACCCGCATGACCCGGGTCTGGAAAGTGGACAAAACCAACTGGGCCGATCAAAATGTAACGTTCAAAGCGACGGGCTACCCGAACAGGTACCTGCTTATTCACAATACGTCGGCCACTTTTGCCAGTGCGCCCAGCCAAGAAATCTTGTTGGACGGAACTGGTACGGCTACATTCAACAGCAGCCTGCTGCCTGACGGAGCATTTTTCACCATCGGCGACGCCTTGTTAGGCCCCGGCTGTGTAAACGCAGGCATTGGCGCCTGGTGGAAAGCCGACTACGAAATGACCGGAACGTATTGGAACGATTACAGCGGTAACGATAAAAACACCACCAATGCAGGTTCGCCAACGCCTTATGCAAGTGGCGCTAACTTCAACCCGCTTGTACGATTTAATGGCAACCACTACACCTACCCGGAAGGTATATTCAAGGATGCTCCGGGCATTGTAAATTCGATGGTATTTATTGCGAATTTGCCTGTAAATGGTGCTCAGAACTATCCATGGGGAGAATACACTACGAATGGACACAACTACTACTGGCTTGCTCCCTATGTGAACAACATAACCCACCATGATGCGCCGTATGGTTACCGGGTGACCAATACTTTCACCACGCAAGGTGGCCAATACAACGTACCAAATATCATCGCAGGTGTACGGACACAAACCAATATGTCTATCCGAACCAATGGTAAGGTACAGAATTTTCCAGGCAGCTACGGGGGGACTTTTACCTCTCATACAGTCTATAACCACCTTGGAGCACACCATGGTGCGGCCTCTAACGGGAACACAGGGTTGGCGGAAGTAATTGTTTATCGCGATGCCTCGGCAATGACTGCCACGGACGTGCAAAAAATCGAAAGTTATCTGGCGTTAAAATACGGTATTACGCTGGACCAAACGACTGCTACGGACTACCTGGCTTCCAACGGTACCACCAAAATGTGGGATGCTACAGTCAACGCCGCCTACAGATACAACATCGCGGGTATAGGCAAGGACATCTGTCAGCAACTACACCAGAAGCAAAGCCGAAGTGTTAACCCTAGTCAGTTTATCACTTTTTCGCTGGGCGACAATATCCCGGTAAGTAATAACACCAACTTAAATTCAGTGACCAATGACAGATCCTTCTTCACATGGGGTGATGACAATGGTACACTGCAAGCCTCTATTAGCGTCAACGCCTCCAGTGTAA
>JADJFA010000008.1 GCA_016708875.1 Lewinellaceae bacterium
ACGTTGCTGGTGGCGATGAAACGTTTTTACCGCGAAAAATGGGGCTGGACAATTGCAAAGTGGCTGGTGTACTGCGCTGTTTATTTAGGTGCGCTGATAGTGTTGTTCATTGGAACTTTGCTTGTGGTGTTTGTGATTTTTTGATTGAACGCACATGTTTCACTGTGGTCGAGATTTAGATTAAAGCCTTCGTGAAAACCAGAATTTCAGTGTAACTTTGTCGGGTTAAATAACAACATAGTATGACTGCAACACTAGATGTATATGAAGACCTTGCCGAAGTCATTGCAGAAATGGCTCCTCGAGAGGTGATTGCGCTCAAAGCATCACCTGCACGGCAGGAACGGGTCGATTTTTTATTGGAAAAAAATCGCGAAGAAGGGCTTTCTGAACTCGAAAAAATTGAACTCGAAAAGATATTGATGTTGAATCGCATTATTGCCCTCGCAAAAATTCGCGCGAAACGCCTACTAGCCAATGCCGCGTAAGATATCTGCTGATATTCGTCGTCAAGTTCTAGCACGCGCCAATTATCGCTGCGAATACTGTCTAATTTGGCAAGACGATTATTACGACTATTTTCAAATTGACCATATCCGGAGTATTAAACATGGTGGATTGACTGAGTTGGGAAACCTGGCTTTTTCTTGCTCAGAATGTAACCTTCATAAAGGCTCAGATCTAGGTACTTTTCTTGGCTCCGATACCCATTTCACCCGATTTTTCAACCCCCGCACCGATCTTTGGCAGGACCATTTTGAGGCATTTGAAGGCGCTCTTTATCCCAAAACGGCTATTGCAGAAGCCACCATTAAAATCTTCCAACTCAACGACCCCGACCGCGTCATCATCCGTCAGGAGTTGGTGATGGATGGGCGTTGGCCCTAATTTTTTTTACCATGAACATCCTCCTCGGCGACCGCGAATACTTCAAAGGAATCCCCCAAATCAAACACGAAGGCCCAAAATCCGACAACCCCTTGGCTTTCCGATGGTACAATCCCGGTCAAAAAGTCGGGGGCAAAACCATGCGTGAACACCTCAAGTTCGCAATAGCCTATTGGCACACACTTGGTGGTACAGGCGGCGACCCCTTTGGTCCCGGCACGAAACAATTCCGCTGGCTGGAGTCAAACCTGCCTGCCGGTAGGCAAGGAAAGCCCCTTCAGCAAGCCCGCGCCAAGATGGATGCGGCTTTTGAGTTTGCTACCAAAATTGGCATTGATTACTATTGTTTCCACGATTTTGACCTCGTGCAAGAAGGCGACACCCTGCGGGAAAGTGAACGACGACTGGCAAAAATCACGGATTATGCGTTGGAAAAACAAAAGGCTTCCGGGCTGAAGGTGCTCTGGGGAACGGCCAATTTGTTCAGTCACCCGCGGTACATGAATGGGGCCGCTACCAACCCTGATTTTCAGGTAGTTGCATGGGCGGCTGCGCAGGTGAAAAATGCCCTGGACGCTACCATCAAACTTGGCGGGGAAAACTATGTTTTCTGGGGCGGTCGGGAGGGCTATATGAGCCTGCTGAACACCAATATGAAACGCGAATTGGATCATCTTGCCCGATTCCTGCATATGGCCAAAGATTACGCCCGGAAATCGGGGTTCAAGGGCACCTTTTTCATCGAGCCTAAGCCAATGGAGCCGATGAAACACCAATACGATTTTGACGCGGCCACTTGTATTGGCTTTTTGAGGGAATACGGCCTGGAAAAAGATTTCAAACTTAATATCGAGGTAAATCACGCCACGCTTGCGCTGCATACCTTTCAGCACGAACTGCAGGTAGCAGCCAATGCGGGTATGCTTGGCTCCATAGACGCGAACCGGGGCGATTACCAGAATGGCTGGGACACGGATCAATTCCCTGTGAATGTGTACGAACTCACGGAGGCAATGTTGGTTATGCTCGATGCAGGTGGATTGGCGGGCGGCGGCATCAATTTCGACGCAAAAACCCGACGCAACTCGACCGATTTGGCAGATATTTTCTACGCGCACATTGGCGGGATGGACGCATTTGCACGGGCGCTTTTGACGGCGCAGGAGATTTTAGAAAAATCGGAATACCGTAAGATGCTCAGCGAGCGCTATGCTTCTTTTGATACCGAAGAGGGTAGGGGGTTTGAGGCTGGCAAATTGAAAATCAAGGATTTACGCAATATAGCACTCCGCGACGGCGAACCGAAACAACGGAGCGGTCAGCAGGAGTTGTTTGAAAATTTGCTCAATCGTTATATTTAAACACATAGGCACAATAAGTAGGAACACATAATTGGTTTAAACCACCAAGGCACAAAAGAAAAAAAAACGTCCTTTGTGCCTGGTGGTTAAACTAATTGTGATGGTGTCCTTTTGTGCCTTTTGTGGTTAAATATGAACTACTGTGTTACATGAAAACCTTATTAATAGAAGATGAAATCCCAGCCGCACGTCGGCTTAGCAAAATGGTGGTGGCTGCTAGGCCCAATGCCAATATTGTAGATACACTCGATTCGGTGGAGGGAGCCGTACGCTGGTTGCGTACATTTCCTGCACCAGACCTGATTTTTATGGACATTCAAATTGCGGACGGATTGAGTTTTGATATTTTCAAACAAGTAGACATAAGTTCTCCGGTAGTATTCACCACCGCATTTGACCAATATGCAGTACAGGCTTTCAAGGTGAGCGCAGTGGATTATCTGCTCAAGCCAATTGACCCAAAAGATTTAGAAACGGCGCTGCAAAAGTTTGAAAACCAAAGATTTAAACAGGCTCCACTCGATATTGAAGCCCTAACTCGCCTCTTGAAAAAGGAATCTTACAAAGACCGGTTTCTGGTAAAAAATGGTCAACAACTCACTTTTTTAGCTGCTGCCGACATCGCTTATTTTCGTTCTTCCGATGGCCTGACGCAAGCGCATACTGTTGGGGGCAAAAAGTTTTTCGTGGAGAATACTTTGGAGGAACTCGAAAGTTTGCTTGACCCACACGCGTTTTTCCGCATCAGCCGGGGGCTTACCGTTAGACTCAATGCCATCCAAAAAATTCATCCTCATTTGAACGGCCGCCTCAAACTCGAACTCTTACCTGCGGCACCTGAAGATGTTTTTGTCAGCCGCGAGCGGGCAAGTGAATTCAAGACCTGGTTAGGTGGTTAAAACCTTGGCAATGGGCGATTTGAAAAAGTCTTGCGCCTGATGTCAACGCATTTTGCAACATTTGCCAGCAAAAGCACCTATCGCAACATGCAGCCTTTCAAATTTTCTTCCATTCTTGCCTTTTGGATCTGCGCCGGGCTACTACTGAGCGCCTCCCTTTTTTATTACCCCAAATGGAAGCAGCCCCAAACAGAGGCTACCATTAGCTGGGACGTTTCGGGCTACTACCTTTATTTGCCCGGAGCCTTGATTTACAAGGATTTAAAACAATTGAAATGGTGGGGTGCAATAGAAGAAAAGTATCAGCCGGGACCAGGAATGGGCCAGGCTTTTCACCATTCCTCCGGCAATTGGGTAATGAAATATCCAATGGGGCAAGCGCTTCAATTCCTTCCCTGGTTTGCTGTTGCCCATATTCTTGCTGAGCCGCTCGGCTATCCCGCCGATGGGTTCTCGCGACCCTATCAGGCAGCCATTAGTTGGGGAAGTTTGCTCATCGCACTGCTTGGGCTTTGGTTTTTGCGGAAAGTACTAAAGGAATATTTTTCTGACAATGTGGTAGCCATTGTACTGATTTGCCTTGTGTTTGGCTCTAATTACCTCGAATACGCAGGCATTACCGGAGCCATGACGCACAACTGGCTTTTTACCCTCTACACCCTTTTGATTTTCAGCACGATACAATTTTATCGCCGTCCAACTTTTGGCTGGGCGGCCGCGATTGGCTTGCTTGTGGGTTGGGCTACCATCACCCGACCAACCGAGATTATTGTGGCGATTATTCCATTGTTCTGGGGAGTCAATTCTGGAATTCCTTAAAGCACCGTTTCGCTTTTCTGGGAAGTAACTTCTCGAAAATCTCCCTTGCCGCCTTTTTCGCTGGCGGAATGATGTTCCTCCAACTGGCCTATTGGAAATACGCAACAGGGGAATGGATTGTATACAGTTATCAGGATCAAACATTTACGTGGTTCCCCCCACATATTGAAGACGTGCTTTGGAGCGCCCGGGCAGGGTGGCTTGTGTATTCACCGTTGATGCTTTTTGCAGTCATCGGAATTTTCATGTTGCGAAAACGTTTGCCCGAGGTTTTCCCACTGTATTTTTCGTTTCTCTGCTCGCGCTTTATATCACCTCTGCATGGGATATTTGGTGGTATGGCGGCAGTCTAGGCCAACGCGCCATGGTTCAGGCGTATCCGTTATGGGCATTTGGGCTGGGTGCGTTTTGGGTTTGGGCTATGGTCCAAACGTGGAGAAAATGGCTGTTTGTGCCCTTGGCTGGAATATGCATTTACCTCAACCTATGGTGGAGCCATCAGGCGCATCGTGGCGGTTTTTTTGTAAGTGAACAAATGACGCGGGCATATATGCTCAAGGGATTGGGGCGATTCGATAAGGAGCGGGATTGGTTGAAATTGTTGGATACCCGAGAGGAATTCAAAGGCGAGGAACGACGGAATGTGCGCGAGGTGCTGGTTCAAAATTTTGATGCAGACACCTCATCAACCGTAACACAAGAAAACCCCATTTCCGGTACAAAGTCCTTGATAATCAACAAAGAAAAGGTGTTCTCGCCTGAATTTGATTTACCAATAATATCGGGCGAAAAAGGCTGGATTCGCGCGGCTTGCACTTTTCGTTCCGAACCGAAAGAATGGGAAACCTGGAAGATGACACAGTTTATAGTACGGTTCAGACTGGGCGATAAAATTGTAAAAGAGCGTATGATTCGGTTACAACGCCATGTAGACGGGAACGAACCCAAGCTGATCTTTTTCGACACACGCTTGCCTGCTCAATCCTTTGACCGTGCAACGGTGTTTTTCTGGAATCCGGGAAGCGACAACAAGGTGCTGGTGGATGATCTCAAAGTGGAGGTATTTGAATGATCATCTAACGAATTTATTTTATCACAACGATGTTTTCCTCCAAAATGCGGCTACCATCAGAAAGGATAACTTTGTAAATTCCAGAGGGGAATTGCTGAACATCAATGATGGTTGAGTCTCTAAAACCATGGTTGGAATAAACCGATTTTCCAGAATTGTCAAAGATTTGCAGTCGGCCCTTGGCACCATCGCATTTCACTTGAATCATGCTGATAGCGGGGTTTGGCGAAATGTTCAATCCTGTTGGTTTTTCAATGTTACTCGTGCTCAATACTAGATCATTTAGCGGTCGTTTGTAAGTTCCACTTCCCCCAGTTACCCAAAGTTCCCCCTTGTGAATTGCGATAAAACTTATATCGTTTACCAATAAACCGACATTTAACGGCGTCCAAGAATCCCCTTTATCAGTAGAAATCTGCACACCTCCTGGCGAACAAGCCGTGATCCAAATGCCATTGTGATAAATAGAATGTTGAATTATGCCATTTTCTGAAGGCGGCGGTATTGATTTCCAAGATATTCCTTCATCATCACTTACCCATAGGTTATGTCCGGTGGAATCGCTAAAGCCTTCCATTGCTAATCTGTCATCCAATTTAGTTATGTGACTGAACCAAGGATAATCATACATGTGAAAACTCAAGCTGTCCCCAAAAGGCATCCAGGCTTGGCCTCCGTTTTCTGAATGCATGACCCGTTTTGCCGATCCAATTCCCCACACCGTGTCCGAAACGCAGTTGAAAGACATTGCATAGTCTCCGCCACCGTAGACGGTAAACCATAAATCTGCACTTTCCCAAGTCTGACCAGTGCTATTAGAATAATAACACTGTCCATCTCCATATGACATCATCCATCCATTGGCCATGTCAAAACGCCTGTATGTATGCAAGGACGTATTGGACGTCCAAGTTTGACCATTGTCATCAGAGTATAAATGTCCTACAACCAACCGGCCGATTGAATATATAATATCATTATAGGGAAACAAAGAATCCGTAGTGCCAAGTTGCATATTTTCCCAATGCTCCTCATCTGTCGACAATTTATAAAGGCCTTTCTCAGAAGCTGCATACAAATTGCCATTTATGCTGCGAAGAGTGTTTGGGAAACCCGCTTTCAGGCCAGCGGAAGACAATTCAAAAGGCATGATGCCATTCAAAGAACGGTATATACCATAATCTGATCCCCTTAGAATGATTTGATTGTCAGCAAACAAGGATCGCGTTGTGGTGTAACTTTGATTGTTACCTATATTGAACCAAGTTGCTCCCAGATTATCAGATGCTAAAATATCATTACCCACATCTAAAAATATTCGCTGATTGAAGCGTATAAAATAGTCAAAGTTGGAATTGTAAGAGACAGGTAAAGCATTCTGTTGCCAGGTTTGGCCACCATTTATTGACCTTCGGGTGTAAAGTTGATTTCTTTCAATCAATAATATCGTATCGCCACTGACAAAATAATCCTCAATCTCCTTATTAGTGACAATCAAATCGCTCCAGCTTGCACCTTCGTTGGTTGAAACACGAATTTTTTTTATACTGGATTCAAACAATTTACCATCAATTTGCCGCAAATTTCGAACCTGACCGGACACCGTTTCCCATTGCGCCCCGAGGTTGGATGTTCTGTATAAAACTGTGGGTGTCACCAGATATACGTATTGGTCAACAAGGCATATTTCATAGATTTGTAGTGGTTTTGGAAAAGAAGATGTTTCGATTTCTTGAAAGGAAAATCCAGAATCACTACTAAAAAACAACCGGTTATTTTGAGTTTGTAAGAGGACAGTGGCGCCTTCAACTTCTATTTCCCTTACACCATCCTGAACGAGTCCTTGAGGCACAAAATATTGCCAAGTTTGAGCATTATCCATAGAGCGGTACAAGCCTTGATAAGTTGCGCAAACATATCCACCAGCGAATGCTTTGATATCGTGTATCCAGCCTGGAAATGGACTGTTGACGAGAGACCATTGTGCCAACAAAGCCGTTTGGGAAAACGAACACAGTAGCATGGTTGAGACAAGAAAGATTTTTGCAATATGCTTCATTTATGTAAAAATTGGTGATGCGATTCACGGTTTTAGTATTCAGAGGGTTGATGCCTGACAGGCTCTATTTCCCAAGTAGCCTAAACATATTCTTTTTGTAAGCCTCCACCCCTGGCTGGTCAAAAGGATTGACTGCCAGCAAATAGCCACTCAAAGCACAGGCTTTTTCAAAGAAAAGAACAGTTGCCCCAGATAATAGGGCGATGCTTCGGGGATGCGAATGGTAAGGTTTGGAACGCCGCCGTCAATGTGCGCCATACGCGTGCCTTCGGCGGCTTTTTTATTGACAAAATCGAGCGATTTGCCTGCCAGGTAATTCAAGCCATCAAGGTCATCTTCGGTTTTGGGGACGAGCAATTCTGTTTGGGGACGTTCTATTTCCAACACGGTTTCAAAGATCGTTCGCCGTCCGTCCTGAATATACTGTCCCATAGAGTGCAGATCTGCTGTGAATCCTACTGAAGCGGGGAAAATTCCCTTGCCATCTTTCCCTTCGCTCTCTCCGTACAATTGTTTCCACCATTCGGCGATGTAATGGCAGCGCGGCTCGTAATTGGCCAGGATTTCAATCTCTTTTCCCTTGTTTCTCAATATGTTGCGCAATGCAGCATACTGATAGCAGGCGTTTTCAGCGAATGGTTTTTTGTACGCCAGACGGGCATCTGCTGCGCCGCGAAGCAACGCATCCACATCAATTCCGGCAGCTGCCAGTGGCAACAACCCAACGGCAGTCAGCACGGAAAAGCGACCGCCCACATCATCAGGCACCACAAAAGTTTCATATCCTTCCCGGTCAGCAAGGGTTTTTAAGGCCCCGCGTGCTTTATCAGTAGTGGCATAAATGCGCTGACCTGCGCCTGCTTTTCCATATTTCTCCTCCAGCTTTTGCTTAAAAATGCGGAATGCTATGGCAGGCTCGGTAGTCGTGCCGGATTTGGAAATTACATTGATCGAAAAATCGCGATCTCCAATGGCTTCCAGCACTTGATTGTGATAATCATCGCTTAGATTGGTCCCGGCAAATACAATATCAAAGTGCTTTTTCCTCCCTGATCGAATAGGAACTGCGGGCGTAGGCTGGCAAAACTCCAGACCGGCTTTGGCGCCCAGATAAGAGCCGCCGATACCGACGACGACCAACACTTCGCTTTGTTTTCGGATTCGTTTGGCGGCTGCTTTGATACGCCTGAATTCAGCGCGGTCGTATTTGACAGGTAAATCAAGCCAGCCGAGAAAATCATGTCCAGGGCCGGTGCGGCTTTCCAACAGTTTGGCGGCGGTGGTCACGAAGGGTTCAATTGCCGAAACTTCTTCGTTGGAGACGAATTTTTGGGCGGGGGAGTAGTCGAATGAGATCATTTTATCCAGTTGATTTTCAATACTTTGTTTGTAGATGTTTGTATTTTGAACCGCTCATCCAATCGCCACCCAACTACCCACACCACCAATCCATCTCCGTTAACCAAGAGCCAAACGTCCTCTTTCTCCAAGCGTGATAGTTTTTGATTCGTGAAATAATCCTGCAATTTTTGGCTTTTGCCCTCCATGCCAAAAGGCTGGAACGAATCGCCGGGCTGCCAATGTCGCAATTGTAACGGAAACTTCAATTTTTCAGCATCCACTGTGATTGATTGGTGGATTGGTGACTGGTGATCGGTGGATTGGTGACTGGTGGTCGGGACTAGAAAAATCTGCGAACCGTCAGGAAGTCTGACCATCAAATCATCTTCGTGGATGGTGATTGGTTGGATGGTGATTGGTTGATTTTTCCCGCCAAGCCTTGGCTAGGAGGGGTGATTGGTGGAATAGTGGTTGCGGAGACCAGGATTTTATTCCTGTCCACCAGCACTTTATACCCTTTTTCTGTGTGGAGTTCAAGGCCAACATGATCCGGGTTTTCTGCCAATTGCCTCGTTTGTTCGGCAGTAAATCCAAATGGCTTGAGCAGCTGTCGGATGGCTTGCCGTGGCGATGGCAGTTGGGAAAGTTTTGCTTTTTCAAGGCTTAGAACGACGGAATTACTCGTTTGTCCTGAGGTTTGGCCATTAAGATCCAGCCATTGATTCAGCAAAAAAACCAGATTCTCATCCGCAGAACGAATCCTCCTCATGTTCCGCGCGGCAGTCTGGAGAAAATTTGGGTTGAGTGTTTCTAATTGTGGCACGATATGGTGTCGCACGAAATTCCGGGCATAGTCATCGGAAGCATTGCTGCTGTCTTCACGCCAAACAATTTGACGGGCTTTTGCAAAATCCAGTATTTCATCTCTGGTTGCAAAAAGCAGCGGACGCAACAGTTGAACAAGGGTATGGGAGTCTCTAGTGTTAAGTTCTTTTTGAACCGCGATCCCGGAAAGGCCGGGCAAACTAGTCCCCCGAACAAAATTGAGCAGCGCCGTTTCCACAGAATCATTCAAATGATGTGCTGTAGAAATACTGTGGAATCCATTTTCCGATGCTATTTCTGCAAACCATTCATAGCGCAAATCGCGCGCAGCCATTTGGGTGGACAAGCCGTTTTTTTCAGCGTAATCCTTTGTTTCAAAACGTTTTACAAAAAATTGAACTCCGAAATCCTGGGCAATTTTTTGTACAAAAATTTCGTCCCTTTCGGATTCTTCCCCGCGCAATTGGAAATTGCAATGGGCGATGGCAAAGGGTAATTTTGCATCGTTGAACAAATGCGCCAACACTACGGAGTCCAATCCAGCGCTGACAGTCAACAATGTGGGTCTGCCGTCACCCAGAGGCAAACGTTGTGTTTTAATAAATTTAAAAAAGCCTTCGAGTAAATCCATTTCTTGAAAGTCAAAATATCTTGCGGCCGCTCAGAGCATGTTTAGGATTTTCTCACTGGGTTAAAAACGGTTCTTTTTTCGCCATTTTTCACTTTTTTTCAGTCACAGAGGAATCGCTATGCTTCTTCAAAAATGCAAAAACTGACAAAAAAAGTACTCGTTTTTGCCTCCAGCAGAAAATCCTCGACATGCTCTCAATCCAGAAATCTATTCTGAAAAACATACTCAGCTATTCATGAAACACATCATAGCCTTCATTTTTCTTGTTTCCCCATCCCTCGCTTTTACACAAATCACTGGTAAAGTGACCGACGAAAACGGGGAACCGCTGCCCTACGCCACTATTTATGTCCGAAATACCAGCAATGGCACTGTCTCCAATGTTGAAGGCGATTATCGCCTTTCGGTCGGAAAAGGGGCACAAGAGATTGTTTTTCAATACATTGGCTATAAGCAACGTATCGAAAACATAACCGTGGGAGACAAGGCCATTCGTCTGGATGTTCGGCTCGAATCCGCTAATTTGGAACTGCAAGAGGCCATTGTTTCGTCCATTGACCCGGCGGTTCAAATCATGCGCGAAGTCATCGCCAAGCGAAGGTACTACAAAAAGAAAGTGTCGAACTATGCTTGCGATGTGTACATCAAGGGCTTTTACAAACTTGTGGAAACGCCCAAGAAAATACTGGGCCAGGAAGTAGGAAACATGGGCGGCACACTTGATTCCACAGGGGCTGGTGTGGTATACCTTTCTGAATCCGTATCAAAAGTTTGGTCACAGGACCCGCCTGGTCGAAAGAAAGAGGTGATGGTGTCGAGCAAAGTGAGTGGCAGCGAGAACGGGTTTAGCCTCAACCGAGCCACCTTAACAGAGTTTAACCTATATGATGAGCGCCTGGAGATCGAACGCGAAATTCTTTCCCCGCTTGCCGACAACGCTTTCAATTATTACAGTTTCAAACACGCAGGCCGGTTTAAAAACGAACTCGGCTTTACGGTGGAGAAGATCAAAGTGATTCCCAAGCGCCCTGCCGATCCAACATTTTCGGGTTTTTTGTACGTGGTAGACGAACTCTGGCTTTTAGCTGGCGCCGACCTTTTGCTCACGGGACCTTCCATTAAACAGCCCGTGCTCGACACGATGCGCATCAACCAGTATTTCGTGCCGCTTGGCGCAAACGACACATGGGGATTACTGACACAAGTGACGAGTTTTAAGTTTGCCATCTTCGGTTTTAAAATCGCAGGGTTTTTCAACAGTATTTTCTCCAATTACGACCTCAATCCAACATTCGAGGAGGGCCTTTTCAGCAAAGAAATTTTTAAAATAGAGGAAACAGCAAATGAGCAGACGGCTGACTATTGGAAGGAAATACGCCCTGTGCCGCTCACCGAAGAGGAAGGAAAAGACTATGTAAAAAAGGACAGCCTTCAGAAAATTTGGAAGTCAAAGGCTTACATGGATAGTATTGACAGGAAAGGTAATCGCTTCAAATTCAACAATTTGCTCTTTGGGTATACCTGGGAAAACTCCTACAAACGCACCTCGGTTTCGTACCCTGCCATATTCCGTGGGGTTCAGTTCAACACTGTTCAAGGCTGGCTTCTGAACGTTCGCCCTGAATGGAAAAAGGAGGAAGACAGCCGTGGCACCAAACGCTGGTCGGCAGTGGGCGACCTGAATTACGGTTTTTCAGAAAAAAAATTCCGGGCCAGTGGGCGTTTACAGCGCCGTTTTGAAAGCATTCGATATCGTACCCTTACGATTGATGGCGGCACAACTACAGCACAATTCAACCACCTTAACCCAATTGGCCCCTTGGTGAATACCTGGTACTCACTTGTTGAAAAACGCAATTTCCTTAAAATTTACGACAAAACTTTTGCCCGCGCTGATTGGAGCCAGGTGCTGACAACTGGTTTTAATATCCGTTTAACCGCCGAATGGGCACGGCGAAAACCGCTAGTGAACCACAGCAATTTCAGTTACAGTAAAAAACTCGAACGGGAATACACTTCCAATGATCCCGCGCCGGAGGTGACAGTTGGCGAGCCCGCTGTCTTCCCCTCACCTGATATCTTTTACGTGGAGGCTCAATTGGTTTTCAGGCCAAAGCAACAATACAGCAGTTATCCGAAATTCCGTTCGTACAGCAGTTCCGGATGGCCAGAATTGGTGTTGAATTATAAAAAAGCCTTGCCCTTGGGCAATAGTGGTTGGGTGGATTATGATCTCTTGAGGCTGCAAATCAGGCAAAGTGAAGTCTCCTGGGGCTTGGCTGGACACACTGATTGGAATGTTGGAGGAGGGTTATTTCTTCGCCAGAAAAACCTGTCATTCATGGATTTACACCACGCCTCGGGTAACCAGCGGATTTTCGGTACTCCTGTAAGTTATTTGCGCAGTTTCTTCCTGTTACCTTTTTACGCCTACTCCACCGACAAACCTTACGCGGAAATCCATGCCCAACACCACCTCGAAGGCTGGCTGCTGGATAAAATCCCGTTGGTGCGCAAATTAAACTGGAAGGAGGTTTTTGGCTTCAATTTCTACTATGCCGAACAAGACTCCCGCGACCCCGCTTTTACAGGTAAATTGCCCTACTGGGAGGTGAATTGGGGATTTGAAAACATTGGCATAAAGGCCATTCGGCCACTTCGCGTAGATGTGGCATTTGGCTTTTTTGGAAAAAAATACTACCATACCGGTATAGTTTTAGGTGTCAATTTGTAATGTACATTGCAAAACCAATATTTAGGAAGCGGAGGGGAATCACTTTGGAACGGTTATTGAAAGCAGTTTAACGGCTGCCGCACACACCTTCATTCAGTTTCATTATTGCCAGGCAGCCATTTTTTTTAATCTGAATCGATTACACTTTTACTTAAAACTGCCATGTCCCACATCTCAAGGGCTGTGCGTCCAAGCCTTCATGGGCAACCAGCCGAACCGATTACTCCGATTCTTTTTTCAAACAAAATCGCCTCCATTCCTAAAGCAATACACTGTGACATCGTATTCGGCTCGCCGAACATGAATTGTCTTGGAACGGGTATTTGCAAAATCACTGGTGCCAACTCTTTCTTGTCAAGTACTCAAAAAAGAGCGTGCCAACGCACTTTTGGGCAGATTGCAGTTGGGCCAAACGGCAAAGTCTCCCTCTTTTTTTTCCGGGAGTTCCTTTGCATTCAACTCTATCGCCAACATTTCCGTAAAGGCGTATTGGTCATGAAAGAAGCCTGTCCGCTTCCTTCGATTATTTCCAAAGGCCTGAACATTACAGGAAATCAACTCCTTCCGGGCAATTATGCCGTGGTGGAATGCGACGGATATTTCCGCGTGGATTTGAATTGTGCCTAAAGGCATGGTCCAAAAACAAACCCCTCCAGCTGCAATTTGCAACTGGAGGGGTTTTGATTTTGATAAAGTGACATGAAACTTGCCACTTTAACTTTCAACTATTTCTTCCTGGCTGCTCGAACGAGAAAGAAGGCCAGCAGGCTAAAGCAGAGCACTCCAAGAATTTGGTAGGCACTATGGCTCATTAAGCCAGCATGGAATACACCAGCAGCGTCCGTATGTCCGCCCAATTTATGTTCAAGATTTGCCGCCGCCAGCCAACCCTGGCCCGTTGGATAAGAGGCTTCCTTGGCTTGCCAAAGGGCCACGATTACACCAGCCAGCGCACCGCCTGCCACCAATCCTGTAGCAAAAAGGCTTCCCTTGCCAAGTTCAGCATCTTCGGCGGTTTCGCCTTTGCGTTTTCCCCACCAGTCAGTCAAACCTTTCAGCGCGCCACCAATCCATATCGGGAGCGTGGTGCTGAGCGGCAGATAAAGGCCTACGGCGAAAGAGAGCGATTTCACGCCGCAGAGTTCCATCGTGATCGCCACAAATAGGCCGACCAGCACGAATTGCCAATCCAAATTGAATGAAAGCAATCCCTTGATGAGCGTCGCCATAAGGGTCGCCTGAGGTGCATTGAATTTTTCTCCAATGGCATGTTCGATGCCCTGAGCTCGTAGTTCTGCCGTGGGCGTGTCAAGAAAAAGCACGGTAGCGCCGATGACAAGCGAGGAAACTATCACCCCAATAAACAATGCAATCTGCTGATAACGAGGCGTTGCTCCAATGAGAAAGCCCGTTTTCAAATCCTGAGAGGTTGCCCCGGCATTGGCGGCAGCGATACAAACCATGCTGCCCACTACGAGCGCCATGGGTTCAAAAACTTTGCCCGTCCAGCCTACACCGATAAACACGAGCGCTGTGCCCATAATGGTTGCGATGGTCATACCCGAAATTGGGCTGTTACTGCTGCTGCCTATTATGCCCACAATTCGGCTGGCAACAGTGACAAAGAAAAACCCGAACACGATGACCAATACTCCGATAAGCAATTTGCTCAGGATGTTGTCGCCAGGAATACTGGGCAACACAGCCATCAGTAAGATGAGCGCAAGGCTTCCGATGCCGACTACTTTAATAGAAAGATCGTTGGATGTACGGTCTACGGCAACTGTTTTATCGCGGTTGCGCATTTCACCCATACTATCCCGGAACGAGGAGATAATAGTAGGCATGGTTTTAATGAGGGTGATAAAACCAGCCCCGGCCACCGCACCTGCACCAATCTGACGGATATAAGCACGATAAAGCGCCTCCGACATATTTGTGAAGGTATGTGAAGTGGGATCCCATCCGTATCGTGCGCTGGCTTCCAATGGGTTCATCAGATCAAGTTTGTCCAGCTGTGCCGCAATCACATCGGGCGGCACGAGGGTAGCGAGCAACGGTATCAAACCAAACCATGCCAATACGCCACCAGCCACCAAAACCCCGGCAATACGTGGGCCAATAATATACCCGACCCCCAGATATTCAGGCGTGATTTCACCACTCAATCTTGCTGCGGGAAGGTATTTGTTGGCCAGATTGGTTGTCCAGGTAGGCGTTTCTGCAATGACATGGAAGATTTTTTGGAGCATAGCATAACCGACTGCAAAGCCAAGGCCCTGATAGGCCATTTTGGCAAAATCGCCGCCCTTGTCACCCGCCATAAGTACATGCGCACATGCAGTACCTTCAGGGTAGGGCAGGGTCTCATGTTCTTTTACAATGAGTGAGCGTCGCAATGGAATCATCATAAGCACGCCCAAAATGCCGCCAAAGATGGCAAGCATCGTGATCGTCCAATAGTTAAAATACCCTTTGCCGATGCCATCAGAAAGAAAAAGAAAGGCAGGAAGCGTGAAAACCACGCCCGCAGCCACCGATTCACCCGCTGATCCTGTGGTCTGGATGATGTTATTTTCCAGAATAGTGGTGCCCAGAAATTTGCGCCCCAACGAAATGGCGATCACGGCAATGGGAATGGAGGCCGAGACCGTCAAACCTGCTTTCAATGCAAGGTAAACCGTGGCTGCACCAAAGAGCACCCCGAACAAGGAGCCGATGACAATGGCTCTCAGGGTAAATTCTTTGACCGATACGTTTTCAGAGGAGATGTAGGGTTTGAAGTCATTGTTTGCCATACATGTTAGTAAGGTTACTCGCCCTTTTTGTTTCAACAGCTAGGCGGGCTAAGGTGGAGAAAGGTTAGTGGTTGTGCAACGGCCCGCCTTCGCGAAGGCTACGGCGGGCAAGCCGAAAGGTATGCGAATTTTGAAATTCCAGAAGTGAGTATTGGGTGCACTAAACATGAATCATATTTCCAGCTTGAGGTTGGGTTGAATTGTTTTACTTTTGCAATCATTCTTTTCGTTGAGATTCAACTAAATCGAAATGAGTTTATGCAAACCATAGAAATAAAAAATGGTGTTCAGGTCGGGGTTGATGAGATTATCAAAGGAATCCGACAATTAGACAATCAGCGCTGGCAACGGTAGCTGGGGAGGTAACCCGCTTACTGTCCAAGCGAACTGCCAAAACACCCAGCGACAGAGAGGTTGAACTATTAAGGAATATCAAAGCCGTAATTCCCCCAGCAATCAGGCGGAGACAAAAACAATTATACGCCAAATTGCAATTGGAAACCCTTATGCCCAAGGAGCGTGAGGAATTGCTCCTGCTCAACCATTTGTTGGAGGAAAAAAGCGCAGAACGAATCATGCTCCTGGGAGAACTGGCAAAACTTCGGGGCATTCCCGTCCAGCAATTGGTAGCGGAATTTAAAGCGGGTAAAGAGCAAGATGCGTCGGCGTAAACTTTCCCAATTTGAACGAGCCTTTATCAAACAACGGGCCGCTGGATGTTGCGAATACTGCAAGTTCCCTTTCGATTTTTCTCACGACGCCTTTCATATTGAGCACATCATTCCTTTGCAAAAAAAGGAAGCGATGAGCTTGAAAACCCGGCATTTGCTTGCGACGGATGCAATTCCTTCAAATGGATATACATCGAATGGCCTGACCCTGAATCTGGAAAGGAAGTCCCGCTTTTCAATCCCCGCAAAGCAGAATGGTCGTTGCATTTCGCTTGGAGCGATGACTTTACTTCTTTATCTGGCTTGACACCCGAAGGCCGTGCTACCTTGGATTTGTTGAAAATGAATCGGCCAGGGCTGTTGAACGTAAGAAAAGCATTAATAGCCATTGGTGTGCATCCATAGCCACTTCCGTCTTTTTTCCTTGTACATGATGGGGGGGGCGGGGGGACGCGCCTTGGGGCGGGCGGCCCCCGCCCGGGGGCCCCCCCGGTTGGCCGGGGGTTTGTGCTTGGGGCCGCGCCCGGGGGTGGGCGGGGGGGCCCGGCGGGCCGGGGGGGCGGGCCCGCGCGGGGCGCGGGCCCTCTCGCCAATGGCAGGTTCCTTAAGAGCGACACACATGGTCGCCCGTCACAGATTTTAGTCTTTCAAGGTGCTAAATCCATGCCTAATCCGGGTCATCTGTGTTCCCTTTTCTTCAAATCAACGACATTGCCCAAATGGAAAGCCGCTAACTTGCTACCTTTGCGCAAACTATTCCCAAGTCGTATGCAGAAACTATTTGCTTTACTCCTTTCGCCAGCTAGAATAATTGCAATGGCGGCTTTTCTGTTCCTTCTCCCAAAGGCGCAAGCACAAGACAAACATTTCACCCAGTTCTATGCTTCTCCGCTCACGCTCAACCCAGCGTTATCCGGCGCAATGGAGGGCAGTTACCGTGTAGGTGCGATCTATCGCGACCAATGGCGCAAAGTATTGGACAATCCCATCAAGACTTTTTCGATGGCAGCTGACTTGCGTTTTGAAGCCAATCGTAAAAAAAATACCGAGGATGCAATTGGCCTTGGAATCATGTTTTTTAATGACAAAGTAAGTGTAGTTGATTTTAGCACCACGCAGATTGCGGTTTCATTAGCCTACCATAAGGCCTTGGGCCTCAACAAAGACCAGTTTTTGTCCATTGGACTACAAGGCGGGCTTACGCAACGGAACGTGAACTATGGCTCTCTAAATTTCCACGATGAATTCAACGGTACTACGGGCTATACCGGTACAAGCAGCGAGTTGTTGCCAGCCAATAACTTTGCCTTCCCGGATCTGAACGTTGGAATAAACTACACCTCTCAATTCGCAGGAGAAGGCCGTTTTTTTGCCGGAGCCTCGCTACACCATGTGCTTAAGCCAAAAATCTCCTTCTACGAAGACCCCACGAGTACAAGCATCGCAGAAGGTGGCAAGTTGTACCCAAAAATGAACGTCCAATTATCTGCCAGCATTCCTTTTGATCGCAGCAACCGCACTTCAATGCAGCCGCGTTTACTGGCAGCTATGCAAGGGCCACATATGGAAATCAATGCCGGAACCAATTTCCGCTTTGCAATGGGTCAGTACGGCGCCTCTGCCCTTCATTTTGGAACCTGGGCACGCCCGGTCCGCAATGACGGCGGTTTTGGCTTTGACGCAGTGGTGGCCCTTTTTGGCCTGGAAATCAAATCCATGCTATTTGGCCTTAGCTACGACCTTAACTTAAAGGCTTTACAAGCCAATCAACGTCAGGGAGCTTTTGAACTCTCGATTACTTATATGGGCAACCACGACAACGAAAAAGTGCTTTGTCCCAAGTTTTAAGGTTTATAAGGGTTTATTAAGGTTTATGAGGGTTGATAATCCTTGATCAACCCTCATAAACCTTAATAAACCCTTATAAACCCTTATCAACCCATTCTATGAGCAATATCGTAGCCATTGTTGGCCGCCCGAATGTCGGGAAATCTACCCTTTACAATCGCCTGGTGGGAGGGCGCGATGCAATTACCGATGACTTTTCAGGCGTGACGCGTGACCGCAAATACGGATTCTGCGAATGGGGAGGCAAACGTTTTACGGTGGTAGACACCGGAGGTTTTGTCCACGGCTCCGATGATGTGTTTGAAGCTGCGATTCGCTCGCAAGTTCGCATCGCGACAGAAGAAGCGGCGGTGGTCCTTTTTATGGTGGATACCCAAACGGGGATCACCGATCTTGATGAAAGCATGGCCAAATGGCTGCGCCGCTCCTCCAAACCAGTTTATTTGGTGGTAAATAAAGCCGATAATCACAAGGATTTGCTGGCGGCAAACGAGTTTTGGGGGCTTGGTTTTGAAAACACGTTTTTTGTGGCAGCCATTAGCGGGAGCGGCACAGGCGATCTGTTGGATGCGGTCATAGAGCACATTGAGAAGGTGGAGGAAATTGATACTGAATTGCCAAAATTTGCCATCATTGGTCGTCCGAACGTTGGAAAATCTTCGCTGCTTAATGCCCTCATGGGAGAAGAGCGCAACATCGTGACCCCTATTGCCGGCACTACCAGAGACACGATTCACTCCGTGTACAATAAGTTTGGCAAGGAATTCATGCTGATTGACACGGCAGGAATCCGTAAAAAAACAAAGGTTGAAGAAGACCTGGAGTTTTACTCCGTGATGCGCGCCATTCGGGCCTTGGAAGAATCAGATGTATGCCTTTTGGTGCTGGACGCGACGCAGGGCTTGGAAGGCCAAGACCTGAATATTCTGCGGCTGGCACAAAAAAGACACAAGGGCATTGTTATCCTGGTGAACAAATGGGATTTGGTGGAAGAGAAAAAGACCAACACCGTTCGAGACTTTGAAGCCGCCATCAAGCACCGACTTGCCCCATTTGATGATGTTCCTGTTCTATTTATCTCTGTACTGGAAAAACAACGAATTTTCCAGGCCATGGAAGCCGCATTAGAGGTTTATGCTAACCGCACCCGTCGGATCAAGACATCCGAACTGAACGATCTGATGCTGGAAATCATCGAAGGCACCCCCCCGCCTTCTGTACACGGACGATTCCCCAAGTTCAAGTATGTGACGCAACTGCCTACGCCTTACCCTTCCTTTGTGTTTTTTGTAAACAACCCCAATTGGGTGCGTGACTCCTACAAACAGTTCCTGGAGAACCAGTTGCGCAAACATTTTGATTTTAAAGGAGTGACGATGGAAGTGTATGTGCGGGCTAAATAATTGTGGCTGATTAGGTATTATTGGTCTAATCTGAATACCCCAAAAAGCCATAAACCTTACCCAAATTGTACAAATAAACCACCCATAGCGACGCAGCGTTAGAGGCCCTTACTGTGTTTCAGTATGAAACAATATACACATGAATAAATTACTTTTCCTCCTCGTGTTCCTGGCTTTTGCGTCCTGCAAGGACGAAGCGGAACAAATTCCTGCATATCTAAGCCTTAAACCGTTTGAAGTAACTGCTCCGGGCGGTGTTGCCTGGCAAAAAATCACAGATGGCTGGCTTTATGTAAATGGCCAGTACCTAGGCGCATATACCTTGCCTGCTTTGATTCCAGTGTTGGCTGAGGGTGATAGTGAGGTTCAACTTTTTCCCGGAGTAAAGGAAAACGGCATCGAGGATACGCCAAACATTTACCCTTATCTCACCAAATTTACCAAAAATTACAATTTAGTGGGCGGTCAAACCACTGAAGTCCAAGCCGTTACGGACTATGACCCAGCATTGACTTATGCTTTTGGTACAGGAAGAGGAGACTTTGACGGCGGTTCGTTCATTTCGCTTGAAAACCGTGATAGCGACGCTGTCTTGGATTTTGAACTAATCACTGACGGGGCATTTGCGGGGAAAAGTGTTTTAATGCAAATAGATACGGCGCACCCTGTGATGGATATTGCAACAGAAAAAATGGAGAACCTGCCCATTACAGGTTCTCCTGAAGTCTGGCTCGAAATGCAGTACAAAACTGACGTCCCATTTTTCCTTTACCTGCTCAGTGGGCCAGAGCAAAGCGGCCAATTTGTGTATCAGTTCAATACTACAGATGGCTGGAATAAAACCTATTTTAACATAACCGGCCAGGTAGTAAACCCCCAAACCAGTGAACACCGGCTCTTTTTCCGGCTTAGTCTGCCCAAAGACAGTGCTGGCAAGTACACCCAAAACAGCGGTAAAGTGCTGGTTGACAATATTAGGGTGGTTCACTTTTAGTATCAAGTTTCAAGTGAAAAGTAACAAGCCACAACCGGATTGAAACTTTATCCTTGAAACTTGATACTTGTTACTTTTTGTGATGAAACTGCGAAAACGCCATACTTTTTTCTACGGGGTCGCCGATTTTGTGATGGCGATGCTGGCCTGGGCTATTTTTTTCCTGTACCGGAAGGACATGGAAGGCGTGCCTTTTGAGCCAGAAATATTTGCAGATCCTAATTTTTACCTCGGCGTTTTTATCATCCCGACTGGCTGGGTGTTGCTTTACAGTATCTTTGATCACTACACTGATATTTATCGGATTGCACGACTGAACACGCTAACCAATACATTTCTTGTTTCCTTCCTAGGGGTCACGTTCTTGTTTTTCACGCTGATTCTAGACGATGTGGTAAGCGATTATCACACCTATTATCGTTCGTTTTTTGCCCTGCTTTGGCTCCATTTTCTGCTCACGGCTACTTCCCGGATGATTTTACTCACCCGTGCCAGTCGGCGGTTGAAAGCAGGAAAAGTTACCTTCAATACGCTGCTCGTCGGTGGAAATCAAAATGCGCTCGATCTTTTTTTGGACATCAAAAACCGTGAAAAAGGCTTGGGGAACAGATTCCTCGGATTTATTGACACCAATGGCGGTGCCGAACAAGTACTTTCCGAACATCTTCCAATGCTTGGCCATTTGCCTGATCTGGGCGTTGTAATTAGGGAGCATCATATTGAAGATGTCATCATCGCAATTGAAACTTCTGAGCACAACCGGCTGCGTAACATTCTGAATACCCTTTTTGATTTTGGAGACCAGGTACTGGTGAAGATCATCCCAGATATGTATGATATTTTGCTGGGAACGGTGAAAATGAACCATGTGTACGGTGCTGTGCTCATTGAAATCCGGCAAGAATTAATGCCCAAATGGCAGCGGACCATTAAGCGGGGAATTGATGTAGTAGTGAGCGCGCTGGCCCTTGCGATTCTGTCGCCCTTGTTGCTATATATTATTTTGCGGGTGCGTTTTTCAAGCCCTGGTGATATCTTTTTTGCACAAGAAAGACTTGGCTTGAATGGGCGGCCTTTTACTATTTTTAAGTTCCGTTCCATGTACAACGACGCGGAAAAACTCGGCCCCCAACTTTCGCACGATGGCGATCCGCGTTGTACGCCCTGGGGTGCTGTGATGCGAAAATGGCGTTTAGACGAAATCCCCAATTTTTGGAATGTGTTGCGTGGCGATATGTCGCTGGTAGGCCCGCGCCCCGAACGCAAGCATTTTATTGAGCAAATTTTGGAAGAAAACCCGCAATACCGTCACTTGCTCAAAGTACGCCCGGGCATAACTTCCTGGGGCCAGGTTAAATACGGCTATGCCTCCAACGTTCGTGAAATGCTTCAACGCTTGCGTTTTGACTTGTTGTACATAGAAAACATGTCGCTGGCCTTGGATTTCAAAATTATGTTTTACACCGCTCTGGTATTATTACAGGGGAGAGGAAAGTAACGCTGCGTTAAATTGCCCAACAATGACGAAACCCACACAATTGCTGCCCAGCGATTGGGTGTTCGCGAATGTCTCGTTACTTTTGGCCTGATTTCTACCAATCTTTGCCATATCCCGGAGGAGACCTCGGAGGTTTTCGAAAACCTCCGAGGTCTCCTCCGGGATATGGCAAAGATTTCACTGATATAAAAATGAAGCAAGCCCTCACGCTCCTGGTCACAATTTTGGCCACCCTTTCGCTCCGCGCTCAAGCGCCAATCAACGATGCCTTCGACTGTAGCACCATGGTCAATCTTGGTGAAACACCGGCTTGCCAGCCTACGGTGTACACCAATAGAAATGCCACACCTAGCATTATCGCCACCGTGGATACTGTGTCGTGTTTCCAAAGTGCCACAGCACAACGCGACGTTTGGTTCAGGTTCCAATGTCCACTATCGCTGCTGGATGTGCGCGTGACAATCACTGGTACAGGAGGGATGCCTATAACAAACCCGGAATTTGCCATTTACCGCGGCGACTGCCTGTTCGATGGTTTGGCGGAACTGAATTGCGTGAGTGCAAGTCAGGGGCAGATCGGCGCCATGCTCGACCTTTTTGGTCTCACGCCCGGGCTGGATTATTACATCCGGGTGTCGGATTGGTCAGCAACTGCAACTCCGAACTGGGGAGATTTTACGGTTTGCGTGGACAGCATCCCGCCAATCGTAGATATCACGCAGGGAAGTTCTTCGCTTTGTGTTGGAACATTGTATGATTCAGGGGGCGAGTTCGGCGACTATTTGCCAAACGAAAACCACACGTTTGTGATTTGCCCCGATGTCCAGTCCGAGTGCATTTCTTTTACCCTGGAGTATTACAACCTCGAAGGCTCCGACCCTTTTTCATCCGGCATGGGCGACCAATTGTATTTTTACGACGGCAACTCTGTCAATGCACCGCTTTTAGCTGCCCTAGATGGTACTGGCGGGACCCAGCAAAATATTGCTGGTGGAGGTGGCGTATGTTTCACGGTGCAAGCGAAAAGCGGCTGTCTCACAGTGCGTTTCAAATCTGACGTCTCCGTCCAGCAAGAAGGATGGAAAGGTACCTGGCAGTGCAGTAGCGACCCTTGCACTCCAATGGAAGTGCTGGCGGTTGATACTTCCATTACTGCAGTCGAAATCGTGGATGCCATTTCAACGGGAGGAGCCATGGTGACCGTGACCAATATCATCTGTGATCCAGTACAATTTGGCGTTTTTAAATATGCTACAGAAAGCAATGATTTGAATATGGAAAAAGGCTTACTGCTTACCTCGGGCAGGGCTACCAATGCAGAAGGGCCAAACAATCAGACAGGAATGAGTTTCACCATAGACCCACTTAACGACCCCGGCGATGCAGACTTAAACTATTTATCCACTCAATTCGGAGGAGGTAGCCTGTCGCACGATGCCTGTATCGTTGAACTGGATGTGTTCGCCGCAACAAACGAGGTGGTGTTCGAATACGTTTTTGGTTCAGAGGAATACCCGGAATATATTTTTAACCAGGTCGGATTCAATGACATTTTTGCATTTCTTGTATCTGGGCCAGGCATTGCAGGAGATCCTGGTTTGAGCAACAATGCCTTGAACATCGCTGTTTTGCCCAATACCACCATTCCTGTTCAGATTGACAGCGTGAACAATCAGGCCAACTGGCAATATTATCGCAACAACGAACTTAGCCAATCCATTCAATATGACGGTCTTACGTCCGACTACCTGGGGATTAAAAAAAGCCTCACGGCCCGCGTGCCCGTCACACCTTGCAACACCTACCACCTCAAACTGGCCATTGCCGACCGCGGAGATGAGTCATTTGATTCTGGGGTGTTTGTTTCCGAAATCAAAGCAGGTTCGCCGGATGTAGCCATACAATTTGCGAGCGGCATTGATTACTTTATTGAAAGTTGCACGGGCGATGATGACACGTTGTTCATCACACTGTCGAAAGTGCCAACCGTGGCCACTACTTTCAATATCAGTCTGGGTGGCACTGCCACGCTTGGTTTGGACTATTTGTTGAATATACCACCCAGCATCACATTCTTACCAGGACAAGCCACGCTGGCATTTCCTATTGTGCCGCTTGCGGATGCCTTGCCCGAAGGCACAGAAAGCATTCTGATCAATATTTCCCGCGACTATGGCTGTGGCGAGGTCGTTTTGAAAACCCTGGTGGCGGAAATCAAAGACGGTGTGGAGGTAGTTGTTTCTGGTGGAGATACCCTGAATGTCTGCAAAGGTGATTTCGTACAACTTGAGGCAAATGGCGCGACCACCTACTTCTGGGAACCAACAGCGGCGGTGAGTAATGCCTACATCGCTAATCCTGTCAGCTCGCCTACCCAAAGCCTTTGGCTGAGCGTGACGGGTGCAGTAGGTTCATGTGAGGATGTAGACTCTGTTTTTATAAAAGTCATCGCACCAGGTGTTGCAGTGACAGCGCTAACGCCTACTACTGTTTGCCTGGGTGGAAGTGTTGAATTATTGGCTGTTGTTGACCCGCCAAACACACCTGTGACATGGTTCCCCGCAGTTGGACTGGACGATCCTACGAGTTTGACCCCGATCGCAAGTCCAACATACCCAATCACATACACGGCATCCGTAACCCTTGAGGGCTGTACTGTGAACGATTATGTGACGGTTACGGTGGATACGTTGCATTTTCCAACTTTGATTGCCGATACGGTTTTGTGTCAGAATTACCCCGTTCAACTAGCGACGCTATTAAATACCACTACACAGTATGATTGGACGCCAAGTACGGGTTTGAACAATCCCAATGCTTCTGGTCCCATCGCGCTTGCAGACCAGACAACGACTTACACGTTGGTGGCAACCAGTCAAAACGGCGCTTGCAGTCAATCAGGAAGTGTTACGATCACGATCATTTTGGCGGATATAGAAATCGGCGGCGAAGACTTACATCTGCTTTGTCTCGGCGAAACGGATACCTTGACAGCCAGTGTCAGTCCGCCCGGATCCGTCATCACCTGGTCGCCGTCTTTCTTCTTAAACACAACCACCGGGCCGACGGTGATTTCAAATCCCACTGAATCTATCACCTACACCGCCACTTATAGCGTAATAAGCGGCACTCAAACTTGCGTGGTGTACGATTCTGTTCGGGTAAAAGTGGACTCGTTGCCAGATCAGGCGATTCGCCGCGTGATGGACAAGGAAATTTATTGCCAGGGCGACACAATCTACTTTATTTCAAAGGTTTATGAACCCGCCAGCTTCCCGGGTATTGAACATACCTGGCTGCCGCACGGCTTGTTTTTAACCCCTGATGATCTCTGGAATTTGGTCATTATCGCGAATGATACCTTCACTTACCAGAGGGTCACAAGCATTGGAGGCTGTTTGGATACCGCAGAAGTATATGTGCCGGTCTTTATCCCTCCAACGATGGTAGCAGTGGCAGCACCGCCTATTATTTGTCCCGGGGCTTCTTCCCAAATCACCGTTACCGTTGATCCAGAGAAACCTGAGTATGAATATGTATGGGACCCGATGAGCGCGGGCACGCTTTCTTGTGCAGATTGTCTGGATCCTATTGCCAGCCCTGCTCAAACGACTATTTATCAAATTGGAATAAAAGACCTCCCTTGTCCCGCAGGCACCAGCGTTGCTGTATTTGTTGAACAGCTCCCTTGCTTCAATTGGCTGATAACCCGGTTATCTGCTCAACGGGATCCGTCATTTTGAATACAAGCAATCAAGTAGATGTAACCTATACCTGGACGCCCAGTACCTTTTTAGATGATCCAACTTCGGCAAATCCTGTTTCAACCGCTACCCAAACCATCACTTATCACGTGGTAGCACAAGGACTGAATTGCAGCTCCGAAGGCGATGTAACCGTTACTTATTACAACGCAGGCATTAATGCAGGCCTAGACCAAATCATTTGCGAAGGGACGAATGCGACGCTAACCGCTACTACAACGGGCGACCCTGGAACCATTGTATGGTCACCTTCAGGTGAGACGACCAGCACAATTACGGTCAGCCCCAGCAGTTTACAGACTTTTGACGTCACACTTTCGTATGGGGAAGGCTGTACCGCAGTTGATTCTGTTTCTGTAGATGTGATTCCACTTCCAGTACTTAACTTGAATCCGAACACATCTATTTGTCTGGGCGAGTCCGTTCCACTGACGCTGCCTCCAAATGGTCCGGGAGCATTTCAGTGGTCGCCGGCAACTGGGCTGAACAACCCCACCATCCCCAACCCAATCGCTACACCGACGGATACCATCACTTATATGGTTACGGCAAACAACCAGAATTGCACAACTCAAGGGGAGATTACGGTATATGTCGCCAACGCCAATGTCAGCGTAGGATCAGATCAAACTATCTGTTATGGTGAAACCCTTACCCTGACTGCTACCGTGACTGGAACACCGGCAGACAGTATTTTCTGGATGCCAGGACACATACTAGGTAACAGCATAGCCGTATCACCCGTGATTAACAGTACTTACACCGCTACCATTTATTATGGAACGAACTGCACTGATGCGGATGCCGTAACGATAACGGTCTTCCCTCCCATCGAATTCAAGCCCATTCAGGCAAGCCCTGAAATTTTGGATTCCATCTGCGAAGGTGTTCCCGTAAAACTGCGCATAGAAATCAAAACTGGCGATGTGGAAAGTTTGCAATGGACGGCCAATGGTGTCCCCATCCCCGGCGCAACGCTGGATTCCATAGAGGTCACCCCCTTGGGTAATAATGCCACATACACCGTTATCGCCACAGATGGCAATGGATGTACAGCCGAATCAGACGCTGTGGTGTACAATACCAAACGATGTTTTGAAATTCCGAACGCGTTCACTCCCAATGGAGACGGTGCAAATGATTCTTTCAGACCAGTTTTGTTGGGTGGATCTGCTACCGTAACTAAATTCTTGATTTTCAACCGTTGGGGTCAAAAAGTCTTTGAGGCAACGCCCGAGAAGAAAGCCTGGGATGGGCGCACCGATGACAAAGACGCACCAAGTGATGTGTACGTTTATTTCATGGTAGTGCGCTTCGGAAATGGCGAGGAACAGGAATATCACGGCGATGTGACCTTGTTGCGGTAAAACATGGCTAGGATTCAGGTCTTTTCGCTCGCGAAGCAAATTGCTGCCGTGCCTTTCCATTTTGTTCGGCATCAATGGAGTCGCAAAGCCATAAGCAAAGCAGAAAAACACTCGTTCGGCCCTCATCCGCGCCAATATTTGATGTTTTGGATGCCCCCTTCAGGTGCGCCAGAACAACATAGCGTGGTGGTATTTTACCATGGTGGAGGCTGGCGTCTTGGTTGGCCCGACCAGTTTCCTACCGTTGCAGAATGGTTTTTGCGAAGAGGGTTTCCTGTGGTAATGCCTGCATACAGACTAAGCCCGAGGTTTGCATATCCAGCCATGCGGGAAGACTTAAATTTAGCCCTGGGAAAGATTCTGAATCTCATGGAAATCAATGGTCTTGGGAAGAAGAAAATCCTGAGTGCTGGTATGTCTGCCGGTGCAACATTGGCCGCACATTTGGCTTTTAACCGCCATGAATTGGCGAACTTTAGCATGTCTCCCAACGATTTTTCGGGATTCCTTTCTTTCGGTGGACCGCTGGATTTGAACGAATTGCCTAATCTCCCGCCCTTAAGACGATACGCAGGTGGCCCGCCGGGGAGCGAGGCTTTTCGTGTTGCAAATCCCATCACCTGGTTGAGCGAATCAGCGCAATTGCCTATTCTGTTGGTGCATGGCACCGATGACGCAATTGTGCCTTTGTCCAGTTCAGAGCGTTTTTTTGAAAAATATACTGGTCCAAAAACTTTACAACTTATACCGGGCGGCTCGCACCTGGATTCATTAGGCTTTGCGCTAAATGACCAGTATACGGCAACAGTAGTTGAGCGATGGCTTGGTGAATTGCGACAAAGTTGAACCTTTAGGACTATCTTTGGGGAGCGTCACATTTAATCAGCGCGCTCCCTCTATGCCGAAAACTAATGTACGATTATTCTTTTTGATTCTGGGGCTGGCCCAAATCCAAGCAATTATTGCCCAAAAGACCAGCGATTGGGCCTACAAAGGTGAGAAGGATGGCATTAAGATTTACCATCAAAAAACACCTGGTTTGCTGCACATCAAACTATCCACGGTAGTAAAGGCTCCACTTTCTGGCATTGCGGCCTTGTTTTCAGACGTAGACAATTACAAGGACTGGGGCTACAAAATCAGTGAATCACGCCTGCTCCGGCGCGTATCGCCCACAGAGGTTTGGTATTATGCCAAGTACGATTTTCCTTGGCCCTTGGACGACCGGGATATTATTCTGCAAAGCATCATGCAACAGGATGCCATCACGCGCCGGGTCGTAATCACCAATACCCCACACCCCTCATATTTGCCGGAAAAGACTGGCATTTCCCGGATTAGAAACACCACCACGCGATGGACTTTCCTACCGGGCGAAGGAGGCTGGGTAAGTATGGAGCAACAAATCTCAACAGACTCTGCCGAGGATATGCCCGATTGGCTTGTGACAATGACGGTTGACACCGGGCCACGCGAAACTGCCAAGGCCGTCAGAAAAATTTTGCAAAAGGAAAAGTATCAGACGGTGCGGTTGGCGCATATCAGGGACTGACCCGTCCTACGGCTTCAAGCCGTAGGACGGGTTGTGCCTTACAACCGCACCAATTTCCCAGCCTTAACCACATCCCCTGCCCAAACACGCCAAACATACACCCCTTTCCCAACATCGCTGAGGCGGGAATTTCTAATGTGTGATTGCCTTTTTCAAGTTGCAAATCATTGACCCAGAGCAATTTGCCTGTTAGGTCGCTTAATTCTAGTCTGAGGTTTTCTGGCGTGGGCAGGTAAATGGGCAGCACAGCATCCGCTTCTGTAGGGTTCGGTCGTGGCAAGCCGATAGAAGGACTTTCAAAAACCATTGTCCGTTCATCAACTTCGTTGTTTGTTCCATTCGCGACTGCGGTTCCGTTCACATCGCCGATTTTGATTCCTATGAAGTCTGCCGAAACCAGGAACTGAATGTTTTGGACCGTGATGATTCTGGAAAAACCGTTGCAAATGGGTTACCTGGATCCGGGAAATCATAGCTTTTGTCCACAAAACGCCAGGAGGTGTTGTTCGGCAGTTCCGTGTAAATGCCCAAAATAAGTTTCCAAAATTCTTCAATATCTGTAGAGTCAATCACACCATTTCGGTCTGCATCGGCTGCGATCATTTTGTAAGGGGAGTCGAGTAGCTCAATTCCTTGTATATGTTTGGAAATCAGCACCAAATCGAAAGAAGTCACGCCATTTAATGGGTTGTCATCTTTGAGTGGCGCTGCTGTAACATTGCTCCCAAGTGGGATATCATAATACCCGCAACCATCAATTGGTCCGGTTACTTCAATTGCGTAGAAGGGGCCATTGGGGTTGGTGCCACTCACTGTATATCCAGTTTCCTCTACTCCATCCGTTTGTTCAGTTTTTGCACAAATCTCTATCAACCAATCTTTTATTGCCACACAGCTCTGTAAATTGTCTTGCACAATAGTAAATGTCTCACAATATGCCGTATTGCCTCCCAGATCTTTCGCCCATAGTTCAATTCCGTTTGTCCCTAATTCATCACAATCATATAGAATACTGCTGACCGGGTTTCCTTGTGCGTCCAGAGGAAATCCAAAGCCAGTTCCGAGCTTTCTGATTGCAATTTTTATCTGATCTGTTGGGGTCTGGTTATCCGAAACGGATTGCAGAAAATCAGTAGCCCAGAGTTGAATCGCCCCGGTCGGCATAATGTTGACGCTCAGACCATTGAGACAAGTAACAACAGGGGGAATGATATCCACCGTAGGGCCTGGCTCGAAGATTGGGGCGTTTTTGTCAGCGTTAGGGTCAGTGGGAGTTGGTTTCAACTGGGGAGCAAAAGTCAGGATCAAGTCCCGCTTTGCTGCGCCCATTCCGAAGTAACCTTCAGGGCGGAGATTGTCGTTGTCAATTTTCACAATATCTTTCAAAGCAGCCGTTTGTAATGCCCGAAAACGAATGGTGGTGATCGGCAGACTTGGCCCGAATGCAACAGGCACGTCGTATTGAATCCAGCTTGTAGTCATGACACCCTGCGAAACATTTTGGAGATTCCAATTTCCCTCACTTGTCATGCCATGGAGTGTCATGCTCTCAAATTTTAGTTTTTGCGGGTTAAAATCCAGTGAAAATTGGTAACCCTGCCATGTGCCGTTTTCGATCATGTAAAGGGGAATGTCATACACCTGTCCTGCTTGCAAAACAGTATCGGGCATGGCTAAGAATACGTCTAGGTAGTCAGGCGCTGGGCCACCATTGAGAACGGCAGAACAATCCAAGTCTCCAGTTTTAACTCCAACAAATCCGATGGTATCCGGAATTTGCCCTTGTTGAACACTAATGAACTCTGGGAACGCACTTTGGAATGGATTGGATGGATTTGGGAATTCAAAATCACCGTCAACAAAACGCCAAGCCGTATTATTGGGCAATTCTGTGTACATTCCCATCAAGAGTTTTCGAAATTCAATAAGATCAAAAGTCGTGAGCGAACCACTCTTGTTTGCATCGGCTGCAATCAATTTATACGGATTATCTAATGGTAGTACTCCCAAAATATGTTTAGCCAGAAGCAAAAGGTCATACGTACTCAAACCATTTTTGGGGTCATCTTCTATTGCAGGTACGATAGAGAACGTGTTAACGGAGACAGGGAAGTATATTTTTCCACAGCCATCAAGCCCTGAAACTGAATCTGAAACAAAACCAGGTGGTAGGTCCCACGGAGGGAAAGCATAAATAGATAAAGGAACTCCTGGCATCGGCTCATCATTACAGCCCCATTTAACACAAACAAGTACCGAATCAAATTCAACAGGTGATCCATTGCAAATCAGCATGTTATCCTGTACAATAAGATTGGTAAGGCAATGTACAGTATTGCCTGCCAAGTCTTTTGCCCAAAGTTCCACTGCGTTTGAGCCTAATTGACTGCAATCAAAAAGTACACTTTGGGTAGGGTTTCCAAACGCATCTTCAGGAAAGCCAAAACCAGTGCCCGCCTTTCGGACGGCGATTTTTATTTGATCCACTGGCGTCTCATTGTCGGAAACGAAAAGCAAAAAGTCGGAAGCCCAAATTTGTATCACACCGGATGGCATAATATTAACGCTCAGACCATTTAGACAATTTACCGTAGGTGGTGTGATATCAGCGTTTGGGGCAGGCTCGAATGCAGGAGCGTTTTTATCTGCATTGGGCACAATATGCTTTTGTGCAAAAAGTCCTAATGAAAAGAGAACCAGAAGCGGGAGTAGGAAAGATTTTTTCATGAGAGCATTTTTTAAAGTTTGCAAGTCGCAAGTAAAAAGTATCAAGAGGCAAGTAATAAGTCTAAACTTCCCGAAAGTTTAATCCCGATTCTTTCGGGATCGGGAAGTTCTTTATGGTGCTTAATACCGGACAATTTTTCCTGATTTCAATACCTCGCCCGCCTGAACGCGCCAAACATACACACCGGCCTGCGGCATCGCAGACGCAGGGATTTCAAGCAATGCTGGTCCGGCAAGCAAAGTCATTACGTTTCTAAAAAGCAAGCGCCCCGATAAGTCCATTACCTCCATAAGCACGCTTTCATTCCCCAGCAATTGTAGCGGGAGCATGGCCCCTTCGTTCGTAGGGTTCGGTTCTGGAATACCGATAAGATGTTGGTTTTCAGGTTCCAAATCATAGAAGCCGACCAGGTTGCCACAGGAGAGGTCGCAGATTTTTACGCCTACAAACTCCGGGTTGATGGCGGGTAAATTGCTTGTGTTCACCGTAACATTTTCCGGAAATGGGGCAGAAAGCGGGTCTGGCGTGGGGAACACATAATTTTTGTCCACAAAACGCCAACTAGAGTTGTCCGGGAGATTGGTGTATATGCCTAAGATCAGGTTCCTGCATTCTAGAATATCCAAATTATCAATTACCTTATCATTGTTCGCATCAGCTGCTATCCATTGGAAAGGCGTATCGAAAAGATCGATCCCGTCAATGTGCTTTTGAATAATGATAAGATCATACGTCCCAACGCCATTCAACGGGTTATCCTCTTTTGAAGGTGTGATTGTAATTTCTGTATCGGTTGGTAAAATTTGATTGAAGGATCCACAATCAGCATATTCGAAATAACTTATGGGCGGGATCGTGTTCGTGGAAAACTCATATTCCAGTTCTTCCACTCCTTCATCACAAGCCGTTCTGGCACATGCCTTTATAATAGCTGGGGACTGTCCGCAGAAGCCAAAGATTATCCTGTATTATTATAAACGTCTCACAGTAATCAGCGTTGCCCGCAACATCTATCGCCCACAATTCCACGATTTGGGCGCCGAGTTCATCACAATTGAAAATCACGCTCGTCACCGGGTTTCCGTTTCCGTCAAATGGAAATCCTGCACCAGTGCCTGCCTTGCGGATACCAATTTTGATTTGGCCACCAGGTGTTACATTATCATCTGCATATTGCAGAAAATCAGAAGCCCATAATTGGATCATCTGGGTCGGCATGATATTTACGCTCAAACCATTGATGCACACCAGGGTTGGTGCTTTGCAATCTTTGATCTGAAATGATTTTTCGCAGGTCTGAACCGCCCCGCACTGCTTGTCACGATCCATCGGGCTTTGTGACTGCCGTACGCCAGTTCAGGCAATTCAGCAATATTCGGAGCGGCATCATTTACCCATTTGAGCGCATAGGTTGAGGTGTCGCCCGAAACACTTGTTTTCAATGCAAACTGCCAGAACAGGTTGGTTGGCACTGGACGTTGGTCAAAAGCGCGTGGGGTGCCACCAGCATAGTTTGGATTGAACGCATTCCCGAAATTGACCATCCCGGCAGCGGGTGGGTTATCGCTGTCTATCACGGTTTCCTGCACATTATCACCATCGAGGTCCAGAAATAGCAAACATCTCACCGAAATACTGTCACCGGGGCAGGTGTCGCGTACCACAAGATTCAGGTCAATTTTAGCCTCCGCCAAATCGTGGGATAGAATGGTATTGTCCCACCAGCCAAGCTCGTTCCAATATTGAGAAGCATTTTGCGAAAGGTCGCAAGCAGCCACATTAGAGTTGCAATTGAGCAACTGCGGTTCGCATTGAGCGGAGATCCCTTGTGGAATAAAAAACAGAGCGAGCAATAAGAGTAAAAACTTATTCATAAGATCGAGATTAAAGATTTAGAAAGTATCAAGTATCAAGGGGCATGGGGCATGGGGCAAATTGTTCACTCACTTGCAACTTTAAACTTGATACTTGTAATTGAATTTTGCTGCAAGATATAGGCAAATTATCTGAAAAATTTAACCTAATTGAGCAAGAATGTGTCGGCATTTTACATCGGTATAAAAAAATGCCGAGTCGCAGAGGCACAGATCATTCTTATAGAATAACAAATCTGTGCCTCCGCGCCTCGGCGGTAAAAAATGAAGGAGTTGAAATTTAAAGTCGAACGAGCCGTCCACTTTGTGCGGTATTTCCAGTAAAAACACGCCAGACATATACACCTGATTGGGACAAAGCCGCTGCGGGGATTTCCAAAAAGTGGTTGCCCGATTCCAATGGAGATGCCAAACGCCAAATCGTTTTGCCTGACAAATCGCTGATTTCCAGTGAAACTGTCTCAGGGGCAGTTAGCCGCAAAGGCAATCGGGCCGAACCTGTGGTAGGATTGGGCAAGGGAGAGAACACTTGTAGTTCTCCCTTTGCATCGGAGTTTGGTTTTTGGGAAAAAATAAGTTCAACAGGATGGTTAATCCCTTCACTATCATAGGCTTCTGGCTGAATCCGGGCATTCGCAGGCAAGCTGAAAATATCAGAAAGCCGTGCGGTCGAATGCGCTTTTACGCGCAAATACAACAAAGGGTCTCCTGGAAATAGGACATTTGCTATGGCGTCAGACCAGCTCAGGTTTAGCACACCAGTTTCTGGTTTTGCCCAGTTTTCTGATTTTATATCAATCATATTGCTCGCTACAACTTCTTCAATTTCAATCAATTCTGGGTCATACTTTAAAGAAAATTGAAACCCTTCCCATTCGCCGCCTTCTGTAGCCCGAATCGGGATTTCGATCGTTTCGCCCGCTTGTATTGTCAGATCAGGTATTTCCAGTGATGCAAATTGGCCGCGAGTTTGCGCGATGCCCTGAAGCGTGTCAATATTAGAAGCGGTGCCGTTGACATCGCCCATTTTCACCCCTTTGAATGAGAGTTGCGGAGGATACCAACTGAGGGCTTGCAAGGGCAAGGCGTACTCCGAAGGACAATTGCCATAAAATGGGTTGCCCCAAACGGTACAGGTATCCACATAAAAGCGCCAGGAAGGCGTACTACCGGGTAGTTTGACCGTAAGTCCCAGGATCAATTTTCGCAATTCAACGATGTCGAATGTCGACACCGAATTGCTGAGATTTACATCCGCTGCGGAAATTTTCCAGCCTGCATCAAAAGGTTCAAGGTCGAGAATATGTTTTGAGATGAGCACAAGATCGTAAGTGGTCACACCATTGAGCGGGAAAGTGTCTTTGGCAGCTTCAAGCGTAAAGTTGCTTGCAGGAGGCAATGATGATAGTTCGGAACAGCCTGTTGAGTTAACAAAAAGCTGGTTATAGCCGAGAGGCTGGTTAGGGGTGCTCCATTGAGTGCTAAACGTTACATCACGGATAATCTCCCCATTCGAATAACTGCGCGCGCAAATGGTAGGATTTGGAACGAAGGGACAAAAACCAGCAGTATCGTACACAAGCACTTGTGTTATACATTGCTGAAGATTATCAGCCTTGTCTCTTACCCACAGTTCAATGAATTGATTGTCAGCATTTTCACAATTAAACATAATTGTGTCCTGCGGGTTGCCAAAACCATCTAATGGAAAGCCTGAGCCAGTGCCAACTCTTCGCATGCCCAATACCAATTGACTGTCAGGGGTAATATTGTCAGATGTCGCTTCCAGTGCCTGACCGATTGAGAGACTGGCCGTCTGCGTCACATCGAGGAACACCGCTAAGCCAGATTTACAGGTTAAGTTGGGTTTTTTACAGTCTTTGACTTTAAAATTTCGGTCACAATAACGTTCCACCCCATCCTGTGAGGCACGCCACTCTATTCGATGACGGCCTTCCGGCAATTGTACAGGCACAAAATCAAAGGGTGCAGCATCAGTATTGAAGCGCATCCAGCCAATGGTAGTATCGCCAGAATAGTTGATTTCGAGTGCGAAGCGGTAAAGCATAGAGTCTGGCAAGGGCCGCTTATCAAAACGTACTGTATCGCCTCCCGTAAATCCGGGGTTGAAAGAATTATTCGCCATGACCCTGCCTGCAGGCGGTGGGTTGCTGCTTGACAACACGGTTTCCTGGAAGCCATCATTGTCTAAATCAAGGAAAAGCGTGTAGGAAATTATACCTAGCCCTCCGCCATTGCATCCTTTCAATTGGATGTTCAGGTTTATTTCCCCTTCGTGCAAATCAGCACTTTCTATAGATTGACTGTACGTAAAGGGGCATCGTTCCAAAGTGTAGCATCATTGAAACTTTCATCACAAAAATTATCATTGCTTTGATGGCAATTGACAATGATTGGGCATGGTTGTGCCACAAGAATCTGGCAGTAAAAAAGAAGGGATAGCGGCAATAAAATGCGGAAGCCTTTCCCCAAAGGCCCGTGTATCGGTTTTCTCATAATCGGTATGGTTAAAAGCGGATTCTTACAATCCACTCAAAAAAGGAACTGTTCAAAGGTTTGGTTTAAATCAGCTCGAAAGAGCTCGAAAAATATTTTTTTTTGAGAAGATCGAGCCAGATAATTTGCGCTTTGACGCTTGGGCGACAAAAGTGGGGTAGGGCGATCAGGTCAAAAGATTAACCATTTTTAACCTAGAATCGAAACAGTAAGCCCATTTACCGTCGCACCTTTGCTACGAAACTTATCGTAGTTATGACAAAAACATTCCAACTCCTCGCTTTTCTGCTCTTTTTTCAGAGCCTTTTATCCGCACAAGAGCCTTCAACTACCTTAATCACAAAACTTGAAACCTGTCTGCAGGAAGCTGCCGCCAAGGGATGGTCAGGCGCTGCACTTGTGGCAAAAGGCGGGACGGTTTTAATCGAAAAAGGTTTTGGCTATGCAGACCGCGAAACCAAGCGGGCACAAACTACCGGAACAGTATTCAGCATCGGTAGTATTACCAAGCAGTTCACTGCGGCTGCCATTATGAAACTTGAAAGCACAGGAAAACTCAGCCTTGAAGACCCGATTTCTAAGTATTTCGTGGACGCGCCAGCGGATAAAGCGCGTATCACGATCCACCAACTGCTCACGCATACCGCCGGATTTCCAGGCGCTATAGGGGACGATTATGAAAACGTGGACGCGGCTGAATTTGCCCGTCTGGCCTTTGCCGAACCACTGCTTAGTCCTCCCGGACAGCAGTATGAATACTCCAATGTGGGCTATAGTCTATTGGGCATTATCGTGGAAAAAACAAGTGGTTTGGGCTATGAACAATTCCTTCGTGAAAACCTCTGGTTGCCCGCCGGAATGAAGCACACCGGCTATGTTTTGCCCGGTTTTAAAAAAGAGCAACTGGCCACCGGTTACCGTGATGGCAAGCGCTGGGGAACTGCCATGGATCGCACTTGGCTTCCCGATGGGCCAGGTTGGCATCTGCGGGCCAATGGCGGTGTCCTGAGCACCATTGGTGATATGCACCTCTGGTACAAAGCATTGAAAAACAACGTAGTACTGCCCAAAACGGCAACCGACAAGATGTTTGCGCCGCAGATTGCAGAAGGGCCTCGAGGACTGAGTCACTACGGTTACGGCTGGACCATCCAACAAATGGATGGCCGCAAAATCATCTGGCACAATGGGGGCAACGGTGTGTACAATGCCAACATGACCATGGACCCTGTAGAGGATATGTGCGTAATCCTGACTTCAAATTCCAACGACCATATTTCTGATGATGTAGCCATGCAGGTATTGGGGATACTTTGGGGCAAGCAGCTTATGGTTGTAGAAGAGGAGGAGCCCTACCGAAACAATCCAGTCACGAATGCTATTTTCAATGTAATCACTGAGCGTGGCGCGGCTTATTTTTCACAAAACAGCGATGAAATCCTGAAAGCCGCTGGTTTTGACTTTGACAATGACATGCAATTGCTTGGCGTGGGCCAACGGCTCGAGGAAGCAAAAAAATGGGAGGAAGGCATCGTGTTGTTTGAAACCTACACACGGCTTTTCCCGCGCATCGTGGTGGCCTGGAACCGCCTTGGAAAATGCCGCATGGCGAAGGGTGACAAGGCAGGTGCAAAAGCGGCCTGGGAAAAATCGGTGGCTTTGCGGCCTAAAGGGAATCCGGCGGTGGAGTGGTTGAAGGAGTAACGCGATTTTAAACCCAATTTTTGGCCTGACGAACTTCCTATTGGTGCCTATAGACTGTTGTAGGCCAATAGGCACAACTTTTATCCGAAAGCTTGTGTTTTCTTTTCTTTGGGTTAAAATAAAGGCCCGTTTTCATTTCGCTTCAATACTTTCACATGTCTAGTGCTGTACGCAGGTTTTTAATCGTTTTTACCATCTTTATTGCGCTCGTAATCATCGCAACAGTAGTTTTTGTCAGAGGCTGGCTCGACCCCCTTTTGAAAGAAAAATTGATAGAAATGACGGCACAGTCCAGCCAGGGAATTTACACCCTGCAAATAGACCGCCTGCATGTCAGTCTTTTCACTGGGTCAGCGGAAGCAGATGGAATACAACTGACTACGGATTCAATTCGTTGGGACTCAATCCGTCAAGTGAATCCTGATGAAACGCCGCTTAAAATTGAACTCCAAATTGAGCGCTTGCGACTCAAGAATCTCAACCTGCTAAAATACTGGCGAACGAAAGACATCTCCCTTTCCAAGATACTGGTTCGCGACCCTCAAATAAGCCTAACTTCCGTCAAGGACACAGCAATTGAAAAATCTCCCAAAAATGATTCGCTGATTAAGGGGATGCTCGACCGCCTTCCGTTGCTCATTGCTCCCTTTTCCAAAAGTATCCATATTGGTTCTGTGACGGCTTCTAATGGCAAAATGTCTTTGCGCACTTTGTTTAATAGCAAAACCAGTTTCCAGGTTGCTGATAGTATTGCATTGAATTTGAGCAATATCAACATTGTTGCGAACGACACCACAACAATTGGCCGAGCCTTATACTCCGAGTATATATCGCTTAGCCTGCACAATTATGAATTGTACCCAACAGGCGATCTTTATGGTTATCGTATCAACTCAGCAATCATTAATGGTCAAAAGGAACTGACTTCATTAGAAGGAATTACCATTCTGCCAAAAGCGAGTGATGCGGACTTTATGCAGCGATTAAGTATCCGGACACCGCGGCTTAAGATTAGAATGCAAGAAATACTAATTAATAAATTAGACTTGTTCAGGGCGCTACACAAAAAGGAGTTGAATATGGAATCGGTGATTGTAGAAAGTGCCCGAATAGATGTGTATCAAAACAAAAACCTGCCGCTGAGTCGCCATAAAAGAATGCCGCACGAGTTGTTTCGGTCTATTAAGCCATACCTGAATATTGATACCATTTTGCTTCGCAACTCCAATATCCTTTACACCGAATATCATGGCGATCAAGAAGGACAAATTGAATTCGAAAAGGTCAATGGCGTAATTCTAAACATTACCAATGACACCCTCAAAATGAGCGATGCGACCCCTGCCCGTATTGATGCGCGGGCAGAATTGATGGGTGCTGGCCTGCTCGATTTATCGCTTCAAATTCCATTGCTGTCACCAAGCTTTCGTTGTGATTATTCCGCCAATTTAGGCAAAATTGATATTACTTATTTAAACCGACTGGTGGAGGATCAGAACAAATTCAGGGTAGAATCCGGCAAGGCCGAAAGTATGATCTTAAAGGTTCAGGTGCGAAATGGCGTAGCGCAAGGCACCCTGGAAGCGACCTATGACGACCTGAAAATCAGTGTGTTGCGGAAGAAAGACGGGAGTAAAAAGAAGATGATCTCCGTGGTAGCCAATATTATACTTCGTGGAAAAAACGAACGCGGTTCTGAAAACAAACCCTTCAAAGTCGCCAACATTTATTACCGTCGTGAACCTACTGACGGTATTCTTCGATATATATGGCGCTCGGCGCAGACCGGATTACTGGAAACCTTGGTGCCGCGAAATATTTCGGGCGGTAAAATGCCAGATTAAGGAAAAATGTTTCCACAACGCCACAACGACAACGCTTTGGACTCAAAACGTTGTGTCGTTGTGGCGTTGTGTGAAATATTTCTTACCCGGTACTTATGTGCCAATTTTATACTCATTGACCTCAATAATGGGTAAGGCCACTGTGAAATAATGGTGAGATTCAATCACTTCTACTTCTTTTTCTGTCAACATTCGATAGCGGTCCCGTATGTTTTGCAGGCCTACGCCGGTTGAATCCATCACCTGGTTTTTTCGCTGCAAATTGTTTCGGATAATAAGCTGGCCATTTTCACAAAACACCTGAATATGAAGCGGTTTTTCGACCGAGATGACATTGTGTTTGATTACGTTTTCAAATAGCATTTGCAAGGAAAGGGGAACAATACCATAAGATCTATTTTGCTCTGAACAGGTTATTTCCACTTGCAAATTTTCACCAAAACGTTCCTTTAATAAAAACACATAGGCGTCCAAAAATTCCAACTCTTTGCTTAGCGGAATAACTTTGGCTTCGCGACTTTCGAGCACATACCTATATACATTGCTTAGTTGCTGCAAGAATCGCACTGCCTTATCGGCATCTTCCGGGATGAGATAAGCCAAGGTGTTCAGGCTATTGAACAAGAAGTGTGGGTTAACCTGATTGCGCAGTCCTTCAAGTTGCGACTCAATATTTTGGCGCTCAAGCTGGGCTTTTTCGGCTACTGTTCGCTGCAATTGGATATAAAAAGAAATGGCTTCGTAGAGCGTGATTACCAGGGCACAAAGTATGAGTGAAGCGATGAATTTGACAACGTGATTAGGTTCAACGCCATGGCTGATTCCCATGGAATTGAAAAGCCGATGCAATACAAAATCCACCACAAAAAACAGCACTATAAACCCCAAAAAGACACCGAGTATGCGCTTTCCAATTGCCTCATTTGTGGGATGTCGCCATTTCATTTCGCTATAAATCCAACGCATCCCAAACCAGAAGATGGTCGTATAAACCAATGACATTGGTATACAAACTGCTATAAAACTCCAGTCCAGCCGCTCGTAGGCGTCACCAAATAACAATAGTGATACCAATACGCTAGCAATAGGCAGCCCTGCGATGATAATCCATCGGTCGTTGAATCCTGATATTTCTTCAAAGCAGGGTTTGATTTTCATGGACTACAACTTTTTTCTTTTTTGTTACCACATAGTTCACATAGCACACATAGTTTTTTGATAGGAATCCATCAACTGTGTGTGCCATGTGGACTATGTGGTATAATTATGTTTCGATGTGGTTTTATTTATCCTTCTGGTAATGCAGAAAAATATTCATTGACGAATGTCTTCTGTCCTTCGTAGTAAATATTTCGCACGTGAAAGTTTATCAGAATTCCTTTTGGCTTTTGCAGGTGTTTCATATATGAAATCAAGGTAGCGTCAAAGATCGGATGCATCTCCCTTGTGGACTTTAACTCACAGATAATGAGGTTTTCAACTAATAGGTCATATCGTAGTTCGCAGTCTAAATCAACACCCTTGTAGTTGACGATGATGGCCTGCTGGCGAACAACTTTTAGACCTCTAAGCCGTAATTCATGCATCAACGCTGCTTCATACACTTTCTCTAAAAGTCCGGGGCCTAGAATTTTATGGACTTCAATAGCGGCTCCAATGATTAATCCGAGTAAGATCGTTGACTTTCTTTTTGGTTGTTGTTTCCATGACAGTGTGTGTTTTGGTGAAGAATATTTGTTACCACATAGTTCACATAGCACACATAGTTTTTTGATACGAAACCATCAACTATGTGTGCTATGTGAACTATGTGGTAACAAATATAACCAAAAAAGAACACTTTGTCAAACAAAAAACATCTGGTTCTAAAACTCAATGCGGTACATCAAATCCGGGAAAAACCCAATCTGATAAGTCTTTCCCACTTCATTTCGCACCTCATTGTATTGCATGGCGAAGATATTCTGCTTGTTGGTCACGTTCTGAAAATCGAGGAAAAACGTTTGCGACAGTTTCAGTTTCGGGCTGTTGAGGCGCATTCCAATTTTGACGTCCCAGCGGAAATAGTCATCTAAACGCATGCTATATGCTTGATTTTCAATCAACACCTCCCGACCAGCAGCTTTGCTTGCTTCCAAATCTACCGGCGTATAAGGACGGCCACCGGCAGCGGTCACTTTCGTATCGAGTGTCAGAAAACGGCGGCCAGAATTGCCAAGTTTGAATTCTCTGCCAGCCAATGCATTCAGTACATAACTGCCGTTAAAAGCCGTAGAACGTTCCACACCGTCAGAACCCTTGTACTTTGAATCGAACACACTCACCGTCAAGAGACTATACCAACCCTGGCTGAAAAATTTTTCTACCGTCAGTTCTACGCCAAGATTCGTTCCGGTTCCTTCATTCACAAGATTGTTTTTTTCCGGGAATACAAAGTCTGCACCCGCATTGAGCAAGGCAAAGCTGCTGGGCATTGATTCAACCGGAACATCGGACAACAGCTGATAATACGTTTCTGCTTTTATACGCCACGACGCGGCAGGTTTGTAGTCCCAACCCAGCACAAAGTGTTGACTTCGGGTAAAGCCCAGGCCAGCGTTTGTCTCCACGGCAGTGCCGTCCGGTTGACGTTCGCGAAAAAGGAAAACGGGAAGCGGTTGGGTTTGGTGATGAAGACCGTAGCCGAGATTGAGGGTAGATTTTGGGGAGAATTGCCAGTTTAGGGCAATACGAGGTTCAATAGCAACATCCTCCGTTTTGTCAAAATAGAGACCGTGCACACCTGTGTTAAGCGTCAGGCGTTCCGCAATGCGCCATTCATTGTGTTTGCGCGTATGCTTCGGCCTGATTGAAAGACCCATCAAAGTCTCGCTGGGTAAACAGGTCAGGAATGCCGTCGCCGTTGAAATCAGGAATGCCAACGCGGGTTTTTACATAGGTGTCGAGCTGTTGGTTTTGCAGCAAAATGCCAGTCCGCAATGTAAAGCGGCGATTGATTTTGTTGTTGTAGAATGACGAAAGGCGATAGGTATTGCCAGCGTCCAACACATCAAAAGTTTGCAACAGCCCACCAAATTCATCAGTCATTTCCAGGTCTTCTGTTTTGTAAGAATTGCCTGAATACGAGGCGCTTAACACCGTGCGGATGTAGGAATGGTCATTCAGTAACAGGTTGTGTTTCAAACCAATAACGCCAAATTTTGAAATTGAAAAAGCATTTTCATCGGGGTTGGCAAACAAATCAGTGGTATCAATATCAGCGCCCAAAAAGTCAATTGAACTGTGTCCGCCAATGCCGAAAATGCTGAAGCTTCCGGCCTTTGTATTGCCAAAATCAAAGTTGAAAGTGAGGTCTTTATATTTCGGGGTCGCAGTGGTGCCAACATTCAAGCCAGCTGCCTGCGCAATCTCCGCAAACGAATGGCGATAGGCCACCACAAACGAGCCTTTGCCTTTCCTGACAGGGCCTTCAATGGCCGCCTCCATTCCTGTAAACGCCCCAACTTGGCCCATAAACTCAAAACGGTCTTTGTTGCCCTTGCGAAGGTTGATGTCGAATACACCTGCGGTAGCATTGCCATAATCAGCGGGAAAAGCCGAGGTTAAAAAGTCTGAATTACCGATCATATTCGGGTTCAAGGCGCTTACTGGTCCACCTGTTGTGCCAAGTGTAGAATAGTGGTTGGGGTTTGGAATCGGGATGCCTTCTAGCCGCCAGAGTACGCCTGTAGGCGCATTGCCACGAATAATGATGTCGTTGCGGGCATCATTGCTGGCGGCCACCCCTGCAAAATTGGCCACGAGGCGACCCACGTCTCCGCGACCGCCCGAATAGCGACTCACTTCTTCAGTATTGAACTGTCGGGCGGAAATGGTGGCTAATTCATTGATTGCCTTGTCTTTATTCACTTTAGCAACGATCACTACCTCGTCCATCGAGGCAAAAGATTCTTCCATTTTCAAAGATAACAGCACCTCCTTGCCAGCGGTCACGAGTACATTCGGGACGGTCTGCATTTCATAACCAACGTATGTGATACGGAGTGTCTGGCGACCAACGGGAACATTTTTCAAAACAAACGATCCATCCATATCGGTCGTTGCGCCAATGGCAGGTTCAACGTTGAGCACCTGTACGGTGGCCCCAATGAGCGGTGTTTCTGTCTGTTTGTCGAGCACATTTCCGCGCAGGGTCTGTGTTTGGGAAAAAAGAAAAGCGGGAAAAAGGAGTATTGGCAGCATTGCCAAAATACGGTTCAGTTTCATAGTCAGATCGTTTTTTAATTAAATGATGGGGCAAACATCGGGGCGGGGGAAACGCCTAAAAAGCAAAAAGTCCCCAGTTGTAGCCAGGGACTTTTGAATGGTATAAATTGAGGGGTGAGTTGTAGGGCGAAATTCATTTCGCCTTAATCGCAGTGTGAAATAAATTTCGCTTAAATGCGGGACGAAATAAATTTCGCCCTACCGCAACAACGTCACATCGCCCACTCGCTTACCAACCAATTCACCGCATGTCACTTTCACGATATAAACATACACATCTGAAGGCGCAGGTTTGCCGTCAATCGTACCATCCCAATACGAATCTCCTCGGTTTTCATACACTTTCTCGCCCCAACGGTCATAAATCTCCAGACTACTCACTACTTCAGCACCCTCGTGTTCCACCACGCGAAACACGTCGTTCTTGCCATCGCCATTGGGCGTAAAAGCATTGGGAATGTCCAGACTGTCTGCTGAGCATGGTGGGAACACCACGACCCTGAATACCAATTCAGCCAGGCAACCGTCAGCATCGGTCAAACTTAATCGATATTCCTGGTATCCCGAGGAGTCCAAAAGGTAAGTAACGCTGGGGCAATTTGCACAGGGTGGGGTAGGGCTAGGCTCCCATACATAAGTGACATAACCGTTTGGCCCAGTGATAGTTATAATTTGTCCGTAAGTACCAAAAATTGTGTCCGACGGCACAATTACAGGAGGGTCTTTCTCAATCACAGTCACAAGATGCGTGCTGTCGCAGCCATTGAAAGCGGTTGACACTAAAGTTAGCGTTCCGCTTTCCGTGAACAAACTATCGTAAACCTGTAGCGAATCCCCAGCACAAAACACACGGAGTTCTTCCGTCATTGACTCGGGCAGCACCATTAAAGTCTGAAAAATGGTGCTGTCACAGCCATTCACGTTGTTCAATACAATGGAATAGTTACCTTCTGTAGCAGTCAAGGTGCCAAGGACATCCACCGGTTCGCCTTCACAGGTGGTCAATCCGTCAAGTTGTGTGGTGTCGCGATTTAATACTTGTATTTCAAGGGAATCGGTTGCCGTGCAGCCATTTGCAAAGGTGATGGTTACGGCGTACTGACTATTACCAGACACTTGGACCGTTTGCGACTGCAGTACAGGATTTTGAATGCCCGGCCCTTGCCAGAGATAGCCACTTCCAGCAGGTGTGGCAACAAGGGTAGTAGGCGCTCCTTCACAAATTACAGCATCGCCGTTAATCATTGCGGTTGCTGATCCAAATGTAATTTCAAACAGGTGGGTTACGGTGCAGCCACTGGAGCTTTCTATCAAGGTCAAGGTTTGAGGGGTATTTGCCGGGGCGCCAGGATCAGGTGTGAAGACGGTGTTAGCGCAAGTTGCACAGGTAATCCCTGTCGAGGGTTGCCATTGATAAGTATACCCCGTTTGTTCGGGAACGCCGAGTGTAACCGCTTGTAACTCGCAGTAATTCAATGCGGTATGCTCCAAGTTCAAATTTTCTAAAGATAAAACTTGCTCCTCGCAGGTACAGTTTTCTGCTGCGGGAAGGACAAACAGCAGGTCGCAAAGTTGGGTAGAATCCAGGCCGGGTAGAACTCCTGTTAGAGAGGCATAAGCGCCAGGACCAAATGTGACAAAATTCTGAAGGGTAGCTAGCAGCACATCGTTGGCCGAGACAATGCCGTTTCCATCCACATCCTTATAAACCATGCCAACTACACCATCCACATCATTCGTCCCAATATTTTTCACGGAGAGGGTAACCTTCACTTGACCGTTTTCAATGGACAAATTGGCACTGGTCATCAGCAGTTGTGGGTGGGGCGGGTTGATGTTCAAACTAGCCTCACCTGTAGAAATATAAATATCGCACGGCGCTCCAAGACTTAGACAAAAGGCGGATGTGCGTACCCGGGTTTGGACCAACATAATCTGGTCAATACAGCCCGCATCAGCCCCATATTGTACAAAGAAACCAAACTCTACCGGCCCGCCGCCCTGCAAGATCGGCAAAGGCAGTTGGAAGCCTGTTGGATTTAATGTTATTGGGCCTGGTGGTGCATTGACGCCAGGCGAATAGGAATTGATATTAACCGAAACACCTTGTGGCAGCAAAATATATACACTATCCCCAACCGAAGGGGTACCTAATAGATTCAACAGCACTGTGAATCCCTGTGTTGCGCCACAATTTTCTCCGATAATCCCTGTCGGTTGTATACCAATTTGAACCCCATAAGTTGGATTAAGTCCGTTAATATTGAGCGCGTCGCCGGGAATATTCAGCACATTGGTTTGCCGACCGCAAGGCTCTATACCTGAGGTGCTGTAGATGATTGGTGTATTTGATACAAATCCGCATTCGGCAATGGTTTTGAATCGGATATGAAAAGCGTTTTGTGGATTTAGGTTCACGCCAGGCAAACCGTTGGTGGCAATTACAGATAAAATACTGTCCAGCTCCCATTGGAAAAGATTGCCAGCCAGAAGTGTCGGGTCAGCAATATTTACCCAAGGAGCGCCTTCGGGATAAGAAATTTGACAAGTGCCATCTACAATATGTAGACCCTGTGGCAATTTTATGGATGCATCAAGGTTGTAGGCGTACCCTACTTTGGCGTTAAAGACTTCAAATTCAAACCAATCTGAAGTATCACAAAGTGTAAGTGATGCGGGTTCTAACAATACATCTAATTCCAATTCAGGCCGTTCAAGGTTGAGCTCGATTAAAAAAGTGTCGCGCCCACAATCTGTATCCGCCAGGCTCGAAATGGGTGAGCAAGCCCAACCGAAAATCAGGAATAGGGAGTCTGATTCGCAGGAGATATTTTGACCAGTCAATCGGAGACTGCGCTGGTTGAAGCCAATGATAGCACCTAGGTTGAAGAAGCCATTTGTCCCGGCAATGGCCTGATTTTGAGGCATTTGAAACAATTCAAAATTGCTGGCTTGGCCGGAAGGTGATACAATTGCGACCCAAGCGGCAGGTGCAGTTGACACCAATACATTCTTCAAATCAAAGTCAATTTCAAATTGCCGAGTTGGGGAGTACACCACACTGTCACTTGTCTGCAGTTCAAGTTTTGGCACACTGGAAAAGAAGCCAATTGCGTTTTTGATCGAATCCAATGCTGTCATCTGGTCGCCGTTGAGGCAGCCCACAAAACTTGTTTCGATATACTGTTTGGAAGTGTCCGGGATATTGAAATGGCAGTTCGGCTTAAAGATCAAATTGCTGCGGAGGGTGAAACCCTCGTCCACTGGCGCTGCAAAGGCAGTTGCGAAATCAACATCCAAAAAACCGGGTGATTGAGCAAAAGGCAAAATCAGGTTGCTGAGAAACGGCACGCTGTCTTGCAGCGTGAGGTATTCCAATTTGGCGGAAGAAAGTTCGAGTCCTGGCGGCAGGGTTTGTCGGTAATCTGAAATCCAGGCGAGCGGACGTACCTCGAAAGGGAACATATTTTCACGGGCAATTCGCATGGAATAACGGAATTTCTTGACCTCCAGAGAGTTCTCGCAAGCCTTGATATTGTGCGTATTGGGCGCGAGCGATTTCCTCCAGCCAGAGTACTGGAGTTTTTTGCGCGGTTGAAAGTCCCAGGCATAAACTAATCCTCCCGTGCTGGTAGCCGTCCTAAAGCCCACCAAAGGCGGGTCGGGATTGTTGGTAGAGCTTGGCTTAAAATTGGCATCCAGTTTGAAATCCGTAAAAATGAAGATCGAATCACCTAGTTCCAGCACAGGTTTGGGAAGACACCCATCGGCAAACATTTGAGGCAAAGAGTACAAAAAGTAAAATTTCTCCGTGGCGATGTCATCAATTGGTTCCAAGGGGAAGGCATTCGGATTGACTACCTGGAAATAATTTTTGTCAATAACGTATTTCAAGCCATCCCAGGAACAACTGGCCTCAGTTCCATTACTGTATCGAACGCGCACAACGGTTCCTATCCATCGAACCTTGCTCGAATCTGCAAAGCCATTTTGGGCGCTTGTAGTTGAAAACAAGTCGTTGTCGTTCGTACCCATATCTCCACCGGTTATTTCATGCCAAATCGCACGAGAAATAGTATCCACCATCCCCGCCGAATCCATTACACCACAATATTCTACGCGAAGTGTGTCGCCCGCCAAAAAACGGTCGCGGCGCGCAATGGCAGCAGTTGCCAACAAGGGAGAATCGGCTTTGCGGTCATCATTGTCATCCTGGAAGCCCAGGTTGAGCCGGTAAACATCCCACCAATCACGCAGGCCTGGGACAGGGTAGATGGGGTCTTGTCCAGTTGAATCGCCCGGCGGATTGGGATCCTGTGGACCGCAGCTGAGAACGACTGCCAACAAGCGCTCGTCGCAGTCGTTGATGGCACATGGTTGAAGGGTATTCACTGCAGGCGACCAGTAAGTGGCGTCCTTCATGGGCAAAAAACAACAATAATCGGTATAAATAACCCCTCCGTTTGGCGATTGTGGAAGGTCTGCACAAACGATATTGGTGTCGCACAGATACCGCAGGCAAAAGTTCATTGCCAGTGAATCAAATGCCAGCGGAGTGGCCCAGGCTAAGTGTACATTTTGCCCGCCATCAGGTAGTGGGGTGGTTTCAAAAAGTACGGGAGGGCTGTTTCCCAGCAGTGTTCCACAAGAAGCGTCCAGCGTTATGCCCAGTGGCAAATCTAATTCAAGATGCCAAAAACCATCCTCTTGGAGATATTTGCCAACTGCCTCGTAGAAAAACGGATAACTCTGCCCGCTTTCCAAACAAGTGCCAATAACCGACTTTACATCACCGCGTACAAAATACCGTTCTTCGGGAAGAATCGAAATGTTGCCCGACACAAATCCTTGCGAAGGACAATCTTTTTTATAAAAATAATTTGCCAGGAATTCGGGTTGTACCTGTTCGCATTGCTCCAAACAGGTAACTACATCGAACAGAAAATTCACCGAATCACCTGCTGCGATCAGTGGGATTTTGAAGGATGCTTCGAATAATGCAAAAAGATTACATGCGGGTAAAAAGCTGGTTTGCACAACACTGGGTGAGATAGCGCTGGTGCCACTGCTATGCTCTATTCGAAACGAGTTGGCAAGCATTCCTGCTAAAGTCAGTCCCTCGGTGAGCTGCGGATTAAAGATGATGTCTATTGCATCTGCACGGCCTATGTTCTTGATTTTGAAGCCCATAATTGTTGGCGTATTGCCACAGTAATCCGTTGGGGGCGCCCAAATTTGTTCAAAAACCAAATTGGGAATGTTGGTCGAAGTTTTGATTTCAACAAAAGCCGTTATGCTGTCATAACTGCAAACCTCGCCGCCGCAACCCCAGCCCACCCGCAGAATGGACGTGCTGGTGAAGGCGGGATCCCCGCAATCGTTAATAATAATTTGTTCGGTGAAGCAAACGGATTCATCTTGATCGAACCAGACATCGCCATTTCCAATTGTTTCAAAAAAACTGCCGCCGAATTCCGCAGAAAAAAAAGTGGGACTATTGGATTGGCTGCTCGCCCCGCTTACCGAGACATCAAAGCCCGCCAGGTGGCTATCTTCAAAATAGAAGTTGCTGATTTTTCCAAGTCGGGTATTTTCTATACAAATGGTGCGCAACACCGTATCGCCTTTTTCGCCCATGAGTAGGGAAGGGTTCACGTTTTGGATCAAGATCGCACTCGTTTGCACTTTAATAGAGGGGCTATTCGCCTGTGCATTTCCAAGTGTGGAGCTGACTAAGATATTTGCAACGAATACTTGCCCCGAGTTCAGCAATTCGCCCGCAGCGCAATCGGCACTGATTACAATTTTTACAACCGCAGACTGATTCGCTGGAACATCTGGTAGTCCAAAAATGGGCGCAGAAAGGTTAGCAATATTTTGTTCGTTGGCCCCCAACACCGTTCCAGACACATAAGCCAGTCCAGTTGGCAGATTAATTGTCAGCGTTGCTCCGTTCAGCGATACTGCATTATTGTTTTGTACCGTCACGGTTAATGTGTCGGTGTTGCAGACGTAAAGCGTATCGCTTTGGAAGGAAGAAATTCCAATGTTTTGCGCAGGAAGCAAACATGAGATGGCGCTGAAAAGCACCAGCAGGGTAGAGCGTTTGGCGAGATTCATAGGTAGTAGGTGTGTTTTGTGTCAGCCAAAGTAGGGCAAATTCGATAACCGTACCTTTTGCATATTATCTTTTTATCAATTTCCCTGCCAACGACTTTCCCTCTGAGATCCATTGAATAATATATATCCCATTAGGCCAATTTCTGATTTCTAATTTCAGCACCTTACCCTGTGTTTGTTGTGACAAAATACTTCTACCATCGCTTGCATATACATGCAGCCAACCTTCCGTTTCAGCATCTTTTTCCAGTAAAACGTACTCCACCGCCGGGTTGGGCTGTATACGCAAGGTGCTTTCTGGATAGAGCATCTGGGTGTTTACCATAGTCTGGGCCACATTCATTATTGAAAAATCGGTCAGCACAGGGGGATTGTAATCAAAGTAAATGGCTGCACGATTCAGGATCATCGTGCCAAGAGGGAGGTTCCCATTAGCCCGAATAGAAAACTGCGCAAAACCATGACTTCTTAGCTCATTCGTCAAACTATCAGGCAAATCAATGGGTTTGAATAAAAATTCCAAAACCCGACCATCTCTTATGCGCCAGGTATAAGGATGGCTGGCTCCCAAAATTTTCAGGCTGCTTAGATCTAATTCCTCGGGCAAAGAATCCAGAATTGTCACGAAATCTGCTGGGTAATTCCCGGTATTTTGAAAACGAATGGTATAATATAAATCGGTGGTGCTCAATCCAATAGGCGCCACTGAATCAGGTTGCACGCGCTTATCGTTTGGATCAAAGGATGAAACGATTGGCTCGAGCAAGATGAAATGGTTGTCCGCCAGTTGAATGTCGCCAGTTTTGTAAACGGCAAATGGCAAACCGATCATCCCTCCTAATAAGACATCTACCGAAGTTTTGAAGCGTAGACTAATCTGTTTTTGTTCGAACAGATCTAATGTAAGTCCTTCCCAAGTTAAAGTATCGCCCGAAATAGTACTTGGTGGCGGATCGCTCTCCAATAATTGGAGCGAAGCAGCATTCCCAAAACCAGCCAACGTAACCCACACAGAATCCAATGGAGTTGTGCCCTTGTTTTGTATAGAAACCAACACTTCGGTTTCAAAGCCAGGCCGAAAAACCTGATTATTTGCCGCAGAAACACCAACGTCAATGATGCCTGCTTGTAGTTGAACCCCAAAATCCTGATTCAATTGGCTTGGATTGGATAATACAAAAGGCGGGACGATATTACAGTATTCAACTGGCTTGGCAACTGAAATGGTGTCGTTGATCAGCTCTGCTACTATCGCATATTGACCTAGGCTGTCGGTAGCTACATACCAGTTTCGGTTGCTCACTTTGAGGATGGTATTGGGGATGCCCGGCTCCAAAGTGTCGCGCAAGCCATTGAAATTCAAATCATTGAATACCGTTCCAGCGTATTGTAAAATCTTAATCCCGGATATAGGCCGACGCCAGGAACCTTCGGTTGAGCAGACATAAAGATCGCCAAGTCCAGCAGTTAAATGAATGATTTGCCCTTGAATAGTATCCCGGTCTATTTCGGCCCAGGTTTCTCCGTCGTTGGCTGTTACCCAAAGGGTTTGTGCATCGCTTGTGAAAAACAAATTGCCGTCACACACATAAGGTGCATTGAACAGATCTGTATTAGGGGCTGGCATCGGTTTCCAATTATGACCGTAATCATGGCTGACGTAAAATCCAGTATTTTGATTGACGGAAGCAACGATATAAACATTTGGCCCCTGTGCGAAAATATTCCAGACTTCGGCGCCGGGGATACTGTTTAAAGGATTTTGCCAGCTCATGCCCAAGTCTGAGGACATTTCCAAATGAGTACTTGTACCATCATAAACAAGTACGAAAATCAAGCCTTCTACAGTAACAATCTTGCTCGGCTGGGATACTGGAAAATAGGCTGAAGTAGTAGCCCAATTGATCCCCTCCGTAGAAAGCCTTATTTGACCAGAACCAGTTGCGGTCATCAAATAATCCCCCACTTTTTCAACCCATGGAATATCGCCGGCAAGGCTGGTCCAGTTTTTCAAATCCAGACTTTGCATCAAACCTCCGTATCCCACCGCAGCAAAATAGATACTGTCTTTTTTGACCATACCATTTAGCCCAAAAGAGGATTCTCCGTCAAAAACGGGGTAGGTCCAGGTCTCTCCTTTATCCGCCGAGTAGGTGCTTCCGTTGATATTTAGTAAGACATCTTCTTCCGCTTCTAGTTGAAAAAGCCCTTGGCCAAGGCCGGAATTATTTACAAACCAGGAATCATCGGACCAATGAGCGCTCATGATACCTGCACTAGTGGCAACCACAAAATTTTCATTATCAAGTGCTAAAATATCGTTGATACACCTCGATCTGAGCCTGAATGTTTCGGTGCCTTGAGTTAAGGAACCATCCAGCCGCCATAAACGGGTATCGCAAGACAGCACATCGTCCATGGAGCTTAGCCAGGCTTCATTGTTTAAAAAGAACAATTTGCGTGGCGAAAGCCAAAAACTTTGATGGGAAAGGGTCTGCCAGCTGTCGCCGAAATCTGTGGAATATATAAGATCGAGATTGGTATTGGCCGAAAAAACAGTGTCTCCTTTGACTGCAACCAGGGTATGGCGTTCAAAAGGGGAAAACGTATCAATCTGCGCACCGCAGTTCTGGTAACGAATCAATCCCCAATCAGAGGCAAAAAAAGCTGCATCGCCGCAGACCTTTAGGTCAAATGCACGTCGGTCATTTCCTGCAAAATATCCCAGTTGTGTAAGCTGCTTGGTCCCTAAATCAAAAACCTCGACTGTTGCTACTGGTCCAAAAGCTTGATTGGTCATGATGTAGATACAACCATTCGCCTCAGCCATGGAGGATGGTTCATTCATTATAAAGGTAGATATGGTATCCCAGGATTGCCCGGTGTCTGCACTTTTTAGCAGGGATTTTAGTCCGGTCTGCGGATGGTTTTTTATTCCATAAATATCTTGTCCGGAAGGCATGATTTGGCCGAAAGGCCCATCAGAAGTGATTCGCTGCCAATGTACACCTCCATCAAAAGATCGAGCCAAGCCATAATCGTCAGACACTAGAAGTTGTCCATTGAATTCCATGATTTGACGTACAGCACTCGTATTTGGATTTGGCAAAGATTGCCATTGGGCTGTCAGGAGCAATGGGAGAAAAAGCCCTAATAAAATGGGATAAAGAATTCGCATAGTCTTTGTGTGTTGGTTAGATGAACCAAAGTACGGTATTTTCAACCTTAAAAACGACACAAACATGCGCCTAAGTACGGAATCGCCCCAATTCCTTTGACGTCCATCTCAAATGTGGAAATTTGGGAATGCCAGAAGAGCAGGATTATTGGGGATTTGACGATTTTTAGGTAGGGAATTTCACACAACAAGGGATTTCACACAACGCCACGACGACACAACGCATTAAAAAACAATCGTTGTGTCGTTGCGGCGTTGTGTGAAATCCATTAAAGTCCCAATTGATTCAGGACAAATTCAAAAATAAAGGTCCAGTTATCAATCCGGTGCGCGGTACTTTGACCAGAACCATGTCCACTCTTAAAATCCATGTGTAATATGACCGGATTTATTTGGCCATCGTTGTTTTGAGCAGCAGCCACGAACTTTTTAGCGTGTAATGGATCCACGCGGCTATCATTTGCTCCTGCAGTGACCAGCATGGTAGGCATGTTCACACCAATTCGGAGATTTTGATAAGGAGAATACTCCAGCAACCAGCGAAAGTCAGCGTCATTGTCCGCGCAACCGTATTCCGGAATCCAATACCGTGCGATGAGAAATTTGTGGAAGCGCAGCATATCAAGCAGTGGCACTGCGCAGACGATGGCCTTGTATAGATCAGGGCGTTGTACGGCAATACCACCCATAAGCAAACCGCCGTTACTGCCACCTTGGGCCACAATTTTGTCTGGGGTAGTATATTTCTCCTTTATGAGCCATTCTGCGCAGCTATTGAAATCATCAAAACAGTTCTGCTTATTGGCAAGCATACCTGCTTCGTGCCATTTTTCTCCATATTCATCACCACCTCGGATGCCCGCTTGTACTATAATCACCCCACGGTTGAGCAGCGGTGCGTAGAATCCATGATAACTCGGACTGATGCCTGAGTTGAACCCGCCATACGCGCTGAGGAAAACCGGGTTATTTCCGTCCAGTTTCACATCCTTTCGATGTACCACCATTGCCGGGACTTTGGTGCCATCTTTGGAAGTGTAGAATTTGACTTCTCCCACGATATTGCTCATATCAATAGGGATTACACGTGTATAGAACAGGCGCCATTTAAAATCATTCGCGGAGGCTACAAAAGTTTTTGAGGTCGCGGTGAATGTACTCAGCGAAATATACAACGAATCCTCTTCACGATCATACCAGATGTAGTCCACATTGCCTATCTCAGGCATTTCTAACTGCTTGATTTTCTTGCCGTTGAGATCATACAGCGTCAGGCGGCTAAGGATGTCTTTTTTGTCCTGGATGATGATGTTTTTCTTGGTCACCACATAGCCCTGCATCACAGTTTCGCTTTCAGGAATGAGCGTTTTCCAATTGCTGGAATTAGGATTTTTCTTATCACCCAGGAGCAATTTGTAATTCGGGGCATTGTCGTTGGTGAATATGTATAGATTATCTCCAATGGCTTCTGGATATACGTTTGATTTCTTACTTTCGTAAATCAATTGGCCCTTGTCGAAAGTTCCTGTTTTGTGAATGTAACAGTTGTTGGAATAGAAGTCGCTTTCGCCCGAAAAGCTTCACGTCACTATAGCGATTGTCGTAAAAATAAAAACTGTTTTTAGCATCACTCGTCGTTCCTATAAACGTGGCTTTTTCAATTGGGTCTCCGACTTTCCACCAGTAAGATTTTAGGGGCAACTGGTTGTCTATCTGTTCTTTACCACGAATGGTAAAGTAGGCATGTTGCTGGTCTTTGGTCCATTGAAAGTTGGACAGATTTTCATACGGCCCATAAAGTATTTTGCCGCTACGGGTATCAATGATATAGGTGGTGGAGATTTCTGCGCCACTTTTCTGCACACTTACTCCGGCACGCTCTCCATCAAAAGTGTATGCAAATCCCTGCGTAGAGGTGCTGCCCGTGCTGTCCAATTGGACCGGATCCCAAATGAGCACTTTATTGCCATTGAGTATGGTGTAAACCTTGTTTTGCTTGTCGCCTTTGCGTTTGATGGTTTGAAATACGCGTTTGCCTTCCTTATTGAGTGGCCCTTCAAAATCAAGGTCAATGTAGCTCGCAATTTCATCACGTAGGGTAGGGTGGGGCTTTTGCGTTCGTTTTAGATATGCTTCCCCATAGTCGTGTTGGCTCTGGGTCCATTCTACTACATTGGGGTCTTCTTTGTTTTCAAGCCAACGATAATTATCAGTCAATAACATGCCGTGCATAGTATCAATAACTGGCATAGCGGGTGTACTTGGAGGCATGAATTTTGTTTGCGCGAAGGAAGCCAGGCTCAGGCAGAGCAGGCCACCTGAAAGGAGTGTTTTTGTCATCTTATGGTGTGTATTAATTGAATTGGAACGCTTGTAAAAACTTGCATTTCAAAGCGCTGGATTGTAAAATTTTTATAAAAATTTTCATTGGTTCAAAATCCGTAGAGCCTAAAATTCACATCTTCATACAAGAGTTTGTAAGGGAGCACCTCATCGGACATATGCCGGTCCATTAGGATGTATTTCAATCCTTGTTTCTGAAATTCGGGCATCCATTCCTTTTTGATGGCACATCTTGGTTAACAGTCCATCCTTTTCGTTTTGCCCAATACATGATAGTGGGGCTATACGAACCTTCATTCACCATGATTTTATCCGTCGGCAAGGTGTACTTATCCATAATGTCAGCTAGTGTGGTAAGATAATATCTGCTTGGCTCTGGAGAAAAAGATTTTAATTTATTATGTACAAAACTAGGCGCCAAAAGCACAATGGCAAGCGTTATAGAGTATACCGGCTTCCAAGGCAATTGATCAAAAAACTTTCCTATAAACAATGCAATTAAAGGAACTAGGGGAATGATATAGTACTCATGTGTTGGAAATACGATGCCTGTCTTTAACGCAAAAACAAAGAACATAGAAGCATATATCAGTGTAAACCATTTCAGTTTTATGTTATCACCTGTCCAAACAAGGCCCAAACCCATAACAGCAAACAAAAATGGTATTTTGTAGAAAAATGGAGCTCCCAACAGCACTTCCCATGACTCTGGGCCCCGGTCTACAATTACAGTCTGCCAGCCTTTTTCAAGAGAAACTGGCCAAATGAGCTGATTTCCATATTGTTGTATCAACGCAGGCATCCAATAATAATACCACCATATAACACAAAACATGCTAAGGCCTAGTGTCAATACGAGCGTCCGTTTGGGTTTAAAGTCATATTGCTTGTCCAAAATTGGCAAGGTCAAGAAAGTGAGCAATAAAACGAAAGGAATTTTGCTCAATATACCCAAGGTGGTTAATATAAATCCAACCAGAAGGTATTTCCGCGATTGATTTTCCAAATAATGCCATAGAAACCAAACGCCAATAACACACATTGATAGCGCAAAGGTGTCGGGCATGCTTTTCCTTGCATATTCAGTTACAATGGAACCCATAATGGCAAGAAGGGAGAAAAAGGCCGCCCGTTCATTCAATGCTTTTTTTACAAGATTGTAAAAAAACCAAAGCCCAAGACAGGTGGTTCCCCAATTCAGCAATCTGCCAGACCATTGGTTGATGCCAAAAATCTTAAAAAAAATGGCGATCAAATAGTTAAATATAGGAAATTCACAGGCAATAATGCCATTTGTTTCGCCTCCGATATCCATTCGCGGGAAAAAGATATTGGGGAATTCCAAAAAATTTTGCGCGATGCTCAATGTCAAAATCTGACGCCACCCATGGTTGTCGAATGGTGGTAAAAGAATGTTTTCAAGTCCGACCAAAAAAAAGATAACGATCAAAAATTTAATCCAAACTGAATTACTAAAGGCAATCTTCATTTTTATGGTTTGATTTATTGATACTTGACAAGTATTTGTTGATTATTTATGGTATTGTTGGATTTGCATATAAAAATTGGCAGATAAGACTATTGCCACAATTCCACCTTTAAATCTCCCACAAAAATCTCCTGCCCTTTTGGATTCCAAATGTAGGTTTTTAGTTTCCCACCAGCATCAAAACCCATAGGCACTTGTACATAAAACGAGGCTTCTCCCCATTCACCCATACCCCTTGTTTTCCACAAAATGAAGCGTGGGTTAGAAAGGTGCGTGGCAATATTTATCGCGCGATACTTCAACGTTTTGCCCTCACTATTTGTGAAATCCGCCACAAGTTTTGCGATGTCATCAATAGAATGCGCAGGCTGACCCGCTGGCACAAAGCCTGCCACTGACACCCTCAGCCAGTCGCCAGGAAGCAGCCTGGCAGTTTCATTGGAAAGGGTGGTGGTTTGGTGGAATTCGCCTTTGCAGGGATGCGCCAGACGCCCGGCAACCTGCACATTTTGCGTATCGGCAGGATTTACCAGGAAGGCCATCAATGACTTGGACATTTGTAGGGCCGTTGGTGCTTGCACTTCGCCACATTCAAAAGCAGAAAGTGCTCGCTCTGAGCCATTTGTTTGCCCAAAACTTTCTTTGTAAAAAGCCCAATTACCCCGCTCTGACCAGAAAATTCCTTGTTGGGTTTGCCAGGTCTGGAAAATATTGAGGCCCATAAAAGCGCAAAGTAGCGGAACTAGAATCCACACTCTTTTTTGCGCTGCGATCCATGCCGCCAGTGGGAATGCCATCAATGCATATACATCTACCATCGGACGGGAACCCAACCCGTTGATATACATCCAGCACCACCAGGAATAACTCACAAACCAGTGTAAGGGCAGGAAAAAAAGGATTGGAGCAAGCAAATCTGATGCGTAACGACGCAGATAAAAAAGTCCCCAAAGCGCAAAAATCATCACGGGCGTATAAATAAGCCAACCGTTCTGAAAGCCCAGCAGTCCCTCCCGAATATGGGGATTCGCCCAGTCAAATTTTTCGCCTTGATAGCCATATCGCCACCATTGGCCGCTGACATATTTCCAATAAAGCGCCTGTGGCAATAATGTGCTTAAGAATGCCAAAACTGCGGCGCCTATGCTTACTTTTTGTACCCAAAAAAAACGGAATCGAGTAGGGATATCCTGCAAATTCCGAATACCCCAGAGCAAGGGAACAAGTGCCACGATAAGGTCCTGTGTCCGCACAATCGCGATCATGCCAAGCACAAAACCAATCGCAAGTCCATTTCTTTTTGAAGGATTTTCATGCCATTTCCTGGTTGCCAGCAACAGGTATGCGATCAGGCAAAATGCCACCGGGTGAGACATTCCCGGCGTATACGCCACGAAGAAAAAGAGATTGGTTCCAAGCCCAATGGTGGCTGTTACAGCAAGGCTAATGTTTTCCGAAAAATAAAAACGCAGGCTTTTGAACAGGAAAAACAGACCCAATACAGCAAAAAACAAGATTGAAAGCGCAATTGCCCAGGCATACGGCGCACTAAACCCATCGGCAGGATGTCTGCCTCCAATTAGGCAGTAAACATGCGCCACCAAAAAAAACGGCGTTTCGAGCAAGGCAACTCCGAGCGGGTACTTCACCGCCACCTTTCCCGATGGGGTAGGGCGGAGGCCGTACGCGTCTTTGCGTGGGTCAGGTTTGTTGGGATAATTGACTTGCCAGGCGGCGATGGTTTTAGCGTAATCGCCAGCATCTCCGTAAAGTAAAAACGAAGGCAAGTGTACATAATAGCCCCAAGAGTCGCTGCCATCCAGCACAGCACGGGCTCGCTCAGAATAAATGAGCGAGAAAAGGTAGAAAAGACTGATGAAGGCTAAAAGTAGGCGAATTCGCATAGAGACGACTAAGATAGGGTGAAACTGAAAATTGGCTTTCCTCAAAAAGAGAAAAGCCAATTTGACAAGACAATGTCGACAACCAAATGCAATGAGCGAAGCCCGACTTGGAAATTGGACATTCCTTGTTGGACATTTCCTGTTACACCTCCGGCCTCATTTGCGGGAAAAACAGCACTTCCTGAATGCTCGCTTGCCCCGTAAACATCATCGCCAGGCGATCAATGCCAAAACCAATTCCCGCTGTGGGCGGCATGCCGTATTCCAACGCACGCAGGAAATCCTCGTCCATTGCCATCGCCTCCTCATCACCGCGGGCCGCAAGACGAAGTTGCTCCTCGAATCGTTCGCGCTGGTCAATGGGGTCATTAAGCTCGGAATAAGCATTTGCAACCTCTTTTCCGTTCACAAACAACTCGAACCGTTCGACCAGGCCCGGTTTGATGCGGTGCTTTTTGGTCAGTGGCGACATTTCCATTGGGTAATCAATCAAGAAGGTCGGTTGGATGAGATGGCCTTCTACTTTGGCGCCAAAAATCTCGTCTATCAGTTTGGCTTTGCCCATGGAAGCATCTATTTCAATGTGCGCTTTTTGGCAATAATTGCGCAATTCCGACTCGTCGGCAGTTTCTACGTTCAATCCCGTGTATTCCTGGATGGCATCAAACATAGTAAGTCGGCGGTAAGGGCCAGCAAATTCGATGACATTGTCACCCACCTGTGCGGTGCTCCCACCTTCAGTATGAATAGCGCGCGCCACCTTTTCGAGCATTATTTCCGTCACATCCATCATCCAGTTGTAATCCTTGTAGGCCACATAAAATTCGAGGGCAGTAAATTCCGGGTTGTGGGTACGGTCCATGCCCTCATTGCGGAACATTTTAGCAAATTCATATACCCCATCAAAACCCGCCACGATAAGTCTCTTCAAGTACAACTCATTGGCAATCCGCAGATAAAGCTTCATGTCCAGGGTGTTGTGGTGCGTGGTAAATGGCCTTGCTGCCGCACCGCCATGAATGGGTTGAAGGATGGGGGTTTCCACTTCCAGCAAGCCGAGCTCATCCAAGTAATTGCGCATGGTTTTTATCAAGAGCGTTCTTTTGATAAAAATCTGCCTGAATTCGGTGTTCACCGTCAGATCTACATAGCGCATTCTATACCGCATTTCCGGGTCGGTAAATGCGTCATGAACATTGCCCTCAGCGTCTTTTTTTACTACTGGGAGGGGGCGCAGGCTTTTTGCCAAAAATTTGAGCTCCTGAACATGCACGCTTACCTCGCCTGTTTTGGTTCGGAAAGCGAAGCCCTTTACACCCACGTAATCACCCAGGTCAAGGTATTTTTTAATTGCGAGATCGAAAAACGGAGATTCTTCGTCCTGCAAAAAATCGTCACGTTTTACATAAAGTTGAATCCGCCCGCTTGAATCTTGCAGGTTCATGAAAATCACTTTATTGCCTGCCTCGCGGCTCGCCATAATGCGTCCTGCGAGCGAAACGGATTGAAAATTGAGGCGGTTTTTGCTGCCGTCTTCCAAAACTTCTTCCTGGTAATTGGCCGCGATGTCGCTCGCAAATGCCGTCACCTCAAACATTTCGGCAGGGTAGGGGTCAATGCCAAGTTCGCGGAGTTTGACGAGCGATTCCCGGCGGAGTATTTCTTGTTCAGTCATTTTTGACGGTGATTTGTTGAAATCGTGGATTTGAGGATTCGTTCGTGGCAAGATTGCGTTTGCGAAATTTCAAAAGACACGCAAATGAGTATTTTTCAGACTTGGGTTTAAAAATTTGCGCAAAAGTAGGATAATGCCATTGATCACCCCTTCGTATATACCCGAAAAAACTGCAATGGAATCTTTCCTTCAAAAAATGCCTTCCCGACAATAACACCTGCGCATCCGATTCCTCTCAGGTCTTCCAAATCGGCCACATCCCGCACACCACCACTTGCAACAAGTTGTATATCAGGAAATTGGGTGAGAATATCTTTATAAAGGTCAAGCCCTGGGCCAGAAAGTTCACCGTCACGAGCAATGTCGGTCACAGTAAAATTGCGCAGTCCCAGTCGCTGCATTTTGCCAATAAAATCAAAAATACTTACCTGTGTTTGTTCGGTCCAGCCATGCACGGCCAATTGGCGTTCACGCACATCTGCCCCAACCAGGAATCGGTCAGGACCGAATTTATCTACCCAGGCTGAGAATTCATCCTGCGCGAGCAATGCAACACTCCCAACCGAAAAAAAGAGCGCTCCGGCATCCCACACCTGTTTAAGCGATGGAATACTGCGCAAGCCACCACCATAGTCAATTTCGAGACGGGTGCGGGCTGCTACTTCAGCAAGGATATGGAGGTTGGCAGGTTGACCGGTTCGTGCACCATCGAGGTCCACCATGTGCAAGCGACGGATGCCGGCGGCCTCAAGTTCCTGGGCCAATTCTAATGGGCTGGCATCGTATTCTGTTTTTTGGGCAAAATCGCCTTGACGCAAGCGGACAAGTTTGCCGTCAAGAAGGTCGAAGGAAGGTATAATTTGCATCAGGATTGTCTCGTTTTGTTGTTTTGAACGGACAAAGGTGAAGAAAATCAAAACAGGTTTTTCAGAATCTTTGCAATGCAGCAAGACATTATCCTTGCATCCCATCCTTTCCCGGGAGATTGAATTTGTAAATCTACCTTACTTTTGCCCATCGAAATTTACACACTTTCCAAGATGGTCCCATCCAAAAACTATTTGGTTCTCATGCTTTTGTGTTTGTTTGTTTTGGCGAACTCCAATGGGCAAACGACAGTTGGCAATGAAAACTACCTTATTGCAAACGCTCGTTCCGGTGACGATGCGCTCGAGCTCCTCGATCGTTATGGACTTGCTTCCTATAGTTGCAACGTAAGCCAGTTTCTCAAAATTAATGCGCTAGAAAGCAACCGGCTCAAGCCTGGGGCGAGCTATAAGTTGCCCGTACTAGTGGTGGCCTACAATGGAAAAAGCATCCGCACAACGCTCGATATAGACGACTGGAAGAAGGCAAAAAGAATTGAAGAATACAATAAAATGGCACAGCGCAAATCCCTGCGCCCGGATTATTTTATTGAAAACAAACGATTATGGGTTCCATGGCATGAAATCAACTGCGACACCCCTCCTCCTAAAACAGCCGCCGCAGCCATTGGTGCTATTAAAAAAGAGGAAATTCGAGATAAATCGCGCCCAATGCCCAATGTCGTGATGGGTGGAGAAAAAGACCGCGATGGCGATCGGGTTTTCCCCATTTTTGGTCCCAGTTATCAAAAAACGCCCTTGCTGAATCGAAATATGAAGGGCAAGGTCTTTTACTTGATTAGTGGTCACGGTGGACCGGATGTGGGCGCGCAAGGGAAACGTGCCGGCCATACGCTTTGCGAAGATGAATACGCCTACGACGTAACGCTCCGCCTCCTCCGTCTCCTGGTAAGCCACGGCGCCACCGCCTACATGATCGTTCGAGACCCCAATGATGGCATCCGCGATGGCACTTATTTGAACTGCGACAAAGACGAAGAAGTCTGGGGTGGTCTGGAAATCCCATACGATCAAAAGGAGCGCCTAAAGCAGCGGACGGATATCATCAATACATTGACGGAGAAGCACTTAAAGGTTGGGCAGGCCGATCAAACCATTATTGAAATTCATGTGGACTCTCGAAGTCAGGATAAAAAACAAGACGTTTTTTTCTACTTCCGTCCTGGCAGCGACCCTAGTTTGGATCTGGCAGAACACATCCACCAAACATTTGCAACCAAATATCGCAAGGCACAAGGAGGTCGGGGCTATAGTGGCACTGTCAGTTCGCGCCATCTGTTTACACTTAAGGAAACCTACACTCCACGGGCGGTATACATCGAACTTGCCAACATCCAAAACGACTGGGATCAGCAGCGAATCGTAATTCAGAACAACCGTCAGGCCATTGCGAACTGGATTTGTCATGCGCTTTTGACGCAGTAGGGCGAAATTTATTTCGCCTCAATTTGGCGAAATAAATTTCGCCCTACTCCTTCGGCACAATCTCCGTCTGCTGCCCAAAGTAGTGTGCAAATTTCGCCACATCCTCCGCCAACTCCTTGTTTTGAGTAGCCTTCAGGTAGGTTTGGCTGAGCGAGCGCAGTATTTGATAGAAAAAGCGGTCCATTTCCAGCACCTGCATTTCTTTGGTCCAGAGGTCAATGCGCAAGGTGTCGCGGTGTTCTTTGTCAAAAAGCGCAATGGCCATTGCTTTGCATTCTTCGAGCACACCGCCGTTGCGGTCGCTGGCGCCCCATTCGATGCGCACGGGCACTTGTTCGGCGTTCAGGCCTACGCGGAGGGTTATATCGCTGGTTTTCACCACTTCGTTCGAATCCATGGAATGAAATTTATTTCAATAAAAGAGCGGCAAAAGTAGTAAAAAGCAGGAATTTGGGTCGAGTTTTGGTAGCGGTTGCGCTGAAATTACCTGTTAAAACAATGATTGCATAAAACACCTATTCATGAATAAGATAAAAACCGCAAAAGAAATTTTCAACCACTACGCGATTGATTATCAGAACAAATTCATGAACGTGGATTTGTACCAGCATTCTTTCGATTTGTTTTGCAACAACATTCCAAAGGAAAATGCGGAGATTTTAGAAATCGCGTGTGGCCCAGGTAACATCACTAAATATCTATTAAATATACGCCCAGATTTCAAAATTTTAGGAATTGATTTAGCCCCAAACATGATTGAACTCGCCAGAATTAATAACCCTGAGGCCAAATTTGAAGTAATGGACTGCCGGGAAATTGGTTTGCTACCAAATAAATATGATGCAATTATGTGCGGTTTTTGCTTGCCATATCTTTCCAAACAAGAGACTATAAAATTGATTAACGACGCTACTTTGTAATTAAAATCTGACGGCGTAATTTATATTAGCACTATGGAAGACGATTATAATAATTCGGGAATACAGACCAATAGTTATGGTGATCAAATATACATGTACTTCCATCAGTCGGATTATTTGACCCAGGCACTTCAAGCAAATGGGTTTAAAATTATTGATTTAACACGACAGGATTATCCAACACAAGCGGAGACCAAAACGACCGATTTGTTGATCCTGGCCAGAAAATAAAAATGCTCCTCAACAGGGATCGTTTCTTAAGTTTGCCCCAAAATGCTCCTTCACCTAGGCCACGAATTCGACTCCATCGTACATGCCCCGCCCAGTTCACAGCGCGAGGGCGAATACTTCGCAGGCCCTTCCAAACTGCTGCTTTGGCTTGAAGGGCAACTGGGTCTGAGCGGATACAGGAGCAATACTGCCTATCTGCGTATTGAATTGTACCGGCAAGCGCTCGGTCAACATCTTGCAGAAACTGCCAAATCTTCAGCGCCTTTTTTTGACAAATCCTTTGCCGCCGACCGCTTTGCCAGCGCTGAAGCTTTACTCGCCTGGCGCGACGAACTCCTGCTTGCTGGCTGGGATTTTGCGCTGTCCACATCCCTTCCACCCCGCCTCCGTGATCTTGCTGAAGTGGAAGTGTTCTTCCAAAAAAAACTCCAGGACCCTGAATTGGGCGTTCAAGCCGCAGGTTTCGCCGACCGTTATGCGCAGGTGTTGGAATCCCTGAAATTCCGGCATTGCTCCCTTGAAAAAATCCTGCTCTACGAACCTGAACATTTACAAACGCCTGTGATACAACGGGTTTTGCAAATGCTCCGAAAGCACAAGATTGCAATCGAACAAGTGGAGATTCACGGCGCTGCAAGGCCTGATTCCCGATTGGGCAAGTTGCAACACGGCATGGGCTCTGGAAAGGGCAAACTGGCCCTGCTCTGTACCCGTCGCGACTCGGATGCGGCCACTTTTTTGGCGCAAACAATTAATGAAAACCCAGATTACCGGCCAACTTTTCTATTGCCAGAAATGAACCTATTGCTGGAGCAAAACCTTGTGAATGAGGGCTTTGCGCCAATGGGGGTGCTTTCTGCCTCGCTTGCCCGGCCTTCGCTGCAAGTGCTCAAACTTGCTCCGGCTTTCTTGTGGGAACCTGTGGACGTGTTTAAAATCATGGAGTTTGTTACGCTGCCTGTAAAACCTTTAGAGGCAGGACTGGCGTTAGAAATTGCGCGTGTTTTGGCTGAAAAACCAGGTTTATTCAGCGATACCTGGTTTGCAGCGGTGTTCGGTTATTTGGAACAAGCCAATGTGCCAAAAGAAGCCCGGGAACAGTACGATTTTTGGTTCGACCGACGGCGTTATCCGGCGGATGCTACGGCCCCAAAACGTGACGCCGTAGCACTTTACGGCTACTTGCAGGAGTGGGCGCAGATTTATTACGAGGAATCCGGCAGCAACAACCCTTCGCTGCTGGTGTTGGCAGAGCAGGCCCGACGTATTCGCGAACTCTTGGAAACGCTGCCAGAACAACGGATCGGTTTCCTTGAATTGGAACGCATTGTGCGTACCATTTATGAACCGTCACCTATGCAGTTAGCGCCTGCCGAAGTGGGGAGTTTTGCGTTCGTGCACCAGGCTGGCGCCTTTGCTGCACCTGTCGAAGACTTGGTTTGGTGGAATTGTGTATTTGAAAATACTACTCCGCCGCCAGACAAATGGCAAAAAGAAGAACGATTATTTCTTCAAAATCAAGGAGTTGCGCTTGAAACGCCTCGTCAACAAAGTCAACGCAAACAACTGCTTCAACTCCGGCCAGTCCTACAAACCTCTCGAAGTCTGTTGCTTGTAATTCCCGAACAGGTGGACGGCGCAGAGGCCGTTCAACCGCTTTTACTCAGCGATATTGAGGCCATTTTTGGATCAGAAATTAAGGACTTCAGTTTCCATCTGTCGCGCGAAAACGATCGTGTACGCTTTGCAGAATGGTTGAAAATTCCGAATCAAGAACGTGTTTCCACTCGCTCTGCCTCACGTCCAAAGCCCATTATTCAACTTTCTAATCCAAATCTATTTACAGAAAGTGAATATGAAACCCCGACCAATCTCGACAGCCTCTTTTATTACCCGCACCGTTGGTTTTTTCGTCAAAAACTGCGGCTTTATCGCTCCAGTCTGCTCAGTGTAACGGGCGACAATACTTTGCTGGGCAGCCTCGCGCACCGTTTTTTTGAAAAACTTTTGAAAGAAAACCTTGCGAACCTAGACAGGCGAGCCTTAAACGAATGGGTGGAGCAGGAAGCCAGCACATTGTTCCCCCGCGAAGGAGCGACTCTATTGCTATATGGTCGTGAGCCAGAACGGATGGCTTTTCTCAACAAGGTAAAAAACGCCGCCTGGAGCCTGGTCTCCCTGTTGCGAAACAATGGCTGGGAAGTGGAAAACACTGAAATGGAACTACAGGGCAATTTCGTAGGGATGCACGTGCGCGGCAAGGCAGACCTGGTGCTGCGTCGAGGAGAGGAGAAAGCCATTATTGACCTGAAATGGAGTGGGGCAAAACGCCGTAAAGAATTGATACAGAATGGGGAAGACCTTCAATTAGTCTTGTATGCGCATCTATTGCCGCCTCCAGATCAATGGCCGCATACGGCTTACTTCATCCTCGATGAAGGCAAAATGGTGGCCCGAAATGCTGCTGCTTTTCAGGAGGCCGTAGTGGCGGGGCGGGGCGGCGACGATCACATTACTGCTTGTACAGCCATTTTTGAAAAGATGGAAAAGACCTATACCTGGCGGCTTACCCAATTGCGAAAAGGCTTGCTTGAGCTACGAACAGCCCGCACTGCGCCCGAACTGGAGGCGTTGTATGAAGGCCAATTATTTGAACTCCTTGAAATGAAAAACGAGGACGCACGCTGGGATGATTACAAGACGTTGCTTGGATGAATTTGATTTACGATTTTGGATTTACGATTTACGATTATTTTGATCCGAAAAAGGCATGAATCGTGCCTTTTTCGGATCAAAATAATCGTAAATCGTAAATCCAAAATCGCAAATCGCAATTCCTACCTTCGCGCCATGGCAAAAATCTGGGCTATATACGCTGCGGCACTTTTTCTGATTTTGATGACGCTTAGTCTCCCAATCGTTGGCCTGAACATGGCGATTACGCCCGGAAAACGGGCTTTGAGGAACAATATTTATTACCTGCACCACATATTCACGCCTATTTTCTTGACCCTGGTAGGCATTCGCTTAAAGGTGGAAGGCCGCGAGCGGATTGACCCAAAAAAGAGTTATGTTATCGTCGGCAACCACAGGTCTTCGCTTGATTTTATTGTGAACGGTCATGCATTTCCTGGAGTATTCCGATTTTTGGCAAAACAAGAATTGCTCAAAATTCCGGTATTTGGTCTGATCGTTAGAAAGATGTGCCTGGTGGTAGATAGAAGTAGCGCGATGAGTCGAGCGCGTAGCGTAGTAGCCTTAAAACAGCAATTGGCTGAAGGCTGGAGTATTTTTATTTATCCCGAAGGAAGCCGAAATGATACCGAACTGCCACTTGCCCCTTTCTTTGACGGTGCATTTCGAATCGCCATCCAAACCGGGGCGCCCGTGGCTGTGCAGACCATTGTCAACATCCGCCATATCACCGCCAACGGCGAAGGACTTCGTCCCGGCACAGTTCGTATTGTCTGGGAGGAACCGATCGAAACAGAAGGCCTTGATTCTAAGGACATTGAAAATCTGAAAGAAAAAGCAGAAAATTTGATGAAGCAAAGGTTAGGTTTTGAAAAGTAGGCACACTAAGAGGGAAACTCGTGCCCACTATTGCAAGCCTTCATTTCAAATACTTTTGCTCAAACGGAGGTCAAACAGAACCATCAACCGATTATGAGCCAATCACCACCTTGGACCGACAAGGCCATCGTCACCGCCATTGCTGCGGGTGGCACAGGGCGTGATGCGGCCCTGCAATGGTGGTTTGGCAACGAAGGATTGCAACGCTGGGTAAGACAATACGCCATGCAACATGGTGGTTCAGAAGCCGATGGGGAGGATTTATACCACGATTCGTTCATCACTTTTGACCGATTGCTGCGCGAAGGGAAGTATCGGGAAGAAGCGTCGCTGAAAACTTTTTTTTGCAGTATTGCAAAATGGCAATGGCTCAACCGGCAAAGAAAGCAAGGGAGAATGGTATCAATGGACGAAGGCGAACGGCTTGAAATAGCGCTATTTACGGAAGATGAGATGTATGACCGGGAGCGCCAGGCGGTTTTCCAAAAGATGCTCGCCGCGCTCGGGGAAAAATGTAAACGGATGCTTACCCTTTACCAACTAAGTCACTCCATGAAAGAAATCGCCACCGAAATGGGATATGCCTCTGACCAGGTAGCGATGAATCAATGTTCTGAATGCCGCAAAAAACTAAAGGCACTGATTGAAAACAGCCACGAACTCAAAGAATTTTTCAACATTTAATCCCCGCTGCAATGACATCATGCCTTACAATTCAAACGAACGGCTCGAACGCGAAGCCCGCGAATCACTCGTAGCCTCCGATCTCAGCGCCAAAATGAAGCAGTGGCGCGAACAAAGTCCGCCTCCGGCAGGCGGAGGAGGCGGAATTTCACCGCTTCGCATTTTGCTTGTGCTGCTCTTGCTTGGGGGAGCAGCCTGGCTATTTTGGCCGCAAAAGGAACAGAAAACACCCCCGCTTCAAGAGCAGCCTGCTGAATTGCCCGCTCCGCCACAATCGCCTGTGCCAGAAGATATTAAACCTGTTGAGGAGCCAATTGCTCAAAAACCAAGCACAGTATCGAATCGTTACCTCGCCCTTGCACAGTCAAATTACCGCTCCCCCGACTTTGCCTCTGATATCCGTGGAGAGGCGAGCGAAGGCCAAAATGCACTCAACGATGCCAGGCTTGCGCTGGCCGAGCGCAGATTTTCAGATGCACTTATTGCCTTGAAAAATACTCCGTCTGAATACAATACTGATGCTGCCTATTTGCGCGGTCATGCGCTTTTTGGGCAGAAAAAATTTCCACAATCGGCGGTAGTTTTTGGCCAATTGACCGGGAGCATTCGCTACGGCGAGGCCGCGCAGTGGTACGAGTTATTGTCTTTGTTGCCCGAATTTGAGGAAAACAAATCTGTGATTTTGAAGAAGTTAAAGCGAATTTCGGAAGATGAAGATCATGCGTTTTACCAAGAAGCCAGAGATTTGTATCAGTCGCTTTAGACCTATTTGCTTAAAAATGCCCTAATAATCGCAAACTCCTTTGCAGGTTCTTCCACCTGCGGGTTGTGGCCGCTGAATTCAAACATTTCAAACTGGGCTTGCGGGCAGTAGGTCTTATATTTCACCATCATCCAGGGCACAGCAACACGGTCATACCGACCAGCAACGATCAGTATGGGCATTTTCAGCGATTGCAATTGTTTGCGGAAGTCAAAATTGCCAATATCGTTCCCCACGATAAAATCGCCGTCTTTTCCAACCAATTGGTAATACAAGGCTGCATTAAAAGGATTTGGATACGGTTTCCTGCCTCTGTTCCTGAAATTGGCCGGGTTGTAGGCGTATAAAAAGCCATAAGGGACTTTGCCGTAAATCTCCTGGTGGATTGGATCGCTTGATATGGCGCCTCGCTCCCTGATTTTCATCAGCGTATCCCATACCTCTGGGTAATTGGTTCTGATTTCATGGTTGGAATTGTCGTCGTTTTCCTGCCACATTATAAAACTGTGGAAGGAATTGGCTAAGATCAAGTGCTTTACCCGATCCGGGTATTTAACGGCATAACCTTGAGCAACAACGCCTCCATAAGAATGCCCGAGAATATTGATGCTCGAATAACCCATGGCTTTGCGCAAACCTTCCAGGTCTTCAATGTCGCGCTCTAAGGAATATTCCTGCACATTCTTTGCGGTATCGGATTTTCCACGTCCGAAACCATCAAAATAGACCAACGTATTTGTGTTGGAAAGGGAATCAAAACTTCTTAAACCATAATGGGAACCACCTGGTCCTCCGGCGATCAAAAAGAGTGGGTCGCCTTTGCCAAAACTGACAGTCCAAAGTTTTGCGCCGTTGACGGTGTAATATTTGCCGTCGGTTTGGCTGTCGGGGAAATTTTGGGCGGTTGATAAAGTGCTGAGGAAAAGGAAAAAGACTAAGGTTGAGATGTTTTTCATAGCATGAATATTTTACCGGCTAAGGTAAAATGTTTTCCTGTTTCCCCCTCCCCTTTGAACAGGATTCCAATTGCACATGTTGCCCTCAGATTCACGCGAACGACAGGTTGCTTTCTGAATCTCCACCCTAGTTTTGAAAGCACCCCCCCCCCCCTCCCCAGCCGGCTTTACGACTTGGAGGCGGGGGCCCCCCCCCACCACGCGGGCCCCTAAGGCGCGTTCACCGGCCGTTTTCTCGGTTGCTCCCCCCCCCCCGTTTCCCAGGCGGCAAGCCCGGCAAGCGGATAACTCCGGGTGTCACATTGCCTTTATGGTATTGCACGATTACTCCGCTTACATCCCATAAACGGATCTCAAGCGTTGCGCCAGGAATAGCTGTATCCGGCAACTTAATGAATAATGGGGCATAGGCCGGAGCCGGATTGGGGAACAGCACGGCTCCTATCTGCACCGGCAGGTCGAGGCTACCTGATACAAATGGAACAAAGGGTACGGTTACTTTAAAAATCAGTTGATCTGTTTCTGACTGTAAATGAGCGTCAATAAACTGGACATTGTTGGTATCCAGATCGAATTGTGTCCAGTCGGAGCAAGTGGTGCGGACATATAAATCCCCTTTGGCGTCGTAACGCAGATGGTACTCATATTTATTGAATATCTGGTTGAGGTTTGACACATCCATAGCGCTTTGCCATTGACCGGCAGCGTCGAGCGTTTGTATGACTAAACCTAACCTTAAGGAGCTCGAAGTCAGCCAATACATTCCCCAATCCGGAATGAGATTGATGCCGCCGTGATAATAACCCATTACCGAGACGCTCCCATTGGGACCCGCCGCGACGGATCGCGACTCCACGATTCCCTGCTGGGTGCGAGGGTCGATCCTCACCCAAAGAAACTTGCCGGCGCTGTTCCATTTCATGATGAATGCCTGCTCGTCGTCAAATGCGGTGTAAACAGCTTCACCGGGCCCCGGGTCAAAATCTACGGTATCTTTAAAAGGGCCAACCATAAAAATGTTACCATCGGCGTCAATCGCAATCTTGGGATGGGAATCCGGAGCGAATGATTGCACCCATTCAAATCCACCTTGGGCATTGAGTTTCAGGATAAAACGACCGGGATCCTGGTAAAAAGTATCGGGTCCTGGATCCATATCGGCTTGAGTATTTACCACACTGCCGGCCATGATCCAGTTGCTTTCCCGGTCACTGTGAATGGCGGAAATGAAATTCACCTGACCAATCTGTTTGACCCATAAAAAGTTGCCGTCGTTATCAAGTTTTAGAAAAAATTGAGATCCAAGGGTCACTGCGGTGATAGTATGCACCCCCGACCCAGGGTCGAAATCCACCGTCCCACTGAAATCGCCGGTTACCAACACATTGCCCTCCGGGTCTAAAGACGTAAGATTATCGCTACTGCTGGCACTGCCCGTGCTGAATTGTTTGGCCCAGATCAGGTTGCCGGCAGTGTCGAGTTTTTGCAGGAAATACATGCGCGACAGCAGGGTACTCACCGTACTATCGGCAGGGCCCGGGTCAAAATCGACTGCGCCGGTAAAGAAACCTGCCACGAATAAATTGCCTGTGGAGTCCGATTCCAAGGCCTCCACCTTTACATTGCCGCGTAGGATCATTTTGGCCCACACAGGATGACCCGTAGAATCCAGCTTGTACAGAAACTGACCTTTTTCAGGGTTGAGCAGGTGTTGACCTAGTGTGGTGCCAACTTCATTGGGTCCTCCAATATATCCGGTTGTGTAAAAATTGGCCTCCGGGTCGAGCGTGCTCGCCAAGTTTCTGGGTATTCCTTCGAATAAAAGTGGTGATGCCAGAGAAGATTCTGGGCCGGTAAAGAAGAGAGTATGGCGAAGAAAACGAAGAAGGGTAGTAGTTGTGTGCGCATTGGAGGGAAAATGGATATTGGAATTTGATCTTATCGGTAAAGGTAGGTAAAAGTCGGTTTTAGGATTTGGAACGCATTGCGTTATTCCAAAAACACCTCATCCACAAAAACCCATCCCATTTCCCCCTTCCCCGGATGCCAGGCAGGCAGTTTCGTAACTGGCTTAACCACTATTTTCAAAACACTGACTCTGCGGGCTTCAAATGTACAATTGAACCCAACGCGATATCCCGGCGCGCCCACTTTCTCTGGCTGTTTTGGAGTCAGTTTTTTTAATAATACCAGATTCTTCTGGCTGCTTCCGCCCCAGACCTGAATTTCAGCCGCGGGCATGATGTAACTGCCAATATCCACTAAGGTGCTGAAGGACACCGACGACAAGGTCACAGGCTCCCTGAAAAGCAAAAAAGCCTCTAAATTGGTCTCCTTGTAGCCCAGCCATTTGTTGTTCCGGAAATCGGTGTCGCCAATTTTTTTATTGGCCAGGGTTTGCGCTCCTTCGCCTTTGTATTGAGGGTTAGGCGGGTGGATTAGGACAATAGAATCAGGAAGAATTCCCGTTTTATAAAAACTTCGAGTAGCCACTTCGCTGTTGATCCATCCTGACAAAAAGGCTTTTGCGTTGAGTTGGCAAGATTTTTCAATCGTTATACTGTCACCCGTACTGATGTGCGATGTAAGGCTGTCTGGTGCAGAGCCATCCAATGTGTAGCGTATCTCCGCCCCCGAAATGAAATTTTTTAGCTTGACTTTTGTGGTGTGGGTGAACACTTGTGCTTCGCCTTCTATGATAGGAGCGTTTATCTTGGCGACAATTCCCGTGCCTTTGAAGCCGGATTCGATTCGGATACCGGGAAATTGTTGCTGTAAGGAGGTAATATCCTGTTCTAAGAGAGACGTATTCCAAATATACAATACCGATAAATTCGGCAAGCCATCTAACATTTTTAAATCACCCACTTTTACAGAAGTGCCTGATAATGAAAGGTTTTGCAAGGATTTCAGGCTTTTTAATACCCCCAATGTTGCTCCAGTAATTTGGGTAAAAGCAAGATTGAGTTTACGCAGATTTGGGAAAATTGCGATGAATTTTAAATCCTCATCCTTGAGCGGCATTTTGTTCAAATTCAGGCTCACTACTTGTTCTTTTACTGCTTCTAATTCCTTCAAATAGGCGCTTTTAAAGGAAGAATTTCCATAAAAATTGACCTCTAAAGCGGGCGAATTCATAGCAATCGGAGCCACCACCCGATAATCATTGTTCAATTTTTGAACAATCGCCTCATCGGCTGCGGCGAAAGGGTAGGGGGGCTCCTCCCGGGATTTCAGTCGATTGTTCGCAAGCAAAGCCAAGGTGTCGTTTTCGGGTAAATCTGTAATTTTTTGCCTAAAACTTGCCCCGTTTTTAATCCAATGATACAAAATGCTGATTTCATCAACAGTTAGCTGTGGTTTGCCTTTGGGAGGCATGTGCTCTTTTTCTTCTAAAGGCAAATGAATGCGTTGTAATAATAGCCCCAGATGTTTTGCTGTGCTATCCCAAAGCACGCCATTTTTCCCTCCTTTCAAAAGCAGCGCTTCCGTTTCCATCTTCAAATCACCCTTTGTCTTCGCAGAATTGTGGCAATTCATGCACTTTTCCTTCAAAATTGGGCGCACCACGTGCTCAAACACGAGGGCATCTTCGAGCAATACAACAGGGCCTTGTGTTTCGGGCGTGACGGGGGCAAGAAGATAGTTTTCGCCGTGTGTGAGTGTCGCGCCTTGGTGTCCGGCGATTAAAAGAACAATTAAACCGATTCCCGCTATTGCAGGTATCGCAAATTTTATCCCTCGTAAAAATTCTCGAAAAGAATACCAACCCCAAGCAATTACAGAAACTGCAATGCCGCTCCATTGATGCCAAAACAAGGTGTTTTCTTCGTAGCCGCCTTCTTTCGACAGAAATAGCCCCATCAAGGCACTTATTGCGGCACTAACAGCGGACGAAAGCAGCAGGCCGTCGCCGATATTTTGAACGAGAGGAGGACTATTGGCTTGCATCGTCGTTTCCCAGATACAGGCCAATAGCAATAAAACAATGGGAAAGTGAAGCACTAATGGGTGCATTCGCCCGGTTACCTGTAAAAAAGCAGGCAGTTCCATTTTTGTCCCAAATAAGACCAAGAACAGAAGTAGGCAGTTGAGTGCCAGGCAAAGATTGGAAAATACAAGGTTCCAGCGCATGTGCTACAGTTAGTACACGATTATTTCGTCCAGGAAAATCCAGGCTGGATTGCCTTTGCCGGGATGCCAGTCTGGAATACTTAGTAGTGGCGTTATTTTTAGCATGATTTCTTTTACTTTAATAGGCTTGGCAATATTCGCGATGATTGCTTGGCAGCTGGCTCTTTGGGCTTTTACAGTTGTATTTCTCATCTCTTGCGCACCCAAAAACGTCCAATTTTTTGTCCCTTTTTTTGCCCCATAAACCTCGATTTTACTGGGCAAAAAAATCCAAGCGTCTTGATTTTGAAGTAAATGGACCAGTACTTGTGTTACTTTTTGGGCCTTTTGTAGCGTCAAAAACAAGGTGGTTTCATTGGTTTGAAAACCCATCCAGTTATTGCTTTGGTAAGAATTAATCCCGCCTTTACCATCAATCAAGGTTTGTTTTCCATTGCCAGGATATTGTTCGTGGGGTGGGGGAGTGGTGACACTTTTAATCTGGAAACCTTGCTTGTAAAATCTTGCCCAAACGGTTTCAGAAGGCAAAAAACCCTCTCCGAAAACCCGGGCTGAAAGTAAATCAGTATTTTTTTTGATAATGATTGGCGCAGTATAAATTGAATCCTTTTCGGTCGGGCCAAGGTTATTTATATTATAATGTATCCGTGTACCCGGTTGAGCAAATTCGATGGTTACGCGCGCTTCTTTTGTAAAAAAGACTGATTCATATCGCAGGTAGGGTGGGGCGAGTTGGAAGGTATCTTGAGCACCTAGGCCTGTCACAGTAAATGCAAACAACACAAACGAAATGCCACAGTTCCATTTCATACCGGCTCCAATTTGTATGGATATGTCCTTCCGGAATTCCACTGTGCAACATACAGGTTCTCCTCATCGTCCACACAGACATCGTGTGGGTACTGAAAGGCCTTGATGGTCTGGTATATTTCGTCAAGATGGCCGTTTTTGTAAGCAGGTTCTGAACCAGCAAGATTGGAAACCACCTTGTTTTGTCTGTCCAAAATGGTTACAAAACCCGATTGTTCCCATTGCCGGCTATTGGACTGCAAAACAGCAGCATACAAATATTCGCCTTTGATGACTGGTCTGCAAACCCAAGCACCTGGCAATGCTATGGTTTCCAAGTATTTACCTTCCAAATCATAACGCTTGAAAGCATTTTGCTGACGTGAACAGACCACCAGACTTGGATTGGCCTTGTCCCTCAAATCCAAACAAAGGCCGTGTGCATTCAACATGTTTTTCGCCGCATCGCCCCGGCCACCAAAATGTCGAATATAGCGTCCCTGAGCATCGTATTGGATGACAAGGTCTTTGCCGTATCCATCCGCCACATAGATGTCTCCATTGGGCGCGATGGCCGTTTCGGTCGGGATGTATTCTTCCGACTTGGTGTACAAACCTGTTTCTTTTGGATAATCCAGAGTCATCAAAACACGCCCGTCAATGCTCGTTTTAATGACTTGATGGCGGGCATTATCACAAATAAATAGAAAATCGGTTCCGTTTTCATTGAACAGTGTAAGTCCGTGAGCGCCAGGGTATTCAGTTCCCCAGCTATCCAGCAGTTTCCCGTTTTTGTCGTAAATTAGGACGTTATTCCTGATATCGTTTGTAAGAAGCAATATTCGCCCTTTTTGATCCTGCACCATTTCATGGCAGTCATTCACTGGGTACCTGCTCACATCAGCCTGACTCCAGCGTATGTTAATCCGGTAGCGCTTGTTGTTATGCCCCAGGATGGTATCATTTTTAGCCAATATCTGTGGTACAACCAAAGCACCTGCCAGACTGAGTGCTGTATTGCGTAAGAATTCGCCTCTTTTCATATGCCAGAAGTTACTGCTTTATCTCAATATCTTTGGGTGTTACAATCAAGCCTTCATCTGGATTCCATTTGTCGTATTCCATGTAACGAACCGTTGAATGCGCCTTTTCCCTCCCCATCAAACGTTCCACGACCCTCAATGAGCCATCAATGCCCGCTGAAACGCCCGCAGTAGTGACAATCTTGCCATTGTCTACCCATCGCACATGATCGAGCACTTCTGTATTGGTTGCAGTTTTGCGCAATTCTTCAATAGCATTGTGAAAGGTAGTGGCCTTTTTGCCTTCTAATAAGCCTGCCTTTTCCAAAACAAAAGCACCAGTACAAACCGACAGAATTACTTCTGCGTGAGGCTCATTTGTTTTTACCCACTGGATGACTTTGGGGTTTCCAAGCGGAGCGCTCATATTTCCTCCAGGTATTATTATGATATCTGACTGGGGGCAATCGTCCAAATCGTATTCCGGTTGAATTTTTATAAAACCCTGGCAAACTATAGGGTTCTTGTTGGCTGCAACCGTAAAAACTCTGAACCCGCCCGCAGAAGCAAAAACTTCGCTGGGGCCAGCAAAATCTAACACTTCTACGCCATCAAAAACAAAAATGGCTACGTTTTTAAGGGTGTCTTTTTGGGCCTTCTCTAGTAATGCAAGCGTCATTCCACAGTGCGGACACTTGCCGGCTGATTTGAAAAACAGTTTATCACACGCGCTGCCACAGGGTGGGCAAACATATTGTTGAGCAGATCTTAGCGACTCCGATGAACACCCCGCAAAACTTAGGACAGCCCAAACAGCGCTAACGCAAAAAACATTCTTGTTCATAAATCTTGTTTAAAATGGAGTTGAAGCAGGGTAGGATAGCAACATCAGGCAATTAGCCCATTCACCACCTTTCCATGCACATCTGTTAAACGATATCGTCTGCCCAGGTGCTTGTACACCAACTTTTCATGGTCAAGGCCCATTAAATGCAGTGCAGTAGCGTGAAAATCATGCACATGAACCGGATTGGAGGCGATATTATAGCCAAATTCGTCCGTTTCGCCGTACACTCCGGGCTTGATCCCGCCTCCGGCCATCCAAATCGTGAAACAGCGCGGATGATGGTCGCGACCGTAGTTATCCGCCGTCAAAACGCCCTGGCAATAATTGGTTCGCCCGAATTCTCCTCCCCAGATCACCAGCGTTTCGTCCAGTAAACCCCGCTGTTTCAAATCAGTAATCAATGCTGCCGAGGCTTGGTCGGTGTCTTTGCATTGACCAACAATCTGGGAGGGCAGGTTGTCATGTGCATCCCAACCCTGGTGGTAAAGCTGAACAAAGCGGACCCCGCTTTCGGAAAGTTTCCGCGCAAGCAGACAATTGGCGGCATAAGTTCCGGGGACCAGACATTCCGGCCCGTACAATTTGACGATACTTTCCGGCTCCTGGCTGACATCAGTGACTTCCGGAATAGCAGTTTGCATCCGGTAGGCCATTTCGTATTGCTGAATCTTGGCCTTGATTTCCGGATCGCCAAAAGTTTGGAAACTCTCTTCATTCAAACTGGCTACACGATCCAGCATCCGCCGTCGGTCTGCTTTATCTATGCCATCTGGATTGTTCAAGTATAGTACTGGGTTTTCGCCATTGCTAAATTGTACACCCTGATGAACGGAGTCTAAAAAATCCGTTGGTCCACAATTTTGAATATACCCCTTGACTATTGCCTTTTCCTTTGGAGAGTAAGACACAAAAGGCAGGCAAATTTTTGTTTCCACTGCCCAAACCATAACTCAACCAGGCGCCCATGCTAGGCCGATTCCCCACTTGCGCACCGGTTTGGAAAAACGTTAGCGCGGGATCATGGTTAATGGCCTCGGTGTACATGGTTCTTATAAAACACAGATCGTCAACTACTTTTGAAGTATAGGGGAGCAACTCACTCAACCACATTCCATGTTGTCCATGCTGCTGAAAAGCAAATTTTGAACCAGCCAAAGGGAAGGATTTCTGGTCAGATGTCATGCCTGTGAGGCGCTGGCCCTTACGAATGGAAGCGGGGAGATCTTGCCCCTGCATTTCGCGCAATTTGGGCTTGAAGTCGAACAAGTCAAGCTGCGATGGGGCGCCATTTTGGAACAGGTAAATAATACGTTTTGCCTTAGGTGCAAAATGTGGTAAACCTGCTATGAACGCCTCTTCCTCCTGTTCAAACAGATCGGGGATCAGCAAAGATCCCAATGCTATACTGCCCAAGCCAATACCGAGCCGCGACAGGAATTTGCGGCGATTCAGATTCAAACCATGTTCCAGTACTTCTTTTTCCATGATTTAGGATTTGGTAATGGCTTCTTCCATGTTGTAAATGGTATTAACCACTTTCATAAGCGCGGCGGATTCATTGAGGTTCAAATTTCGGTTGATGGGCGAATCCCCAACAAGCAATGTTTTAAGCGCATTCAGTTTGTTTCCATTAAACAATTGCAGTTGTTCTTCATAATATTCCTTCAAAATCCCCATTTCTCTCGAGGAGGGTTTCCGGCAAATAATCCTTCGAAATGCACTTGCAATTTTGTCATCCAAAGGTTTGTTTTCAGTCAGTAAATGTTGTGCAAGTACGCGTGAGGCTTCTAACACCGTGGGATCATTCATCATAATAAATGCCTGCAATGGCGTGTTGGTCCTGGAGCGTTTCACCTCACATTGGTCGCGATTGCTGGCGTCAAAGACAATCATGGATGGAGGCGGCAGAGTAAGTTTGATAAAAGTGTACATCCCCCGGCGATAGAGGGCACTGTCCTTGTCTTGTTCGTAAGTTTTTAAAACGCCTCTGCCTGAAGTTGCACCCTCCCACAAACCTTTGGGTTTATAGGGTTTTACGCTTGGACCCCCTATTTCCTTATTCAATAACTGACTGGTTTCCAATACCATATCACGGATAAATTCCGCTTTTAAGCGCAAACGGGGAGACCTGGCCAAGTACATATTGTCAGGATCAATAGATAGATGTTCCTCCTTGATTTCGGCGGATTGACGGTAAGTGGCAGACATCAGTATCTGTTTTACCAGTCTTTTGATGTCCCAATTGTGTTCCATGAAATCCACGGCGAGCCAATCCAGCAATTCGGGGTGGGTAGGTAGATTGCCCTGCATCCCAAAGTCATCTGTAGTTTTCACCAGGCCAGTCCCAAAGAATTCCTGCCAAATTTGGTTAACAAACACTCTGGCAGTCAATGGATTAGCTTTTGTGACGGTCCATTTGGCCAAGCCCAGGCGATTGCCGGGATATTGCAGCGTATCAAAAGGCATGACTGCATTCAGCGCTGCGGGTTTCACCACTTGGCCATGTTGGTCATACGCGCCCCGATTCAGAACATAAGTTGTTCTTGGAGTGTCCAGTTCGCCCATAACTGACACCATTACAGCGCTGGTATCTCGCTTGTTGATAAATTGCAGAATGCTTTTTACCTCAGAATCCGAAAGAGTCAGCACAGGTTTTTTTGCGGGCATGGAAGCACTCACGTCACCCTCAAAACCGGCTTCTTTGGAGGTATTGAAAAAACCAAACAGCTGGTAATAATCCTTTTGTGAAATAGGGTCGTACTTATGGTCATGGCATTGCGCGCATTCAACGGTCAGCGCCAACATGCCTTTGGTGTATGTTTTTACCTTGTCGAGGGCGTATTCCACTCGATATTCTTCTGGAATGACGCCGCCTTCTTCCGTGTATTTGTGATTGCGTAGAAATGCAGTTGCCAATATTTGTTCCTTGCTAGCATTGGGCAGCAAGTCTCCAGCTAATTGCCAAATCACAAACTGATCGTAGGACATGTTCTTGTTGAACGCATGAATAACCCAATCCCGGTAAGGCCATTGGCTGCGGATATTGTCGTCTTGATAACCATAACTATCGGAGTAACGAGCAATATCCAACCAAAGCAAGGCTATTTTTTCGCCGTAATGTGGACTTGCCAAAAGGCGATCAAGTACTTTTTCGTACGCATTTTCATCTTTTTCTGCCAAAAACGCGTCCATTTCAGTCTCCGTCGGCAGAAGACCTGTCAAATCCATGGTAGCCCTTTTTAACAAATATTCTTTGGAGGCCTCAGCATTAGGTTTCAGGTCATTTTCAGCCATTTTGGCAAGGGTGAAATAATCAATCTCGTTTTGGGGCCATTTTTTGTCCTTTATCTGCGGCAAATCAGCTTTCTCGGGAGGCAATAATGCCCAGTGTTTTTCATAAACGGCGCCTTGCTCAATCCATTTTTTCAGAATATTGATTTCGCGTTCGCTCAAAGCCCCCAAATGTGATTCCGGCGTAGGCATTTGATATTCAGGAACTTGTGAAGTAATTCGGTGCATTAATTCAGATTCCTCAGGCTTGCCTGGAACAATAGCAAATCTACCCTTAGTTTCTTTCAATGGCGCGTAGGCGGTTTCGGCCTGATCTAAGCGCAGACCGGCTTTTAATTGATTTTTATCCGGGCCATGGCAAACGAAGCATTTGTCGGATAATATGGGGCGAACATGAAAATTATAACTGATTTGGTCAGGCAAACCGCCATTTTGGAGACTATTTTGACGGTTACAAGCATTCCAAAGGCCAATTAGGGCCATGAAAGCGCATAAAAATGCTAAAAATCTAATTTTAGACATAAAGGGCAATTCAAGCGATGCTTACGCGGGGTAAATATCACAAAATTATCCAAGTCCAATCAGGGTAGGGTAGGGGAGAGGGAAAATGTCACACAACGCACGACGACACAACGCTAAATACTCAATCAAATAAAGCGTTGTGTCGTCGTGGCGTTGTGTGACATTTAATACCCCAAAATCCTCAACATCGAATCCGAATCCTGCTCTTTGAAAATTTCCCAATCCACAAACTCGCCGTAATAGTTCTTATCAATCAAAATATGCTTGGGGGCAGGAATAAGGCAGTGTTTCAAGCCGCCATACCCGCTTAAGGCTTCCTGGTATGCACCAGTATGGAAAAACCCAAGATAAAGCGGTTCGTCTTTCTCCACATCGTAAGAAGGCAAGTATACTTGGTTGATATGCGCCTCGGAATTGTAATAATCGGCATTATCACAGCTAATCCCGCCGATATTGACGCGCTGATACTCTTTTTCCCAGTGGTTCACGGGTAGTAGAATGAAGCGCTCCTTGATACCCCAACTATCTGGCAATGTGTTGATTAGGGAGTTATCCAGCATATACCACTCCTCTGAATCGTTCTGCTTCTTTTTGCCGATTACAGAAAAAATCGTGGCGCCACTCTCGCCAACGGTGTATTTGCCAAATTCCGAATAGATATCAGGCTCTGGAACACCCTCGCTGTCACAGGCCTCTTTTATCATGCGAACGATTTCGCTTACCATGTATGGGTAATCATATTCAAAACCCAACGAGTTCCTGATCGGCATGCCGCCACCAATATTAAAGCAGGTTAGGGTAGGGCAGACCTTCCGAAGTTGACAATAGGTTTTAATGCCTTTTTTCAACTCGCTCCAGTAATATAAGGTGTCCTTTATGCCAATGTCCACGAAGAAGTGGAGCATTTTCAATTCAAACTTGGGGTTCTTGGCCAATTTTTCCTGGTAAAACGACATGATTTCGCTCTGGCGAATACCAAGTCTTGAAGTATAGAATTCAAAATTTGGCTCCTCTTCAGTAGCCATGCGCAAGCCAATGGTGTGTGTGCCTTTAGGCAGCATGGCATCGTACATTTCCAACTCCTGAGCGTTGTCTACAACTGGAATAATATTTGTGAACCCTTCATTAATCAGCCCTACGATATGCTTAGCATACTGAAGGGGTTTGTAGCCATTGTGGACAATGATGGTGCCTTTGTTTATCTTACCTTGTTTGTAAAGCCGCCAGATAAGGTCAATGTCAAAAGCTGAGGAAGTTTCCAGCTGTGTACCATTTTCCAGCACTTCATTTAGGATGAAAGAGAAGTGCGAGCTTTTGGTGCAATAGCAATAGATGTATTTACCGTTGTAATTGTGCCTTTGAATGGCATCTCTGAAGAGTTTTCGGGCTGTTTGTATTTTTTCTCCAATCTTGGGCAGATAGGTTAGTTTAAGCGGTGTGCCGTATTTTTTGATCAGTTCGTAAACGTCTATCTCATTGAATAACAAGCGGTTGTTTTTCAGGCTAAATCCGTCTTGAGGGAAATCAAACGTCTGGGCTACAAGGTCGTGGTAAGTGTTTTTCATTGAAAAACAAGCAATTGCAAAAATGGATTGGTGACAAGATTGCGCAAATGTAGTGGCTTTGGAGTAAGCGGTCTTGGAGATTTTCTCAAGCGCCGTTTTGCAAGCATCTATTTAACATAATATAAATTATAGAAAATAAATTAAGCGAAAATCAGAACCCTATGGCTCGTTTTTCTTTGCCCTTGATCGGCGTTTTTTTCAAGAAAGCCATTCTGATGGCGGTTATAGCAGATTCTACGCCCTTATTGCCGTGTTTACCGCCCGCACGGTCCAGCGCCTGCTGCTCATTGTTGGTGGTGATTAAGCCGAAAATATGCGGTTTGCCGGTAGTCAGGCCCAAATTGGTCAGCCCAATGGCAACAGCCTGATTGATGTACTCATCATGGCTGGTTTCTCCTTTGATGACACAGCCAAGGCAAATGACGGCATCAACGTTTTGCTGTCCGTTCAGAATCCGCGCTCCAGCCGTCAGTTCGAAGGAACCAGGCACCTGCATGGTGTAAATATTTTCAGGCTTGGCGCCGTGCTTTACCAGCGTGTTGTAACAGCCTTCGTAGAGGGCGTGAGTGATATGTGTATTCCATTCTGCAACGACCAGTCCGAAGGTCATTTCCTCGGCATTTGGCACATCCGTGTCGTTGTATGCAGAAAGATTTTTAAGTGCTGAAGCCATTTTATTATTTTTGATTTGACCGCTCTACCCTACCCTTCTACTAAATAAAATTATGCCACTATTCTAAAACAAATAGTGGCATAATTTAGACTCACATTGACTTTTTCCGAGAAAATTTATAAGCTGGTGTAGTGACTTTGTACATTCCTTTTTCGGCTGGATTCTGATTAACCAGGTTGTAAAGTGTCAGGGTATCATTATTCTCATTGTAACGATAACCAAAAAACTTAGAGGTTTTAGCCTCGTCTTTTGAATCAAAAAAGGTGATCACGTCTATGTCTTGTCCCGCCAAAAAGCAGTCGCCTCCTGTACAAAGTTCGTAGCGGTCGTAACCCTTCATACCCTGCAAAAAGCCGCCTGGTGTAAATGTGATCTGGCCGCCCGCACCTTTGCCCAATGGCGCAAATACACCGTGTAAAACGTTGTGATTCAAGGCAGTAGTAAAGGCTGTATACCCATCAACTGTACCAGCTTTTGATTTGACGAAACGATCTAATTGAGTACGATCTCCAGTGGGGTCAATCATCGTAATTTCCTTGTCGCCGTTGGAATGATATATCAAGAAGATGGATTTGCCAGGGCGAGCACCCATCAATTCAAGGGTGTCAACATTATATCTAATAGGAAGCGTCCAAGACTCAAAAGCGTTGTAGCACAATGCGCTGTCGGGTTTTGCGGGATTGAATGTGATTGCGTAAGCATACGGGAGGTGACTATTGTTCATAGCTTCGAGTACCGAGCCGTATTGGTTGGCAAAAGCGCAAAAATCGATAGCAACCCAATGACCAGCCAGCACGGTTGGGTTGGCCTGTTCGCCGGGCTGAACGTGCACTGGTACCCCTTGGTTAATTTTAGGGTCTTGTTTGCAAGCCAACAGTGTGAAAATCAATAGATTAGCGAAAAAAAATGCTTTGTTCATGTGTCAGATGTTTGAGAGCGGGAAGGGCTTTCGCCCTGTTTTGTTATTTTAAATATTTTGTTTTGACAAAAAAACGTGGATCACGAGCGCCCAGTTTACGGGCTGCTTCCGGGGACAATACCACTTCGATGTTGCGTTCGTACCCCTCTGGGATTCTTCCAATTACTTTGGCATACACTGAACGGTTGCCCATGGGGTTATTTACATAGATGATGGTGCCAATTTTAGCGTCGCGGTGAAGCGCGTAAAGTGATCCTTTTTCTTTGCTGTCCTTGGGCCAGAAACAAACGCCTTGCGCAGAGTTCTCTTTTTTATTTTTCTTTCCTTCATTGTACTGGGGGATGCTACGAAGCTGCTACTTTTGTACCGCTTTATGGCCTTATTTGGAATTGGGATTTTGACACGAGCGCCAATACGCAGTGTAGGGTCATTCCGGAAATCAGGGTTGTACTCAAAGAGTTCTTCGAGGCCAATATTGTAATACCTTGAAATGGAAAACAAGGTTTGTTTGGGTTTAATGGGATGATGGATGTATTTTTACCTGCTTCCACGGTCAGCAAAAGTGAATCACGGGAAGTGAGCAAAGGGCTTGGTTGATCCTCTTGTGCCAGCAATGAGACTGACAGAAAAACAAAAAACAGTACAAAAAGGGGTGATTTTCTCATAGGTGTCGAATTGGTTTGGAGCGGAGTATATGACTTAAAAAAGTATTTTAAACGCTCTTTCAAGGGAAATCTGCCACAAAAATACGCATCTAATACAGACTACTGAAAAAAATGGTACTCGCCGTAATTCCTGCCCGCTGGGCTTCCACCCGTTTCCCCGGCAAAGCTCTGACCAATATTGCCGGAAAAAGCATGATTCAGCGGGTTTTAGAACAAGTTAACCAATCCACAAAAGTGGATCGCGTGGTGGTGGCCACGGATGACGATCGTATTTTTAATCATGTGCGCGATATTGGAGGCGAAGTGATGATGACAAGCACTGAACACCCGAGCGGTACGGATCGTTGTGCAGAAGTGGCGAGACATTTCCCGGAAGCCATCTTTATTCTAAATGTTCAGGGCGACGAGCCGTTTATTCAACCACAACAGATTGATTTATTGGCTGATACCCTGATTCAAAATCCCCACGCCGCAATCGCTACGCTTGCCAAGAAAATTGACCGGGCTGATTTTTTGAGCAATCCGAATGTGGTGAAACTGGTCTTTTCCGAAAAAGTCGGTGCAATCTATTTCAGTCGCCACCCTATTCCCTTTGTTCGAGGTGTGAACCAAGAAAATTGGCTGGGAAAACAAGATTTTTACAAGCATATTGGCCTTTATGGGTTCCGACGAGAAGTGCTGTTGGAAATTGCCAAGCTCTCCCCTACCCCCTTGGAAATAGCCGAATCTTTGGAGCAGTTGCGCTGGCTGGAGCATGGTTTTCGTATTGCGGTGGGCCTTACGGAGTTAGAGACGATTGGGGTGGATACGCCGGAGGATTTGGAGGGGTTGTCCGATATAGCTTGAAACTTCACCAAAGTTTAAAACTTTCGGAAAGTTCTTTGCCTACCCCGGAAACGAAACCTTTCCCATCCCCACCAACGGAATCCCTCCTAAAACCGCTCCCTCGCCTACCCTACCAGCCACGGTTTCATTGGCCAAAACTGCGAAAAGCACCGCTTCCTTGGCATCTCCATCAATGCCAAGTTTTGCCATTGGCTGGATTTTAAATCTGGGTAATTTTTCTTTTAAATATTTGATAATCAGTGGATTGTGCGCCCCGCCGCCACTTACGTAAATCCTGTGTCGAGGTGACACCTCCTCCTTCGTCGGAGATGTCACCTCGACACGGAGCATTGCTTCTGCTATAGTATCTGCTGTAAGCTTCGTAAGCGTAGCCATCACATCATAAGGATTGGGATTGCCCTTCGGAAGTTGCGCAATCGCCGCCTTGACCCATGCAAGTGAAAAAAGTTCCGGGCCGATGGTTTTAGGGAGCGGTTTGGCAAAAATGGCTCTGATTTTAGGATTTCGAGTAGTCGTTCGTCCACGCGGCCATTCGAGGCAAGTCGGGCGTCTTCGTCATAGGGTACCCCGAAAAGTTCGCGGGCAAAAGCATCTAGCAGGGTGTTTCCTGGGCCTGTGTCGGTAGCAAATGCGTGTGTAGCATCTTGATTTGCAGGAAGATAGGTAAAATTGGCGATGCCTCCAATGTTAAGCAAGTACCGGTCTTCTCCTTTTTTGGAGAACAAAAAATAGTCACCATAAAGTGCCAACGGCGCACCTTCCCCACCTGCAGCAATATGTTTTTGCCGGAAATCCGACACTGTGATTATGCCGGTGCGGACTGCAAGATGGTCACCATCGCCAATTTGGAGCGTGGCATTGGGATAGTTTGGTAAGCCATGAAAAACACGAGGGGCGTGGAATACCGTTTGCCCATGAGAGGCCAACAAATCAACCTCTTCTGGCTTTATTTTCCACTTTGCCAGACATTGGTTTGCCAAATCTGCATGACGTTCGGCTATAGGTGCATTCAGTAATACAAGGTGTTGAAAATCAATTTGTTTTTGGGCAAAAATTCTCCGGATTTCGTCTTTGAATTCCTCCTCATAAGGCATCGTTTCAAAATGCAAAACCTTTACGCGAGTCTGCTGACCTGAGCCGGTAAACGCGCACAAGGCCACGTCCAACCCATCCAATGAAGTGCCCGACATAAGGCCAATGATGTGGCGAGTTCGCTTTCTGGAAATCTCGTTCAGTTGAAAAACATGTTTTTTCATAATCAGGGGCAAATTTCCTCCGGCTATCTGAATTACTGCCTTTTATTTCTTTTGTTTTTGAATTTCATTTCAAAAAGCCGTGAATGGCCAATTTGGGGCTTTACTTTTGCTGTGCCCATTTCAAGTTTTAACCCTCGGCGTTTCATCACCACCTTCGGAGCGTCTTCACTATCAACCGTTTATGGCACACGCCCGTTTATCCGCCATCGGAATGGCTGTTCCGGAAAAAATAATTACCAATGCTTTTTTTGAATCGCTGATCGAGACCACTGATGAGTGGATCGTGTCGAGAACAGGTATCAAAACGCGCTACCATACCGGCCCCAATGAGTTTACCAGCGACCTCTGCGTAAAGGCTGTACAAGACCTTGTGGCACAGTATCCTGCTGTTTCTTTGGAGGATGTGGACATGATTTTGGTAGCCACTACTTCGCCAGACCAGCCTATGCCAAGCATGGCATGCCGAGTGCAACACCGACTTTCGCTTTCCCGTGCCGGAGCATTAGATATTTATGCCGCCTGTGCAGGTTTTTCCTATGGTGTGGTGATGGCAACAGGGCTGATTGCCGGAGGAATACATAAAAAAATACTGGTGCTGGGTGCAGAAACCCTCTCAAAAGTGACCGATTTTACAGATCGCAGCTCTTGTATGCTTTTTGGCGACGGTGCAGGTGCGGTGCTCATCGAAGCCGATGAAACGGGCAATATCGGCGTTGGCATTACAGGCGCGAGTGGCGAAGGCGGACCAGATCTCTTTATCTCTGGTTTTGCCGATAACATTGATGGACAACCACTTACCATGAATCGGTGTATTGTACAGAATGGTAAAAAAGTGTTCAAATGGGCTGTGAACAAGGCCATCGAACAGATGCCCATCCTTGCCGCTGCCAATGGACTGACCCTTTCCCAAATTGACTGGTTTGTACCGCACAGCGCAAACCTTCGCATCATCGAAGCCATTTGCAAGGACACAGGTTTTCCGGTGGAGAAAACTCTGGAAAGCATCGTTGATTACGGCAACACTTCATCAGCCAGCATCCCCATTGCGTTGTATAATGGGATAAAATCAGGTAAGGTTAAACGTGGCGATAAAATCATGATTTTTGGCTTTGGGGGTGGGCTGGCATACGCCGGGACTGTAATCACTTGGTAGATTGACATACCTTTGCCTGCCAAACACCCACACGCAAATGCAAGAAAGTCAAACCTTTACACCCAACCGCAGCAGCCTCACGGAGGATGAAGTAAAGCGGCGTTTCATGCCTTTCCTACGGGATTTCTACAAAAACCGCTACGAACCGATGCCCAATTCGGTGTCGGTAGAGCTCGACAATGTGAGCAAGGAGGGATGGGTAGCAGATGGCAAAATCACTTTTAGAAAATCTGACGGCTCTCCTTTTGTCTGTACCTATGAAGCCACTTCACGCGACAAAGCCGAAGAGGTGAAATTCCAACTCAATGTTTATTATTTACTCTGGGATTGTGCAGCATTTGGCATGGTCTGCGCTGCGCTGGCTTACGGTTTTTTCTTTAATACCAATCTGCTTTGGCTTGTAGCATTAAAAACAATAGGCAATTTCGGTTTGTTGATTGGCATAGGGATGATTGGTTTTTTTACATGGTATTTCATTGTTCAAGGCTGGCGAAAATATCGCTACATCTTTGCTATTCAACAGTTTAAGCAATATTTTGCCGACGAACAATGGGTGGCAATTGCAGAAGATGTCTTCCCTTCCCCCAACGACCCTTACCTCCTGGAACTTCGCAACCAGTGCGTGTACAATGGTATTGGTCTCGCCATTGTGCCGTTTGAAGGAATGGTGCGCAAGGTAATTGACCCCTCCAGGTTGGGCATTTTTGGCAAAGACCGTAAGATGACCCAGTGGGTAACCCGGGCAGAGTGGTATCAATCCTTCAGCCAAAAAGTAGAGAAAATGGCTGCAAGCCGACCTAAAGCACCAGGTACGGTTACTGCCTTTTGGAACAAGTTATACCGCCCATTTCATTACCTCGTTCTGTCCCCTTTCAAACGAAATATTTGGAGTGTTCTGGACAAACCAATTGGTCAGACGTCCTCTGCTTATACACGTTTTATGAGCGCGCAAGGCGTGCAAAAATGGGTAGCATTTTTGGCCTTTATCGTGGCTGCCCTGTTGTTTTGGAATGTGGCAACCTTCAGCGATGAAAAAGTATTGGAATTGGAAGGCCTCGAGCTTCGGCCGAACGGCGTTAACCCAGAGGACCAGGTGGGTTATTTGGTAGAAAGAGAACTTGTTCCTGGAGACGGCGAACCTACCGGTGTCCCAAAACAATACCCTATTGCTAAAAATAAGAAATTCCAGGACGAAGAGAATACGATTTATATGTCAGGGGACGAAGAGGAATCTCAAGGAATTGAGCAAGAAGAGTCAAAGCCCAAGTCTGCCAAGCCTTCTGGAAAAACTTCAGACCCTTGTACCATTTTCAAAACAGGGCGTGGCTGGTTTGTGCAGGACAATTCTTTTATGGAAAAAGCCTCCGCTATAAACCGTGCCGAGGAGCTCCTCGCGCGTGGTATGCCCAGCCGATGGGTTTCGCAAACATGCATCGCCGAAAACCGTTCGGGCTGGTTGGTATGGCTGGGCGAGCTCTACCCTACCGAAGCGGCGGCAAATAAGGCCGCAGAAGATTTTGCCAAAGCATTCCAACGCTACGATCTGAAAAATGGCAGGTTTTGGGTGCGGAAACTTCGTTGAAAACTGCTTGAATAGTTTTATGAAACACATAGGCACAATAGGACACATAGTCCTGATTTTCAACACTATGTGTCCTATTGTGCCTATGTGTTTCATAAAATTGTGATTATATGTTATTTACTAAATGCGCTTGTGGTGAAAAAGAAAAAAACTCAAGATTCCCTGCTCTGGAAAATCGAACCCAGCACTGGTGGCCAAGCATCCTATCTTTTTGGTACGATGCACGTGCGCGACCTTCGGGCCTTTGGTTGGCTGGATCTGGCAATGCAATATGTGGCTGAATGTGAGGTGTTTGCAACAGAATTTGATTTTTCTGAAACCGATTCCGAAGCACTTGCTGCCGCCCTGGAGCTGCCTGAAGGAAAAGACTTGGAGCAATGGCTTAGTCCTCAAGCCTGGAAAAACCTAAACCGGTATGCCGAAAAGAAATTTGGCTCCAACGCTGAGGCATTTCGCCACCAACACCCCATGTCGGTCAGTACAGCGCTTAGCATGGCATTCCTTTTAGAGGAATCCGCGCATTCGCTCGATGAAACTTTGTGGCAACATGCCCGTTCGCTTGGCATTACCACAACAGGTGTGGAAACCTTTGCCGATCAACTCGAAACCCTGCGTCAAATCCCGTTTGAACAACATTTGAAAGGCTTGACCTGGCTCCTTAAAAACCACGGCAGGCATAAAACGCGGCTCCATAAAATGATGCGTCGTTACGCCGATGGCGAAATCCAGGCGCTCTACCAAAGCGCAAAAAAAGACGCGAAGGGAATGCGAAAAATCCTGTTGTATCGTCGCAACGAATTGATGGCCAGGCGCTTTGGAGAAATCGCAGCTGAGCAATCCCTGTTTTGCGCGGTTGGTGCAGGCCATTTGGCAGGCGGTAAAGGGATGCTGCGGCTCTTGAAAAAGGCAGGATTCAAAGTAAAACCTATTTTGAGTGGTAAGAGATATAGTGTATAGTGTTACGCGAAGCACCCCACTAAACACTCCTCACTTTTCACTTAAAAATGCTTCTTCTCGAAACCCAATATCTCCCTTCAATAGCCTGGTGTTCAGCGGTTTGGCAAGAAAAACTTGTTGCTTTGGACGCTGCCGAACATTACCAAAAAGGCTCGCTCCGCAACCGGTGCCATATTGCTGGTCCAAACGGCCCACAGCGTCTGAGCATCCCATTGATAAAAGGGAAGCACCAACAAACGCCCATCCGGGGTGTTCGCATTTCTTATGAAATACCTTGGCAAAGGCAGCATTGGCGTACCATCAAGACCGTTTATGGTAACGCTCCTTTTTTGAACATTATGCCGATGATCTCCGCCTGTTTTACGAACGCCGTTGGGAATTTTTATTTGATTACAATTTTGATTTTCAAGCACTTATCTTAAAAAAGAAGTTGGGTTGGACGGGCGATTTTGTTTTCCAATCCGAATATTTTCCCTCAGGAGAATGGTCGCAGGGATATGACTTGCGAGACGAAATTGGGGGTGGACTGAACGAGTTCCCGGCATGGTATGCTCCGCAGCGCTATGCACAGGTTTTTGAAGAGCGGACGGGCTTTTTGCCAAATTTGTCGGTACTGGATTTGCTTTTATGCTGTGGCAAAACCGGAAGCGAAGTTTTGGCTCAGTCTTTCTTTCTTTACTTTTTATGGCGAAATGAATTTCGCCCTACCCTATTCCCATGGCACTTCAATGCGGCATCGTCGGCCTGCCAAACGTCGGCAAATCTACCCTTTTCAACGCGCTCACCAACGGCAAAGCCTTGGCAGCCAATTACCCTTTCGCTACCAAGGACCCCAATGTGGGCATGATCACGGTACCTGATGAGCGGCTCGACAAATTAACAGAAATCGTTGAACCTCAAAAGACCCAGCCAACTACTGTAGAGATTGTGGACATCGCTGGTTTGATAAAAGGCGCAAGCAAAGGGGAAGGATTGGGTAACCAATTCCTCGCCAACATACGCGAAGTGGATGCCATCATTCATGTGGTTCGTTGTTTTGACGATGATAACGTGGTCCACGTGGACGGCTCGGTAAATCCGGTCCGCGACAAGGAAATCATTGACCTTGAACTCAGTTTCAAAGACCTTGAAACCGTCGAAAAACGGTTGGACAAAAGCACCCGGGCTGCCCGCGCCGGAAACAAGGAAGAGGCAAAAGCCTCCGAAACCTTGGCCGCAGTGAAGGCGCATTTGGAAACCGGTCGTGTGGTACGCGAACTACTTGCGAGCCTTGACGACGATGCTAAATACCTGGTCACCAAAGAGTTAACCCTGCTGACAGCTAAGCCAGTACTCTACGTTTGCAACGTGGACGAGGGTGCGATTCAATCCGGAAATGCCCATACGGAAGCATTTAAAAAATCAGTGGCTACAGAAAATGCTGAGGTGCTGATCATTTGTGCAGGCATTGAGGCGCAAATTGCAGAGTTGGAGACTAAAGAGGAGCGCCAGGAATTTTTGGAAATGATGGGCTTGGGCGAACCAGGTGTAAATCGCCTCATTCATTCAGCGTATAAATTGCTCAATCTCATCACTTATTTCACAGCAGGCGTAAAGGAAGTGCGGGCCTGGACGGTACGTCGCGGGCTAAAGCCCCTGAAGCGGCGGGGTGATTCACTCTGATTTTGAAAAGGTTTTATACGTGCAGAGGTTATCAAGTACAACGACTTTGTAACGTTAGGTTCAGAGGCCAAAGTGAAAGAAGCCGGCAAAATGGCTGTGGAAGGCAAGGAATACGTAGTGACTGATGGCGATTTGATGCACTTCCGATTTAATGTTTAAGACGGGCAATGACGCAATGACAGTATCCACCCTCATTTTCGATCTCGGCGGGGTCCTTATTGACTGGAACCCCGAATACGTCTTCCGTGAAGTAATTCCTGATGTGGAACGCCGAAAGTATTTTTTCGAGAACATCTGCACACACGAATGGAATGTTGAGCAGGACGCTGGCCGCCCAATCTCAGTGGCGACGCAATTGCTTGTAGATCAATACCCTGAGTGGGAATCTGAAATCCGCACCTTTTATGATCGCTGGGAAGATATGCTTGGCGGCCCATTACCAGAAACCGTGGAACTGCTCCGTGAGCTGCGCGATCGAGGGGAACACCGCTTGTTGGCACTTACCAATTGGAGCGGCGAAACATTCCCGGTGGCTTTGGCCCGCTACGATTTTTTGCAATGGTTTGAGGGCATTGTTGTATCAGGGGATGAGAAGACCCGCAAGCCGTTCCCTGAGATTTACCAAACCCTGCTGAGCCGTTATGAAGTGGATCCCGGCAAAGCCATTTTCATTGACGATGTGCTAAAAAATATCCACGGTGCAGAAAACGTGGGAATCCGAGGCCATCATTTCCAAAATGCCGAGGGGCTCCGCAAAACTTTAAATGAGTTGGGCGTTCATCCTTGACTTGATTCTTTACATTTCTCCCAGTTTTTCCAGGAGCCATTCATGGTTGACAATCGTGGCTTTTTCCCGGCTGACTTCTTCGCGGAGTTTAGTCGCGGCTGCCTTATCGCCGGGTTTAAGGCGCATAAGACGTCGGGTATATTTCAGCAAGTTGAGGTAGCTGAGTCTGCGTTGTTGCGGAATGTTCTTGTGGCGGTTGAGAAAGACACGAAAGGACTCTATAAATGAATTGAGCACCTCGTGGTCATTGCGTTCGTAGTGGGTAATGAGCAGCATCATTTTACTGATCATGTTCACCCCAATGTCTTCATATTCAACATTTTGAAGTAATTCCAGTACTTGATCGTATTTCTTTTGAAAGCGATATACCCGGGCGAGATTGAAGGAATAGGTATTCTGGCGGGACTCGGCGGGAAGGTGATCTTTAAATTCTTCTACGAAGTTTTGGGCCCATTCCAATTTTCCCAAACCAAGTGCAGAGGCTGCGAGGTTGTTGAAACGCCAGGTTGCCAGTTCGCCATTTTGGAGGAAAATTCCTTTTTGGATGGCCTCCGCAAAAACGTCAAAATATTCCTGCAAAAAAGCGCGGTCGCCTTTGTTGATTTTGCCCGTACAGTAATGAAGGGCCGAATCAAATAACTCAATGGCCTCTTTTGAGGCATTACTGTGGCATAGGTATCAAGCAGGCGACGGAGGTTGTAATAGTGCGACACATTTTCCGCCTCATATAGCGTGAGGAAAGAGTAGTAGTAAATTGCTAATTCGGGAACTTCTTCAACGGGATAACCCTGAAGGAATTCCAGGATTTGTCCCATGAATTTCAGATCGTATTGATAATTCCCTGTTCGCTGCTGGCTGAGCATCGAACTAAACAGTTTGAGTTTTTCGATCCAATAAAACAGGTCGAGTTGCAGGGAAATTTCCTCCAGGTTAGCCCGGGTATTGACTTTTACGTCAAACTCCATCAGCGCATAATATTGGCGCTCAACGGAATAGGCGCTCAAGAAATCCTCCAGTGAGCGGTAGGGTTTTTCTTCGACTACAGCCCGAGCTTGTCGAAGAGTCGTAGAGAGCAGGGGCTCTACCCTATTTTGAACGGCATAAGTCAGCGTGCCAATAGATTTTTTCGTCTCGTCTGATTCGGCTATTTCCTGGGCCATAAACGCACCAACAAGCCGCAGCAAATCAGAGCAGTATTTTCGAAAATTTACATCGTCATAAGGCTCATTGGGGAACAGTTTTGCCAAACCTGCTGCCTGTCAAAGCCTTCTTCTTTCCGCTCGATCAGCTTTTTACCAAAACCTCGCAAAGCGGGGCCATGGTCTTGCTCATTATGAAATAAGGAGAGCGCAAATATCGAAGCAAGCGAATGTGCTCCTCATGCGTAAGACAGCGCAGCGTTTGCCATACCTTATTGCTGTATTGCTCGGTAGGAGCTTGTTTTATCCTGCGCTTGGCCATAGTCAGTGCGGCAAAATAATTTGACAATCAATAATTTATAAAATTTTCAACAGGGAAAATTAGTGCAAAAGACAAAAGAAAAACCCAGTGCTGCGATTGGTGCAGCACTGGGTTTTTCTTTGAAGGCTTGTAAAGCGTGGAATTTACCCCCCGCAAAAACCAATGTCAATGATATCAATAATGATAAAGCCTTGTGCTGCCAACATCGTTACGGTCAGTTTTACATTACTTGTCAACTCTCTCATTTCCACTCCCCCTTCTTTGCTTCGATATACTACTACGAATTGACTAGATGTATTATTCATGGTGCTGTAGATTTGAATGAAAAATAGAGTTTGCTTCCAAGGTCAAAAGTAGCAAAAAAAGGATTATTTCTGAGGGAAAGATTTTTCTTAGAAAAAAGGTGTTGGGTGGTGGAGGGGGAAGAAACCCGGAAGCGAAAAGGAAAAGGGGAAGGGCACCCCAAGGGGGAAAAGCGGGGGGAAAAGGCGCCAGGGGGGAAAAAGCGGGGGGGAGGAGCCGGGGGGGGCGCGGGCGCGACAAAGGGAAGCGCGGGGACGGCGGGGGGGAAGCCCGGGCCCCGGGGCCCCGGGGGGGCCGAAGCAGCCGGGCGAACCAGGCGCCGGGGGCGCCGGAGCGCGGGCGCCCGCCGGGGCGCCGGGGCGGCGCGAAACGGCGAAGAGCGGGAGCAAACCCGGGCACCGGGCGGACAGGCCACGGAGAAAAAAACCGACGCGCAGGAACGCGAAGCGAGAGAGAAAACAACGGAGGCCAAAAAGAAAAAGGCGGGGCGGCGGCGAAGGGGGGGGGGGGGGGGGGCCAGCGAAAAACAAAAGGGCCCAAAGGCCTTTGTGGTCTCAGCGGGAATCGAACCCACATCTAGAGTTTAGGAAACTCCTATTCTATCCGTTGAACTATGAGACCGCTGGAAAAAGAGGCGCAAAGTTATTTCAATTTTTCATTCCCCCGAACAATGCCCCGGTTTCCCATCTCGATTATTTGCAAATCAAAAATCCTACCCAATTCTATACTAAACCGTACCAGGGTCTTCACTTTGTGCCAGCCTTCGTTGCCACAAGCCCCTGGGTTGATGTGCAGAAAGCCGAGCGTTTTGTCTGGCATTACTTTCAAAATATGGGAGTGTCCGCTGATGAAAAGCCCGTTAACGGGTGGGTTTTCTCTCAGGATTTTGCCGACGCGAGGTTCGTATCGCCCAGGGTAACCGCCAATATGGGTCATAAAAACGGGCAGGCCTTCACATTCAAAACGAAGGTCGAGTGGCATTTCAGCCCTGATTTTCGCGCCATCAATATTGCCATAGACCCCACGCAATGGCTTGAAAGCCTTGAGTTTATCAAGTACGACTTCGTTTCCAAAATCGCCGGCATGCCAGATCTCGTCGCATTCAGCGAAGTGCTCAAAAATCCTTTCATCCAGGAAGGAATGGGTATCCGACAGCAGGCCTATTCGCATCTTTTTACTGATGTTTGTACCTATTGCTTTTGATCTTTATTTGTCGCGCTTGCGAAAATAAAAGATCGAAAATAACAGGCACAAAACTACGCCGAGGCCAAGCCACAAGTGCCAGGATGCAGAATTCTTTTCTTCAAAAGCAAGCGTGTCCATTTCTCCAACAGCAGAAAAATTGGCCCAAAACTGCGGCCCAGCCCTTTCAGAAATGGTGTTGTTGAGGTAAAAAAGGAGCGCATTTTGAAGTGCCAGGTCTTTCGGTTGCCCCAATTTTAAATTTTTGTAAAAGGAGATCATCAGGTCTCGACTGGCAAGGTCGTCGGCTTTCCAGAGGTTGACAACTGTAGCCCGGCAGCCAGCGAGTGCCATCGCACGACCGAGGCTGAGCGTGCCTTCACCCTGCCGGAATTGACCAAATCCGCTCTGACAACTGCTCACTACTGCGAGATCGGTATTCAAGTCGAGGGAATACAATTCGCTGGAAGTAAGCAAATTAGCATCCGTTTCTGTCATTTTTGAAAACAGGATGGCGAGACCCGTTGGATCATGCGGGTCAGTCTCAACCGTGTGCAAAGAGATGTGCAGTATGCGGCAGTCTTCTACATTTTGAAGAAAATTAGACTTTGTAGCCTGTCCGTTAAGCCATTTTTGCCCACCTGTCAATCTGGCGATTGAATCCACTTCGTCATCGGCAAAATCAAGGGTATCAGGGCCACCTCGAAGTGCGAGTAACAATCTTTTGGATGCAGGATCATCTGATTTTTGGAGGGCTGAAAGTGCCGTTCCATCGCGATAATCTGTACCAAATCCGCCAAAACCATAGCGGGGAGAGGGCTTATTCCCACTCGTTTGCCGTTGAGGGATGGCCGATGAAAACCGATAACTAACCGCCATGTCTTTTATCAAAACAGGCAATCCGGTTTCTTTCCAACCGCCTGAAAACGGACGGGTAAGTAGCGCAGCAAAGGGCAGTCGGGCAAGTTTTTTATCTGGGACAACAAACAAGCGGGTGGTTTTTGGATGGGCTGCAAGTGCATTTTTTAGCAAAAAATCATACAATCGTGAGGCGGATTTCAGGTAGACCGCTTCTGCTATGATTGCCGAATCGACCACCCAGCCCCAATCGCTTACGGAGCGGTGAAAGCCATCCGTCACTGCGTTAAAATCGGCTGGCAAGGGCTTTGCCTCCACCTCAAACGTGGTTTTGGAGACAGAGAACACATACAAGTTTTGATCGCCAAGAAAATACTCAACCAATAGTGTTGAATCTGGCAACCAATTTTGCAATGCAGCGATTGAAAAGTCATCCATACCAGGCTGGTTAGCTGGAGTCATTTGGAGGCTCTTCAGAAATCGGTCGAGGTCGCGTTTTGCTTTAAAAAGGGCGGCCCGAATAGAATCGGAAGGTGTAGTATTAAGTTGGTTTTGAAAGGCGGCCGCTTTTAATCGAAGGTCGCGCAACTGCCGAATCGAATCGGTGGAAATACCTGCGTCCAGCAACTTTTTTTTCTCCGCAAGTGCCGTTCGGAGCACTCCGGCCTTTGATTTGCTCGCAAAAAGGAAGGCTTTTTCAAGCACGGTTCGATCCTTGCTCAGTTCGGCAAGTCGCAGGGCAATGGACAAGGGTTTTTCATAAAAATTTTGGAAAGCATACTCACCCAACCAGAGTCTGGAGTTGTCTTCAACAAAGTTGTTTTTGAGGATTTGGATTAAATGGATGGCACATTCCGCTGATTCCAGCGCGGAACGAAGTTGCAGAATGGCCTCTTCTTTTGAGGTTTTTTGTTGTTCACCGGAGGAGATTAGGTCCAATGCTGCGGTTTTGCCGCGAAGGGCCTCCATGGCCCAAACTTCGGGGGGCAATGAGTCTGTCGATGGGTTTTCCAGAACGCTTGCAGGCCGAAAAGATGGGATTGATGAAGTTAAGGCCAATTGAAAATAAGGTAGTGCGAGGGCCGGATTTTCCTTTTTCAAGTACGCATTTCCGAGTAAACAGCAGTTTTTGGTGCGCATCCAATCGGCCAGGGAAGCATCTTCCGGCTGCAATGCAAGGCTGGCTTTTAAGGATGGAATGGCCTCGTCCCATTGTCCTGCGGCAAGCAGGATTTCGCCAAGGGAGAGCAGGTTATGAGTTGCATTATCGACTTTGTCAGCATCAAATAGTTCCGGGCGAGCATTTTTTAATTCCCTGACGATTTGCAAGGCCAGCGATGTCTTCCCTTGATATAAATATATTTCTGCTGCTTGCAACTCAAAGCTGCCATTGTTTTTCAATTGATAAATCTTGCCCAGGCGGTTGTGTTTTTCCGCTTTTTCTAGGTCTCCAAGGTTTAGGTACGCAAATGACAAGTTTTTGTGATTCCTGGAAAGCTTTATAGAATCAGCATGTTTTTCATTGATTTGGAGCGCCGCCTCATAATGCTGAATTGCCTTTTCATGGTCGCCTAATTGGCCATAACTGATTCCCAGGGTGTTATAGATGACATTGAGTTTTTGCTCCAAGCCATATTCCTCGAACAAAGTTGCGGCCCGTTCGAGCGGTGCAATTCCTTCCCGGTAATTACCCATCTGCCAGCAAAGCCAACCTTCGAGACCGTTGTATAGTGCAGAAATAGTATCTTCTGCCAGTGCAAATTGATGCACCACAGAGTCCGCCAGGATTTGAGCCTCCTTCTTTCGTTCGCTATAATAAAGGTTTAAAATCTGCTGTCTATGCGCCTGGTAAGTACTTTTAGAACGGCCAGATTTTTCCACCAGAGGTGCAATTACCTGCAGCAAACTGTCGGAAGCGGGTATGTTCTCCGCTTGGCTCGTCAGTGAATCTGCTACCAAAAACAGACGGTTTAAACTGCTTTTTTCGGCGTCCGACAGCGTAGATGTTTTGGGTTTATCAGACGCCTGTTCCCAACAACCTATGGTCAAAGCGAGAAAGCAAAAGAGGGCAAGGGTTTTGCCCTCCCGTCGAACTCGGAATTTAGAAGGCTTCATTGTTTTACAACTCGCTGGATCGTGACATTGTGTTCAGTTTGAATGCGGACAATATATATGCCTGCTGGCCAATTTGCGGTTTGCAACACCCATTCCGAAGCATCCAGAAATGTTTGCCTTGCCATGTATTGCCCCGACAAATCTAATATTTCGACCACTGTAGTTTCATCTGAAGGAAGGTATTGTGGGATGAGTTGGAGGCTGCTGAAAAATGGGTTGGGAACCGCCATGATCTGTGCCAAATTTGGCGATGTTTTCAACTGGAATTGATCTCGTTCTCGTTCCCTTATTTCACAATCTGGATTGTCGTCTGAGTATTCGTTGATTAATACATTCGCAATATTGGTTTGAAGGCTTGACCCACCGGGGTAAAAAACTACATCCGCAACATTTGGAATCACTCCTGGAGGCAGGTTTGCAAGCGTATTTACCGTGAAGGTAAACTCAACAAGCGTTTCGTCATAGGTGTATTTATTGGGAACGATTTGATTACTGCCGGGCAACTGAATACCCATAAAAGTAAATGTAGCAATATTAGGGTTTGCAGGGTCTGGCGAGTAAATACAAGGGAGGCAGGAGCCGTGGCTGGAACTAGTCACTACAACAGACAAAGGATCGACCAGGTTTGGATCCAATTCGTCCGTAACTACGATGGGGTCTGCAAAATATTCCCCGTCATTTTGAAACCGGATGCGGTATTCCAGTAATGTTGAGGGTGAATTGCTGCAAATACTTTCAATATTGACCATTTTACTGTTTGGGTCGTGTGCTGACAATGCGGTTGTTTTGCTTATTTCGCAGATATTCAACTGTGGATTATTGCAAACAAGTTTATCTTGTTTGATCACCGCTTTGTAATTGATCGGTATGCCTGGGGCAATCAACTTTGCCGATACGGGAATGAAAAAATGCTGCTGGGTACCAGGTATAAGTCCAGAATAGCTCAAAACACATTTTTGATTATAGTTAGCGGTGCCTGGCCCGGAAGGTAGCGGAGAACAGTTCAGCGACCCTGAATTATTATAACTCCCATAATCGGAGCCATTTACCTCTAATTGAGCATCGTGGTAGAAAAACTCAAGGGTGCCCGAAGGGCAGCTGCCGCAAGTATTCGCAATCGTGAGGATAACAAAATGGGGATCTCCCGCAACGGGCAGCCAGGACGTGCCAATTTTGACATTTTTTCCAGCCATTGCTGTAAGCGGGTTTGTATAGGTACCCCCGATACCCGTGAGTACATTCTTTGTAACCAAGGACGGCGGATCCACATCTTTCTTTTTGGCAAACCAAGCCTTTGCAGTGTACGGTGTACCAGATAAGGGATATTTATGCGTCTTTGGAATGGAAGTACCTGTGCCTAAATCAAAATGCCCATCTCCATACAAAATAAAAAAAGCCGTATTACAAAGCGTACCGTTACAAATGTCGGTTGGAGTGCAAGCAGATCCGGGGGCACAACTCTGTGCTGTTAGCGTGAAATCAGCCACAGTCGTGCTAAGGGTGCCACTGGTAGCGCCCGTTGAAACAACGTCGATTGATTGGGAGTACAGGGTACTAGCACCAATGCCCAGTACAATTAAGGTGGCCGTAAAAAGGAATTTACACTTCATGACGCATGTATTTAAGGTGAGAGAATCAAATGAACTAAGTTCATAAGCCCCCATACATGCAAAGGTGACAGGGATGCCTAAGTTTTATTTTAAAAATTGTGCTCCGGGCTAACTGCCCGGAGCACAAGAATCTAAAATACTTAAGCAATCATTAGCCTAATTATCTGGAAACAACCAAGGTTTGTGTGGCACTCAATTTGCCATTTGACAGGAGCGAAATGTTGTAAGTCCCGTTCGGTAAGTTGAGATTGAAATCCTCTACGCGGCTACCAGCCTCCATGACACGACGCGCCACTTCACGGCCATTGCCATCAAAAACCAACAAAGTAGCCGCCTCATTTTGAGCCGTTTCGGAGCGGGTGATTTGGAATTGGCCATTGGTTGGGTTGGGAGCAATTCCGAACGCTTTTACCAAAATTGGCTGCTCGAACGCGCGGGCATTGGGAGTGGTTTGACTTAGGCTGACTTCCAAGCGGGCAAGACGCGCTTCGAGACTTTCCATTTGCGTTTGCAGGCAACTAATGGAGGCGTCTTTTTCTTCTATTTGAGCCTGCTGTTCTTTCATGGCTTCCACCAACACCGGGATGAGACCTATATAGTTTACTGTATATCCCCTGCCACCATTTGATCGAACCAATTCCGGCATCACTTGCTCCATTTCCTGCGCTATGAAACCAATCTGTTTGCCGGCCGGAAAGTTCTTCTCCTTGAACTCGTTGTTGGTGAAAAAATACTCCGTACCGCGTAGCGAGAGCACTTTGTCAAGAGATTTGTCTAAAGTCCTTATTTCTTTTTTGAAACGTTTGTCTGAACCGATCCAATTGCCATAGGAATAGATATCGCCATTCACGTCAAGTGCAGAGAAGGGGCTTGGGGTGGTTGTATTGATGCCTACGATGCTTCCCATAACGCCTTCCATAATGAACACGCCCAGTTGGTTAATGCCCAACATGATAGTGTTTGGAACGTCGTTAGTGATGTTTTGCCCCATAGCGATAGCATGATCTGCCGTTACAAAATTGTTGTTTCCCAATGCAAATGCTTCTGGCGCTGTAACTTCATTTCCGAACCCGAGCGCTGTAGAGTATGACTCTGAGACCGTATTTCCAATTCCGAGGCAGATACTATGATTATCGCTTACAGTATTGGATTTTCCCAAAGCATACGAGGTAACCGAAGACACCGTATTCCATTGTCCAAGCGCGACAGAGCCGTTGCCGTTTGGATGGATTGAATTAGACCTGCCAGCCGCAAATGACCCACTGCAAGTTGGATCAATAAAATTATCTCTCCCGATTGAACAAGACCACGCTGGGGAAAAACGAGCCACTTCTTTATTACTTGCTTTAAGAACCAGGTCTGCGACGTTTGTGGAACCTAAAAATTGGCCTGGAAGAACATTATTTCCGGTTGGCAGCCATTGTGCGTTTGTGGCGTTCAAAAATGTAGCAAACGCAAACAATACGGTGAAAATGAATTTGATATTTTTCATAAAAAGAGAAATTTTAGTTTGAAGAACACTGATTGTATTGGTTCATTTGGTTACATTTTGGTGATTACTCAGCCCCCCAAAAACCACGGCTGTATCTACCTACTGCAAGGCTTCCCAGGATGACATTTTTATCCGCCTCTTCTATGTCTGAATTTAGAACGTCTGCCTCAAACAATACACTTGCTTCATAAAAGGTGTCATCTGGGAGTGGAATAACATTTTCATAGTAGGCCCTGCTTACTTCTGCCATAATTGGGGTAATGATACCGGATGCCAACATTTGGTCAATTATTTCAGGGATATCGGAATCTGTTCTGGCAAGGTCAAACACTTCAGATGTTGGAGCATAAAACAATGGGCGGTAAGGGGTAAAGTCCACCCTCAACACATCCACGATATATGTTTCACCATATCCATAAAGCAGGTCATTGGTAATTTCCGAAGGATCTAATGCAAGGAATGCTTCTAAATTTGCGGCTAATCCCATGTTGTGATGGTAACCTGCTTCATCAAAAGGGTTTTCCGGGTTTGATTGACCGCCGTTCCCCTGAGGCGGTTCTACCATACCTTCCATAGCCACCAATGAACTGCCCACAGCACCAATAATAAACCCTGCTGTACTGCCAATGCCGGGTATTCCAGACCCTACTGCCCCCCCTGCAAGCCCGCCCAACAGATCTTTCCCGATTATTTGCCACCATTTCATTTTTCGATCAGCGGCCACAGGCTCAAAATCGTTTTTCAACTTATCCAGCAAGTCTTGCTCCTGCTGGCTGAAGGCAATAATGTTTGTATTGGACGGAATAGGCGCTGTTTCCTCCTTCTGACAAGCAAGGAAGATTGCGCTTGAAGCCAAAATGCCCAAAAGAGCATATAAAAACCACTTTTTCATTATGAAATTAAATTTAGAATTGATGATTGCGCCTACTCCATTCACGGCGTTTCGGCTTTCTCCGCCCCGCTAATTAAAAAGCCACAGGGTCGCTTAAGTTGAAATCCCATCCCGGCTTCCGGCTGCCGTTCAAATCGGGTTTCAAAATCAAAAGCCATTCGTTTCGGAGAGGTGACAGCCAAAAAAATAAACCTGGGCAGGGTGTCACCATTACACAAGTCTGGGCTTTATTTAATTAGAAAGCTGTCCTGAGAAGGAAGTACCCAGCAATCAATCTTTTGAATATCAATTGTTTGTGTTTATTTAATCAATCAAAATTTTCTAAAAATTTTAAAAATTTACCTTCGCCATGACCGTATCTATCCCGGTTTATCAGACACAAACTCGTACAATGATTGACTCCGCATCTTTGACGGACAAGAATTTTGGTCTCACTGAAATCGAATTTGAGGCCCTGCAAACACAACTTGAACAAGGAGACGAGGCTCTTTTTGAAAGGGTTTTTGTTCGCCAATTTTGGAAAATGGTGCGCCGCCTGAAAAGCTCCCACCAAACGGATCAGGCCGAGGCCGAAGATGCCGTGATGGATGGTCTCTTAAGTTTTCGAAAAATATTATTGGCCAAAAAGGTCACCTGGGGGAATCTTGAGGCTTATCTGAACCGTATCATCGTAACAGACTATCAGAAAAAGCAGCGACGGAACCGTGAAACAGCCGTTGACACGTTTTCTGAAAACATTGTTGATAATGACACACCACAATTTTCAAATGAAGAACTCGCCGCATTCAAAAAAGCATGGGACAGCCTATGCGACAAGTGCAGCACAGTGTTGAGAAGTTTTTATTACGACGAACTGCCCCACCAGCGCATCGCCGAACTGCTTGGCAAGCGCAACGATGCTGTCAAACAGGACAAGCACCGTTGTATCGAAAAATTGCGCAAAAACTTTTTCAAGTCCCTGGAAGATTGAAGGACCCCAACATTTACTCATTTACTCTAAACATTGGATCATGAATAGCTTTACCGAAAAATACGACCCTGATCAACTTCAGCCCGACGAACTCTCGGAACGTGAAAAACAAATATTAGAGACCCACCTCAATTTGGAGCGAAGGGCCCGATGGCGGAAAGTAGCAGGACCAAAGCCTACCATCATTCAAACGATTTTTGGCAAAAAGATGTGGGGTTGGTGGGCTTTGGCAATTTTGCTCGGAATACTACTTTGCTGGCAAGCAGGCTGGTTCTCAACCGATGTGAATACCGAACGCCAACTGATTGCTGCCCGCACCGATCTCATCGAATACCGATTTGACAACATCACCGTACGCGGAGAGCAAAATGCGAAAGGGTTTGCCCATTCAGCAAAAGCGCTCGAGGCGTATCGAAAACGAGATTTTGAAACCGCCCTACGAGAAGCCGCTCCCAACGACCATTTTTTTGTTGGCGTTTGTTGGCTTCAACTGAATAACGCGCATAAGGCACTCGCCGAATTTGAGCAGGCGGCACTGAAGGACAACGAAATTAGTGACGAGTTTTTCTACTACAAGGGCGTGGCACTACAAGATTTGGGCCGAGAAGAGGAAGCAAAGCAAGCATTTCAACGCGTTTTGGAAAGCAAAATGGTGCGAGAACCATTTCGGATTGGAACGGCAAAACGAATAAATAAATAGAGGCCACTCCCTTACTCTACCATCAAATTGCAGCCGCGCATTTCGGCAACATCCATACGGCCCAGCACCTCAAAACTTCCGTCGGAGAAAACGCGCCCAATATCCTCCGTTTGAATAAAACTACAGGTGTCCAGGTTGGCGAGATCAATGATATTGAGCACACCTGTTCGCCCATAGGATACAGGACAAAATGGATCATTGAGTTCGTTGGCAAACACCCGCATCGTCTTCGTCGGGCGAAACCTCGAATCTCCAAGCGCATAAGCCTGGGAGAAAAGTTCGGTCATCCCGTATTCGGAATGCACTTCGTTCACACCAAACGCGTCTTTCAAGGTTTCGTGCAATTCGGTGCGCGTAAGTTCTCGTCGCCGGCCCTTCATGCCTCCAGTTTCCATTATTGTCACACCATTCAAATCCATTGGGCATCGCTCGGCAAAATCGAGCAAGGCAAAACTCACGCCCAGCAAAAGTATTTTGCAATCTTTTGATTTGCAGGAACTTAGCGCAGCTTTCAACTTGCCAAAATCATTCAAAAAAAACCCGCTTTCTTCGTACTGGGAGTTTTGGATAAAATAATCGGCCATCGCCACCAAGGAAGAGCCGCCACGTTCCAAGTATGAAGGCAGTAATGCCAAAATGGCCCATTCGGAAGGTTCGCCGTAATATTGGGCAAATCCTTCGCTGGCATTTTTCAAGTAAAAATCGAGTTGGCGCACCAAATGACGGGATGGCGTTTGGCCAGAAGTTCCGCTGCTATTGAACTCAGTTTCGGCCTCCCAAATGCACGTTTGAACCCGGTGGGTTTTAAAAAAGGAAATGGGGAGGAAGGGGCGTTGGATGTTTGGATGACTTTGGAATGTCCGAGCAATCCTAAATATTTGGAGTAGACCGAATTGTGCACAGATTGATAGGCAAAAACGGCTTCGGCAGTGGCCTCGAAGCTGGCTTCAGTAAGGTTTGCCAGCATTGGCAATAAATCAGCCCTGCCAGGAGTTTGCATCTTCCAAAAAAAGCCCAACTTTTGGGGCAAAATTAGTTGCTATGAAAAAATTGTTCCCGTTTGCCATTGTCGCACTGTTCTTCGCATTTCAATACTGCGTTCAACCGCCAGATTATCCATTAGAGCCTGTGATTGAGTATGTAGGTTTGTCCAAAAACTTAATGCAACAGGGTACGGGCAATGAGGACTTTCTATTTGTTACGTTTTCTTTTACCGACGGTGACGACGACCTGGGCTATCCAGAAACCGACCCCACTGCCAGTGTTTTTATCCGAGATTCTCGTGATTCGTTTGCAAAGCCTCCCTTACAACTGCCGTATGTAGAACCTCAGGGCGCTGGAAATGGCATTTCCGGGGAAATAACGATAAAACTCCCTACGGTCTGTTGTATATACATTGAAAATGGCATCCCATCTGCGTGCGAAGACGTGCCGGTTACGATGGCGTTCGACACTTTTCATTATTTCATAAAAATCCGGGACCGAGCCGGCCACGAAAGCAACGAAATCAAAACGGAGGCAATTACACTGAAGTGTCAGCAATAGTTGCTGGTTTGAAAAAACTAAAAATCGTCTTGCCGTAGTTCCGCACATCTGAAAGATTTGGATGTTTCGAGAAGTCGTGATGCGGATTGTGTTCCATTACAAAAAGCCCATCAGGCAGCAGCAGATTTTTCTCCAAAATCAGGTCTGGTAAGGTATCAATCGTTGGCAGCGTATAAGGCGGCCCGGCGAAAATATAGTCCCATTGTCCGGTGGCATTTTCGATAAAGCGAAACACGTCCATCTGGAAGATTTTTATTTGCGTTTCGATGCCAAGTTTTTGAACGGTTTGGCGAACAAATTTTACTGCTTCTGGGAATTTGTCCACATACGTCACGTCTTCGCAGCCCCTAGAGACAAACTCGTAGGAGTGACTTCCAGTGCCTCCAAATAGGTCGAGCACCCGGGAATTCTCAAAATCCATCACATTGTTCAGGATGTTGAACAACGCCTCTTTGGCTTGGTCCATCGTAGGGCGAGTTGGCCACTTGTCGGCGGGCGGATCAAAGCGTCGGCCTCTAAATTTTCCTCCAATTATTCTCATGTCAATTGCTCTAATCGTTTTTAGGGTAATTTTCCAATTCAAACAGCATTCCGAACACATGTTTACATCGTAACAAGGTCAAACCAATAATGTGATGGCAATTTTTTGGCCTCGTCAGGCACATGAACCCCGTCAGGCAAGGGAGGAAAGCGCATCGGGCGAACGTAGCGTAGCAACAATCGAAAGATATCGGAATCTTCTAGCAATGTTCCACTCAATGAAAGCGGGATTTCCAGTGGGCTTAACTCAAATTGCTTGTAGGCAAGCAAAATGTAATAAAGCAGATCGGCAGGTTTTGCGAAATCGAACGCATTAAAAAAGACCAAATTTCTTCGCTCAAATACTGCTATCTGGACCTTCTGGCCGCGTAAATTGGTGAATACTGCATAACCTTCTGCTGGCGCCAAACCCTGAAAAGCCCTTAAGAGTGGTGATGCATGGTGACGGATGTTTTCATCAGGAAAATATTGCCCACAAAGATTTGCCAAGCCGATTTCTGATGCCCAAACAAGATAACAATCAAATTCATCTAGTTTTTCAAATCCGTAAGTGCGCTCCTCTCCTGTACGCAAAAGCAATTTGAAGTATTGCCCCAAATTTTCCTGGTCAAAAAGACGGCGTGGCACCAAGGTGGAAACGGGGCTGGACAGGGCGCAAACCTTTGAATCAAATGGCAAACCGAGCAGTTTCTCTGAGCCAAATATTCTACGTAATTCTGACTCAACGGATTGAAAACCTTGCTCTGTTCCAGAAATCTGCCAGGATTTCAAAGCCAGGATTTTGTTGTTATTTTTGACCAACAACGATACGCCTTGCAGCCCAACCACCATGCGCAATGCGCTGGAAGCTACCATTTGAGGAGTCAACAATTCGGATTGAAAAGAAAAAACGGGCATTAAATAGAAGGCCGGAAACCCGAAACCAGCGGCAAAGATGCGCAACCGTTTCAAATTTCCGGCCTTTTGTTGTCTTGGAACTACCTGAAAATCAATCTTTCGTTGCTGCAGGCGTTGCGGGTGATGGTGATGGTGCTGCTGAGCCGATTCGGCAGGCGCCATTGTACCGCGCGCCCTCGTCTACAACCATCGTTTTTGCAATAATATTGCCATCAATTATGGCTGAATCCATTAAATGCAGCGCTTCTTTCACTTGAATATCACCTTTTATTTTGCCTTTGATGGTTGCGGTAAGCGCCACGATGTTGCCTTGCACATAACTGCCGTCGCCCATCACGAAACGTTTGTCCACTTTCACTTCTCCATGTATGGCGCCATCGAGACGGACATTTTCGCCGCAGGCAAATTTACCTTCAATCGTAGTGCCTTTGGCAATGACCGTGGTGGACGCGCTGTCTTTATCACCAAGGGATGCAAGCGTCGAACTGCTTGATTTTGAATCTTTTGTACTTGAACCGAACATGATCTTAATTGGTTTAACTGAATTGATAATTTTATTGCCTAAGGGCAATCATCTTGGATGAACAATTGGATTACAAAAATCGAAGGCACTTACACCTTACAAAGAATCGTGCCAAAAACATTGAATTCAACGCTACTTTTGCCGTCAAATTATGCCTACCATACTTGCCATAGAATCTTCTTGTGACGACACCTCAGCTGCCATTGTGCGTGATGGCATTGTACTCTCCAATTGCGTGGCCAACCAGGAAGCACACCGACTGTATGGTGGGGTTGTGCCGGAAGTAGCCTCACGGGCGCATCAGTTGAATATTATTCCGGTGGTCGACCTTGCGCTTAAAAAAGCAAACGTAGCAAAAAAAGACATTAATGCCGTGGCGTTCACACGGGGGCCGGGTTTGCTGGGTTCGCTGCTGGTAGGCACCTCGTTTGCGAAGGCTTTTGCGCTGAGTTACAATCTGCCTCTAATAGAAGTAAACCACATGCAGGCGCACGTGTTGGCGCATTTTGCAGAAGATCCGAAACCCAAATTCCCATTTCTCTGCCTCACTGTGAGTGGAGGGCACACACAGATCGTGCTGGTGCGCGACTTTATGGACATGGAAATTCTTGGTCAAACCTTGGACGATGCAGCGGGTGAAGCGTTTGACAAATCGGGCAAACTGCTAGGCTTGGGCTACCCTGCGGGACCGCTTGTAGACAAATTAGCACGCGAAGGTCAAGCACGATTCCCTTTTCCTGAATCCGCTGTTCCAGGCTTGAATTTTAGTTTTAGTGGCTTGAAAACCAGCATTCTATATTTTTTAAAGAAAGAGGTTGCTGCCAATCCGAACTTCATCGAGGAAAATTTGAATGATCTCTGTGCCTCGATCCAGGCGATCATTGTGAGCACACTGATGAAAAAACTTCGAAAGGCATCAAAGGAGACTGGTATCCGTGAAATCGCCATAGCGGGTGGCGTAAGTGCCAACTCAGGCCTTCGCAGCACACTTGAGGAATGGGGCAAGAAAGAAGGCTGGAACACATACATCCCTGCATTTCAATATTGTACAGACAATGCCGGAATGATCGGAGTGACTGCCCATTACAAATTTTTGGCGGGTGATTTTTGCGAGCAGGATATTGCACCGTTTGCAGATAAAGGTATCCTAATAAGCCAATTATAAAAGCTTGATTTTCAAATAGATAAAAAGAACTCCTGTGTTGAAAAATCTCTTCGCGCTTCTACTTATTCTTTCCCTCTTTTCCTGCGAACAACAACCTTATCAAATGGGAGAACGGCTCTACAAAACCCACTGCGCAAATTGCCACATGGATGGAGGGGAGGGATTGGGCGCGCTCATTCCGCCCTTGAAAGGTTCTGATTACCTGGCAGCCAATCGTGAGCGCCTTGCCTGCATGATCCGTTATGGGCTAAAGGATACTATCATGGTTAACGGTAAAGTTTATGCTGAACAAATGCTTGGCAACGACAAACTCAATGACATTCAAATCGCAAACGTGGTTAATTTTATACTGCATAGCTGGGGCAACAATCAACCACCATTGACTTTTGAGGAGGTGACCAATGCGTTGGGGCAATGCGAAAATTAATGCAACATAAGCGCTATATATACCAGAGGCGCTGAGACGCAGAGAATTGATTTTAATCCTCTGCGTCTCAGCGCCTCTGCGGTTTATTTTTGCTTGGAACTTAACGCTAAATCAAACTCGCTCTATAACCACTGCATACCCCTGCCCTACCCCAATACACATCGTACAAAGTGCATATCGCTTGCCTGTTCGTTGCAATTCGCGCGCAGCAGAGAGGACAATGCGCGCCCCACTCATACCCAGTGGGTGGCCAAGCGCAATGGCTCCGCCGTTTGGGTTTAATCGGGCGTCGTTGTCGTCAATGCCGAGCGTACGTGTGCAGGCGAGCACTTGAGCAGCAAAGGCTTCGTTGAGTTCAAGCACATCCATTTGATCCAGTGAAAGCCCCGCTTTTTCCAGGGCATTACGTGAGGCTGTTACTGGACCTATGCCCATGATGCGCGGTTCAACACCGACAACCGCGGAACTAACGATACGAGCAATCGGTTTTAAACCATTGATTTTCAAGCCATTCTCAGAAGCAATAAGCAACGCTGCTGCACCGTCGTTCAATCCTGAAGCATTGCCTGCAGTCACCGATCCATCTTTTTTGAAGGCAGGTCTTAGTTTTGCCAAAACCTCCAAAGTGGTATCAGGTTTGATAAATTCGTCATGCTCTAAGAGCATCGTTTCACTTTTCCCTTTGGGGACGGGAACAGCTGCAATTTCTTCAGCCAGGATGCCACCAATCCGAGCGCGGGTGGCTTTCTCTTGACTCCAAAATGCGAATTGGTCCTGATCTTCCCGGCTGATGGCATGTTGTTCCACCAGATTTTCCGCAGTCACGCCCATGGCGTCCGTACCATACATTTCCTGCATTTTTGGGTTGACAAATCGCCAGCCAAAACTTGAATCGAACATCTGGGCATCTGTACCAAAAGGCTTGCTGGTCTTGCTGATCACCCATGGAGCGCGGGTCATTCCTTCCACTCCTCCTGCAATAAAAACATCTCCATCACCTGCGGCAACAGCGCGATGTGCATGGATGACGGCAGACATTCCGCTGGCGCAGAGCCGGTTGATGGTTTCGCCAGGAACCGTGATAGGTATCCCTGCAAGCAAAAGCGCCATTCGGGCAACGTTTCGATTGTCTTCGCCTGCCTGATTGGCACAACCCAGGATCACGTCAGAAATAACCGCGGGGTCGAGGCCAGGATTTCGTTCCAGGAGTTTTTGAAGCACATGAGCCGCCAGGTCATCGGTGCGAACAGGAGCAAGCATGCCGCCAAAGTTTCCGATTGGGCTGCGGATGCCGTCAACGATATAGGCCATATACTAGCTCTCAAAAAAAGTGTCATATTGATTTCCACCACGCTCTTCCTTGCTGGGCATTACATGAGGGGCGTTTAGGTCAAGGGTTTCGGCTGGACTGTTGGCCTTTGCGACAATTTTCTTTTTATCGCCACCAAGCAGGAAGGAAACACCTTCTTTTTCCCATTTGTCGAGCATCGCAAGACCCTCCTCTTCAAATACGCCATTTTGAAGATCAATTCCGTCCATGAAGTTTTTGGACATGTCCATAAACCGCTCCATTTCTCCAACCTTTTGACCCACATCATCGGCCATGGCTTCAAGTGCCATGTCGTACATGTACTTTTTGTCGGAGTTGCCGCTTAGTATGTTCATTGCGGAACGCATAGCCGAATGACTGGCTTTGATCGCTTTATACTCTTGTTCCTTCACGATCACTTGGTCGCTTAGGTCTTCGAGCATGATTTCAGAATTCTCGTACATTTTAGTCAGCACACGGTAGAGGACTTCCATGCGCTTGTAGAGGTCTTCAAGTTTTACGTTGGAATCCTGTAGGCGGCCGGCTTTGCGGGCTTGCAAGACCATCAAGGCTTCGCGCCCAGTCTCCTTGGCTTTGCCCGCGAGATTAAGGTTGTTCTTGATGTTGGCATTGTTCTGCTTGATCATCTCGCCCAGTTTGTACATCTGGCCCTTGAGGTTGCTGATCTGACTGTTCATTTTGCCTAAACTGTCCTTCAAATCCTCGATGTAACTTTTGAGAATTCCAATCGGATCAATTTGTACAAAAACGCCTGTGATCGCCCGCATGATGGACTTGTAGATGTACCACACCAGGTTGCGCATTTTAGGGTCGAGCACCATGTAAACGACCGCTGCCAATGCCGCGAGCAGGCCTGCCAAATACAGCGTATTAGAAGCCAATGTAATCAGGGTCGGCAAGGCTTGATAAAGCAAATAGCCGCCGCCAAGCAAAATAGCGGCCATAAATAATCCTCCGGTAAGGCCTTCGGGGCGTTCCCAAAAATTCTTGGGTTTCATAGGTTGCATGTCAGTCATATCTCAGTTGTTGATTTTGTTTAGATGTGGATCTGGTGATCTGGGGGGTCAATTATTGTTGCGAAAAATGGTTCTGAAAAAAGATTGGACAATGTTACGGAAACGGGCGTTCAAAATGAACAAAACCACGAAAGCCAGCACAAAAAGCCCGAACAAGCTGATGAAAACTTGGAGTACCTTGAAAACAAGCCACAACACTATCAAGCCTGCCAGGAAAACGAAAAATGGGTTTTTAAGCAAATCGTTCATGCTGCGTTTAGGATATTGGGATATTGAGATATCGGGAATATCAAAATATCCCAATATCTTGAATATCATTTAAGGTGCTGTTGAATTTTTGCCATATCGTCTTGAATCTGAGCAACAACGCTGGCAAAAGTCGCTTCAAAATCAGCCTTGGTGGACTCGACTTTCACCGTGCTTTCGCTTATTTCCTTGCGGATTTGCTCGCTTCGGTGGCGGTTTTGTTCTATCTCCTGGGTAAGCTGTTTTATCTGTTCGGCTTTTTGGAGCATAGCCGCCTCGATATTTTTGGCTTCTTCCTCTCGATTGCCGATAAGTTTGGCTTTTTGTTGAGAATGAGCTTCAGCGAAGCGCGTTTGCTCTACGTTCAGCACTTCCAAATAATGCTTGGCTGATTCCACTAGTTTGGCAGAAGTAACGCCCATCGTTTGCGCCATGGCATAGGCCGATTGGAATCGGGTCTGCTCATCCATGGGCATTTTGGCGAGGTTTTTTAGCGATTGCCGGAATTCAAAATAATCAAAGCCTTCCTGATTGTTTTTTTCCAAAGCCAAGGCAAGCACTTCCACGAATTTATCGCTTACAGAGCCACTTGCTGGGGCGCCAGCGGCGGTCTTTGTGCTGGAGGAATGGGATGGCTTTGATGGGGCTGAAGTCATTTCTGCCGGATGCTGGCTACCATCTTGGGCATTTTGCGTTTCTCCGCCTACTTCTTCTGTTATAAATACGGATTTGAATTTTTTTATGAATTCGCTCATGGTGGATTGGTGAACTGGTGATTGGTGGATTGGTGATTGGGTAACTGGTGATTGGTGCTTGGTGAGTTGTTGATTTTCGGACTGCTGAACCAATCACTATTTAACCAATCACTAATCACCAATCTCCCATCACGAACCACAAAGGTGGGTGGGCAAAAGTACGGCTAATTGGATTCGTCGGCGACTGTCCCGGAATTTCGGACAAAGAAAGTGTTTTGGGCAGACAAAAAGAAAATCAACTTACCTCGAATCCCGTCAGTCCTGGTACGTTGACAGAAAAAAAATTGAAATCAAGCCGCTTTGATTCAAAAATTACTTCATTTGTACCTGAAAATCAACACTGACCGATATGAATAGCAATCCTATTTTTGAATCCGTACGCGAACTAATCAGTCAAGGGGACGCTGACCAGGCCCTTCAGGTTTTGATCGGTTTTTTAGAAAAAGACGGTTCGCAACCAGAAACACTGCGCACCCTCCGTGTCGTAGAAGCCAATTACAGGGCGGCCCGAAAACAAGAAGCCAAAGGCATCCTCGATTTTTCGGATGCTCAGCGCGAATACGCGAAGACAAACGATTTCCTTGTTTCGGTTGTGGATGATTTGATCACAGGTCGCAAACCATCTCCGAGTTTTGCCGGCACTGGCGATGGGGGGCGAAAAAATGCGCTTTTGCCCTGGCTAATTGGAGGAGGCATTTTAATAGTCCTTGGTATTCTGGCGGGTATATGGCTTTCAGGCGCATCAAAACAGCAAGAGGTTCAAAAAACTGCCGCTGAAACCGAATCGCAGCAATGCCCAAAATTTCGGCAAGAGGGCTTCAAAGTAATGGTACTTGAATTTCAAAAACTCAGCGGAGAGGACTCAAAGCCTGAATTGGGCATTCAATCGCGCATCAGAGATTTGACTGAACGAAATAAAATTAATGTGGATGTAAAAGTGCTTTCGGAAGAAGCGTTTGGTGGGAATACTCCTGATTTACAAGATGCAAAGGGCTTAGGTAATCAATGTATGGCTGATATGGTGATATGGGGCGAATACGAGAAAGCCCAAGATTCCATTGAAGTGGATATTCGATATGCGTTTACCAACTCGGAATGGCCAGCGGGTACTGCCAGCCAAACCTTCAAAAATATCAGTGAGATTAAAGCCGATCGGATGAAAATCAATGACCTCGATGAGGCTGTTTTTCGTCTTTGTACCGCCCTGGCTTTACACGAAGACCGAATGGACCTGGCTGAAAAATGGATCAATAAACTTAAGAAGCCTAATCCCAGAGAGGCGGAATGGAAGAAAATGCTAAAGAAGTAACGATCTGCCTCGATCGTTACGTTCGGTGTTCATCGTCTATAATTTATAGTTTCCCCGAACTGATTTTCTGCTCCAACTCTGGCGAACGCCGAATCTCATTGGCTTTTTTCCAATATTCTACTGCTTGTGCGTCACGTCCTTGAAGCGAAAGTGCATCACCCAGGTGTTCCAGAATTGCCGGATGTTGATCGCCGCCTCTGGCGAGACTCTGTTCATATCGAGAGGCCGCTCCAGCAAAATCCTTTTTACCCATCAGCGCGAGACCGATTTGGTCAATCATATCGAGGCGCAACCTTGTGTTGTTGGCGGTCATCAGTAAACCCTGTTCAAGTTGCGCAATGGCATCATCCTGGCGACCTTTAATGTTAGCGGCTATACCGTAATAATAATAAGCTTTGGGCTGGTTGGGGAAGGCGTCCATTGCGCGCTCGGCCGTGATGAGCATTTCGTCGTATTTATTTTGGATGGCGAGGAGCGTCAATGTGTTGTCCCAAACTGCAAAAACAGTTGGGTTTAACTTTAGGCAGTGGCGGTAACGCTCCAATGCTTCGTCTATGCGATTCGCCTGATAAAACAAATCACCAGAAAGGCTCCATGTCTTGGCCTCATCGGGGTGGTTCTTTTCGAGCAAGGCAGCAAGATCTAATAGATTTTGCATCAAAGTGGCGCCTTCACCAGCGCTAACTTTCTGGATATAAGGCATGATTGCCTTTATCTTTTCATCAATCGGCACCGCTGGGTCATCGAAAAGCGGGTGCATCGCAGCGAGTTTCGCCGCATCAGAGCCTTCCTGCCTCCCTGCCAAAGCCATGCGTGCTGCGGCGTTATCTGGGAAACGCCGCAGGATTTCTTCGTAAACCAGGCGGGCACTGACCTTATCTCCAAGATTATCGTAGTACTCGGCAAGATCCTGGCGGTATTTCAACTCATTTGGGTAAGCGTCTGAGAGTTTCTTCAACTCTTCTGCCGCTTTTTTGACATCTCCAAGTCCTACATAGACAATATGTTTTTTAAAGACAATTTCTTCGTTCACGCCCACTAAATCTTCCCATTTGTCCAAGGCTTTGAGGGCGCGCTTGGGGTCTTCATTTTGAAGACTGAGATAGGCAAGTTTTTCATAAAATTCCGGGGTTTCCGGGAACCGCTTTAGTAGGTTTTCATAGACTTTTAGCGCATCTGGTATTCTACCGATGTTTTCAAAAATATCTGCTTGATAAATGCTATACCATTGATTATCAGGTGCCAATACCACAGATTTCCCTATTGCCTCCAATGCACTGGGGAAGTCTTTGAGTGAAATATAGGTGCGTGCCAGGCCATACCAGCCTGCGTCGTTGTTGGGATTGTCGTAAGTGAATTTTTTGTAGAGTTCGAGTGCTTTGTCATTGTGATTCAGAAGGCGCTCCCGCTCCGCCATGAGGAACTGGCTTTGACGTTTCACCTCGGCCTCAGGAATGGTTGTTTTTACACCCCCGACAGTGTTTTGGCCAAGGAGAGGGGCCTGGGAAAGACTTATTACCACGATCGCAGCCGTAAAAATGCTGGGACGATATATAGCAATGGCGTGTGAAATATGGAGCAGTAGTTTTTTCATATTGCAAAGGTATAGTGCCACATTAAGTTGAGCACAGCGAAACGTCCAAGGCACTCCAGATGTTTTACTGCGCTCAACATCAGAAACTTAGCAACTCAGCGTAATAATGTCACTTCACCTTTCGCAACCGACAAGGCGCCATCGCCACCGCGCCAAAAGATGATGAACACATATACATCCGAAGGAGCGTCATTGTCGCCTATGGTTCCATTCCAACGAGCATTTGGGTCGGTGCTGGCAAAAACTTTCTGCCCCCAACGACTATAAATCTCCATTTTTTCAACCGTTGCGACTCCTTCTACAATGGCCAAACCAAAGGAGTCGTTTGCGCCATCGCCATTGGGCGTGAAGGCATTGGGTACTTTGATGTTGGGTTGGATAATGGTGAAAGTGATGGATTCAGTTTGAACACATCCTGCCGGCGATACCACTGTTACAAAATACGTCACGGTGCTATCTGTGGTTTCGGGTGTGACGGTAATTTGCTGGGTGTTTCCGACAGGGCTAATATTGTTTTCCAACCATTCGAAGATGAAATTACTCACATTCGTACCGGGTACGAAGGCGTCCAGCATGATAGGGTCACCCGCATTGATACGATTGGTGTCCGGATCGCTTACCAGCTTGAGCGTGAAATTGGGAATAACCATCACGTTTACCGTGTCTTCAAAAACGCAGGATTCACCATAAACGAAACGCAGCGTGTATTGGCTATTGGCCATAACTGTATCTACAAAGGTTGGCACTGCGCCTCCTGGTGTCCAAAGGTAATCCCCTGTCAACAATGCCTCAGCAGCCAATGTGACCGCCTCGCCCGCGCAGACGGTAGTGTCTTCGCTCACCATCATTTGGGGGTTGAAAACGGTGATGTCTACCTCATAGGTGACGGTACAATTGCCCAATGTTGTTGTAACGGAATAGGAAGCTGATTCTTCCGGATAAAAAACTGAAGGTAAGGGGTCGCTCGAAGCAAATATTGGCGGGTTGGAGGTCCATGAATAGGTGGCTCCAGGGGTTGAGACGGTATTAAGTAACAAACTGTCTCCAGGACAAAGCAAGGTGTCGGCAGGAAACTGAACTTCCGCCACCTCGCCTTGAACACCAACGGTCACAGAATCAATAATTTGGCATTGGACATTTGGGAGCGGGTAACTGTATATAACAGTGTAAGTCGTTGTCTGCATTGGCGCAACAGGATTTACTTGCCCGGTAACACCATTGCTCCAAACGTATGTGCCCGGATAATTGCCTGAAGCCGTTAGTTGGGCTGAAACGCCTGCACAAACGGTAGCACTGTCGCTTAACATCAAACTGCCTGCCGGTACCACTTGAATCGTGAACTGCTTTTGAACCGTGCAACCGTTTTCCATGGTTACAAAGTAGGTGGTGGTTTGGGTTGGCATATCCGTCGGTTGGGCATCTGTAGAGACGAAACCTGGTGGATTTGATGTCCATGAATAAGCAACCGTGGAGTCTGATATTTGGTTGAGAAGAATGCTTTCTCCCGTACAAAGTGTATCGCTTGGAAATTGATACTGAGGCTGTTGGTTCACTTCAACTATTACAGAAGCCGTTGTGGTACAACCATTTGCAACATCAGCTGTAAATTGATAGGTTGTGGTGGAGGAAGGCGCGGCTGTAGGATTTGTACAAACAATACAACTCAGGCCAATTGGGGGCGACCATTGCGGATTGGTTAGCCCAGCCACATTGCCGACTACCAGCTGTGTGCTTTCCCCCAGACAAAGTTGCGGGCTGGCCGGAGTAATAGTCAGGATAGGCACCGGGATAATGTTGATGGTAGCAGATGCCGTGTCCACACATGCACCATTGGTCGTTATTCTTTGATAAATGGTTGTTTCTAAAGGATTTGCCAAAAAGAAATATTGACTGTCGGCAAATATTTGTCCAGCGGAGGTTTGCCATACGAATTGCAGATCAGGGAACATAGCGCCTGAATAGGCAGGTGACACCAATAATACCTGGGTTCCACCGCAAACTACCGTATCAGAAGGGAAAATAGATAAATTTTGGGGCAAACTATCCACTTGAATGGTCACAGTCTCCTTGCGCAAACAACCAGGCAATGAAGCAGTCGCAGTGTATGTAATTCCTGCGTTAGGCGTGGCAATAACGCTCTTGCCACCCGGTTGCACTTGCAATTGGGTGAGCGGCGACCAGTTTACAGGTGTGGTAGCAGGGTTTACCGTTGCAGTTATTTCAAGCGATTGGCCACGACAGAGGGAAGTGTCCTGCACACTCCAAGCACAACGCTTTCGCCATTGCAAATAGCCGTATCGTTTTGCACTTGAAGTGCTGGGCCAACCCAAACAGTGACCGTATCTTTAAGGGATTGGCAAACACCTACCACGCTGACTGCGTAACTGGTTGTTTGAGTAGGACTGGCAAAAGGATTCGGGCAAGTATTACACGATAGCCCGGATGATGGCGACCAAGCGAACGATAGACCACCCGTAATCTGCAATTGAACTGGCGCCCCACCGCATGAAAAAGTGTCGTTGCTCACGGTTATTGGATCGGCAGGTAATCCTAAAACACCATCAGAAGTGCCCGAAAAGTCTATGGCAATACCGTTTTCTTGAATATTTCCACCAAAGTCGTCAAGCATAATGACATAGATTTGGCCAGTTTGCACATCAATTCGGCGAACGAAATCGTCGGCAAAGCCAAACGGAGGGTTCGGGCCTGGAGTAATAGGGTTTCCGCAATCGAAATTGTCATTTACGTTCGTTCCGGCAAGCGGATGAACGTCAGCCAAACCCGTGAGATCAGCACCATCAGCCCATGAGGAGCGAATTGGTTGGTTATTGCTTACAAAATCACATATTTCAGCAACACTGTTGATGGGCCCCCATACATTGAAGTCAATATCAGAAGCCTCGTTAGGGTTCGCCGATTCTACTGCAAATCCGAATTTGCCATCCGCAGCTGCCTGAAAATAGAAAAAAGAGTGGTTAAAGGTGCCTAAAAGATCTAAATCAAAACAGCCTTGATTCTCTCCGTCCTGAAGGAAATTCGGGTCGCCAACCCCTGGCGAAAGCGGTATGGTTTGCGGGGCGTTATCACAGCCATTGATATTCAGTGCCTTGTCACAAGTAGCATTGGAGGGAAGTGTCGGAGGAGGCGCGTCACAAACTTCCGGTGTGCACTGCCAGTTCATCTGAAAGCCCTCATATTCAACACTTAAATCGGATTCGAATTTTATCGTGACGCATTCGGAAGCAACCTGAAGCACCAAATCTGATCCATTTCCCTCAATGGTAGCTAGCGGATTTCCGCCAGTGCCGTTGCCTTCGAAAACCTGAATAGCGTCATAATTGGTTTCTGTTGCATACGCTAAAAATGTAAGTTTGACACACTGGTGAAACTCTGAAGCGCAAATCACAAAAGTTTCGTTTTCGCTACTTAAATAATCGCCGTCCGGGCCACCAGAATCCCAGAGGGTGCCGCTGCAACTGGACGAACCAGGCGACGTGCCCATATTGATATCTGGCACGTATGGCCCGACACAGAGTTTGAAGGTGCCAGAATTAGGGGTTGCCGTAGGAGAATGGTCGTTGATTCTGAGATAGTAAGGAACACCTGGTGTGAGGCCAAAAACTTCGAGATGAATCTCGTTCACATTGTTCGGTGAACTGATGCAAGCCAATTCAGCCAATTGGCCAAAGGCACAATCACCCCGATAAATAGCAAGTTGCGGCATTTTCATTGTGCCATTGCCCGCTATATTGCCCCACACATCAATGCTGATATCGGTTATGCTGCCATCGGCAGGCAGACTGAATTGAAACCAGACATCGCGGTCGCCGGGATTGCCCCAGCACACCGGGTCATTATTCATTGGGATGTCAATACTGCTCGGCGTGGCATTCAGGTTTGTGAATTGAGCAGGCTGGGAACAATATGGCACCTCCCCTAGGTCTATTAGACCCGAACAATCGTCGTTCACAGGGGCTTGGGCGGAGGCGAAAAAGAAGGAAAAAACGGTAAATGGAATGGTAAATAGTGTTTTCATGCAACAGACATGACTTTGGATAAATAGCGAAAAAAATTGTGGCCGAAAAGTACGCAGGGAATAGAGAATAGGCTTCAATTTTTGTCAAATGGACACAATGCGACGGATTCTACTTTTGCGCCTACACTTTCTCTTTTAGGAAATGTTCATTCCACACGTTCTGCTACTTTTGCGCCACAAAACTTACACACCTTGACTGTCAAAATCATCAATCAATCGTCCTACCCACTCCCCGGTACGAAACCATCGGAAGTGCAGGCATGGACCTGCGGGCTAGTCTTACCGAAGCCATTACGCTTGGACCTTTGGAACGAACGCTTGTACCTACCGGGCTCTTCATTGAACTACCCATTGGCTTTGAAGCCCAGATTCGTCCTCGAAGCGGTCTCGCTGCCAAGCGAGGTCTTACGATGCTCAATTCGCCAGGCACCATCGACTCTGATTATCGTGGCGAGATAAAATGTATCGTGGTCAACCTTTCCAATGAGTCCCAAACCATCGAGCCCGGTGAGCGCATCGCCCAAATGGTGGTGGCCAAACATGAGCGCGTGGAATGGCAGCCTGTCGAACAATTGCTTGATTCTGAGCGTGGAGCGGGTGGTTTTGGTAGTACGGGAAAGTAGGTGATTGGTTTTAAATTTTCCTGTTCTTCTGCTTGTCCGCCGATAGGTGTGGTTTTGCGGTTTTGCGGTTTATTTTGGAGACACCCCCAAATTAAATTCCGAACCCCTGCTCCAAATACCGCCCTCGCCCTATTTTTTTTGGAAAAATACTTTGACTTGATTTTTTTATCAGAAAATGGCATCGTACTTTTGCCGCCGATTTTGAACAAGTCGTTTCGAAAATAAAGATATGACAGGCATTCGCAAATATTGGATAGCATTGATTTTCATCGGTTTAGGCACTGTAATATTTGCCCAAGACCATGACCACCAAGGAGCCCAACAATCAGTTGAACAAACCGGGCACCCCGCGAATGCCGAAACCAACGCTCACGATGACACCTCTTCCGGAGCTTGTGGTCATCCCATCGTAGAAAAAGAAGGTGAGTTCAACGCAGGCGAAACCGCCGTACACCACATCGCTGACGCTAACGCCATTCATGTTGTTGGCGATATTTACCTCCCCCTCCCCTGCTTTTTGTACGCTCCTTCTCAGGGTTGGACCATCACGACCACTTCTGCATTCCATCCACACCATCACGGTAATGGTGAGATTGCCAAGGACGGGTATGTGCTCGTTCATGGCAGCATTCAGCGCGTAAAAGACCCGGGATTTCCAAAAGGAGAAGTGTCCGTCAGCGAACCAACGCACGATACGAAGACGGTGAACGGCAAGGAGAAAGACATATATTATGTAGTGGCAGATGGAAAATGCTACGAACTGGATAAAAAAACAACTTTCGATGGTGGCTTGATGGGCGGCGGTGTGACGAGTTTCTATGATTACTCCATCACACGAAACGTTTTCACCATGTTGCTCACTTGCTTGCTGCTGTTCTTTGTATTCCGCAGCGCCGCTAGTGCCGCCACTCGCACACAGGGTCATGCTCCGAAAGGATTGCAAAATTTTGTGGAGCCATTTTACACCTTTATCCGCGACGATGTAGCGCGGCCGGCAATCGGCCCTAAGTACGAAAAATACATGCCCTACCTGCTTTCGGCATTCTTTTTCATTCTTGGTCTCAACCTCATCGGGCAGATACCTTTCTTCCCTGGAAGCGCCAACGTTACTGGAAATATTTCGGTCACCATTGTGTTGGCCATGCTGACTTTCATCCTCATGCTTGCCAGTACCAAAAAGCACTTTTGGGAGCACACATTGTGGATGCCGGGCGTTCCTGCAGCACTTAAAATCTTAATTCTCACACCGGTAGAAATACTCGGTTTATTCCTCAAGCCATTCACTCTGTTGCTTCGACTTTTTGCGAACATCACGGCAGGACACATTGTTATATTGTGTTTTGTAGGCTTGATATTCATATTTGGCAAGGCTGGTACCAGCGTAGGTGGTTCCATTGCAGGAGCAGCAGCAGCCATTCCGCTTTCGCTCTTCATGATGACACTCGAACTTTTGGTGGCATTCCTTCAAGCGTTCATTTTCGTCATGTTGTCAGCAACGTATATCGGGATGGCTTTGGAAGAACCACACGGCGATCATCATTAAAGTACCCCGGAACGCTGTTCCGGGACAAACACGGAACAGCGTTCCGGGATACATTTTTCACTCATAATTCAATATTACAATGAGTTACGCAGCAATTGGAGCAGGTTTGGCCGCCATCGGCGCCGGTATCGGTGTAGGAACGATTGGTGGTAAAGCCGTTGAAGGCATTGCCCGTCAGCCAGAAGCAGTTGGTGACATCCGCGCAAACATGATCCTGACCGCCGCTCTCGTAGAGGGCGCGGCTCTGGTAGCGATGGTGTTGTCTTTCTTCGTGAAAGCGGCAGGCTAAGAGTACGCTCATCCGGGCCGGCGCGAAGCGGTTGGCGACGCAATGGCCCGGATTTTAAAATGTGGTCAATTATTTAATGTGGTCGATATGACACACATTTATCTACTTGATCACATGGACCACATTAAAAAATTGACCACATTCATATCATGGTTTTTCTAGCAGATTTTTCCGTCATCAAGCCTGAACCCGGCTTGCTTATTTGGACGACGATCATTTTTGGCTTGTTCTGGTTTTTGATGAGCAAATTTGCTTTCAAGCCAATCGGCCAGGCACTGAAACAACGCGAGTTGGACATCCAAAGCGCTTTGGACGAGGCTAAAAAAGCACGTCAGGAAATGTCTGAACTCCAAGCAGAGAATGAAAAACTTCTCGCCCAAGCCCGCGAGGAGCGCTCTGCCATTTTGAAGGAAGCCAAGGAGGCCAAAGAAGAAATCATATCGGAAGCGAAAGAGCGTGCTGGAGCAGAATACCGGCGCAAAGTCGAAAGCGCTATACAAGATATTGAGAACCAGAAACAAGCGGCTTTGGTGGCTTTGAAAAACCAGTCGGGTCAAATGGCCGTAGAGATTGCCGAGAAACTTCTCCGTCGCGAACTTGCCAACAAATCCGAGCAGGAAGCCTACGCAAAATCATTGGCCGAATCCATCAACCTGAATTAAAATGAGCGTCACCCGCATCGCTACCCGTTACGCCAAGTCGCTGATTGAACTTGCCGTTGAGCAAGACAAACTCGCAAACGTGAGTACTGACGTGCAATCGTTGGCGACAGCTGCCACCAACCGCGATTTGCAGCTCATGCTGAAAAGCCCCATCATCAGCGCAGACCGAAAAAATGCTGCGTTGAATGCGCTTTTTGGCAAGCAAATGGACAGCCTTACCATGGCTTACCTCACTTTGCTTGTGAACAAAGGCCGGGAAGCTTACCTGCCTGAGATTGCCGCCGAGTTTATCTCGCAATACAAGACCCTGCAAAAAATCACTACCGTTAGGGTTATTTCTGCAGCGCCTTTGAGCGAAGGGGTTTTGAGTGATCTCAAATCGCGGCTGCTAAAAAGTGGCATTACAAACCCAAATCTTGAAATCCAAAGCAGCATTGACCCCGACCTAATTGGTGGTTTTGTGCTTGAATTTGACAACAAACGCTACGACGCCTCAGTCGCCAATAAGTTGGCTGAACTGAAATCGGAGTTCAATAAAAACCTGTACATCAAGGAGTTTTAATGAAGTGATAAAGCGATAAAGTGATGAAGTGATTTGCTTCATCGCTGCTCGCGCCTCACTTCATCACTTTATCACTTCATCACTTTATTAAGATTATGGCAGACGTCAGACCGGAAGAAATCTCCGCGATATTGAAACAGCAACTGTCGGGCTTCGGGGCCGAAACAAACCTTGAAGAGGTTGGTACAGTGCTGCAAGTGGGCGACGGTATCGCCCGTGTTTACGGATTGAACCGCGCTCAGTCCGGCGAACTGGTCGAATTTGAAAATGGCACCCGCGCCATCGTACTTAACCTCGAAGAAGACAACGTTGGTGTGGTACTCATGGGCTCTCCAACGGGTATCCGCGAAGGCTCTTCGGTAAAACGCACTGGCCAAATCGCTTCTATCGAAGTTGGTGAAGGTTTCCTGGGTCGCGTTGTGAACCCGCTTGGCCAGCCCATTGATGGCAAAGGTCCAATCACTGGTGCGAAGTACGATATGCCTTTGGAGCGTAAAGCTCCGGGCGTTATCTTCCGTCAGCCAGTAAACGAGCCGCTTCAAACGGGCATCAAAGCCATTGACGCGATGATTCCGATTGGCCGCGGCCAACGTGAATTGATCATTGGCGACCGCCAGACCGGTAAAACGGCCATCGCTATTGATACCATCCTCAACCAGAAAGAATTTTATGACCGCGGCGAACCGGTGTTCTGCATCTACGTTGCTTGCGGCCAAAAGGCTTCGACTGTAGCCACCGTGGCGCACACGCTCGAAGAATATGGCGCTATGGCATACACTTGTATTGTATGCGCATCGGCTTCTGATCCTGCTCCATTGCAGTTTTACGCTCCGTTTGCAGGTGCATGTATCGGCGAGTTTTTCCGCGATACAGGTCGTCCGGCGCTGATCATTTATGATGATCTTTCCAAGCAAGCCGTGGCTTACCGTGAGGTTTCGCTTTTGTTGCGTCGTCCTCCGGGCCGTGAGGCTTACCCTGGCGACGTGTTCTACCTGCACAGCCGCTTGTTAGAGCGTGCTGCAAAGGTTATCGCCAGCGCAGATGTTGTAAAAGACATGAACGACCTGCCTCCAAGCCTCGTGAAAGCAGGTTTGGTGAAAGGTGGTGGTTCGCTTACTGCATTGCCGATCATTGAAACACAGGCTGGTGACGTATCAGCCTACATTCCTACAACCGTGATTTCGATCACCGACGGACAGATATTCCTGGAATCCAACCTGTTCAACGCAGGTGTTCGTCCGGCCATCAACGTGGGTATCTCGGTTAGCCGTGTGGGTGGTAACGCTCAGATCAAGTCCATGAAAAAGATCGCAGGAACCTTGAAACTCGATCAGGCACAATACCGCGAATTGGAAGCGTTCTCGAAGTTCGGCTCTGACTTGGACGTGACTACCCAAGCCGTTTTGGCAAAAGGTGCACGCAACGTGGAAATTTTGAAGCAACCACAGTACAGCCCCGTTTCGGTGGAAAAACAAGTTGCGATCATTTACCTCGGTACCAACAACCTTCTTCGCGATGTGCCGCTCGAAAAAGTACAAGAATTTGAGCACCTCTTCCTGGAGCGCATGGAAAGCAAACTCCCTGATGTACTGGAAGAATTCCGCAAAGGAAAACTCGAAGATGCCAGCCTCACCAAAATGAAGGCCTTGGCGGCTGACCTGGCAGGCGGGTATAAATAGAGTGATAAAGTGATGGAGTGATGAAGTGATTTAAGCCCAACAGCGATTCAAATCACTTCATCACTCCATCAACCCAACACTTCATTGTATCACTTCATCACTTCATCACTCTATCACTTCATAGATAATGGCTGGCGGTTTAAAAGAAGTACGCGAACGGATCAAGTCGGTTATCAACACGCAGCAAATCACGAAGGCCATGAAAATGGTATCGGCCGCGAAGTTGCGGAAGGCGCAAAATGCCATTGTGCAGTTGCGTCCCTATTCCAACCGTCTGAACCGGATGCTTTCAAACATCCTCTCCAACCTTGAGGGCGGTGGCGACACCAGTTTTGGCAAGGCGCGTGAGGTTAAGAACGTGCTGGTGGTGGTAGTGACCTCAAATCGAGGACTTGCCGGAGCATTCAACACGAACATTTGTAAAGAAGCGGCTGCGCTCATAACTGAAAAATATGGTCGGCAACTCAGCAATGGCAAAGTGACCATGCTTTTCATTGGCAAAAAAGGATACGACTATTTCCGTCGTCGTTTTCGGGATATCACCTTCATCACCGACTATATTCCGGTGTACGAAAATGTGTCTTATGAAAATGTGAGTGCCGTGGCTCGTGAACGGATGGAAGAGTTTTCTGCTGGAAAATATGATGCGATAGAATTGGTTTACAGCCGTTTCAAAAACGCTGCCACCGTTTTCCCAACCGCTGAGCAGTGGTTGCCTGTACCAAAAATGGAAGTGCCTGTAGGCACGAAAGAGAAAAAAGTAGACTACATTTTTGAGCCTGATCAGGAGCAATTGCTGGAAATCATGGTGCCCAGCATCCTTCAATTGTCCTTCCACAAATCTGTATTGGACACCCAAGCCTCTGAGCATGGCTCACGTATGACTGCAATGGACAAAGCGACTGAAAATGCTGAAGAACTGCTCAAATCGCTCAAAATTTACTACAATAAAAAGCGACAGGAAGCCATCACGACCGAACTTGGTGAGATTGTGAGCGGCGCTGCGGCTTTGGAGAATTTGATAGACTTTATCAATCGGTACGAAAATCCAACGCCTCGTCAGAATTATCTGGCGAGCGTTTTACATCCCTAAACCCTACTTTTGCATCTCTTTTTTCACCTATGAACATCGTCTCTACCCTCCAAAACGCCGTAGCCCAAGCCGTTGAACAACTTTACGGCGAAGCCACCGACCCCAGCAAAGTGCTGGTCAACCCTACCCCACCCGATTTTACAGGCGATTACTCGGTGGTGATTTTTCCCTTTGTTAAAGTTGCCAAAAAATCGCCAGATGCTGCTGCATCTGCGATTGGAGAATATCTGGCCAAAAACGTGGCAGATATCAAAGCCTTTAACATAGTCAAGGGCTTCCTCAACCTGGAAATCAACGATGCCTACTGGCAAGGTTTTTTGCAATCTGTGGTATCAGATTCGACTTATGGCCGATTGCCCAGCAATGGCAAAAAAGTGATGGTGGAATTCTCCTCACCCAACACCAACAAGCCCTTGCACCTGGGTCACATCCGTAATATTCTGTTGGGTTGGTCCTGTTCCAATATGCTGCAAGCCGTTGGTTATGAAGTGGTTAAGACTCAAATTGTGAATGACCGGGGGGTAGCGATCTGTAAAAGCATGGTTTCCTGGCTCAAATTTGGAGAGGGTAAAACCCCGGAATCAACTGGAATTAAATCCGACCATTTTGTGGGAGATTGGTATGTTTTGTTTGAGCAAAAAAGCAAGGAAGAATATGGCGCCTGGCAAGAGACTGCCGAGGCTAAATCGCTTTTTGAAAGCAAACGAAAACCAGAGCAGTTAGAAAAGGATTTTTTCAAGGACTTCAAAAACAAGTGGTTCAACGAATACTCAATATTGGGTGCAGAAGTCCGAGAAATGCTCCTGAAATGGGAAGCGCACGACCCTGAAACGCTTGCGCTTTGGAAGAAAATGAACGACTGGGTGTATGCAGGTTTTGACAAGACCTACGGCGATCTCGGGGTTTCATTCAACAAACTTTATTACGAAAGTGACACCTACCAGCTCGGCAAGGACATTGTTGAAGACGGTCTCACCAAAGGCGTTTTCTTCAAAAAAGAAGACGGCTCAATATGGCTGGATTTGACAGACGCTGGCCTCGACCAAAAAGTGGTAGTGCGCGCCGATGGCACTTCTCTGTACATTACCCAAGACCTTGGCACCGCCCGTATGCGCCATCATGAATTGGGCTGCGAACGTTACGTCTATGTAGTGGCCGATGAGCAGAACTACCATTTTCAAGTGCTTTTCGAGACATTGAAGCGCTTAGAGGAGCCTTACGCAGCAGGACTTCACCACCTTTCCTATGGTTTGGTTGAACTGCCGACCGGACGGATGAAAACCCGTGAAGGCACAGTCGTGGATGCCGATGACCTCATTACCGAAGTCATCCGCATTGCCACCGAACAATCAAAAGATCGGGGCGAAGCAGAGACGCTTTCAGAGGCGGAAAAACGGGAGAACCTACGTCGCGTGGGAATGGGCGCACTCAAGTTCTTCATCGTGAAAGTCCACCCTAAAAAGAAAATGATCTTCAACCCAGAGGAATCCGTGGATTTGCAGGGACAGACGGGGCCATATATCCAATACAGTTACGTTCGCATAAACGGATTGATGCAACGGGTTGAAAAGGAAGGGATTGACCTTTCCTCTGCCAATCGTTACACAAGCATTCAGCCCCAAGAAAAAGAGCTGTTGGTGGCAATACAAGACTACCAAAATGTAGTATTGAAAGGCGCTGAAGAGTATGACCCATCGCTAGTGGCAAATTATTCTTACGATCTGGCCAAGAAATACCACCGTTTCTGGCACGATCTCTCCGTTTTCAATGCCGAGACTCCGGAAGCACGTGCATTCCGGCTTACACTGAGCCGCGCCGTGGGCCAGGTGCTTAAATCGAGCATGGGGCTTTTGGGCGTGAGTGGGGGGATGTGAGTTTTCCCTTACTTTTGCAAAAGGAATTATGTCAAAGGTAGATTTGATCTTCGGAATTACTCTCCCCAAAGTGTTTGGAGGTTTTGGCGAGATTAAAGTTGGAGTTAAAAAGTCTTGAAGAAAGTAAAGGCTGGGAAAGGGAGTTTGGGAGGTGACGCTCAAGAATTATAATACAAGAGAGAGATTACCCTTGGAAAAGTATTTTTTGCCCTTTTTTGATTGAACCCAATGGTCAATTAGTTAACGATTTTGTTGAGGAAAAAGTTTCTTTTGTAAGTGTTGAGTCTTGGGAGTGGAGGTGAGGTAAAAGTCAAACTAATTGCCGATTTTGAGCCTTGATGTCGAAATGTTAGTTCTCAAAGGCAAGTAGGAGAGCCCAAATTGAATAGAGCTTTAGCCAGAGGAGGACCATTTTTTACCAACGATTACAAATTGAAGAGGATATCAGGAATCAAAATATTGATTGTTGATGAATTATGATAGTTTTATCACAACGAATGATAGCCTACGCCTGGGCCAGGTGCTTAAATCGAGTATGGGGCTTTTGGGTGTGGAGATGCCGGAGCGGATGTGAGTTTTCTCCAATCTCAGCTCCCTGTTTAAGGACAAATTAAAAGAATCTGCTTTTAGATTGTTCACGCCGAATTTGTTGGCAGCATTACAATACATATCCAATCATTTCAACCCTTAAAAAATGAAACAACTCTTTTATTCAGTAACAGTGCTTTGCCTGATTTTGAACGCCTGCCAAAAAAGCGCTGAACCGTTGACCATTGATCCTCCTCCTATCAGCTGCGAAATTGTTCCAAATGATACACTGATGATCACCTATCCATGTGATGGTCAAATCAACTTCATTCCTGATAGTTTTTCTTGGAAATTTGGTGTCATTGGGGAACAATTAGAAGGTTTTGTAGAACACATATATCTAAGCCAAATCAGCCATATGGCCTCTACAGTGGTTTTGGTTGGAGCGACTTGGGCAACCCCAAAGAAAAAACCAGCTTGACTGGCGCAGCAATTGCGCTGTTGGCCAATACAAAGTATGAGTGGTTCATGGTACTTCGACATGATGGCAATAACTTGTACTATAAAACATCAATACAAACTTTCACTACAGGTGAAACAGGTTTTACATTGCCCACGGTTTTTCAAACTTTTGCTGGAACCTATGCGGTACAGGACACCTTTAAAGAGCGTATCCAGGTATGGGACACCCAGCACACCTATCATTTGGAGGATTTACCGCCAGTGGCTTTCCCTTCTACTACCGTGACTTTGGAATCTATTCCAGGAGAAATATTTACCCTATCCGGTCAAGATACCGTGACATATATCATGGTTGGTATTGGGCAAGAAGCCCCTAACAAGGTTCGGATAAACCATAATGGCATCTTCCAATGGAGTGATGGTAATTATTACACCCCCACGTCTATTAGCGGCAAGGTAATAGGAGATTCGATTGTTTGCTATAAAACAAGGAGTAGCAATATGGTAGGGACTTTTTCGAGTCATGCCTACAAGGGGAAACGGGGGTAATCTCAAATAAGCGTATTCTGCTGCTTCCGTTTTCAAAACATAAGCAGCAAGGAGTTTCTATCTTTGCGGCTCGCATTTTAACAACAATGAGCACAATGACAGAATCCCTCAATTTCCTCGAAGAAATCATCGAGGCCGACCTCGCTTCAGGCAAATATAAAACCATCCTAACCCGCTTTCCACCAGAGCCTAACGGCTATCTGCATGTTGGACACGCTACCTCCATCTGTTTGAATTTTGGGCTGGGTGTGAAATATGGTGGCGCTACCAATCTCCGCTTCGACGATACCAATCCCACAACAGAAGAGACTGAATTTGTGGACAGCATCATTGAAGATGTGCGCTGGCTTGGCTTTGAACCAGCCAAAATCGTTTATGCTTCTGATTACTTTGAGCAACTCTACGAGTGGGCTAAAGTGCTAATTCTGAAAGGAAAAGCATACGTAGATTTCTCTACTTCAGAAGAAATGGCCGCGCTGAAAGGAACCCCAACAGAGGCTGGCAAAAACAGCCCATTCCGCGAAACAACACCAGCGGAAAACCTGGCATTGTTTGAAAAAATGAAGGCAGGCGAATTTCCTGATGGCCATTGTACACTCCGCGCCAAGATTGACATGGCTTCGCCCAATATGATCATGCGCGATCCCCTACTCTACCGCATCAAACATGCGCACCACCACCGCACAGGCGATGCCTGGTGTATCTACCCGATGTACGATTGGGCGCATGGGCAGAGCGACAGTATCGAAAACATTACACATTCCATTTGTACGCTGGAGTTTGCCCCGCACCGTGAATTGTACGATTGGTGTATTGAGCAATTGGGCATTTACCCTTCCAAACAATACGAATTTGCGCGTAGAAATGTCTCTTACGCCATTACCAGCAAGCGCAAACTGAAGCAATTGGTGGAAGATAATTTCGTGCGCGGCTGGGACGACCCACGTATGCCTACGATTTCCGGGTTCCGGCGCAGGGGATACACACCTGCAAGTATCCGCGAATTTTGCGACCGGATTGGCTTGGGCAAACGCGAAATGGTGGCCGACATGTCGTTGCTCGAATTTTGCATTCGCGAGGATTTGAATAAAAATTCGCTGCGCCGTTTTGCCGTATTAAACCCGCTCAAAGTGGTGATTACCAATTACCCAGAAGGTAAAATCGAGCATTTGGAAACGGAAAACAACCCGGAAGCGCCAGAAACCGGGTCTCGCCCTCTTGCATTTGGTCGCGAGATTTGGATTGAGCAAGACGACTTTATGGAAACTCCTCCGCCCAAATATTTCCGGCTTTCGCCCGGAGGCATGGTACGGCTTAAATCGGCCTATATTATTCAATGTCAAGAGGTTATAAAGGATGCGGCGGGAAATATGACAGAAATCCACTGCACCTACGTCCCCGAAAGTCGTTCTGGTCAAGACACTTCAGGGCTAAAACCTAAAGGTGTGATACACTGGCTTTCGGCCAGCGATGCCAAAACTGCCGAAGTGCGGCTCTATGACCGGCTTTTTCAAGTGGAGGATCCAGCATCAGAGGAAGATTTCAAATCAACCATCAATCCGGATTCCTTGCAAGTCCTGGAAAATGCGCTGATTGAACCCGCACTCCTCGGGGCTGATCTCGGCGACCGTTTTCAGTTTACCCGGCTTGGTTATTTTTGTGTTGACCCCGATTCGACCTCCGAGAAAATGGTTTTCAACCGTACGGTTACATTGAAAGACACTTGGGCGAAGGAATCGAACAAATAATCATCCAATTTTCTTGGGTATGCACTTGTAATTCTAATGCAAATGAATTTCAAAGAGAATTCAAATTTTCGGAATTAAAATTGGACACAGGTGCCTTTTTTGCCTGAGATGGAAATAATACTTGTTAACTGTTGGTAAAAGCAGAAATAATTCTTTGACCCCGTGTGACTAAATTTAACCATTGCGTTTAAAATATGTTCTTACAAACGAGTAAGTGCTAAGCAAAAAACAAACGCACCGCAGTTGCCCTCGCGCAACTGCACCTTTAAAAAGAAGATTGTTTTCATTTGGTTTTTTAGGGTTTGGCCGTCGGGGCGCAATGTTCCGACGGCTTTTTTTAAGCCCTTTTTGGAACAAGCATTTATTCCTATCCGGTATTAAATGCATACAAATTAAGAAATGAAAAGCCTCCGCAAAGGAGCTGGGGCTACGGTAAATAAGGAAGATTGTTTTCATTTGGTTTTTAGGGTTTAACCGTCGGCGCGTAATGCTTCGACGGTTTTTTTTTACCCGCCATAGCGCGCAGCGCGAAGGAGGGTCAGTGCATTAACCTAAATACCTGCCGCGCCTAAGGTTAAATCTGATTAAAAGCGCGAAAGAGGGTGACTTACCCACATTTTTACCCGCCTACGCCCTGCTATGATAGGCAACATGGTATCTTGCAGCCCATTTTACCCGTCATCGCGTTTCACCACTATTAAAGGCTAAAGCGCGAAGGAGGGTAATAATCTGTTTCTCTTGAAATATTTCCCGTTTGAAGGACTATTTAAAAAAAATACTCAAAGCACTACCTTTTGCTTTTACGAAAAACCAGCGCTATGATCGCCTTACGGAGCGTGTCATAAGCAGGGTGTGTCGCGTTCAAAGCAATTGCGCCGATGTAGGCTGTCACAAAGGAGAAATCCTTGACCTTTTGTTGGCAGCAGCACCTGAGGGCCAACATTTTGGCTTTGAGCCAATCCCATTCTTGTTTCAAAACCTGAAGGAAAAATATGCGGATCGTACCAATTGCCGATTCTTCGACATTGCGCTTTCCAATCAGCATGGTAGCTCGAGCTTCAACTATGTAGTTAGCAATCCTTCTTACAGTGGGCTACTCAAACGCCGGTATGACCGACCCAATGAAGAGGATACACAGATAACAGTCTTAACAGAAAAGTTAGACGATGTCTGGCCCAAGGAAATGCGCCTGGATGTACTTAAAATTGATGTAGAAGGAGGCGAGCAAATGGTTTTGGAGGGCGCGAAAGAGACTCTAACACGTTGGAAACCAACAGTTATATTTGAGCATGGTCTGGGTGCTTCAGACATTTATGGGTCCACCCCAGAGCAAGTGTTTGCACTTTTGAAAAGTTGCGGCTTGCGCATTTATTTGCTTGAGCATTTTCTTGAAGGGAGTGAACCTCTTGACGGTGATGGTTTTGCAAAGCAGTTTTATGAGCGCCAGAATTATTATTTTGTGGCAAGCCCATGATGACTAATTGCGGCACTAGTCCTGTTTAAATTCCTCCACTTGTGCTTTGCTGACCCCAGTCTTTTCGCCGGGCAATATCACCTCCAATTCCTTTATGGGCCTACCATCAGGCCATGTTCCCAAAAACCTTTGGAGAGGGGTATCGCCAAAGGCCACATCGCCGTATTCCCCGGTACGTGTGTAAGCAATAAGCGCATCGGTTAGCTTCCAGTAACAATTAAAATCCACCTCGTTGAGTCGCGCGCTCATCAATACCCGTCTGGCCGTGTAATTGCGCACACCTGTGTCAAAATCCAAATCATAAGCATAAGGTTCTGAATGCGTTGCGAGAATCCAACGGCGAAAGTTAGTGGTGTCGCGGCGTTGCACGATGAGGTTCCGATTGGGTGTATTTACGGCCGTTTCAAACACGAGGCGGCCAAATTCTTCTCCTACCACATAATCGTCTTCGCCCACTACCACGAGCAGATTGAGATCGTCAGGGAGCCGTTCGTACTTTTCCAAACGAGCCCCTTTGAATGGTCCGGAACCTGGTTGAGCGAGCAGCATGGCTTTGGGTTTTGGGATGTCAAATTTTTGCCAATGCGCGGCCAGATTGGTCGCAATAACCCCGCCATAAGAGTGTGCAACATAGGCTATTTTTTCAGTGCGAGGCTTCACATGCCCTTCTTTTTCAAGCATTTGCAGCGCATCTCGTATGCCTTTGGCAGCATTTTCAGGGAATCCATTAGGGCGGGGCCAAACGAGATTTTTCTGGTAACGCGGGTAAATGACGATATTTCCCTTTGCCACCAAATGCTTGATCCATTTGCCATAAGCCATCGGATTGTAGGCGCCATAACCATGTAGGAAAACAACGACTTCGGCTGAATCGGGCACTGGGTCAGCCGGTTCAAAAAGCCAATAACCATCGGCATTGGTGGCGGCATCGTAGAAAGCAACAGAATGGTGCGCATAATCTGCCCCGCCCGGTCCTTCAAATGATTGGCCAGGGTATGGCGTACCTTGCGCCGTCGCAAAAATACCTTTGAGCAACAATGGTGAAATAGGGAAAATGCTCCGGCAAAGCTGTTTCAACCGATTGGTTTTGAATGGCTTAGATAATTTTTGTGCTGTCATTAAAGTTTGAAAATTAGGTTGCGCGTCAATTGGCCAACGCTCTAAAGACGAAATAAACGCAAATGCTGCGCTTTCGTTGACAAGAGTTGAGGGCAAAAGGTAATTTTGCCAAAAATTGAGCCTTTGCTATGCGTCTTTATACTTTCCTGATACTGTTATTTTTTGCTTGTGCCAGCGACCAGTCCGCCGAAAAAAAGGTCGAAGCCGCCCCAATTCCTGAACAGATAACTGAGGAAGCCGCTGAACTAAAACCTGGTGCTTCGGAAGAAAAATCAGTAGCCGATATCGAAGCCGCGCCAGAAACAACTGTCCCTTCCCCTACCCTTCCAACAGTATCAAAATCAGCAAATGCCCCGGCCCCTACTAGTGGAAATGGCTTTTCAGATGTCGCCACGCTTGATCCTTCTATTCAATTGGATATTAAATACGCCACTACAGACAATTTCACCAAATCAAAAATTTATGATTGTCCACGGTGTCTACTCCGACCAGAGGCTGCTGAAGCAGTTATTGCAGCACACAAAGCACTCAAAAAGAGGGGCTTAGGTTTAAAAATGTTCGATTGTTACCGTCCCCGTCCTTACCAACAACGGCTTTGGGATAAAGTGCCCAATCCTGATTATGTAACCCCGCCTGCCAAAGGCTCCATGCATTCTCGTGGAGCAGCTGTCGACTTAACTGTTGTAGACGCAAAAGGCAAGGAACTCGATATGGGAACGCCCTACGATTACTTTGGTCGTGAAGCGCATACCGACAACAACAATTTGCCCCAAAAAGTACTTGCCAACCGCCGGATTTTACGCGAGGCAATGGAATCGGTTGGATTTAAAGGCATCCGAACGGAATGGTGGCACTTTTCTTTTCAAGGCAAAAACTGGCCGCTTTCAAACTATGTGTGGCCTTGTGACAAATAGAAGTAAGTGCATCAAAGCGCTTTTTTACCGCGGAGGCGCAGAGTGATTGATAATCAAGATGTTAAAACTCCGCTGGGTGAAAAAACTTCAAAACATTCCATATTCATGAATTTCAAATTTCTATTTCCAACTTTTAGAAATCGCTATCAGTTTGTCAAAAAACGTTTGGCAAAATATGCCCCCATCCGTACAGAAGGTGCTGAACGGGTTTCAGGCCATGCACTAAATCTCGGCACAGGAGAAGGCGATTACGACCGTATGATCGCCGGGCATTGTACCCAACTGGTTGGCTGTGACGTGAATGAAGAAGACCTGGCCCACGCGCGCAGCCTGAACGCTAATGTGCCAAACCTGCGCTATGAGCCAGCAAACGCCCTCGATTTGTCTTACTCCGATGCATCTTTTGATCTCATCGTGTCCTGCGAGGTGATTGAACACGTTGGTCAGCCCCAAAAAATGGTGCAAGAAATGGCGCGGGTGCTTCGCCAAGGAGGCATAGCAATTATGACATTCCCAAGCCGCGAATTCCCAATTACGTACGACCCCGTAAATCGTTTTTGGCAATGGGTTCGAAAGCCTTCTGACCGGGAAAATCTGATTTCCCAGGGGGCTTATGCCTTTGGCCACGATTATCTGATTGGTTCGGCCGAGTTCAAAAAATGGGCGGAAGACGCTGGCTTCGAAATCCTTGAATTTCAAGGGCTTAGCCGCCATTTGACTGGAATTTTAGAAGTATATTGGACAGGCATTGTGCAGAGTATTTTCAAGAAAAATTCCCGAAACGTGACCAGCGACAGCAAGGGTGGCGTGAAAATCCGTCCCGCGTCTACAGGTGAACCCTGGCTGGTTTTTGTGACAGATTTTTTGATTTGGCTTGATGGCGTATTGTTTGGTTGGACGAATAGGAGTATTGGGAAGGGGGTGGTGTTGAAGCGGAGGTAGGAGTCTGTTCATGCAAAATATGGGTCCTGCCAAATTTTAGTTCGAATGACGATTGACGAATACATGATTGTTGATTTTTGATGTAAGGCGGGATTGATAATAGCAGATGTGCCGCAATCGTCAATTATTAAATCGTCCCTTACATCAAAAATCAACAATCATGTACTCGTCAATCATCATTCAGAGCAAATTAGCTTAAAATCGGAATGTTTCCTGCCAAAAAAATCACCTCCCCTCTTGGCGGTTTCCCAGATACGCCCTTACCTTTGCCGTACGAACGTTCGGTATATGCCAGTTAAAAAGATTGACAAACAAGAATTATTGCACCGCTGCTGGGAGGTTTTCAACAAGCACGGCTACCACGGCACCTCTGTAAGTATGCTTGCTGAGGCAACTGGGTTGGGCAAATCAGGGCTAATGCACCACCACTTGTCCAAGGAAAGCCTCATGTGCGCCGTTCTGGAATACGCCCAGAATACCCTTCGCGCAACCGTGTTTTCGGTCGTGCAAGAGGATCTTCCCCCCGAACAAAAGCTCGAAAAAATGCTGCGCCGACAAAACCGGCTCGTGAAAATGGAGCGCCAAGGCTGCTTTTTTGCCAATACAGGCTTTGGAAACGGGCCGCGACGGACTTTTCAACCAACCCATTCAGGTTATCTGGGAAGAATGGAAAAAAGCGGTGGCTGGAATCTTGAGCGCCATCATGTCGCCGGAGGAGGCTGCCGATACCGCCTATCGCCTGCTGCTTGAATACGAAGGCGCCATTATCATGTACAAAATCAGCAATGAAGAACAGCACCTGGAGCAGTTCGTGGCTCGGGCGGTGGCTCTTTTTGGCAAAGAAATGCATAAAAGTCCTAATCATGCAACGTATCATCACCAAAACCATCGGCCTGGGCCTTAATCTTTGGTCGCTGCTAGCACCAGAACACGCCGCTAAAATGGCGGGGAAAATTTTCTCCACTCCACCAAAACCCAGGCTTCGCCCAAAAGAGCGGCAGTTTCTAGCATCTGCCCGTCAAGTACGCCGAGTAGTTGATGGTCAAAACATTGTAGAATATCATTGGGGTCCTGAAAATGCGCCTTTGATATTGCTGAGTTATGGCTGGGCCTACAACGCAGGTCGCTGGAGACATTTTGTGCCTGATCTGATTGAAGCAGGTTATCGTGTATTAGCGTACGACCCGCCTGGACATGGACTAGCCTTATCGGGCACTTTAAATATTCCCCTCAATGCCTCCATCATTCGTGCATTGATGGAAGATTACGGAACGCCGTACGCGATCGTCGGGCATTCTTTTGGCGACAGCAGCAATGTTTATGCCCTGACGGAATTGCCTCGTGCCCTGCACCCACGCCGTATGGTGATTATGGCCTCGTTTAGTTTCGCGCCGCGCGTTTTCCGGGAGTACCAAAAGGCTTTTGGACTCTGGTCGCCGCTGTATTGGCTTATGGTGCGCGGATTTGAAAAACGCATCGGACGTTCGATTGATAATTTTGATTTTGCCCTGATGACCGCGGCCTTTCCGCACATTGAAGGGCTGATTGTTCACGACCCGAGCGACGCGATGACGCCATACGCAGAATCACGCCGCTACCATGATTTTTGGCCCGGAAGCCATTTGTACAGCCCAACGGAAGGCGGGCATCACCTTGGCACTGAAGGCATTACCCGGGCGGTGCTGCGGTTTGTCCACAGTGGGGAGGTTCCAATAGAGGCGGAACGTCAGGAGCGGCCTTTGTATGCTGAGCATGAGTTGGTGCGGCATTTTGTTGGGGTGTAAATGCAAGAATGAGTTGTCGCTAGAATCAAGGCTTCTGCTACATTTGCCAGATGCAAGACAGGTTAAAAATCATCCAAACGCATTTGCTGGACGCCTACCGACACCAGGTCAGGCAAGATATGCAGGCTGTATTCGAGGGTTTGCAGGATGCCGAAATTTCTACCGATACCTTTAGTTTTTACACTTCAGTATCCTCCGTTTATTCGAGTAAAATAGAAGGCGAGGACATTGAATTAGATTCATATGTAAAACATAAAAGGTTCGAAATTGAATTTTTACCGGATTACACCAAAAAAATAGATGATTTATACGATGCCTACCTCTTTGCCCAAAGCCATGTTTTGAATGAAGAAAACATAGCCGAAGCACACCGCTTACTCAGCAAACATATCCTAGCCAAACATCTACAAGGGCAAATACGCACCCAAAATATGTACGTCTCCACCCCCGATGGCAAAATCGAATATGTTGCTGCCCTTCCATATGAAGTGCCCGGCGAAATGCAAAAACTGTATGAGGATATTGCAGTATTGCTAAGTGCCCAGTTAAGCATAGAAGAAGTGTTTTATTATGCCGCCTTCATACACCTGGTTTTTGTAAAAATCCATCCCTTTAATGATGGAAACGGTCGGACTGGAAGACTATTGGAAAAATGGTTTCTTGCCCAAAAATTAGGCGGCAATGCCTGGTTTATTCAGTCGGAAAAAAACTCCTACCAGCAACATCAAACCTATTACAACAACTTGAGGGTCTTGGGTTTAGAATATGCTGATTTGGATTACGGAAAAGCGCTCCCGTTTTTGCTGATGCTGCCGGGAGCATTGGAGATGTAACTTGAAACCTCTTTACTTACCCGGCTGACTCGGCCGTACCTCGATCTTGCTCGGTAAAGTCCGCGGGTTCATTTTCAACAAATCCACCACCATCTGGCCTATGTCTTCCGGCTGGATTTTCCAGGCATCTGAGGGGTTGGGCTCGTGGTTGTTAAAATGCGTGGCCACCGACCCCGGCATGATCGTGGAACATTTGATCCCTGCCTCCCGCAGGTCAAGCATAACAGCCTGCGTGAAGCCCACCAGGCCAAATTTGCTGGCATTATAAGCTGCACCAGCCGCAAAGAAGTTGGTGCCGGCAAGACTGGCAATGCTGATAAAATAACCTTTTGATTTGCTGAGCGCGTCCACCGCCGCCTTGAGGGAGTAAAAAACGCCTGTAAGGTTGGTGTCAATGGTTTCATGCCATTGTTCCGGAGTAAGCGTTGTGATTGGTGCGAAATGGCCCAATCCTGCATTTGCAATGAGTACATCAATGCTTCCAAAAGATTCGAGCGTTTTCGCTACTGCATTTTTCTGGGCATCAAAATCACGCACATCCGCTGCGATGGCGATCAATTTTCCGGGACCTATGTCGGAAAGTTGGCGAACTGCTGCGTCGGCAGATTGCTGTTGTCGGCTGGTTATGGCAACGTTCATGCCTTCTTTAAGCATGCTTTCGGCGATGCCGTAACCAATGCCTTTGCTGCCCCCGGTAATAAGGGCGGTCTTTCCGTGGAGATTATTCATGTTTGTTTTTTTACGCTTCTGCTTTGGCATGCCGTTCTGCGACTTTTCTCGCCTTCCGAATCCGCACGGCCACCACTTTAAATTCCGGACATTTAGCCTCACTGTCACTTACATTAGAGGTCACCATATTCACCAGCAATTCCGGGAAGTGGAAAGTAGTACTGATCACACCCGGTTTCACCTCATCAGAAACACGGGCTTTGATGTCCACCTTGCCGCGGTCTGACTCGATGCAGACCCAATCGCCTTCTCCAATATTGTGTTGGGCCGCGTCGTCGGGGTGGATAATTACCACGTCTTCTGTCACGATGTCTACATTGGGGGTGCGGCGGGTCATGGTGCCTGCGTTGTAGTGTTCGAGCACCCGGTTGGTAGTCAGGATATAGGGATAATCCTTGCCAAAAGCCATTATTTCCGGGCTTTCGACATATTCGCGGAATTGGAAATGCCCTTTGCCGCGTTTGAATGTTTCGGTGTGCAGTATCTTGGTATCCGTACCATCCAAGGCAACTGGCCATTGTTTCCCTTGCTCGCCCAGTTCATCCCAGCGCACACCGGCGAAGAAGGGTACAATCTGAGAAATCTCTTCCAGCATCCCTTTTGCCGTGTAAGGCGCTTGTTTATAGCCCATACGGTTCATGATGTCCACCATGATCTGCCCGTCTGCCTTGGTTTCTCCGATGGGTTCCACCACTTTGTTGACCCGCTGAATCCTACGCTCGCCGTTGGTGAATGTGCCCTCTTTTTCCAGGAAAGAAGCCGCCGGGAGGATCACGTCAGCATGTTTGGCCGTTTCCGTCATGAAAATCTCCTGAACAATCAGCAAATCCAGCGATTTGATGGCCTTCAACACGTGGGTGGTATTCGGGTCTGACTGCACCAGGTCGTCGCCCATAATCCAGAGCGCCTTGAATTTACCTTCAATGGCAGCATCATACATCTGAGGGATTTTTAGTCCGGCCTCCTGTGGGACTTTAACCCCATAAAACTCGTTGTACATCTGGTTGACCTCGGGTAGCGTAACGTCATAATAGCCTGCGCCCTGATATGGCTGCACGCCCATGTCGGCCATGCCTTGTACGTTGTTTTGTCCACGAAGAGGATTGACACCACAGCCGGGTTTGCCCACATTGCCAGTAATCATGGCCAGGTTGGCAATTTGCATCACGGTATAAGTGCCTTGATAGTGTTCCGTAACGCCCAAACCGTGGAACAACATCGCCTTCGGTGCGGAAGCATATAATTTGGCCGCTGCGCGTACTTGCTCGCGAGGCACACCCGACACTTTTTCGAGATCATCCAGATTGATATTCAGGATGTTGCGCTTGAATTCTTCGTAACCCTCTGTCCTCGCTTCAACAAAGTCCTCCTTGGTCATACCGTCTTTGATGATGTAGTACAGCATCATATCGAGCACTGCGATGTTGGTTCCCGGGCGTAATTGAAGGTGGATGGTCGCGTACTTGGCCATTTCTGTTCGGCGCGGATCAACGACAATCGTTGGTTTGCCCTTCATGGCAAATTGCCGCAGTTTTGCGCCGGTCACTGGGTGCCCCTCCGTTGGGTTAGCTCCAATGACCATGATGCAATCGGTGTGCTGGATGTCCTCTACAGAATTGGTGGCCGCGCCGGTGCCAAATGCGCGTTGCATCCCAATGGCAGTCGGCGAGTGGCATACCCGGGCGCAGCCGTCAATATTATTGGTGCCGATGACCGCACGGATGAACTTCTGCATCAGGTAGTTCTCCTCGTTGGTGCATCGCGAGGAAGAAATGCCGCCAATGGCGTCCGGGCCGTGTTTCTCCTTAATGTCTGTGAGCCTTTCTGCAATGTAGTCGTAGGCCTCGTTCCAGGTAACTCGTTCGAGTTCACCGTTGCGCCGAATCATTGGGTATTGCAGGCGCTCCGGGTGGTTGTAGAAAGAAAAAGCGTACCGGCCTTTGAGACAGGTATGACCCTGATTTACTTCAGCTTCCCAAGGCGCCTGGATGCTAAGAATGGTGTCGTTTTTGACACTGACTTCCAGGTTGCAACCCACACCACAATAGGTACACACGGTGCGTACCTTATCTTGTCCTACGTTTGCTTTCGATTGATAAATATCTGAAATAGCCGACGTCGGGCAAGCCTGGGCACAAGCGCCGCAGGAAACGCAATCAGAATCAAAGAAACTCTGGTTGGATCCTTTTATGATCTGACTATCAAATCCACGGCCCATCACACTCAGCACCAATTGACCCTGCACTTCGTCGCAGGCGCGGACGCAGCGATAGCACATGATGCACTTCGACATGTCGGAAGTCATGTACGGGTGACTGAGGTCTTTCTCGCGGTCCAGGTGGTTTTTGCCTTCCGGGTAACGCACTTTCCGGATGCCCACGCGGGCCGCCACATCCTGCAATTCGCAGTTGCCATTTACTTCGCAGGTCAGGCAATCGAGCGGGTGATCGGTGAGCACCAACTCGATGATGTTCTTTCTAAGTTTTTGAATGTCAGCCGTTTCGGTATAAATAAACATACCTGGCTCCACCATCGTGTGGCAAGAGGCCTTGGTGCGGCGTGGGCCGTCTTGTTCCAGCGCAACTTCTACGCTGCACACGCGACAAGAGCCAAAGGCTTCCAGATTCGGCGCGTCGCAGAGCGTCGGGATGCTGTCTTTGCCAAAGTTCCTGCGGGTGAATTGCAGGATGGTTTCGCCCGGCTCGAAAACGCTGGGCTTGTCGTTGATATAGGCTACGGTCGTGGTCAGGTTTGACATAGTTTATATCTGTTTTAGCCACTAATTGCACCAATTTTCACTAAGCAGAATCAAATTCGTGAAAATTAGTGCAATTAGTGGCGTTCAAATTTTTATTTAAAATACCCACCTAATTCCTCCGGAAAATAATGCAACGCATTCTTCACCGGCAGTGGTAATCCTCCCCCCAGGGCACAAAGCGAGCCCTTTTCCAACGTGTCAATCAGGTCATTAAAGAGCGTACGGTCAATCTTGTAATCGCTCGTCCGCGCTTTTTGGAGCAATTCTTTTCCGCGTACGGAGCCAATCCGGCAGGGGAAACATTTTCCGCAACTTTCATGGGCCGTAAACGCAAACAAGTGCTCCAGATATTCTACCAGCGGAAACCGTGCCGGAATGCTCAGTATCGAGGCGTGTCCGAGGAGGAAACCGTTGGCTGCAAAAGTTTCAAAATCAATGGTAAGGTCGTCAATTTTGCTCATTGGCACCAAACCGCCGAGCGGACCACCGATATGATAGGCTTTGACGGGTTCTTTCATGCCGCCGCCCAACTCGTTAATGGCCTTAGATAAGGGCGTTCCCATGTCCACTTCATACAAGCCCGGGCGGTTGAAATGACTGTCCAAAGACAATAGTTTGGTGCCTGAAGATTTCGCCGTTCCAATGGCTTTGAATGCCGCGCCGCCCAAAGTCAGGATGGCATGCAGATTGGCCAAGGTTTCAACATTGTTTACCGCAGTTGGTTTTCCAAAAAGGCCATATTGTACCGGAAATGGCGGACGCGTACGCACTTCCGGCCTCAAGCCTTCCAGCGAAGACAATAACGCCGTTTCTTCCCCGCAGATATAGGCGCCTTGCGCTTTGACGACGTGCAATTTGAAATCTACCGTTTCGCCGTTCGCCTTTTTGTAGGGGAAAAGCTGGTTGAAAGGCTCGATGGCCTTATTACAAATCTCAATGGCCTCGGGGTATTCTGCGCGGATGTAGATCACGCCCTCTTGCGCCCCGCTGATATAGCCACTGATGGCCATGCCGAAATTTACAAGATGCGCGCGTTGCTCCAGCAGATAACGATCCGAAAAAGCGCCAGGGTCGCCCTCGTCAGCATTGCAGACAATGTATTTATGGTCGGCGACTTCTTTTTTGACGCCTGCCAGTTTGATTCCCAGGGGGAACCCTGCCCCACCCCGCCCGCGGAGACCCGAAGTAGTAATTTCTTCCAGCAAGGCATCGCGGTCGCTTTCCAGCAGTTTTGCGAGTGTTTGCAGACAAGTCTCGGCGCTGGGGCTGTTGGTGGTAAGCAAGCCAGCCCCAATTGAACCGACGCGGTAATGATCCTCGATGGTGGTTACTGCACCCGACTTCAATTGGCTGAGTTGTGTAGCCGCTGAACCTGAGTAATTCAATCCCTTATAATGGAATGCGCTGTTCTCATAACAACGCCCCAAGCAATATACCTCCCCGATTTCGGAAGGCTCAAAATGTTGTTCAAGTGTCTGATGCAGTGCGTGTTGCGTACCTGCTAGCATACAAGCGCTTCCTGCGCAGGAGAACACTTTTTTGTTGCTTTTTTCCGGATTCAGGAAATCGTAAAAAGTGGCGGCGCCGTAGACGTTGGCGTTGCCAATCAGGTATTTGTCGGCCACAGAACGGATCACCTCCGGCTGCAAATCCGGGGATTCCGCATGCGCCTCGGCGAGATTTTCGAACAGGTTGTCATCCAATCCTTTGCGAAACGACAGATTTCTGACGTTTTTCGACATATAATTTGTGTGTTAAGGCAGATTATGAGAGAAGGTGTGCTTTTTGGGTTTTGAGTTTCAAAAGTACGGAGGGTTTTGAATGTGGGGGGAAGTTTTATGCCAATTGACTGTTTTGTCAAAGATTGCCAAAACCTAATTCTCACTACATTTGTGCACTTAACATTAAACTAAACCATGCGAATTCGGATTCCATTGCTCCTTTTGCCTTTGTTCTTGTGTATTTCTATTGACACTTTGGCACAACAACTGCTCGAACTCAATTTTTCCAATCACTGTACCTTTTATCCTCAAGTGATACAGGAAGAATTGTACTCGTTCCCCAGCGAAGCCCCAGAAATTCAGCAGTTGGTAAGCGACATTTTACAACGCGGTGGCGATTTGGAGCAAAATTTCTTGCTTATCCAAGCCAATGTTGAAAATATTTCGGCAGTAGTGGACAGCCAGAACCGCTATATCCTCTGGAGTTTAGATTTCTGGGAGACCGCTACACCCCTCTACCGCTTGGCCAGTCTTGCACACGAAATTGGACATCATGCAAACTTACATCGTTTTGAGTGAAGCATACCGTGAAATAGAAGAACGCGAACCCGACAAATTCATGGGGTTTATACTGGCTATTAAAAACGTCACGCCTAGATCTATTTCAGTCGAATTGGCATCAATTGGCAAATTTGATGTTCCTACATATAACCGTAAATCTGTTATCATGCAAGGTTATGAAATTGCCGAAAAATCCCTGAAAATATCAGGTATGGCTTTTGAGAATGACCCTTCCTGACTGACTTTCAGAAGGCACTCTTCCTTTTCCCGCCGCCGCAATGTTATCAATCCGCTGAATTACAGTTCAGTAGTTTTGCAGAGGCCAAAACCTTAGGCGCGGTGGGCAAAAAGATCGCCTTGGCTTTTGAGCATAAAGGCTATCCCTTTCGGTTTATGTCCGTTCCGGATGGATTCGCGGTCGTGACGCAACTCGAACAATACCAGGAAGATGGAAGTATTCAAATTGATCCAATAACACGTTGGAAAGAGTTGCCAGAAGCGGAAAGTTTTTCCCTTTCCCTGACTTATCTCAAAAGTCTGATCTTTCCTAGAAAAGCACACTTGCGACTGTTTGCGGTGCTCGTGACGCAGCAAGGTTACCCCAGCAATGAGGAACATATTTCCAAGGACGACGCAAAGGCATGGATACGGAAAGGGGTCAATCGACTTCCGAAGATAATCGTCGAAAAACCCTTCTCCAGCAGGTATTCCGTGGACGTGCTGGTATATGAATTTGAAGTGCCGGAAACGACGTTCATACCATGGCAACATTGCCCTTGTCACCTTACTGCGCGCGAGCATTTGCAGAAAACGGGCCTAGATTATTGGTTTAGATAAGCCATAAAGTCGCTCGTCACCGCTACGTAGTTTTATTGAAATACCAAAAACATCCAAAAATCACACTATGCTACTTCTTACAGACGTTCGCAAAAATTGCTCGCCCTTTGGTTGATCTTTTCTTCTATGCTACTGTTTTTTTTTCCTGCTGCAAGTGCTCAATGGTAAATATGCCGACTTAGAATCCAGTGCATGGATATGGATTTTTATCCAATTGCTGCCTGGGTTGGGTTTGTTGCTGAGCGCTACCCTACTCCATTCGAACCGGGGCAAAGCCATCCTGCGTGGAGCGTTCTGGGCCATTACAGGTTTGACCACGCTATTTTTATTGTTTGTGCTGACCTCCTTGGCCGGGATTTCAAGCGGCTCGGCGGGACAAAGTCTAAGTAAAGGTTTTGCTGGCTCTTATCGCTATCTCTTGCCCATGCAAGGATTCGTATTAACCGTTTTTGCGGTCTTGTTTTTCAAGAAGGAAAGCCTTTTCGTCCCCGACGAAAAAGCTCTGGTCGGCCTTGCTCAGGACCTTTTGGCCAAAGCCAAAGTAGCTGGTGCTATAGATCGGCAACGGGTAATTGACCTATTTGTGGCGGCAGATATGCCTGCAATGCTGGACTTATTGGAAATGAAAATCCGTGCAAAACAAAGCGCTCAACATCGCCTTAACGAAGTATTGCTACTCAAAAACAGCATAGCTCACCTTCGCCGTCATGCTGATTATGGCATTACTGACGACCGCGAAACGCGACGTGAACACAATCGGATTTGTTTGGCGGCTTTGGAATTAACTGAAGAGGTGTAAAAAGAGGAAAAGGATAAAACACGATCAGTCCTGAGCCAGCCGAAACCCGTAAATATTTTCACGAGTTGAGGGCTCCTTGTTGCCACGCTCTGCACAGCGGCGTAAATAGTAATTGCCGTTCCACGAGCCACCACGGAGGCAACGAGACGAACCATTGCCTCGGGTTGAATTATCGCAGGGATACGCTTTATAAACATCTTGACACCATTCCCATACGTTTCCACTCATATCATACAAACCCAATTCATTGGCATTTTTGTGCCAACTGTATGAGTTTTCAAACCAGAATTTTTGACATTCCCAGCTACTTCATTGAGCGTGTTTCCCCCTGCGAACAAATATTTCTTTGAGTCATTTCCGCCTCGGGCCGCAAATTCCCATTCGACTTCAGTGGGCAAGCGAAACTTCTGCCCGGTTTTGGTTTCGAGTTTTTTCAAAAAATCTTGAATATCATCCCATGAAACTTGCTCTACCGGGCAGTCGTCGCAGCCTTTGAACCTTAGCTCTGGAGGATCGCTACCCATTACTTCGCGCCAATCGAGCTGTGTTACTTCGTAGTAACCAATTTTGAAGTTGTCTACGGACCTGATGTCGACATTCGTCGTCATCCCGACCGCTTTCGGTGATTGCGCTTCCCATGGTGTAGGTCCCACCCGTTATAGACTTCATATTGAGGCCTGATTTACGATTTTTGTTTAGATTGCTCGGTGTCGCATTGCCGCCTTCGTTGCGAAGGATAGGGGTGGCAATATTGCCGCTATTATCTGTTATTCCTGATTTTATGGGCGAACTACAGCCTTCATATGTTGGGTCGCCTTTTTCTCGGGGGCATTTGTCGTCAGGGTCTGGTACCCCATCTCCGTCAGTATCAGGGCAACCTCGGTATCTAATCGTGCCGGATTGGTCTGGGCATCGGTCAGTTTTATTGGGAATCCCATCGGTGTCGTTATCAGCGGCTGGGCAGCCTTCATCTAAAATTTCTCCCCGCAAATAAGGGCACTTGTCTCTGTTGTCTGGAATGCCGTCTTCATCAGTGTCAGGGCAACCCAGCCAGCGAGCTCCACCTTTTTTGTAAGGACATTTATCATCATCATCTGTAATACCGTCGCCATCGGCGTCGGGACAGCCTTTAAGCAGGGTTTCGCCAGGCACATCGGGACAACCATCTTGCCCATCAGGAATGCCGTCTCCGTCGCTGTCTCGAACAATGGGTATGCCGCCGTTGTTGCCCGAGGGATTATTGACCCCTGTGACGCCCATATTGCGCAGTCGGATGTCTTGGTCGTTCCAGCCGTTCACTACGGCTAAGTTTCTGGCAGTAGGCGGAGGATGGGTGGCGGTTTCAGTCGTATTGACAAGGTTGCTTACAGCGGTCTTGGCTTCGTCTCTTGTTGCACTAAGAAGGCGGAGCACAGAGCCAGCGAATCGGTCGGCTTCTAGTTATAGTTCCTTTCGAGTAGCATTGTCCCCTTCATTGAAATTGTGAAAATTGACGTGGTGGCCGATTTCGTGAGCCAAAACACCGTATGCGGCCCATTTGGAACGGGCATCAGCCTGAAATTCTTTCAAGAAGTCAGTGTTGTACAGTATGTACCGCTGCCCGTCGCGCTCACATGCGAGGGCGTTTTTAACGTCGGCGGATTGAAGTTGGAATTTTGCTGGATGCCGATGGCGGCGCATATTTCAGCCACGATCTGCTGTGCTTGTGGGTCGGCATCAAAGGTGTAAGGATCAAGATTTTTTACGTCTGTATCGAAGGCGCAGCCAGAAGGGATTTGCATCCGCTTTTGTGCAATACCAGAAACGGCAAGAAGAAGAGGAAGGAAGAGGACAATGGGTTTCATTTGTCAATACTTTAAAAAGTTTTCGATGGCAAATGTATCAAGTTTTCGAAATTTCTGTTCTTTCCTGCACAGTCCAAGTGTTCAACTTTACCCTGAAATTTTCTTCTTTAGCCGTAAACCGTCCAATTTTACGCTAAAATTTTCTTCTTTAGCGCTAAAACGCTCCGTTTTTACGCAAAATTTCCTTTTACCCCTTAGCCAATCTTTTTTCCTGTCCTGCACGGTCTTCCATCTCCAGCAAAGTCAAAGTTCTGGGTTAAACCCAATGCCCCATCACTCTCCCAACCGCCCCATCACCTCTGCCTTTTTCCTGACCGATACCGCCACCGTATCCCCGTTTTTCAACAGCAAATACCCGCCGTCCCTTTTTTCAAAACCTCTTACATAACGAAAATTGACGAGGTGGGACTGGTGTACGCGTACAAAACCATGGCTTTCCAGCAGTTGATCGAACTGCTTCAGGGTTTTGGTCACGAATATTTTTTCGCCGGAGACAAGTACGAAACGCGTGTTGTTGCCGTCGGCTTCGCATCGTACGATCTGATCTATTTCGGCCACGATGATGCGTTCCTGGGTGTGCAGGGACAACCGCGTGGGCAATACATCGGGTTTGTTGATGGCTTCTCGCAACACACTCAAACTTTCACGGGTGCTGCCCATTTGTGTTTTGGCACGTTGCACGGCCGTTTTTAGATGCTCCGGATCTATTGGTTTGAGCAGGTAATCCACCGCGGCGTAGCGGAAAGCGCGCAGGGCGAACTCATCGGAAGCGGTCACAAAAATGATGCGTGATTCGAGGCCGGGGAAAATTTCCAGCAGGTCGAATCCGGTGCCGTCTCCAAGCAGGATGTCGAGGAAAATGACGTCGGGTTTGTGTTGCCGCAGGAACTTGGCGGCACTCACCACGCTGGACGCCGTGCCGATGAGGTTTACCTCCGGACAGTGCGTTTTTAAATCGGCTTCCAGGACGGTAATGGCCTTGGGCATATCTTCTACAATCAAGGCAGTCATAAAAAAGTCGACGGTCAGCAGTCGACACTCTGGATTTTAAAGTATAAAAATCAAAGATAGAAAGTTGACTTCAAAACGCAACATCAACCGGAAGATGCACTTCCACTTCAGTGCCTCCCTCCGGAACATCACGTACTTCTATGCTCCCGCCCAATGCTTCCAGTCGCTCTTTCGTCACTTGCATGGCCGCCGACTGGTGGCCGGGCTTTTTCGCTTCCCTCAACAATGCCGCCTTTTCCCGTCCTACCCCATTGTCGCGCACAAAACAAACCAACTGGTCGCCGCGAAGGTCGAACAACACCTCCAGGTGCCCCGGGTACTTGAGGTGCGACACGCCGTGCACCACGGCATTTTCCACAAAGGGTTGAAGTAACATGGGCGGTATTTCCACATGTTCGGGATCCCAGGTTTCCGTGGCATGGACTTCAAAAGTAAACGCATTTTGCTGGCAAAACTGCTCCACCAACAGGTACTGCTCCAAGGTTTCCATTTCTTCTTTCAAACCGATGGCGGTTTTCCGCGAGTTGTTCAACGTGCTGCGCATGAGCTTCGCAAATTGGTTGATTTCGCGCCGTGCCACATCGTAATCTTGCGTAGCGATGAGCGATTGTATGCTGTTCAGGGCATTGAATATAAAATGCGGATTCATCTGGAGCTGCAAGGCTTTTTGCTCGAGTTGCAACAAACGGTTCTGTACTTCCAGCTTTTCGCGTTGTTCCGCCTCGCGCTCCCGTATGCCGCGCACGTACAGGCGCACACCCAGGAATACCAGTCCGGCCAAAAGAGTAAACATGGCCAGCCGGAAAGTCCAAAGTTCCCAAAAGGGCTTTTCGATGGTGAACATGGCCAGGATGGGTTTGCTTTCGGTGCCCGGACTGCCGGATGCTTGTACCCACAACCGGTAAACACCGGGCGAAAGATTGGCGTAGTTCACCTGGTTTTGTTCCGACCAGGGCGACCATTCGGCGGCGCCCGCGGCGTTTTCCAGTTTCCAGCGGTACAACAACCCGTCGTCGTGCAGCAGTTCCACCGCGCGAAAGGCAAAACTCAGGAGGTTTTGATTCCAAGGCAGTTTCAAACCGCCGTTGAGGGTATCAAACAACATTGGCGCTGTAGCGGCCCACGGCGTTTGTTCGATGGGTTTGTAAAAGAGGCTGACGGCTTCGAAGTGCAGTTTCGGCTTTTTCCCAAAATGAACAAGCTCCACAACTTTGCCTTTTTCCAAAGACAGCCTGTCAACGCCGTTTTCCGAACCCGTCCACAAACGGCCTTCGGCATCGAAAACCAGCAAATACAGGTTTTGCGAAGCCAAAGTCTGTGGCGTTTTGACCGTTTCAAAAACCAGGTTGTTGCCTGGAGTATTTACAAAAAGCCCTTCACCTTTCGTCGCGACCCAGCAGCGGCCAGAAGCATCTAGCGCCAGGGCGGTGACGGGTGCTTTCCGGTTTTCAAATACTTCTCTACCCTGCCGTTAAATAAATACCCCACATGCCCGAACGCGGTGCCGAACCACAGTCGTCCCTGCTTGTCGAACTGCATGGCCGTTACCGACGCCGAGGGCAAACCCTCTCGCACGGTGTACATAGCCCGGACGTACGTGCTATCCCGCCAACCGATACTAACCAATCCTTCTGAGGTACCAACCCATACTTCGCCGTGCGGACCGGCCACGATTTTGTTTACGAAATCGGAGGGTAAAAAACCGTTGTCCTTGCGGAAAAACTGCCGTCCGCCTCCTGTCACCGCCATCACACCTTTGCCTTCGGTACCTGCCCAGAGATTGCCGGAGTTATCCAAAGCCAGTGAGCGCGTTTTGACGCCCTGCAGAAAACCGGTATCAATGCCCGAAAACCGGATTCCCGTAGAATCCAAAACCGCCAGTCCGTTTTGCGAACCGGAAATCCAGAGCCGGTCACTTTTATCGTCTGCCAGTGCATAAACGCGGGCGCCCGGCAACCCGTGACTGCGGTCGTAACGCCGGAAAGCCTGGCTACCCATGTGGGCAAATCCGCCGCCCGAGGTACCCACCCAAAAGCGTTGGTTGTGGTCGTGCAATAACACGCGTACGTGGTTGTGGGGCAGACCTTCGCTTTCGGTGATGTGTTCGAGGATGTTGTTGCCGTCTGAGCTCAGGTGGAACAGTCCATTCGATTGACCGCCAGCCCAAAGTGTGCCGTCTTGCTGCACGGCCAGGCAAACGGTATGTTCAAGTTCTGGATGGTACTTTGCCGCCTTCGCCTGCAAGGTTTTGGGCAAAACCTGTACGATTCCTTTTCCGAAATTAACATAAAAAATACTGCTGTCTATCGAGGTAATGGCGTATACCGGACCGGCAACCATTTTGTTTTTCGCGCTTAGGTTGACAGCTTTCTTGCCCTCCGATAATCGCCATAGTCCTGTTTGCGCACCCATCCATATAGCGTTGTGGGAGGCATGCAGCACGTACACATCTTCGTGATCCACGGATACGTCCACCGACAGCCGATTCAGTTTTTGGGTTTGGAAATTGAATTGCCACAACCCGTCGCTTGTGCCCACCAGGACACGGTCGTTGTCCGTTTGCAAAAAACCATACACGGTGGGTATGGCTGCTGCTGGAAATGGCAGGTTTTGAAAACGTTTGCCGTCGAAAAAACACAATCCACCGTTGGTGCCGACCCAAAGCCTGCCGCGGTGATCTTCGTACACCGCTTGTATATAATTGGAAGGAAGTCCTTCCGTCGTGGTAAACACATCAAACCTGATGCCGTCGAACCGGCATACGCCGCCACCCTGTGTGCCCAGCCAGAGGTACCCTTTCGCGTCCTCGCACATGGCGAATACCTGCGATTGGGGCAGGTTTTCGTTCAACGACCAGGTGGTGAATTGCTGCGCGTGCAGGCTGGAGGCCAACAGAAGTATGAATAGGATGCGTTGCATAGTGGGCGAAAGGTACAATAGACTAACAAGGTAGTTTTTTCAGCACCGCTGCCTGCTATTGTACTACAGAATAATACCGCTCATCCTCCACCGCCGGATTCAAAAGCCCGTCTGCATCTTTCAAGGGCTGGATCACGCAATACACTTTGGCAAGGCCGTCGGCCGTTAGCGCGGGCTGTCCTTCGAACGTCGTTTGCTTGATGGTCCATTGAAAATGGGAAGGCAGGAGTCCCATGGTGTCGAGGCAGGTCATCAGTTCCGGCTGCGACGCTACCCAGGTTTGTTTTTCAGCCTCGGTTTGAGGTTTCGGAAGCGCTGCCGACGGGTCGTACAACACGATCCATTCCACCGGCACAACGAAATAATGCACGTAGCTGTCGCCCGAAAAACGGGGTTCGATACGTTGAAGTGCTTCGTGCCAGTCCGTAGTATCGTTAGCGTACCGTGTGGCCAACTCCCGGGCCACCGCAGGGTTGCCGGGAAACGTACCGTTGGGAAAAACAACGTAACTGTAATCGGCCAGGTAACGTTTCACACCCACTTCGGTGCGTTCGAAAACATTGAAATACCGCGCGGAATGTACACTTGCGCCGTCAAAAGCTCGGCTCAGCATGGCCAGCAATGCCTTGTCGTGACCCAGGTTGCAGCCGTCGACAATGAGTTGCGTGGCGCTATCAACATGGCCTTCCGGCAGCGCCGGGAACAATCCTTCCGTCATGGCATCTTGCAACAAGTCGGCATCGGTGCGATCGCGCATGGGCCCATCCACGGCCACGCGCATGCCCGTCCAGGCGTTGCCGTGTACCACGAGGCGGATGCAACGCCAGGGGCCGGTCATTGGACGGTGCTCCGCCAGGTACTCGTGTACTTCGCGCAGGGTTTTGCACGACGACACCTGCAAGTCGGTTTGTTCGGCTTCGCTGTGGGCAAAATAGTCCTCCGCGATGGTGAAATACGGATTGCGATCCGACCGGTCGCTACCAAGCATGAAGGCTACTGAATCGCCCTGAACAAAAGCTACGGGTGCTGGTTCCTGTGCGCAGCTTCCCAGCATCGTGGCGCCAGCGATGAACAGCACCCACTGACTTTTGAAACGACGCAGAAGATACACAGCGAGTAAAAGCGCCAGGAAGGACCCAAAGACCACACCAGCAGTCCCATCGGGTTTGCGTTTGAAACCACTCATGCCGCGGATGCTCAGGTCGAAACCAATGGCCAGGTTCGACACACCCTGGGGCATCGGCAACGGTTGTTTCACCTGCACGGGTTTACCGTTGGCGGCCACCACCTCGTCGATGGCAATGAAGGAGGTGAACGCGGTGAGCAGACTGTACTTCAAGCCCAACTGGGTCACGGCTTTATCGCGCTTTTCATCCGTGCCGAAAGCGCTGTAATCCATGAGGTATTTGATGCGTTCGCGGGCCCAGATGGACCGTAAGGCGGCGTTGCGGGGGTCGGGTTGGGCCTTATTTACAGGTATGCGGATCTCGTGCGCCTTTGCCTACGTGACCCTGGATGAGGATGTCGCCACCGGCTTTGCCACGCCATTTGCCCATCACGATCACCGGACGTTGCGAAAATACGTCGGGCACCACATCGGGCACGATGTCGTACGCGTCGAAACCGGGGAAGGAAACCGTGATTTCGCTCATCACCGGCGTGGCGATGTATTGGCGGAATTGTTCGGCGATCGGACCGGCTTCTTTTTCGTTCAAAACCACAAACGGCAAGCCGCCGCCCACGTGTGCAAGACCTTCGATGAGGTGCCGGTTCACCGAGGAGCCGATGCCGAAGGCGAACAGGTTGGCTTTGTTGAGGTTGCGGCGCACGAGGTTGAAACACTCGGCTTCCACGTCAATGTAACCATCGGTGACCACCACGATGGATCGCGACAGACCTTTTTTGGCGCGGGGAAGTTTCAGGGCGCGTTCGAGGGCGGGAAGCAGTTCGGTGCCTCCGCTGCCTTCCTGTTTATCGAGGAAATCGAACGCTTTTTGCAGGTTACCGCTATTGGCTTTGAGCGATTTGTCGGAGAGAATATTGCTCGTTCCGACGAAGAGAATCACGTTGAACTGGTCGTTGGAACGCAACCCGCCCACCAGGTTTTTCAGCAGTTTTTTCGAGACGTCGAGTGGGAAGCCATTCATAGAACCCGACACGTCGACCACAAAAATATACTCGCGGGCGGGAATGTCGGCTTTGGCCACGCTTTTGGGCGGCTGGGCCATGCAGAGAAAAACTTCTCGTCACCATCGTCGTAAAGCAGCAGTCCGGCATCCACCTGTTCGCCGCGAAGCGAATATTTCAGGATAAAATCGCGGTTGCCTCCTTTGGTTTCGGTTTGGTGCAGGCGTACGTCGGCATCGGCGTCGGTTTTGTAATCCACGTCAATGCGGTGCGAGGGCGATTGCACGTCGAGCACAGGCATACCGGCTGCGAGGTGCACGAAAGCTTCAGACGCATAAAACGGCGCATCGCCCTTGTGTTGGTATGGTTGAGCCGTGGACCCGTTGTTGTTGCCCGATTTGCCGTTGGTGTATCGCGGGCCCACGACAGTTGGATACACAAACCTGTATTCGCCGTTTTCCGGCACAAGTAGTTCCGTGTAGCGCAGTTCCACCTCGATGGTGTCGCCCGGTGTGATGTTGGCCACGTTCATCTGGAACACATTGGGACGTTGTTGCTCGAGCAGGGAGGCACGTTTGCCTTCACGTTTGGCCTGCTCGTATTGGGCGCGGGCTTTTTCGCGCTCGGCTATTTTGGCTTTGACGGTGCGTTGTCCGATACGCATAGTGAGTCCGTACACGGCTGCCTGGGTGGAGCCGGGGAAAACGTACACACATTCCAGCGTTTGGGTACCCGTGTTCACATACGTTTGGGTCACCGCCACGTCGGCGATGACGCCGGCGATATTCACTTTGGCGGAAGTGTTCTTAAGCGGGAGGGCATCGACGCCGTTTGCGGCGCCTTTGACCATAAAGTAGGGGACAGAGTTTTGTCGGCGGGTTCCTGTTGGGCGAAAGCAGTTAGGGAACAAAGCAGAAGCAGGAAAAGCGAAGTAAATTTCATTGTTGCAAAGTTGTATTTGAGTGATGATGTGCAACAAAGGTGTGGGCGGATATTAAGGAGCAACGGCAGCTTGTAGCAAGTGTAGGGTTTGGGCTAGGATTCGTTGAGGATTAGGGCGGATGTGTTTGGTGGGGCAATTGTGGGCCTGCCTGGACATGGTTACAATAAGACAGCCGAAATTTTTGGTTGGCAAGTTGGAATCGGCCTTTTACATTTGCTTGAAGGAAACCAAAGATTAATGATCATGCCTTCGATCTCAAATGCTTAATTGGTTCATGCCCCTGATTGCTTCGTGCGTTTTGCACGAGTGGTCAGGGACATTTACATGGGTGACTTACCTGCAGTTGGCGGTCATTGTAATCCAAGATGCCGCAAGTAATCAAAATAACGAACAATCTAAATTCAAAACATGAGAAAAATAATAGCCGCAATAAATATAACACTTGACGGGTTTTGCGACCATACAGCAATAACCTCGGATGAAGAAATACATCAACATTACGCTGAGATACTAGATAAGGGAGGTGTTGTTCTGTATGGAAGGATAACCTATCAACTTATGCAATACTGGCAAACACTGCTAGAAAACCCTTCAGGTGAAAAGTCAATGGACGACTTTGCGATGGCTATAGACAACATCCCGAAAATTGTCTTTTCCCATACGTTGACAAATACAGATTGGAACACTGCGAAACTTGCAAATAAAGCTCTCCAAGAAGAAGTTATGGAACTAAAACAACAATCGAGCAAAGACATTTTAGTTGGCAGCCGGAGTTTGATTTTGCAGCTAATAGCCCTTAATTTGATTGATGAATTCCAACTTTGTGTTCACCCAGTGGTTGCAGGAGGCGGTTTGCCATTGTTTGAAAATATAAACGACAGGACTACCTTTAATCTCATAAAGACTAAAACCTTTGGTGGTGGCGCTGTAATGCTTTATTATGAACCGACAACCCTATGACGGTGAACGTACAAGAACAAATCGACACGTATATTGCCAGCCAGCCTGAAGCAAAACGAATGGAATTGCAATCCTTGCACCAGCGCACACTTCAGGTATCACCAGCATGTCAATTGTGGTTCCACGATGGTAAAAACAGCGAAGGCAAAATCATTGCAAACCCTAATATAGGGTATGGATCTTACACCATAAAATATGCGGATGGCACTAGCAGAGCGTTTTATCAAATTGGTTTGAGCGCAAACAAAACGGGAATCTCTGTCTATATTCTTGGTATCAAAGACAAGACATACTTAGCCAAAACGTATGGAAGTGAACTTGGGAAGGCAAGCGTGACCGGGTATTGTATCCGATTCAAAGCACTAAAAGACATAAACATAGATGTACTTGAAGCCGCAATACGATATGGGTTTGAGACGCAATCTTGATCTAGCCTTCCCAGCCTTCCTCAGTTCGACACCTTCCGCAAAAAAACGTGCTCCCTTGATTCCCCGTCTGTCAATAGCAACAGATACGTGCCCTGCGGATAATATTCCAAATGCAGCGTAGTTTCCACACGCCCATTTACGGATTTAATTTCTTGATGCTGAAGTAATTGCCCAGAGGAACTATACACTTCTGCCCTGATGTCGGTGGGCGCGTTTTGCAGCAACAGCCTGAATAATCCGTTGCCCGGATTGGGCCAGACTTCTGTTTTCCAGTGGGCATCTGGCTCCTTCGTTCCGATGGTAACAACGGCCAAATTTTCTTCCATTAGCACGCACTGAACTTCATCTTCGGCGGATACCGAATAAACACCTAAAGCCAGGTCTTCAAAAAGACCGCTACTCTGCCCGGGGCCGTTATTCAGTCTATAAGTGTACGCACCTGTTCCCCCTGTCGCGTTGGCTAAAATGGTATTGCCAATCACGGTGGTGTTCAATGCAGCGGAATCCGGCTGCTTAATCTCCAGCCATAATTGGTCCTCACAGCCTCCGCTATCCTGTACAACGTAGTAATACCAGCCACCGGGAAGACTGTCAAATGTGTTGTTGGATTGAAACGGTCCGCCGAAAAAACTATACATATATGGTGGAATGCCACCCATTCCTTCAATAGTAGCCGAACCAGTGCTATCGCCATAACATAGTACGTCTACAATTTCAGTGGTGGCCGTCAATACCGGCGCATTGATCTCAAAGGATGTTGATGCAGTACAACCCTTTGCATCCGTTACAGTTACCTGATAATTCCCATTGGCTAAAAACATTAATTGCCCGGCGGACGGGTTGCTTGTATACGGCGGCATTCCTCCAAAAATAGAAAGTATGGCATCCCTGCAATGGACCATAGCGCTTACTGCGGGATTTGGATTTTCCGTACATACATGTGTCCCAAGAGGGATTTCCGTGTTGTCCGAGTCGCGGATTACTATATTGTAAACGCCTGCGCCAAGGTTGCTGAATACATTGCCGGATTGAAAAGCGCCACCATTCAATTGATATTCATAAGGAGGAGTGCCACCACTGGCAGACACTGTTATGCTAATCACATTTCCAGCGCATACCGAAGTCGGCCCCTGAATAGATCCCTGAAGTACGTTGATAGTGACCGGCATTACCGCAGTACAGCCGTTATCATCCCGAACGGTCAATTGGTAATTCCCGTTCGGCACATTTAAAAACTGGCTATCTGCTTGAAATTGAATGCCGTTGATACTATACATCAATATTCCAGTGCCCCCAGATGCCTGTACGCTTATATTGTTCCAATTTATGATTGTGGCAAGCTGGATCGGATCCGGTTCCGCCAGCTGCACATTTACAGAAGCCGTACAGCCCTGATTGTCTGAAACAAAAAGGTTGTAAACACCTGCCGGGAGATTATTGAACACAGCTGAACTCTGACCCTGTCCGCCATTCAGATTGAAAACAAAAGGCATTTGACCTCCTTGCGGAATGGCCGTAATCTTGCCGTTCTGGTTTCCCGCGCACTTGGGCTGTACCATTTCAGATGACAGGCTGAGGGGAATTATAGCCACCACTATCGTATCGGAAACTACACAGCCATTAGAATCCTGTACGATCAGAGCATAACTGCCATTGGGAAGGTTGCTGAATTGATTTTCTGTTTGAAACGGCCCGGCATCCAAGCTGTATTGTACAGGAGGTGTGGCTCCAGTTACATCCACCGTAAAATGATCGCATACAATGGTAGGAATTATAGCCATGGCAGGAGGATCAACAATGGTAACAGGCAAGGTGGAAATAGAAATTCCCGATTGACTGATAACCGTTATCACATAAGTGCCTGCGGAAAGATTGCCGAATACTGAGCTGTTTTGAGCCGCTCCGCCGTTCAGACTATACGTATATATGCCCCCGAGGCCGGTAGCGTTCACGGTAATTTCTCCATTCATTGCCCCTTGACAAACAATGGCTTGTGAAATTACGGCTGTTGCAGCAAAAGGCTCGGACAGGATAATGATTTGAAATACCTGGCTGTGCAACCAGGCTTTGGAGACGTTATCCAGCGCATCAAAACGAAATTCATCCGCCATTGCGGTATCTCCATTATGCTCATAAACAAGATGGCCAAGATCAATATCAATCTGGGTAAATTGTGTTCCAAGGGTCATTGGTACACCGTTCAGGAAAATCGTGCCATGTTGCGGCAACTCCATCAGGCTAAAAATGCCTGTGGAGGGGGCGCCGGAAAGTTCCAGTTTCAGGTGTTGGCTTGAAATGGTGTCCGCCTCTCCAGTAACGACATAAAGCGGAAAATTGGCCAAAAGCGTTGCTGGTGGAACGGCTGATGCAAAACAGAAAGTGAGGTTCCAGGATTGAATGGCGCCGGTGTCCAGCCCGGCATTGTGATCGGTCAAAATCATCTGCCATTGTCCTTGCGAATTTTTTCCATTCAAGGCAGTCAGATCGCCAAGCGCTTGAAAGCTTCCATTCAGGGCAGGAGGCGTATTGCGACATTGCGCTTCCAGCAGCGATGCAGCCTGAGAAGTCTGTTGGTCAAAGTTAAGATTGCCGTTACCTCTCGGGCAGCCGTCTGTACTGGCCGGAACCCCCGGGCGATCGAACAACAAAATGGTATCTTGCGTGGGGGCAACGAGCCTGGCTGAAAGATCGCCTGTCCACGGATGGTCAAAAACGACTGCTACATTAACATCCAGTATTTCCCGGTACATAAGTACGTCCAGCTCCGACAATGCTACAATGCTGCTGTCCGGATGGATCTGGAAAGCAGCCGGCACGTCTGTGCTGGTAAAAACCTGATTGCATAGAGGTTGGCCAGTTTGGAAAGAATAAACAGCCGAAAAAGCACTCTCTCCACAGCCATTCAACGCTTTTACCCGCCAGTAATACACGGTATTGTTGGTGGGTAAAGGCGATATGGTTGTACTCGTATCCGCCACCGTCATGGTTGAGTAGATTGAAGCAGGTGAAAAGGTTGGATTCCTGGCTACCTCTACCCGGTACTCAATGGCATTGTATATAGAGGTCCAGACTAATTTGACAGAAGCAGGCATCCCGGTTGAGCCATTGACCGGACTAACCAACTGAGGTGTCGCTGGCGGAAATGACGGGTAATTGTCGGTATACTCCAAATCATCATAGTGGTAAGGCTCGCAGCCTGTGCCAGATGCGTCCCAGGTCCAGGTGCCAGGCGGTGATACTATAATCTTGTACGCAGTTTCTCCGGTACTCCAATTAGCTTCTATTGGCTCTAACACACCCGTAAAAAGCCACGAAACATAAGCCGATAGTTCTATGGTGCCTTCGCTGCAATTATACTCTACTGCTATTATAGGTTGGCAATGCCCCAGCAGCGCTTCGGTAGAATCTTGAACTCCCTGCCAAATCGCAGGTGGATTCCCGGATGGAAATGGGGATGCTTGTAGCGAAACCGGCAAAATGCCTAATATTAGGTGGATGAATAAACAAAAAGAAGGTAAGTAATTTTTCATGTTCCAGATTGACCAGTATAAAAGAAAAAATGCAGGAGGGGTTTACCACCTGAATGCATTAATGGAAACAAAAATACGGCCAAAAAATGAAAAGGTGTTCTGCAATCCTGGTCTTCAATCACCGCGCCCCACCCCCCAAAAAAAGACCCCCCCCCTTTCGAAACAAACGAAGGAAAAAAAAACAACACCACAAAGGGAGCCAGGCCACCCCCGCGCCGGGAAAGAGAAACAAAAAAAAAAATTTGTTTTCCAAAAAAAAAAAAACAAAAAAAAAGAAAGGCTCGGCACCAAAAAAAAAAACGGGCCCCGGGCCTGGAAAACCTTTTTCCGTTTTTTTTTTTTTTTTTTTTTACCTTTTGGGGGCCCCCCCGCGGCGCGGCGCGCCCTCTCTCCCTCCCCCGCCCCCCAAACCCCTCCACCTTTTTTTTCCCCTCCTTTTTCACCGCCCACACCAAAAAAAAAAAACCAAAACCAACCCTTTTTTTTCCCCCCCGCGGCCAACCCCCCCCCCCCCGCCAGCCCGGAAAAAACCCGGCCCCCCACCCCACCGCCCCCCCCGGGGGGCCGGCCCGCAAGCCCGGCCGCCGCTCCCCCCCCGCCGGGCCGGGGCGGGCCGCCGCGGAGCAAATAGCCTTAGCACCGCAGAATGGCAACTGCGTATTCTTAAAGATTTTTCGCCAACTTAAGGAATGCATTGTAAACCGCCAGGTGCATGATTGAAGCATGGCCCTCTCCGGAAAAAAACTCAAAATGCACCTGAATATGTTTGCTTTTGAGGGCTTTTAGCTTATAATAGAGTTTTTTCGTGTCATTTTCCATCACCTTTCCTTCTTTTCCTACCGCAAGGTAAATCTTGGTTTTTTGCTGAAAATCCGGATCTGAAAGCACCGGGTTGAGGGCCAGCAAAGATTCTTTGTCCCACCAAAGGCTGGGGCTAATGATGATGTATTGATCAAAAAGTTGTGGCTTTTTAAATAGGATTTCTGTGGCCAATAGTCCGCCCAAAGATTGCCCGATGAGTGTCTTGGACGAATTCGTTTTGAATGTGCGGTTGATAAATGGTTGCAGCTCTTTTTCCAGAAATGCAATGAATTTTTCAGAGCCACCTGTGGTTGGAAAATCCTTTTTGTCGGCTTCAATGCTGGTGGGAAAGGTAAAGTCACGCCTTCTGTCTACGTTGGCGATGCCGACCACGATGGATTTTGGCAGGGTGTTGACCCAGGGGAAATTCGCGTATTGCACGAGGCCAACAATATGAATAAAGTCTTCATCCGCCGAACCATCCAATAGGTAAATCACCGGATACGTGGCGGCAGAATCCGGGGAATAACCCTCTGGAAGATAGATATTGAGGGTTCTTTGTTCGGAGAGTTCTGAGGAATGGAGGGTGACGGTGGTGCCGAGGACGAATGATTTTGTTTCGGGTTGGGCAGGCTGGGCGATTGAGGATAGGGGGAATAGGAGTAGGGATAGTAAATAGTTTTTTTTCATGGCGAATTGGTTTGTCGGCACAGCCGACGAGAAAAATGGCACAAGGCAGAGCCTATGCGCCAGCAGAGCGGATTGTGTTTGAGATATGAAGTACAATAATTACACTGCTTAGCAGTGTCGGGCATGTCGCTCCTCACAACCTACTCGGAGGCAAACTATACAACAACAGCGTATTCTCCCCAAAATACTCCTTAAACGCCAGCCCGAACGACCCCGGGCTGCTAAAACCCACCAATTCCGAAATTGCCTGCGGCGTTCCAGCGCGTTTTTCGAGCAGCACCTTGGCTTTTTCGAGGCGCATCTCGCGGATGAGTTGCACGGGTTCTTTTCCTGTGAGTACTTTTAACTTCTTGACATAGTGGGTTTTAGTGAGTTGCAATTTGCGGGCTATGTCGTCGGCCATGAAGTCAGGGTTGGCAAGATTATGCTCGATCATCTGCACGGTCTGTAGCAGGAAGGGGTCTTGAAGCTGGACCCGGTTTTCAGAAAAATAGAGTTGGAGGAAACGGCTGAACTGCTCATGCTTTGCCTTGCGGGCATCCAACAACCGTTGTACCGTTGCATCGAACTCGTCGTCAATGACCGGTCGGGTGAACCAGGCATCGGCTCCGGCCCGGAGGGCGTCGAGTTTGCCTTCGTTGCCAAATTTATCGGTAAGCAGCACTACCGGGATATGGTTCGTCCGTTCGCTGAGTTTGACTTGCCGGGCGACTTCGATGCCCGCGTTGCCACTGATAAGTACATCACAAACTATCAGGTCGGGCAGCATTTCCGAAGCCATTTGCAGCGCCTCGGTGGGCGTATTGGCTGTTTCGATTTGAAAACGGTCGGAAAGCAGCGATTTCAGGTAAAGCACCACTTGTCGGTTCGGCTCAATGAGCAGGCAAATTTGCTCCGGTTTCGGGCCCTGATAAACGGTATATTGATCTGTGGGGGTGGGCGTTACTTGAGTACTTTGGGCTTCCACCGCTGCAGCCAACAGGTTTGCATCGGCATCGTGCTGGAGGTTGGCACGCATAATATCCCATTCTTGCTCCTTCTTTTCCAGCCTTTTGCGCCATCGGCTATCGCTTCGAATGCCCCATATAAACAGCGTTAGCAAAAACAAGCCTCCTAAGACCCCATATAGCCAGGCCTTTTCTTTTTCGATGCTTAAAAATTTATCGCGCGCGGCCATCTCCCGCTGCCGCAAGGAAGCCAGGGAGTCGAACTGTTGTTGCATCCCACGGGTTTCGAGCCGGCGTTCGCGGGAAGCGATGGAGTCCTGCGCGACAGCCAAAAGTTGTTGGGAACGGAGCGCCAGATCGGGCAATTCCCACTTGCCGCACTCCTGCACAATGGCTTTGAGCAAGGCGGCTTTCGAGACCGGGTCAGGGTCGTGGCGGGCATCAAGTTCGGCATCTTCAAGCAATCGGGAAGCGCTGCGCTCATCCTTATTGGCCTTATAGATGCCCGACATGAGGCTTAGGGCCTTGGGACTAATGGAGAGTTTGTGGCGTTTTAAAAATTCACGCACGAATTCTACTTCTACTTGTGCCTGCTCGTAATTGCTTGATTGCGAAAGCTGTACGAGTAGTGCAAGGCGATTGCCCAATGTGTCGAGCACAGCAGAACCTTGGCCAAAAAGTGTTTCGGCAGCAATAACAAAAAGCGTGAAAAAGATAATCCTGTGTATTCGGCGCATGGGTATCGGAGAAAACGAGTGCGCAAAAAAAGGCATTTGGAACGAGAACTTTGTAAAAAATGCATTTCAGTCAATTTCGCGAACCACAAATTGTGCTTTACTTAAACTTAACTTTGCCGCTTCCTTTGTCCATATTTCGATGCCGAAAAGTTTACGTCCTTTCTATTTTCCTTTCCGCTTGCTGGCGTTTTGGTTGTTGTTTTTTGTGGTGTTCCGCCTGTGGTTCGTACTGTGGTTTCGCAGCGAATGGTCCGAGGAGAACCCTGGTTTTACCTGGCTTTCTTTCTGGCATGCGCTTCCGCTTGATTTTAGTTTTGCAGCCTATCTTTTAGCGCTCCCCATCATTTTGTGGCAAATCGGGGTTGCCTTCGGAAGCCGCAGCTATCCCTTCATCGAAAAAAGCATATTGGGTTTCAATGTGCTGATTTTCAGCATCTTCATTTTTGTTTTTGGCGCCAATGTCTTTCTCTACCAGGAGTGGCAAACGCCTTTGAACAACCGCGCGGTGGAATATTTCAAAACACCGAGTGCCTTGTTGGATTCCATGTCATTCCCGTTCAAACTGGCCAGTTTAGGGATTTATGCGGGGGCTGTCTGGCTTATGCTCAGGATCTATAAAAAGGTGGTCGGCACCAAGATTTACCCTGAAAACACCTCGCGTTGGGGTTTGCTGGCGCTTCCGCTCTGGCTGGGCATTTTGGTTTTGGCCATTCGCGGCGGCACGGGCGTGATGCCAATCAATGAAAGCGCTGTGTACTATTCGCCGCATTTGTTCGACAACCACGCTGCTACCAACCCTGGCTGGAGTCTTTGCCACAGTCTGATCGAGACGCGGTCAACCATAAATCGCTACACGGTAATGGAAGATGATGTAGCCCTTAATGGGTTAAACACACTTATGGGGGCTGGTTTGGGTTGCAATAATGCGAAATTTCAATTCTTTGATCGCCCTGATAGCACGCTGAATGTAGTATTCCTAATTCTGGAAAGTCACACAGCCCAGGTGGTTGAAGAATTGGGCGGGGAGCCTGGGGTTTGCCCCAACATGAGCCGTCTGATCCGCGAGGGAATACTTTTCAAAAACATTTATGGAAGCGGCTACCGAACGGACCAAGGGATCATATCAATTTTAGCGGGATACCCGGCGCAACCTGATCAAAGCATTATATTGTTGGAAGACAAGGCCGCCAAACTTCCATCCATACCCAAAATATTGAAAGATTCAGGCTATTCCACGCTCTTTTTATACGGTGGAGAACTCACATTTGCCAATCTCGGACTTTGGCTCACCAACCAACGATTTGACAAAATCATCTCCGAAAGAGACTTTAACAGTGCGGAAAAAACACAACGTTGGGGGGTGGATGATGGCATTCTTTTGCAACGTACTATCCTGGAAATCAACAAAATGCGTCAGCCATTTTTTGCAACCGCAATGACCCTTAGTTTACACCCGCCATACGACGTGCCGTTTCAAAGCAAATGGGCCGCTAACAATGACCGGGAAAAATTCTTGAACAGCGCGGCCTTCGTAGACCATGCCATTGGTGCGTTTTTCAAATCGGCGGAACAGCAATCCTGGTATGATAATACAATTTTTGTGCTGGTAGCTGATCATGGCGCCTCGCAGCCGGGCGGCTTGGGGATGGATAGGCCGGAGTCACGACATACCCCGCTTATTATCTTCGGGAAACCTATTGTTGGGAAGGGCATGAAAGTGGATGTTTTTGGCAATCACCATGATATCCCAGCCACCATTTTGAGCATGATGCATAAAGACAATCAAGGGCGCGCGTTCATTCCATGGAGCCAGGATTTGTTTATGAAAGTTTTATCATTGGGTATCCGGGGGCGATTGCAAGAAATATGGAGCGGGTTTTGCCTACTACACCAATGAAAATGGTTTGGGTTGGGCTACGCCAAATGGGAAAGGTTTCTATGAATTTGGCAGCAAGGAATGGCGCATTTTCGAGGGTACGGTGGATTCTTTGGATCGCGTAAACGCTCATGCTTACTTGCAGACTTTGTACAATGATTTTTGTCGAAATAGGGCTGCCACGAATTACACTAATTTCACGAATTGAAATGAACTTAGTGTAAATTAGTGTAATTCGTGGCAGATCCATTTCTGGCACGGTTTTAGAAATATATAAATCAGTGTGTAAGTATTGTTCTCAGAATTGAAAAATTCTAAGGCGCGGGAAAAGTCCCGTGCCTTTTTTTGTTTCCGATTGAGACCTCGTAGTTTTTTTGAAACCTACGAGGTCTTTCGTTCGAGGGCTTTTTTGTACCGAAAATACCCCTTTACAAAGCACAATCCCTCCCCTAGCGACGTTGGAAGAACACCGCGTTTTTGTTGCGCTCGATGCAAGCGAAAAAGTAAGCGCCAATGCCACCAAAGGTCCCGATATGCCCGAAACATTCCGTGACTTGGGTCATAAATATGGGCTGGTTCGCCAAGGATTCCATTGAGTTCCATGACCTTGAAAGTGCCTTGTTGGAGCGTCTCTACAGAATCACATTTCAAATCAAATCGGGCATATTGCACCCCTGAGATTTGCCGACAGATCGGCTCAAACGCCGCAAGCATTTCGGGCGTAATCAGGTGGTTTCCGTTCAAAAACTTGGTGCCACGCGAATGATTCCCAATAGGCTCGAGTAAAACGGTTTCTCCCGCAGCCGGAATTTTTTCCAAAACCTCCGGGAACTCGCGTTCGAAACGCTCTATTTGAAAAGCCGAGCGGGCATTTTGTGCCATAAGTTGGCGGATGTTTAAAATACCGTCGCCAAGCACAGAAAGGAATTCCTTCAAGCAAACAGAGCTGATGCCAAACGCCCCACCCTCGCCTGGAAAAACATGGTAAAGCACCGAGGCTTCCACAGGCATCGAAAGAAATTCCTGAAGAATAAATTTTACGGGCCATCGCGAGAGATATTCACGCAGATCTTCCTGATTATCAATCTTTTTGACCAGAAAACCTCGCTCGCCTACATCGGGTTTGGCAATAAGTGGGAAACCAATTTCAGCGCGTTCGAGCGCAATCAGCACTTTAGCAAAGTCTTGCGCGGGTTCGACAGGAATGGTTTTAGGCACGATCTCTTTCGGCAGCAATTTCAAAATATCCCATTTTGACTCGCCCATAGCGCCGCCAAGTGGAATGGCGGGATTTACGTTGGAGAAGAAAATCAAATGCCGCGCCCGCGCCGCAAACCAGAGCCAAAATCCGTAAACCGGGATGTTTGCCAGCCACCAGGGGTGGTATTCCCATTGGGTTAGTCGGGTAAAGAAGTGCATGACTATGGGTAACGTGGTAAGAATGTGATTCCCCCGCCAATATCAGCATTGTAAAAAAATTATGTAATGTATTTTTTGGATTTCTACCTTTGGCCGATCTTGCAATCTTTCGTCTCTTGATTGTTATATGTTCAAATCAGTAACCCTAAACTCAGATGTCCAAATTTAATAGCCCGGATTGGGATAATTTATTCGGCAAACTTCTTTTTGACATACAACGCAAAGGATGCGTTTTGATGGTAGGCCCAGAGATCGTCCAGATAGAAGGTATTGGCCTCCAACGTCACCTTCGTGAATTCCTTCAGCGCCAAAACAAGGACGATATTGAGCATTTTTATGAGAAGGAGGCGCTTTTTTTATTTAAAAACCCAACCTCCAAAACAGAGGTACAGCGGAGCGCAAGTCAGTATTACCACAACTTGAAGCCGAAGGACTCCGTATTCAAGGAGATAGCCGGCATACCATTCCCTTTAGTCATATCTGTTAATCCCGATAACCTTCTGGCGAAGGCATACGGAGAAGCGCCCCATTTCGAGGGTTATTTCAATCACCATGCTGGCAGTAATGACAACCAGAAAATTCTGGACTGGAGTGGGCAAACCCCTTTGGTTTACAACCTGTGCGGGCAATTTGAGGAAGACGCTTCTATGTTGCTGGATTATGACGACCTGTTTAGTTTCATGAAGACAGTGCTGGGGCCGGTCGGATTACCAGACAATGTCAGAAGCCGACTGAGGGTGGCGAAATCTTTCCTTTTTATAGGATTTCAGTTTGATAAATGGTACACGCAGCTTTTGTTGCGATTGCTCAACGACGGCAATTCTCCAACGCAAATTGCCTTGAATACCCAAATGGGCGATGCTGACGCGCACCATTTCCTGCTGAAACGCTACAACATGCAGTTCCTTGGCGAAACCTTGCATGAAAAGGTAGAAAAAGAAACCATTACCGGCTTGGAGTTTTTGACAGAATTAAACAAGCGCTGGAAGGCGGGCCAAGCCGAGCAAGTCTCTGATAATGAACCGCTTACAAAAGCCTCCATCAGGCGAATGCTGGAACGCGGTGAACTGGAACAAGCGCTTGACACCTTGCCGAAATTGGTTGCAGACCCCGAAGACCGCGACATGCTGACACTCCTGAGCAATTGGTATGTCAACTGGAAAAAAGAAACTCAAAAAGGCGTTGAAGACAACCGCACGCTCGAAAACCGCTATAACAAGGTGTTGAACGGAGTCCTCGAACAACTCAAAAACCTACCCGAATGATCAACCTGCGTTATCCCGGTGTCAGGCCCTTTGAGACCAAAGAGCGGCACCTGTTTTTTGGCCGCGCACGCGATATTGCCGACCTCTACGACCTTGTGTTGCTCGAAAACTTGCTCGTCCTGTTCGGCAAATCCGGATATGGCAAAAGCTCCCTGCTAAAAGCAGGCATTATTCCTTTATTCACGGAGTTTGCGGCCGAGTCCAAAGGCCAGTTCCAGCCCATTGAAGTTAGGTTTGGCAGTTATCTCGCAGGCAAATCTTTACCGCCTTTACAAGCAGCGCTCAACACGCTTGAAAAAGAGGCCGCATTGAACAAAGAAGCAGACTTTTTAGGAACGCTTTTCCCTGAAAAAAAATCCTTGTGGCTTCAATGCAAACGCCGTCAGCAAGCAGATGCGGGAAGGTTTTTGATGGTTTTTGACCAATTTGAGGAATTTTTCACTTACCCAGTGTCTGAACAGGAAGCCTTTGCTGCGAGCTTGGCCGAGGCCCTTTACGAAACAACTCCACAGAATATCCGCAATGTGGTGACCGGAAAACTCAGCTTTGAGCAGCGAAGGTTCTTGGCGAAACCATTTGAACTGAAGGTGATTTTTTCTATCCGGGCCGACCGGCTTAGTTTGCTCGACAGTATGAAACTCAAGCTGCCGGCCATCCTGCACAAACGTTATGAACTCAAGGCTCTCGACGAAAAACAGGCCCGTTCCGCCATTGTGCGCCCGGCATTACTTCCCGCCGAAGACGGGGATTTTTCTACCCCCTCTTTTACTTTCACAGATGGCGCACTGAACGATATCGTTGCCAAACTTGCGGATGAAAAAAGTGGCCGGATTGAGGCCTTTCAACTTCAGGTAGTATGCCAAAACCTTGAAAAACAAGTCAAAAATGGGGTCATTTCTGATCGTGACGGCGATGACCAGCCCGATATTTACCCGGATGATTTACCAAATTTCGACACTGTTTTTGAAGATTATTACAAGGACAAACTTTCCGAACTGAACGAGGCTGAAAAATACGCCGCACGGGTGGTCATAGAAGATGGGCTGTTGTATGTAAACGAAGCAACTGGCGAGGCCCGCCGCTTGAGCAAAGACCCTGGCGAATTGGTGCAGATATACGGCAATCATGGCGTTGACCACAACCTCCTCCAAAAACTCGAAACAACTTATCTGTTGCGCAGAGAAGCCAATAACATTGGCACATTCAATTACGAAATCAGCCACGACACGCTTATCGCTCCCATTACCCGAAGCCGGGAGGCCCGCCGCCGTGAAGAAGAACGTAACAAGGCAGCCAAACGCACAAGGCGGGCTGTTTTTACGGCAGTTGGCGCCATGCTGCTCATGTTTGGGGCGGTTTTGCTGGCTGTTTGGGCAATTGGGGAACGCGATAAAGCAAGAGAGGCACTCAGAAAATTGACCATAGAACAAGCTGCACGCGATTTGCTTGAATTTAAAGCCAAAAAACAGGATGCCACCAACTTTGTATCCGTCGGGTATTATGATTTGGCCGACAGCACTTTGGTAGAAATGGATTCCATTGTTGTGCGGCAGAAAGAGTTGAGGGTAATGCTCGATTCCTTTAAAATCCAAATCCAAAAAGAACGAAAATAACCATGCCATGAAGCGAATTCTCGCCCTTTCGATCATGCTTTTATTCCTTGGTGCTGTATCTGCCCAGACCAATTGTGGCGCTCGCTACCAGCAACTTATGGAGGAGGCTGAAAAAGCGTTCAAGGATCAAGATTATCGAAATGCCTATGAAAAATATCGGGCAGCGCGGGGCTGTAAATTGGCAGACCTTGCCCACATAGACCGCCAAATGGATGCTTCTATGGATGGGATTGATCAGCAGCGATCAGATGCGCAAAAAAAAGAGGAACAGGCTAGGGCAGCGACGGAGGCGGCTTTGAGGGCAAAAACCAGGAAGTCTTGGCTAAAAAGGGATTGGAGGAGGCCAAGAAAGATCTGGAGGATGCATTGGCAGATGCTGAAAAAGCGAAGAAAAAAGCAGAAGATGAAAAAGAAAGAGCAGACAAATTAGCAGCAGAAATTCAGCAGAAGTTTGAAGAATTAAAAAGCGCAAACACAGAAAAAATCGCCAGTATGCTCCTCCAAGGCAAACGGTATTTGCAAAAAATGGCTTACGATTCTGCGTTTATTATATGTCAAACTATTCACAATATACCAGGTGGGAGAGAAAATGCACGACGTTTCATTTCCGAACTACTCTATTTTTATTCTGAATCTGGCCAATTTGAGAAAGCAGCAGAACTATTGAGCATGGCAGGGCAAGGAAGTATCCATGCCAACCGTGGCAGCATAACTGAACTACTTAAAGGTTGGAATTCTGGCTTTTTCGATACCCTGACACTTCGATACTACCCCGAAATGATTCACGTAGAAAAGGGCCTTTTTTTGATGGGGGCAGATTTGGATAGAGACGGCAAAATAGATGAGGATGCGCCCTTACACTATGAAGCAGTAAAACAGTTTTGGACTAGGGAGAACAGAAATCACCAATAGACAATATGCTGTATATGCTGCACGAAATAAAATTGGTTATTCGCAAAATTTGGGAGAAACACCCGTTGCTGAGGTGTCTTGGCTCGATGCCATCAAACACCTGAACTGGCTAAGTACTCAAATGGAAAAGAGCCATATTACGAATTTAGAGACAGTACCGTGCAACCAAACTCCAAAAAATCACTGTAGTAAATATTCGAAAAAATCTGATGGTTATCGCTTGCCCACTGAAACAGAATGGGAATATGCGGCTCGGGGCGGCCAAAATCTAGAACAAAACGATACCCGGAAGCAGAAATCCATATGAGGTTGCCTGGGAAAAGGAAGAACAACAACAACGCAACCCGTTGGTAGCCTAAAGCCCAATACACTGGGTTTGTACGATATGAGCGGGAACGTTGCTGAGTATTGTTGGGATATTTATGTTCCAATAAATCCCAAAAATGCCAGTTATCAAATGAGTATAAATGTAAATAATTACCACCCTTAGAACTACGTATTAATAGGGGGAGCAATTTTTCAGAACGATCTCGATTTCCCGAGCTAGCAAAGAGAGATCACTTGGATCATAATCATAAATCTCCGAATGCTGGTTTTCGTGCGGCTATTAGTAAAAAGTTGGCGCAATAATAAGGTTATTATTATTTTACATTCAGTATGGTACACTTACAAACAACCGCCAGAATACGCTTTTGCTGTCTGATTTTTCTGGTCTTTTTATTGGGATCAGAAAAATCTCCAGGGCAGACAATTGACACCTTGTGGACTAAGGTAGATGAACTACCTCAGTTTCCGGGTGGAGTTGTCAAACTAACAGAGTAGGCCAACAAGAGCATTTCAAAGAGTATAACGCGTTCTATTCTCAAAAACAGAGCAAGATCAATTGTATATGCCCCTTCCCTAGTTTCGTTTGTAATTGAAAAAGATGGTGCTGTGAGTAATATTGTTCTTGAGGGATCAACTGATTCATTAATAGCGATAGAAGTCCATCGTATCATCAGCTTGATGCCCAAATGGCAGCCTGCAATGAAAGGAGGGAAAATAGTGCGCAGTCAAGTTAAACTTCCGGTAAGCTTTAATTCCGACGCATCAGTTTCAACGAATAGGTTTGATTATCAAGGATATGACGCTGGGATAATATTGGCATTTTCTTATGAAAAGGCATTTTCATTGGGCACACTCGGAAAATACTTGAACGATGGGCATGGGGCTTCTATTGATTTCCATTTTCTGGACGATGATTATGATGATGACCAACTCGGCCTTGGTATTTATTCCACTTGGATTCGACTTTGGGCTGAACAGCCTTTTGAGCGACGAAATACTATATGGCAGTCTGGTCGCCGATTGAGTTTCAATGAAGTTGGCGTGAAATTGAGTTACAGAATTTATTTTTTTGAAAACAAACAACTAGAAATTTTTCCCACTTTTCAGGCTGCCCCGAGTTGGTACCGTCCTGTTGAAAGGGATAATAATGACTCTGGTTTAGGTATTGGAGATGTTGGCCTAACCTATGGTTTTGCTTTACGTGCTAACTGGTTTTTCGGTGATACTTCGAATGATAATTATCATGTACTTCATTTTAATCTTTGTAATAAATTGTTTCCCATGACAGCCCCAATAAAAGGCAGCATGATAACAATAGGAATAGGCTATACCTGGTTTATTAACAATTGATAATTTCAGCCCTATCCCTTCCACCTCACAAACGCCTCCATCGCCTCATACTCCGCCAAACCCAGCGCCCGGTACATCTGGGCCGTCTCCCGGTTTCTGTCTTCAGCGCGCTGCCAGAATTCGCGGTTGTCGTCACCCGGAAAAGGCGGGCGGTCCTTTTGGCTTTGGTGCATGAATATAGCCTGACGTTTTTTGCGCAATTGCTGCGGACTCATCGGCACGGCCATTTCAATTTCGTGTACCGCCCATTCGTGCCAGGCGCCGCGATACAGCCAAAGCCAGCAATCTTTCATCCAGTCCTGGTTTTCCAATTGCCGGAATGATTCAAAAATCGCGTCCAGACAAACGCGGTGGGTACCATGCGGGTCGGCCAAATCGCCCGCAGCATACACTTGATGGGGTTTTACACGCTCCAATAGTTCTGTAATGATCTGGATATCAGCCTCGCCAAGGGGCATTTTACGCCTTGCTCCCGTCTCGTAAAAAGGCATATCAAGGAAATGGATATGCTCGTCTGCAAGCCCGGTGAACCTTGCTCCGCCCCGTGCTTCACCCCGCCGAATGAGTGCCTTGATGCTCCGTACTTCAGGAATATCGAGTTCTGCACTGCCTTTTTGTTGCAAAAACTGGATGACTTTCTGGTAAAGTTGTCGGTTTCCTTCTGTCAAAATTTTTTGGGTTTCTTCAAATTCAAGCATGAATTCCGCATAGCGCAGCGCGTCAAAATCATGCACCGCAATATTGCCGGAAGTTTGATACGCTACATGAACTTCGTGGCCTTGATCCACCAGGCGTTGAAAGGTGCCGCCCATTGAAATCACGTCGTCGTCCGGGTGCGGGCTGAACAGGATGACACGCTTGCGGGCAGGTTTGGCGCGTTCGGGTCGGTGCGAATCATCCGCATTCGGCTTGCCGCCTGGCCAACCCGTGATGGTGCGCTGTAACCGGTTGAAAATGCGGATGTTGAGCTCATAGGAATTGGCTTCTTCGATGAGGAGTTCGCTCAAACCGTGTTCGTTGTAGTCTTCGTCTGTGAGTTTTAAGATGGCTTTCCCGGTTTTTTGAGCAAGCCAAACCACCGCCTTGCAGATCAAATCGTCGGTCCAATTGCAAGCGCCAGCCAGCCAGGGTGACTTCATTTTGGTCAATTCTTCTGCTGCGGCTTTGTCCAATATGACCCTTGTATTAGGGTGTTTTTGCAAAAAGAAGCTGGCACGGAATGCGTAATTTCTCCTTCGATGGCTTGTTGAATTATGTGGGCTTTGTGTTGCCCAAAAGCAAGCAGGTACACCGTACGGGCTTTGAAAATGCTGCCTACCCCCATCGTGATAGCGCGGTAAGGCACGTCGTCTTCGCTTTGAAAATCCTTGGCTGCATCGTGTCGTGTGAGGTGGTCGAGCCGCACCATTCGGGTGGGAGATGTCTCCCAGGCGCCAGGCTCATTGAAGCCAATATGCCCTGTACGACCGATTCCAAGTATCTGAATATCAATGCCTCCAGCAAGATCAATCAGTTTTTCATAACGTTCGCAATAGGCTGTTACCGCCTCCATCGGCACGGTGCCGTCAGGGATGTGGATGTTTTCGGGAAGGATATCAATGTGGTCAAAAAAGTACTCGTGCATGAAACGCCAGTAACTCTGCCGTGCTTCTTTCGACATGGGATAATACTCGTCGAGGTTGAAAGTGACCACGTTTTGAAAACTCAGTCCCTCCTCCTTGTGCAGCCACACGAGTTCTTCGTACACTTTGATCGGAGTGCTCCCAGTAGCAAGCCCTAGTACGATTTGTTCGCCATCCTGCTGCTTTTGATGGATGGCCAGTGCAATGCTCTTGGCGACGTGGCGAGAGGCTTCCAAGGGTTCGTTCCAGATTTTGACGGGAAGTTTCTCGAACGTTTTGAGTTCGTATTTCAGGTAACCGATGGATTCTTTTTCCTTGATTTTCATTGTGTTGAAAATTATTCAAAGGCAAAGGTAAAACTTGCAAATGCTCTTTGCGGCAACAAATGGCACACGGATTTGACGGATTTAAAGGATAAAAACAGATCAAAAAAATCTGTGTCAATCCGTTTAATCCGTCAAATCCGTGTGCCATTTGTTATTAAGCGGAAGACAGAGCATGTACTTTTGCCGTCCCAATTAATATCCCAATATCTCAACACCATGCTCGAATATCTCCTCCGTCTTGGCGACAACACGCTTATTCTTTCCCAGCGCCTCAGTGAATGGTGCGGCCACGGCCCTGTGTTGGAGCAGGACATTGCATTGACCAATATCGCGCTCGACCTGCTGGGCCAAACCCGAATGTACCTGACGTATGCTGGTGAAATAGAGGGTAAAGGCCGTTCTGAAGACGATCTTGCCTACTTCCGCGATGCGCCTCAATTTCTCAATTGCTTGCTTGTCGAACGCCCCAATGGCGATTTTGGTCAGACCATTGTTAGGCAGTTTTTCTTCGATGTTTTCAATTTTTACCAACTGAAGGCCCTGCGACAAAGTGCCGACCAGCGTTTGGCCGATATTGCCGAAAAAGCCCTTAAAGAGGCCACCTACCACCTTCGTTTTTCTTCAGAATGGGTCGTCCGGCTTGGCGACGGCACCGAATTGAGCAAGCAAAAAATGCAGGTAGCCGTAGACACACTATGGCCATTTACAGGTGAACTAACCACCCCTGATGCATTAGACATCGAAATGGCCGAGCAAGGCATTGCTCCTGATTTATTGAAAATCAAAGATTTATGGGAGAAAAAGGTGGCAGAAGTCTTAGAAGAAGCCACGCTCACAATGCCGAGCAATGCCTGGATGCAAAGCGGTGGAAAACAAGGGAAACACTCTGAACATCTGGGCTTTTTGCTCGCAGAAATGCAGCACATTCAGCGGACGTATCCGGGGCAGGTATGGTAACTATGAACTATGAACATGGTTCATCCCGATTTTTGATCCAATTAGTTTTGATTGACGATTGATGAGTCCATGTTATACAACCGCTTCTTCCAAAATCGTCAGCACCATCCTATCCGCATCCAATTTCGCTTTTATCCCGTATGGAAACGTCGCCTGCTGGTTCACGTGGCCGAAAGGGAGTCCATACATCACTGGAATACCGAGTCCGCCCAAACGATCTCTCAGCGCATCCGGTAGTGAGAGCGAGGGACTGTCCGGTTTAGGCTGACAATCATTGAAAACGCCCAGTGCAATGCCAGCGGCCTTAGCCAAATCCGTGGCTTGCAACAATTGCGTCAGCATCCGGTCGATGCGGTAAGGCTGCTCGCCCACATCTTCGATGAACACGATTTTTTTCTTGAAAACGGGCGCAAATGGAGTTCCCGCCAACGCGGAGAGCAAAGCCAAATTGCCCCCTGTCAGTGCACCCGTAGCTTGACCAGGGCTTATCACAAACGGTTGGTATTCTGGAGATTCAAAAGCCGTGGCCTCCGTTGATGCCGCAATTTCATAAGGCGCGATCGGTTGCACCAATACGGAACGAAAGTGTTGTAGGGTGTCGTCTGGATATTCCGAGGCTGCCACTGGTCCGTGAAAAGTAACCAGCCCCGTGCGCTGGTGAATGGCGATATGTAAAGCGGTAACATCGCTGTACCCGATAAGTGGTTTGGGGTGTTTGCGGATGAGATCGTAATCAATGTTTGGCAATAAGCGCGAGGCTCCGTAACCGCCGCGAATGCACCAAACAGCCTCTATTTCAGGGTTTTGGAATGCCCAATGCAGGTCGGCCAAACGTTCTACATCAGTGCCAGCAAGGTAGCCATTGCGCGCGCGAAGGCTTTTCCCTTCCACGATATTGAAGCCAAATTTTGTTAGATTCGCAATCCCCTTGGTCAGTTTTTCCTCAGAAGGTGGACTGCATGGTGCGATAAGTGCAATGGTCGCGCCTTCACGCAAACGGGCGGGTTTGAGTCCCGAGCGCTCGGGGCTGTTTTCAGAATTTTCAGCTATGGCCTTTAATTGAGGAAACCCGGTAGCTAATGCGGCTAAACCAGTGGTTTTGAAGAAATTGCGACGAAGCATTTATTATTTGCAGTGTGATTTGCTTGATGCAAACATACGGCGATGGTAGAGGTGTTTACGAAAAGAATGGCTCAAGGGAAAGACTGAAATAGAAGCGTACCTTGTTCAAAAACAAGTAGGAATCCTGTAATTTTTTGCGCAAATTATGTAACAGCACCCATGGACAAAGCACTCACCTTTGCATCGTGAAACCGATTTCACAAATAAAAAGAGCAACATGGAAAATAGAGATTCGATGAAAAAAACGCATTCTGACGCGGAAAATCAAAGCAATGGACACGCAGCAAAGTCAAAAACAGACGTAGCGCAAGGACTGCGTGCGTTGTTTGTAAATGAGTTGAAAGATATTTATTGGGCAGAAAACGCGCTTATTAAAGCAATCCCAGAAATGGCAAAAATGCAACTTCGAAAGAACTTGTTACAGCACTTACGGGTCACCTTGAGGAGACCAAAGCACAAATAACACGTTTGGAAGAAGTTTTTTCGCTGGTAAAAGAAAAGGTAGAGGCTAAAAAATGCGAGGCCATGGCTGGCTTGGTCAAGGAAGCAGAAGAAATCATGAAAAGCACAGAAAAAGGAATGGTTCGGGATGCCGGAATCATTTTAGCAGCACAAAAAGTAGAGCACTACGAAATTGCAACGTATGGCACCCTGCTTTCTTTTGCTAAAACTTTGGGCGAAGACCAGGCGGCTGATTTACTGCAAAAAACACTAAGTGAAGAGATGGGCGCAGATGTGAAATTAACTGAAATAGCTGAATCATTTGTCAATGAAGAAGCAATGGAGGCGGCTTAGGATTTAAGCAATTGAACCACTCCAGTTGGATTAAACACAATAGGCACAATAGGACACATAGTACTGATTTTAAACGCTATGTGTCCTATTGTGCCTAAGTGTTTAATACGCTATGAATTGCTTTGTTTTATCGCTTAAACCCAGAAGTCATCTGCTCCAAAACCCGCTCCAAAAAGCCTTTATCGTCTGTTATGATTTCGGCGGTGCCAAGTAGTTGCTGTTCAAAAAGGATTTCTTTTTTGATACTGGTCACCAATTTGGTGTCATTTATCACCTGAATGCTGTCTATTATTATCGTGTATTCGCGGTTTTTCGGCACTACGGATTTTGATTTGACCCTCCCTGAAATTGTCCCAAACTCCTGATATGGATAATTGTCCAATTTCATAAGCACGGGTAGTCCTTCAGTGACTTTCCCGCTTTTTTCAACCGCCAGTTGCAACCGTCCAACAATCTGGTCCTGGCCCTGTGGCACGATGGTCAGCACCGCGTCCCCATCGCGTACAAATTGTTGGAGTGTGAGGCCATTGAACACCGCTGTACCCTTAATGGGTGCACTGAGCACATAATTCTGGGTCCATTTGTCAATGCTGCTACGCAGTGCGTTAAGGCTTGCGAAAAGGCGTGTAGAGGACGTAGTGGCATTTTCTTCCTGGCCGAAATTGGCTGATTTGATGTTGTTTTTCAGACTGATAATTTGGCGGGAAGTTTCCAAAATATTGGTCTCGTGGCGGTCGCGCTCATTTTCAAGATTTGAAATCTTTAGGCGTTCATCGTCCAGTTGTTTTTCAGAAATGATGCCATCTTGTAATAACTTTTTTTGCCGTTCATAAAAACCTTCCGCGATTTTCAAATCATCCTTGCTGCGTTTCAAAGCCTTTTGCTCAAAGGCTATACTTTGCTCTAATTGATTGATTTGCATCTGAATAGAGCCAATATTGGACTGCACGGAACTGCTACGGTTCTCTTTCCCAAACTTGAAATCCTCCAAATCTCGCACGAACAAAGCGTAATCTGATTGCAACTCACCCAAGACGAGGTTTTCCGGATATTGAAGTTCGCGCAAAGCATCGCCGGACAGGTTCTGCCATTCCTTTACGAGCAAATCCAGGCGGCGCACATCGCTGTATTGAGCGGTATTTTGTAAAACAGCCAAGGCTTGTTTTTCAGCCACCGAATCATTATCATCAACAAGCAATAACATGACCTTTCCATTGGTTCGCGCCACCACTTCCACAGGAGGATTGGCCGTGGTGATGCTCAGTTTATCGCTCGCCACTACATCCGGGTAGCGCACAAACCAAGCCGCGCCGAGCAACAGCCCAAAACCCAGCAATACCACCACCGTACCCCAGCGAACAAGCCAACTGGGCGGTGTGCCGAGTATTTCCTGCACTTCCTCGGATCGGAGTTCTACGAAGTTTCGTTCTTCTGCCATGGGTGTTGAGAAATTAAGAAATTTGGATATTGAGATACTTTGGATCTTGAAGGCTTTGGCTAATCACCCAGTCTTCGGATCATTCCCAACACCATCGCGTCAATAATTTGATACACAACGAGCGGCTTTTGCGTGCGCCACAAAATATCATTGTATTCTTCCCCAAAATGGGTGTAAAGTTGCATTTTGGCGTCGTGCATTTCTTCTTCAACGTGCTTTCGGGTGTTCAAAAAAACAATCCAGCCGCCTTCTTCGTGTACTTCTTCTGCCCATTCGGCGTAGTAGTCGTCATCGGGTGAAGCATGGAAATTGAGGACGTTTTCACAAAAAAACACAAATTTTGAAATGCCCTGGCTCATCAATGGGTCGGCCACGTTGCGTTTCAGGAACATGATGTCGTTGTGCAGCGTGTCATTCCATTCGCCCATCAATTCGATGAGTGCAAAACCTTCGTCATAGTCCACAAAAAGTATTTTTCCATACAAAGTTGAGGATCCGAAAGCATCCCACTGAGGGTGAATGTAGAAGTTGTACAGGCTATTTGTGAAGTCGAATTCACTATACGTGCGGCCAAAGAAAGGCGAGCGTTCGTCCGCTTCGGCAGTGTAAAAATCGCGCCAACGGAAATGAGGTTCAATGTCGTGCATGGTACTTATTTGTCTCTGCAAAGTTCGCTTTTTCTTTAAAACTTTTGTTGAAGCAACCCTAATCCCGATCACCAGTCTTTTTGCTGACAATGCAATGACAAAACGTACGTTATTCGCCCGCTCAAATTTCAAAACGCATCTACTACTCATGAAAATTCACCTGTCTTCCCTATTTATCTTAACCCAACTTTTTCTTTCCCTTTCTCTTTTTGGCCAAAATCCCTCGCGTGTCACCATCAAAGGCATGGTTTCAGACACCATGGGTGAAGTCACGGTATTCGCCACTGTGATGCTCCTGAACCCCAAGGACTCCACGCTCGTAAATTTTACCAGAAGCGGTAATGATGGCGAATTTTCCTTCAAAAACGTAAAAAACACCCCGTATTTGCTCAAGGTATCCTATGTTGGGCACTTGCCTTTACAGCAATATTTGCCCGCTTCAGCGACGGAAACAAACGACGTTGGTACACTGAAAATCAAGCCTATTACCTCAGAATTGCTTGAAGTAGTGGTACGCGCAGCAAAGGCAACTCTAAGCATCCGAGGCGACACGATCGAATATGATGCATCCTCTTTCAAAGTGCCCCCTGGCTCTACTGTGGAAGATTTGCTGCGGCGGCTACCGGGTATTGACGTGGACGCAGATGGTAATATTAAAGCCCAGGGCAGGGACGTGAAACGGGTGTACGTGGACGGAAAAACCTTTTTTGGCGATGATCCCAAGGCAGCAACCAAAAACCTGGGCGCAGAGACCATTTCAAAAGTTCAGGTGTACAACGAATCCTCCGAACAGTCCAAACTGACGGGCGTTGACGACGGTAAAAAAGAAAAGGCGATGAACCTCGAACTCAAAGAGGAGTACAAAAAAGGCTCGTTTGGCAAACTTACTGCCGCGGTAGGTACCGAAGAGCGCTGGGCCGGACGTGGGAGTTTCAACCGTTTCAACAAAAAAGAACAACTCTCATTCATTGGATTTGGCAACAACATCAACCAAACTGGGGTGAACTGGGAAGATTATGGCGAATTCAAGGGACAAAACACCTTTGGCGATCATGATAATGGGGATTTTGGCTTTGGCGGAGGTCGGCGTTTCTATATGATCGGTGGCGGCGGCGACGATTCCCCTTTCAACAACTTCGATGGGCGCGGGTTTACGACGAATTATGGAGGTGGCGCCAACTACAATTATGACCATAAAAAAGTAAAGTTCAACGCCAGTTACTTCTACAAGGAAACCAGCCTAGATCTTGAACAATCCACCGACCGCCAGAGCTTTTTGCCCGACACCACTTTTTTCAATGATGAAACCTTGGCCAAAGCAGATTTTCGTGGCAGTCACAGCATAAGCACACGGCTGAACTACGATATTGACTCAAGCGATTTGATTATCCTGAAATTAGAAAGTCGTTTTAGCAACTCCAATTCAGCGACCCTTGAAAATCAGATTTTTTCGGACGAATCGCGCGTAGAGACAAATAGCCTGACACTTGAAAATGGAAGCCAGTTAGATGCCTGGCGGGTCCTGGGTTCAGCCATTTATCGCCACCGTTTTAAGAAAAAAGGTCGCTCGTTTGCGCTTAGTGCGGGTTATAACGACAGCCAATCTGACGGCTCAGAAACCCTGTCTTCCAGCAACCAATTCCTAGGTACAGGGGGAATTACCCAAATCCGGCTGTTTAATTCCAACACCAACCACACAAGTCAATTGAAATCGAGCGCACTCTTTACCGAACCGCTTGCCAAAAAATGGTTTTCAGAAACCTTTGTCAACTTTAGCCAAACCGAGAACGAGGTGAACCGCCCCACAGGCGATCCGGAAAACAACAATCAGCGCATTGACAGCCTCAGCATTTATTACGAACAAGAAGTGCAGTATGCCCGTATAGGCTCTAGTGTCCGGTATTCCAACAATGGACTGAATGCCTCCGCCGGCCTTGCCGCCCAACATCTCCAACTCGGCGGCGCATATTCGGTGGACAAAGGCTTGCCTCCCTTGGCTGATCCATTGACTCAAAAGTATTTCAACCTTATCCCTAATATTGAGTTGGAATACCAACTGCCAAACGATATGTGGATTAGCAGCAATTACAGTTACAGCGTGACAGAGCCGCAGTTCAGTGATCTTCAGCCAGTGCCCATAGTCACTAACCCGCTCTACCGCAGGGAAGGCAATCCGGACCTGCAACCTCAGCGTTCACACAGCATTGGAGCAAACATACACTATTGGAATTCTGGCACGATGGCAAACTTTGGTGTTGGAGTTGATTATGATCTTTATGACAGCCAAATCGTTTACAGTCAGACGATTGAGTTCCTTGACTCCCTCGGTGCTCGTACCACCACAAGACCTGAAAACGTGTCTGGCGGCCGAAGTCTAAACACTTATGTATGGTCTAACATCCCAATCATCAAAACCAAACTCACTTTCAATTTCAACCCTAGCATTTATGTCAATCGTTCGCCTTCGTTTATAAATGGCGAGGAAAACGAGACCTTTAATCAGAATTACAACCTGCGCCTGGGCTTCAACTACACACCAACGCCAAAACTCATAGCCGGGCTTAGCGGCAATGCCCGAATCAATAATATTAGTTATTCTGTACAAAGTGAGCAAAACCAGAAAATCCGGAGCTACGGCTCAGACGCTTCGATCAAATGGCAATTTTGGGACAAAATGTTTTTGGAAAGCAATTTCAACTATAACTTGTTCCAGAACGAACGCTTCGGATTCGACCAAAGTACTGCTATCTGGAATGCTTCGCTGCGCCGGCTTTTTGGCAAAAACAACCGAATCGAACTTCGGCTCGCAGCCTTTGATCTGCTCAATCAACGCCTAAACATCCAGCAAAGCGGCTCGCAAAACTTCGTCATTAATTCCACGGCTCCCACCTTGGCGCGGTATTTCATGCTCAGCGTATCTTACAACGTGCGTGGGTACGAGAACAAATTGAAGAAAAACGATTGGTGGTAGATTTTACCCTAATTTTAACCACAAAAGGCACAAAAGGACACAAAAGTATCGCGATACGGTCTTTTGTGTCCTTTTGTGCCTTTTGTGGTTAAAATTATGTCAAGTTTGATGTTGCAACAGACCGGACACAACCCCGGGTAAAAATATGGCCTATGAAACCCGTGTTCAAAACCTGACCCGGAAGTAACAATTTTTAAAACCAGACTCCGTTTTACCCGCCATAGCGCGAAGCGCGAAGGCGGGTTTTTCATTAACCACATTTTTACCCGTCATAACGCGAAGCGCGAAGGCGGGTTTTTCATTAACCACATTTTTACCCGCCATAGCGCGAAGCGCGAAGGCGGGTTTCTCATTGTCTCCATTCACACCTATGTCTTTCAAAATCAAACTGTTTGCTTCCCTTTTCTTTTTTATTCCTTTGGCACTTTCTGCACAAAAAAAGCCAAAGGTTGAACCTGCTGGCCAGCCTACGGAAGAAGCGATCCAGATGTTGCAGGGCCTCGAAGACACGCTGGGTGTGCTGGGTTATGCCATAGTAAATGATTCAATCGAAGCAGAACGTTTTGCGGCCTGCCGGGTCTTCATCACAACGCTCGTGCGGGCCTTGAAAATCGAGAACTCCTTCAAATTTCCCTTCGAACAGCTGCGCAGTGTATCCATTTTGACCCCGCCTGACAGTAGTTTTCGCATATTTACCTGGCAACTTTTTGTCAATGATTCTACCTACCGCTATTACGGAACCATTCAAATGAACGAGCGGAAACTGAAATTGCACCCACTCATTGACCGAAGTTTTGAGTTAGACTATTTCCCAGCTCAGGAACAACTTCCCGCCGACCGATGGTATGGGGCATTGTACTACAATCTCCGGCAATTTGATACCCGTCAAGGCCGCAAATACCTATTGTTTGGATACGATGCTTTTGAGTTTTTTGAAAAAAGGAAGTTGCTGGATGTCTTGAACTTCGACAAGGAGGGAGTCCCGATTTTTGGAGCGCCTGTTTTTGAACAAGAGGAGGAACTGCCCAAATCCCGCATCTATGTGCAGTATTCTGCAGATGCTATTGTAAAAATGAATTGGGACGAGCAATACAAAATGGTTCTTTTCGACCATCTTATCCCCCTGGCCAGCCCTTATGGGCGAGGAACGACCAGCGTACCCGATGGAAGTTACGATGGATATAAATTCGAAAAAGGGCGCTGGAAATATGTCGACAAGGTTTTTGACGACAAGCAAAAAGACGTGCCATTCCCTGAGCCAATATTGGATGGCAGAAAAGAGAAGGATATTTTGGGGAAGAAAAAGAAAAACAAGGGCTGATAGCCAAGTTTCACACAACGACACAACGACACAACGTTTTAACCTTATTCATTATCAAAGAGTTGTGTCATCGTGGCGTTGTGTGAAATAATTTTGTCCGACTATTTAAAAATCACATCCTTCGACTTCGCACGATACACCCCCGCTCCGTATCCGCCCGCTCCCGTTGCTTCCATTAGCGCTGGCGAAAAACGCCGTTCGAGATAAATCTTCCCTGGGCCTGCCCCCACTTTTTCGATCTTGTTCAATGGAACAATAAGGGCTGTAGCACCCGTTTCGATGGTAATTGCGGCCTGTGCATCGCCCTCGTTTTCGCCATTGATCCAGGTACCCACCACCTCATCCGCACCAAGCGCATTGCCCGTCCATGGGATGGTAAGCGCAGCCGTACGAACAATCGAATCTGGCATAACACCAAAGTCTATAGTGTTGATCGTCACTTCATTGTCAAACGCTTTACCCTCCGTGTCTTCCCAATGGAAAGTGCCAGAGGGCTTCAAGCCAGCGTATTGTATTTCGTAATAAGACAGCAATTTGTTGAAGGGCAATTTGGTGCCCTCAAAACTCACTTCACTGGGAAGCCAGTTCTAGTAGTGTACCCGTAATGCTTCCAAACCGAAACCAGGCACGGACATAGGTTATGTCTGTGTTGGCATTGTAAAAAAGTTCGTAGTGGGTAAAAATCCTGTCTTGATTCACGTCGGCAGACGATTCGCGTTGACAAGAGGAAGCAATAAATAAGCTAAAAATGGAGAGAATGAAAAGAGTGTAACGCATAATTAAGAGTGATTTGTTTGTCCAAGAACGATGGAATGCAACAGGTGTTACTACGTGATCTGGTAAAAAACTGTTAAAAACCTACCCTAAGTGTCGCCATCCAATGCCGCCCTGCCTGCGGAAAAAATCCGGCCTGATGGTACACATCGCCTCCCTCGGAACGGGTATAGGCATTGTCTGGACGCGCATCATAACCCGCCGAGATATATCTATACGCCCAGCCATTGGAGGCATATTTTTCATCAAAAATATTGTTGAGCGAAATGATCACATTGAGTTGTTTACCAATCACTTGTGTCAGATCATAGTTCAAACGCAAATCACTGACAAAGTATCCGGGCAAGGAAGTCTGGGCATTGGAGGTATTGTCCAAAAATTGTTGGGAGACGTATTTACCGACGAGTGTAGCGGATACCTCGGATGCCTTTTTAGGCCACCGAGGTTTAAATGTCATCTCCCCTCTTGCTATAAAATTAGGAGAAAAAGCCAAATCAGTATTGCGGTGTATGATGGCTTCTTGCCCACCATTATCCCAATTGTCGCGGTATTCTGTGAATGATCTTATTTTGTTTTGACTGAATGCAGCACTTCCTGCTAGCGTGAGTAACGGCCCAATCTGGCCAGTGGCTTCTATTTCAAAACCGCTGCGCCAACTGTCCGGAACATTGGAGCGGATGTATGCGCCCACATCGTTGATGCGTCCATCCAGCACTAGTTGGTCGCGGTAGCGCATCCAAAAAAAGTTGGCAGAGGCCGTCCATTTTTCACCATTCCGGCGAAGACCAGTTTCGAGGTCGAGCATACGTTCGGCGCGCGGACGACTGGCTGGAGTGCTTTGGGTAAAGTCATCCCGATTTGGCTCACGATGCCCAATCCCTAAAAAGGAATATGCCAGCCAGGTATTTGAAAATGAATACGTTGCACCGATTTTTGGATTAAAAAAGTCCATTACCGCTGTTTGCTGCACGTTGTTTAATTCATTGTCAAAACCAAGAAAAACATAGCGTACACTTCGAATTTGCAAGTCTAAAAAAGTGGAAAAATGCTGTGAAGGAGATGTTTCTATTTTGAGAAAAACATTCGCATCGCGTTTTTTTGCGGTGTTTTCATAGTACCGAAAATCATTGGGTGCTCCGGTGAAATACTCCGCCCAAATCACCTCACCGAAGTGTTTGCCCTCATATTGACTCCAGCCTCCCCCGAGTAAAAACGTTGGTTTCCAGTTAAATTCAGGCAACCAACGTAACGCAAATGTCCCGCCGTAAAAGTCATTGTCCAGCCAGCGCCGGCGTACTAAATCCATCGGAGGGATTATGGTATCTATTTGAAAACCAAGGGGAAGACCGTACTCAGAAATGTTCTGGTCGGCCTTGTATTGCTCAAAAAAACCGAAGCCTGTTGTGTAATGGCCATTGAGTTGCAAATGCAATTTAGGCGAGAGTACGCGCTTGTAATGCCCTAAAAAATGGCGTTGCGTGTAGTTGTCCACTTCATTAGGGTAGGCAGAGCCAGGGCGTTCAGTTCCAGCCGTGTTGAAGGTTCTAAGGCTTTCATTTTCAAGATATTGCGCTGGAAGACCGTTCCAGGCCTGGTACGTAATCTCCTTGCCGGAAAGCAGGTGAAACTGGGCGGATTGGTGGTCATCAAGGTATGACCCACTGAGATGGATTGCCTCCATATTCGCAGTGGCTCGATCCACGTAGCCGTCGGAATATATGCCCGATACCCGGGCCGTGAAGGCCACTTTTCCACCCAGAATTCCAGTTCCGACCAGCAACGAGTGCTTGCGCGTCCCAAACGACCCAAGCGTGTTGGTCAAAGTAGCAAAGCGCTCCGTTTCTATTTTGGAAAGATCCAGGTTCACACTTGCGCCAAAAGCCCCCGCTCCATTGGTACTTGTGCCCACACCACGTTGCACCTGTATCTCCGAGGCACTAGCGGCCAAATCCGGCAAATCTACCCAAAAAACGCCCTGACTCTCAGCATCATTAAGGGTAAACCATTGATAGTCACATTAATACGAGTAGGGTCACTGCCTCGAATGCGCAATCCGGTATAGCCTGTCCCAACTCCTCCATCAGACGTTTCCACCAATGAAGGCACGGCAGAAAGCAGGTACGGAATGTCCTGTGCGTGGTATTGTTTGCCGATTTTTTCGGCGGTAAAATTGGAGTGCGGCACGGGGCTTTTGCTATCTGTGCGTGTGGCCTGCACGACCATTTCTGGTAAAAGGGTGATTGGTGATTGGTTAATTGGTGACTGGTTTACTCCTTCCTTTACGCCAGCCATGGCGGCGCGGTAAATTGGTGATTGGTAGTATCCGATTGCGCTGAAAGTTGGAGGGAGAATAGCAATACAGCACAAATTGAACCGAGGGGGTTCAATAGAGGCTTCCTCTGATTCGAGGTGCGCGAAACAACAAATTGGAACATTAATAACTTTGAAATGAGTGAAACATCCGCCTACCGAAGGGGCTTCGGAAGCGTAGTGATGCCACTACCCCGTCTCAGTTCCTTACCCAAAATTACTTGGGCAAGTTCGATGGGTGTAATCTCAGTCCGCGCTGTTTGTTAAGAGACAATCAGGCGAACACCCCAATGATTGGGTACAAAGGTCGGAAAAAGGCTGTGATATTTCACACAACGCCACAACGACACAAACGAGCCATTTATAGAAATAGAGTTTCTAAACGTTGTGTCGTTGTTGCGTTGTGTGAAATATACGTTGCGTGAAATTTATCCGAGGAAATCAGTACCGAATATCCCAAAAATAAGGTTGTTCCTCTTTAATCTTGTCATCAATAACCTTTTTGAGCGCTGTGCGATATTCGGCTTCGGTTGATTTTTTACCCTTGAGTTTTTTGGGAAGCGCAAGTTCTGTGGTCAGTTTTTTAGCCTGGATACGGTCGGCGGAAACAACCATGGCGCCATTGTTCACATCTGCTTCCAGAATTAAGCCAGGAAGCCCGCAAAGTCGCTCCGGGCCACCGCTATGCGGAATATCAAGCGCAAACCAGACAATTATTTTTTGCTCCTTGAGCGTATCTTCCCAACTGGCGTTCATGCAAAGATGTCCGGCTACCTCCTTCAGATCATTCAGGATTTTCCAGTCCTGACAACGGAGAGAATCCTGCACCAAATAAGTTTTGCCTTGCATCACAAACGCATCATGGATTGTATTTTCGGCAAAATTGCGGGTGGTGAAAAATGTCTCCTTGCGCCAGGAATAACCCTCATCGTCGGGTTCGGCACGTTCCTCAGAATCAAGATATTTTGTTTGGTTTGGGTTGAAATGCAACAGGGTGTACACGCGCCATTCTGAACGGCTTCCCCACATGTAGGCAGCGCGTTCTTTGCGCTGTTTGCTCATGTAGGTAAGCGCCTCCATCTTTTTGGTCCAGTTGTGCGTTACCAGATAGCGAATGGTGCCTTCGGTGATTGGTTCAGGATTTGGTGTTTCCTGCGCAAAAGCGGCCGATTGGAAGGCAGTAATGACCAGGAGAAGCAAGAGAAGTTTTTGCATAAAATTGGATTTCAATAAGTTTCAAACAAAGTAAACGAATGCCCAAACACGTTTCGAGCAGTTTTATTTTTTTAGAAGGAAAAATGGTGGCCGCCTACAATAAAGGAAAGGTGGGTAAACCTGCCAACTACCACTGCCCCCACCTTCGCTAAAGCTTCGGCGGGTAAAACTGCTACTACATTCTCCCTACCTTCGCGCCATGAACCGTTCCACCCTCGTTTCCGAAATATTCCGCAAAAAATCCTTCTTATGCGTTGGCCTGGATACCGAACTGGCCAAAATTCCACCGCATTTACTCGATTCAGAGGATCCCGTTTTTGAGTTCAATCGCCAAATCATTGATGCGACCCGTGATTTGTGTGTGGCCTACAAACCCAATATTGCTTTCTACGAAGCCCTCGGCCCCAAAGGTTGGCAGTCTCTGGCTCGCACGATTGAATACATTGGCAAGCAACACTTTATCATAGCCGATGCAAAACGGGGCGACATCGGAAACACCAGTAGAATGTATGCCGAAGCCTTTTTCAATCAACTTGGCTGCGATGCCGTCACCGTTGCGCCTTATATGGGCGAAGACAGCGTTGGACCTTTTTTGGGGTTTGAGGGCAAATGGGCCATCCTTTTGGCGCTTACCTCCAATCCCGGTAGCCATGATTTTCAACGCGACTGGCTCGAGGATTCCCGTGAAACACTTTGGGAAAAGGTGTTGCACCGCAGCCAAAACTGGGGCAGCCCGGAAAACCTAATGTTCGTCATCGGCGCAACCCACCCCGAAGCTTTTATTCGTGTCCGCGAAATCGCTCCCGACCATTTTCTGCTTGTTCCCGGTGTGGGCGCACAAGGTGGTGATTTGGCGGCGATTTGCGAGCACGGAATGAATAAAGACTGCGGCCTGCTCATCAATGCTTCGCGTAGTATTCTCTATGCCTCCTCTGGTCAAGATTTCGCCCAAAAGGCAAGTGAAGAGGCCAAAAGGTTGCAGCAAGTAATGGAAAGCCTGTTGGAAACGCTGAACAATGAACGATGAACTTTTCATCCAACGATGTTTTGATCTCGCCCGCCTCGGCTTGGGTAGCGTTTCGCCCAACCCACTGGTGGGCGCAGTGCTGGTTCACGAAGGAAAAATCATTGGGGAGGGTTTTCATCAACGATGGGGAGAAGCGCATGCAGAAGTAAATTGCGTACGCGCCGTTTCGCCTGAAAACCAGTATCTTATCCCCTACTCTACCCTATTTTGCAATCTGGAGCCTTGCGCTCATTTTGGAAAAACGCCACCTTGTACAGATTTGATTTTGGAGCAAAAAATACCCAGGGTGGTGGTGTCCAATACCGACCCAAATCCGCTCGTTGCGGGAAAAGGATTGGCAAGGTTGCAAAAGGCAGGCGTTGAAATAAAGCAAGGTGTTTTGGAAGAACAAGGCAGCTGGCTCAATCGCAGTTTTTTTACCTGGATAACGGAAAATCGACCACACGTGGTTTTAAAATGGGCTCAAACAGCCGACGGTTTTTTAGGAAAAAAGGATGCACGCACAGCCATTTCCGGATCTACAGCCTTGCGGCTAGTGCACCGCTGGAGGGCGGAGTGCGATGCAATTCTTGTTGGAAGCAATACCGCATTGCTTGATGATCCTCGACTGGACGTTCGGCATTATTTTGGAGAAAAGCCGCTCAGAATTGTGTTGGATACGAAAGGAAAAATCCCACCAAGCCATCACTTTTTCGACGACTCCGCAGAGACTTGGGTATATGGGAACTCCATGAAAGGCAAAAGTTTTTCCAACACCAAATTTATCTCCTCAGGAGATAGAATATTGATCCCGAATATTTTAGAGGCCTTAAAAATCGCAGACCGCGCAATCCTCCTGTTAGAAGGCGGCGCAAATCTGTTGAACCAATTTTTGGAATCTGGAGATTGGGACGAAATCCGTGTAATCCAAAACAAACAACGTTTGGACGAAGGAGTGCCAGCGCCGCAGCTTCCTGCCAACGTAATTATCAAGGAACAATTTCAAGTCGAAGATGACCTGGTGCGTATTTTTACGCGGTAAATAAACCTGTGCCAGCGTTGGGTTACTAAAACGTGGCGTGTGGCGTTGTGTGAACAACTGCTGCAACTCACAAAACTAGGCCTCCAACTTCCTACCGACCCTCGTTGGGTGAATCTGGCGGAGATTGATCTCAGTGAAATCCTCACCGACCATGCCTATTGCGAGCAGAAGGCGGCCACTTCCTGCATTTCACTCATTCAAGCGTATCCTGATCGAATTGAATTGGTGGAGGAAGTCGCGCCCATTGTTACCGAGGAATGGGGACATTTTCGGATGGTGTTGGCTGAATTAAAAAAACGAGGACTACAACTTGGTCGCCAACGAAAGGACGAATATGTGAACCAACTTCTTGGTTTTCAGGACAAAGGACAGCCACGCGAACTTGCGCTGCTCGATAAATTGCTGATTTGCGCCATGATCGAGGCACGCAGCTGCGAGCGATTCAGGCTGCTTTCTTTGCACTGTTCAGAGGAAGATTTGCGGGGATGGTACCACAAATTCATGGTAGCCGAGGCTGGCCATTATCGCCTTTTTCTCGATCTGGCAGAATTGTATTTTGGAAGAGAAAAGGCCCAGACACGATGGAAAGCGTGTCTGGCTTTTGAAGCGGATATTATGAAAAATATGGTTCCAAGGGGTGATAGGATGCATTGAAGTAGAGGATATTGATATATTTGGATATTAAAGAATATTTTTCAATATTCAAATATCCGAACATCACCATCCCTTGACCTTATTGATCTTACCTTCCTCCCCAAAGTGTTCTCTCGAAACTTTATTGTAGGCTGCGGCGGCTTCCTCTGCAGTATCAAACATCCCGATGTGCTTGGCTTTGCCATTGAGCGAAATGACCGCCCTAAACCGCCGATGTTCCCTATAAACACCTGTGAAGCCAGTATTGCTGCTGGTTTTGCGCATTCTGCTGGCAGTAGCACGCGACCGGTATACAATGTTCTCCAGACGGCAATCGAGCTTGTCGCCATTTTTGGCGCCTACAAGACGTTGCACCTTGGTCTTGTCGTCGGTCAGGAATTTTTCGGCAATCAATTTATGGAGGTAAATCGTTTCGGTTTTGAAACCCCCTTCGGCCTTTTTCCAGGTTTTTTGGAAAACAACACAGCCACTGGAGTGCATCCGAAGGTTGTTGAGAATGTCAATTTTGCTTAGATATGGATCAGATTTGATCCATTCATATACGCGGTCATCGAGGAGAACGGTCTCCTCCGCATTTTTTAGTTTTATCTTGTAAATCACAGCTAAACGGTTAATCAGTTTTTGGAAAAAAATGTCAGCAAGATTTTAGGGTATCTGTTGCGTAAACAACAGACTGTGGACTTGGACGTACACACATTTAAGCCACTAGGCAATGCCGATATTGGGCTTGGGATTTATTTCAGGGTTCAAATTTAGGAACTTGCCATTTGTCCACAAAAGGTTTTTAGGAAATTTTTTCTTTTGTTGAAAATATATTATAAGGAATCCCTTGGCAAAATAATATGAAAACCAAACTTAAATCATTCTTCAAGAAAGAACATTAGATGCTCCAATTAGTTCGAGCAAGCTGGTGCAATGCCTCAAAAATGGCACAAAAAGGCAAATAGAAATGGTTAAGCGCGAAAAGTAATATCGTTAGTTGATCCCAATATTTAGCCAAGAGTTCCGTTCTTTGGCCTCAATTTTTAATTTGCGAATCAACTTATGATAAAATATCCCAGGCCTTTTACCCGCTTAGTTTTCTTATTTGCTTTAGTGGTTTTCCAAGGACTACTTTTTGCACAAAAACCTGCGGAACAATTGGTAGTGAGTGGCACAGTACTGCTCAACGAAAAGAAAGCCCCAGATAGCAAAGCCTTGTTAGGCGCATTGAAATCTACCTGGAAATTGAAAGCCGATTCCATCAATATTGGTGAAAAAACATTGGTTTTCACTGCAAGTGGTGGGACAACGGTGATGATTGCTTACTTAGAATACCCAGGCGCCCCAGACGATATTGGTGCCGCCGCGCGACTTTCCTGGCTCTGGAACAACGCTACCGAGGAAACGTCTAAACATCAAGCACAGGTAGTTATCTCGGTCATAGGGCCAGGCAACCGCAGTTTGGATCTGCACAAGATTTTTACCCAAACAGCCGCTGCAGTACTCGAAATTACACGTGCTCCAGGGATATTCCTTGACGGACAATACCTGCTTCTTTCAAGTGGATATTACACTGCTGCTGCACGCAATATGGTGCAAAATCAAACCATACCGCTTTATTGCTGGGTCTATTTTGGAAGGCCTGGAGATGGCAATGGATTCACGTATGGGCTTACGGAATTTGGTCTGCCTGAGATGGAAATTGTAAATTCAAAGTCCACAGAAGGAGAGGTTCATTCCGCGCTATACGACGCTGCGATGTCAGTAGTCAAGTATGGCACACAGTTAAAAGATGGACAAACGCTGACAACGGAAGAAGGCGCCAAATCGGTGGTGCATCTCGTTAAAGGGACTTATTTGGAGGAGAAAAAAGTGCTTAGGCTGGAATATTAAATAACAATGTAAAATTGTTTCACGCAACGCCGCTACGACACAACGCAGTAACTATCAACACATTGCGGCGTAGCGGCGTTGCGTGAAATTTTTATTGCAATTCAACTCATACACTATGCGCATCATAGGCAACATAGAACACCCTAGCCTCAAAATCTCGGTATTCAAAAATGATGGGCGCACTTCAGTGAAGTTCGAGACCTTGCTTTACGAGCAAACTTTCAAATTGGGCGATGACGAGCGTTTTTCCACACTTGAAGGAGTACAAAAATTGGTTGACGGCCCAATGCTCGAGAAAATCATGGAGGGATTCCGGCAAATGCACAGCACGAGACTAGAGGTTATGGCTCGGCTATTTCCGGCTCCAATGGAGGCCGTTTTCGAAGAAATAATTTGATTAAAACCAGTCACCAATAAACCAATTTACCCGCCGTAGCGTCTCGCCGCCGCTGAAGGCTAAGGCGAGTGAAAGCGAAGGAGGGTCACCATTTACCAATCACCGCCCGCGCCTCCCCCACCAAAGGAGCCGCCACCAAGCTTCCTCCTCCGCCCCAACTACTGCCTCCGCCACCTGAGCTACCGCCGCCAAAACTGCCTCCCCCCATCCACCAACCACCCCCAAAATTGTCGTCATCTCGGTCGCGTTTCTTTTTGGATCGGCCGTCGTGCGTGATCATTTGGCCGATGTTCCTGAGTTTGTACACGATACCGCCAAAAATCAGGAAAAAAATCAGCGCGATAAACAAGAGCACCAGAATTGACACCCCTTTACCCGCCTTTTGGCTTGGTTCACTTTGAAATTCACCTTCCAGCGCAGCGATAATGTTATCCAAGCCAGCATTTATTCCTTCATAATACTGCTGTTCCCTGAAATAAGGGCCCATCGTGTTTCGGATAATCTGTCCCGCTGTAATGTCTGGCAATGCCCCCTCAGCGCCATAACCCGTGGCTATAAAAATCCCCCTATTGGGCGCCTCGCTTTTGATGAGCATCACCACACCATTGTCTTTGTCTTTGCGCCCAATACCCCATCGATTGCCCAGTTCGAAGGCATAACTCGCCTTGTCGTAATCGCCAATATCCGGGCGAATCATCACAACAATCTGCGTGGAAGTGCTGTCCCAATAGCTACGCAGTTTTTGTTCCAGCGCATTTTTCTGGGACGGCTGGAGCCAACCAGAATAATCGTGTACATAAACGGCTGGCTCCGGCTTTTCCGGGAACAGGTTCGCATCCCCCTGTGCTATTGCACAAAAAGGCAGCAGTAGCAGTTTCACCCGCCATAGCCTTGGCGAAGGAGGGAGCAGTTTCACCCGCCATAGCCTTGGCGAAGGAGGGAGCAGTTTCACCCACCCATGTTTTAACACAGGGGTGGGCGTAGGCATGAGGCCTGTGCTCTCAACCATAAATAATCTCATCAGGAAGTTCATTGTCGTTGTCATTTTCATTGGCGGGGAAATGTTCACTTAAACGTGCACCCATAAGATGAATGGCTTTGCACAGCCCGTCTACTGCTTCATCACGCTTAAAATGTTCTTGCAAAAGTTTCTTTTCTGCTTCCCAAAATTGGAAGCCTACACGCTCATGAATACCGGCATCCCCCCAAATAGCGAAATGGTGGCTTTTTTCGGCAAGGTAGATCAACACAGCATTGCGCTCTTTGGTGTTATACATCCCAAAAAGTTGAAAAACTTCCGCGGCACGCTCTACTGGGGAGTCGCGCATACAAAATTCTTCTACAAACAGGCGAATTTCGCCGCTCGTGTCGCGCTCAGCGCCCCGGATGGCCGAGACGATCCGGGCTTCTTCTTCTTTGGTGAAAAGCATACTTCAGAGTTTACAGAGGCTGAAATTATTGCCCGAATTTTTGATCGAGATCGGGTGTTTTTTCTGCGCCAGTTTCCGCCTGAAAATATCCTTTTGGTGAAAAGCCAAAAACACCTGCCAGCAGGTTGGTTGGGAATCGGCGGATATAGGCGTTGAAAGCATTTACGGCCTCATTAAAATTTCGCCGAGCGAGGGCAATTCGATTTTCTGTACCTTCAATCTGGGTTTGCAAATCCAAAAAGCCCTGATTTGCCTTTAGATTTGGGTATTGCTCTACAACCAATAAAAGGCTCTTCATCGAACTAGCAAGGGCGTTTTGACTTTGTTCAAATTTCTGAATGGCTTCTGGCGAAAGGTTGTTTGCATCCACCTTTACCTGAGTTGCTGCAGCACGTGCCTGAACCACTGCCTCCAGTGTTCCGCGTTCGTAGTTTGCACCGGCTTTCACTGTCGCAACTGCCTGATCCATAAGGGCCATGCGGCGTTGGTATTGGTTTTCCACTTCCGACCATTGGGCCTTAATGCCTTCTTCCATTGGGCCAAGTTTGTTGTATGTATTGCACATGCTAATACTCAATACGACCACAAGGCCGATGAGGATGAGGGGCAAGTATTTACGGATGTCTGTCATAGTTGCAAGATTTAAGTTTGAATGTTTTGGTTTAAGAAGTTGTTTGAGTTATTCCTGTTGCGCCAAAAAGGCATCTTTTCGATCCATGCCTCTCCTTTTTTTCAACCCAGAGCCCGACTATGAATTTCAAAAAACGAATTGCCTGAATCGAAAAACTGCTCTTTTTGACTGCAACGGAACAACTCAAACAACTTCTGAAAAATTGAATGGGCGAAAGTATATAGAATGATGAAGTGATGGAATGATAAACTGATGAGCGAACCGGAAAGTTTTACAGGACGCACACTATCAACGACGAAACGCCGCTGCCAAAATCCCAGCCGCCACAGCCGCGTTCAGTGACTCCGCTCTGCCAGCCGGATGCCGTGGGATGCTGATCCGGTGTGTGAGCATGCTTTCTGTTTGAGAAGATATGCCGCGTCCTTCGTTGCCGATGACCAACAAACCGTTTGTAGAAAGCACTGCCTCAAAAATATTTTCACCATCAAGCACAGCCCCTGTCACAGGAATATTAGGCGAAGCTGCCAAAAGTTCGGCCAATTCAATTTCCCAACTTTGCACCCGGAAAATCGCACCCATGCTTGCCTGCACCACTTTTGGGCTAAAAACATCAACACAATCGGGCGAGCAAAATACTGCAGGGAATCCAAACCAATCGGCCACGCGGAGTATGCTACCCATGTTACCCGGGTCCTGGATGCCATCGAGGTAAAAGCAGGGTCCTAAAGTTGCAAGTTCAAAGTTGCAAGTATCAAGTGGCATGATTGCGACTGCCAGTACCTTGTTGGGTGTGGTCAAAGTCGAAATTTTGGCGAGTTCGGCTTCCGTAACAACATTGACTTTCTCAGAAAATGGTCGCAAAAAACGATCATTTTGCGCGATCCAGGACTCCAGTGCAAAAATAGCCGACACGCCGATTCGGGACTGCCCGAGCAGTTCGGCCACCATTTTCTCGCCTTCCACGAGGAACTGTCCGTGCTGCTGGCGGTATTTTTTTACGCTGAGGGAGCGTAGGTGCTTTTGCTGATTGTGAGAGAGCATATTAATGGAAGCGCACCGTTGCACGGCTATTGGCCAGCAAATGTAACCCAATGATTTGCAATGCATAATCAAAGCACAGGGCAACCCGAGCTGCCCCCTTTTCGCCATCGGATAAAAACACCCTTACCCATGCCTTTGAAAGGTGGCTGCTGGCTCATACTTCTTTGTTTTGTTGCGGATATCAATGCCCAACAAGGCATTGCTTATCATCCAAATCCGCATACGCACTGGTTTTTTCTTTCTCCGTCTGCATACAGCCCGCCTCCCAAAAAAGCCATTTATCAAAATGGTTTACTGGCCGCATGGCAATATCAGAAAACCACTCCAAGAGGCAATAGCTTTACCTTTGGCCTCATCCCTACCCTGCTGCTCGGTGAAAGTTATATGCCTGTTTGGGTGTCTGGACACCGTCGAATTCCGATTGGAGGCAGTTCAGATCATCCTTTTACCATTGCAAATATTGGAGGCTTTTTCTTGAGCATACCGAAGCAGGAAGAGCAAAATGAAAGCCGCGATTTCAGTATGTTCTACCTCAACTTTTCTTTCGGAAACCGCGAAAAAAACTTCGCGCTCGGAGGCGCAATTGTGCCAACAGGTCTTGGCCAGGGCAGATACCCGCAAGCCATAACACTCCATGGAATGACTCGATTGGGACGTAGGTCTTGTCTCGTGACAGAAAACTATCTCTTACATGACCGCGGCAGATGGATGCCGTGTAGCATGTCGGGCTGGCGTGGCTGGGGAAAACGAACAGCATTTGATATCGCGGTAATGGTTACCCGGATTCCAGCTGGATTGCGGGCAAACAATAAAGCACTTTGGTTGCCAATACCCTGGTTGGCAGTGCATCGAACGCTTTCCTATGATTTCCTCAATAGAGGAGATGATTGAACCAACGACAGTACTTACGCAAAACGATAACATTAAGTCATCCTCCAAACTTCAGCCAAACAGCAGAGCTGTATTTTTTTACCGACTTTTGTCGCTTTAAAACTTCGCCAGGCTTTAACTCCACCATGTTTTTGTTCCAAAAAGGATTTACACATATTTGGCAATCAATTCATCAAATGACTCGCTGCCACCTGCGGCCCCTACTGCTACTGCCACTGCTCCTTGCGCTTTCTGCCTGCAACGTCACCAAACATCTCGACGCTGAGAAAGGCGAGCGGCTATTGGTCAAAAACACCCTGAAAATCAAGTCCGAAAAACGGCTCAGCATTTCTGCCAAAAGTGCCCTTGCCAACGAGCTTGCACCATTTTACCGCCAAAAGCCTAACCGACGGAATTTGTATTTTTTCTACCCAAGATTGAGTTTGTACTACAAATTCCGCAACCGAAATTCAGATGTAGCCAAATGGATCAACAAGCGCATCGCAGAACCACCAGCCGTCTATGACTCAATTTTAGCACAACGAACCGCCCTGAATTTCAAAAACCAAATGCGGCAAAGGGGTTACTTCCGGGCCGAATCCAGTTTCAACACTAAAATGGTGGGTAAAAAGAAAGCCAAAACCACCTACCAACTCATACTCGGCCCACGCTACACCGTTGACAATGTGCAATTTGCAAGCCGGGATTCGCAGGTTCTTCAAATCCTGCACGCCACTGCCGGAGAATCGCTCATCAAACGCGGCACACCGCTTGACGCCCATATTTTCGATTCCGAAAAATTGCGCATCACCTCGATCTTGAAAAATCGGGGCTACGCTTATTTTATCCCACAATACATCGAATTCGGTGGCGACAGCACGGATACAAAAGCCAATGTCACCATTGAAGTGCTGCCGTTCAATGACAGCACCATGCACCGCACCTATACGATCGGAAAAGTTGAAGTGCTCTCTGGGGTGGTTCCAAACTTCTCTTCGATGCGGCGGGATACGACCATAAGTGGTGTGTATTTTGCTGCCGCAGAGGCCAAACTTTGGATTAGACCTTCCCTGCTCCGCAAGAAAATCTTGTTCGACCCAGGCGACCTGTTCAAACAATCGGATTTTGACAAAACGCTGCGCAACCTCAACGCTTTGGGGGTTTATCGCTTCGTGTCGCTTAGACCTGTACAAGACAGTACGGAGACCAGCAAGATAAATGTGTCGGTGAGTCTCTCGCCCAATAAGCGTTTCTCGCCAGGGGGAGATTTGGACTTCAACTACTCCCGTAACTCCATCAGCAATGGACTCTTGGGACTTTCCCCAATATTTTTCCTAGTAAACAGAAACCTCCTTTCGGGTGCGGAAAATTTGCAAAGCAGCGTTAGCTACAACATCGAATTTGACATTGCCAATCCGAAGATCGTTTTTTCACAGGAGTTCAAATTTCAAAACGAACTCTTATTCCCTCGTTTTTTTGACTATTTCGGTTTTTGGCGTGGCGCCAACAAAATCCACCTGGGTAAAAAACGCTTGCTGACCAAAAATTTCTATGAAAGGATACGCTCTGATGGAGAAGCAAGGCTCTCCATGAACTACAACTATCTGGACGTTACCAATTTCTATTCCTATCATCTTTCCAATGTGTCGTTTGGTTACCGGGTACGTTCTGACCCCGAACATCAGTACAATTGGGATCACATTGGGCTGGATGTGCTGCGGCCACGCTTTGATTCGCTGTTGGTTCCGGGCGAATTCTTGCGGAGAAGTTTTGGCAACCAACTTTTTACCGGACTGGTGTTGCGCTCATTCAACTACACCTACGCCACTCGCCCCAACCGTTTTGGAGAACGCTGGAACTATCGTTTCAACAGCGAACTAAGCGGACTTGAAGTGCTGGCTGCCAACCGCGCATGGCCTTTGATTTCACGGAAAGACGAACCCGTTTGGCGTATTGGAGATTTAGATTTTGCGCAATTCTTTCGATTAGACCAGGAAGCGGTTTATACGCGCAATTTTACCCAGGGAGTGGCCGGAGCCTTGCGAATTGGCGCCGGAGTGGCCGCACCGTTTGGCGATTCGCGGGCAGTGCCTTTTGTAAAGCAGTTTTTTGTAGGAGGGCCAGCCAGCCTTCGCGCATGGCGCATCCGTGAACTTGGCCCAGGAGGTTATGTGCCGCGCGATATCGATAGCAATGAGCCTGAACCCTTGGAGACCCAGCCTTTTTACCAAGCCGCAGACTTTCGATTTGAGTTTGGAGGCGAATTGCGCTTCCCGCTCTTTTTGTGGCTCAAAGGCGCGGTATTTGTGGATGGAGGCAATATCTGGACGCTTCAGAATGACCCGGCGCGACCTGGTTCAAAATTGCGCTGGGATTCCTACAAAAATATCGCTATCGGCACGGGATTTGGCCTGCGGATGGATTTGGATTATTTTGTGTTGCGGATTGATTTTGGCTTGCCTCTACGCAGACCCTATTCAGATGCAGATGGCGGGGGCTATTGGGTTCGCAACTTGATCTCAGGGATGAAACCCAACGATTTTAATCCGAATTTGGCAGTGGGTTATCCTTTTTAAAGGGTTACAGTTACAAGTTACAAGTTACAAGTTACAAGTTACAAGTTACAAGAAACTTGTAACTTTTGAGTGCTAAACTTGAAACTTGTGACTTTTAACTTGTAACTTTTAACTTGAAACTTTTATCTCTTCACTTTCCAAATACGCTGAAACTGCGGCTTTCGGCCTTCATTGGCGGCTATCCAAACATTGTCCTCCCATTGCGTTATTGACTCGAATTGTCTGGAAATCAGGCATTTGGGGAGGCGTTTCCAGCGTTGTTTGCCTTTCAAAAACTGACTGCCGGAAAAGCCTTTGAAATACATCGCGTTTGCTCGGGTGTAGGGAAGAAAGCCAAGGCGCTTACCAATAATATAGCCCGTGAGCACGAAGTTGCTCCCATCGCTGCTTATGGCCGCCCCTGTTACCACACGGTTTTTGAGTCGAATACTGTCGCGCAATTCAGCCACATATTCTCCCGAACTGTTCGGAATTGCTGGCACTACGTAGTGTTTGGTGTAAAAATTTCCTTTGAAGCTGTTTTTGGAAAAAAGGTGGAGGCTGTCTCGAAAGAAAACCATCGCTTCACAGTTGAAATTCCAATCCGATTCGTGGGCGGGAGGAAACGCCACTTGGTCTGGATAACGGAACTGGATGCTATCGAGAACGCCCGTAGTAGGGTTGTAGCGAAATATCCGAAGGTTGCGGCGCTTATTGTAGTTGTTGCCAAAATCGCCGATATAAAGGTTGCCGGCAGGATCATGGGCGAGGTCTTCCCAGTCAAAGTTTTTAACAGGCAATCGTTTGACTTCCAACAGTTTTCCTGCAATAGGATCAAACCTGAAAAGATCAGAGGGGTTTTTGGAATCGTTCAGCAACCAAAGATCACCATTGGGCAAACGAGTCATTCCAGACACTTCTTTTAATTCAACTGGAAGCGCCGTGCGGCGAGCCAATTTTGAGTGCTGAGAAAATAACAGAATGGGAAATAGTTGAAAAAAGAGGATACAGCGTAGCGAAAAGGAGGTCATGCATGAAGCGGGTTTTGGGTGAAAGTGCTGTAGGCCGAAATTCATTTCGGCACAATGCTAATCGGATATGCCGAAATGAAGTTCTGCCTACAGCCAGTAGAGCGAAATGAATTTCGCCCTCATTTCACCAAAACGTGTCGTCCACGCCTTGCCGCCTTTTTCAAAGCGGACAAAATAGACGCCAGATTTGTAGAGCGACACATCTACTTTATGTTGACTGTCAGGCTGGTAGTAGTTTTTTATCTCCTGCCCTTTGGCATTCAAAATCGTTACCCGGTCAAATGTGCTGCTCATTTCGATAAGGAGCAGGCTGCTGGCTGGATTGGGCGATATTGATACTTCTGCGCCAAAATCTGCTTCCTGAGTGCTAACGATCAGATCAATATCATCATCGTAGCGTGGCAGTACCTGATAACCTGTCGTGAATGGATTGCTGCCATCAAATTGGCCACCAAGTCCAGTGAGGTCAAATGGACCAGTTGGCGCAGCCAAATTGTAGGTTTCTACATCCCGGTCAATCCTGATCAGGATTGTGTCGTTCGGGCTATTGTCAGAGACCGCACGTGCGTTGAAGCCGCTTGAGCCTGCACCGGTCGTCCATTCTGCAGCGTCAACGAGGTGTAAATTGGTGATTTTGATCAACTTAGACTCCGTTGCTTCCGACAAACTTGTCGCTGCCAAGGGCGCAAGCAAGGGGTTGTTCTCCGAAACTTTAATAATAGTATCGGGGCGTATTTCCGTCTGGCCATTAAATTGTGCGATGCTTCCGCGTACAGTCACGATGTCTTTTTCCTTCACAGTATAGCCAAAGGTGCCGCCCAAGGTGGATACTGCGATTCCGTCACCATTGTTATCAATAATGGTAAAAAGCAGGGAAGGCACGTTGTTGTTAAGCGGGCGAAGATTTACGCCATAAACGGTGCCTTGCAATTCGCAACTCACATTGAGCGAATCGGCATTGCCGGTGGTCGGGTGTTCCGTTGTAACTACTCCAATGGTCCGTTGTGGGTAACATTTCACATTAATGGTAACCGAAGCCTCGGAACAATCTGTAGCATCACAGATTTGGTAAGAAAACTGGTCTGGACCACAATACCCAGCATTGGATTGATATGAAATTTGGTCTCCAACCACAGTGGCACTGCCCTGAGTGGGAGGTGAAGTGATGATAAATAGTGTGAGCGAATTGACGATCAAGTCATTTCCTTGCACATTAAACAAGGTTGCCTGCCCAGTTGGGGCCGATACAAAGTCTTCCACTGCCGTTATCTGGTTTGAGCCGGTGCAGCCTGAAGCGGCTCCCGGGTTGCCTTTCACTTCATTGCCATTGATAATTATGCCTGTACCAGTTGAGGCCGCTTGCCAGCTTCCTGGCAAGCTGTTATCAGTATTGTAATCACAAAGTACAATGGAAGGCCCTGCAGTCCCAGTTTCTATAGGTGGCCAGGAAGCATACTCGAATACGTTACATGATCTTTAACTGCACCACCTGCATCGTGAAGTTCAATGACTTCTCCGCCATTGCTAAGTGCTCCGGCAGTCCAGACGGTAGGAGTAAAGCCAAAAACCGATTCAAAAGCACTGGCACTTTTTGCCACGATGAGATATCCTCCAGGAGGCATGATTGTACCCGATGGAAAGGTATATTCGATGCTGTTCAACGGAAAAAAGGTCCAGCCCGAAATGTCGGTGGGAAAGTTGTGAAAATTGTGCAACTCGATATATTCCAGCGAATCATTACCGCTTTCTGGTGGGTTGTACATGATTTCGGTAATGATGACTTGGGTGCGACCTGTATTGAAGAGGCCGAGTAAGAGCGCAAGTGCCAGGATAGTTTTTTTCATGTTTGAAATTTTTGACTTTGGACGGCTGATTTTTGTTGATAAGGATGCTTGGAGTTTTAAGAAAATACCCAAGTTCCTGATTGTCTGGGGGTTTAAAATCACGCTTCGTTGAAAGCGGCCCAAAAGTAGATAAAACTCCATGACCCAGCGTCAAGGGAGTGGATGGGTTTTGCTAAATAACGGCAAAACTTAATCGGGGATTAACATAGCTGGTGTACTTTCGCCGTCGGAATTTTCCTTTTTTTCACAAATCCTTTCTATTTGTATGAACCACTTTACACAACGGTTCTCCACGGGCAAAACGCTGGCCATCCTTGCGTTGCTCCTGTGCGGAACAAGTCTCTTTGCCCAGGTGACTACCTCTACCATTTCTGGCATCGTATCTGACAAAAGCGGTGAACCACTTATCGGAGCCACGGTAGTAGCCACCCACACCCCTACCAATACTAGATATGGTACTGCTACCAATGCTTCTGGACGGTACACCCTTCCAGCAGTGCGCGTGGGTGGGCCGTATTCTGTGACCGTTTCCTATACTGGTTATGAATCCCAAACGCTGGATGGGATTTACGCCAGTCTTGGAACAGCAGCCAACGTTGATTTCGAAGTGCAGGAAGCAGGCTCTGTACTGGATGAAGTAACCATCCTTGCCAATCGCAACGACATCTTCAGTTCTGACCGCACGGGCGCTGCCACTACTTTTGATCGGAAACAGTTGGCTTCTATCCCGATCACGGGCGCTCGTTCTATCAACAGCATTACAAAGTACAACCCAAATGGCAACGGCAGCTCCTTTGGAGGACAAGACAGCCGTATGAACAACTTTACCATAGACGGTTCGGTATTCAATAACGGTTTTGGCCTTGGTACAGATGCACAAGCAGGTGGTCGTACGGGTTCAACTGCAATCTCGCTGGATGCCATTGAAGAATTGCAGGTAAACGTCGCTCCTTTTGATGTGCGCCAAACCGGTTTTGTAGGCACAGGCATGAACGCCGTGACGCGTTCTGGTAAAAACGAGTTCTTCGGTTCCGCTTTTATAATTTCCGTAAAAGCGACAACTCCGGCACTTTCAACGGCACTAAAATTGGCGACGTAAAACCAAATATCGGCGCATTTGATGAAAAAATATTCGGTGCAAGTCTCGGTGGCGCTATTATCAAAAATAAACTGTTCTTCTTCGCCAACTACGAAAAGCAGACGCAGACAACTCCTGCAACCACCTGGGTAGCAGACGGCAGCCCACTTGATGACGGCGGTTCAAACGTAACCCGAGTACTCGCCAGCGACCTGGATGCCTTGAGCACCTATCTTCGTGAAAAATACCGCTACGAAACAGGCCCATACGAGGACTACGACAATTTGACCGAAAGCGAAAAATTCCTGGTTCGCCTGGACTGGAACGTGAACGACAAAAACAAATTGACACTTCGTTACACACATCACAATTCGCTTTCTGATCAATTGATCAGCAACAGTAACTCCTGCAGGAGCGGGTAACCGTCGTACGCTGGTAACAGCCATGGCATACCAAAATGCTGGTTACCTTATTGGGGATAACACACGTTCGTTTGTGGCTGAGTTGAACACGCAGATCAACAACAGCCACACAACACCTTTAGCGCGGGGTACGATTTTCAGGACGAAGACCGTCAGTACAAAGGCGCTCTTTTCCCCACGATTGACATTTTGAAGGACAACGCTACCTATATTTCCGTTGGTTTTGACCCCTTCACGCCCGACAACAAACTGAGCTTACGGTACGCTCCACTTCACAAATAACGTCTCGGTGTACAAAAACAAACACACCTACACTTTTGGGGCAAACTTCGAACAGTATAAATCTGACAACCTGTTCTTCCCGGCCTCCAATGGTGTTTATGTATTCGACTCACTTGCACAGTTTTATGCAGCCTCTGATTTCGGTCTATTGAACCCCAATGTGGACACTTCTGCAATACGATATAACCGTTTCCAATATAGGTATTCTGCATTGGAAGGAGCTGAGGCGCCGCTTCAGACCCTCAAGGTCAACAAGTTTGATTTGTATGCACAGGATGAATTTCAAATCAACAAGCGTTTCAAACTAACCTATGGCATCCGTGCCGGAATCATTTCTTTCGACGACACGGGCCTTGCAAACCCTACGGTGGATGGACAAGATTATACAGACGGAAATGGCAACCGTGGGTACAAGGTGCAGACAGGCAAACTACCTGATCCAAAAGTGCTTTGGGAGCCTCGTGCAGGTTTCAACTGGGACGCTCTTGGCAACAAAAAACTCCAAATTCGCGGTGGAACAGGTATTTTCACAGGTCGGCCACCTTATGTTTGGGTATCCAACACCATCGGAAATAATGGTGTGTTAACGGGCTTTATTGACGTTTCTGGCGCAGGCACACTTCAGCACAAATTCACGCCACAGACCAATGTCTTTATTCCTGACACGCCTACGCTGCCCTCAACATTTGACATCGCAGCGACGGACGATGCATATCGCTTCCCACAAGTGTGGAAAAACAACCTAGGTATTGATCATAAACTTCCTTACGGCCTTGATTGCTTCTGTTGAGCTTATGTACAATCGGAACGTAAATGCCGTGAGGTACTTTGATGCCAATTTGAATGACCCAATCGGCAATTTCGCTGGCCCAGACAACCGCCCAAGGTATGCAGGCAATAATGCCGGGTGCGTATCAACGACAACGTTTCCGTGCAGCAGTAATGACCACCACCAATGAAGGTTGGTACCGAGCCGCAACCTGAAACTGGAGTATCCAAACCAAAAAGGCTTTTCGGCTATGGTGGCCCACACCTTCAGCCAAGCAAAAGACCTGATGAGTGCAGGTTCCATCGCAGGTGGGTCTTGGACAAGTGCACGTTCTGTAAACGGCAACAACGATCTCGACCTCGCATTTGCAGATCAAGATGCTCCAGGCCGCACAGTGGGTTTGTTGGGATACCGCTTTGAATACGGTGGCGATTTTGGTGGCGCTACTGCTGTTACACTTGGTTACGTGGGCGAACGCCGTGGTTTTACGGGCAATATCAATGCTGCCCGTTTCTCCTACAGCTATGCCGGTGATATGAATGGCGACATGGTGACCAACAACGACCTATTGTTTGTGCCAGAAAATGCAAGCGATTTGACTTACGTTGATTTTACGGTTTCCTACAAAGATGCTGCCGGTGTAACTCAAATGAAAACGTTCACCGCGGCAGAACAGGCTACAGCCTTCGATAAGTTTATTAAACAAGACGATTATCTCAGCGAGCGTCGTGGTGAGTATACTGAGCGCAACGGAGTATTGTTCCCGATTTTGCACCGTTTTGATGTTTCTGTAACTCAGGAATTTTTCCTCAAAATAGGCGGCAAGCGCAACACCATCCAACTTCGCGCTGATATCTTGAACGCAGCCAACCTCCTCAATAGTGAATGGGGCCTTGGAAACAACTTTGTTACAGATCGCCCATTGTCGGCTGCTGGTACAACTGCAGATGGTACGCCACGTTACCGTATGGCTACGCAAACCATCAATGGTGTGCCAGAGTTGATCCAGGATTCTTTTGTGAAAAGCAAAACACAGTTTGATGTGTGGGTGGCCCAGTTTGGCATCCGCTACATCTTCAACTAAATCCTTGATTTAGTACAATATTAGCCGCGCCGCGTTCTGCAATTGCAGGGCGCGGCGCGCTTTTTTTACACCGGACTTTGGCCTTTAGCCAATCGCCAATTTTCCCGACCTTCGCCGCCATGTTGCGATTCGATATCATCTCGGTAATACCAGAGCTTTTGGAAAGCCCGCTCAACCATTCCATCATGCAGCGGGCTAAAGACAAAGGGTTGTTGGAAGTTTCTCTCCACAACCTGCGCGAATATGCTACGGGCAAACATCGGCAGGTTGACGACTACCAGTTTGGCGGCGGAGCAGGCATGGTAATGAAACCCGAACCTCTTGCTGCATGTATTGAAAAACTCAGCGCCGAACGCCAATACGATGCCATTATCTACACCAGTCCCGATGGCCAGCGGCTCGATCAAAACCTGTGTAACCAATTGAGCATGAAAGAGAACCTGCTCGTCATTTGTGGGCATTACAAGGGCATTGACGAGCGTATCCGCGAGAAATATGTGACGCTTGAGATTAGTATCGGCGACTATGTGTTGTCAGGTGGCGAACTTGCTGCGGCAGTAATCGTTGATTCCGTGGGGCGTCTGCTCCCAGGTGTGCTGAATGACGAGACTTCTGCGCTTTTTGACAGTTTTCAAGACGATTTGTTGGCACCTCCTGTTTACACCCGGCCTGCTGAATGGGAAGGCATGACCGTGCCAGAAGTGCTGCTTTCCGGCCACGAAAAAAACATCGGTGAGTGGCGGCATGAACAAAGCCTCGAGCGGACCCGCAATCGTCGCCCAGACCTTTGGGCGCGGTACAAAGGGGATGAAGACTTACTTGATTTGCAAAAATGTTGGCTGAATTGTCCGCCTGGCAACAAGTGATTGCGAAACGATCCTGTGTTTAAGTTGTTTGTTTTGAATTGAACGTTTCGGAAACACGTCTTCTGAAAAAATATTTCACACAACGCCACTACGACACAACGTCAGATTCCATTGACAATCAAAACGTTGTGTCGTAGAGACGTTGTGTGAAATTCTACACACTTAAACCAACCACACGATGTTAAAAAAATTGATGTTCTCGCTATTCGCAGCGACTGCCCTACTCTCGTCCTGCAACGCCTTTTCAGGCAAACCCGTTGAAAATAAACACGCAGAATCTGCTCTTACTGAACCAGTTGTGTATGGAAAACTGGATACAGCCATCTTTGCCTCCGGCTGCTTCTGGTGCGTAGAAGCCATTTTTGAAAGCCTGAAAGGAGTCAAAGAAGCAGAATCGGGCTACTCGGGCGGACGTACTAAAAATCCAACTTATGAGGAGGTATGTACCCACACCACAGGCCACACCGAAACGGTGCAGATATTTTATGACCCAACTATGATTTCTTACCAGACTCTTTTAGAGGTCTATTTCGCTTCGCAAGACCCGACACAAGTGGATGGACAAGGCCCCGACAACGGTGATTCGTATCGTTCGGTGATATTTTACCGTAATGAATCGGAGCGTACTCAAGCCGAGGCGTATAAAAAGCAGCTCAATGAATCAGGTAAATTCTCCAAGCCAATTGCCGTGATCATTGAACCTTTCAAGGTCTTTTATATGGCCGAGGCCTATCACCAGAACTACGAAAGGAATCACCCGGAAAATCCATACGTTCGCAACGTATCCATCCCGCGTCTTGAGCGGATGAAGGCGAAGTTTCCGCAATTGCTAAAATAACGAGAAATTATGCAAGTTCCAATTCAAGGCTACCGTGAAAATGGTGCAATAGGCGCAATTCTGGACGAATATGAACGTGCGTTTATTGACTTGAAAAAGGTCATTTCCAGGGTCCAGGATCAGGAACTAATTGCTATTGCCGACGCGGAAACTACCGATCCAGATTGCAGATCCATCCAGTCCGTGTTAACGCATGTAGTGCGATCGGCTTTCGGCTATGCGACCTACGTTGGAATCTTTTGAAGCCGAACAAAAAATGCGTGTCCGTTGGGGACAATTATATGATGTCGAACAGATTATGGAGCATGCCATCGTGCACATTCTGCGGCATAGGCGACAAATTGAACGGTTTTTGTTGAAGTTGCGCAAGCAACCCTGAGGTTTGATAGATACTTGCTGGTTCAGCCGAATAGCAACATGAACATTTTTTTTAGAAAAAATGTTTCATGAAAATATTTATTAAACACAATTTGTTTTATTTTTGCAGTCCCAACAGACTGTTCCAAAAAAATAAGCAAATTCAATTCAGCAATGAATCTCTGTCCAAATTGCGCAGCTGACATCATTCCCGGCTCCAAATTCTGCAATCGCTGCGGCGACAAAGTAGCAGAGCGGATGAAACCTTGCCCGGCTTGTGAGGAGCAAAGCCCGCTGGCATCGGTGTTTTGTCACCATTGTGGCTTCCATTTTGAAGGTCGGCATAGAGGCGTGGAGGAACGGCGTTACGAGCCGATATACGCACTCGATTTCGACCCGGATACACTCACAGAACAAGTCAAAGCCTTGTTTTTCAGGAGTTTGCGTTGCAGGGTGGAGGAGGAACACGATGTAAACAAGTACAGCGATTATGTAGAACGGTTTTACCAATCTCGCTTCCGGGAAATTTACGAACTACGTGCCGAGCAAATTGGGGAAGACGTTCTCATTCAGTGGGAGCGCTTTGGCAGCGAGGGTTTGCCTGAAATTGACCAGCGCATCGGACGATCTTTTGAGGGATTACTCGATTTTTTTATCATCCAATATTGCCCTGACTTAAATGGTGTGATATTACCACCCGCCATCCTGAAGTACGAAAAAGCACAGCCAGGCAAAACAGACCTCTGGTTGATGATTCAGGATTTCCTCGATTTTGAGCGGGAGCAGGAAGTATTTCACTTCGATTTTATTTCCATGCGTGCAGATTTGCTAACAAATGCCTGCAAAAACTATCTTTTTGCAGAAAGGAAAGAGAAGGTTTTCTTTATCTGCGACCTTTCCCTGAAGGGCACTTGTAAAGAGGGTTTTGCCATGACCGACCGGGGCATTTACTGGCGGGCGCCCTTTGATAAGGCGCGTAAATTGCTTTTTTAGGACATAAAAGAAATAAAGCGGCACAAAGACTGGCTCACGATCAATGGGCATTTTTTCACAGCGAATCTGTCGCTCAACCTCAAACTTTTCAAATTGCTCAAGAAATTACGCGGGTGGCATCAGCCAGCTTCCAAACCTAAAATGGCTGCGGAAATGCATGTCTGAAACTTTTTAAAATTTTACTCAGTTTAGGACTTGGGTAATTTGATAATGGACTGCTATCTTTGCACCCGCTTATAGCAAAATGGAGGTTGTAGCTCAGTTGGTTAGAGCGTCGGTTTGTGGTTCCGAAGGTCGGGGGTTCGAGACCCCTCATCCTCCCAGATAACGGGATTGGTCGCCAGATCAATCCCGTTTGTTATTTTTATCTGTTGGTTTACTTAAAGAATTACAATGAAAATTTTCCTCTTGTTGGTTTATACGCTGTTAACCTCAAGCATTTTTGCGCAAGAGCAAGACACTTGCTATTGCTATATTCAAAAAAAGCATTTCCCGCTACCGTCACTAATTTATGAAAACAAGGCAGATACGATTGTAAAAATTTACCATAAAAATCTTGGCCTGGTTGATTGCAGCTTGCTCAACATGGCTTCATTTGAAAATGCAAATCGCACGGATACGATCAGCTTGGAAAAGTCACTCGATAAAGTGCTGGACGAAAACGACCATTTGGTCAAGCCGGAAAAATTTATGCCTTTAAGATTGAAAGATTATGGAAAAGCTTCTGACATAATCTTGTTCGAAAAGCGGATAGATTTTATGGGAGATAAAGCTCCAGACAAAATGGAGATCAGGACAAGACATTATGAAAACAGGGATCAGAAGCCTTATGAACTTCATCTTTATGAAAACAAATCCGGCAAACTTGTCCTTTTATTTCCCAATATTCTACTTTGGGAAAAACCATTAAAAATGTATATTTCCAATGTTAGGTATATGAATAGGGCGACTCTGATGTTTATCTGCGAAAGTGAAGACCCGGAGCATTCGCAATCCCTTTATTTGGTTTCAGCATATGTAATGAAAAACTAAAGCAACATGCTATTAAATTTATCCTGCCACCTATCCCCTATTTTTCCAAAACCTTCACCTCCACCCGCTGGTTCGCGCGATCGGCTTCTTTGGAAATAGCATTGACCTGTGGCTGGGATTTTCCGTAGCCTTTATATGTTACACGATCAACCGCTATGCCGTTGTCAGTTAAGTAACGCATCACGGACCGCGCGCGGTTTGCCGATAGCTCAGCGGCGAAGTCCTCTTTGGGACGCAGGTTGGTATGGCCGCCGATTTCGATTTTCAGACTTGGATGGCGTTTCATAAACATCGCTAGCGCGATGAGGGTGCGGTATGACGTGGAGTCAAGATGGTAGTCGTTGACCTTGAAGTACACGTGGCCGAGCTCGAGAATGCTGCCAACCTGCAATTTTTCAATCTCGGGATCTCGACCCGCTTCGAAGACGGTTTTAGTCGGTTTACCCGCTTTACCTGCCGTAGCTTCAGCGGAGGCGGGTGTTTGGACTTTTGCCTTGGGGGCAGCTTTCGATTTCCTTTTCACTGTTGTTGCCACGAGCGGCGGCGGTGCAGCAAATTCGATCACAATCTTGGCACTCAAGTAGGCATGGTTGCCATCGAAGGCCAGGCTTACGACCTCAGCAAGAATCGTGTTGTTGACATTGGCAAAAAAGTAATCCGTTACATCGTATGTGTAGATTCTGTTGTACTTGAAGCCAGTTACGCTGCGAAACAGAAACCAATCGTCGTACCCGTCCTTCAACTTCCCATCGCGTTTGTCGACACTGACCAGCCGCTTGTTGATATAGACCCGAGCAACGTCATCGCAATTCACCTCTAATGTGATCTTATGGATCGGATCAGCGCCGAGTTGTACATTCTTGCGAAACTGGTAGGTTTCCCCTTCTCCATCGGCCCTGTGGTTTCGCCAGATTGGTACAGTCCCAGGAATAATCGTCGAACGCTCGTTATATTTTGCAATTCACCGCCTTGAATGTCCCTCCGTGCAGCGGCGACGTTGCTGAGGCAGCCTGCTCCGCCGACAAGGATATTCACCAAACTTTCTGTTGGCCACGACCTCCCAGCGTTGTCGGTCACGATGGTAATGGGCGGTTTGATCGTTTGTTGGTTGGTTGCTGTAACAGAGCCGGTTGTGAGGAAAAAAGTGGCAACGAGGGCAACCGTGATAAAGCGGAAATGGGTCATGTGCCGTTGTGTAGGATGTTCTTGTTGTGCAGATCAGTAAATGAGCGGCAAAAGTAAGATTATTTCAAATAACTTTGCATTTCAAAGTGTATTTATTTTAGACCCTCATCCCGACTTCGCTTCACCGCAGTTTCAGCATCAAAAAACGGTGTCCCGTTACCGAAACACCGTTTTTTCACATTGAAAAGTCCAATTAGTCCTACCGCTTCACCGGATTCACCATTCCCTTTAAAAGCACCTTTGTGTCGTTTGGATAGGTATTCGCCGTAACAGTGATGGATTTTTTCTGCTCCAGGGTTTTACCTTCCGTATTGAATTTTGCCGTGATTTCACCAGTCCCCCCAGGCGGAATCGGCTCTTCCGGCCACTCAGGCACCGTGCAACCACAGGAGGAGCGGCATTTCAAAATCGTGAGCGGTACCTTGCCCGTGTTGGTGAATTTGAATGTGTGTGCTACTACATCCCCTTCGTTTACGGTGCCAAAATCAAACGCAGCCAGCTCAAAAGTAATTCGAGCCAGTAGATTGGTGTCCAATGGCATGTTGGCCGTGGCTGGATTGCGGACCAATTCACTGTTAGGGCCACCTTTGCGAATTTCCTGCGCACTACCAGAGTCATTTTGACAGGAAGTCCAGGCAAAGGCGGTCATTATAAGCAAAAAGAGCGTCTCTTTCATAAATTGAATGTTTTTCATGTGAATTCCTCCGTTATAATATGTGGAAGGGTCACAAAGGTAACTCGGCTATCTTTGCATTTAAACGGCTCTGCGTCAAATGATATGCAAACCAGGCAACACATCTTTCTCATCGGTTTTATGGGCTGCGGCAAAACCTATTGGGGGCAGGTTTTGGCCAAAAAATTGGGTTTGCCTTTCCATGACCTTGATGATCTGATTGCCACACGTTCAGGGAAAAGCATTGCCGAAATTTTTACCGAAGATGGCGAGCCTGGCTTTCGACAATTGGAACACGACACCTTGCAGACGCTTGCAGATTCGCCCCCTTCCGTTATCGCAACGGGTGGTGGAACGCCTTGTTTTTTTGATAACATGGAATGGATGAATGCTTGTGGGACAACTATTTATTTGAGTACGCCCTCTACCCTATTGGCAGAGCGTTTACGCCATGAAAAAGAGATTCGGCCTTTGCTTCACTTGGTGAACAATGTTGATCTCCAGCGTTTTATTGAAAACAAAGTGAAGGAACGAGCGCCTTTTTACCTAAAGGCAAATATCGTTTTAGAGCAAATTGAGCCACTGAGTCAGTTTTTTGAGCAAATGTGTAAGCGCATTTCCGAAGTTTAACAATGTCTGTTTTTAACAAATAATCACATTTTTTTATTAGATGAAAAAGATCCTTTTTACCGCTTTTGGGGTGCTTTCTATTGCCCTGAACCTTAGCGCTCAATGGAAAATCATTGATAATTGGGGCACAGCCCCAGTAAATAGAATTGAAAAAAGCAATGATGGAATGCTGTACGCGGCGAGTGACATTGGTTTTTTTTCGCAGCGCTGACCAAGGCCTGCATTGGGAAAAAATTACTACTCCTGTTACAACCAGTTTTCGCCAATTGGCCATAAAAGATGATATTCTCTATATTGTTGGGTGGTCTGGATACGACAGGCTGTGGGAAAGCAAGAATTCCGGAGTGAGTTGGCAAGAAATCGCGATGCCGCCTGCGGTAATTTTGAATGAAAATTATGTGTACAGTTTCGAAACTGCCGGGCCTTACCTGTTTGTGGTAGCCAATACGGGTATTCTTAGACGGGATGTGAATGGAGGCAGTTGGGTAAATGTTCAGGCGCCTTTGCCTTCTGAAGTAACGGATGTGGCCGTAGAAGGCGATCTGATTTGGGCTGCCCAACAGTCAGATTCGCTCTATCAATCGCTCGATTTTGGTCAAACTTGGTTGGCCAAGCCCATCATTCCTTCTTTTACCCCGCACAGTTTGGCAGTGAACGGCCAGACCATTATTTGTATGGCAAAAAAGGATTACCAGATAAAATCAACGGCTGTTTCCCTGAATGGAGGACTACAATGGCAGATTGTTTCAACCCCTGAAGTTTTTGAAAATATAGATTATGGTGCTGGCCGTTTTTTTGCACGTGCTGTTACCGGAAAAACATGGAGTTCGGCCAATGGACTGAGTTGGCAACAATTTTTCCCTACCAGTAGCCCATTCTCCTGGGGCGCCATGGTAGAACAGAATGGAATTTGGATGATGACCTCTGGAAGCGGCGTTTTGCGCTCAGTAGATATGGGCGCGAACTGGGTGCTCTCCAACACTGGTCTTGGCAATCACCCTGGAAATGTCGCAGTGCGTAATGATATGCTGATGGCCAACAACAAGCACTTTTCCGTTGATGATGGTGCTACCTGGGTCGTCCCTACTTATCCTGAGGGTCTTTTTCCGCCTTATGGAAATATAACAACCAATATTATGCACAGACAGACGGAGGAGCAGGGCTTTTCAGGCAAACAGCAGCTTCTCCAAGTGGACTCCAAGTGCTGCCCCTGATTCACTGCAACTGTCTGGGGGCAGCGGGACTGGTTCAAATGGGGGAATACGCTATTTTCTACTTCTGCAACTACAACGGAAATAGGAAAAGTATTTCGATCCGATGATGGCGGATTCCATTGGCAAATGGTGTATCAGGAACCTCTGGCCAATACGGAATTTTCTTTGCTCCGCGCGCATGGGGATAGTATGCTGATTGGAGTAAGCGACCCTTATGCTAAAGTGTATTTAAAGTCTACTAATGGCGGCGTTTCCTGGAGCTCTTTGGCCAATGGCTCTCTGGATGGCAGCTCTTCTTTTAAACTCACTTCCGTCAATGGCATACTATACACCCTTAAGAATGCTGCAAATTTTTATCCCAGAGTAATTCGTTCGATTGATGGGGGGATACTGGCAAAGTATAAGTCAAAACGTGATCAGTCCTGTTCAGCAGAATTTTTTCCTGATTTACGATTATACAGTAAAAGACTCTTTCGTTTTTGTTTATTCCGGAATTGGGCGGTAAAGACCGTTTGTTTGTATCCGTCAGCGGCACCGATGCCTGGTCCGATTTTACCGGAGATCTCGACCCGAACACCGTGGATATCACCAGCCTCAGGGCTACGGACAAATACATTTACTTTACCAATATACTGAACGGCAAACTGTGGCAGCGTCCATTCATTGATGTGTTACGCAATCCAGTTTCGGGCCGGGTCTGGTACGATCTCAACAATAACGGTATTCAAGGTCCGACAGAAGGTGCATATCCAAATATTGTACTGAAAACCCACCCTGGTCAGCGATTGGCAATGTGCAATTCACTGGGCCGGTTTACCTTAGTGGACGGGACCGTAGGTGACACTTTGCGACCTGTGTTGCCTTCTCCCTTGTTGGCATCCGATCCTGCTTATGGAGTGATTGACAGCTCGCTTAATCCTCTAAGTTTTCGGATTTATTGGAATCCTCCTGTAAGCGACTTGAGGGGGACGGCTACTCCTTTGTCTGATTTCTTGAGCGGGCTACCGGTGGCTACGGTATTTACGCTCAGCAATGTAGGAGCAGATACATTGTCTGGAGTGCTCCAAGTAGTTTTGGATGAGAATCTGGATCTAATTTCTACCACCCCTGACTCCAGTTCATTTAACGGCACAAACCTCCTTACATGGCAATTTGCCGATTTGAAGCCCTTGGAGAAACGTAATTTCCAGGCCTTACTCCGTGTAAAACTATTACTGCCTAGTACGCCCATTGCCATTATTGCCCAAGCACCCATTGTGGATGACATAACCCCAAAAAACAATATAGACACCTTGTTGCGTATAGTTCTTGGCTCATTTGATCCCAACGACAAACAAGTTGATCGGGCGATACTCCGTTCCGATGAAGTGCTTTATAAGCCTGAACTGACTTATACTATTCGGTTTCAAAACACGGGCAACTATCCAGCCTTTAGGGTCAGATTG